>NZ_CP070304.1:3922770-5230360 GCF_016917355.1 Glaciimonas sp. PAMC28666 | reverse complement strand
GATAAAAAAACGCTAGCGCAGGGCTTCCAAGCAATTGTTGGAGACTGTTTACGTCAAATTCAGGACAACGAAAGCGGTGTTAAATTTGGTACTGATGCAGAGAGTGTGCATCAGATGCGGATAGGCGTGCGTCGCCTGCGCTCAGCACTTGCCATTTTTAGCCACAAGTCGGCAGCTTTGCCTTTATTTTTGAAGGCGGAGTGTCAATGGTTAGGCCATCATCTGGGAGCGGCGCGCGACTGGGAAGTATTCGCAGGTTCCACATTGGCAGCTGCATTCGATGTGCGCGGACCGCAAACGATTGCCCCTTTACAGAAAACGGCGCACGATTTTGCAAAGAAGAGCCGAGCCGATGCCATAAAGGTACTCAATTCGGCCCGTTATACCCGTCTGATATTAACCTTGGGCGCGTGTATCCATAGCGCAAATCAAACGGTAGATGCGGGGCCGGATCGGGACGCCTCTTCACCAGCGCCTGGACAGGCTCGGTTAAGGCCGTTCGTCGCCGCACAGTTGGCCCGTTATCAAAAGAAATTGCTTAAGCGCGGGGAGGGGCTAGATGTTATCGATTCGGCAGAGCGTCATCAATTACGCATTGCTGCTAAAAAAATGCGTTACGGGCTGGCGTTTTTTTCTTCGTTATATCCCGCTAAGAAAATCAAACCTTATTTGGGCGCGCTGAGCACGCTTCAAGATACCTTGGGAGATTTGAACGATGCACGTGTCGCCGAAACGTTATTGCAACATTGCGCTGTCGGTAGGCCACAACTGACTGAAGTCTCAGGGTATGTGCGCAGTGTCGTTTCTCTGCAGAGTGAAGGTAATCTAAAAAAACTGAATAAACAGTGGAAAAAGTTTAAGCGTACGAATGCGCCGTTTTAGTCATCACCCATGTTTTTACTTTCCTTCTGCCAATAGCCGTAACGCGGGAAGGTCTATCAAGGCAATTTCACGGTTGTTGGCTTTGACCCAACCAGTCTTCTTGAATTGCGAAAGTAGTCGGCTGATGGTTTCATTGGTTAAGCCCAGGTAGTTGGCGATTTCTTCGCGCGACATGCGCAATTGAAAGTGTGTCGCGGAATATCCGCGATTTTTGTATCGCGTCGAGAGGTTCAGGAGAAAAGCGGCAAAACGTTGCTCTGCGCGAAGGTTGCCCAATTGCAGCATCGCGTTGCGGTCCTGGGCGATCTCATGACTCATCATTCGGTGGAAATGATGCAGCATGATCGGGACATCCTTCAAAAGGTTTTCCAATTCCGAAAACGGCACCTCGCAGACCTCACTGTCCTCCAGTGCAACGGCGTTGCACTGGTGCCGGTAGGAGCTGATGGCCTCCATACCCAGTAACTCTCCGGTCATTTGAAAACCCGAAATGTGATGTGCGCCGTTAGCGTTGACCTGATATGTTTTGAAATGCCCGACGCGAATGGCGTACAGGTTAACAAAGGGATCATTCATGCGATACAGCACGCCATCGCGGGCGATGCGCCGTCTATGTTTGACTATATGATCTAGCCTATCGAGTTCTGCATCAACGAGTCCTATCGGAAGGCATAAGTCGCGCAAATTGCACGTCCCGCAATGTGACTTCGGGTTCGCGACGAATGCGGGGTGAGGGGAAAGAAAAGGCGTTGTGTTGACCATCGTGTCTGATCCATTTAAAAATAAAAGAGATGAGGACGGGAACCTGTTTTCTTAAGCAGAAACGCTCATAAAGCGTTCATTTATTGACTTGTTTACCGCGAATTTTTGACTCAGATCAATAATAAGTGTTGTGTTTATTGTACGATTGTAATCGTAATTGGTTGTTCCACAACCCAATTCTTGGTTAATGGCGGGGCCTTTCTTGGAATTTCGATCCGCTTGCCGAGAGCCGTGACCGAGAGCGAGTGGCATTAACAATTCCTTCAAACGGGATAATGTGGTTTTTTGTCACGGTATAAGTTTGCAATGTTTTCCGCCGTCAACAGAAAGTGCGTGCCGCCAGGATTTCCTTGAAACTTGGGAAGATCGTGCATAGTCTGAAACCGCAGACGCAAACAGTGTTTTTCAAACATACGCACCGTGAGGCAGTTGTTTAAAATTGGCAGCACTGCACTGTCGACCATTATTTCTGCGATTGTGCGGTTGAGTCGCGGCGCTAAAAAGATGTTTTATAACCGCGCCTATTTTTACAAGGCATACCGGGGGACACATATGAAGCGGACCATCAAACCTACCAAGTCAAAAATCGGCATTTTATTGCTCGCCGGTATAATATTCTCAGGGCTGTACCAGATGACGATCGCCGAATCTGCCCCAGATTGGCGCCAAAAAATGTATGGCGTCGAAGTACAGCGAGATACGTACCTGAAAGCGGCGCGTCAGCAAATATCCGAATTGAAGACGAAGGTCGAGGTTCTTAACGTCAAGGCAAAAAAATCGAGCCGCGCTGCCAGGTTACGTCTGGAACCGGTTGTCCAGGGTTTCCAGCGCGACCTGCATGATCTTGATAAAAAATGCATGGATTTAAAAAATAGCGGAGTCAATACATGGGATGAGATGAAAAACGACCTTGATGCGTCGATCAAAAAGTTACGCTTTGAAATTGAGAGCACATCGGCTTAGATGGCCTTAAATCCAGCTTTCTTAGGGACCGCTGGCGGGAATTCAGCGCAAGGTAGCGGAGTGCTGTATGTTGTTGTATGTTGCTGTATGCCTGCAGCGTTGGTTCATTGCCCGCGTCTGTTGTATGGTCCCATTCTGCTCACCGCTGTGCAAATATCACTCATTCAATAATGAAAAGTAATGTTGAACTTCCACCAACCGCATCTTTGTTCTCAACCTTTTTCACGACCTTATTTAAAACATTACGCAAAGATTATTTTTTCCAGAGCCTGTTCATCATCTTGCTGGTCTTATCAGCCATCGCTCCCCAGCAAGTCCCCCAATATCCTCATCTAGTCGATTGGCCCACCATTGCTACCCTGGCTGGTTTACTGGTCCTCACAAAGGGTGTGGAACTGAGCGGGTATTTAACGCGTCTGGGACGGCAACTGACCTCATTAATGCCTACAGAGCGCGCACTTGCCGTTTTTCTGGTACTTGCCACTGCATTGCTGTCGATGCTATTGACGAATGATGTGGGGCTTTTCGTCATGGTGCCGTTGACACTGAGTTTGCGTTCAACGATCAAATTGCCGATTACCCGTCTGATCATTTTTGAAGCTCTGGCGGCCAATGCAGGATCGGCGCTGACACCGATTGGGAATCCACAAAATCTATTTCTCTGGCAACTTTCCCATCTGTCGTTCCAGGACTATGTCATCGCGATGTTACCGATGGTGTATATTTCCATCATTCCATTGGTTTTGCTGACGATGGTTGCCTTTCCGGGTTTGAAATTGATGGTTGAGGAGGACGCGACGGCGTCGCCGATCAATAAAAAACTGCTCCTTTTGTCGCTCGTCATGTACGTGCCGTTTTTAATTCTGACAGACCGGCATTATGCGGTGCCCGCTTTGCTCGTCGTATTGGCAATTTTTCTCATGACGCAGCGAAATGTGGTGGCGCGAATCGACTGGGCGCTGTTGCTGGTCTTCATTTTAATGTTCGTCGATCTACGCTTGGTCGCGCAATTGCCTGTCGTGCACTCACTGATGCAAGGTGCTGGCCTCGAACATCCGCAACGGCTCTATCTTGCGGGAATCGTGGCATCGCAGTTCATTAGCAACGTTCCAGCGGCGATTTTGCTGGCCGAATATACGCGAGACTGGCGATTGATCGCTTTCTCTGTCAACGTCGGCGGGTTTGGTTTCATGCTGGGCTCACTCGCCAATATCATTGCTTTGCGGATGACGCCGGACAAAAAAGCATGGATTACCTTTCACGCTTATTCGATTCCGTTTTTGCTGGTGGTTGGAGGGGGAGTGTATTCCTGGCTGTTCTTATAACGCAGTGACAATGCCAAAAATGGCGTCGCTTCTGCGCTTGCCGCCCAGCTATTTTCTTGTAACTGCTTCGGGCAAAGCAAGCGCTCCTGAGCGTTAATAATCCTTGATCGCTTCGACCACTACGTGCAATGTCACTGCATCGCTGACGAACGGCACAAAACGGCCCAGGTGGAAGTCACTGCGAAGAATTTTAACAAAGCCATTGGCCCCGCAAGCACGCTTGCCGTATAGCAACATAAAGCGACAATTGAAATTGGTTATTTCTAGCGTCACGGTATGCGTGATATCTTTAATGGTCAGGTCGCCCTCGACTTGTTTGAGAGTGCCCCCGTCAAACAGTAAGTGCGTGGAGGTGAAGAGGATTTTCGGATATTTTTCGGCATCAAAAAATTCGCTCGCGCGTAAGGCTTTATTAAACATTTCGGTGCCGGTATTCACAGACGCCGCATCAATCTCAATCATGATCTCACCGGTTCCGGCGGTCTGGTCAAGTGCAATGTAGCCGCTGGTGCGGTCGAACCGATTGCGTTGCGTCGATAGGCCCCAATGGCTATATTCGAAGGAAGAAAACGTATGGTCGGGATCGATTGTGTAGTGCTCGGTCGCGCTTGCATTGGCATCTGCATCTGCGCCAATGGCAACGATGAATAGCAAAATCAACCAACGATTGTTTCTCATTACTCTGGCGCGCATCAGGGGATCCCTTTAATTTATCGGAATGCAACCGTGGTATTTGCTGGGGGTGATTAGGTCGTTCGAAATTGCCGCTTTATAATAGGGCAAATGTCCCCTCCTAACGATCAAAATTTGCTGCTAATTACTGATAGTCTGAGCATTCCTCTCTCAGAGGTTGAGATGACTGGCGTGCGTGCGCAAGGTCCGGGCGGCCAAAACGTTAATAAAGTCTCCTCAGCGATTCATCTGCGCTTTGACATCAACGCCTCATCACTCCCGGCTGTTTATAAGGAGAAGCTGTTGGCGTTACAGGATCAGCGTATTACCAAGGATGGCGTCGTCATTTTGAAGGCGCAGCAATCACGCAGCCAGGAACAAAATAAATTTGATGCTCTGGAGCGACTACGGGCGTTGTTGCTGGGGGTGACGGTGGTTCAAAAACGCCGTCGTCCTACCAAGCCGAGTTATTCATCCCAGCTTAAACGAGTTGAAAAAAAGACTCGACGTGGGCAAGACAAAGCGATGCGCGGCAAAGTGATCGTCTAGTGAACCTGGGCGTGATGTCAAGACGCGCCGCCATCATTTAATGTGCGGTGGGATGGCGGGTAAAGTGGCGACGGTGCCGACCATGCCGTTGGGTAAAATCAAAGGATTTACAATGCATTGACGCATCTCGATATCCAGGCTCGGGTCCCACTCTCTGATACCAATATCAAGACATTTAAGACATGCTTCGTAACGCGTCCACTCTTGCGCAAACGCATGGGATTGACCACTTGATGGCAGATCGGCAATCCGCTTAACAGTTTCGTGCCCGAGATAGTCCTGCGCTACTTGTCGCCAGTCGGCAATGGCATTGACGCGCATCAGGTCGATGCCGACTTTGCCGCGCAGGTTTATCGCTGCCACTGACAAGCCGGGTTCGTGGCTTAATGAAAGCCCAAGATGCAGAGCGGGCAGCGCCAGACGGATGGGTTGCCCCAGTTCCGTGACTAACGGTACTGAGAGGGGCGACATATTCAGCAAGAAGCCCAACGCTTCTCTTAGTGCGATACGAATTCTCTCTCGGGCGCTATCGCGTATGGACGTAAGCGGTGTTATCACGCTGATCACGATCAGTGGCGATTTCAAACCATCGGTATCTTCTGTCATGCCAATTTTCTGCAGATCAGAGGCTGCCTGCGGCCATGGGATAGCAGCGACAGGCTGCCCTGATCCGTATTCGAGCATCGTTCAGAGCGTGCTGATGTGGTTCAAACTGATCCCTTTAACTCTGGCGCCGCAGGACATCCGCGCCAACTCGTCCCAGCGGGAATTTGCTCACCTTTCATGACCAACGTCAGCGCGCCCAGTTTGGCGTTATCACCCACAATCGCGCTGTACAGCACCGCGCTGCGCGGCCCCATATACACGCGCTTACCGATAGTGACATGATCGATTTTCATGACGCGATCTTCAAACAGGTGAGTTTGCGGGCAGGCAAGGGCATTCAGTTCGCTATAGTCGCCGATGGAGACGCAGTCGAATTCGGTGATGTCTGTGGTATTGAGATAGACGCCGCGTCCGATTTTACATCCCAGCAAGTTAAATGCTAACGGCAGCCAAGGTGTGCCACGCAAGTAATTGAGCAGGTTAGGTACGGCGATTCCCTCGTAGAGATTGGTGACGCCTTCGGATAACCATACAAAAGGCGTCCACATCGGGACGCTACACTTATGGTAGCGTCTTAGAAATAACCATTTGATACAAACAATCCAGATGAATGTGCCGACGCCGTACATCAGGCCTGACAAGGTTAGTAACCAGATCACTTCGCCCCACAGTCCGGCACCAGCCAAGGGCATCAGATTCAAGACCAACGTATAACCCACGGCGATCACGATGGCATGCGGTGAGACAATCCGAAACGCTTCCACCAAGCCACGACCGAGACGGCGTCGTTTGGAGGGACGGAAGGTGAGATGCTCGGGAAACCCACAGACTTCTTCTCTTGCGGGAAGATTGATCGGCGGCGAGCCTAGCCACACGTCGCCATTCTGCATTTTGTCATTGGCGGGCGCGCGCGAATGGACGCCGATCAAGACGTTCTCCGGCAGTGTGGTGCCGTCGGGAATATAAGCACCATTGCCGACGAAACTGCGGCGCGAAATAACCGTGGGTTGCATCCGCATCCAGCCACCGTCGATTTGTTCATCCCCGAGTAACACGGCATCGGCAATGAAGGTTTCTTCGCCTAACGTCAGCATGTCCGGCACCACGCCCAGCGCGGTAGAAATTTCAGCACCGCGACCAACTTTGGCACCGAGCAGACGATACCAGAAAGGGGCGTAGATTGTTGCATAGACACCATGCAGTACGCTCAAGCTGGATTCCTGAATCTGGTTCACCAACCATTTGCTGCAATATTTATTGCTTCGAACCGGCCAACTACCGGCTTTGAGCCGTGGCAAGATACTCCAGCGGATACCGGCTGATAATAATGCAGTGCAGATAATCAATACCGCCGTCGCCGGGAAAGCCATCACAAAATATTTAGATAACTGAAAACTTAACTGGTTACTTTGCAACCATGGGAAGCGGTCATAGTTGTCGAGCCAGTCGATCAGAATAAAGCTTGGGAAAACGGGCATGAAGAACAGGGTCGTGATGAGTAGCGCGCCGATCAGGAAGAAGATTGATTCACAGACCTGACGTCTGCGTGTTACTGCCGGGCGCGGCGGGTTAGAGCGCTTGTCGAAAGCGCCGATATCGCGTGCCGGGGAGCCGCCCCAAACACGGTCTGCCGGGACCGATTGACCATCGCTGAGCGCGGACTGTCCTTCCAGATGCCCAAAACTGCCAATCGAGGTATTGCCTTCCATGACGACGTAGGAGCCCACGTTGGCTTCCGGCCCGATGGCAATTATTCCGAGGCGCAACTCACCGTGCTCGACACGGGCATTCTCAAAATTGACGGCATTACCGATGGTGGCCCCGTTTTCGACTATCAGCAAATCATGTACCCGTAATGTCATGGACCCAATCAACACTTCGGAGCCAATACGTGCGCCGAGCGCTCTTAGCCACCAAGTGTAAATCGAGGAACCGCTGAGCAAATAAGTTGGCGCGGCCTCGATCAGACGGTCAGTCAACCACCAGCGATAATAAGTCATGCCCCAAAGCGGATAACGCCCGGGCTTGACGCGTCCGAGAATAAGCCACTTGGCAGCAATTGCTATGCCGAACTCAAAAAATGTCGCCAGCAAAAATACCCCGACTGACATGGCGATTGCGCGCAGGATTGAGTCGCCCGGATCGCCGGTAAAAAAATGATAGGTAAAAAATGGCGCCAGCCATTGCATCATGCGCATGGCAACCAGCCACGGTACTGCCGCGGCCTGTGCAGCGCCGCAGACCCAGCGTTTTAAAGAAGACGGCGCGACCCAACTGGTATCGACGGCAACTGCGATTGCTGGTTCCTCGGCCAAGACTACTGCGATGCGGCCGATCACTCGGTTCATATAGATGTCGCGCACGGTGACATGGGCATAGCGCGGATCGGCTCGCAAAGCAGAGGCAAGCCGTGCAGCAAAGAGGGAATGACCGCCCAGATCGCTAAAGAAGTCAGCATCGCGGCGAATAACCTGTCCGGGAAATAACGTCGTCAAGGCCGCGAACAAAGCCACCTCTGCTGGCGTCTCTGCCGTGTCCGAACCTACCCCGGCGGTTCCGGCACTCGCTGCGGTTAACGGACGTATTTTGAGGGCTTTGCGATCAATTTTGCCGGACGTCAGCCGCGGCATCTCCTGCATGATTTCAAAAAAACCAGGCACCATATAAGGTGGCAAGTGCTTGCCGAGTCCGCTGCGGAGGGCGCTGGTAGCAATTGCAGCACCGTTTTCTGGAACGATAAAAGCGATCAGTTGATCAATTCCATCTTCATTCCGCAATATCACGGCGACGGTACCCACGCCGGACTGTCGTGCCAATACTTCTTCAATCTCACCCAACTCAACCCGAAAGCCACGGATCTTGACCTGATCGTCGGTGCGCCCCAGACATTGAACCCGGCCATCTTGTTCTATGCGGGCCAGATCACCGGTGCGGTATAGGCGGCCATCGTGCTCACTGGACGACCAGGGGTTAGGTAAGAATTTTTCCGCCGTCAGATCTGCGCGGCCAAGATAACCAGCTGCGACTCCGGGACCGGTAATACATAATTCCCCTGTATCGCCGCGTGGCAGCAGCATCAATCCGTTTTCAGTGGCCGGATTGATAATCAACATGCCGTAATTCGGTAAAGGCGAACCGATTGTGACCGGCTCGTTGGCGCGCAATGCTGCTAAACTGGCAGAGACGGTCGCCTCAGTTGGCCCATACGTGTTAAAAATTTGCAGTCCGGGTTTGGCCCATCGGTTTACCAGGGCTTCCGGACACATCTCTCCGCCCAGATTGATCAAACGCAGACTGGGAATGTCCTGATTGAATAAAGCCAGCAAAGTCGGCACCGCGTGCAACACCGTCACGCCGTTTGCCGCTAATGCAAGCGGCAATGCCTCTGGATCGGAAGCAAGTTCCTTGGGCGCGATCCAAAGTGTTGCACCCACCAGATAACTGATCCATATTTCTTCAAAAGACATGTCGAAGGCGACCGAAAAACCTTGATATACACGGTCAGAGCCACGGACGCCAAGGACCGCGTTTTCGCTGCGCAGAAAGTGACAGATCCCGCCTTGAGTGATCTCAATACCCTTAGGTTTACCAGTCGAGCCGGATGTATAAATCACATACGCAGGATGCGTGCTGAGCAAGCCAATGCGTTTTAGCACCGGTGTTGCGGTTGGCTGAAGCAGGTTTTCTATCGTCCAGACGCTGCGATCAAGCGTTCCCAGCTTTGATGAAAACAGACCGCAGGTGACGATACCGGGGGCGTTGGCATCTTCCAGGCAGACTGCGATTCGCTCAACCGGCGTGTCCGCATCAAGCGGCAACCAGGCTGCGCCGGCCTTGGCAATCGCAGCTTGCATGATCAGTAAATCAATGCCACGCGGTAGCCATAAGCCCACAATGTGGCCGGGTTTTACGCCCGCGGCGATCAGCGCGGAGGCAGCACGATCGGCGGTTTGGTTGAGCTCACGATAGGTGACGCTGCGATCAGCAAAAATTAACGCTATCTGGTCCGGCACACGTCGAGCGGTGTCCTCGAGCAGATCGGCGAGGACCTCATTGCGAATGAGTTCCGGTCGGATCGGTCCTAACAGAATGTCGGGGTGAACAACGGCTTCTAAATCATTGATGCGAGCGAGCGAGGATAAGGTCATGAAGGGGCAGTGCGGATCAAAGTAAAGATGTTAACACGGGGGCAATCGCCTGACAGCGTCGCTGCAGCAATATCGGCGTGTTTTCATCAATTCAGCAACAACAGCTGCGCAAATAACGGATTTCCCGTATGGGAAATTGATGTCTTTAAGTTAACCGTGTAGATAACGTGGATGTTTGAGGGAATTCGTTGAAAGATCGCCTCCACCGGCTCAGGCGGAGGCGTTTTTTATTGCGGTTTCGATGGACTTATTTCAGTTAATTTATTTCTTTTAACTTTGGCACGTTTACAGAAATTTATACAAAATTAAACAAACGCCCCAATTTTTTCTACCACCGCATTCCGTACCGATCCCGTGACCACAAACGATTGCGCCATCAGAATATCATCGTGGAACCAGCGATCACCATCCAGACAAGCGGGAATCTGGCGACGGATTTCCTGATAGGCCGCTTGTGTGCCCTGGCCCAGGACGAATCCCGGCAACAAATCTTCGGTCATGGTCAAGGCTTGTGCCGCCAATAACATCTCGACCCCGATAATATATTGGGTATTTGCCACCACCGTCGCGGCCTTGCGTGCGCACCAGGTCGAGTTGGACACATGGTCTTCGCTGTTGCCTTTGGCCGGAATACTGTCGACGCTTCCGGGCATGCACAAGGTGCGGTTTTCCATTACCAGGGAGCTCAACGAACATTGCACCACCGGATAACCGGTGTTGACCCCGCGCACACCGCTCATCAGATTGCGTGGCAAGCCCCATGACAAGGTCGGATCGATCAGACGCGCCACCCGACGTTCGCAAATGCTGCCCAAATCGGTCATCACCATCGCCATCAGATCCATCGCCTGGGCCAGATACTGGCCGTGGAAATTGCCGCCGGAAATGATCTCAAAGCCGCCGCCCTCTTTGCCGAAGATCAATGGATTATCGGTGGCCGAATTGATTTCCTTGTCGACGATGGTGTCGATGTAGTCGAGTGCATCGAACACCGGACCGTAGACTTGCGGTGCACAGCGCAACGAATACACATCCTGAATCCGTTCTGAATACGGAATATCGGTGCGGCGGGACTCTTCCGGAAACTGCACCGAGCGCGCTGCATGCGTGGTGCGGGTCGATCCCTTGAGCAGCTTGCGCACCACCGCAGCGGTTTTGATTTGCCCGGCGTGCGGACGTGCTTGCTGAATGCGTGCATCGAAGGCCGCCATTTCGGCCCGCATCGCTTCCAGCGTCAGGCCCAGTGACAGGCACGCATCGCTCAGCAAGTTACGCGCGTCGTGCGCTACCAGCACGGCCACCGCCAGCGAGGCGGTACAGCCATTAATCAAGGCCGAGGCGTCCTTGGCTTGCAAATCGAATTTGACCGGCGCAATGCCGGCGGCGGTAATGGCTTGCGGGGCACGCATGCGTTCACCCTGATACATCACTTCGGCTTCGTCGAAACCGGCAATCGCGGCGGCCAGATACGACAGTGGAGCCAGATCGCCGGAGGCACCGACCGAGCCTTTTTGCGGCATGATCGGATGAATGCCAGCGTTCAGGAACGCCAGCAGACGGTCCACCACCTCCACCCGTGGCGCCGAATAATTACTCGCAAAAGCATTGGCACGCAGCAACATGGTGGCGCGGCTGACTTCTTCCGAAAATGGCTCGCCGATCCCGGCGCAATGGGCTTTGATCAGCTGAGTCTGAAACAACGCAATGTGTTCGACCTTGATACGGGTATCTTTTAACAGCCCGACACCGGTGTTGAAGCTGTACATCATCGGCGCGTCATCATGCATCCAGGTCGCTTCGATGAAATCGCGGCTTTCCTTTAACGCGGCGCGTGAAGACTGCGCCAACGTCACCGGCAAATACGGTGCACGGGCCACGCTGACGACCTGCGCTGCAGTGAGGGTGAAGCCGTCGATGGTGAGAGTGGTTATGTTCGTCATTTCTTCGTTCCAATTTCCAGGGTGAATTGTTGGTTTGATGGTGAGACCGTCGCCAGGGCTGATATGGCTGATATGGCTGAAAAGGCGATCGGATCCAACATTATTTTCTAAACTGTTCGACAAAATGGGTAAATACCTGAGCGGCGAGGGCGGCATCGGCGGCCGTCATGGTCTCGTCCGGATGATGGCTAATACCCCCGTTACCGCAGCGGACAAACAACATCGCGACATCCGTTATCGCGGCCATTGCCATGGCGTCATGACCAGCGCCCGAAGGAAGGTGGCGTACAGGCAAGTTACTCGAGGAAATTGCCGTTGCCAGCTGTTGTTGCAGCCACGGTGCACAAGGGACGCTCATCGCATCATGCGTTTTGCGCGCGTTGATGGAAACATTGCGGCGCTGCGCTATCGTATCAATTTCAGCCAATACATCTGCAACCGCCGCATGCCGGACTGCATCGTCTCCCGCCCGAATATCAATCGAAAATAACGCTCTGCCGGGAACCACGTTAGCGGCACCGTTTGGCACGTTAAGCATGCCTACGGTACCGACTAGTCCTGGCTTGCCCTGACACCTGCGCTCTATAAATAAACCAATTTCAGCCGCTGCCATCGCTGCGTCGCGTCGCATTTCCATCGGAACTGTGCCAGCATGTCCGGCCAAGCCGTGGATTTCCACCATGAAGCGAGATGCCCCAGAGATCGCGGTGACCACGCCGACCGGTAACTCTGCGTTAAGTAAAACCGGGCCTTGTTCGATATGCACTTCAACGAAAGCCAGCACCGATTTTGGGGGATACGCTGCTTTGGCCAGGCCAACGGCGTGGAAACCGGATGCTGCCATTACTTCGCGCATCGTATGGCCATCGTCGTCGCGGTTGTCAAGCACCGCCATGTCGAAGGTGCCTGCTGCAGCGCGGCTGCCGAGTAAGGTGGCTTTAAAGCGCACGCCTTCCTCTTCCGCGAACCCGATGACTTCAAGGGCAAATGGAAAGCGCTTACCGGCGTTATGCCATTGCTGAACGCAGGCAATGGGTAAAAGAATCCCTAGATTGCCATCATATTTTCCGCCGTTTCGCACCGAGTCGAAATGTGATCCCGTGACGAGGGCAGGGGCGTCCGCGGTGTCGGCTTCATAACGTCCAATGACGTTGCCAGCCATGTCGCGCCGTACCTGCATCCCCGCTGCGCACATCCATTCGGCCAATTGTGCTGCGGCGGAGTGGTGGGCCGGTGTCAGATAAGTGCGGGTCAGCATATCTTCCACTTCGGTGTGCCGCGCGAGTTCATCTGACCATCGCATTATCTGGTTACCGCAATCAGCTGCAACTGGAAGGGCCGCTTTATAGGGGGTTAGATTTAATGGTGTTGGATGCAATTCCATGCCTGTCTCCTTTTGGTGTTTTTGAATATTACACTTGAATTCAGTTATTGCATACAAAAACTGAATGCACTATATTGTGTGTCAGGCAGTCACAATCCATCGTCCCTCTAATGATGCGATAGTGGCAAGATCTAAACGAAAAAAACTATTATTTCTAGTTCCTAGGAGACAAATATGCAGCGCTTGTATAAATCACTTTTTGGTCAGGTCGTCATCGGCCTGGTGCTCGGCATCATCGTTGGGGTGTTGTATCCCAAGTTTGGCGAAAGTATGAAACCGCTTGGGGATGGCTTCATTAAGCTGGTCAAAATGATCATTCCCATGATTGTGTTCTGTGTCGTGGTGCAAGGTATTTACGGGGCCGGCGAACTGAAAAAGGTCGGACGGGTAGGGCTGAAGGCGTTGATTTATTTTGAGGCGGTGACGTTTATAGCGCTGGCATTGGGTTTATTGCTAGCGTTTGTTTTCCATCCTGGCGCGGGAATGAATATTGATGTGGGATCGCTGGACGCCACGTCACTAGGAACCTACGTTCAAACTGCGAATAAAGTAAGGGGTGCGGGCTTCGGTGATTTTGTGATGAAAATCATTCCTGATACGGTGGTCAGCGCGTTCACGTCCGGTGACGTATTACAAGTGCTGCTGTTTTCCATTATTTTTGGTTGCGCCTTATCGTTGATTGGCGAAAAAGCCGCGCCGCTCGTCACGATCGTCTACAGCATGTCTGCCGCATTTTTTAAGTGCATGTCATTCATCATCAAGCTGGCCCCGCTGGGAGTGTTTGGTGCAATCGCTTTTACCGTAGGTAAATATGGCATTGGCTCGTTAGAGCAGCTCGGCTATCTGGTCGCGCTCTTTTACGTTGCGGTTGTGATATTTGTGTTTGCCATTCTGGGGACGATCCTGCGACTCACGGGATTCAGTATTTTTAAACTGATTAAATATCTACGTGAAGAGTTGATGGTAGTTTTGGCCACTGCATCCTCGGATGCAGTGCTGCCGCAGATTATGAAAAAGCTGGAATACATGGGCATCAAAGATTCGACCGTCGGATTGGTTATTCCGACTGGTTATTCATTTAATCTGGACGCGTTTTCGATTTATCTGACCCTCGCGGCGGTCTTTATTGCTCAGGCAACCAATACCCACCTGGCGTTCACGGACTTATTGGCCATTTTGGCGGTAGCCTTGATTACGTCAAAAGGGGCCCACGGCGTACCTGGCTCAGCGATTGTGATTCTTGCGGCGACATTGTCTGCGATTCCTGCTATTCCGGTGGTCGGTCTGGTGCTGGTACTCTCAGTCGACTGGTTTATGGGTATTGCCCGCGCATTAGGTAATTTGCTAGGTAATTGTGTCGCCACGGTGGTTGTGGCGGTATGGGAAAAAGATATTGATAGAGCCCGGGCGCATGCGGTATTAAACGGTGACCTGGCAGCGATCAAGGCCTACGACGAGCAAAAAAATCGCGATAATTTGGTTGAGGAGGGGAGAACTCCGGCTAATTTGCATTTGCGTGCCGAGCACTAAACAAAGTAGCGAAGCTGTAAAAAAGCGCCTGCGTTCAAAAATATGTCTGTCGAATCACGTTTCCGGTGATTTCGGCGGACGGCGTTTTGGGCTGGCAAACTATTTTCTAGTACAATTTCCGACTTTGCATCACTTTTGCGCTTTTAAGGTCAAGTCACATCATGAACATGCCTTCGAGCCCAGTCATTTCCGATAGTTCGGATGAAATCGCCGCAGATATTGCAATGGCGATCGCAGAGCAGCGGCTCCCGCCCGGAACAAAATTGCGTGAAGAAGCACTAGCAAAGCTGTATTCAGTCAGTCGCACCAAGATTCGTGCCGCCCTGGTCATGCTCGCCAAAGACAAGTTGATAGACTTGGTACCGGACAAAGGTGCGTTTGTCAGTCAACCCACCGAAGAAGAGGCGCGCCAGCTGTTTTTCGTGCGACGCATTCTTGAGGAGGCGATGGTACGTGAATTCGTGGCAAAGGCCGGACCGGATAACTACCTGGAGATCGACCGGCATCTAGAGCAAGAGCGCGACGCGCTATCGAAGGAAAATCCGCAGACTCGGTCCAAGCTATTGAGTGATTTTCATATTCTGTTGGCAAAGACGGTAGGCAATCAGCTTCTTACCGATATTTTGGTGAAGCTGGCAGGTCGAAGTTCACTCATTACCATGTTATATCAGTCCACGCGGGATGCAGTTTGTTCATCAGATGAACATCTGGCTTTTATTGCGGCGGCCAAAGCAGGCGACGTTGAAAAAGCGGTGCAATTAATGAAGCACCACCTTCACCATGTTGAGTCGGCCTTGCAATTCGAGAGACAGCCGGAAAGTGATAAAAAGGATTTTATCAAGGCGCTTCTGGCTTAGAGAACGTGGCGAAAGTGACTATCGACTGGCGCTTCGTGGATTTATTCTGCGCTCGCTGCCGTCGTGGCAATTCAGACCCCACATCCGGCACGGGAACGACATTAGACGGCAGCACGCCGCTGATTCTTAAAAAAATCCCACAACATCTGCGTTGCGTCGGGACCTTCACATGCGTTATATCGTAACGAGCAGTCGCCACCGCTCCATGCATGCCCCAAAGCGGGAATTTCACAGACTCTGATCAAACAATGTTCTGCCTGATAGTATTCCTGCATGGTGTAAGAGCTGTGCGGATTTTTGCTATCGGGCTCACTTGCGGCCATCGTGGTAATGCGGACTTTGGTGCCTTCATCTACCCTGTTCAAGGCTTTAAATTGTTGCGTCAGTTGCACCGTGTTAATAGGGCGTACAACATTGTCCTGTAAACCCTGAATGAGCATCACCGGCATTGTAGGAAACACCGGATATTTCTGAGCGATATTTGCAATAGTGTCAGGAAGACTTTTAAGCGCGCCCCGTTGCATCACGCCGTAAGCGCCGATGATCGAGTGCCCAGCGCCGAAAACCGTGCCAGAATGGACGCCCAGCGCCGTAATCAAATGCGGATAATTGACCGCGACGATCGATGCCATCGTCGCCCCGGCAGACAGACCCGCTATATATATGCGCGTTTTGTCGATTGGATGTTTATCAGCCACAACGTTGATAATGGCAGCAATGCGTTTAGCATCGCCACCCCCCGCCTGCGTTTCGCGACTATACCAATTCCAACAACGCTTGATATGCGAGCTGTAAGATTGCTGTGGATATAACACAGCGAAGCCCTGTTTCTCGGCTAATTGATTCATTCGGGTACCGCGTACAAAGTCGTCGACATTTTGGTTACAGCCATGCAGCATGACGACTAAAGGAAGTGCAGCTGAGGAAGCGCCTGCACTGGCTGGTAAATACAGCCAATACTGCATACGTCGGCGCGCAGTCGTAGCGCCTTCCTTGGTAGACAGGTAATAAAAAGGCAGCCAGCGCCCGGGTAATTCTGCGTTTGTGTTTGCTGGCACCTTCTGCGGGCCTTTGACCCCTGTTTTGCTCGCGGCAGGCGTTCTTATCTTCCGTTTCGCAACAGGAGCGCCAGTCTTGAAGGCCGGCTTAGCGGGTTTGCGCTTTAATGGGGCGGGTGGCGCAAGGAGCGTCTTGACCAATTTTTTACTTTGGCTTTGTTGCGCTTTGCTGATTTTCTTAACGCTGCGCAACCATAATCTGCTGAGAGCTTTTAGCATAGTAGATTGACCGAATAAAAGAGCTTTTAGTGTAATGGATTTGCGGGGGCGCCGTTACTTGTGCAAATTCAAGCGTCTCCCGTCGGCTAAATAGTCAGCGAAAGTTACTTTTTCCATGGCGCAACCCCAAGCGCCGTATCGACAATGGTTTGCGCTTCCTCAATGATTTGCTGTAGATGGTCGTTCCCCCGAAAGCTTTCTGCGTAAATTTTGTAGATTTCCTCGGTGCCAGAGGGGCGCGCAGCAAACCAACCGTTTTCTGTGCAAACCTTCAAGCCACCGATTGCTGCGTTATTGCCGGGCGCCTGGGTCAGGATGCTAGTGATTTTTTCTCCAGCCAGGTCCGTCGAGTGGATTTGTTGCGGGGAAAGCGCTGCCAGTGCAGTTTTTTGCGCTGAGCTAGCAGGCGCTTCGATCCGGTCAGCCACCGGGTCCCCGAATTGCTCGGCCAGCTTTTGATAGGCTTGTGCAGGATCGTTGCCGGTTCGCGCGGTTATTTCAGCTGCCAGCAATGCTGGTGTCAGACCGTCCTTATCTGTGCTCCAGACGCCACCATCGAGACGCAAAAAGGAAGCCCCTGCGCTTTCTTCGCCACCAAAGCCAAGAGAACCATCAAAAAGACCGTCGACAAACCACTTAAAGCCGACTGGTACCTCAACCATCCGGCGGCCAAGTGAATTACATACGCGATCAATCATTTGACTGCTTACCACCGTTTTTCCCACCCCGGTCTCCTGCCGCCATTGAGGGCGATGCCGGAACAGGTAATCGATCGCAACCGCCAAATAATGATTTGGCGGCATCAAACCATGCGAACGGGTAACTATTCCGTGCCGATCATGATCGGTATCGCAAGCAAAAGCGACATCAAAGCGATCCTTGATATCGATCAGACGCTGCATGGCGTACGGTGACGACGGGTCCATGCGAATCTTTCCGTCCCAATCAAGCGTCATGAAACTGAAGGTGGGGTCCACTGTCTCACTCACCACCGTCAGGTTGATGCGGTAATGTTCGGCGATGTGCGGCCAGTAATGCACTCCGGCGCCGCCAAGTGGGTCGACGCCGACGCGAACATTGGAATAACGTATTACGTCCATGTCGATGACGTTACCCAGGTCGGCGATGTACTGATGAAGGTAGTCGTAGCGATGGGTAGTAGGAGCGAATAACGCTTTCTCAAAAGTCATGCGTCGCACGCCCTGCAAACCGGCTTTCATAAGGTCGTTAGCGGATGCTTGTATCCAATTGGTAACGTTGGTATCGGCCGGTCCGCCATTCGGTGGATTGTATTTAAAGCCCCCGTTATCGGGAGGATTATGGGACGGCGTGACAACGATGCCGTCAGCGAGACCGGTTGTGCGACCGCGGTTATAGGTCAGTATCGCGTGCGAAACAGCCGGGGTCGGCGTGTATTCATCGCCGTCAGCAAGCATAACGTCCACACCATTCGCAGCTAGCACCTCCAGGGCGCTGGCTGCAGCGGGAACAGAAAGCGCATGTGTATCGATCCCGAGAAATAGCGGCCCGTTGATGTTCTGTTGCTTGCGGTACTGGCAAATGGCTTGCGTGATCGCCAGTACATGCCATTCATTGAAAGTGTTTTGTAAGGAAGAGCCTCGATGGCCGGAGGTGCCAAAGGCAACTTGCTGTGCGACCTCGTGAGGATCAGGGCAGTTGCTGTAATACGCTGTGATCAGTCTAGGTATGCTAACTAGCGAGTCAGGCGGGGCTAGCTTGCCGGCAAGAGGACTAATATTCATGATGCTATCCTGTATTGAGAGGGTTGCAGACCCTTACGCTCTTCGTAGGCTGGCGCGCAGGGAAGTATCCGCCATACTATATTGCATTTTTAGTAACGAGTTTGAAAAGTATCCTGCACTTGTTTTGTGGGGCGGCGATCATTGCGGTCTTACATATATTTCGGCCTATATATTCGGCCTCTATATATACGCAAGTCGGCGGCACGCACTAAGGCCGACATGCATTGTTAAGAACGTATGTAATCGAAGTAGACGCCGCCTGGCAAAAACAGTTCAAGAGGGTTGGAGTGCCGGTTGCGATAACGTCATTTATTCGGTCCCATTTGCTTAACGGAGGCCCTCGCGATTTGGGTTTTATATCTGACCCTGACAAGCGTAAAAACGGATGACATTTACTCTTTTCAAAAATCTTTAAAAATTGTTATAAAAGCGCTTGCCAGCTTAGAGATGTGTTGCTATAGTTCGGCCTCTGTTGAAAACGACGCGAAATACACGAAACAGCGCAAGCGGTTTTGAGGGCGAAGTGGACGATAGAACGAGGTTGTAAAGTGGGGTGTTTTGAGTGGTAGAAGGAGTTGATTTGGTTTTAAATTGTTGAAAAAAATGATTTAAAAAGAAGTTGACGAAAAGCTCGAAACGCTACATAATCTCATCTCTCTGCTGCTGACAAACAAAACGATTTGTTGGTGCTGCGAACACTACGGTGTGGCGCAAAACAGAGACAGTTCTTTAACAATTAACAGCCGATAAGTGTGGGCGTTTAATGAAAGTGCAGCGGCAATGACTTCGGTCATTGGCGTATAACTTAAAACATTAAATGTTCACAAAAGAAGAAAAATAGGATATTTCGCAGAGTCAAATCTGAGAAGTAGCCTGTCAGTATTTTGAGTGAGCGATAGCAGCGATGCTAGGCAGCAATGCCACAAAACAGAGATTAAACTGAAGAGTTTGATCCTGGCTCAGATTGAACGCTGGCGGCATGCCTTACACATGCAAGTCGAACGGTAACAGGGAGCTTGCTCCGCTGACGAGTGGCGAACGGGTGAGTAATATATCGGAACGTGCCTGGTAATGGGGGACAACTAGTCGAAAGATTAGCTAATACCGCATACGCCCTACGGGGGAAAGAGGGGGATTCGCAAGAACCTCTCGTTATCAGAGCGGCCGATATCTGATTAGCTAGTTGGTGAGGTAAAGGCTCACCAAGGCTTCGATCAGTAGCTGGTCTGAGAGGACGACCAGCCACACTGGGACTGAGACACGGCCCAGACTCCTACGGGAGGCAGCAGTGGGGAATTTTGGACAATGGGCGCAAGCCTGATCCAGCAATGCCGCGTGAGTGAAGAAGGCCTTCGGGTTGTAAAGCTCTTTTGTCAGGGAAGAAACGGTCTTGGTTAATACCTGGGGCTAATGACGGTACCTGAAGAATAAGCACCGGCTAACTACGTGCCAGCAGCCGCGGTAATACGTAGGGTGCAAGCGTTAATCGGAATTACTGGGCGTAAAGCGTGCGCAGGCGGTTTTTTAAGACAGGTGTGAAATCCCCGGGCTTAACCTGGGAATGGCATTTGTGACTGGAAGGCTAGAGTGTGTCAGAGGGGGGTAGAATTCCACGTGTAGCAGTGAAATGCGTAGAGATGTGGAGGAATACCGATGGCGAAGGCAGCCCCCTGGGATAACACTGACGCTCATGCACGAAAGCGTGGGGAGCAAACAGGATTAGATACCCTGGTAGTCCACGCCCTAAACGATGTCTACTAGTTGTCGGGTCTTAATTGACTTGGTAACGCAGCTAACGCGTGAAGTAGACCGCCTGGGGAGTACGGTCGCAAGATTAAAACTCAAAGGAATTGACGGGGACCCGCACAAGCGGTGGATGATGTGGATTAATTCGATGCAACGCGAAAAACCTTACCTACCCTTGACATGGCTGGAATCCTTGAGAGATCAGGGAGTGCTTGAAAGAGAACCAGTACACAGGTGCTGCATGGCTGTCGTCAGCTCGTGTCGTGAGATGTTGGGTTAAGTCCCGCAACGAGCGCAACCCTTGTCATTAGTTGCTACGAAAGGGCACTCTAATGAGACTGCCGGTGACAAACCGGAGGAAGGTGGGGATGACGTCAAGTCCTCATGGCCCTTATGGGTAGGGCTTCACACGTCATACAATGGTACATACAGAGGGCCGCCAACCCGCGAGGGGGAGCTAATCCCAGAAAGTGTATCGTAGTCCGGATTGTAGTCTGCAACTCGACTACATGAAGTTGGAATCGCTAGTAATCGCGGATCAGCATGTCGCGGTGAATACGTTCCCGGGTCTTGTACACACCGCCCGTCACACCATGGGAGCGGGTTTCACCAGAAGTAGGTAGCCTAACCGTAAGGAGGGCGCTTACCACGGTGGGATTCGTGACTGGGGTGAAGTCGTAACAAGGTAGCCGTATCGGAAGGTGCGGCTGGATCACCTCCTTTCTAGAGTTTGCACGGACATTAAGCGTCCACACTTATCGGTGTGTTAGTTAGAAGAAGAACAGTCATCATTAGGTAGGTGCTAATCAGGACGGGTCTGTAGCTCAGTTGGTTAGAGCACCGTGTTGATAACGCGGGGGTCGTTGGTTCGAGCCCAACCAGACCCACCACGTGATAGATGTACGATTTATGGGGGCTTAGCTCAGCTGGGAGAGCACCTGCTTTGCAAGCAGGGGGTCATCGGTTCGATCCCGTTAGCCTCCACCATATTTACGTTTGACCCGGCACAACGCAGGGGCAATCAGTAGAAGTAAAAATCAAACCTAAGTCAGTATTTCATGCGCGTTATAGGGTGAAATAAAAAGGGATTTAGGTTTGATCTTTAGACGATCATTGGCTGTTTGTTCTTTAACAATTTAGAAGAAGTAAAGAATTCGTCCGCAGTGCGACAGCATTGTGGATGGGTATGATTGTATCAAATCAAAAAAGTATTAAAGAGTTCTCAAAAGAGTCTGCGCTAGTAATAGTTGCAGACAAATGCGAAAACACTTTGGATACGGCAAACGCTAAAGTAATACTCATAAGTAATAATACTATGACCGGTTTTTAAGCGTGAACGCGTTTAGAAGCTAACGTTATAGGGACAAGTGAATAAGTGCACATGGTGGATGCCTTGGCGATTACAGGCGATGAAGGACGTAGTAGCTTGCGATAAGCTGCGGGGAGCCAGCAAACAGGCTTTGATCCGCAGATTTCCGAATGGGGAAACCCACCCTTTATGGGTATTGCAACCTGAATACATAGGGTTGCAAGGCGAACGTGGCGAACTGAAACATCTAAGTAGCTACAGGAAAAGAAATCAACCGAGATTCCCAGAGTAGTGGCGAGCGAAATGGGAACAGCCTGCACGATTTAGCATCAGCGATAATGGAACACTCTGGAAATAGTGGCCATAGAGGGTGATAGCCCCTTACATGAAATCGGTGGTGTGGAACTAAGTGTGCGACAAGTAGGGCGGGACACGTGTAATCCTGTCTGAACATGGGGGGACCATCCTCCAAGGCTAAATACTCGTAATCGACCGATAGTGAACCAGTACCGTGAGGGAAAGGCGAAAAGAACCCCGGAAGGGGAGTGAAATAGATCCTGAAACCGTGTGCATACAAACAGTAGGAGCGGACTTGTTCCGTGACTGCGTACCTTTTGTATAATGGGTCAGCGACTTACATTCAGTGGCAAGCTTAACCGTATAGGGAAGGCGTAGAGAAATCGAGTCCGAATAGGGCGTTCAGTCGCTGGGTGTAGACCCGAAACCAAGTGATCTACTCATGGCCAGGATGAAGGTGCGGTAACACGCACTGGAGGTCCGAACCCACTAATGTTGAAAAATTAGGGGATGAGCTGTGGGTAGGGGTGAAAGGCTAAACAAACTTGGAAATAGCTGGTTCTCTCCGAAAACTATTTAGGTAGTGCCTCAAGTATCACCATCGGGGGTAGAGCACTGTTATGGCTAGGGGTTCATTGCGAATTACCAACCCATTGCAAACTCCGAATACCGATGAGTGCGAGCTTGGGAGACAGACGCCGGGTGCTAACGTCCGACGTCAAGAGGGAAACAACCCAGACCGCCAGCTAAGGTCCCAAAGATTGGCTAAGTGGCAAACGAAGTGGGAAGGCTAAAACAGTCAGGAGGTTGGCTTAGAAGCAGCCATCCTTTAAAGAAAGCGTAATAGCTCACTGATCGAGTCGTCCTGCGCGGAAGATGTAACGGGGCTAAGCCAGTCACCGAAGCTGCGGATATCAATTTATTGATATGGTAGGAGAGCGTTCTGTAAGCCTGCGAAGGTGTCTTGTAAAGGATGCTGGAGGTATCAGAAGTGCGAATGCTGACATGAGTAGCGATAATGGGGGTGAAAAGCCTCCACGCCGTAAGCCCAAGGTTTCCTGTTCAACGTTCATCGGAGCAGGGTGAGTCGGCCCCTAAGGCGAGGCAGAGATGCGTAGCTGATGGGAAGCAGGTTAATATTCCTGCACCGTCGTGTGATGCGATGGGGGGACGGATCGCGGAAGGTTGTCCGACTGTTGGAATAGTCGGTTTTTGGCTCAGAGAAGGCTGTTAGGCAAATCCGGCAGCGTAATTCAAGGGGTTGAGACGAGCGAATTTATTCGTGAAGCAATCGGAAGTGGTTCCAAGAAAAGCCTCTAAGCTTCAGTCACACGAGACCGTACCGCAAACCGACACAGGTGGGCGAGATGAGTATTCTAAGGCGCTTGAGAGAACTCGGGAGAAGGAACTCGGCAAATTTGTACCGTAACTTCGGGATAAGGTACGCCCCGGTAGCTTGACTGGCTCGCGCCAGAAGGGTGAAAGGGCTGCAATAAAAAGGTGGCTGCGACTGTTTAATAAAAACACAGCACTATGCAAACACGAAAGTGGACGTATATGGTGTGACTCCTGCCCGGTGCTGGAAGATTAAATGATGGGGTGCAAGCTCTTGATTGAAGTCCCAGTAAACGGCGGCCGTAACTATAACGGTCCTAAGGTAGCGAAATTCCTTGTCGGGTAAGTTCCGACCTGCACGAATGGAGTAACGATGGCCACACTGTCTCCTCCCGAGACTCAGCGAAGTTGAAATGTTTGTGATGATGCAATCTACCCGCGGCTAGACGGAAAGACCCCATGAACCTTTACTGTAGCTTTGCATTGAATTTTGAACCAATCTGTGTAGGATAGGTGGGAGGCTTTGAAGCGTGAACGCTAGTTTGCGTGGAGCCAACCTTGAAATACCACCCTGGTTTGTTTGAGATTCTAACCTTGGTCCGTTATCCGGATCGGGGACAGTGCATGGTAGGCAGTTTGACTGGGGCGGTCTCCTCCCAAAGTGTAACGGAGGAGTTCGAAGGTACGCTAGGCACGGTCGGACATCGTGCTGTTAGTGCAATGGCATAAGCGTGCTTAACTGCGAGACTGACAAGTCGAGCAGGTACGAAAGTAGGACATAGTGATCCGGTGGTTCTGTATGGAAGGGCCATCGCTCAACGGATAAAAGGTACTCTGGGGATAACAGGCTGATTCCTCCCAAGAGTTCATATCGACGGGGGAGTTTGGCACCTCGATGTCGGCTCATCACATCCTGGGGCTGTAGCCGGTCCCAAGGGTATGGCTGTTCGCCATTTAAAGTGGTACGTGAGCTGGGTTTAAAACGTCGTGAGACAGTTTGGTCCCTATCTGCCGTGGGCGTTGGAAATTTGAAGGGGGCTGCTCCTAGTACGAGAGGACCGGAGTGGACGAACCTCTGGTGTACCGGTTGTCACGCCAGTGGCATTGCCGGGTAGCTAAGTTCGGAAGAGATAACCGCTGAAAGCATCTAAGCGGGAAACTTGCCTTGAGATGATATTTCCCGGGAACTAGATTCCCCTAAAGGGTCGTTCGAGACCAGGACGTTGATAGGCTGGGTGTGGAAGCGTAGTAATACGTTAAGCTAACCAGTACTAATTGCCCGTGAGGCTTGTCCCTATAACCTTAGCAGGTTGTGGGTAAGCTAATGAGATATGTGTTTGCCTGAAAAGTGCAATCATACCCAGTGCGGTGCCGACATACCCTTGTCAGCATCGCACAAGAAACAAGACCTTTACTTCTTCTAGATTGCGTTGTTTGTTGCCCTATTGGGAACAAATGACACTACAGTTTATGCCTGATGACCATAGCGAGTTGGTACCACCCCTTCCCATCCCGAACAGGACCGTGAAACGACTTTGCGCCGATGATAGTGCTGCAACCAGTGTGAAAGTAGGTCATCGTCAGGCTCTTATTAGAAAACCCTCTCCGAGAAATCGGGGAGGGTTTTTGCTTGGTGGAATCGATTTAGCACTTATACTGCGGCACGGCACGGCACAGCACAGCACAGCACCCGCCAGCACAGCACAGTACCCGCCAGCACAGCATCCCCTAGAACGCTACCCATCCGGCGGATCGGAATATCGCACAGCAATATTAAAATCATCAAAGATGTCATCAAAAGATAGGCCGTCCTTGAGCACGTCAAGAAACGCTTACCGAGATTCGGAATGATGATGTCCGCCTATAACAAGGGGACATCTATCGAAGACAGTCACTCGGAATTATCGGGCGCTCTGATCATCAAGCGCTTATGGATGATCGTTGTCACTATGATCGTTGGGCCGTATCGGCCACACTAAGTGGCTGGACGCGTCGTGATGGTGAACTCCCCCTACAATGCGCAGTGTACTGAGAGAGCAACGCGGGATCACCGTGCACTCTTTTTTATCATGTGTCTGGGAGACGGTCGGTATCATTAAGATCGCTTAAGCCCGGTGCGAATGGGGAGGCGCTCTTATGTAGCCTGACATTAGTTGATAAATTGGGATATCAGCGCCAGTATAGTGACGCATCAATGAAACTGGGCGCAAACCGGTAATCGCTTCTGCGTTTATCCTCGTTTTTTACCGGGGACGCCGCAGGATTCGCGAAGGTTCAGCACTGTGTAGCAGATTTTCGAACGCCATTGAAAAGTGATGTTCACCACTTTTACGTTAGCGATAAGCCGCAAGCGGGTCATATGGAATAGCTGCGCTAGACTTGTTATCGACATCAACTGGCAATTTTTCCTCGGCCGACTGCATCCAGTGGCCTAATGTAAGTTGCCAGCCCTTAGGAGACTGCAACCATTGCGCATGCACATAATGTTGTCCTTCCCGGTTTAGTTCCCAGCTACCAGCCTGCCAGGCGTACCAACCTTCCACGTATTGCCACATGCCCGGTATCCAGATTAAGCCGGTGCGCGGGGTCGGAGTTGGCTCTAATTTTGGAGGAGGGGGCGCATTTTTGACAACCATATCTGCGTTCGAATGATATTTTTCCGGTAACGAATACGTTGTGCAAAACTTACGAGCGATGATCGTTGCTACGCTAAGCGGAAGCTTCATGATGAACTCCAGAACTGGTTTGGGTCCTTGAATTATACGAAGCAAAGTTGCGGGAAGTATGTCTGGTATCTTTCGTTACATTTCTCTTTGTACAGTTACACGAGGTTACTCTTTCGCGCATTCTGCCTGTGCATTCTGCTTTGGTGCTGAATGATATAAATTGCGGCCCGGAATTTTGGTCCGCTTTAAATTAACTTTACTGCGAACCAACTCGCTCCTTTACCGATAAGCGTTCCTCGCGCCACCGCTTGCGGGATCGGGCCATCCGCTTGATGGCAAGACGCGCCATTTTGAGCCACCCAAGAGGCCGAGGATCCACCAGCATGCTCAGCGCTCGCGCATAATCCAGTGTCAGCCCCGGCGTCCATGCCATGGTTCTGGCTCGTTTGCGAATTTGTGCAGCAACCCACAATTCTGGCGTGAACAGCATCCGCACCAACGGCGTCCAGCCTTGCTGAGGGCCATGTAAATGCCCGATTGCGCCTTCGACCGCAGCTTCCAGAGCACGTGAAACGGAGCTCGAGCAATTACGATAAGTGAGATTGTAAGTCGTATCTTTTTTATACTCTTCCCAAAATATGCGTAGCCTGTCCGGACTATAGTTACGTATTCTTACCTTGATGGTAGACCCGCACCAGGCGTCCGATTCGGTCTGATAATTCGGCTGGAATAAACCAGGTATATTGTTTTCATGGGTGGCTCTCAGCAGACGGCTGAAATCGTCGGGCGAGCGATCAATCTCGACGCCGGGGTAAAGGCTGATGTAGATCCCTTCCTGTGATTCAAGCGCGGCATGTCCCGTTGAGATAACGCCATTGGCGTCAACCGAAGCGATATAGCGATCAACGATTAATCGCCTTGAACCCGGCTGCTTTGATGACCCAACGGGCGTCCAGACGTGGACGGTAAGGGCGTGTTCACTTTCGGCTGGCGGTCCGTCCCAATCTAAAGGTGCGTCAACATCGCTTAATGATTTTCGATCCTGCCATTGAACGTCATTTAATTGCATGCGCATAACATGCCCGAAGGTAGTCGTCGGCAAACGATGTACGCGGTTAGCTAGTATCAGCATGCTCCATCCGCTAAAAAATAATCCAAGCCCGAGGCAATAAGGAACGGTTCCGACGTAATGGGTCGGGTAGGGCTGATAAAAGAAAACAGCCAGCAAAATTTCGATGGCACCACCTAAAAGTGCAGTCTGCCAGCGAGGATAACGGACCACCCAGGCTGAAAGAGACTGCAACAGACCATCTGTCAGAAATAAGGTGCCAAATATCATGGAAAGAATAAAATTGCCATGATGATGGCCGGCCAGGATAAGTATTGCAGCGAACAAAAAAGCGACGCCTTTCACATAGCGTAAAACTCGCTGCCCACCGATTCCAGTCCATGCTACTGCCAGTGTCGACAAACCGTCCACTATCAGTAACCAGGCAAAGAAAGTCACCGGAAAATACATGGCGTCGTCCAATGCATCGATAAAAACGACCAGACCTGCCGCTATCCAGAGCCAGCCGACAATCCTGAATGTGCGCCACCACTTACGCAGATAGTCGGCGCCTAACAGCAACATCGCGAGCCTCATCATATGGAGCAGGTCCTATTTTTTCGATTAAATAATTATTCTGCTAAAAGTTTTTTCGAAAAAAAATTAAGTGAAATTAAAACCCCATTTTTACTCACCGCTGCGAAAATTTCATACTAAAAAAGTGAGGATTAAACTGAGTTTGGAATGAAGATCATTGATGCAATGTTGCCGCGCTCGCGCTCTGCATAGTTGAAGAGTACTGCATTGTGCGCATGTTGGCGGGAGAAATCTCAGTTACGCAAATAAAAGCGTAGTCTATAAAAAACAACTGTATCTACAAATTTTTTGAACGCCTGAAGATATTTTAGAAGCCTATAGTCACCCGCAAGTGTGCAATTATCTCCCCACCAATCTGGCAAGAGAACGCGATCTGCACCATGGCCAGAGCCGATGGGAGACAATCTTGGGGAGTGCTTTCGAACTACAGAACGTCGCCATTACGCCTTCGTCCTTAACCAAGTTGGTAAGCCGAAATCGACCGCTAAGAATATTTCAATATGTTGTGAGCGGCTTGTGTCGGCGCACCTTAACGCCGTATAGTATTCAGGCGGTTGTTCCAAAACCATCCCCCAATCCTCGGCTGTTTGATGGCACGCGCCCAGTGAATTTTCTTTAGGGATCTCCAACATCGGAAATATTCGCATCAATTTATTTGACGTTTTTGCAAGCTTATTTGCAAGCTCCTTGCAACAATAAAGTCATATTCTGGTAGCTATTTGATCGCTTGCTTCTTCCTTTTGGATGGAGCGCGCTTTTTAAAATTATCTACTCTGCTCAATCAAAATCGTGCTTTGCTTTTTGGTCTCAGTGCCATTCACAGCAGGCCATATTAACCAACAGGTGAACACTGCGATGTTGCCATACGTAAGGTATTTCGATGAAGTTACATAACAAAGTGGCGATCGTCACGGGTGGACAACGCGGCATCGGCCTCGCAATTGCGCAGCGCTTTGTACGTGAAGGAGCGCATGTCGTTATAGCCGACATCGTTGATGCAACGGAACAAGTTTCCGCACCCTCAGCGGAGGGACATTCGCCCATGCAATTCGTGAAAACCGACGTCGGCTGTGAAAGTGAAGTAAAAAAACTCGCCCAAAGGGTATTGCGTTTGTATGGTCGTATTGACATCCTCATCAATAACGCAGGTGTTGAGTTTGCCAAACCGGTTACGTCAACCTCCGAGGAAGAATGGGACTGGCTGATGCGGGTAAACCTCAAGGGGGTCTTTCTTTGTTCAAAGGCAGTCATTCCCATAATGCGTAGCGGCGGTGGTGGTGTTATTGTCAACATTGCCTCCGAATTAGGGTTAGTGGGGGAGGCTGGGGTAGCCGCTTATTGTGCTTCAAAAGGCGGCGTGGTGATGTTAAGTAAGGCCATGGCGATCGATCATGGTCCTGAAAAAATTCGCATTAATTGCTTATGTCCAGGGCCGACAACCACCCAATTGCTGGAAGACGTTTTTGCGAGCAATCCCAACCCGGCGGCAATGCGCCGCACTTTCGAGGAGGAGACCGTCCTCAAGCGGCTTGGAACACCGGAAGAAATCGCTGCGGCGGCCGTTTTCCTTGCCAGCGACGAATCTTCGTTCATGGCTGGCGCAAATCTGGTGGTTGACGGAGGCTGGACAGCCAGATAAACGGAAATCTGATGCAATGACAGCGCACTGGCACCTATCAGATTAGTAGTCTCCGGCGCCACACCATGCGCTTCTTTCATAGAAGGGCATGGCCTCTATTATGCTGATTTCGGCGTGGTTGTATCAGCGCTACGCCGGATTACGCTTACAGATAGGGTAGACAAAGTCTTATACCTGTCGGCAATAAGCCCCGGTGACGCTACAACAGAGTAAACTACGCTTACATTGTTTCGCATAGTGCGATTCGAGCAAACTTGCGAGTTATCATGTCAGAAACACCTATTCCCTTATTTGCCGATTTGAACCTCAGTGAGCCGCTGCTGCGCGTGCTGAAAGAAGTCGGATATGAGTCCCCGTCGCCGATTCAGGCCGCCACCATACCGATCCTTTTAGCCAACCGCGACGTGTTGGGGCAAGCGCAAACCGGAACCGGCAAGACCGCCGCATTTGCGCTCCCGATTCTGTCGCGTATTGACATTAAACAAACAACACCGCAAGCGCTGGTATTAGCGCCTACGCGCGAACTCGCCATTCAGGTAGCGGAAGCATTTCAACGGTATGCCGCGCATATCCCCGGCTTTCACGTGTTGCCTATTTACGGTGGTCAAAGCTATGAGCCTCAGTTAAGGGCTTTACGCCGCGGCGTCCACGTCGTGGTCGGCACACCAGGCCGAGTGATTGACCATTTAGATAAAAATACGCTGGATTTGTCTCAGCTGAAAACCCTGGTACTGGACGAAGCGGATGAAATGCTTCGTATGGGCTTTATCGACGACGTAGAAAATATTCTTCAGAAGACGCCCGCGACGCGTCAGACAGCGCTATTCTCCGCTACGATGCCATCGGTCATCAGACGCATCGCAAAAACCTATTTGCGCGATCCATCGGAGATCGCCATCGTCGCCAAAACGGGCACTGCGGATAACATTCGTCAGCGCTACTGGTTGGTGAGTGGCATGCAAAAGCTGGAGGCTCTTACCCGCATTCTGGAGGCCGAAACGTTTGATGGCATGATCATTTTTTCCCGCACAAAATTGGGCACAGAAGAACTAGCCAGCAAGTTACAAGCGCGCGGATTTTCTGCTGCGGCCATCAATGGCGACATCCAGCAAGCACAACGTGAACGCACTATTCAACAGTTGAAAGATGGTCGCATAGATATCCTGGTCGCCACCGACGTTGCAGCGCGTGGCCTTGACGTGGAGCGTATCAGTCACGTCGTCAATTATGACGTGCCGCATGATCCTGAAAGCTATACACACCGCGTAGGACGCACCGGTCGCGCAGGACGTAGCGGGGAGGCGATCTTATTTATTACACCGCGTGAGAAAAGCCTTCTGAAAGCGATTGAGCGCGCTACCCGCCAACCGATTGAACCGCTAATATTGCCGAGTATTCAAGCCGTCAACGACGTTCGGATTGCCAAGTTCAAATCCCAGATAGGTGAGATGCTGGCCCTTGGCGGGTTGGAACAATTTCGAACCATTATCGAAGAATACGAAACCGAGAACAATGTTCCCGCGATTGAGATCGCTGCAGCACTCGCCAAAATGGCGCGTGGAAATGTCCCTCTATTGATAGACAAAAATCAGCGCGAGACATCCAGTGCCTCTTCCTGGTCGGATGAGCGCTCTTCGCATGCTGGTAAATTCGAGCGATCTGACCGCGGTGAAAGGGGAGAACGTCCGGAACGATTTGAGCGCCCGGAACGGAGCGAGCGCCCCGCAGCGCCGCGCAGAGAGCGTACCGACCGCGGCACCGATGTCGGCATGCAAACCTTCCGCATCGAAGTGGGCCATACGCATGGTGTTAAGCCCGGCAATATTGTCGGCGCGATTGCCAACGAGGCAGGGTTAGATTCCAAAAATATCGGACGCATCGAAATATTCGATAACTATAGTGTTCTGGATTTGCCGAATGACTTGCCGAGCGAGCTCCTTGAACATCTCAAGACGGTATGGGTAGCAGGTCAGCAATTACGCATTAGTACAGATGGCGGAGCCTCTGATTCTGCCCATAAATCGTCCACTCCAGCGCCAGCACAGGCAGCGTCAAGAGCACCTTTTTCTGCCACCAGTGCAAGGGAAAATAGTCCGCCAGCTGAAAGATTTGAACGTAAAGAGCGCCCTGAATCGGAGGGCCACGTTGCCCGATCCGAGTTCCCAAAAAAAGAGCGCAATGATCGCAAACCTGACGCCGGTATGGAGCGTTTCCGTATCGAAGTTGGTACCGAGCATGGCGTAAAGGCCGGTAATATCGTGGGCGCTATCGCCAACGAGGCCAGCCTGGATTCCAAGCATATTGGTCGTATCGAAATATTTGATGATCACAGCACCCTGGATTTGCCGGAAGGCATGCCGAAAGAACTGCTCGAACATCTAAAAACTGTGTGGGTCGCTGGTCAACAACTTCGTATTAGTCATGCGGGTGAGCGCTCCGGTGGCGGCGATAAATTTGCGGGTAGCAAATCTTTTGCGGCACCGAAAACTGGCGGTGACCGACGTGTTGGTGAAAAGCTGAGTGACAAGCCACCGTTTAAAAATAAGAACGATTTCAACAACCGTTCTGATCCAGCTAAAGCAAAACCTAAGGCACATCGCAAAGGTCCAAAACCGGCGTAATCCGGCACAGGTTGGTTGTAACCATTAAAGATCGGGTTGGGCTTCAGTTGTTTGGGGCTTACCCGATAGTGGTGCAATGTCCGCTCAACGTGTGCGATTGAATGCTGGGGCCGATTCAGACTGCCCGGGCTTCTGAGACTTTCGAGACTTCCGTCCAAGACCGATGAATCCTGCTCCCGTATCGATAGGCCGCTTCCGGCCCCGGCTGACGCTGCAGACCTTAAGCCGTGGCGATGGCCTGTTAGGGATGAAACCTTCCGGCCCGTTTGGCCCACGCGGCGGGCTGGTAACGATCGTTCGCATCGCATGGACCTATACCACCGACCAAGGTTTGTATTGGGAAACTCCGGCACCGACCGCGCTCATCAACCGGCGCCCGAAATCATCGCAATTTGCGGAAAATGATGGGGGGCAACCGTTGCTGAGACGTGATTTGGCGGCAGAAGCGGATGCGCTGGATCGCGTTTGGGATGCTGGTCTTTATCCGCTGCCAGGCGAGAATTTACAGTGGCGCACGGATAAGGAGGGGGAGGAATTCAACGCGCTTTGGACGCTGGTACAAGAAGAATTTTTTGGCGATTTCTGGGCTGACCAATTACCTGTTTTACAGGCCGAAGGCTGGTCTGTGGTGGTCCATCCTGGCTTCGCGCACGAAAGCGTAACGGTAGATGCCTGGCATCTCACGCTAAGCACGGAAACCGGGGAAATACTGAGTAAAGAAGTGATTTCGCAGATGCGAAATCGAACGCCGTCTTTGACCGCGTTGCGTCAACCTTCGGGTGAGTCGTGGTTGCTGACGTTAGGGATTGAGCTTGACGGAGCGATGCTGGATTTGACGCCGATGTTGGCGAACTTATTGCAGCGCGATGCGCGCTGGCTTGACGCCCACAAGCTCGCGTTGATCGATGACGATGCCGTGATTCTGTTGCGTTCACCAAACGGAAAGCGAATTGAAGCATTAGCCGCTCCGCTGAAGGCGATTGTAGGAAGCATGCTCGATTTGCTGACTGATCCTCTTCGTAAAGAAGGGCCGTTGCGGTTGTCATCCTGGGATACGTATCGTCTCGACACCATGCGTTTGCACCTGATGAATACGCAAGGGCAACGTGCCGGCAAGCACGGTGACTGGCAACTACGCGGAGACGCCGGACTTCGCGAGCTAGGTCAAAGGTTGCAACTCACAAGCGGCCCGCAACAGGTCGACGCGCCAATTGGTTTGGGCGTCACATTACGGCCCTATCAGTTGCACGGCGTGGCATGGTTACAATATTTGCGTGCGCAAAATCTGGCCGGTATCCTGGCCGATGACATGGGGCTGGGGAAAACTGCACAGGCGCTGGCGCACCTCCTGATCGAGCAGCAATCGGGCCGACTGGATCGCCCGGCGTTAATTGTATTGCCCACCTCGCTGATCTTCAACTGGCAGGCTGAAGCAAAACGTATGGCACCGAGTTTGCGCGTTCTGACGTTGCAAGGACCGCACAGAAAGCAGGATTTTTGTCGTATGGCCGAGCATGACATCGTCCTGACAACCTACCCGTTACTCTGGCGTGATAGAGCCGCGTTGGAGGCGCAAGATTTTCACATGCTGATTCTGGATGAAGCGCAGACCGTCAAGAATGCAGCGGCGCGCAGCGCGAACGCCGTGCGACGAATCAGGGCGCGTCACCGTTTATGTATCACCGGCACGCCACTAGAAAACAACCTGAGTGAATTGTGGACGCAATTCGATTTTTTGATGCCCGGATTTCTGGGCGATGCGCGTAGCTTTATGCGCTTGTGGCGTAGGCCGATTGAAGTGGGCGGCGAATCGTTACGGGCGCAGATGCTGGCCCAGCGGGTGCGACCTTTCATATTGCGAAAACGGAAGGATGAAGTCGCCACTGAATTACCCGCCAAAATTGAAGCGATCAAACGTTTGCAGTTACAAGGCCATCAACGTGACCTCTACGAAAGTGTGCGAGTGGCTGCTGACGAGCACGTGCGGCGCGTCTTGCAGCGCAAAGGATTTTCGGGTGGTCAGATCACGATACTCGACGCTTTACTTAAACTGCGTCAAGTCTGCTGTGATCCCTACTTACTGAAAGGCATCAAACATTCCCCTGGCATGGAGCGCGCCAAGCTCGACATGCTCCGGGATATGCTACCAGCGCTGGTCGCGGAGGGGCGTCGGATTTTGGTGTTTTCGCAATTTACAGAATTGCTCGGTATGCTTCAGGTGGAGCTTGATCTTTTAGAAATTCCCTGGCTCGCGCTGACCGGCAAAACGCCACCCGGAAAGCGCGGTGCGTTGGTTGCGCAATTTCAGACCAAAACCATACCGATCTTGCTGATCAGCCTGAAGGCGGGTGGCGTCGGACTCAACCTCACCGCTGCCGATACCGTCATTCATATGGATCCGTGGTGGAATCCGGCCGTGGAAGAGCAAGCGACATCCCGAGCGCATCGGATCGGACAAGAACAAACTGTGTTTGTGTATAAATTGGTAATTGAAGGCAGTATCGAAGAATGTATCCTGGATTTACAAGCGCGCAAAGCTGCGCTGGCCGAAGGAGTGCTCGGCAGTGATGCGGCGCTGGCGCACAAATTTAATGCGGAGGATTTACAGTTGATGTTATCACCGCTGCGCTACGGGGCTGGTGAGCGGGAAGACTAAAAAGGCATTTTTTTCGCTCTGTTTTTTACGCTGTTTTTTTACTCAGAGTTTAACTCTGTCCACCACACGATTTTTGTCATCCAAATTGTTCGTATTTTTTCCCTATGCGAAAGGATAACTGGAGACACATTTCCGCGCCTGACCCCCAAACCGCATATGCAAATGCAAATGGCGGCTATTTACCTGGCATGATGGAGCGGATACTTTTCTTACCATAAGCTGACATTGTTGGACGTATTCCAATTTACGAGCGACCTTTGACCGAGTTTTCGTTCTCGATTCAAAGGCGATCAAAAACATAACACGAGACACCCTGAGGCGATAGGCTTGCGATTGCAGGAATACTTCCCAGAGGACAATAAAGGAGTCGCTTTATCATGATGGACCAACAACTTCAGTCACCGCCGATAATCAGTAGTCATGCCCTCGGCGCTGACACCACACATGCTGCTGCACCGGAATCCCGAATAGGCAGGATCGACGAATATTTCCAGATTACTGCGCGCGGAAGCACTCAACGCCGTGAGATTATTGCTGGAATCACCACCTTTCTGGCAATGGTCTATTCTGTTTTTGTCGTGCCTGACATGCTGGGTAAGGCGGGATTTGATGTAAGCGCGGTATTTGTGGCCGTGTGTCTGACTACCGCTTTCGGCTCCCTCATCATGGGTTTCTGGGCGCGCCTCCCCATCGCCGTCGGTTGCGCGATTTCGTTGACCGCATTTACAGCGTTTGGCCTGGTCCTCGGAAAAGGCATCTCACCATCTGTCGCCCTGGGCGCGGTTTTCCTGACTGGTTTGGTCTTCACCGCTATTTCGGTCACTGGCGTGCGGTCCTGGATTCTTCAAAACTTGCCGGCTGGCGTGGCTCACGGAACGGGCGTCGGTATCGGCTTGTTCCTGTTATTGATTGCTTCAAACGACGTCGGTCTGGTGGTCAAAAATGCTGCGCCGGGATTACCCGTGGCGCTTGGTCACATCACCTCGTTTCCAGTAGTTATGAGCATCGTTGGTCTGGCTGCTATCTTCGGTCTTGAGCGGCGTCGGGTACCAGGCGGCATTTTATTAGTCGTCATTGGCATTTCCATCATCGGATTAATATTTGATCCATCCGTCAAATATACCGGCGTGTTCGCATGGCCAGCGCTCAGCTCTCCCGGCCACGCCTCATTGATCGGTGCAATGGATATTAAAGGCGCCCTCAGCATGGCCGTATTGCCGAGTGTACTGGCGCTCGTGATGACCGCAGTGTTCGACGCTACAGGTACAATTCGCGCAGTGGCCGGTCAAGCCGGTCAGGTTAATGAAAACGGTTACATTCGCAACGGCGGTCGTGCGCTCACAGCTGATTCACTGAGTTCAATATTTGCCGGTTTCGTTGGCGGCGCACCCGCCGCTGCATATATCGAATCGACCGTCGGTACGGCAGCTGGCGCCAGAACAGGCCTCACTGCAGTGGTCGTCGGTTTGCTGTTCCTTTTGGTTATTTTCTTCTCACCATTGGCAGGCCTGGTACCGTCTTACGCCACTGCGCCCGCATTGATGTATGTCGGATTATTGATGCTCGGCAGTATCAGCAAAATGCATATGGAAGATACGGTTGATGCCATGGCGGGGTTGGTCTGTGCCGTGTTTATCGTCCTGACCTGCAATATCGTCACCGGCATTATGCTTGGCTTCTGCACGTTAGTGATTGGTCGAATTGTCTCTGGCGAGTATCGCAAACTGACATTTGGAACAGTCGCAATTGCGCTTGCCTTAGCGGTGTTTTATGGCGGCGGCTGGGCAATCTAGCGGCGCAGGCCTGTCATTAGGGCCTCGGAGCAAAGCGATTTTTTCCGAGGCTTGATTCCAATATTAATCTGCAGCTCTCTTACTATTCAAACCTCGTTCAAACCCCGTTCCAATCCCATTCCCGCCGCAGTTCCAACCGTTGCCAATAAGTTTACTTCAAGTCCCTACGCAACAACCTAGCTCATTGCGGTTGGCTGCTACAAATGATTAATCAAGGTGTTTGCCGTTGCCTGCAAGATCGGCAAAACGCGCGCTAATGCACTTTCACGGCTTTCATGTGCCATCGGCAGACTAACGCTCAAGGCAGCGATGAGCTCTCCGTGCCTATTTTTTAACGGCAGCGCGATCCCTCGCACACCAATTTGCAGTTGTTGTTCCACCACCGCGTAACCGTTTGCGCGTGCGGTTTCAACTTCCACGTAAAGACGTTCGCTGTCAGTGATCGTAAAAGGTGTAAAGGGCGCAAGTACCGACGCGCCCAACCACGCTTTGACCTTTTCGACCGGTTCAAATGCCAGCAGCATAATGCCAGGTGAAGCGAGTTGCGCGGGAGTGCGTGCACCCAGCACAAAGCCGGTCGTCATGACCCGCGTGGTGCCGTTTTTTGCAATGAACACCAGTTCCCAATTATCCAGCACACTGACATACACGGCTTCGTTAATCGCCCCGGTTGCGCGCTGTAAGAACGGTAACAAAGTGCGCGGCAATTGCGCCGAATCGAAGTAAGACCATCCTACTTTCAGCACTCGCGGGGTCAGACCGAACTGTTTGCCATCGCTGTACAGATAGCCAAGGTGTTCCAGCGTCAGTAGATAGCGCCGCGCCGCTGAACGGGTAAGTCCTGTGCGTTGTGCAGCTTGTGTCGCAGTCATACGCGGATGGTCGCTATCAAAACCCTCCAGTATCGCAAGCCCCCGATCCAGACCGGCGATCCAGTCGCGTTTATTTAAATCCTTTTGATCCATAAAAAGGCGACGCCTTAATTAATGAGGTGTTTCCGCAAAGAATTTCGCTAAGCATTCGAGCTACCCATCTCGCATCCAATTTTTAGGTATAAGTAAATCGCTCTGCCATCCTATTATTTTAACTTTATTTTCGTTCGTTTATCGCTCACAAGTGCGCGCTAAACGCACGTTTAAAGATTGAGTATATAGAATTTCGGCTTTTTTATCGCTAATATCGATATCAGAACAGAAAAATCAACAAACCATAGAGACCGCTGCACCTTGGCTTCCGCAGCAATATCAACTTCGTGTGGCCGAACAAACGTCAAAAAAAAGCGCCATTTCAGTCGCTAAGCTGCGTTTTTAGTTAAATGCGCGAGACCACAAGGTGAAGGAAATTCCGGTCGTTTCTTTGGGGTGATTATGCGCGATGCCATCGACTTTTCGTGGAATGCATTTCAAAGACGCCAGTGCGTTGTTAATTAGTACATTTCTAAAAATGTCATTAGAATGCCATTTGGATATATTTTGTTGTAAAAAATGTACGTAATAAACAAGAAAATACCCTGAATCGGCCACCAGCAAAAGCGTAAAACGGCCCATACAATCAGATATCAAACGTTAAAAATTGACCCATTTTTATCATTAAGGAGACACCCCTATGAAAACAAATAATCTTACGGCGGCTCAGCTAGCAGCCGACCGGAGAGCGAAAAAAGCAGCGCTTGGCAGCTTTGTCGGCGCAGTCGTGGATTGGTACGATTTTTTACTTTACGGGATCACCGCTGCACTGGTCTTTAATTCGCAATTTTTCCCCAATGTTAGTGCGACCACCGGCACGCTTGCGGCGTTCGCTACATTTGGTGTGGGCTTTTTGTTTCGTCCCCTCGGCGGCATCGTATTTGGGCATTTCGGGGACCGACTCGGTCGCAAGCGCATGCTGGTGATTACAGTGGTCATGATGGGTGTATCGACTGCGCTGATCGGCTTATTGCCGACCTACGCGAGCATTGGCTGGTATGCGCCTTTGGCGTTGGTTTCGCTGCGCGCATTGCAAGGTTTTGCTGTCGGCGGCGAGTGGGGCGGGGCAGCCCTGATGGCAGTGGAAAGTGCGCCAGAAGGAAAAAAAGCATTCTATAGCAGCGGTGTGCAGGTCGGTTACGGGGTCGGTCTGGTTTTGGCTACCGGCATTGTTTCAATTCTCACGCACACGCTAGATAACGATGCCTTCATGTCGTGGGGCTGGCGCATTCCGTTCCTCATCAGCGTCCTGTTAGTTTTCATCGCGGTCTGGATTCGATCGACGATGGAAGAGTCTCAGGAGTTCGTTGAAAAGGTAGGGATCAAAGGCGAGCACAAGGTAAAAATTCCGGTGTTGGCTGCATTGCGCAATCATCCCCAAAGCTTCTTGCTCATCATTGCCCTGCGGATGGCGGAAATGTTCACGATGTATATCGTCACCGCCTTTGCCTTAGCGTATTCGACCAAAAATCTTGGCATGTCGCGTGACTTGTTCCTTGGTATTAGTTTGTTGGTCGGTGCAATCAGTTGCGTCACGATTCCGGCTTTCGCGCTATTAGCAGATCGGATCGGACAGAAACGCGTATATGTTACCGGCGCGGTGGTCGGACTGCTTTCCGCGATTCCGTTTTTCCTCGCAATGGAAGCGCGCTCGGTGGTGTGGATCGTTATCTTCTCCGTGCTGCTCGCAAACATTGCGCACGAATGGTCGTAGCCGTTCAGCAGCCTTTGTTCACCCAATTTTTCGGTGCCGAATATCGGTACAGCGGCGCCGGTGTTGGCTATCAATTTGCCAGCGTAGTGTGCGGCGGCTTCACGCCCTTCATTGCGACGGCGCTGCTCGGCGTAGACGGCACATGGCATGCTGTAGCGGCTTATCTCGCCGGTGGTTGTCTGATTTCGGTAATTGTCTCGTCCCGGATGAAAATGAGCGGAGGAACGCAGCCAAAAGTCAATAAAACTCAACCTCAACCGGTTGGAACAAGTCACGCGCAAATTTCTTGATCGGATACGGCGGCGGAGAGGGCATTGACGATTTCCGTCTAGCCGATGTGTCGCGGTTGTAAGAGTTTGTAAAGACGCATTGTGCATTGAATAGTGCGCGTTATAGTCAATCCGTCTCCTCCAACTCCTTCTAAGGTTTGGATTAACCCGCATCCGCAAGGACATGCGGGTTTTTTTTGGTCAAGCGCTTTGGGTGGATGTTAAACCTAGCGCCGAACGGTCAGCGCCGCCCGTGCGGGTTCCTGATCGAGCGGTGCCAACGCGATCAGATAGCGGGCGGTGCCGGCAATGATCGTTGCGATTGGCACTCCATCCCGAAACAGCACCCGGTTCCCATTTAAAGCAGGAACTTTTTCACCCGGCAGCATGGTTCCGCAGAGGTTGAGGGGATCAACCCCGGAGATACATACCAGACCGCCGTCATAGGCGCGCCGGCGTATTTCTCGCAGCAACGGGATCGCTTCCGGGAGAGCAAATTGTTCTCCCGATAATCCCGCCACAAACCGTCCCCCGCGAAGTTCGCCCCGGGCTTCCAGGCGGTGAAAAACCGGCAGCAAGTCGCGCCATGGTGGCAGCCAGGCGGCTTCCCGTTCGAGCAATCGCCAGAACACCACACCGTAGCGGCGTAGCAACACCATGGCAATATGCTCCAGCACCAACGGGTCGGTGCGTGGTTTTCTGGCAGGGACGGCTGCTGGCACCGCCTCAATGATGCTATCTGCCGTCTCGCGCCGCACTGATGCCCAACGTCCGGCTTCATCCATCGTGGTCACTGGCCAGCCACGTTGACGGCGTCGCCCGTGCGCAGCGCGTTTAGCTGCCGGGACCAGCAGCGCGCGCAGCCCTGCAAAGCTGTCGGCATTGATCAAACCGGCCGAGACCAGTTCGCCTAAAGCGTTCTCTAGCTCGGTCGGCAGCAAGCGCGTATCGGTAAGTAGTTCATCGAAGAACATTGCGCCGTGGCGTATTAGCGCAGCGTGTACGCGTTGCGCCTTTGCGGAGGTCTCGGACTGCCCAACGACGTTGTTAAGCGCACCCCAGAGTGACAAATTACGGCGCGGCAGAAGCACAATCGGGGTGCTGCGCAACGGTCCGCCACCAGCACGCATCGGTGCGGCGATCCGGGTCCACACCACTTTGCCGCCGCGACACAGATCATCCAGCCACTGAGAGGAGTACTCTTCAAGACGTGCCGGCAGGATTGCGCTTTCCCAGGCAGCAGCGGCTGCTTCAAATCCTTCTAGTTGCGTGATAATGGTGGTCAATGCGTTTTGGCCCTTTAATTGCGTATCAAGGGTCAAATGTTGCCAGTCAAATAGAAAGCGCATAAAGTCCTGACGTTCCACCGGTTCTATTTCACGCCGCAAGCGCTTGATGGTGTAACGATGGATGCGCGCCAACAAATGCCGTTCACACCATTCTTCCGCGACCGTGCCGGGTGTAAAGTGCCCGCGCATGACATAACCTTCTATTTCAAGCCGAATGAGCGCGACGGTCAGCGTCGCCTCAGGCAAGTCAAAAATCTGCGACAGCGCTGATACCACCTTTGGGCCAAATCCAGAAAGCCGCGCCCGGAGGATTTCTACTATCGCATCATCGCGTTCCCACTCACGATTACCATCAGCATCCCAATCGATATGCTTATTTTGCCGTTGCTCCAGCACCGGTGTGGCAACCGCTTCCGGGTAAGCGGCCCGAAGGCAAGCCAACCGTTCCAGAGGAACCCAGATGCCGTCAGTCAGATCAGGGTAAATCGCCATGCGGGTGGCGCGGCCGCTACCCGCCAGGGTGTCCAGCCACTCTTGCCAGCCTTCATATCGGCTGGCCTCGGTTTGGGTCACGAACGACAGGCTCACCAACGCCTCATGCATCTCGTCGCTATCGCGCACGCGGGGCCACGCTTCTTCACCGACGCTGGCGATGGCGTCGGGGTCCAGTGCACTGATATCATCGACCGAAGTGGGATCAGTCCATCGACGACTTTGCACAGCCTGGGTGCGGCGTTCTTCTAATGGCGCATCGTCAAGAAAAGCATAAGGCTTGGCATTCAGTATCTCCATGGCGAGCGGCGACGGCGTCGGCAGATCGCGGGTGATCAGTGTTATTTCTCCTTGCTCGATACGCCGCAGCAGCGCCACCCAGCCGTCACAATCCATCGCCTCATGCAGACAATCGTCAATGGTTTGCGCTACCAACGGATGATGAGGCAGTTCGCGTTCGCCAACCACGTTCTCAAGGCAAGCGGCCTGATCGGGAAAAACTGATGCTAACAGGTCATCGCTTTTCATCCGCTGTAACTGGGGCGCGACCTTGCGGCCACCGCTATACCGCGGCAACGCCAATGCAACCGTCGCGTTCCAGCGCCAGCGCACGTTAAATAGTGGCGCGTCGAGCAGTGCCTGAATCAAAACCTGCTCTGCATTACCGGACTTTAAATAGCGCCAGACTTCATCGAGAGCGAAACTATGGCTGGTCGATAGCGATAAAACGATAGCGTCTTCTGTAGCGGCAGCCTGTAATTCAAAATTAAAGGTCCGACAAAAGCGCTTGCGCAGCGCCAGCCCCCAAGCGCGATTGATGCGGCTGCCAAAAGGCGTGTGCAACACCAGTTGCATGCCTTCCGACGCATCAAAAAAGCGTTCCATCACTAGTGTGTCCTGCGTCGGCAGCGAACCCAATGCGGCGCGGGCGGGTGCAAGATAATGCACAATCTGACGTGCAGCCGCATCGTCAAGGCCAACTTCATTCATCAGCCAGTCGATGGCGGCTGACAGAGCCGGACTTTCTGCGCTTGGGGAGGAATGCTCAAGCGCGGAATGGTCAGTTGTGGCAAGGTCAACCGTGGCTGATTTGGCGTGCGCAACCCGAAGGCGCGGAAGTCCGACGGTGACGGACAGTAACCGATCAATTTCGGCGCGCAGGCGGGCTACCCCAGCCGAAAGTTCGTCGCTTCTGCCGGGCGCTTCTCCAAGCCAAAATGGAATACTCGGCGGTGCACCGTGGGCGTCCTCCACGCGTACCCGTCCGGTTTCCACCTTCAAGATCCGATAGGACGTATTCCCGAGTTGAAAAATATCGCCCGCGATGCTTTCGACGGCAAAATCTTCATTGACCGTTCCGATAGGATGTCCCTGCGGTTCCAGCAACACGGTGTAATCCGCATTGTCAGGAATGGTGCCGCCGGAAGTTACGGCCGTCAACTTGGCACCTCTGCGCCCGCGCAGCGTTCCAGCGACCGTGTCGCGATGCAAATAAGCACCCCTTACCCCGTTTCGGCCCGTATAGCCTTCAGTCAGCATGCGCAAGATTGCGTCATATTCTGAACGCGCCATTTCTGCGTAAGGCTCAGCGCGTCGGATCATCGCAAATAACGCCTCTTCGGTCCATTCCTGACAGGCGACTTCAGCCACAATCTGCTGGGCCAAAACGTCGAGCGGTGCGCGGGGGATGCGGATGGCGTCCAGCTCGTCGCGTCTGATGCAATCCAGCAGTGCGGCACACTCGATTAAGTCATCGCGGGATGAAGGAAACAATCGGCCTTTGGGCATGCCGCCAACCTGGTGACCGGAACGTCCGACACGTTGTAATAAAGCAGCGATGCTGCGCGGTGACCCCACCTGACACACCAAGTCGACATCGCCTATATCGATACCAAGTTCCAGCGAAGCGGTGGCAATCAATACGCGCAGGTCACCGCGCTTAAGCCGCTGTTCGGCATCCAGACGGTATTCCTTGGCGAGACTGCCGTGATGCGCGGCAACTGCAGCAGTCCCGAGGCGCTCGGCCAAATGGCGCGCCACGCGTTCTGCCATACGGCGGGTATTAACGAATACCAATGTTGTACGGTGTAGCGTCACCAGCTCCGCCATGCGGTTATACACCAGTTCCCACACGTCATTCGACATCACAGCTTCGAGTGGTATCGGTGGCAATTCAATCGCCAGATCGCGTCGACGAATGTGACCCACGTCAACAATAGCGCAGTCGTTGCTGTAGCTGCGATCATCTGCCACAGAGCGGCCGACCAGAAACCGCGCAACGGCATCCAGCGGTTTTTGTGTCGCCGACAAACCAATCCGCGTCGGGCGCTGCTCGCATAATGCATCCAGCCGTTCCAGACTGAGCGCCAGATGGCTACCGCGCTTGCTGCCCGCCACCGCATGAATTTCATCAATGATGATAGTGCGGGTGCCAGCCAGCATTGCCCGACCACTGTCCGAACAAAGCAGTACGTACAACGATTCCGGCGTAGTCACCAAAATATGTGGCGCCCGTTTGCGCATCGCCAGTCGTTCGGAGGAGGTCGTATCGCCGGTGCGCACGGCCGTGCGAATACAGGGATCAGGCAACCCCATGCGGGTGAGTTCGCGGGTGATTCCTTCTAACGGTGCCTCGAGATTGATGCGGATGTCGTTGGATAACGCCTTCAATGGTGAAACATAGATCACCGACGTCACGTCCGGCAAGTTGCCTTCGCACCTGAGGCTTTCCTTCACCAGCGCGTCGATGGCAGCCAAAAAAGCGGTCAGCGTTTTGCCCGATCCTGTAGGTGCCGCGACCAGGGTCGCACGGCCGCTACGAATTAACGGCCACGCAAGTTGCTGCGCTTCCGTAGGGCACTTAAAAGTGCCAAGAAACCACGTCGAGACGGCAGGATGAAATTCCTCCCACAGTTCGACGTCAGCTAGCGCTTTGGCGGGGCATGGGGTAAGCATGAAATATTATAAGCCGGGTGAAAGAATTTGCCGCGCTCCGGCGATTATTCCTGATATGGGAGTCGGGCGATGATTTATTGTCAATTAATGTTGATGTTGATATTTGGCAACGCCTCACGCACCCTTACAGGGCCGGCGATCCGAACGAACGCCATTTTGTAAGTTAAAATGACGGTCTGAACTAAATAGCAGCGTTTTAGGTTGGTCTTTAATCCGATCAACTTCCGATTCTATTCTCAGCAGCATTGGTTGCAGCTCAGCGGTTTCGTCGGTACACGGGATTGAACGCTGTGGCTGCCATACCACTGTATCCCGCTATTCCTGCGCGCGATTTCGGCTTCAAATGCGGTTCGACTGGTCGCCAATCATTAGACCAACATCAGTATTAAGTATTCATTCCAGTTTCACTTCAGTTATTTGCGAGAAGCACCGTGACCTACAGCATTAAAGAAATTTTCTACACACTTCAAGGCGAAGGCACCCATGCCGGTCGTCCCGCGGTATTTTGTCGCTTCAGTGGTTGCAATTTGTGGACCGGACGCGAGGAAGATCGTAGCAAAGCCATCTGCCAATTTTGTGACACCGATTTTGTGGGCACAGACGGTGAGGGCGGCGGCAAGTTCAAGAGCGCAGAAGCGCTGGCTGGCACGATCAACGCGTTGTGGCCAGAGACTTACGCCCAGTCCAAGTTTGTCGTCTTCACAGGCGGCGAACCCCTTCTACAATTGGATACCGCATTAATCGACAGCATGCACGCGTGCGGGTTTGAGATTGCGATAGAAACCAACGGCACCATCGATGTGCCAGCCGGGGTGGACTGGATCTGTGTCAGTCCGAAAATGGGGTCAGTGCTTAAAGTGCGCAAAGGCAATGAACTGAAGGTCGTAATTCCGCAACCTGGTCAATCGTTGGCATCATATGAAACCCTTGATTTCGATCATTTCTATTTACAGGCCATGGACGGCCCATTGTTGGCGGATAATCTGCATCGTGCAATTGAAACCTGCAAACGTAACCCAAAGTGGAAACTGAGCTTGCAGACGCACAAACTGTTGCAGATTCCCTGATGATTGTGTTGCCAGGCCTGTTGCCTAAATCTGTTGTCTAAATTTGTTGTCAAAGCCTGCTCAACAAACTGGTTGAAGCACGACGGGTTTGACCTTTTTTGTCCGGTTTCCGATCAAGTATTTGATCAGTATCTATAAAGATTTATTGAGAATCAACTATGTTAACCATTACCCGCAAGCTGGAATTCGATGCAGGTCATCGCATCCCCGATCACAAAAGCCAATGCCGCAATTTGCATGGACATCGTTACACGCTTGAAATTACGTTAGTCGGTGCCGTCATCGAAGTCGAGGGAAGTTCCGATAACGGCATGATTATGGATTTTTCAGACATCAAAACGCTGGCGAAACAGCATCTGGTGGACGTCTGGGACCATGCATTTATTGTGTATGAAAAAGATACCGCAGTGCGCGATTTTCTAGCAACCTTGCCGGACCATAAGACCGTCGTCATCGATCGTATTCCGACTGTCGAAAATCTTGCCCGTACCGCCTATGACATCCTCAAAGCGGCGTATAAAGATCACTACGGCACCGGCTTGCATTTGCAAAAACTGGTATTGCATGAGACCCCAAATTGCTGGGCCGAGATTTCCGAAGAGCGTGAATACGGTTCGTCTGGCGCTTAATCGCTCCCGGCACAATGGCAAAAAAGCAGCAATTGCAGCCATTGCAGGATTTTTCACATAGTCATCATTATTAGTTGCTCGGATCAATCTCACCGTATGGACCATCTTACTCAGCCACAGGAAACAGCTGCAACCGATGCCATCTTCATGCGGCAAGCCATGGCACAAGCACACAACGCCTGGGCGCTCGGCGAAGTGCCGGTGGGCGCGGTCGTAGTCAAAGATGGCATTGTTATCGCCTGCGGGTTCAATCAGCCGATCGGCAACCATGATCCAACAGCGCATGCCGAAATAATGGCGTTACGCGCCGCAGCGATCCTGCTTGGCAACTATCGCCTCCCCGGTTGTGAACTGTATGTCACCCTTGAGCCCTGCATGATGTGCGCCGGGGCGATGATGCACGCACGTCTGGCACGCGTTATTTATGGCGCAAGTGACCCAAAGACCGGTGCCAGTGGTTCCGTCATCAACGTGTTCGAGCAAGAAAAACTCAATCATCACACCGCCTTAAGCGGTGGCGTATTAGCCGATGAATGTGGCACACTATTGAAACAGTTTTTTTCCGAACGTCGTCTGGCCCAAAAAAAACAACCTGAATTATTGTAAATTGCCGTCAGTTATTGAAGAGTCAGGATATGCACATGGATCAAGAAGCGCCCGATTTGTCAGTCGATCTGGAACCCGTCGTACTCCCGGTATTTGCCAAAAAAATCGGCGTCGCACTGATCGCCCCCGGCGGATATCCGCTCGACGATCAAGCGCTTGGGCGCGGCATTCTGGCCCTTCAACAGCAAGGCTGCGTGGTCTACAACTACTACGACAGCACGGAAAAGTATCAGCGCTTTGGTGGCACCGAGCCAGTGCGGGTTGCACAGATCTACGCCGCGATCGACAATCCACAAGTGCAGATTGTCATGGCAGTCCGTGGCAGTTATGGCATGTCGCGGCTGCTACCATTATTGGATTTTGAACGGATCGCAGCCAGCAAAAAGCTTTTCGTCGGTCACAGTGATTTTAATGCGTTTAGTTTCGCGCTGCTGGCGCAAACCGGAATGCAAAGTTTTGCCGGACCGATGCTGTGCAGCGATTTTGGCGATCTCACATTAAGCGCATTCACCATGTCGCATTTCTGGCAAAGCTTGCGCCAGACAGAGCAGACCCTCGACGTTGAGACGGTCGGTAATCCAGACGTGGACGTCACGGGTACTTTGTGGGGCGGAAATCTGGCGATGCTCAATCACTTGGTCGGCACAGCCTATTTTCCACAGATCGACGGGGGCATCTTGTTCCTTGAGGATATCGGGGAACATCCTTATCGCATTGAGCGCATGATGTTGCAACTGCACTATGCGGGAGTCCTGGCGCAGCAACAAGCAATCGTACTAGGTGATTTTGCAAACTATCGCTTGGCAGAGCATGACAACGGCTACGACTTTGATGCGATGCTAACCTATTTACGATCACAGATTTCTGTCCCAATACTGACCGGTTTACCGTTCGGCCACATCCGCGACAAAGTGACGCTACCAATTGGCAGCCAGGCGCGCCTGGTCTCTGGTTCAGCCGGGTTTCAGCTCAACATCAACAGCACACTTACATTGCGCTGACCCGAAAGTGCGTTTTCATTAAGAGGGTTTGGCCACGGGCCAGTGTCACCAGACCTGGCTTTCCCGAAATATGGAATGCGTCAATCGGATGGGTGATCGGTTCGAAGCAAAAATAATCATGGCCCGGCGGACGATACATCAAACTATAACTGCTACAGTTATCCATCGTCATTGATAGTTGCAGCCCCCGGTCAGGGTAGCTGATCAACGCCTTTCCGTCCCAACCAGAAAAGCAGTTATCAATCATTGGTCCTTCCAGCGGCGCTGGTTGGTTGTAGTTCCACGTCTGCGGAAAGCACCTTGTGTGCGCCGTAGGAATAGGATCGTGCCCTGAAAGCCAGACCCCTTCGGCGCGGGAGCTGAAACGGGTTTCCGCGTTCCGTGGAAAGTAAGGGTGCAATCCCAAGCCATATGGCAGCGACTCGGTACCCAAATGCGTAACGGCTAGCGTTATCGACAGGCCATTGTCCGATAAGGTTAACGTCTGACTACAGCGATAACTATGCGGATTGCCATCAAAGCGATTTGATTTCAGGGTCAGTTGAATGGTGTCGGAAGTGTGGCTGGCAACCCGCCATTTTTGCAACCAACCGTCACCGTGTATCGGATAAGGTTCGCCCGGCCGATTTTCAAGCACAGGATAATGCTGTCCCTGATGCATAAAGCCACCCTCGGTAATCCGATTTGACCAGGGCACCAATGGAAAACATGCCATGGCGTACCGATCCTTTGATTTGCCATCCCATTGCCGCAACAATGGACTCCATTGCTGACCCAATTTCCAGTCCCATGCTGCAATACTTCCGCCCAGGGTAGGCAGAACTTGCAGGCGTTGTGTTGCCGATTGCAGCTCAATCATCCGCACGGATGTTAACGGCTGTGACAGTCTCGTTTTTATCATATCGCTTATTGAATGGATATTTTAGTGTTTGAATTATCGGATTATCTTAGCGCTAATTTCGTATCTTCATCAATGAATAATTTCGACGGAACATTAGCGTCATCCCAATCGCGCAAAATAAATGTCTATTTAATCTTGTGCTTTGCGCTCAATACCTAAATGCATATCGATCAGCACAAAAAATTCATTGGATAAACATCAATCTTTCCCCTAGGATATGCAGTGGTACCGGAAATTCAGAACAGCGATTCAGGTCCAGGCCAAGTGTTACCAGGCCAATTAGAAGGTGAAGCGTTGCGGATAAATCAGTAAAACAAAACAGCGGCGCCACAAGTGTCACCTGCGCCGCGAGTACCGCAACCAATGTGTTAAACCAGCTCCAAGGAGAAGACAAATGAAATTGACAAGCAAAAAATTACTTACGTCCGCGCTATTTTTGGGACTAGGATTCGCGGCTGCCTCGAATGCATTCGCCGACAAACCACTAGTCCTGGGTTTTGCACAGGTAGGTGCTGAAAGTGAATGGCGCAGCGCCAACACGGCGTCTATTAAAGATGCCGCCAGCAAAGCGGGGGTCACACTGAAATTCTCGGACGCGCAACAAAAACAAGAGAATCAGATCAAAGCCATTCGCTCCTACATTGCGCAGAAGGTTGATGTGATCGCATTCTCTCCGGTGGTTGAATCCGGCTGGGACACTGTGCTGAAAGAAGCCAAAAGCGCAAAAATTCCCGTTATCCTGACCGATCGCGCCGTCAACGTCACTGATAAATCTCTCTATGTCACCTTCATTGGTTCCGACTTTGTAGAAGAAGGACACCGCGCCGGTCGCTGGTTGTTAGAGCGCGCTAAAACCATGCCAGCTGGAGACATTAATATCGTTGAATTGCAAGGCACGGTAGGTTCTGCCCCGGCGATTGATCGCAAAGCTGGTTTCGAGCAAGAAATCGCCAGCAATCCACGGCTCAAAATCATCCGCTCGCAAACCGGAGATTTCACCCGTGCCAAAGGCAAGGAAGTGATGGAAGCTTTTCTAAAAGCGGAAGGTAAGAAGATCAACGTTCTCTACGCCCATAACGACGACATGGCAATTGGCGCAATTCAGGCAATCGAAGAAGCTGGCCTGAAACCAGGCAAAGACATTCTGATCATTTCCGTGGATGGCGTAAAAGGCGCATTCGAAGCCATGATGGCCGGCAAATTAAACGTCACCGTTGAATGTAGTCCATTGCTCGGACCGCAATTGATGCAAGTGGCCAAAGACATCGTCGCCGGTAAAACGGTGCCGAAACGGATCACCACCATAGAAGGCGTGTTCCCTGCAGAAGTCGCTGCTAAAGAGTTTCCGAACCGTAAATATTAACGGTCCGCATTTAGGCAAGATGAAGTGCAATCGATCGGGTTAAAGAGGACTAACGCGCATCTGGCTTATCGCCAGCACATGTAGTACCTCGCCCGACGCAGGCGGCCAGGATCAGCAGCGGAAATCGTAACCTGTTATTGGTTATCGTTGACTCTCGATTCGGTCTATCCTTGAAGCGACGGCAACTTGTTACAGCCGCTATTGCGCTATATGGTTAATGCATCTCATCCCACTTCCCGCATCCTTCGTTATTTTTATTGCGGTGCGGCAGTGAGATATTTTCCGGGAAGTCTTATCCACCCATGGTGACATCAACGACCACGCCGCAGGCTACACCCTCATCCGATTCGGCGCTACGCGCAAAACCGGTGTTAGAACTCAGCGGCATTTACAAAGCGTTCCCCGGCGTTAAAGCCTTGACCGACGTTGGACTGCTGTTATTCCCCGGGGAAGTGCATACATTGATGGGCCAGAATGGTGCCGGCAAATCAACCCTGATCAAAATATTGACCGGTGTCTATAAACCCGATCAAGGACGCATTCTGTTGCACGGTCGATCGGTGCAACCGCGCTCCACCCTCGAAGCGCAAAACCTTGGCATCAGTACCGTCTATCAGGAAGTCAATCTATGCCTGAACCTGACTGTCGCCGAAAATATATTTATCGGTCGCTATCCAATGCACAACGGTTTTATCGACTGGCCAACGATGAAGCAAAACGCACAAAAATTATTAGCCGAATTACAGGTCGAGATCGACGTCACCGCGCCACTGTCGCGCTACTCGCTGGCGGTACAGCAAATGGTCGCGATATCGCGCGCTCTCAGTATTTCCGCAAAAGTATTGATTCTGGACGAGCCTACGTCAAGCCTGGACGACAATGAAGTACAAATGTTGTTCGGCGTGTTGCGCCGCCTGCGCGATCAGGGACTGGCCATTTTATTCGTCACCCATTTCCTGGATCAGACCTTCGATATATCTGATCGCATCACCGTATTACGCAATGGCATCCGTGAAGGCGAATATGTCGTGCATGCCTTATCCCGCTACGATCTGGTCAACAAAATGGTGGGCGTTAGCGCCGAAGAAGCCGCAGCTGCCAGCGCAGCGCGTGAAGCGAATATCCAGTCACTACCATTGACCGAACTCAGCCCGACATCGGCTGCCAGCACCACCTTTCTAGCGGCCACAGGAATCGGGCGCAAGGGTGCCCTGATGCCGCTGGATATTACCTGCCGCAGCGGCGAAGTGCTCGGTTTATGCGGCTTATTGGGTTCAGGCCGAACCGAAGCGGCGCGGTTGCTGTTTGGGGCAGATAAAGCCGATACCGGAACAATGACAATAAAAGGTAAGCTTCAAAAATTCACTTCGCCGCGTGATGCGATTGCTGCCGGTATCGGATTTTCTTCCGAAAATCGCAAGGAGGAGGGCGCAATTCTGGAACTCAGTGTGCGAGAAAACATTATCCTCGCCTTGCAGGCAAGGGCTGGCCTCATGCACGTCATCGGTCGCAAGCGGCAGCAGGAAATCGCAAATAATTACATCAAATGGCTCGGCATTAAAACCCCCAATGCAGAGACGCCGATTGGCAAGCTATCCGGCGGCAATCAGCAAAAAGCCTTGCTGGCGCGTTGGCTGGCGACCGACCCAGAGATGCTGATCCTGGACGAACCCACACGTGGTGTCGATGTCCGTGCCAAACAAGAAATCATGGATTACGTCGTTTCACTATGTCGTAAAGGAATGGCAATACTATTCATTTCCTCCGAAATTGATGAAGTCTTGCGTTGCAGTGATCGCATCCTGGTGCTGCGAGACCGCAAAGCCTGCGGCGAATATTTACGCGGCGAACTGGACGACGCTTCAGTGCTGCAAGTCATCGCCGGAGAGTCAACATGAACGACCGTCAACAGGTGAACAGCTCCTCAACCATGCCAATCAATAAAGCTTCTACGGCCCCCAAAGGCGTCAACAGCTGGATGCAACATCCGCTGTTTTGGCCCACAGCAGCGTTGGTTCTTTTGCTGTTAATTGATCTCATCATGATTCCCGGATTTTTCCGGTTGGAGATCAAAGAAGGGCATTTATACGGCAGTGTGATCGACATCATCAATCGTGCCGCGCCGCTAATGCTGGTAGCGCTGGGCATGACATTGGTGATCGCCACACGTGGTATCGACATCTCGGTTGGCGCAGTCGTCGCGATTTCAGGCGCGGTCGCTGCCGGTCTGATTGGTGGCGATATGGTCGTCATCAACGGCGTGCCGGAATACGTCAGCAAAATGCCGATGCTGTTAGCGCTCCTCTTCGCCATGGGCGCGGCTCTGTTATGCGGCGTCTGGAATGGCTTACTGGTATCTACGCTTGGTTTACAGCCCATCATCGCCACATTGATTCTGATGGTGGCAGGGCGCGGGTTAGCGCAACTGCTCACCGATGGTCAAATCATTACGGTCTATTACAAACCGTTTTTTTTCCTTGGTAGCGGCTATTTATTTGGTTTGCCTTTCTCGTTATTTATCGTGCTGGCGGTTGGTGCTTTGTTGCTGCTGCTGATGCGTAAAACGGCGCTCGGCTTATTTATTCAAGCGGTCGGGATCAATCCCGTTGCATCCCGACTTGCGGGAATAAAAACCTCTGCGCTAATCTTTTTCGTCTACATGTTTTGTAGTGCCTGTGCTGGTATGGCCGGGCTGATGATCAGCGCCAATATCAAAAGTGCCGACGCCAACAACGCCGGTCTGCTGATGGAACTCGACGCGATTCTGGCTGTTACCCTCGGCGGAACTTCGCTGGCGGGTGGCAAATTCAGCCTGGTCGGCAGCATCATCGGCGCATTGATTATCCAGACTCTCACCTATACCATTTATTCGATTGGCGTTCCGCCAGAAGTTAACATGGTTGTCAAATCCATCGTCGTGTTTATCGTTTGCATGTCGCAATCGCCGCAATTTCGCTGGCATTTTTCTGCCGACGGAATCCGCCATTTCAGACAATTTTTTGCGGCGACAAAATAATGAAAAACGTATTACAATATTTTCCAAAAGCACTGATGCCGCCCAAGTCTGGCCGCGCACATACCCGGTCATTATTCGACTCCCCTTATTTTACCTCCGTGATCACGGTGGTGCTGTTTGCGATCATGTTTGGACTTGGCTCGTTCTCTTACACCGGGTTTTTCTCCTTACAAGTATTTTTCAACCTTCTGATCGACAATGCTTATCTGCTCGTCATCGGCATCGGCATGACCTTTGTGACCCTATCCGGTGGCATCGATTTATCGGTCGGTTCGGTGTTGGCGCTGACCACGATGATTTCTGCCTATCTGCTGCAAAGCCTGCATTGGCCGCCGCTATTTGTCATGCTCTGCGTGTTGCTGATCGGGGCATTATTTGGCGCATTCATGGGCGCACTGATTCATTTCTTTAAACTGCAAGCTTTCATCGTCACACTCGCCGGAATGTTCTTTGCACGGGGTTTGTGCTACCTCATCAGCATCAACTCCATCACCATCGACAATCCGCTCTACGTCACATTATCCCAGGCGCGGTTGACGCTATTCGGCGCGTTCATCTCTCCGAGTGTGGTGATTGCATTGGTCATGCTGGCAGTGGCGATTTACCTCGCCCATTACACGCGCTTTGGGCGCGCCGTCTATGCCATCGGCGGTAATGAAGAATCGGCATTGTTGATGGGTTTGCCGGTAGGCCGCACCAAAATTTTGATCTACGCTTTCAGCGGCTTTTGCGCGTCACTTGCCGGGATTTTGTTTTCTCTTTATATGCTGTCCGGTTATGGCCTGCACGCCCAAGGCGCCGAGCTGGACGCTATCGCAGCGGTGGTGATCGGGGGCACCTTATTAAGCGGTGGCTATGGTTATGTCGCCGGGACGTTATCGGGCGTATTGATTCTGGGCGTCATTCAAACCTTGATCACCTTCGACGGCACACTTAGCTCGTGGTGGACCAAAATCGTTATCGGTGCGTTGCTTTTTATATTTTGCCTCGCGCAACGGTTGTTAGCGATTGGCGGCAAGGCGCGGGCGAAAGCCCAGGCTTAGCCACTAACTCAGCCGTCAGCCAGTCTCACCAGAGGAATCCTTTATCATCGTCATTTTGTGCCGGTGGGGTCTCACCGCTATTCACCCCTATTCACCCCTATTTCCCCCTGGTCGCTCCGATGGCCGTTTTTGTCCGCATCCTGTCTGCCGCACGTATTTCGCCAGTAATCCTGCTCCCCTAAGATGATGTTGACGACGCGGCCCACAACGGGAGGCGCCACTTTCTGATGGCGCACGCATCAGCGTATCCACGGGCGAAGGAGTAAACGATGTTTAGCATCGGTATAGTGATTTTTGATGACGTTGAGATACTGGACTTTTCCGGTCCCTATGAAGTGTTCTCCACCGCTGCACGCGTACATGCGCGGCTTCCGGCAGCCCAAACGTTGTTCCGGTGTTTCCTCATCGCCGATGAAATGCGCCCGATTCATACCCGTGGCGGCATGCGGGTTCTGCCAGATTGCGTCCTCGTCCCCTCCGCGGATATCGATGTCCTGATCGTGCCGGGTGGCGATGTGTCGCTAGTCCTCAACAATCCGGCCGTAATCAATTGGATAGCCGCCCAGGCCGGTAACGCCATGATCACAGCATCGGTCTGTACCGGCGCCTTCCTGCTGGCCAGGGCGGGTCTCCTGAATGGCTTGCAGGCGACCACGCATTGGCAAGATATTGACGAAATGCAAGCCGCTTTTCCTGCCGTAACCGTGCGTCCGGATGTGCCGTGGATCGATTGCGGTGCTATAGTGACCTCGGCCGGAATTGCAGCCGGGATCGATATGAGCCTTCATCTGGTTGAGCGTCTGGCTGGTGGGCAACTGGCACATGCCACAGCAAAGCAAATGGAATATCGATGGAATCCGTATGGAACAGATAACAGCGCCGCAGCAACCGATTCCCGTTTATATTTTGCTGCGTGAAAAACTGCTCGCGCTGGACCTTATTGGCCCGGCAGAGGTGCTGCGTTATGCCAATCGTGTCGCAGAAAAGGAGGGTAGGCCAGCGCTGTTTGACCTGCGCTATATCAGTGCGGAGTCTCACATCGTCACTTCAATTGGCTTGAACCTGACCGGTTTCACCGCCTTGCCCAAGCGTTTGCCGCCCGATGCTATCTTGGTATTAATGGGTTGCACCGGCAACGATGACGATTTTAGTAGTCCTGCCGCGGTGGCCACCGTCGCCTGGTTACGTCAACACGTCCAACCGACCCATCGCCTGCTGTGTATTTGCACTGGCGCGCTGTTGGCCGGTTATGCAGGCCTGCTCGATGGGCAACAATGCACTACACATCATAGCCATTACGATGACTTGCGGAAACTGGCACCACGTGCTCAAGTGGTGGAAAACCGTATTTTCGTAGAAGATGGTTTGACCTATACCAGCGCAGGCGTCACCGCTGGCATTGATCTGGCGTTGCACGTGGTCGCCCGGATCGCAGGGCACCAAGTCGCTGCCGCCATCGCCAGAACAATGGTCATCTACATGCGGCGCACCGGCACCGATCCCCAACTGTCGCCATGGCTGGCATTCCGCAATCACTTGCATCCCGCCATTCATCGCGTACAGGACGCCATCATTGGCAATCCTTCTGCCGATTGGACGGTGGTGCAATTGGCGAACATCGCCTGTAGCAGCGAGCGCCATCTGACGCGTCTGTTTCGCGAACATACAGGCACCGGCGTGGTGGATTATCTACATCGCATTCGCATCGGTTTAGCCCGCGAGTTACTGCTTCAGACCGAGCTCGATATTGAACGCATCGCCGAAAAATCAGGCTTTAACTCAACGCGTCAGTTGCGGCGCATCTGGAAAAAATTTGAAGCCACGCCGCCGAGTAGATTCCGCGAAATCGATCGCCACTGACAATCCTTTCGGATTGTCAGTGGCGATCACTGGAAAAGATCTGTGCGAGTTGAATGTTCTGAGTATGTCTCGTGAAATAATGACCATTACCACCCGTTCTACTCTGCGTTCATCTGTTTTTTATATTGCCCCGCCAATATTGCTTCTGCCGCTTTTTTTCCGGCTAAAAATGCGTGATCCGAGTTGTAATATTCCCACTCGCTATAGCGCCCTGCTAACACCACATCGTGTTGTGCCAACCAGGTTTTGATTGTGGCGACGTTAGACAGTCGCGCATGATCATAGACGACGTAAGCGTACGGAATATCGACCAGATTACTAACGAGTAATTTATCATCCGATGTCAGCATGCCGACTTTTACGCAATCGGCGACGCAACGATTAATCAGGTCCTGTCCTTCAAATGGCAGCGGTTTCCAGGGCGAATAAGAAATCTCGCAAGTCAATCCGAAACCGCCCGGTGGATTGCAAAGAGGACTGGTATTCCCTTGAACAAAAATGCGATGGAAAATAGAGTCTTCAGGGTAATAGATCCAGTGCTTATCCGTGACGTTTTCTCGGGCAACTCCTAGATTTACGCAGCGTATCGAAACATAGCGCAGTGCGAGGGCGGCCGCCCGCACAGCGGCGGGTGCCTCCTTGCCGATCAATTTCACCAGTTCCGGTAACGGCATGGTGCTGATCAAATGGTCATAATGGACACGTCTTCCGTCAGACAGTGTGACGATATGTTCGCGCGGCAGCAACTGAACAATCTCGGTCGAGGTGGCAACTTTCCCTTTTATATGAGGCAGGAAGCCATTCATGAGGGCCTGAAAGCCACCCTTTAATGGGTAGCCAAAATGCGCGTTTGGTCCCATGGGCTTGGCTACTGGCTCAAGAGCACCGTGAATAATTTCCTTTAAATCGGGCAGAGGAACCCTGCCGCCGAGCCATGAGGTTTCCATTTCCGTCAACGGCACGGTCCACAGCTTTTTGTTGTATGGAATCGCAAAGTGTCTAGCGATGCCGGCACCCCAAACCTTATAAATAAACTGTTCGAAATTAGGCGGTTCCGGCACCTGAACTGCTGAAGTAACCAAGCCATCCGAACCTATGGTTCCGTCGCCGCAACAATCCTCCACAGGAGGCAACTTTTCCATCTGCGCGCCGCAGATACCGATGAGATTCCTTGGACGCAGTGTATCCTGCGTCCCGTAGCGCGCTTCAATCGCTCCCAGGAGACATTCAGTAATTACCGCTGGAGGAAGCCCGTACAACGCACCTTGAAAGGGATAGCGCGTATGCACACCTTTGCTATAGATCCATGCTTCGCGATTTTGCCAATGCAGATTGTCGCCCAGTAAAATCTTATACAGGTTCAGAACGTAAGGGTCGTTCGAGAACATGATGTGGCCCGCATGATCGAAAGTGAAACCCCGATCCTTCACCGAACGGCACCAGCCCCCAACTTCGGCATTTTTTTCGACCAGGATTGCGCCTTCGCCATAATGGTACGCTGCACTTAGACCGGTAGGCCCCGCTCCGACGATAACGCAAGGAGAAAATTGTAGGGCTCCATGCATCTCTAGTTCCTCGCGCTCGGTTTCATCGGTAAAACCAATAACCTCGGTCGGCGCGGGCAACGTTACCTGTTGCTTTTTCGCGATGCTCTGTTTTAAAAGAGCGTTCATCTGCGCCACAGTATCATCCCATGATGTCGCAGCCACGACGGCACGCATCTTGGCAATTAATGCCGATTTTTGCGGCACCGTCAGAGCCAGGGCTTGCTCGCATCCTGCGATAAAAGCAGGTATGTCGCGTGCGACGGTCACTATGGCGCCGTACGGTTGTTCAACGTCAGCGATGGCGGTGCTGACTATAGGTAATTCTGCCGCCATATATTCGAGTACCTTGGTGGGGCTGATATACCGGGTTGCATCGTTCAGCGCGAACGGCAGCAGGCAGACATCCCAACCGGCCAGCAACTGCGGTAAAACTTTGTAAGGCTGCTGGCCCAGATAATGAATATTTGGCCCGCGCGGCAATGTTATCGGATCGATTTTTACGACTGGTCCCACCAATACGATCTGCCACTCTGGGTGGGCGCAAGCCAGCGCAGTAATCAACGCCGCGTCAAAGCGTTCATCGATCACGCCAAAAAATCCCAAGCGTGGGTAATCGATATCGTCCTGGGCAGGGTGTGCATTCGTCCGGTCAAGCGCTTGTTCGAAATGAATGACATCGACGCTACTCGGAAAACAATACGCATTGTGATGCCGCTTACGTTTTGCTTCGTAGAGACTGGGCCCGCCGGTGAATAACACGTCCGCAATATTGAGTAGCGCGGACTCCCTTTGAAGCAATTGCTTGGGCGAATTTTTGAAGCCAGATAATTCATCCATACAATCGTAGACGACCAAACCAGGTTGCAATTCTTGTAGCAAAGGCAGTGCCATGGGGGTGTAAAACCATACGATAGGATGATCATCGGTGGTCACGATCTGCGCGAGAAGAGGTTTTAGGATTGGCAACTGATCGTCGTGAAAACCTGCCGCGCTGATCGGCGTATTAGGCCGGTACACCGTGACGTTTGGAGCGATCTCGAAGACTTCCATGAAACTTTCGCCGTCATGGAATAACGGTTCTTCGATAAATAAAATTTTGTAATGCTGTGCCATACGCGACAGCAATTGTTGCGGCCGTTGATAAACAAAATCCCAGCGAAGATGGCAGAACACAATAATGGTGGGCATGGTGCGCTCCTTTCGCCCTGGCAGGGCATTGGTTGTGCAAAGGTTTTGAGTCAACTGTTGTGCCTGCCGGATGGCCGCCGCATAAGGCAGGCACAATATGCGTTCCAGAGGATCTGCCTGCGTTGGCGCAACATCCCACAAGCCGCTGCGATGCCAACAACATGGATCGTTCCAATCTGGGCGGTCAATAATCGGATAGATACAGATGCCGCTCAGATCAACTCCTTTTTGCACCGCATGTGCAACTTCCTCGGCGATTTCCCGCATCCAGATTCCGCGTCCGCTGCCTACGTGGCTGGTTTCCGCCACCAGTAGAGGTCGCCGGTAACGCTCGTATAACTCAACCAGTAAATGGTGCAAAGGTACGCGACGCCGATCTGCAAGATGCCAACATAATTTCTTATTGGTACGGCTTTCCCACTGATTGCCGTGATAATAATTGGCTCCCATCAAATCCAGATAACGCGGCGCGCCGCCCAGCTCCGGGTCTTTGCGTCCACACAGCATGTCCCATGCATCAAATTGTGAAGAACGAATATCTCGTGCCTCGCCACCGTCATCTTGGTTTTCTGGTGAAACCAGATGAATCAGCGGATCGCAATGCAGGATACGCGCCTGCGGGATACTCTCCCAGATGGCATCGCATCCAGCTATGGCGGCGCGCACTAATTGCCGCTTCCCTTCCTCCGCTGCGGTGTTGTGATCCATATTCAGGCAATGAAACATGCCAATCGATAGTCCCCAACTGGTAAAGGATATTTCGTTGATCGGTGAAAAAATAGGAATCCCCACCGAAAAAGGTGCCAAATAAGCCGCGACATGACGACAGAATCGGGCAAACCGGGGAATAAAATCCGGTCCATACACATCTATATCGGACGGCCAACCGTAGTGACAAAAGGTCCAACATATTTGTAAGCCCATTTCCTGCGCGACGCGTGCGCGCGTTGCGATTAGCGAGAAATCGAATTCACCGTCGCGCTCAACCAGACGCCAACCGACGGTTTCTCTTACCGTCCGAATGTCGAATTGACGTAGCAGTGCATAATCCGTGCGCACCCGATCTATGTGTCCGGTAATGACGTTCATCGATACAGGCTGTTGCGCGTAGTTGACGTGGTCTGCGCCCTCGTACCCCGCCTGCCAAAACGAGCCGTATACGCTCGGGGTCGCGCTACGCATTTAATCTGACCAGCCGCAGTGTATCCAGACACATTTCTAAGATCCTTCCCAGAAAGCAAATGAGGTCTTAACGTTACCGGCCAAACTGGTCAGCAACATGCTGGTACGCATCATTAAAGAATGCTATCGAGGTATGAAAACTCCCATATAGATTCACAGGTTACTGAACCCTCCCCAAAAGCCGAATTTCCTCTCCGAACGATAAAAGACCGAGCGTACTCCGACCGATTTTCAGGAAAAATTTTCGCTTCTTCGTCGGCTACGGGCAACCAATCACATAGGTAACAAAGGCATTTTTTCTCAAGCAAAAAGTCCTTTGGAGTCATGACTTTGATTCTAGCGATCAGGTCCTACGATGTCAGATAGCATATGGAATTTTTGAGAATCTACCATCAGGTAAAGCCCGATGTTTTCGTAGGATTTGTCACCCAGCCGTAAAAACGGCCAAAATGTATTCCCTGCTTACCTTTTGAGAGATGCCGGTTTATAGTGACAATAACAAGATTAAAAATATATTCTTGTTGCACCCACCCTCCGGTTTCATTGCATCATGAGTCAATAATGCTTGCTCCAGGTTGAAGTCAATTCGATTAAATTTTACCTGTTTTATTGCCCCTGTCTGTTTGCAGAGTTCGCAGTGATTAGACGCTATCTCTCGCGCTTTCTGGTAAAGATAGCCATCGAAGCCAATCAATGATTCGACAGTAATTCTCACTAAGCTTGTCGTATTTTTTATATTTAATAGCTATGAAAAATAAAACTATTTTAGTAACAGGCGCCTCTGGCTATATTGGCTCACACACGTGCGCCGAATTGCTGCTATCGGGGTACTCTGTAGTCGGGCTCGATAACTTTAGTAACAGCACCTATGAAGCCATAGTACGTGTAGAGAAAATTGCTAATCACAGCATGACCTTTTATGAAGCCGATGTACGTAACTCCGCGGCACTAGACTCGATGTTACAGGCGCACACAATTGACGCGGCGATTCATTTCGCCGGTCTGAAGGCGGTGGGTGAATCAGTTGCAAATCCTTTACATTATTTTGATAACAACGTATCCGGTACCGTTACGTTATTGCGCGCGCTTGCAAAAGCCAAAGTTAAAAATTTCGTTTTTAGTTCGTCGGCGACCGTTTATGGCAACCCCCGGTCCGTTCCAATTCACGAGTCAGCGCCTTTGTGTTCGACCAATCCTTACGGAAGATCCAAGCTTATAATCGAGCAAATATTGGAAGACGTTGCAGCATCGGATGCATCGTGGCCCTTTGGAATTTTGCGATATTTCAATCCCGTCGGAGCTCATCCCAGCGGGTTGATTGGCGAAGATCCGAAAGGTATTCCAAATAACCTGATGCCGTTTATTGCGCAAGTCGCCGTCGGCCGACGCCAGCGACTCGCGGTGTTTGGGGATGACTATCCAACGCCGGACGGTACTGGCGTACGCGACTATATCCACGTGGTCGATCTGGCTCTAGGGCATGTCGCGGCCTTAAAGACGCTATTTGCAACAGGTAAAGGTTTTACCCTGAATCTGGGTACAGGTACGGGATATAGCGTGCTTGAGATGGTCCGTGCGTTTGAAGCCGCTAGTGGTCGCGCAATACCCTATGAGATCACGCCACGGCGCCCCGGAGACATCGCAGAATATTGCGCGGACCCATCGGAAGCGAAAAAATTATTGAATTGGGAGGCCCAAAAAAATTTGGGTGAGATGTGCGCAGACCATTGGCGGTGGCAAATGCTGAATCCTAAAGGATTCGGGCTGTAATCCGGCCGTGCCGTAGCCGCATGAAAAATGGCAATATAGGCGGATTGGAAATTCGATTATCTTTGCGAGAATAAAAAATGAGCGATCTAAAATGAGGTGCTTTACAGCAGTTCGATTCTGATCCCTTCGCGAGAAAAAATGGTCATGTCGGCTCGCTGCTGTTCGAACTCACCAATCGTATTCTCTGGCGGCGGCCAACGCCGTCGTCAGTTCGTGCCCATTAAAGCATTCGCAGCAGCATTGGCGAAGATCTTAAAACGAACTAACGTACATCGATTCGCGAAGGTCAACATGATCGAATGTAGCAAAAATAATTAACGTCACCGCGTTTCACACATTGGCTGAATAGGGTTTTCCAATTGGAGAGGGACGGGGCGGGACCCGCTGAAAACATACTTATTCGTGTGAACACAACAAAAACTGTCCGTCAGTGCTCGATCCAATGCTGCAGCAACTTCTTGAACGTTCGGCTCGCTGAGCATGTCATTATGATTGCCCGGTACTTCTATAATCGTTAGGCCGACCTGTCCCAGGTGGCGCAACCGCATAGTGGGATCGCCCCATTCTTCCTGGCGTATTGCTGCGCGCAGGTAGACGATAATGCTTGCATCATAAGGAGGCGTCTTGTAGGCCTTCATGGCCGCCCACATTGCCTCGCGCACGCGTCGTAGCGCTTGAGGTAACCCCGCGGTAAAAGCATCTAAGTTGTGCGGGATGATCTCGAAGCGGTTCCTCACCCGACCCATCAAATAAGGAAAAATTTGCGAGCCAGGCACCGTACGAAGGTGTCGCCGGTGGCGTTTCACAGTACGACCAAGGTGTCGCAGGCGCGCGCTCCATGTCAGCCATCGTTCATGCACATAAGTATCGATCAGGCAGAGAAATTCAATCTGCTCGCCGGAGCGGCGTAGCTGTTGGGCAATCTCTAAGGCGATCAGACCGCCGAACGAGTAGCCGGCCAGTGCATACGGTCCACTCGGTTGAACGGTGCGCATCTGTTCGATGTAGCTAGCTGCCATATCTTCCACGCGCAGCTGTAGTGGCTGTTCGCCGTCAAGACCGTGCGCCAGAATCCCATACACCGGCCGTAGAGTTTGCAGCGCCCCAATCAGTGCCCAGCATTCCATTACCGAACCGCTCACGCTCGGTGCAAGGAATAAGGGGGTGCCACTGCCAGAACGCATTTGGACGAGGGTCGACGATGAAGACGATTCCTCACTATGGTCGATTGCCGCAGTCAGGCCCGCGACGGTGGGTGCGTTGAGCAACGTCGAGAGCGCAATGATGCGTCCGGTAGATCGATTTATTTCCGCAAGTAATCTTACCGCCAGTAACGAATGGCCGCCCAGATCGAAGAAATTTTCTTCACGACCTATCGGCGCGATTGCCAGGATATTTTCCCATTGCGCCAGCAAATGCCGTTCAAGCTGTTCGCGGGACTCGCCTACCGGCGGCAACGGTCTCCGCCCCAAATGCAGGGCCGGATGGTTTTGGATCGCATCAAGACACTCGGGATTTTTTAATGCAGCTGCGTTCCTGACGGGCAACCCGTTGACGGCGTCGCGTACCGCTGATTCAGACAGTTTGCCGCTGTGTGTAACCGGCAATGCATCTACCGCGATGATCCGGTCTGGAACGTGCGCTGGTGTGGCACGATGTGCGAGATTGCGACGCAACTGAGCAGCCAGGGTAGAGCTCAGCACAATCCCAGGCTGCAAGACTATCAGCAGTACGACGCGCGCTTCACACCTTTCCGAGTCGCTGGCCGATCCTACCGATGGCTGCTGCTGGACTACGATCGCCTCGCGGACGAAAGCACTATCACTCAATATGCGGTAGATTTCCCCCGGCCCCACATTCACGCCGCGCACATTCAACAGGCCGTCAGAACGACCGTGCAGTCGGGCAGCACCTTCCTCAGAAAATGCGATAAAGTCCCCGTGAGTCCAGACCCCAGGGTTGTCTGCGAAATAGGCTGCGTGGAAGCGAGTGCCGTCGGCGTCGCCAAAAAAACCAAGCGGACGGGAAGGGAAAGGGTTGGTGCAGACTAATTGACCTACACCATTGCAGCGTACCCCCTCATGCCAGGCCTGCACATCAAGCGCAAGACTCTTGCATTGGGCCATACCGACAACCACCGGTAGATCGGGATTTCCCAGCACAAAGCAGCCGAGGATGTCAGTGCCCCCTGAAATAGACTGCAGTGGGAGCGCCTTGACGTGATCGCGTACCCAGTCGAACTGCGCATCAAACAATACCGACCCGGTGGATAGTATCGCGCGCAACGCATTGAGATCAAATTGCTGTTTCGGTGAAAGGCCGGCATCCTGGCACATCTTCAGATAAGCGGGACTTGTCCCAAATACGGTAACGTGCTCATCTGCGACCAGCCGCCATAAGGTATCGGCGGACGAGATCGGTCCGTCAAAGGTAACGATCTCAACCCCTGACGCTAATGCGGATAACTGCCAATTCCACATCATCCACGCACAACTAGTGTGGAAGAACAACTTGTCACCTGGCCGCAAGTCGCTATGTAATCGATGCTCCTTGAGGTGTTCGAGTAAGCTGCCCCCGGCACCATGCACGATGCACTTCGGCTTGCCAGTGGTGCCCGATGAGAACATGATGAAAAGCGGCTGGTTGAATGGAAAGCGCCGCCACACGCAACCGCTCGCATCACTTTCTTCGCACAATTGCTCCAGCGAATAGATCGGTTGGGCAATTGTGTTCGGCAGAGCGCCATTATCAAGTCGGACGATGGTCTGCAAGGACGGCATCGCAGCAGCCAGGGCAGAGACATTATCAGCCACCGGCGTCCCGGTGTCGTAAACTCTCGGTGTGACATGGGCGAATAGTAGCCGCGGTGCCAGTGGCGTGAAACGATCGAGGATCGTCTCGACGCCCATCTCTGTTGATGCCGTTGACAGCGTCGCGCCGAGCGCGGTAACCGCGAGGGCGGCCACGACAGCATGTTCATCGTTGCGCAGCAAGCCGACCACATGGTCCCCTGCCTGAACGCCTAACATCGACAAACCATGCGCGAGACGCGCCACCTTATCGCGTAGTTCACCACGGGTCAGATGTACTCGCCGACCATCCCAATGACATGCCGTCAACGCGGGTGTATCGCTTCCCGCCACAGACAGGCCGAGCAGGTTGTCTGCATAGTTGAGCTGGACGTGTGGAAAGAATTCGGCATGCTCGCAATCGTCGCCCAAGCATACCGGCGCGATACTGCCAGACCAAGCCAGCCCCTTCGACCATCGCACGAAGCATTCCCAGAAGGTTGGATACTCGCGGACAGAATAATCGTGTAGCGCTTTGTAATTGGGGAAGGAGTGGCCGGTGGTTATTTCAAGAAAGTGTGTAAATTCGGTCATCTGCGACGCAAGGCTTTGTGTTTGCGTGCCAAGATAATCGGGTACGCCCGGAGTGACGTCGGGCGGGCATTTTTCGGTTGAGAAGTCTAAACTATCCATTCAAGTCCCCTGGTATATGCGGATGAATCAGTATGGTCAGACAAAAAATTCCGTAGTTGTTATTATGTCAATTCCTGCCTACATCGCGCAGCGATTCCCTCTCCTTATTGCAAGCAGGAGGACCTTATTTCTAATGCAGAATGTGGAATCAGCGCAGAATGCTTGACGACTCCCCCAGACTTTAAAATCCCCGAAGGGATAGCAGCTTTCTATTGTCGAACCGGATAGGATCAACAAAAATATTTATATTATGATAACAATATACGTGAGGAATTAAAATTATTCAATATTTTTTACATGACGCGAAGGGGTGCAATTTTGCAATAAATTACGCTAGTACGAAGGCTGGCAAACTGATCCGCTAACCCTCTTGGTGGCCACGTGCCGACGCAAAAAGGGTATCGGCATCGCCCCACACCGGGCTCAAGGATGAAACAACGTGGCCGCTCCTGTGATGCACTGCAAGGGCAAGTACATATTCCCCATAGTCCGGCATCACGATGAAACCCCATCGGTCAGTGAACTGGCAGCAAAGCTCCCCTCTGGGTGGTCCGAGTAAAGCGGGCTGCCCTTGCGCGTCGAATCCAAACACCACCTCCCTTGGATCGGTTGCCAGTCCAGTTCCGGTAGCCTTCAAATAGGCTTCTTTGAGCGTCCAGAGAGACAGTAACCGTTTCACCTGCTGCCTGTGAGAGGGGAGCGACTTTACTCCATCGGATTCTAAACGACTACACACCATCGGCATCATGAGGTCAGGAGCGACTTCGGAAGTAACCTGTTCCACGTCTACACCCACAGTGCCTTCTGCCACAAGCGCTAGAACCACAAGGTCGCCACTATGGGCGATGCTGAATGCTAGCGATGCAGGGTTGGGATCAAGCTTGGGTTTACCGGAAGTCGTGATCACAATGCTAATCTCTTGCGCAGCGCATGACAGCTGCGACGCGATAGCAAGGCGCGTCAAAGCGCGCCCGACCATAAAACGCTGTTGATCCGCGGCATGGCGGAAACGTAATCGGCGGGCTTTCTCGGCTGGACTCAGTAGTGCAAGCAGATGACTCGCACCTTCATTAATACGTCGGAGATTTGCAATCCATAGCACGGGAAAGGTTGGTAGGGGCATCCGGTTGCTCCACTCTTTTATTTATTTCTATGGTCCATACAATGCGATGGAGCAAGGGTTCTGTCAGAGTCCCGCTGCTACGAGTGCTACCAGTGCTACCAGTGCTACCAGTGTTAGGAATCAAGCAAAGCGCGAGGCGAGTGTCGTAACGCTTAAAGTTTCTTCTAAAAACTTGGAATAAGTGTCAAAGAATAAGTGTCAAAAAAGGGCTATCAAACAAGTACACCGGCATGCGTAAAGTTAGAACGCTTTTCGATAGCCACCTATTTTTTATCAAACAGTGCTAGCGCCAATCTATTGCAAAGAAGCCGGGTTGGCAAGCGACGGATCTTGCCTTTGCCAGCAAAATCTTTACTGAATGCATGAAGCGAGACATGGCCTTTGTCCTGCGGCAACAAAAATTCAAACATCCTCAGCGCCACCTTCAAAATATTCAACGGGACTTTGTGATGTTGTTGCAGAATCAATGCGAACTATGCGCCCAGATTTTGGTGATGGCGGGAAAATGCCGCAGCACCGGCACGCATCCTGAGTGTTGAACGTATTATTTTGGTTGACCATCATCTCAACCGGCTTGAATTTCCCCTATCCAATAGGGCGTGATTCCGATCAATTTCGACGAACCATAAGTACTGCACGTAGTTAAGTCGGAAAAATTCGTGTAACGGAAATAAAAAGGGGTATGGAAAGGAAATTATTTTGGAGGAAATGAGTTGTTGACGTGTCACCACAAAACACTGGATAGAAAACTACGGGTAAAGACGTTAATGAAAAATGGCATGGCCCGGGGCTTCTCGTCTGCAGCGTCTTTCTCTTCCGTGCAGACGCTGTTCACCAATGTGCACGTTGATACATCAGGTTTAACCTTATATGAAATCATTTTTCTCCCTATGGCGGGGTCTTGCGTAATCGGTAATCATTTCGTACAAATTTTTACAAGAACATGCCGAAGCAGCAGGCACCAATTATAGGAGAGACAAATGTCCGCGCCTTATGAACAGCTCTTGATTACCTTTTATGCCTCTAAAATACACCGGTTAACGGACCGAAAATCAGAGCAAAACGTCGAGGCAGAATTGCAGGCGATGATAAAGGAGGCCTGTGATTGTTTCTCCCTTGCGATAGATAGTGATCCGAAAGAGAGTCGCGAGACTTTGCGATCAAAGTTGAGGGGTTTCGCTTCAACGGCAAGCCCTACACGTCCCCGTTTTAAACGCGGACTTCTCTATGCGGTCTCTCTCGTGGAATAACTCTTACCTTTGCATTATTCATAAAAAGTCCCTTGCGCTGTGCCGCGATGTGTTGCCCGCGCTGAAAATGCCGCGAGAATTCGAATCGTCCTTGCTGGCCGAAGAGAAAATCTGAAGGGGGCTCAGGTGATTGGTTGCATCAATTCCGGTCCGACTGAGCGTAAATATCGCAGCAAGAACATACGATGCGTATTTTGACGAGCGAGAATAAATCGTTTGAGCGTGGGCCTCTGCCGCAATGGAGGTGTATGTTGGCAGTATCCTTGGCCCAAGAGAAATCGGTGTAACTCCGGCTTGTGAACAAGCTTTGTGCGTCCTGGCTCCAACTGTGGCTGGGGCATGCAATGCAGGGCTTGTATTGGCACATTGATCCAGATGGTAGATATTGAGTCTTTGAAGACGCATAACAGATCCTGGAAATGCGCTGCGGCATGCTCAAAACCAGACATCGCTAGATTTGGATTCCTCAATAGAATTTCGGGAGGCCGTTGACGCTATATCGCGGCACCAAACATCGCTCCGACTGATGAAGTGACGCCCATAGCCAATACGCTCCAGAAGGTGACACGGATCACGCCGGGAAGAATTTTAGCCCCACCCGTTTTTGCGGCTAAACCGCCCAAGATGGCAAGTGAAATCAATGCGGCAGTTGCTACCGCTGGAATGAGATGTGTTTCAGGAGCAATGACAGCAACCGTCAGCGGCAATATTGCTCCGACAATAAAGCTCGATGCCGAAGCGCACGCCGCCTGAAAAGGTCTGGCGATTGCGCCGGAAAATATACCCAGTTCATCGCGCGCATGCGCGCCCAGCGCATCATGCGCCATCAGTTTTGCAGCTACCTGTTTCGCAAGCGGAAAATCCAGACCGCGCCCCACATAAATCGCAGTTAGCTCTCGATGTTCGCTATCAAAATCGGCAGCAATTTCTGCGCTTTCTTCCGCCAGGGCAGCTTTTTCAGAATCCGCTTGTGAATGGACTGATACATATTCGCCTGTCGCCATGGCCATCGCGCCTGCTGCCAGGCCGGTCACACCGGTAAGCAAAATACTACCGTGGGCAGCATGGGCTGCTGCAACACCCAGCACCAGACTAGCGGTTGAAATAATGCCGTCATTGGCCCCTAAGACCGCAGCGCGTAACCAGCCTATTTTTTCGATACTATGTCGTTCGTCATGCCGCATGATATATCTCGTCAATGTTTTAATCGGGGAAGTGGCGAGCAGATTTAAGTTGACCGGCGCCAGAGGGCCTTATTTTATAGGGGCACGTATTGAATGCCAACACAAGATACTGGGAATCATATTGGGAATGATTGCCTTTACTTACGGGCTTGTGCCCTTTATTACCCTTTATTGCCCTTTATTTCGCTGCGGTGAGGGCGATCATTCGATCGCTATCATACGGGGACGGTATTCACGATTAAACCAATGATTAACGCGGGTAAACGGCATTCAAAAAAGTTGCCGGACGGAGGGGACCGTCGTTACCAAGCCACTTCTTCCCTGCGCAACGGGAACAGATGGTTGCGGTGACAGAAACAGGTTTTGAAAGCTCTAACGTTGTGGCCTGATGCATTCGGGGATTATTCTCCGTTCATCCCATGATTCAAGCAGCACACGGTCGCTAGTGGGCGCGCTAAAACTTTATATGACGTCGTTCACGCTCGCGATGAGATCTATCTCAACAGTGGCATTCTTCGGTAATTGATAAACGCCAACGGACGTTCGGGTATGAACACCTGATTTCCCCAGCACAAAGTGGAGCACCTCGGACGCGGCGTCAGCTACTTCGCTTTGTTGTGTGAAGTCTGCAGCCGATTGGACGAACACCGAGATGCGCAAAACGCTTTCTACACGATCGAGCGAGCCGAGCGCCTGGGCGAGTAAGGCAAGCGCACGCATTACACAAACCTTGGCAGCTTTCTGTGCGTCTTCCAGCGTCACGTCTGCGCCTGCACGGCCGGTGACTACGACCGTGCTGCCGACCCGTGGGACCTGTCCGCTGACGTAGATTTCATTCCCGTTTCGTACGGTAGAAGAATAGCTGCCACCAATCTTTATTTCGCCCTCGAAGCTGTAGCCAAGATCTGCGGCGACCTCGTTAAACTTGGACTGCCTGGTTGCTTCCATGTGATTCGCCTGTAGAGGAATGATGTTCGGTCAGGTCTACCATTAAAAAATTGGCCGTCGGCATTTATTGCAATCGACCCCAGATCAACACGAGTGGTCAAGATTGCACCATAGTGGTCAACGTTCCTGCACCGATGATAACAAAAGCCACTCAATGCGCGAAGAACAACCGCAATTAATAAGCGAACGCTGCCTGGTGTTTTTTAACGAACGCCTCCCACCGAACGGGTTCTTTACCCGTAATACCGGGGAAGTTGTCGAATGTCTCGTCCACGCCGGGAATGGCACGAGCGGCGACGCGTTTGAAGTTATCGCACACGCAGCTCATATACGCCATCTCGGCACCTGCTGCTCGCATATTCTCCAGGAAAATATCCGGAGATTGGGACTCGTAGCGAAACGGCTGTCCTAATACTTCGGACATAATAGTCGCGATGTCACCGTACGATTTGGCGTCGTAACCTAAGCGATACGTTTTGCCGCTATGTTTGTCTGGGTGTAGCAGTGTTTGAGCGGCCACTAAGGCGACATCTTCGCCGTCGACCCAGCTAAACCGAGCATCTCCCGTGTATTGTTGTATAACGCCTTTATTCACTGCCCTGGTGCCGTCGTAGCTGAGCAAATTTTGCATAAATGTTTCCGGGCGCAAATGCGTGAATGAGAAACCTGACCACTCAATGTATCGCTCCACAAATTGATGCCATGCCCAGTGCGCAACCGTCGTGTCGTCACGTCCACAAGCGCCGAGATGCACAATATGTTGAACACCGGCTTGCTTGGCTTTATCTAAAAATGCTTTGCTTTGGCGTAGCATGTCCACCGAATAACCCGTCATAAGGAAGGCCCTGTCGATTCCTTGTAACGCTGGTGCCAAAGTCTCTTCTTTGTCAAAATCGAGGATGACCGTACGAATACCTTGTGCTTCGAGAACCTGCGCCTTGGCGGGCGACCGCACAGCGGCCACTAATGTGATTGAGTCGTCTGCGCGAAGGAAGCGAAGCGCGTCGCTGCCAATTTGACCGGTAGCGCCAGTAACGAGAACTGTTGATTTCTGATTATTCATCTGTAAATCCTATTCTTTGATGGATGTCATGTCAGGCGGCGCGGCATTCGCGGATATTGTTCATGCGCAGCGCAGCGTGAAAGGGTAAGCTTATGTGAAATTTATTGCTGATTAATGGTATATTTTTCCGTTGAATAAGAATTTAATTCACGAATAGGCGGCTAGATGTATTCTTCAGAGCGCTTGAAGGGAATTGATGTGTTTGTCTGCGTTGCAGATATGGGCAGTTTCACAGCTGCCGCTGAACGGATGAACCTGACCAGTTCTGCCGTAAGTAAGGGCATCGCACGGTTAGAGGGCAGACTTCAAACACGCCTGTTTAAAAGAACCACGCGACGTTTGTCGCTAACTGATGCTGGAAGAGAGTTTTATCGCACGTGTACAGGCGTATTGGCTGACCTTGAGGAGGCTGAGTCGACGATTCATTCGGAAAACACAGAACCTCGCGGACGGGTGCGTATCGACCTGCCTGCGTCGTATGGGCGCTTGTATGTACTGCCGGTCATTCTGAAGTGTATAGAAAAGCATCCATTGCTAATACCGCACATTACGTTCTCTGACCGATTCATTGATCCTGTTCAAGGTGATATCGATATTGTTGTGCGAATCGGTGGCTCTGACGTCTGGCCTAATACCTTAGGGCATCGCTATCTGGGCAAGGCTCGAAATATATTTTGCGCCTCCCCCTCGTATCTACGCAAACATGGCGAACCCTTGAATGAACTTGATGTAGAACACCACAGTTGTGTAGTCTATGGTGAAGGTCCAGGCACGGTTAGCCCTTGGTACTTTTCTGGAATGAAGGTCGGCCACACTGAACGCCGCGTAATGTCAGGCAGGATTGCGATAGGTGATGGCGAGGGCGAGGTAATTGCAGCAGTCGCCGGGCATGGGATCGCGCAGTTACCTACCTGGTTGGTCAAACACGAACTTGAAAAAGGCACATTAGTAGAAGTTCTTTCAAACCTGGCAACAGACGGCCTGGCGCTGAATCTGGTCTGGCTCAAAAGCCGCCAATCTCTGCCCAAGGTCAGCGTTTTACTGGAGGCGCTCGCCGCGGGATTGACGCTATGAGGCGATAACTTAGTTTCAGTTCGCTTTCATTGTAGGGCCTTTATTGTTGCTTGATTTTACGTGAGACGTCTTCAGGGTTGATCGATGATAATCAGGCGGGCGTGCAGGATATATTTTTTAGAAAAATTTCTTCGAATTTACGTCTGCGAATGTCCGAAAAACAGGTAAGTAATACAGACGGCAGCTGACAATAATGCCGCGCCAGTTCGTACCTGAATGACTAGATTCCCAACAACTGCTGGCGCAATTCGCTAAAGCGGCGGCACTCCTCTTTCAGCCATTGAGAAAATACTGCCACTCGCGGATCCTCTTCGCGCTGCACCAGCAGCATATATCGCGCTGGTGCCCTTACCAGACGGCCGAACACGTTAATCAGGCGGCCGCTCTTGATTTCGTCGAGAACCTGTGCGGTGCGTGCCATGGCCACGCCCTGGTGATTCAGCGCCGCCCCAATCGACAGGATCGATAAGTTGAATTGCACTCCGCTCAGCTGCCCTAACCAGTCGGGGCGCTCCGCCTCCAGCCAGGTTCGCCATTCGATGAATTCGGGTGCACCGGCCCATGGAGCGGAATCGTGCAATAAGGTGACATCCCCCATCCGCTCGCCTGTGGCAAACCCGGGGTGACGTGCAAGGTATTCCGGGCTTGCCACTGGCATCAGATATTCGTCGAGGATCGGTTCGGCGTGCAGGATCTCATATTGTCCCGGATCGAAACGGATCGCTACATCAATGTCGTCGGCACGCATGGCATGCTGGTCCAACGCCTGGAACTCCGCCTTGAGGCGCACCGTGACTTCAGGCTGGAGACGGTGGAAATCGACCAGGCGTGGCATTAGCCATTGCAAGGCAAATGATGGCAGGCAATTGACCTGCAGCGGACTGTCCGACGTGCCGAGGCGCTTGAGTGTCTGTTCGATGTCGAGAAAGGTTCTGGCGGCACATTCGAACAGCATTTCGCCTTTAACGGTGAGTATCAGGTTCCGATGCTGGCGCAAAAACAGCGGATAGCCTAATCGCTCCTCGAGTTGTCTAATCTGCTGGCTAACCGCGCTTTGGGTAAGATTCAGCGCCTCCGCTGCCTTGGTGAAGCTGAGCAAGCGCGCTGCCGCTTCAAAGCAGCGCAGTGTTCCAAGGATGGATGAGTGGAGCGGCATTCGAATTAGTATGGCTAATGGAGACAGTAGAAAATATCACTTTTCGCCTGGGACAGGTAGCTTATAGTTGTAACACCACTACTAATGAAACTCTCTCGTCAGGTTATTTTTCCATGAATACTATGTTGAAAGCATTTCCCGCTGATCTATTAGCCAAACTAAAGTCTCGTGAGCCCCTGCTGTGGGTCAATCCGCGCTTGGGTAGCGTCATGCCAGAGAATTCCCCCACGGTGGCGGATGTACTCACCGCCGAGACCAGGCTTGCGCGCTGCGCTGGGCTGATGTCCATGCTCTTCGACGAACTGCAGGTAAGTGGAGGCGTGATCGAATCCGAACTGTTCGAGGTGGCCCGTCTACAGCGCGCCATGGGTAGCGTTCCGGAGCACGACGGTACATGGTTCATCAAAGCAGACCACGCGCTGCCCATCGCCGGTTCCATTAAAGCCCGCGGCGGCTTTCATGAAGTGTTAGCGCTGGCTGAGTCCATCGCCTTGGCCCATGGGATATTTATCCAAGATGGCGATCGGCGGCACATGGCATGCGAACCGGCGCGCGCCTTGTTCGCACGCCACACGGTAACGGTCGGCAGCACCGGCAATCTGGGTTTGAGCATCGGCGTGATCGCTGCCGCGCTGGGGTTCAAGGCTGTCGTGCATATGTCAACCGATGCCAAGACCTGGAAAAAAGATCGTCTGCGCATGCGCGGCGTGCAGGTGGTTGAGCACGACGGTGATTACGCGGCGGCGGTGGAGGCCGGGCGAACCCAGGCGCTGGCTGCTCCTCTCAGCCATTTTGTCGATGACGAACAGTCGCTCATGCTGTTTCTCGGCTACGCTGCCGCGGCCCGGCACCTCGCTTTGCAACTGGCAGAAGCAGGGCGCACGGTCGATGCCAGCCATCCGCTGTTCGTCTATTTGCCCTGTGGTGTCGGCGGCGCGCCGGGTGGTATTACCTTCGGCTTAAAGGTGCTGTTTGGTCAACATGTTCACTGCTTCTTCGCCGAGCCGGTTGCTTCGCCTTGCATGCTGGTACAGCTGGCATCACAGCAGAACCTCCCTCTCTCGGTCTACGACATCGGCCTGGACAATCGCACCGAGGCCGATGGCTTAGCGGTTGGGCAGGCGTCTCATCTGGTCAGTCCGCTCATGGCAGCACAGCTGTCCGGCGTCTTCACCGTGAGTGACGAACAACTTTACGCGGACCTGCTTCAGGTCTTGGAAGCAGAGGGAATTGCGCTTGAACCTTCTGCTGCGGCTGGCGTGGGTGGGCCGGGGTGGCTCACCAACAGTAATGCGGGCCGAAATTATGTGAACCAACACGGACTGGCGTTGGCGGGCGCGACCCACATCATTTGGACTACCGGCGGGGCGCTGGTGCCAAAGGAAGAGCACCGTCGCTTTCAGGACCATGCCAGGACTATCCGGGCGCAAAGCAGGCCGTCCTCGAGCCACGTCGACTAACGCAACCGTACAAATAATAATCAAGGAGACAAGACACCATGAACCATTCTGCCACAGCCACGCACGTCGCTGACCCAGCCGCAGCCGCATTTGCATTTCAGAATGCCACCTACCGCAAGGTCGCCTTGCGTTTCATTCCTTTCTTAATGGTTTGCTATGTGGTCGCCTATCTGGATCGCATCAATATAGGCATCGCCAAATTGAGCATGCTGAGCGACCTGCATTTCAGCGAAGCAGCCTACGGGTTCGGTGCCGGATTATTTTTTATCGGCTATTTGTTGTTCGAGGTGCCGAGTAATCTGATCATGCATCGGGTTGGTGCGCGATTATGGATTGCCCGCATCATGATCTCCTGGGGGCTGCTATCAGGACTGATGGCTTTCGTCACCACGCCCTGGCAGTTCTACATCATACGTTTTTTGCTTGGGGTAGCCGAGGCGGGCTTTTATCCCGGCGTTATTCTTTATCTGACCTACTGGTTTCCGAATCATCGTCGCGGCAAGATGACGGCCTGCTTTCAGGCGGGAATTCCCATTGCCGGTCTTATTGGTAGCCCGCTCTCCGGCTGGATTATGGCGCATTTCCATAATGTCGCTGGCCACTCAGGATGGCAATGGCTGTTTGGGCTCGAAGCGCTGCCGACGATTCCCCTGGCGATTGGGGTGCTGCTGATCCTCAATAACCGCGTCAGCGAAGCACGTTGGCTCACGCAGGAAGAGCGACAACTCATCACCAGCGAGATTGCACAGGATAACCATGACCGTGAGCACATTCCGCTGATGGGTATACTTGCTGATCGGCGCATCTGGAAGGTCATCATCATGTCCTTTCCCGCCATGATGGGCCTGTATGCGCTGGGCTTCTACATGCCCACGCTCATCAAAGATGCTGGCGCCACCGATGGAATCACAATTGGCTGGCTCAGTGCCATTCCGTATTGTGTGGCAATTATTTGCATGATTGCATTGGGGCGCAATTCAGATCGCCTGCGCGAAAGACGTTGGCACTTGGCGGTTGCATTATTGCTCGGTGCGCTCGGTCTGGCTGCGAGCGTCTGGGCAGCGCATAGCGTGGTATTGACCGTATTGTCGTTATCGATTGCCGCCGCAGGCATCATCAGTTATTCGCCGATAATGTGGACGATACCGACGGCGTTTCTCGGCGGTGCCACCGCTGCTGCCAGCATCGGTGCAATTAACTCTTTGGCCAACCTCGGGGGCTTCGTTAGCCCTTATCTGATTGGCTGGGTGCGTGACACCTTTCACGGTACGGCACCGGCCATTTACGTCATCGCGGGCGGCTTAGTGCTGAGTGCGCTGATCGCTCTAAGCTTCGATCCAAAGCTGGTTAACCGTTGAATCCGCTGAATCCGCTAAATAATCGCTGAACAACCGCTGAACAACCGCTGAACAACCGCTGAACAACCGCTGAACCGGGTAGCGACAACAAGGAGAAAAAAATGACCACGACAATAACACCAATCCGGCTGGCAGTAGGCGGCATCCTCCACGAGACCAATACTTACGCCGCTGAATTCTCCGGCTTGACGCCGCTGTCGGCTTTCGAACGCTACCACGGCGAGGATATTGCGCTGGCTTTCGCCGGTTCCAACCACCCGGTTGGCGGCTTTATCGACGGCGCGCGCAAACATGGCGCAACCCTGGTGCATACTTTCATGGGCCAGGCTACGCCGTCAGGCACCATTGAGGCCGCCGCTTACGCAAACATGAAGCAAGCCATTCTCGACGGCATCCGCCGGGCGCTTCCGCTCGACGGAATTTTACTGGCCTTGCATGGCGCGGGTGTGGCCGAAGGTGTCGAGGACATTGAAGGGGATTTGGCGACGGCCGTTCGCGCGTTGGCAGGTCCCGAAATACCGATCGCTGCGGTCTATGATCTGCACGGGAATATGACGGAACAAATGCGGCAGGCTAGTGATATTACTTTGCCCTGCAAGCTGTACCCGCATACCGATTTTCAGCAGCGAGGAGCCGAGTCGGTCGATCTGATACTAGGCATGATACGGGGCGAATGGAAACCGGTTACCTATGTTCGCCAGTTGCCGATGCTGCCATATATAGTGACGACTGATGCGGGCTTTGTGCCAGCCCGGGTTAACGAGGTGTGTCGCAAGATCGCACAACAGCACGGCGTGGTCGATTGTTCGTGGTTTCACGGCTTTCCTTACGCCGATATCGCTGCGCCTTGTCCGACTGTTGTCTGCACCACGGACGGTGACGCCGCGTTAGCCAAGCTTTGCGCCGACGAGGTAGCTGCGTGGATCTGGCAGCATCGTGAAGAGTTTCGCCCAAACTTTTCCTCACCGAGCGACGGTGTAGCCCAAGCCATGGGGACTGATGTCAGTCCAATCGTCATCAACGAATATGCCGATAATCCTGGCGGCGGCACGCCTGGTGACGGCACTTATCTGCTGCGCGCCTTGCTTGACGCGAAACCGGCACCTGAAACCTGCTGCTTTGCTTCAATTAACGATGTGAGCGTGGTTCAGCAAGCGGTACGCGCTGGCGTGGGCAACACTATCCGGGTTTCACTTGGTGGAAAATTAGGGCGATTTCAGGGACCACCCATCGAGGCTGATGCATACATCAAAGCCATCACCGACGGCTGTTTTATAAACCGCGCTGGATCGATGTTTGAGGGAGTGCGCTTCGATCTTGGCACCATGTGTCGGCTGGTAATCGAGGGGGTGGACGTGGTCGTCGCTTCACGCGCGGAGCAAATTTACGACATCGCGCCTTTCCTGTTGTTGGGAATCGACGCCACCCAGCGCAAGATCATCGCGCTGAAGGGGGCGAATCACTTCCGGGCTGGATTCAATACACTCGCGGCAAAAATCATCACCGTGGATAGCGAAGGATTAAGTTCGGCAGCCATTACATCCTTTCCTCGCCAACGGCTTGCGGCACCAGCGTGGCCGTTGAATGACGGCGTGGAATGGAGCGAGTAGTAAAGTCGTATGGCTAGAAACGAGTGTTCGTATCAAGGTTTCGAACAGGAAATCGCAAGTTCGGTCAAGGAGCGGCTTGCGCGGCCGGCTCAACGTCCGGGTTCGCTCCAACGGCCCAGGCGACGAAGCCAGCGTGACATGGTTGCAAATAGATAAAGCATAATCGTTGGCAAATCCATCAATTGTCTGACGACAGCGTTGCGCATCCCGCTTAGCGGTCCAACAACAGCGGTGAATTAATCTAAAGCAGCATTCCTGGAAAAAATCATCTACGCACAGCTTGAATCTTTTAAAACATATTCTAAGCTAATGAAATCGTGCATGACTTAACGGTCCGCGCTTGATCGAGTCGTACCGTCCAAAGCTTGCTATGTTGATCGGCATGGTAAGTCGAAAAAATGCCTACCTTCACTGCAGCAGTGAGACGCCATACCGGCCCAATCCCATTTTGTCAGTCGCAGTACTTCGATACCGCTGTTGCCAAGGCTGCCAGCGCCGTGCCGATATTTGCCAGCCGCGTGTCGTTAGTACGAATTGAAAAAATGAAAAATGTATTTAACTGTACCAAATTAATGCAAAACGTAATGCAAAACGAATAAGTAATTTGTAGACTAACTGCGCGTGAGGTTGTCGTGGAATTTGCCGAGTTCTACAAGGGTGGCGTTTAAAGTGCGCATGAGGAATTAGGCAAATACTATGTGGAACAATCAATTTAATATTTCAGCGTTATCCTGGCTTTGGCATTTCGCATCAATGTCGGCAGCCGCCAACCAGATCGTTCACTTTATTTCTGGCTCAAATCTGTTTAAGGGACTTCCTCTCATGAGTATACTTTGGTACTTTTGGTACCGAGATAGAGGAATAAAATCAGCGACCCGAGAAACTATCATTGGCACTTTGATCGGTTGCGTCGTTGCCGTATTGATCGCCAGAGCGATGAATAATTACGGCTCATTTCAACCCAGGCCATTTGCGAATGCGCTACTCGTCTACCCTGGTCATATCGGGCTACCTGCTCCTAACAGCCAGGCACTCTATCTATGGAGTTCTTTCCCTAGCGATCATGCCGCGTTGTTTTTTGCTATCGCGACCGGGATTTTTCTGATTTCGAGGATAACCGGCTTCCTGTTATATCTTTATGTCCTTATCTTTATTGGTCTGCCAAGAATTTATCTTGGCTTGCATTACCCTACCGATATTTTGGCAGGGGGACTTTTAGGCGCCGTATGCGTCGCGGTCGGCACCCGTGCGAGTGCGACGCAACTATTCAGAAGACACTTCCGCATGATATTGGCAAGCTATCCTGCCGCTTTTCAGGCGGGATTGTTTATCGTGACCGTTGAAATAGGCACATTGTTTGGTGACGTTCGGATGCTTCTTGATGGAATTGTGAAGTACTTGCCGCGATAACACGAGGCTGGACAACTTCAATTCCATTTATCCATAGGTAAGGTGGTGCGCTCTCGCTGCGGTTCCGCCAGATGGTCGGTCAAGGGGCCGAAAGGGCGTAGATAGCACGTAAAAAAATGGTAACTTCATTTTTCCCTCGTTGCCAGGAATTCGCCTTTTCCCACCGGTACCAGGCTCGTCACAAAATCTCCATCGGCTTGAATGGCTTTGATGAATGGTGCCATTTCTTCAGCGTGGGAGGTGGCGTTATCCACTACCAGCAATCCACCGCAACGCAGGACGCGTTTCAAGTCAGGCCACCATCCATCGTATTGGGCGCGATCCGAATCAAGAAAAATCAAGTCGAACGCCGCGTCTTTCGCAGTCTGCAACACGTCTCCTGCATCTCCCTCAATCTGCGTGATATGTTCAGCCAGGCCCGATCTGGCAAAGTTCTCAGCCGCCATCGCAATTTTGAATCGGGACATTTCGACAGTCGTCACTTTGCCATCAAAAGGGCGTGACGCATCGGCTAACCAGAGCGTCGAGTAGCCGTTGGAGGTTCCAATTTCCAGAATCCGTTTGGCACTCATGATTTTGATCAGCACAGACAAAAAATCTCCCGTGTCACGCGTAATGTTTAACATGCGGGCGGGCCGGTCTTTAATCAACGCGTCGTTCGCGTGCCCAAATGCTTCCAGCTCTTCTAATAGATTTTTTAATGTGGCATTCATTGCCGGCTTTCCTAAAGGTGGCACGATCATAGTGTTAAAAGCCTGCAGATCGTCTGGTAGTAAGTTGGCACATACATATTATTAAAGCAATATCGCGTTACGGGAATGCGATTTATTGCATGATCACATCCTGATCCAGCAACTGTTCAAATTGCTCCGGCAAGAGAGGGCGCGAATACCAATATCCTTGGGCATAGTCGCAACCAGCGGCAATAAGAAAATCCTTCTGCTCAACCGTCTCAACGCCTTCCGCAATGACTTTCAATCCAAGCTTATGGGCCATCACGATAATGGCCGTTGAGATCGCTCTGTCGTTAGTGTCTGTGGCGAGATTCGATATAAACGATTTATCAATTTTCAAGTAATCGATATCAAGCTTTTTAAGATACGATAATGATGAGTAACCGGTGCCAAAATCATCTATCGCCATTTGCACTCCCGCTGTTCGATACCGGCGTAACTTTTCGGCTATTTTGGAGTTTTCTCCAAGCAACAGGCCTTCGGTGATTTCAAGTACAACGTTGGAACCCGAGAGGCCAATGTCTTTCAGGTAGGCCAGCCATTCCTGCTCCTGCTGATGGTCTTCGTTCTGCAACTGCAATGGAGATATGTTAATACTGACTTGAAGTCCGCCCGGTCGTCGATCCGCCCAACATCTGGTCCAGCGGACCGCTTCTTTGAAAATCCAATCACCGAGTTCTATAATCAGCCCGGTTTCTTCAGCGACCGGAATAAATTCAATCGGTCCCAGGATACCGCGTTCCGGATGGCGCCAGCGCACCAGCGCTTCGGCTTTATGGATGCGGCCGCTCGCCATCTCCACAATAGGCTGAAAATGGAGCAAAAACTGATTGGTCAGAAGCGCACTACGCAGCTCGTTAATCAGACCTCTGCGGTGCAACGCCGCCTCTTGTAAGACCGGGGTAAAATAGTGAAAGCAATTACCGCCGTTTTGCTTGGCAAGGTACATCGCCTGATCGGCATTGTTGAGGAGCTGCGCGGCATCTGTTAAGTTATGGGAGTATAGTGAAATTCCGATACTGGCAGATATGTAGGCAGTATCCTGGCCTAGCGTATAAGGCTGTGTCAATTGACCGATAATCTCCTGAGAAATCCGTTCGGTCGAATGCGCTTTGCCTATCTGCGTCAGGACCACGACGAATTCATCGCCGCCCAGACGCGCAACGATGTCTGAAGAACGCGTCAAAGCGCTGAGACGGTGCCCGGTTTCCAACAGAAGAAGATCACCGGCCGCATGACCGAGGGTGTCATTTATCTCCTTGAAGTTGTCCAGATCGATAAACAACAGCGCCATGGAGCGACCCGCCCGATCATGGTTTCTGATCTCCTGTTGCAAGCGCGCATTAAACATGCGGCGGTTGGGTAATCCGGTCAACTCGTCGAAGTTAGCTTGTTTCCAGATCACGTCTTCGGATCTCTTCTTGTCCGTAATGTCTGAAAATAACGTGACATAACCCTGTAAAGTACCATCGGCATTTTTTAGCGTATTAACAACCATCCATTTGGCGTAGGTCTCACCGTTTTTCCGCTGACTCCAAATTTCCCCATCCCAATAGCCCACGGCCCTGAGCGCCTCCAGCATCCTGGCATATTGCGCACTCTCGCGAGACTCTTTACTGAACAGGCCGGATGCCTTGCCTTCTACTTCTTCAAAACTATATCCGGTGATTCTGGAGAACGCGGGGTTTGTGGCTACGGTCAGGAGTGCCGTATCCGACACTAGCATGCCTTCTCCGCTATTTTGATACACCAGGGAGGCTACGCGCATCCTTTCGCTCAGGCGTTCGCGTTGGGTTATGGTTTCTTGCAGTAACGTATTTTGCCTGGATAGTTGTTGATGGATCGCCCTTACGCGGAGCTGTGTATGGATGCGCGCAAAAACTTCTTCAATTTGAAATGGTTTGGTAATGTAGTCGACGCCGCCTACATCAAAACCTTCGATCTTACTTGTGGTGCTTGTCATGGCGGTCATGAAAATGACTGGGATGTCCGCGATGCTAGCAATCGCTTTCATGCGGCGACAGGTTTCAAAACCATCCATACCGGTCATCATCACATCAAGCAAAATGAGCTCAGGAAGCATAAACTGAGCGCGCGTCAACGCTTCTTCTCCATCCTGGGCCGTTAACACGTTAAAGCCCATTTGTTCCAAATAATCTACCAGAACCCGTAAGTTTGCCGGCGTATCGTCGACGATTAAAATAGTCTGGCTCCGCAAAGCAAGGTCGACAATCGGCATCATTTTGGAACTTTCGCCGGCATATGCTGTTCAATCAACGCCAGGATTGCCCTGGTTTGATAGTCTTCGGCGAGAAAGCAGAGCTTATCGGCAAACCCCTTGTAGCGCGGATCGCGTGCCATCAGTGTTCTAGCGTATTGATTAATATTGCGAACATTTCCCGCTAAAGCAAGCTGATAGAACTTTTCCATTTCTTCGGACGGCGGGATAAGCATGGTTAGCTGCGAGGCGGGCGCCAACTCCCTTTTTAACGCTGGTGATATCGATACCATATTAGACTCAGCCTCTGTGTCAAACACGTCTGTCAACAGTTCGAACCAGAAGGTACTACCTTCACCGACTTTACTTTCAACATGAATATCGCTGCCCATTAATTGGATTAACTGGGCGCTGATGGAGAGCCCCAACCCGGAGCCACCGAGTTGATTTTGGAGATTGCCAGCCTGTTCAAAAGGACGGAAAATATTTTGTAATTGCGCGGCATCAATTCCGATACCGGCATCCTCAACCTCAAACCGAAGGGATGCTCGGCCACGCGCCAACGGCACACTGCTGATTTTCAGCGTGATGCGCCCTGACTCCGTAAATTTAACGGCGTTACTTAACAAGTTGAGCAAAATCTGGCGCAAGCGCAGGTCATCCAGTCGAACCGTTGGTGGGAGATTTGCAACCACTTCAACCGTAAAAACTAAATTTTTTTGTTGCGCTCTAACATCGATCATTTGTGTAATCGCTTGCAGAAATGCATGCAAATTAAATGTTCTCAGACTTAATTCGAATTTGCCCGCTTCGATTTTTCCTAAATCGAGTAAGTCATTTATGATCATTAATAAATGTTCGCCGCTTTCGTAAATCGTGTGCAAGCCAGTGAACTGACGCGCATTGAGTTGTTGATCGGTTTGAAGGATTTGTGTGTAACCCAATATAGCATTGAGCGGTGTACGTAGTTCATGACTCATATTGGAGAGAAAAGAACTTTTCGCTTGGTTTGCTACTTCGGCTTTGTCTTTTTGGATCGCCAACTCTGTGGTGCGCTCTCTGACGCGTTGTTCCAGTTCTTCATTGAGAACCTTCAACGCTAGCTCAGCGTCGTAACGCACCTTGACTTCGCACTTCAGACGTTCAGCCAGAGTGCGTAAATCATGCATCATGCGCGCTTTTGCTTCGATCAGAAATAGGAAGTCTAACGTCGAATCATGTAATGCGAAATCGTTGAAGGACAAACCGAGGCCTTTCACACTTTGCACATCGCTGACGAACGGGGAGCAGAGAAATAGCATCAAATCGCCTTGAGGGCGATTCAAAACAAGCATCTGACCTTTGAGAATGTGTCTGGTCGCAAGACACTCCACCAAAAAAACGGAAAATAATTGACTCCCGATGGAGTCAAAGCTCATAGATAAACCAGTCGGCGTCATAACGCGAAACAGGTCTTGAATGATCGCGCCGCAGGCAACCGAAGGGGAAAGAAGTTTAATGTTTTCACCATGTTGTACGATCCGGCCACTGGAATCGAAGACAACATGAAACGGAAACACTGATGGCATGAGTTCAGGGGGTATGCCATGCAACAACGCTGGTGGGCTTTTCTCAGTCATCTACACATTGCAGACTGCGTGCGCGTCGCGTAGCAAACGATAAATTCCTCGTAATCCAATCCTTGAGCAATACCCCGTGTGTGCTCAATCGTGACGTCGGTATTAAAACGCTCACCCAAGCCTTTCAGCAGACCCGAGACCATCGGGGCGTAGCCGCCACGCGAAGAGCGATACTGCAGTTTGAACGTGCCCGGCGTTTCATCGGTAACCAGAAACGATGGCGGTTTCAGGTCTGGCATCCAGAGACCGATACGCGCATGCATATTGTTCAGATTTTTGACGAACGTCAAGAGATCTTGCCCGGACATATCTAGAACGTAATCATAATTTCGGCTGGCGAATCCCACCCAATATTGACCAAAACCCGCTAAAATTTCGCTGGGATTCGTATGCAGGATAGCGCTGGCTGCCCGGACCAGTTTGTCGGTCAGGTCTTCGGGATATTGATGCATCGAAACAAACACATCGACCACGCCAGCCTCTGAACGAATTTTTTCCCAGACGGCTTCGCCATGTCCGTCGACAACCATTTCCTTAATTGCCTGATTCACAAGTCCATACATTGCTCATCCTTCCAGATGTTAATTGTCCATGCACGCAATATCGAAAGTGACGGCTGAAGATTTCAGGTCCTCTGCAGCAGTCTATAACAATGCAGTATGGAAATATATATATAAATAACTATGATTAAATGGAATATTTTGATGATCGTTCCTGATGGCACCGATATAGAAAATAACGCAGGACAGGCCCCGAAGCAGACGTGGTCCACGTTTCCCGTTTATTTGTCAATTTAACGTTCAAATGGATGCCTCTTTCCGGCAATAACTTTGGTGAAGAATTTGGGGCCTCGGCTTCAACCCTCTAAATCGCCTGACGGACTCCGCCATCCCATCAATCTCGTGCTCCGGAACCATCGAATTTCTTTCGTGCAATGAAAACGCCGGCAGCGCTATAATTAGCGTGTGACTTTTTCCGGCCACCTGGCGATCAACCGCTCATTCGATTGTCCGATGAAAATGTGGAAATTTCATGTCATGTGAATTTTGTTGTTTATTAACTCATAGATTCTAAAAATTTAAGTTTCCATTGAGGAACTTTTTGAGACTCGACCCCTGGTACTTTGATTGCTCTGCACTGGTACTCGAACAGGTGAAAAATGAGCAAGGCGCGAATCTATTTACTCCAACACTATTTCGGTACCCTTTTGTCGAGCGCTTTGTCAGCATTCGGTACTGGCATGGCGATAAAAATGGGAAAAGAGGGCATACGCGCGCCTCTTCCCGCAAGCGAATGTCAGGAATCGGGGCGTATTCTATGAAACAGTTGTCGGAGTTAGCAGAACTAGTCATTGCCAACAAAGAGCTTGCATTTCAAAATGGCGAAAAAGAAAAACGGGCGGCAGAACTGGTCGTCGCCAACAAAGAACTTGCCTTTCAAAATGGAGAAAAAGGAAAACGGGCGGCGGAGCTAGCGGTTGCCAATACGGAGCTTGCCTTTCAAAACGCAGAGAAAGAAAAGCGGGCAGCCGAGTTAGCCATCGCCAACACAGAGCTTGCCTTTCAAAACGAAGAAAAAGAAAAGCGGGCGGCGGAATTAGCCATCGCCAACACAGAGCTTGCCTTTCAAAATGAAGAGAAAGAAAAGCGGGTAGCAGAGCTGGTCATCGCCAATAAAGAGCTTGCCTTTCAAAATGAAGAGAAAGAAAAGCGTGCTGCGGAGTTAGCCATCGCCAACACGGAGCTTGCCTTTCAAAATGAAGAGAAAGAAAAGCGTGCTGCGGAGTTAGCCATCGCCAATAGGGAACTTGCCTTTCAAAATGAAGAGAAAGAAAAACGTGCGGCAGAGCTGGCGATTGCCAACACCGAACTAGCCTTTCAAAACGAAGAGAAAGAAAAGCGGGCTGCGGAGCTAGCCATTGCCAACACGGAGCTTGCATTTCAAAATCAAGAAAAAGAAAAACGGGCGGCAGAACTGGTCATTGCCAACACCGAGCTTGCCTTTCAAAATGGAGAGAAAGAAAAGCGGGTGGCTGAACTGGTCATCGCCAATATAGAACTTGCCTTTCAAAATGAAGAGAAAGGAATTCTTGCGACGGAGCTCAACAATCTTGCCTTCTATGACACGCTCACGGGCCTACCCAACCGGCGCCTCTTGCTAGATCGCCTTCAACACGCGTTCGCCTCAAGTGAACGCAGTGGTCGGGACGGCGTCCTGATGTTCATTGATCTGGACAAGTTCAAAGACCTCAACGACACGCTCGGCCATGATTTCGGAGATTTATTGCTCCAGCAGACAGCCCAACGGCTGGCCTCCTGCACCCGTGAAAATGACACCGTGGCAAGATTGGGCGGCGATGAGTTTGTGATCATGCTGGGTGATCTGAGTGAACAACCGATTGAAGCTGCCATTCAGGCGAAAGCCGTAGGGGATAAAATTCTTGCTGCGCTCAATCGCCCTTATCTGCTCGCCCTGCATGAATACCACAGCACCGCCAGTATTGGTGCGGCCCTTTTTAAAGATCATGGGAAGTCTGCGGAAGAGCTGCTGAAACGCGCCGACATCGCTATGTATCAGGCCAAAAAAGCAGGGCGCAACACCTTACGATTTTTTAATCCTAAAATGCAGGAAGTCATCAACGCTCGCATCTCTCTCGAGGGCGATTTACGCAAAGCACTTGAGAGCCCGCAATTTCAGTTGTATTACCAAGTACAGGTTGATAGCAGGTGTCGACCGTTTGGCGTGGAAGCATTGATTCGCTGGATACATCCCGTTCGTGGTTTAGTGTGTCCTGCGCAATTTATTCCGCTGGCAGAAGAGTCCGGTCTGATCGTGCCCATCGGGCAATGGGTACTGGAGACCGCTTGTTCTCGCCTCAAGATATGGCAGCAAGATGCGCTCACCCGCGATCTCGTTCTGGCCGTAAACATTAGTGCGGTACAATTTCACCAATCCGACTTTGTAGCGCAAATGCAATCGCTGGTGCATCGCCATGACATCAACCCGACACGACTGAAGCTGGAAATAACCGAAAGCCTATTGCTCAAGAATATTGAGAACGCCATTGCAACCATGAATGCATTGAAAGAAATAGGCATCCATTTCTCGCTGGATGACTTTGGCACAGGCTATTCCTCTTTGCAATATCTCAAACGTCTGCCGATCTCTCAGCTCAAGATCGATCAATCGTTCATAAACGATATCGCCACCGATAGCAGCGATAAAGCGATTGTCTGCGCCATCATTGCGATGGCGCAGAGTCTGAACCTCGACGTTATTGCCGAAGGCGTGGAAACAGAAGAGCAACGCCAATTTCTGCTGGACAGGAGTTGCACACATTATCAAGGTTATCTGTTTAGCAAGCCGGTACCGGTTGAGGAATTCGAGGCGTTACTGAGACAGCGTTTCAAAACAGTTGATGCGTGAAATGCCGGACCGATTAGCTCGCTGAAAAAGAAGTCAGCGTACGAGTGGGCACGCTCCCATTTGACCTCGTTCCATGAAGTTCCGCAAGTCACTCGTTAGGGAACCGTTTATAAACGCCCCCCTCGTGTTCGAGCCACGCGCAAAACTGCACGACCAGCTCATCTGTAGTTTTTCCATCCGGAATGTAAGTGCAATAGCTTCGCGATGGCAGACCAGGGCCTGGTAAGGGCGCGACCAGCCGACCGGCGGCGAGATCGTCTGCGACCAGCGCAGTCGGTCCCATCGCGATGCCGATTCCATCAATGGCAGCCTGCAACGTCAGAAAGAAGTGATCGAAGGTGAGGGCGGAAGCGGGTCTGAGTGCAGGAGCTTGTGCCCGCGCCAACCAATCCGGCCAAAGCCGCGGAAGACTCGACGTGTGTAATAAAGTATGTAGCCGCAGATCCTCTGTGATCCGAAGCGGCAGCCGCTGCAAAAGCGCAGGACTGCACACCGGTACCCTTTCCTCAGACAGGAACGGCCGCATCGCATAGCCATAGAAGGTGTCCGGTCCGCCGCGGATGACCACGTCATAGATGTCTTTGAGACTCTCCACCGACGCGTTTGACGTCTCCACTTTGACCTCCACTTCGCCATGCTCGGCACGGAACTTCGCCAGTCTCGGCACCAGCCAGCGTAACGTGAATGTTGCAGAAGCGTTCACGCTTAAAGTGCGGGAAGCGGTCAGAGGGACACCATATCGCGTTGTTGCCTGTGAAAGCTGCTCGAACAGAGGGCCGATTTCCTCCAAATAGGCCTTCGCGGCCAGCGTAAGCACCACGCGCCGGTTATGCCGTTCGAATAACGGTGCAGCCAGCCACTCTTCCAGCAGGCGCACCTGCTGGCTCACCGCACCGTGCGTCACGTGCAATTCCGCGGCTGCTTCCTTAAAGCTGCCGAGTCGGCCTGCGACCTCGAAGGCACGCAAGGCATTGAGTGGAGGTAATACCCGTTTCATTCAGGATAGATTATTTAACGCGAACACCCACTTTATCTGGTTTGTCAGCCAGCCACAAGACAGATATCCTTCTTACTACAGCGCCGATCCAGCCGCGAGCGGATATAAGTTATCAAGCGGACAATGAGAGGCATCTTTGTGTTCGCCGGTGGCCCGCGCTAAATTCGTGCCTTGGGTTGTCGGCGCAAGTCCGGAGAATGTGCTCCGGCTCCCTTTTTGTACAGGAACCCGCATGCTCAGTTATACCGGTGGTCTCGTCCTCCTTGCCGCGCTGCTCCACGCCAGCTGGAACGCGATGCTGCACGGCAATCGCGACCGGTTCCTATCCATGACCTGGATGAGCATCGCCATCGCGGGGGTCTCCACTTTCGTCGTTTTGATCACGCCGTGGCCGCCCGTCGCGGCGTGGCCGTATATCGTCGCATCCGGGCTGGTGCATATCGTCTATAACGTGAGCCTGGTGCGCGCGTATCGCCATGGTGATCTGGCGCAAGCGTATCCGATTGCACGCGGTTCGTCGCCGCTGCTCGTCACGCTCGGCGCAGCGCTCTTCGCGCATGAGGCGATCGGCATCTTGCACGCTCTCGGAATCGCGATGATATCGGGCGGCATGATCGCGCTAGCGCTGCAGGGCGGCCGCGTGTCGCGTTCAAGTGCGTTAGCCGCCCTGACGACCGGCGCAACGATCGCGCTCTATACCGTGATCGACGGCATCGGCGTGCGGTTATCCGACGGTCAGGCGCTCGCTTACACGGCGTCAATGTTCCTGTTCTATTGGTTGATGCCGGTGCTGTTCGTCGCGAGGCGTGGCTTAGCGGCTCTATCAACACCAATACGGACCGCACCCATGGCGGTCGGCTCGTCGCTCGCTGGCGGCCTGGTGTCGATCGCGGCGTATGGCATCGTGATCTGGGCGATGCAGTCCGGCGCGATGGGCACGGTATCGGCGTTGCGCGAGACCAGCGTAGTGTTCGCGATGTTGATCGGGCGGGTGTTTCTGCGGGAAACGGTCAATGGAAAGCGCTGGCTCGCGTGCGTGATCGTCGCGGGCGGGGCGGTTTGTCTCGGGCTCTGACCCTGGGAAAAATAATGCTGGCTACTGGTCTTGCAATGCCATTTGCTCCCGTACATAACGCGTTGGCGGCAAGCCGACATGACGGGTGAATGCGACGCTAAAAGCACTTGCCGAGCCGTAGCCGACGCGTTCAGCAACTTCTGCGACGCCAGCTTCTTTGCGTCGCAGCAAATTCTTTGCCAAAGCCATGCGCCAACGGAGCAGATACTCCATTGGGGCGACCCCCACAGCGCGCATGAATCGTTCGAAGAACGCCGAGCGCGAAAGGGCCGCTTCTTTCGCCAGTTGCGCAACCGTCCATGGCTGCGCCATATTCTCGTGCATGCGTCGTATTGCGACCGCGAGACGTTCGTCGGCAAGCCCACGCAAGAGACCTGGCGACGCGACAGTCTCCACTGTGGATCGGAGGGTTTCAATGAGAAGAACCTCAAGAAGGCGAGCCAGGATGACATCACGACCGGGTCGCAGTGCGCGCGACTCTTCACTCACAAGTTGCACGATCGTGGCCAGCCTCTTTTCGCCGCGAACGTGAATGAGTTGTGGGAGAAGCGACACCAGCAAGGCCGCGTCCGGGGAGCCAAAGACGAAATGGCCCACCAGTAATAGAACGTCAGGCGGCCCGCTTTGAACGCCGAGCCTGAACGCACCGTGGAGCAGTGCGACGGGCACTGTATCGAGATCCTCCGATGTCGCCGGGTCAAGGCTTGACAGCGTGAAGCCGTGCGCTGAAGGAATCAAGACAAAGTCACCTTCCTGAAGTTCGATCAGCGCGTGTCCATCGACCAGAAGGTGGCACGAACCGCCGAGAATCACGCAGTAGAAGGGCTGTCCGGCTTCCGAACGGCGAACCCGCCACGGACCTGCGCCGCTCACGACTTTTGAGAACGGGGCGTGCGGTTGGAGCAGGGTGACAACCTCCGCAAGCGGATCGATCATTGCTGGACTCTTGCTCATGAAATATGGACTTCTGATTATAGCAAGTCCGTTTTGTGAGCGCTATAGTCTGTTACTGCAAATCAATTACAGGAGTTCCTATGAAAACCGTCCTCATCACCGGATGCTCATCCGGTTTCGGGCTCGCCACCGCCCAGTACTTCCTTGATCGCGATTGGCGTGTCATCGCGACGATGCGCGCGCCGCGCGAAGACGTTCTGCCGCGTTCCGCGCTTCTGCGCATAATCGCCCTCGACATTACTGACCTTGAGAGCATCCGTCTGGCCGTGGAGGCCGCAGGGCCGATTGATGTCCTGGTCAATAATGCAGGCATAGGTGTGCTGGGCGCTCTTGAAGGCACCTCGCTGGAAACGGCGCGCGCGGTGTTCGAAACCAACACACTTGGCACAATGGCCATGACTCAGGCGGTGCTGCCTCAGTTCCGACAACGCAAGGCCGGGGTTATCGTGAACGTGACGTCGAGTGTGACGTTGAAGCCACTGCCTCTGCTATCCGTGTATACCGCGAGCAAAAGCGCCGTGAACGCATTCACCGAGTCACTTGCGCTGGAACTCGCACAATTCAATATACGCGTCAACCTGGTGCTGCCGGGACGAGCCCCGGAGACCCGCTTCGGTGAAAACGCGCAATCTCGAATGCAAGGTGGCATCCCCGAGGCCTACGGCGTTCTAGCGCAGAGTGTCTTCGCGGAATGGGGGCAGTCGTCTGCGGTCACGCGGGCACTGGATGTGGCAGAAGCGGTGTGGCATGCAGCGAACGAGCCCTCGTCCCCGCTTCGCATTGCTGCCGGCGCCGATGCAGTGGCGTTAGCCGAGTCAAGCTGCCCCTAAAGTTGACGTTGATCCAGCCTCGCAACCTGTTTCACTTGAAGACTGGACGGAAGAAGCTACGCTCATAGCTGAGGATGCAACGGGTGTCCTCGGCGTATTGGAATGCGGCCTGGCATTCCGAGTCTTGAAGTGATCTTGCTCTATACTCTTCATACAATGCGAGCGACGGAAATGTGAACATCGCGAGAGCGACGTTATTGGTTCCTTCTGACGGAAGAAAATACCCATGGTGCTGTCCGCCAAACTTTTCGACTAGCGGAATCCAGATTTTACCGTAGTGCTCAAATTCGTTGAGCTTGTATGGATCAATGACGTAGCGCAAAAAGCAGGTAACCATGAAAATCCTTGAGGTCAACAAATGACGACAACGATAACGTACAACCGCAAACTTAGCATAGCGCCATCGCCAGACCGTCGACATTCACATAAATAGCATGACTGAATGATCAAATCTGATCAAATCGGTTTGATTGGCGACGGCCAAAGCGTGGTCTTTCGCTGAAACGCCGCCTTATCTGTCAGGAGGGCGTGACGTTCAGTTTTCATTTCACGATAGCCGTTCGCAGACTCGATGTCTGATGCTGCTCGGATGCTGGCAGATACTGTGAGTTTCAAGTTTCATAATTTGACTTTTGAAACTTTTAGTATAAACTTACGTCCTCATCACTGCAAAGGAGCAGCAAAATGCGTCAATTCACTCTCGGCGGCCAGTTCCAATTCCCTGGTACGAATTTAACGGTTAAGCGGGTCGGTTACGGCGCCATGCAACTGGCCGGTCCCGGCGTTTGGGGTCCACCTAAGGATCGGGACGGTGCGCTTGCTGTATTGCGCGAGGCCGTTGCGGCAGGCGTGAATCATATCGACACTTCCGACTTCTACGGTCCGCACGTTACCAACCAGATCATTCGGGAAGCGCTCGCACCCTACAAAGACGAGCTGGTCATCGTTACCAAGATCAGTGCGCGTCGCGGTGAGGATAAATCCTGGATTCCCGCATTTTCACCCGCCGAGCTGACGCAGGCCGTCCACGACAATTTGCGTAATTTAGGTGTTGAGGCGCTGGACGTGGTTAACCTCAGAGCGATGTTTAGCCACCATGGTCCTGCCGAAGGATCGATTGAAGCATCCGTGACCGTGTTGGCTGAGTTACAGCGCGAGGGACTGGTGCGTCACATCGGTCTGAGCAACGTTACGGCAGCGCAACTGCGTGAGGCGCAGGCGATCACGGATATTGTGTGTGTGCAGAACAACTATAACTTGGCCCACCGCGAGGACGACGCCTTGATTGACGAACTGGCGCAGCAGGGGATCGCTTACGTTCCATTCTTCCCACTTGGCGGATTCACGCCACTGCAATCCTCTACGCTGTCAGACGTTGCGACTCGCCTTGGGGTAACGCCGATGCAGGTCGCACTGGCCTGGTTGCTGCACCGGTCACCCAATATCCTGTTGATTCCCGGTACCTCGTCGGTGGCGCATCTGCGCGAGAATTTAGCCAGCGGAGAGTTGGCGTTGTCGCAGGAAACGTTGGTCGAGCTAGACGGCATCGCTGTCGCATCAGCGGGGGAAGAGCATTGATTCGGCTAGATTTCCCGGTCTCCGCTCGCACAGCATTGAACGAAAAATGTGACCTTTTGCGAGCGCCCCATGGCGTCTGCTGACACGCCACTCACGCTCGGTAGGGTACTGACCACAGCGGAGGATGTTATTCGCCGTTTCGGCCCGGCCAAGGCAACGGTAGTCGACGTCGCCAAGGCGTTGGGCGTAAGTCACACTGCCGTCTACCGGCACGTAGCGACGAAGGCACAGCTGAGGGACCTGGTCGTCGCACGCTGGGCGGAAGCAACCATGCCGCCGCTAAGGGCCGTCGCCGCCAGAACGGACCCCAGCCCTCAGCGGTTACGGGAGTTGTTTGATGTCCTGATCGCCGTTAAACGCCGTCGCGCCATTGACGACCCTGAACTGTTCGCTGCTTACCGTACATTGGCGGCAGACGCCCAGTCCGTCGCTGCGGCGCACGTGGGTGAACTGATCGAGTTGGCTGCTAGTGTTATCCGTGCGGGTGTGAAAGACGGCGCGTTTCGTAGCGTTGATCCCGTGCGAACGGCGAGAGCGATACTGTTCGCCACTAGCCGTTTCCACCATCCCGCGCATGCAGCCGAGTGGATCGATCTGACGATCGATGTCGCCTACAACGACGTGTGGAAGCTGCTCATGCAAGGGCTCTGCAACGGCGACAGCAGCACATAGGGAGACGTTTTTCTACATCGTTGGCATTGACCGACAATGCCAACGATAGATTTAGCGAAATGTCGCCCAAGCGATAGACGCCGAAAACGCACACAGTAACAACGAAGCTGCACGCTGCAACTTGACCCGATCCACAAACTGCAAGCGGCCGTTGGCTAACGCTGCGCCGAACACGATCCAGGCGATGCCGATAGGGATCAAGAGGCAAGAGAACAATGCCGTTGCTGCCAAATAGAGTTGAATATTGTCAGCGGCGACAGCGGGGAAAATCGCGGATGAAAAAAGCAGGGCCTTGGGGTTGAGAAGGGTCGCCACGAATAAGGCTTTGGGACCAATCGACCGTTGTCCCGAGGCTGGCAGCGCGGACGCAGTTCGCCATACCGTCACCGCAATATAAATTAAATAAAGGCTGCTGGCTGAGCGTGCCAGAAGTGCTACCCAAAGATAGCTGCTTTGTAAGGGCGCAAGCACGGCACCCCATACCGAGATCGCAATCAGGTAGCCGAGCAGTTCGCAGGCAATTAAAGGCAACGCGGCTTTTGTACCTCGTTGCAGGCCAGCCGCCGCCAGCAAGGTGTTGGTCGGCCCCGGCGTTAGAAGTATCACAGCCGTACTGAGGGCAAAAAAAGGGAAGGTGAATTCAGATGTCATCAAAGTGTTAAGAAGGGCACCTCGCCACTGCAACTTTAAAAGATTCAGTCGGCAATTCAGAGGTTATCGGTTTAATTGAAATTGGTTTGCCGGGGAGGGAAGTCCACCTTCACGTTATTGTACGTCACTGGCGACAAGGCCTTGATTTTTGCCGTTTGCTACCGGTCCTTGTTTACGGCCGAATGTCCAGGGGCCACTTGTCTGACATCCATCGTCACTTTAATGCCGCTAAAATATTGCAGCGTGTTCAATACGATTTACTTTCTGAGGTCGTCAGCCAATTCCTTTTTAAAAAAGTTGATAAACAAAGTATGCGGTACCTCGTTCTGACCGCATGGATGCCCACATTTTTACCCTACCGGAACTCGCCTTACCGCTAAACGGACGTATTTATAAATGGCGAGTTCGACCCAAAGCGTCACCCGAGTTTTTCTTGGCAAGGGCGGGAATGCAGCGATTGCTGCCATCGGCAATTTTTCGTCTTGTATGCTTATCAACTGGGACATTTTGCCTCATTGTATTGAAATTGCTTTCAAGTAGAATGCCCAGAATGGCAGCAAGACCATCCTTGCATGACAGTCGCTGACGTTTTCTCCTGTCTCAATTGCATTCGGCAAGTCACTCCGCTGGATGCCATTATCATTTCAAAGGTAGATGTAATGAAAGATTCAAACAGGATGTCTGGGAGTTTTTCTCTCCCGGCTGATCTGAAACGCGCGATGGCGCTCTACCATATTGGTCTGGTAAAGCGCGTCTGCACCTAGGCCATACACCTAACGGGACTTAGTTCTCGCCTCGTTCGTCATGACTTGCCCTTTACCCAAAAATGAAGCTTCAGAAGCAGCGTTTTGAGGCCGTGCTCCTCACAATAGATAGTGTCAAGTAATAGCCTGGAAATACGCAAAATCATGGATTGGATCCCGATAGTCTTCGTTACGTTCAAGATTCTCGTGTTAGGCACGGGCATGCTCTTCGCCATCAAGTGGCATTACGATCAAGGGACGAAGGAGAAGGAGAGGGACTTGCGCGCGGCGCTACGCGCGGGCGGCAAGGTAGCCGCAGTCTTCCTGCTATCGCTGCTTGGCCTGGGTTTCGTCACCTTCGTCCTTAGCAGGATGCTGGGTTTGGACATGACCTGGCCATGATGGCAAAGATAGTCGGCCGATATCCAGTGTTGCGGCAGCAATTCCCCGATGCGGCTATTGGGTAGCATCGGCAAGCGGGTCTGCTCGGTGGTATTGAATTTACGATGTCTATCTTCCTTACGAACCTTACGTTCGTCGGACAACCAGAACTTGTCACTACATCGAAGATGGCAATCTTCCTCGCGTCGTTGACAGCCGGTGTCGCAGGCTAACTTTGGCGCTAGGGTCTCGACTCATCAAATTATGGGACGTACACCACGCGGCGAACCAAAGCGACTCTGATCGACAAGCGGACAATAAATCTGTGCGCGGCCCAACTCTTGCCTGGCCACACGACACTGGAAAGCACAGTTCGTTACCCTGGGCATGGAAGTGGATGGCGCGTTAGAAATTTTTGAGCAGACCGAAATTTAAATCGCATTGCATAATAGCGGTCATATGGTCGTTTTATTCGGGATAGTCGTATGACTGCTTTTTTCGATTCTGGTGAACGCGTACAATCGGCCAAGCGCGGTCTGTCGTGACCGACGGCTTTCCGATACGCTACCTTCGCTCCATATCCTGCACTGTTGATGCGGACCGTCAAATTGCCGTATCTCTCGACGCCACCAAAAAAAGGAGTCGCGCATGACCTCCCCGATCAGCTTTGCCTATCCCACGCCCTTCGAACTCGGCAATGGCAACCAGACCTCCACCTGGGCCGAATGCGTCGCCTTCTACGAGCGACTGGCCGAGCGATTCCCGGGTGTGCTGCGATGGTGGCGGATCGGCACGTCCGACACCGGCCTGCCGATGCACGCGGGCCTGGTCACAGCCGACGGCGTGTTCGACCGAGAAACATTGCGCGAGCAGGGACGCCCGGTGTTCTTCAACAACAACGGTATCCATCCCGGCGAGCCTGAAGGCATCGATGCCTGCATGGCCCTGGTGCGCGACTTCTGCCTTGAGCCCAAGCGACTGGCGGCGCTCGGCGACACGGTGTTCCTTTTCATCCCGGTCTACAACGTCGACGGTTGCGTGAACCGCCAGTCCAGCTCGCGCGCGAACCAGCTCGGCCCCGAGGAGTTCGGCTTTCGGGGCAACGGCCAGCACCTCGACCTAAACCGCGACTTCATCAAGTGCGACAGCCTGGCCGCCCAGGTGTTCAACCGCTTCTTCAACACCTGGGACCCGGATGTGATGGTCGACACCCACACCGCTAACGGTGCCGACTATGCCTACACCATGACCCTGATTCCGACCCAGCCCGACAAGCTTGGCGGCGGCCTGGGCGACTTCCTGCGCGAGTGCATGCTGCCCGCGATCTACGGCGATATGCAGAGGCGCGGCTGGCCGACCTGTCCCTACGTCAACATGCTGGCCGAGACGCCCGACGACGGCATCGAAGATTTTATCGATCTGCCGCGTTTCTCCACCGGCTACGCGGCGCTGCACCACACCATCGGCTTCATGCCCGAGACCCACATGCTCAAGCCCTTCGCCGACCGCGTGGCCGCGATGCGCACGCTGGTCGAGGTGGTGCTGGACTTCAGTGCGGCGCAGGCGGGGCGCATTCAGCAATTGCGGCGCGATTCGCGGGCCGACGCCGGACACCGCACACAGTGGCCGCTGCGCTGGCGTAACGACCACGAGCGGCCGGCCCGCCTTCGCTTCAAGGGCTACGCGGCGGTACGCACGCCAAGCCGGTTGGGCGACTATCAACGGCTCGCCTACGACCGCAACCAGCCGTGGGAGAAGGACATCGTCCACTTCGACCGCTGTGTCGAGGAATTGGCGGTGACAGCACCGAAGGCCTACCTGGTGCCCCAAGCCTGGCGCGAGGTTATCGCGCGACTGGAGTGGAACGGCGTCGCGCTGCAGCGCCTGGACGCCGACCGATTGTTCGATGCGGCCCGGGTGTACCGGGTGCTGGAGGTCGGCACGCGCGCGACCGCTTACGAAGGCCACATGTTCCATGACCGGGTGCTACTGAGCACGCACTTCGAGGCCATCCAGGCGCGCGCGGGTGACATGCTGGTGTCGCTCGACCAGCCCCAGGCCCGCTACGCGGTCGAGACCCTGGAGCCCGAAGCGCACGACAGCTTCTTCCGCTGGGGGTTCTTTAACAGCGTGCTGGAGAAGAAGCAGGCCTCCATCTCAGCCTATGTCTTCGAGGACACGGCTTTGCAAATGCTGGCCGACGAGCCGGCGCTGCGGCAGGCGTTCGACGTATGGAAGGCCGCGCATCCGGCGCAGCTATCCGATCCGCAAGCGGTGCTCTGGTTTCTGTTCACCCACGGCAGGCGCCATGCCGAGCCGGAATGGCGGCGCTATCCGGTGGCAGCGTTGATTTAGTAAAAAATTCCTACGAGACGCGAACGCGTCGCGGGGATCACCGGGCGATGTTGAACCCTGGTATCCGGCATTACGGCTATTCCGGTAGCAGTAACTCGGCGACCGGGCGTCGCTCATGTCGGACATCGCCAATCAATTGCGTGATTGTCCTGGGTAATCGCGCACTTGCTGCAGATGAATAATTACCGCCGGATAGTCGTCAGTGCTGCTTGAAAATGACTGTGATTGGACGTTCGTGACTCTAAATTTGGCGTTGGGCGCTACCAATATTTCTTCCTCGCTCTCTGCCTGAGATAAGGAGCTGACGGATACGCCTGACAACAAATCCGCAACTAATCCCACATTAAAAGGGCTAGTTTCTTCAAAACATTGGGCCGCATCTTTATCGAGAGTTGTACTCATAAAAGCAGGCGAACAATATATGCCGCCGGATATTTGCAATTCGCGATATTTTTCGATCTCAGTTGCGTGAAGCTTTAAGCCTCTATATACAACGCCTTCGAACGATTCCTGACGTTTCAGGAAATTTAGACCGGACACCAATGTTGCAATATATGGAGAGAATTCAGTCACTTTTGCATTGAGCAACGCCGCTTGTTCTTCTGTGGCCCCAGCGGCAAATCGTAATGCCGCATTCACTGCTCGGTAAACCGGTTCATTTTTTTGTGTTCCAGTTTCGATTTCATAGTCTTGAGCGGTATGGATGTATATGGCTGTTGCTTCATGCGCGGGTAGGTCAACCAGAGACGGATTTTTATCCCGAAATTCTGCACTGTTGAAATATTCCAATAACTCGTTGATAGAGTATGACTGCATCCCTTCATTGGATAATTTCAACTTGGCTGCCCAATGTTCGAATTCGGCATGCATTTTACTGTCGGCTTGATAGCCAGGGCCGGGGGCTTGATACCTGGAGACAATGCACGTATCAGTCATAGCCTGCTGTGACACACCATTCACGACGATAAGGGCCGCGTGACGGCTTTCGGTCGAAAACACGTAACTTGAATTCTCTGCCGCCAATCGGGTAATCCATGCTGGGCGCGCGTTCCTAAACTTGAATGGAATAAGATCAGCGGCGCGAGTGGACCATGGCGCATGCTGAACTTGCACCGGCTTTGGTGCGTGTCCAACAACTTCATAATTAATATTTGTGCATGGAACTGAAATTTTCATGTTCGGCGATAATTATTATGGTTAAATTTCAGGGCAAATTCTTTCGCTACTTTCGTGGCGCCAAATGTTGGGTTATAGAGATGCATTCTTGTGTGTGGCGATTAATTGCACAAAGTTCCAGCCAAGTCAAAAAAGCGTCAGTTTTTGCAGGGCGCATATCCGGTTGCAAGCGAATACTTATTTCGCTGTGGATCACATGCGATCCGAAATCCCTGCAGCAGCCTTTCGACAAGAGCGGTCGGACGAGCCTCCCTGATAACCGGCTGCTTCAGACTGGTTGCGGTCATTGGGCTTTCCCTTCACACCAGAGCCGACATATCGTCGAAAACTGGGGGCACCATATATGCCCCCAAGGCCGTATCTTTGAAGACATCAGTCACCCCACTTGAGGCAAATTCTTTTCCAAAAGTGGAGAGCGAATCGTCAGCGAGTGACGTCAAAACATGGCTTTGGCAGTTCACGTGGCTTGTTTGAGACGATCGCGGGTAGTGACTGCGAGTGCGGCTTTTAAGGCACCTGCACTAGGGATTAGCGTTTGAGCTTGTATCCAGTCTTGAATATCCAATAAATAATCGCCATGCAAATAGACAGAAAGACCAGCGCCATGCCGACGCTGATTTCCACTGGCATGTCCGCACTGCCATAAAAGCTCCAGCGGAACCCGCTAATCAAATAGACCACAGGGTTGAACAAGGCGACGGTCTGCCAGGCCTCGGGTAACATTTTGATTGAATAAAAACTGCCGCCCAGGAAAGCAAGTGGTGTGACAACCAACAAGGGAACGATTTGCAGCTTTTCAAATCCATCGGCCCAGATCCCGATAATGAAACCGAACATGGAAAAGGTCACTGCGATCAGCACCAGGAACACGATCATGAATAAGGGATGCGCGATTTCGAAAACGACGAAAAACCGCGCTGTAATCAGGATTAGTACACCCAGTATGATCGACTTGGTAGCCGCCGCACCGACATAACCTGCAACGATTTCCACTGCCGAAATGGGCGCCGACAACACTTCGTATATCGTCCCGGAAAACTGCGGCATATAAATGCCGAACGACGCATTGGCGATGCTTTGCGTCATCAAGGACATCATGATCAGACCGGGAATGATGAACGCGCCATAAACCACTCCGTCCACCTTCATCATATGGCCGCCGATTGCGGCGCCGAATACCACGAAGTACAGGACAGTCGAAATCACCGGGGCGGCGATACTCTGCATTAGCGTGCGACGAGTACGTGCCATTTCAAAGTAATAGATGGCCCGAATTGCATAAATGTTCATTGTCATGCCTTTACCAAATTGATAAATATATCTTCCAGCGAACTCTGGCTCGATTGCAGATTCTTGAAGTCAATGCCATGCTCGTCCAGACGCCGCAGGAGCGCGGCAATCCCGGATTGTTCACTCTGTGCATCGAAGGTGTAAGTCAATTCGTTGCCTTCTTCAGCAAGAGTCAGCCCCAGTTCAGCCAAGTCAGGCGGAAGGGTGGTCAGCGCATGTTGCAACTGGATTTTCAACTGTTTTTTGCCGAGCTTAGCCATCAGTGTCACCTTGTCTTCCACCAGAATGATCTCGCCCTTGTGGATCACGCCAATTCGATCTGCCATATCCTCGGCTTCCTCGATGTAATGGGTGGTCAAAATGATGGTCACGCCTTTGTCGCGCAGTCCGCGCACCATTTGCCACATGTCACGGCGCAGCGCCACGTCGACGCCGGCGGTTGGCTCGTCGAGGAACAGGATCGTCGGTTCGTGTGACAGGGCCTTGGCGATCATCACCCGGCGCTTCATGCCTCCCGATAATTCCCGAATTTTTGCATCCTTCTTGTCCCATAGCGACAGATCGCGCAGTACCTTTTCAATGTGCTCCGGGTTCGGTGGCTTTCCAAAAATGCCGCGGCTGAAATTTACCGTCGCCCATACAGTTTCGAAAGAATCTGTTGAGATTTCCTGTGGTACCAGGCCAATGGCCGAGCGCGCCGCACGGTAGTCGCGCACGACGTCGTGGCCGTCCGCCGTTACCGTGCCTTCGCTCGGGTTGACGATCCCGCAGATAATGTTGATCAGGGTGGTCTTGCCGGCTCCGTTGGGCCCGAGCAGGGCGAAGATATCTCCGCGTGGAATGTCCAGGTCGATCTTCTTGAGTGCCTGGAATCCCGTAGCGTAGGTTTTGGTAATACCTTTAACTGAAATGACTGATTTCACTGGTTTCCTTAAACGCGTGCTTAACTGTAATATGAAACGCTAGCGCAAACTCTGCGCATCGTAGATGTATTGATCCCCCGCAAACGGATTGTTGGCGCATTGACGAATTCGGTCGTTGCAAGCCGACCATCGAAAATTTCGAGCCTGCATCACAGCAGGCGCGAACCCGGGAGAAGTTCCCCTTCGATTTTTACGACCGGACAATTGACAATAATCCCTAGAGCCTGGGTACGAACGAGTCCTTCGTCCTGCCCATCCAGGACTTCCTGTCCCGAATGCAGCTCGTGCGGATTTTCCCCAGTTTCTAATATACTGGGTATAACTGTCAGAGCGAATTATATTGCGTATTGGTATTGTTGTTCCCCAGCGGTTGCGGTATGGACGGCAACACACTTGTCTGATCGAAGTTCATGAGTCTGTAAATTCTGTCTACAGATGATTGGGTGGCAGGAATTTTACTTCGATTGTTCGCGCCAATTAAATTGCTACATGAATTTACATGATGGCGACCTGTAATCGCACTCTTTAATTTACAGTTGTCTATGAAAAACGTTACGAGCCCTTGGGCATGTTGCTGATTATCGTGCTGACGGGCGACGTTCGCCGCCCCGGTGAGTTGCGCAGAATGGTCGGCGGCCTGGGCGAAAAAAATGCTGTCGCAAACGCTGAAGCGCTTGGAAGCACAGGGGCTGGTTCATAGAAAGTCTGATGAGACCGTACCACCTCACGCGGAATATGCCTTGATCCACTGGGAAGATCTGTGAGCGCGCGAGTTGAGGCAACGACCGACAGTATCGATACCATCATTCCTGACGTCATGGATGCACAGCGTTCGCTACCTTCGCCCAAGTACGATTAAACCTCAGATTTCTTTCGCACCCACGGACGGTGCAAATTTGCTTAACCGGACTGTCAAGGACGGGACGGGTGAACGAGGATGATGGATCCTTCCAGTAGTCAAATTTGAAAGCAATCTTGATCGATCGGTTGCATCCGCCGCTGGTTGCGGTCAGTTTTTTTCTTAGCGGAATGTCCGCATTCAGTCATTAACAACCTGTCGAATGGTTAGCCATTTTTTTAAAAATGGCTAACGCAAATGCGTCACTTTGTTTGTTGACAATAACGATTAAGCCGTGCTATTGCGCTACTTTGCAGGCGCAACTTCCAACCTGTCAATGTGGGCTGCTGCGATTTGCGCCAGCATCTGCGCTGACGTCACCGCCATTCGTAGTAAGCGTTCTGTGTCCGCAATATTTAGCAATGGTATGGTGTCGCTGTCTCGGTCCATCGTGCTGAAATGGGCCAAATCAACGCACGTCTGGATGCCTTGGGAGATGTCCTTTGTCAATGCAAAAAACTGTGCACATTCGTTGGATTGATGATGCTCAGGCAGCCAGGAAAACGGTTGATGAAGTGACGTTGGTTCTGGTGAGGATGCCGGCGCATTCATGGTCGGGTTGCTCATGATTGCGACTCCCCGACGGTGTTGCTGAGGATCGCCTGAACTGCCACGGCGTTGACGTGGATGGCTAAGTATCGAGTGGTTTGTAAGCGGGTGGGAAAATACCTGATGGTGCTCTGCATGGTTGATTCCTTTGTACAGTTAAGCCGCGCCCGCTGCAAAACGGGTGGGCAGCAAATGGCAGGGTTTGCAGACCGATGTACAAAGCTACCGGCAGGCCGAAGCCTCACCACCACTGCTGCCCATAACGGCGCAACAACGGCAACGCACATGAAAAAACCGCTTGCGCGGTCTGTGCGCTTTGTACTGTCAGGCTGCAAAACCCGAGCTCCTTTTTTAAGGAACGAACTGAGTATAGAGCATCATGGTCACATTTGTGAAGTATTGATTTTCAACAATATAGACAGATAAACACCGGTGACGGTGGTCACAACTCTGCCTTGCCCACCGAGGCTGGCGTTTCGTACTCTTCCATTTGATGGCGCTTTGCCAGCCCGGCATCGGTATGGGGAAGTGGGGCGGTAGATTGGGCCAAATCAACGCAGGTTTGGTTGCCTTGGGAGATGTCCTTTGTCAAGGCAAAAAATTGTGCACATTCAATTGATTGATGATGCTCAGGCAGCCAGAAAAACGGTTGATGAAGTGACGTTGGTTCTGGTGAGCATGCCGGCGCATTCATGGTCGGGTTGCTCATGAGTGCGACTCCCCGATAATGTTGCTGATGTTCGCGTGAACTGCCACGACGTTGACATGGATGGCTAAGCATTGAACGGTTTGCAAGCGGGCGTGGAAATACCTGATGGTGCTCTGCATGGTTGATTCCTTTGTACGGTTAAACCGCTTCCCGTTGCAAAACGGGGTGAGCGGAAAATGACAGGATTTGCAAACCGACGTACAAAGCTACCGGCAGGCCGAAGCCTCCCCGCCATTCCCGCTCATTGAAGAGCACAAAGATGAACACACGTAAAACTACGGCTTGGCGTGGTCCGTGCGCTTGTATATTGCAGGTTGCAAAGCCTGTTCCGCTCTTTCTCTGAGACAAAATAGTATAAAGGATGAGCATGACTTCTGTGAAGTCTTGAATTTCAACGGATAAACGGACAGAGAGATAAACACCGGTGATCGCGGTCACAACCCCGCCTTACACATTGAGGCTGGCGTTTCTTACTCTGCCATCGCTTCTTCCTCAAGCGGCAGATGTAATCTGACTGCGGTCCCCGTGCCGGGCACGCCACTGACTTTTAGCTGTCCTCCGAAATGACGAGTACGCTCGTACATGCCAAGGATTCCGAGGGCTTCGCCGCTGAGTAACTGTTGCGTTTCAATTCCTTTGCCGTTGTCTCTGATTTCAACGATGATGATGGTTCTGTGACGTAAAATTAAAATCTTTATTTGCGACGCCGCGGCATGGCGTACCGCATTGGTCAACGCTTCCTGGACCACCCGAAACAGCATGATGCTGCGCTCTGGATCAAGCGCCACAAGCGCGGCGCGCTTGCTAATCATCAATGTGCAGTGTAGCCCCGAGCGCTCCTGTATCTGCGCCGCATACCACTCCAGCGCTGCCCAGATGCCCAGCTCATCAAGCACGCTTGGTCGCAGATCGGCAATCACCCGGCGCACCGTTTCCATCGCTGCGTCCGCCATGCAGGTGGCGCTCACCAGGAGCGGATCGGGCGCGTGCCCGGCACTCACCGCGCGCTCGATCGACACGGAGACATATGCCTTGATGCCAGTGAGTACGCTGCCCAGTTCATCGTGGATTTCACGGGCGATGCGCTTGCGTTCCTCTTCCTTGTTTCTTTCCTGATGATCAGCTAGCTTGCGTAATTCCGTGCGTGAATCCTGCAACGCTTGTTCCGCCACTTTGCGCTCGGTGATATCGGTGATCGCCCCGACCATACGGATTGCTCTGCCGTTTGCATCAAGCGTCGATTTGCCTGTGGACCTGACCCATAGTAACTTTCCCGTTTGGGTGATGATGCGGAACTCAGCGTCGTAGACCGCATTGGCAAGCAGAGATTTTTTCATATCTGCTCGTACCACGCTGCGATATTTTAGTTCGATATATTTATTAAAGTAGCTTTCGGCATGCACGGCTTTGGTTCCGGTCTCTTCCAGCATTTCCATCAGGCGAGGTGAGTAATAGACCGACTTCGCCAGCATATCCCAATCCCATAATCCATCGCTGGTACTGTGCATCGCAAGTCGCAGACGTTCCTCATTGATGCTAAGTGCACGCTGAAACCCCACATTTTTTCTCAGAATGGAAACGGATATAAAACAACCAAATCCGAATAAGACTGATGCCAATGCCAACGTTGTCAGCGTCAAAACAGTCTGAGTTTTGCGTGCCGTTTCACCAAATTTAGCGGAGAACGCATCTTCCAGTGGTGTGAGAAGTGCGTTGATGCGCATAATGCGCGCAAGACTGGAACGTAAAAAATCTTCGTCGTAGTTTCCGGACGTGATGCCGGCGTGCAGTTGGTTTGCCTCCGTATTGAGTGCATTGATATAGCGGTCTGCCTCGGTCCAGATGGCGATTTCGGTACGGACGAAACCGACGTTGCGAAAATTGTGGAACAGCCAGATCAAGCCATCGATGTCGTCCGGATGATTGCGCGCTGCAAGAAACGCTGCGCGTGCTGCATCAATATCCACATCAGGCTTGTCTAATGCAAGTCTGGCGCTGTAATCGCCCATCGGCACAGCGATGGCATGCAGAAACCGCAAATAGTCGCTCTCGTCATGTGACGCGCCATATTGATTGAGATAGATAACCGCTTCTTTCTGGCTTTTCGAGTACAAACTTTCCGCCGTCACAGACGCGCGAACAGATGACAATATATGTGAGCTGAGAAATCTCAAACCTGTCAGCAGAGCGGCGGTGACTATTAATGGCCAAAATATTTTTACCCAGCGCCAGCAAGTATTCATTTTAAAAAAACCTTAACTGAGAGACTTAAAAACGCGTTGGCTTAAAATGGCCGAAGGTATTGCCTTTCCTATTCTTTCTTGTGGCAGTGTGGGGGAGGCGTCACGCGCGCGTTGTCTGACCTAACGTGCTGTGTCTCAGGATGCAAGTTTTGATAACGTCCGACAAGCGGATGAAATCGATTCGGTAGTCGCATTTGCTTATATTTCTGGACGAGTTGCGCTCGCTTAACGCCAAAATCGCACTGGAAAAGAGCGATTTTTAGTGGCATTGCCTGAAGAACGATGCTGTTAGTAAGATATCACCATTTCGTGGATTTGTTTGTATTTTAAAATGTTCTGTTGCTCATCCGTGCGTTCTCGCTGACCGCAGGCGAAAACGTTACAGGTCTATGCAAGATTGTGACGGTGTTATATTTAAGGTTTATGTTGCTCAGCTTCACTTTAAAAAGGATATGAAATGGCAAACATCGCTTTTCTCGGCACCGGCTTGCTCGGCGCGGCTTTCGCTGAAGCTTCGGCAAAACGCGGCGACACGGTCACTGCATGGAACCGTTCCATGGAAAAAGTTAGCGCGTTGGCGCAGTTTGGTGTGAAGGCTGCCGCCACGCCTGCAGAAGCGGTACAAGGTGCATCAAGGGTGCATCTCGTATTGAAGGATGATGCGGTGGTGGAGGAAGTGATTGCGGCGGCGCGTAGCGGCCTGTCATCTAACGCGATCCTGATCGATCACTCCACAACTTTACCTGGGCTTACTGTTGAGCGGGCCGCGCGGCTGCAGGCGGCTGGATTAAAGTATCTGCATTGCCCCGTTTTTATGGGTCCTCCGGCGGCGCGCAATGCGCAGGGATCAATGATGGTGGCGGGGCCGAAGGCTCTCTTTGATAAGGTTGAGGCCGATCTGGCCAAAATGACAGGGCGGCTCCAATACATGGGTGAGCGCAGTGATCTTGCTGCGGCCAACAAGTTGTTTGGAAATGCCATGATTATTGGCCTCTCGGCGGTAATGGCTGACGTCCTGACGCTGGCGCAGGCGAGTGGCGTAAAGGGTGAGGATGCCATCAAATTGCTTGGGATGCTTGATTTGAATGGAATGGTGGGTGGGCGAGGATTGAATATGGCGAAGGGCAATTTCGCCCCGAGTTTCGAATTAGCGATGGCGCGCAAGGACGTGAGGTTGATGTTGGAAACGACAGGTAATCGCCCGTTGGCAGCATTGCCCGCGATTGCCGCGAGAATGGATCAGCTGATAGCAGCAGGACACGGCGCGTCGGATGCCAGCATTCTGGGTTTCGACGCGGTGCCGCGAACTTAAAGAAGGTCTACGCAAGCGGAGGCATGAATTCCCATGGCCTTGGCTATTCAGAGCGATTACGCAAACGGTTAAAATATATGAAGCAGAAACCAATTTGTCAAAGTTGGTAGATGCCGTTGTTGGCTGTGGTGAGGTTGTGATGGCGAAAGCAGGTAAGTCGACCGCACGACGCGTTCCGATGCAGCGCGAAGAGACGCTACGCAGCTTTGGCCGGTTGGACGTGAAGATAAGATCGCCGATGAATTCGATGCTACTCTGCCGGATGACGTACTCGCTGCGTTCGAGGGGCGCTAATGTGTCTACTTCTCCGCAAGTAAAACGGATTATTCAGGGGATCGTTGAAGGGAGACGTCAAAATTAGTTTAATTACCAATAAAAATTGCTTACTGGTATTTTTTTGACGGAATTTATGCGGAAAAACGATCATCTTTTTGGTCAAGACTTAACCCGCTCCGGCAAAATGGTAAAATACAAGGTTACTCAATCTCGTTTCTAAAGGCTTTTTTCCGTGCTATCCACAGCAAATATTACTATGCAGTTCGGCGCTAAGCCGTTGTTTGAAAACATTTCGGTCAAATTCGGCGATGGCAATCGCTATGGTTTGATCGGTGCCAACGGCTGCGGCAAGTCGACCTTCATGAAAATTTTGGGCGGTGATCTCGATCCGTCGGGCGGAAACGTGATGCTGGACCCAAACGAGCGTTTGGGTAAGTTGCGTCAGGATCAGTTTGCGTTTGAAGAAATGCGCGTGCTGGATGTGGTGATGATGGGCCACACCGAAATGTGGGCTGCCATGGCCGAGCGCGATGCGATTTATGCCGATCCGGAAGCGACCGACGACGACTATATGAAAGCCGCGGAACTGGAAGCCAAATTCGCGGAATACGATGGTTATACCGCCGAATCGCGTGCGGGCGAGTTGCTGATGGGCGTTGGTGTAGAGATGGACCAGCATAAAGGCCCAATGAGTAACGTTGCGCCAGGATGGAAGTTACGTGTTTTGTTGGCGCAGGCGCTGTTCTCTAATCCGGATATTCTGTTGCTGGATGAGCCAACGAATAACCTGGACATCAACACTATTCGTTGGTTGGAAGATGTGCTGAATCAGCGCAATTCAACCATGATTATCATTTCCCATGATCGTCACTTTTTGAATCAGGTTTGTACCCACATGGCCGATATGGATTACGGCACATTGAAGGTCTATCCCGGCAACTACGATGACTATATGCTGGCGTCGACGCAGGCGCGTGCTCAGCAATTATCGGTCAATGCGAAAGCCAAGGACAAGGTTGCTGAATTGCAAGATTTTGTGCGTCGTTTTGCGGCAAACAAATCCAAAGCACGTCAGGCGACGTCCCGCGCCAAGCAGATTGAAAAGATTAAAGTGGAGGACCTTAAACCGTCCAGCCGTGCCAATCCGTTTATCCGCTTCGACGGCGAAAAGAAATTGCATCGTCTAGCGGTGGATGTGCAGAGTATTACCAAGAGTTACGACCGTACGCTGTTTAAGAATTTCGGCATTATGGTCGAAGCTGGCGAACGCATTGCGATTATCGGTGCCAACGGCGCGGGTAAAACAACGTTGCTTCGTAGCATAGGCGGTACGGATATTTGTGGACTTGAGGCAGACACCGGCTTGGTCAAGTGGGCTGAGAATGCGAATCCGGGCTATATGCCGCAAGATCCGACGGAAAACTTTGCTGCGGACATTACGCTGACGGACTGGATGGGTGCCTGGACTCAGGAAGGGGACGACGATCAGGCGGTACGCTCGATCCTTGGACGTTTATTGTTCAGCGGCGATGATGTCAAAAAATCGGTCAAGGTGTTATCGGGTGGTGAAAAAGGGCGGATGACGTATGGCAAATTGATGCTGGGTCGTCACAATATTCTGTTGATGGACGAGCCAACCAATCATATGGATATGGAGTCGATTGAGTCACTGAACATCGCGCTCGATAAATACGCTGGCACATTGATTTTTGTCTCGCATGACCGCGAATTTGTGTCATCACTTGCGACGCGGATTCTGGAAGTGAAAGAGACTGAAATCGTTGATTTCCGCGGAAATTATGAGGATTACCTGAGTAGCCAGGGAATTGAATAATTAAATTTTCGGTCTGATTTTCACCGACAAGCTCTCTTTGTCGGTTTGACCCAAAACCTGCGGTGAAAAGCAAAAAAAGTCAGGGTAATTTCTTAAGACCAGAAAGACTGTTTAAGGCGGTTTAGTGCAATATCAGGTTGCCGATGATGTGCACGGGCTTCCAATATCTGCTGCAGGCGCACCCCGTACTAAACGTTTGGGTGATGAGATCTGCCGAGTGAAGAATAAAAAAGCGCACCAGGCTGCCCTGTTGCGCTTTTTTTTTGCTCTTCGCGAAGTTTGTTCGCTAGTCCAGGTTGATGGAATTTGGTCCTGGCAGCCCTTGGTAGAGCAGGTGATCAAGCCGGTCCCGCAGGCTGCGGGTGGTTTCTTTACCCTTCGATTTGAGTATCGCTTCGAGATACTGCTGGCGTATTTCTTTAAAGTCATCGACTGTCGCAGCCCGTTCCACTTTCATTTGCAGACCATATCCGCGAATGCCGATCATGCTTTTGATTGTTTCATTATAGAACCGGTAAACTTGCTCGTATTGACTTTGACCTATTGCCAGCGACGCTGGTGGGGGCGGAGGTGGCGCAGCCTGAATCGGGGGAGCCGCGGGAACTGGAGAGTTGGGGGGCGAAGGTAAAGCCTCGGCTGGGACTGGCGGGTGAGGGTGAAGGGTGTCATTCGAGGGGGCGGTAGCGGTCACATGGCCCTGAATCAGCCCAGCCTCTACTAACGTGTCGAGATGGGTGTGAGACAACCCCATGCCTGAAACCTTGAATAGCAAGTCCGCGGTGCTGGTTTTACCGTCGACCAGCAATAGTAAAGTGCGTAAGCGGGGCGTCAAATTATTTCCGCGGACGGAAATTTCTGCTCGTCCACGTGTGGTTTTGTCAAAGAATGTCATCGCTTTCAGGCCTCCCCCGTATTAATCAAAAATCATAGTACGGGAGATCTTTCCTGTGTGCAATAGCACTATATCGCAGCACTGAATCAGCGTTGGCGGTAAAATTATGCTCTTAACGTCGGAAATCCAACGTGGGTTTCAGTTCGTATTGGCGTCTAACTAGATTCAGGTTCATTATCGTCATGCCATCGCAACTTACCAAAACCATCGAATTCGAACGACCTCAAATGGCGCAAGGAAGCAGTTGCACTGCACACGCCTGGGCGCGCGTTGCTGCGACGCCTACCCAAGAGGAAAGAAGTGAACTGAAGGCGCGTATCAAACGTTTGCTGATAGAAAAGCAGGCGGTATTGGTGGCCCATTATTACGTCGATGCTGATTTGCAGGATCTGGCGGAGGAAACCGGTGGTTGTGTTTCCGACTCTCTGGAAATGGCGCGTTTCGGCCGCGATCATCCCGCGCAGACTTTGGTCGTCGCGGGTGTCAAATTCATGGGTGAAACGTCTAAAATTCTCAGTCCGCACAAGCGGGTGCTGATGCCGGATCTGGACGCTACCTGTTCGTTGGACCTGGGCTGCCCGGTGGACGAGTTCAGCGCGTTTTGTGATGCCCATCCGGATCGTACCGTGGTGGTGTATGCGAACACCAGTGCGGCAGTGAAAGCGCGTGCCGACTGGATGGTGACGTCGTCAATCGGGCTGGACATCGTGGCGCACTTGCACGCGCAGGGCAAAAAAATCCTTTGGGCACCGGATAAGCATCTTGGTGGTTATATCCAGAAAAAAACCGGGGCCGACATGTTGTTGTGGCAGGGTTCTTGTCTGGTGCACGATGAGTTCAAAGGGGTTGAACTTGAACTGTTGCGCCAGCAGCATCCGGGAGCCAAGGTTCTGGTGCATCCGGAATCTCCGCAAGACGTGGTGGATCAGGCCGACGTCGTAGGATCAACATCGCAGTTAATCGCCGCTGCGCAAACGTTGGATGCAGACGAGTTTATCGTCGCAACCGATAACGGGATTTTGCATAAAATGCGAATGGCGGCACCGGGCAAGCGCTTCATTGATGCACCGACTGCCGGTAACAGCGCAACCTGTAAAAGTTGCGCGCATTGCCCGTGGATGGCAATGAACGGATTACAAAACCTGGCCGATGTATTAGAGTCGGGCAGTAACGAAATTCACGTCGATCCGGAGACCAGCCGCAAGGCTGTTATCTGCATTGACCGCATGCTCGACTTTGCAGCGGAGCGCAAAGCCAACACCCGTCCGTCCAGTGATCTGGCGCAAGAGCAAACACTATTTTCAGGAATTGGCCCCGCATGAGTCTCTCAACTAACGACAAAAACAGTTCTCAACACACTAACGACACAAACAGCAACTTAAAAAATCCTTTTGCGCCGTTCGATCCGGCGCTGCAAAGCGCATTTGAAAACAACGTTACCGCGGGCATTGCTGAAGACGTCGGTAGCGGCGATTTCACCGGTATGCTGGTGCCGGCGGACGCCATGGTGAAAGCCCGTGTGATTGTGCGCGAGGAAGCGGTTCTCTGCGGTGCGCCTTGGTTTGAGGCGGTCATGCAGCAGCTTGACAGCCGTATTCAGATCAATTGGCATTATGCCGAAGGCGATGTCATGCAAGCTGACAGCCTGGTCTGCGAGATTGCTGCGCCAGCGCGCGGTTTGCTCACGGCCGAGCGCGGCGCGTTGAACTTTTTGCAGTTGCTGTCCGGTGTGGCGACCGCAACCCGCAGTTTCGTCAATCTGGTGGCGGATACGAACGCCAAAATACTCGATACCCGCAAAACCTTGCCCGGCCTGCGTTTGGCACAGAAATACGCCGTTCGGGTTGGTGGCGGCCACAATCAGCGACTGGCTTTGTATGACGGCATTCTCATCAAGGAAAACCATATTGCCGCTGCCGGCGGCATTAGCGCGGCGATGCGTGCAGCACAGAATTTGAACGCTGGCGTCACAATCCAGATCGAGGTAGAAAATCTGGTGGAACTGGACGAAGCCCTGAGTGCTGGTGCAACCTCGATTCTGCTCGATAATTTTTCTCTCGATGCAATGCGGGATGCGGTCAAGTTGACGGCGGGCAGGGCGCTTTTGGAAGCATCCGGTGGCATTAATATGGAAACAGTCCGCGCTATTGCCGAGACCGGCGTCGATCGGATTTCGATCGGCAGTCTGACTAAGGATGTCAAGGCGGCAGATTTCTCATTGCGGGTGCTTGATTAGGTTGGAGTGTTGCTTTTGGTTCGGCCAGAAACAACAGGAAATGGAGAGGCCTTTCGGCGCTCTCGATTTCCTGTTTTTTTTGATGCAAGTTGTTTGATTTGTTGATTGATCAGCTGCTCGATTAGTTGCTTGATTAGTTGCCTGATTAATTGCTTGATTAATTGCTTGGTTCGGTCAATTTCTAGCGAGAATGACGGGAAGCCATCAAGGGACTTGCGTTGGGATTCACACCAGGCACTCATTGCGGATTCAGCGCCCGGTATTGAACCTACTGTCGCGCCGGTGTCAGCACCGTTGGCAACGCCTTTGCCAATGTTTCCGGATAATCCTGGCTGTAATGCAGTCCGCGACTTTCACGCCGTGCTAACGCACTTTCAACAATCAGTGATGCAACTTGGACCAGGTTACGCAGTTCCAGTAAATCACGACTAATGCGGAAGTGTGTGTAGTACTCATCGATTTCTTCCTTCAGCAATCGGATGCGGTGTTGTGCGCGTTCAAGTCTTTTGTTGGTGCGGACGATGCCGACATAATTCCACATAAAACGCCGTAACTCATCCCAGTTGTGGGAGATGACGACTTCTTCGTCGGCATCGGTGACGCGACTTTCATCCCATGCCGGTAACGGTCGTGATTTTGGCTTGGCCTGTTGTTCAATGTGTTTGGCAGTGGCGCGGCCGATGACAAGGCATTCGAGAAGCGAGTTGCTGGCCAGTCGATTTGCACCGTGCAAGCCGGTATAAGCTGTTTCACCAACGGCGTATAACCCTGGCAGGTCGGTCCGTCCGCAAAGATCGGTCACTACGCCACCGCAGGTGAAATGGACGGCAGGAACGACCGGGATCGGCTGCGTGGTGATGTCAATGCCAAGCTCCAGGCATCGCGCATAGATCGTCGGGAAGTGTTCTTTTAAGAATTCTGGCGACTTATGGCTGATATCAAGATCGACATGATCCAGGCCGCGTTTTTTCATTTCAAAGTCAATTGCCCGGGCGACGATATCGCGTGGTGCCAGTTCTGCACGTTCGTCGTGATCCGGCATAAACCGTCTGCCCGCGTCTTCTCCTTCCGTATCGGGAAGTTTTAACAGTCCGCCTTCGCCGCGAATTGCCTCAGTGATGAGGAACGATTTGGCGTACGGGTGGTATAGACAAGTCGGGTGGAACTGAATAAATTCCATATTGGCCACGCGGCATCCGGCACGCCATGCCATGGCAATTCCGTCTCCGGTGGCGGTGTCAGGATTGGTGGTGTACAGATAAACTTTGCCAGCGCCGCCCGTGGCCATGACCGTATGGCCCGCACTGATGGTAAGGACCTTACCGGTCTTGACGTTCTTGGCATACAGTCCAAGGCATTGCGGGGCAACACCTTTGCCATCGATTTTTTTAGAAGTAATCAAGTCAATGGCGTAATGGTCTTCCAGCAACGTGATGTTGGGATGCGCGCGGACTTTTTGTTCCAGTGTGACTTGTACTGCGTGGCCGGTGGCATCGGCAGCGTGAATGATGCGGCGCTGACTATGACCGCCTTCGCGGGTGAGGTGGAAGCCCAACTCCGCGCTGGGATCAGGCGTGAAGGGAACCCCTTGCTCGATCAGCCATTCGATTGCTTCGCGGCCATGTTCTACAATATAGCGCGTTGCGGCTTCATCACATAACCCACTACCGGCAACCAACGTATCGGCAATATGTTCGTCGAAACTATCACCGGAATCGAGTACCGCTGCAATGCCGCCTTGTGCCCAGTTACTGGCACCGTCAAGCAGCGCACGCTTGGAGATCACTACTACCTTTCTTTGTTCTGCAAGATGAAGGGCAACTGACAGGCCGGCCAGACCGCTGCCGATAATAGCGACATCGAATTTCATATTGAATAGATGAATGTGAAAATGCTGATTGCTCTAAAAGAGAATAGGGTGTTAATAAAGGTGGGATAGTGTAGCGCAAGCGGCCACGTCCTGCTTTTGAATGCTCGGCGGAGGGTTGGACGATGCCGGTCAGATTCATCTTTTGCGTGCTTTTGTTCAGTTGGCGCCCGACTTTTGCGAATGGCTCGATCTGTGCGTGTGATGCGCGATGGTGGTAAGGAGGGTGGCAAACGATGGTGAAAAAACGTCGCTTAAAGCAGAGCCTTAAACTGCAGAATGGATAGTCCGCCGTGGCCGGGGCCACGGCGGTGGAATTTACGTGACGATCACAGGCTTTATTTTGGCGGCAGCTTGCTTGGCTCGCACCCGCGCGGTTTCAATGTCGCCAGCAACAGCCAATATGACGCCCATCCGGCGACGCTCAAAGGATTCAGGCTTGCCGAATAAACGAATGTCGATACCCGGTTCACGCAGCGCGTCGGCGACCCCTTCAAAGGCGATACCTTTGGCATCGTGCTTGCCGTAGATTACCGCCGATGCGGCAGGCGTGTTGAGCGCGACATTGACCGGCAGCCCCAAGATGGCTTTCGCGTGCAATTCAAATTCGCTTTGCAGCTGACTTGCCATCGTGACCATGCCGGTATCATGCGGTCGAGGGCTCACTTCCGAGAACCAGACCATATCGTTTTTGACAAACAATTCGACGCCGAAGACGCCAAGACCGCCGAGATTGTCGGTTACTTTTTTGGCGATATCGCGGGCGCGAACCAGCGCTTCAGGATGCATAGGATGCGGCTGCCATGATTCCACGTAATCGCCTTGCACCTGAACGTGACCGATCGCTTCGCAGAAATGGGTCTTGGTGCTGCCATCGGCTTCTAAGGCACGTACCGTCAGAAGGGTGATTTCATAGTCGAAATCGATGAACCCTTCGACGATGACACGACCGGAATCAACTCGTCCGCCCGACGCCGCATGCGCCCAGGCTGCTTCAACGTCGTCGACGCTATCGATTTTGGACTGGCCTTTGCCGGAAGATGACATGACCGGCTTAATGACGCATGGAAAGCCAATCGCATCGCAAGCGGTTCTTAGCTCATCAAGATTATTGGCAAAACGGTAAGGTGATGTCGCAAGACCAAGCGTTTCCCCAACAAGACGGCGAATACCTTCCCGATTCATGGTGAGCCATACCGCACGCGCTGTTGGAATCACGGTAATTTTGCCAGCGGCTTCCAATGCGACGAGTGTTTCAGTGGCTATCGCCTCAATTTCAGGCACGACCAGATCGGGTTTTTCCAGCGCTATCAAGGCTTCCAGTGCGGCACCATCGGTCATGTTGATAACATGCGAACGATGAGCAACCTGGTGGCCTGGCGCATTAGGGTAGCGATCAACAGCAATAACTTCAACGCCTAGACGTTGCAGCGAAATAATGACTTCTTTCCCAAGTTCCCCTGAGCCGAGCAACATGACCTTGATCGCGGAAGGGGAAAGCGGTGTACCGATTCTGACTGGTGGCTTCATATTCTCGTATGTGGGTAGAGGGCTAACGACGATAGCAAATCCTGAGGGTTTTGGACAGCCATAAATGCTGATTTCTATGGGCTGAGGCCGCGGATTGCCTGAGAAACGACAGCGACGTTTTGGATCTGTGTTGTTAGCTGACGCGTTGTTTTATAAATGGTTCATACGAATGGAGGGCTGTTTGGAAGATGGCGGTTTGAAAAAACGATACAAAAGAGCATCACTGCGGATTGGAAAGGTGTTCCCGATGAGTAAATGATAATGACGTTATTTAGCGGTTAGGCAACCAGGAACAAGAACAATGAACCGTCAACACCCGATGCCGACCAGGCTTTAAAAAACAAAAAGCCGATCAAGTCCGGTAACCTGATCGGCTAAAATTGCTGAAGGAAAATAAAAGGATGTTTTGGTCAGAAAATCGGTGACCGGGACTCCTTTTTATATTTAGCGTTCTTCGGCGTAGATATCGTTGTGCACTGTTTCTTTGACGAACAGCATTCCGATAACGAACGTAGCTAATGCGATAACGATCGGATACCAGAGCCCGTAATAAATATCGCCCTTGTAGGCTACCATCGCGAACGCCGTAGTTGGTAACAGTCCACCAAACCAGCCGTTACCGATGTGGTAGGGCAATGACATGGATGTGTAGCGAATACGGGTTGGGAACATTTCAACCAGCATTGCCGCAATTGGACCGTACACCATTGTTACATACAGTACCAGTATGAATAACAACAACAATACCATCGGCTTGTTCATTTGTTCCGGATCTGCCTTGCTTGGATATCCAGCACCCTTGATATCGGCGGCAAGTTCGGTAGAGAACGCTTTATCTTTCGCTGCCGCATCTGCTTTGGATAGACCGTTAGCGTCGTACGAAGTCAGCAACTTATCGCCAATTTTTACGGTTGCTGCGGTACCCGGCGCTCCAGCGACGTTTTCATAGTTGACTGACATTGCGGACAGCTTGGCTTTGGCAATATCGCAAGATGACGTGAATTTTTTGGTGCCGGTCGGGTTGAACTGGAACTGGCAAGTTGCAGGATCAGCGGTAACCACTACCGGTGCGCTTTTCAATGCTGCTTCCAATGCCGGATTGGCGTAGTGCGTTAGTCCGGAAAAAATGGGGAAGTAGGTCACTGCGGCAATCAGACAGCCAGCCAGGATGATGGGTTTGCGACCGATTTTGTCCGAGATGGTACCAAAGATCAAAAAGAACGGTGTGGCGATCAACAGGGCTAAGGCGATCAAAATATTAGCAGTAGGACCGTCAACTTTGAGGGTTTGAGTCAGGAAGAAGAGCGAGTAGAACTGGCCCGTGTACCAGACCACAGCCTGACCAGCAGTCAAGCCAAACAAGGCCAGAATCACCAGCTTCATGTTTTTCCATTGGCCAAATGCTTCGGTCAATGGTGCTTTTGAAACTTTGCCTTCAGCTTTCATTTTAGTGAACGCTGGCGATTCGCTCATTGACAGACGAATCCAGACAGAGACGCCAAGCAAAATGATGGATACCAGGAACGGGATGCGCCAGCCCCAATCGGCAAAGGCTTCTTCACCAACCGCTGTCCGCACGCCCAAAATCACGAGCAAAGAGAGGAACAGGCCGAGCGTCGCCGTTGTTTGAATCCAGGCAGTGAAGGCGCCGCGTTTGTCATTTGGCGCATGTTCAGCAACGTAAGTGGCAGCACCACCATACTCACCGCCGAGTGCCAAACCTTGCAAGATCCGTAAAGCGACCAGGATGATTGGTGCCGCGATACCGATGGAGTTGTAGTTAGGCAAGATACCGACGATGAAGGTCGAAGCACCCATGATAAGGATGGTCACCAGGAAGGTGTACTTACGACCAATCATGTCGCCCAGACGACCAAATACCAATGCACCGAAGGGCCGCACAATAAATCCAGCAGCAAATGCTAGCAGGGCAAAAATGAACGCCGTGTTTGTATCCGTGCCGGCAAAAAACTGTTTGGCGATAATCGCAGCCAACGAGCCGTACAAATAAAAGTCATACCACTCAAAGACGGTGCCGAGTGATGATGCAAATATGACTTTTCTTTCCTCTGGCGTAATGCCACGTGAAGCAACTTTTCCTGCTGCAATGCTGGTCGCCATTCTTGTCTCCCTGATTATAAATAATTGTTTCGTGCACTTTGTACTACTGCCGTGCACTTGTAAGGTGGGCTTCGCTGCACAAATACTTTGTAGTGTTTGCGGTAAGTCAGCGTTTGGACGCGTTGAGTGTGCGACCACAACCTTACGCAAATCTTGCTTGAAACTTACAGAAACTTACAGCGTGCGGAAAAGAAGTCTTGAATCTGGTCTATAACGTGTGGCGAATTTAATCAGCGCGCTGAGGTGTTGTGGCGACCCATCGCAGATTTATCTTTTTTTGCCCCTCAGAGCTTGAATTCGAGCGCTATCGGGCTTCGTGAGGCGGTCTTCATAGCGTCTTTGTGGTTCGTTCCGGAGGGCATCCTGCTTATTGTTGAGGCATCAATAATTTTTGTAATTTCCTGAAAGAAATTATAAAAATTACACTTATTAAATCAATAAGACTATGATCGCTAGGTCCCCAGTGTTGCTTAATGCCTAAGTAGTCGGAGGCTATTGAGACCAGTTCACAAAAAGTTTTCTTACGCCAACGTCTTTCTATGCATAGACTAAAAACGCTTTTGAAAATGGAATCCAATCTGCATTGGCTGAAAGTAACCTGGCCGCTTATCGTTTCTGCCGGGTTGCTGGTATGGCTAGCGGCATTCAGCATGGATATCTTGTCTTCGGTGCGCGGTTTTGTAGCCGGCGAAAGCAGTTATTCCAAAGCGCACAATGCCGCTGTCAGCCATTTGCTGGAGTATGTCGATACGCGCAATCCTTTGCAATATCAGGCTTTTTCGGATGCGATTGCCGTTCCTTTAGGAGATCGGATGGCGCGGCTGGAGCTAGATAAGCCCAAGCCGAATATGACTATTGTGCGGCAAGGTTTTTTGCTGGGAGAAAACCATCCGGATGACTTCAATGGCATGGTCAGCCTGTTTCGCAATTTTCGTCATTTCTATCTGATGAGCCCGGTGATTGCCGTTTGGGCTGATGCCGATCGCTATGTCGCGGCGCTCAACGCGGAGGCGCGGCAACTTTACGATGAGACGATATCGGGTACTTATGACGGTGTTTCTTCCCGCGCCGCCAAGGCTAGAATTAAGGCGATCGATGTTCCGCTGAATCAGCTTGAGGCAGATTTTTCATTTAACTTGCGGGAGGCTTCACGCAAACTGCAACAACTGTTGTTGTTGGGTACGCTTTTAGCCGGTGCGGTTTTAATTTCTATAGGAACCCTGATTTCTCGCTCGATTCTGAGTAAAACCAAGCGTGTGGAACGCGCCCTGGGAATCAGCGAAGAGCGCCTCCACCTCGCCATTCAGAGCACGGGCGATGGATTATGGGATTGGGATATTGAAAACAATAGCGTGTATTGTTCTCCGCGTTTGCTGGAACTGTTAGAGCAGCCGGACGATGGCATTTTGCATTCGTCCAGCTATTTTTTGAAATTTGTTTATCCCCAGGATCAAGAGTTGTTGCGGGAAGGGGTAAAAAATCATTTACGTGACCCATTATCATATGACATGGAGTTTCGCATTCTTACCGTATCCGGCAAGTTACGGTGGGTGCGGCTGCGCGCGCGTTCTACTCAGAATAGTCTCGGTGAAGCAACGCGGATGACCGGGGCAATCGTTGATGTCACCGAGAGTAAAAAAAGCGCGTTGGAATTAATCCGTACCAATCGCGCCCTGAAAATGTTGAGCCGATGCAGCGAAGCAGTCATCCGCGCAGAAAACGAACGCGATTTGCTGTCACAGGTATGCCGCGTCGCTGTCGATATTGGTGGTTATCGGATGGCGTGGGTAGGCTATGCCCAGGCGGACGAGGCGCGTTCAATCACCATTGAGTCGCACGCAGGGATTGATAATGATGCGGCTTTTGTCGAACATTTATGCGTCAGTTGGGCGGAGGATAGCCCGCTCGGGCGCGGACCGGCCGGACGCGCAGTTCGTAGTGGCGTACCCATTATTATTGAGGACATGGCACACGATCCGCGGGTTTTCCCTTGGTTGATTGATATCCAGCTTCATGGCTACCGGGGCGGTATTTATCTGCCGTTACACGATAAAGAGGGGACGCTGGGTTTGTTGACCTTATATTCCGAAGAAATGATGATGGTCGGAGACGACGAGATCAATTTACTAAAGGAACTGGCTGGCGATCTGACATTCGGGATTAAAAGTATCCGTGCGCAGCAACAGCAACGACAGATTCAGGCTGCGGTATTGAATATCGCGCTGGGCGTCACGGCGAGTACCGGCACGGTGTTTTTTGAGCAGGTGGCACGCAATATGGCGGAGGCGTTAGGGGCGAGTGCCGGTTTTGTTACGCGCTTGCTGCCCGGAGCGCCGGTGACTACGCGGGTGCTGGCCGCCGTGATCGATGGCAACGTCAAGAAAAATTTTGACTATGTGGTGGCGTGGGATAGCTATGAAGAAGTGTTTGATGCGGACAATTTTTTGGTGTCGGATAAAGTCGCGATGGATTTTGCGCATTCGCCTGCTTTAAAGGAACTGGGAACGCAGGCGTCGGTCGGCTGGCGGCTCGATAATTCGGCTGGTCAACCTATCGGTTTGCTCTTTATTTTGTTCCGGAAGCCGTTAAAAAAGCTGGATTTCATCACTTCTACCCTTCAGATCTTTGCCGCGCGGGTTGCTTCCGAAATGGAGCGTCAGGAAACCGATGTCCGGATTCGAGATCAGGCTTCGTTGCTCGATAAAGCGCAAGACGCGATTATCGTACGAGGCATGGATCACCGCATTCTATTCTGGAATAAAAGTGCTGAACGTCTGTACGGTTGGACGCAGGACGAGGTATTGGGTATTCCGATTGAGGACTTGCCATTCGATTATTCGGTTATTTTTGAAGATGCAAAAAACAAAATAATGGTGAGCGGGGAGTGGAGCGGCGAAATTACCAAGCGCTGCAAGAGCGGTGCCACTCTGACAGTGGAAAGCCGCTGGACCCTGGTGCGGGATGACCACGGTTTGGCGCAGTCGATTCTGGCGATTGATACCGATATCACACAACGTAAGGCCTCTGAACTTGAGATTCAACATCTGGCTTTTTACGATCAATTGACGCTGCTGCCGAACCGATTGCTGTTGATTAATCGTCTTCAACACGCGTTGTCGGCTGATATCCGCGGCCAGCATTCGGGCGCGTTGCTGTTTATTGACCTGGATAATTTTAAAACCATCAACGATACCCTGGGCCACGATAAGGGTGATCTGCTGCTGCAGCAAGCTGCATTAAGGATTGCCACTTGCGTGCGCACCAGTGACACGGTGGCGCGTTTGGGCGGGGATGAATTTGTTGTGATGCTGCTTGGGCTGGAGTCGGAGCAATCGTCGGCAGTGGCGCAGGCCAAGATTGTGGGTGAAAAAATTCTTGCCGTGCTCAGCAAGCCCTATCAAATCGCCGGAATAGAACATCATAGTACCGCGAGTATCGGGATCACGCAGTTTCGCGATCAAACAGATACGGTCGGGGAGCTATTGCAGCAAGCTGATCTGGCGATGTATCAAGGCAAGGCCGCCGGGCGCAACGCATTGCGGTTTTTTGATGTTGAGATGCAGGCAGCGGTGACAACCCGTGCGGCATTGGAGGCGGATTTGCGGAATGCTTTACTGCATGGAGAGTTTCTGCTTTATTACCAGCCGCAGATGGATGGCGACGGGTGCGTAACTGGCGCGGAAGGCTTGTTGCGTTGGGAGCATCCACGCCGCGGTCTGGTACTTCCAGCAGATTTTATATTTATGGCGGAAGACACCGGCCTTATTTTGCCGTTGGGCCAATGGATTTTGGAGTCGGCTTGCGCTCAGTTGGCGAAATGGGCTGAACGGCCGGAAACGGCGGATCTCACTATCGCGGTTAACGTGAGTATTCGTCAGTTTCGCCATGCCAACTTTGTGGATATGTTGCATGAGGTATTGGATCGCAGCGGGGCCAATCCGGAACGGCTCAAGCTGGAAATTACAGAAAGTTTGATGGTCGATAATATGGAGCTGACCATCGCTAAAATGACAGCGTTGAAGGACCGGGGCGTGCGTTTTTCGTTAGATGATTTCGGGACTGGTTATTCGTCCCTTTATTATCTGAAACGGCTACCCCTTGATCAACTAAAGATTGATCAGTCATTCGTGCGGGACATCATGATTAATCCGAACGACGCTGCGATTGCGCGCACTATCGTGGCTTTGGCGCAGAGCCTCGGATTGACGGTGATTGCCGAGGGGGTAGAGACCAAAGCGCAGCGCGATTTTCTCGCGCACCACGGCTGTCATTTCTATCAAGGCTACCTGTTCAGCCGACCTTTGCTGATTGAACAGTTCGATGTTTATTTACGAGAGCATCTGCGCGACAGAAAATTGAGTCTTGTCAAACTGAGCGTTATTTAAAGAATTGAGCGTTCAGATGACTTTTCTCAGCTGCCGGGCACCGATGTTTTTGTGTTCTCGGAAATCGTCTAAATAGTGTGAGAATGAATGCCTATTCATGTTGCGCGTGAATGATCGATCCCAGGTCGATATACGCCTGTTTCACTTCATCCGAGAACGGCATTCCGCAATTGAGTCGGATGAAGTGATCGAAACGCGGCGAGTTAGAAAATAGCAGACCTGGCGAAATAAGTATCTGGCGTGCCAGAGCTGCTTCGAATATCTTCTTGGAAGACAGGCCTGCAGGTAATTCGACCCATATCGAAACGCCGCCGTTCGGCAGGCTGCAGCGTGTCCCTACAGGAAAATATCGGGAGATGATCTCGGCGGTCAAATCACGTTGCACCCGAAGCGTGCCGCGTATTTTGCGCAGATGTCGGTCGTAAGCGGGTGAGCCCATGAATTTTGCGGCGATCGTTTGCGACCATTCGTCGTTGTAACGGGTTTGTGCATATTTCAGCATGTTGACACGCGCCTGCCATCGGCCTGCCACCATCCATCCTATCCGCATTCCGGGCGCAAGAATCTTGTGCAATGACGCGCAGTGAATCACATTTCCCGTGGTGTCGTGGGCCTTGAGCGATGTCAATGGCGGCCCATCATGCACCAACGCACTATACGAATCATCCTCGATCAAGGCGATGTGGGCGTTTTCACACATGCGCACCAGACGTTTCTTGTGCGTTTCCGGCATGATGCTGCCGAGTGGATTTTGCAGATGCGGCACGACGACGACAGCCTTAATATTGTCATATGTCTGGATCGCTAACTCCAGCGCTTCGAGCGAAATCCCGGTTTGCGCACTGGTAGGAATTTCGAGCGCCTTCATGCCCAAGCTTTCCATCACCTGCAGCAGGCCATAAAAAGTCGGCGATTCTACGGCAATAACATCGCCCGCTTGCGCTACCGCACGGAGTGCGAGATTGAGGGCTTCGATGCAGCCATTGGTGACCAAAATCTCATCCGGATTAAGCTTCATTCCGCTCGCTAATGCACGTTTGGCGAGGACATCCTTGAACGCTGTGTTTCCGGTAGGACGGCTTTGTTTGGTAAATAGGTCTGGATGGAGTCGCAGCTCTCTGGCGGCTAGCGCATTAAGCTGCTTACCGGGATAAAGTTCGGGTGCGCCCGCAGCACGGCCCAGATTAACGCGGACCTTTCGCTGGCCCATCGAAATGATTTCAGATACTTTTTGGTGGATGCCGATGAACTGCGCGATGTCGTGGGGGCGCGTCATATCTGGCTCGGTCACGGCCATCATGTCGCAGGACTTTTTGGATTTGACGAAATAGCCTGAACGCGGTCGCGCCTCTAACCAGCCTTCGCTCTCCAGAAATCGGCACGCCTGCAAAGCGGTGGATAAACTAAGGGCGTGCTGACGTGCCAACGTGCGCACCGAGGGCATTTTATCGCCCGGATGCAAAACACGGGATTGCATCGCCTCCAGATAATGGCTGGCGAGCTGACGATAAAGCGGTGCCTCGGGTGGCTGAAGTAGAAGCGTTTTGTTATCCATGCGTGATCATCCTATGGATGTTGGTAGGCGTATATATACAGAAGCGTCGAAACCACACCATAACAGATGACTAAGCTTGCATGTGATGCGGTACAGATTGAGGGGTATTGTATGTTTCGCGGAAGTGGGCGCAGGCTTATTCTGCAATTTCTCTCAACAACGTCTGCGCTACTTGCGCGCCACGATCATGCAAACCAATGAATTGATGACAGGACAAGCGTTCACTTTTTATGCTCGCGTCGGAACCGGCGTTACCTTGAGGAAGGGGAATATCGGCGTCATGGTCAATAACATGCAAATGGACGGCTATGGCTGGAAAGAGCAAGTAATCCTGATAGGGAACGGTAACTGGACGGCCCCGCGTTCGGGCTGGTTTTCGGTGCAGGCGAAGCAACGTAGTGCGTTTTACATCACTGAACCACTGTCAATAGTTCTTCAATGTCGGCTAACGGCGGCTAAATGGCTAGGCAAGCTACTAACACGGCCCTCTAATGCATAAGGCTGAAAGTAAGGTCGAAAGTAACTCGAATAAAAAAAGCCCGAAACCGGGCTTTTGAAGATTGCGCGTGCATCTATGACGCATCCATCACTTTAGAGCGATCTCAATTGCGCGTTTCCTCAAGTAGATGCAGCCGCCGCCTTTAGCTTGCGATATCTTCCAGGCTAAAGATTTCGCGTTTGTCGTCATACGAAAAAATCTCGGCATAACGACCCCAGCGAATGATCGCGTCAATCGTTTCTTCGGCGGCGTCATCACTTAAATGGTCTTCCAACTCTTGTTGAAAGCGGGCGCGCGGAGCCCGTTGACCGGGTCTTTCCTGCAATATCGATTTGATGCGTGCTGCCAAAGGTACCTGGCGCAGTAATTGTTGCGCAAACACCTGTTTGCGCTGCTGCACGCCATGCTCGGCAAACTCCAGGCCCAACGTGGTAAGCATGATATCGCCTTCTGTCATCTCCGCAAATCCTAAATAGTGGAGCACTTCCGCTACGGGGAAAAGATCGTCAACCTCGAGATGAAGTCGGGCAGAAATATCCGGCATGTCGGCACGTCCGTTGTACGGCGCAGCGGCGACCGTTTCCAAAAGGCCAGCCATCAGGTTGGTCGAGACTGGATTTAGGCGGCTGGCGAGTTCCAGGCCGGGATTGCTGCGGTTTGAAATGGGTTGCAATCTGGCGGTCATCTTGGCGTAAATGTCATCGACCAGTTGACGAAAGGTCGGGTCCAATCGGTTACGCGGATGGGGAAACGGCACCGCAATCTCAGCTATGATGCGGCCGGGGTTGGATGACAAAACCAAAATGCGATCACACATGAATACGGCTTCTTCGATGTTATGGGTGACGATTAAAATCGATTTGATCGGCAATCGACCATCGTTCCATAGATCCAGCAGATCGGTCCGCAAGGTCTCCGCGGTCAGCACGTCGAGGGCAGAGAACGGCTCATCCATGAGCAATAAGGTAGGGTCGACGACCAGCGCTCTGGCAAAGCCGACACGTTGGCGCATCCCGCCAGAAAGTTCACGTGGATAGGCGTTTTCAAAACCGTCGAGACCGATCAGATCGATCGCTGCGAGGGCACGTTTGCGGCGTTCAGCGGGCGGTGTCCCCAGCGCTTCCAGACCGGCTTCGACGTTGTCCAAAACGGTGAGCCAGGGGAACAGTGCGAAGGTTTGAAATACCATGGCAACGCCATCGGCGGGGCCGTTAACCGGATGTCCGCGATAAGTCACGTCGCCGCCGGTGGGATGAATCAATCCGGCAATAATCCGTAATAAAGATGACTTTCCGCAACCGGAACGACCGAGAAGGCCGACGATCTCACCTTCATGCAGCGTCAAACTGACATCGTCAAGCACTAACAACTCGCCTTGTGCCTTGGCAAAACCACGGCGCACATGATTGACGTTAAGTATTTCGTTTTCCGTAATTTTTTGCATCATCATCCTCGATAAATCTCTGACATCTTTGAATTTTTGCTCAGGTTGCGTTTAGCTTATTATTCGCGTAGTGGTACATTGGCCGCCACAAAAGGCGATTAAACAGCACTACGAATAACGACATGACAACGATCCCCAAAATGATGCGCGGGAAGTCGCCCGCTTCTGTGTACTGCGCAATGTAAGAGCCGAGACCGTGAGCGTTGAGTTTGGTATTGCCCCACGATACTGATTCGGAAACGATACTGGCGTTCCATGCTCCGCCGGAGGCTGTAATGGCACCGGTGACGTAGTAGGGGAAAATGCCTGGCAACATGGCTTTACGCCACCATTGCCAGCCGCGGATTTTAAAATTTGCCGATACTTCACGATAGTCGTTGGGATATGCCATTGCACCCGCAATGACGTTGAAGAGGATATACCACTGCGTGCCCAGCACGATCAATGGACTTAGCCAGATATCAGGACTACCGTGGAAGCGCACAATCAGAATGACGAAAACCGGAAACAGCAAATTGGCGGGAAACGCTGCCAAAAATTGTGCTAATGGTTGAATTTTTTCGGCGAGACGGGGGCGTAGGCCGATTAGCACGCCCAACGGTACCCAAACCACGGAAGCAATCGCAATCAGCAACATGACACGGATCAGGGTGTAGACCCCGAGCAGCAGCACGCTACCGACTTCGTGAATGCTGACCTCTGAGCCAATGAAGGCGATAACCCTCCACATGACCCAACAACCCAACACCAATAGCGTCGCGTTCCATGCGAAGTCGACCATCCGATTTGGGGTGTCGTTAACTTTTCGGTGTTTGGTAGTGCCTTTATTAAGGCGCAGAGGCATCGTGATGACACGCCGGAACAGGATACTGAAGGGCGATAATATTGCTTGAATCAGGCGCGTGCGTTGAATCAGATTAAGCAGCCATGACGAAGGGGAAAACTGCGCAGTGGTATTTTCCATCCGAAATTTGTCTGCCCAGGCCACCAGCGGTCTGAAGAGCAATTGGTCATAGCAGATGATGACGGCGGTCATCACGACAATCACCCATCCGACCGCACCGAGATTGTGTTCACTGATCGCTAAAGCCAGATACGAACCGACCCCGGGCAGGGTGATGCTCTTATTGCCGACCGTAATAGCCTCGGCCGCGACGACAAAAAACCAGCCGCCGGACATACTCATCATCATGTTCCAGATTAATCCTGGTATCGCGAAAGGGACCTCCAGTTTCCAAAATCGTTGCCAGCCGGATAGGTGAAAACTCCGCGAAACTTCCTGCAAATCATCAGGAACGGTGGTTAATGACTGATAAAAACTAAAGGTCATGTTCCATGCCTGACTGGTGAAGATGGCAAAAATCGCTGCTAGCTCGGCGCCAATAACGCGTCCGGGAAATAACGCAATGAAAAAAGTCACCGTGAAGGAGATATATCCCAGCACCGGCACGGACTGCAGGACGTCCAACGCAGGGATCAGGATTTTTTCGGCGCGTTTACTTTTTGCAGCGACCGTTGCGTAAATGAGCGTAAAAACCAGCGAGGCGACCATTGCCGCCAACATTCGCAATGTTGTGCGAAGCGCATATTCAGGTAAATTGTGCGGATCTAGCGTGACAACATTTGCGGTAAGGCTGGACAAAGGAGCCAGGGTATCTTTAACGCCAATGCCGCTAAAAGCAATAATGCCGATCACTAACGGGAAAACCAGAAAATCCCAACGATTTGGGGTAAGTCTTTTTGACAAAGGTAATGCGTGAACGTTTGAAGTCATACCTGGAATTCCTGATTACCTAAGTTGTATATTTCGTAGAGGTTGAGCGCTGTGGTGAAATGCCGCGCTCCGCAGCTCACTTTTTTCATTCATAAGAGACTAAGCCTGTTCACCACGATGAATCTGTTGAGAGTTGAGAAACGGCAATAAAACGTTCGATGACGTTTCGATGATGTTTAGTTGCCTTTTAATTATGTTCAAAGTGCGCTTAAATAGTTTCAAACCAGTTTCAATCCGGTATTAGACCGATATCATATAATTTTTTCACACACCTCGGCACGTTACCAATCGAATATGGCATTCTGATGACATCGGTAGAAAAATAAAAAAAATAGCAACTTTGAGCTTTGAGGGGGTAGTCAGACTTAAGCTCGCTGAGCCCGGCTGTCAGGTGGTGATGGCGTAGCCTTTGATCACTTTGATCAAAGCCGGCCGACTCGTCCACAGTTCGGGAATACCATACCGCCGCATGATAATGGCAAAAATCTAAGAGTGGTGCTGCTGAACCATATCAAAGGAGACAGTCCTTGGCTACTCTGTATGATGTTTGCGCGTAATCGGATGGGGATCGGCTTCCCCAGGCCTCGTTATTCAAGAGGCGAAGTCCTTACGAATTGTTTATTTCCCCTTCCCGTAAAAAAATTCTCTGCAGGACGGGCGTCCATGCGGAGCCGGGTATCTGGCGCTTAACTCTCAAGTTCATTTTTTTTGCTGTAGCTGAATCGGGTCGCAGGTCCTGATATTTTTGCGGAATTATTTTCCCCATGTGCTCAAACCAGGTGATAAAAAAATCCGGCATTGCGAAAGCCTTCATTTTTTCGGTAGCGGGTAGCTTATTGAATAGCAGATGCACAAATTTATCAAATTCAGTAACTGTGATTCTGATAGCGCCTACTTCCTCATAGTTAGGGAAGATTTTTCCAAATGAAATGGGCGATACGATTTTAAAGTGCTCTAAAAATACCTCTTTTATTCCGGGCGTGCTATGAACGTACGCACAAAATGCGTCCGGTGAACGCAGTATTACTTTAGCTTGCCGGAGCTGCGAACCAGGTGAGTAATATCCGTACTTTGAACCATCACCAATCAGGTATATTTCCCGATTGCTTTGCGGTATCACCAGGTGTGCCAACTCATGCCTTATGACGTCTCGGGTCTGCGCGCCATCACTGGTCGACGGCGATAAAAATGTTGCTGTGGACAGATAGAGCTTGCCTCTATTATCACCTTGATCGTAGGTGTAGCCTGTTAACTTGTTGCCAAACAAAGATGCTTCCTGTGGATGACCTTTCAAGTGGCTTTCGGGGTTGTATTGATAGTGCATGCCTTGTGGGCTGAGCGAAGGGGAGATGATGCGCAACTTGCTCATCCTGTCCGGATGTGAACTCGTCTTAAAGTTGCTCAGACCAGATAGTATGATCTTTCTATCGGCAGAACCTAAACTCCTTCCGTCAATAGCATAAAATTTTGCGTGTGCCATCCAGAATGACGCGCTGTCGTCAGCCTCCCACTTCAATAGCTGGGACGACTCTTGATGCGTATTGGTATAGATGCTCATGAATTCCGCCGCGACTTGCTTGCCGTATGTGCTGGAAATTCCTGACATTCCTCTCGCTTGTATTTCAAAAACCCACTTGTCAGTCGTGCAAAAATCTGAAGTTAAAAGCGGAGCAAAATACCGCCCCCAAAGCCGAGTGAACAGTCTTTGCTCTGGTTCGATAAATTCTTTTATATAGTTTGCGTGAAGCAGTTTTTGTTTTGCAATTTTCGTTATTAAATTCTCTTTTAGAAGCGTGTAACGATCCTGATGGCTGCAGATGCCGACCGCTAAGTTGCAAATTTCTTCTATCGCTGCGACGTCATCCCCAAAGGCTTCAGGAGTGGCCTTTAATTGTTCCAACATGGTTCCCCAATAGCGCTTTCCTCGGAATGCGCCATATATCTTTCTTTCCACCGTATCCGATAATTTCAATTCACTAAGAGCTTGAGGAAGAGTTTTCCCGTTGAACTTATCCAGTAAAAAATTAAAATGCAAATCTAAGCCAGGACGAACAGTAAAAGCCTTGGTAATTTGCTCGTTATCGGCGAGCATTTCAATCCGCAGCAAAGGGCGCTCATAAAATGCACGGGCCTGAACTTCTGTCTCAACAATTTTTTTCAACGCCGCTGATCGCGCTTCCTTAAAGGTGAGTACAGGTGCGGCGCGCAAGTTGGTAGCTTGGTTCCTGCAACTTGCCTGCGAGTTTGAAAGCAACCGGCGCCTTGACCAGTATTGCGTTGTTTCAAATTCTTCCTTTGAAAGCGGTTCAAATGCGTTGTTCCGATTTGGACCGCGACGGTACAGAGTGCTTCCATCTTCATCTCGGAGACTCAGAATGAATTGATCGCTATTGGCGTTGTCGATGTATCTCTCAGATATAGACCACCCGTCGGGGTGATTGAAACCTGCCTTAAACGCCTCATCAGCCGAGGTTATGCCTATGGGGAGCGCACTGACAGGCCCTATTAAATGATTGTTGCTAATTTGCCAGCCACCATCAATGTAGGACATATCAAGGCGCAAATCTTTTGGCATCTGATGACCAATGATGCAAATTTTTTCCAAAGGGTTTTCGCGTTGTTGCCATCGACCATCTATAAATGTCAATTCCGGGGACAAAGCTGGTGGCATGTTGGCGACGGCGTGGTGAGTTTGTCCCAACAGGTAGTATTTATCCTTCAATTTAATGTAATTGCGATCGACAAAATCGCCAACACCTTTAACGGTGTAAATATCGCGACCTGTCGGTTCCGGTGGATGGTCAAAGTGACTTTGGTACGCGTGCGGTCGCAGTGCGTTGATGCGTTTGTTCTGATATAACTTTTTTGAAATGGACGCCGTGGAGGATGGGTTCGATGGACTATGCGTGATAGTTGCCAATAACTGTGGATCTTTGTCTATCAGATGACCATAATCCAAAAGCCATTTATCTGTCTGGAGTATGAGTTTTTTTTCTAATTCATTCCAGAGATAGCCCGCTTTTTTTGGCGAAGTGACCGATCCCATGATCAAATAAATGGCACCCCCTTCGGGCTTTTGTATCAGGCCTTCCAGTAGAAGATTGTGGACGCTTTCTAAGGCGGTGGGATACGTTCCGTCGAAAAAAATGTGGGTGGGAAGCGCTGTATCGACTGATGCGGCAGCGAGAAGGTGGGAAAAGCCGTTTCTGAAATGCAAATCTTCCCGTCGTGTAGTGAGGAGCTTGCTGATCAACGGTTTCTCGCCGTAGTCTTGCAGACCCGATGTCGGTTTGATTTCAGTCGAGCGTGCGCCTAGCCGCTGTGCCAATTTTTCTTCGGCAAACGCTTCTTGCGATGAAAATTTGAAAGCGGTGCGTATGGAACTTACAACGGGAAGCGTCGGCGAAGGGTTAAAGCCCAGGAAGCAAAAAAATGTGTCCGTTGCCAGCGTGGTGGCCTGTGCAGCGAAGCCGGACCAGGTTTTAGCCGGTTCCACCATCATCTCGGCGAGATCTAAAGCCGGGAGCAGGCAATTCGCTTTTGGGACGAATCCGATCATCGTCCTTACGAGAACGTACACCCGGGAGTGGATGATTTCTGACCCGATTGAGCGTGGAGGTTGGGAAGAAAGTTCAGGCTGTGAGGATTGGTGTATCTCCTCTGGGTAGCTCTGCAAGGCCGCCACCTCCCTGGCAATATCGACAATTCCTCTTGCGAAGATACCGACGGAATGCGTCGCGAAATCGGACGGCGCAATAGAAGGGAAATGGATGCCTCCAGTCAGACTTGAGTGACTGAATCGCATATATTCGGGAACCCCTCCTGCCTGCGCTACAGCGTCCGTGATGCAGGAAACAGTAGGTGAGCCCCAACTGCGGGCATGTGAAAAGAGATAATAGTCGTTCTCGGCTTTTACGATAGCGCCGGAAGTGCCGTTCAGGACCGCTCGATAGGCAATATCGTTATTATGTGTATTGCAGATGGTAAGACGTGTTGCAAATAGTTCTAGCGCACCTTTTTTGCCGATCTCGATTAGTTTGCTACGATCTTTCGGGGCTAATTCCCTAAGTCCTGAGACGTACAATTCTGATTTACTTAGCGCAAGTTTTTTGAGCGCCGCACGCGATTGCCGTTCGTGGTTAATGGGATCATTTGACGTATCTTTTATACAAAAAACGAATTCCTCCTCGCATCTTTCGACGGCTTTCAAGAGCCCAATTCTTTTCATCTCGGGTTCAATCAATTTCTCAGCGCCCGCTTTTAGTGCTTCGTCGTCGGTTGCATTGGATAAGCTCAAATGACCGAAATTTGTCACTGCCGTTGTCGTGGCCAAGGACCAATGTGAAGCCGGCGTATGAATTAAATGGTGAAGCCCCGCCTCGCGCAATTGCGCAGGAGAGGGGGTGACGCGATGTGCGGCGGGGAATTGAATAAGAAACGCTGCCCCAATGCGCATTGAGATACCATCGCGGCTGTGGTATTTCGTATGCGAAAACTCGTCGGACGAGAGGTTAAAGCGCGGTGCGAACAAAGGCTCTATAGCACTTAATCTGGCATTGACATACCATCCGGTCAACGTATCCAGCAGTGCATTTTGTTGGACGGTGAGATTAGGGAACATTGTATGCATCACCGCACAGAGTTCAGCCTTAAGGCGTCTGGAAATTGCAGGAAGTGCATTGAGCATCGGACCGCCTTTTAAATCTGCGTCTGACTTCTCGTGGATAACGGTTTCCATGGTCGCCAGGGACATGATGCTGCACGGTCGCATCACGGCATTGACGAATATATAGGCAACATCGGTTTGCAGTTCTGACTGGGACTTCGTTGGATGCGATTTTTCTGATGCGTGATCGGCACCATCTGCGACTTGCTCCACGCCGTTGTTGGTGTTAGCGGCATAAGAGGAAAGGATGGCAGATATCATGACGTTGTATTCGTAAAGATCGACTGAATAAGACGTCTCGCCGCCAAGCTTGTAGGATATCAAAGCCTCCAGTCCGTCCAATAGCGCATTAACAGGCAGGGGCGTCCCGTTGAAATTGGATGTCACGATACCCTTTTTTCGGTCATCTTCCGCAATAGCGGCGGGCCATCTCCGATATGCCTTTATGCCGCTTCGTGTGAGCGCCTGGTCCTCCGCAGACCAAATTTGACTATCGTTAAAAATCTTTGCAGCGGTTGCGGTAACCGGCCAGGAAGGAGGCGGGTGGTTGATGCGTTTTACTGTAATGACGCCGCCGCGGTCCGCAGGTTCGTTTTGAGGATGTCGGTAAGGCGGTTGCCAGTAAGCGGGGTTGAGTCTTTCTGGTTCGGTATCGGCCGCAACCTGTGGCAAAAGCGTCGGTAGCTTGTTATAAATATCTGTCAGGCGTTGGTTTATCTTATCTCCAAAATTCGTGAGCGTTTTTCGGAAATCGGTGGCAGTGCCGCTGACAGCCGGGAACCCTGTGAGAGCGAGAGGCGTGGCATCAGCGGTAGAAGAAGTGAGGCTGGCTGGTACATAGGCCAGGTGAGTCGGGCTTGTGTTTGCGAGGGTTGCTCCCTGCTGACGGGGACCGGGAATCTCGTTCAACATTGTTATTAACCCCGGAATCACCGCGACGATCGCCAGTGCAAGTGTTTCCTGAATCGGCGGTAGCGCACTCATATCGTGGTTGTCAGGGGATAGCGCACGGCGAACGGCGGCCCATTCGTGCTCTTGATGTGTTGCGTGTATTCTCGCCGCATGTTGCTCCTCAATCTGTCTGGCTTTACGCGTCTTTCGCGGCACGCGCAAGTGGATAGATTTCCCGCGATGAAGTGACCGCGCTGAGGAAGTGCAGTCGATCACGCTTCTGCCCAATGTACCGGATGCGTTTGAGGTTTGTTGTCTATCGCACGCCGCGCCAGTCGCCGCAACGGTGGAGGCTGAAGTGACGAAAACAGGTGCTGCGATGGGAGGGAACATGGGTACCGATAATGGCAATAGTTGATAAAAGGGCCGATGACAATATTCTTAAAATACCATTGCATGCTCATTCAGTCTTTAGGACCAAAACGAAAGATGTCGGCGCCAAACGTCGTAAAAAGCGTGCATGATCAATGCTTTGGTGAGATGACGAGCCTGCGCGTTCGGATGGCTGATTGTTTGTTACCTTGCCTGGCCCGGCGCACGTTGTATTCAAAAAGCAGGCGGTCCTGTGCGTCTGATCGCCACCAGTGGTAAATTAGTGAGGCTGCTGTAGGTCGAGCGCGTTCGTACGAGTGTAAAAAAATGCGTCGCCTGCAAAGCGTCTCGCCATTCATTTGAATATAATTTCCAAAGAGTAACGAAACCTGTTTTGCGACTTTTTGAACTTCGCCACAGGCGAAAGCGCTGTCTCTGTTAGCGTCAACATAACCAGGAGAAGAATATGAAAGCCATCTGGAATGACATCGTCATCGCGGATTCTGACGATACTGTTGTCGTCGAAGGAAATCACTATTTTCCCTTGAAATCAATAGATTCCAAGTTGTTGAAACCCAGTGAAACAACCTCCATATGTCCATGGAAAGGCACGGCGAATTACTACACATTGGAAGTCGACGGTAAAACTAATCCTGACGCAGTGTGGTATTACGCTGAGCCAAAGGAAGCGGCAAAGGAAATCCGTGGACGTGTCGCATTTTGGAAGGGTGTAAAAGTAGCCGGGTAACCTCTTCTCTGCACGCAGGGTGATTTGGCGTCCGTAAACTGGGAACCGGCGCCCTGGCGCGGGCTTTTCGATTTTAGGGACAGCGACAGGTCACTGCCGGTCGGACATTCGATGCTCAGGGCGATTTGTGTGGTTTGTGTGATTTGAGAGTTTTCACCCAAGTCGCCATCCTTAGCCCCTCCTTCTTTGTTATCTGCATTCCAAAGCAAGCATTCTTTAGCGTTGCCAGCACAATTTTTGGATATATCGTAATATAGCGATACTAAGTTCTATAAAACCCAATATTTATTTCTGTAAAAGACGAAATGCCTGAATCTGCTGACAATATCAATTTTGATCTGATTCATAAAGCGCTCGCCAATCCGGTAAGACGCCAAATCCTTCAATGGCTTAAAAACCCGACGGCGTATTTCTCCGAACAAGACTATCCCCTGGATATCGGCGTCTGTTGCGGACTGATTGACAAGCGTACCGGCTTGTCGCAATCGACGGTTTCGGCGCATTTAGCCACCTTGCAACGTGCCGAACTGGTGACCACGAAGCGGGTCGGGCAGTGGATTTTCTATCGTCGAAACGAGGACACCATTCAGGCGTTTTTGGCGCATGTAAATGGCGAACTTTAAATGCCGGATGAAGCATCCGAGTTATGCATTATTTTCCGCAAACGAAGTTCAATCTTCCCGATAAATTTTTGTAAAGTCCTGCCATGCCATTAGCTCTACTTGTTCTGGCGCTTAGCGCTTTTGCTATCGGAACCACCGAATTTGTCATCATGGGTTTGCTCCCCGAAGTGGCCCGTAGTCTGGAGGTCACGCTGCCGAGTGCCGGATGGTTGATCAGCGGTTATGCGTTAGGCGTTGCCATCGGCGCACCGATTATGGCGGTGGCGACCGCCGCATTGCCGCGTAAGCGGGCATTGCTCATATTGATGGGGGTCTTTATCGTTGGCAATGTGATGTGCGCGGTAGCTGCGGATTACGGATTTTTGATGTTTGCCCGGGTCGTGACATCACTCTGTCACGGTGCTTTTTTTGGTATCGGTTCAGTAGTCGCAGCGAGTCTTGTTCCTGAAAATCGCAAAGCGTCGGCGGTGGCCTTGATGTTTACCGGTTTAACGCTGGCGAATGTGCTTGGTGTGCCGTTGGGTACGGCGCTTGGTCAATTTGCCGGCTGGCGCACGCCGTTTTGGGCGGTGGCTGTCCTTGGCGTGCTGGCTTTGCTGGGATTGGCGCGCGTACTGTCATCGCAACAGGATGAGAAAAAAACTGACCTGCGCAGGGAATTCAAACAATTAGGCAGCGCCGGAATCTGGGCTGCGCTGGCGACCACGACATTTTTTTCAGCGGCGATGTTTGCGTTGTTCACGTATGTTGCACCGTTGCTGGAACAAGTGACGCAGGTGACGCCACATGGAGTGACCTGGAGTCTGTTTTTGATCGGTCTCGGTTTGACGCTGGGCAATTACTTTGGCGGCCGTTTGGCTGACTGGCGTTTAGGCACATCGCTGACCGCTATTTTTATCCTTTTGGCGCTGGCAACGGCCGCTTTGAGATGGACCAGCGTGGCCTTGATACCGGCAGAAGTCAATTTATTCATATGGGCGACAGTGGCCTTTGCTGCGGTTCCCGGTCTCCAGATCAACGTGATGATTTTTGGCAAGGCAGCACCAAATCTGGTCGCCACGCTGAACATCGGCGCCTTTAACGTTGGTAACGCACTTGGCGCATGGGTCGGCGGAACGGTGATCGGGCAGGGCCTTGGATTACAGGCAGTGCCAATTGCAGCAGGCGCGCTGGCCGGAGTGGCAGTCGTGGCGATGCAACTATCAATCCGCTTAGCCCCTAAAAGCATTTCTGTAATGGCCGACAAAACGGTCTCTCCGGCGATGGGCTGATCCCATTTTGAAGCATTTTTCTTTAAGGGCAGGGCATGAGCCAAGTTGCTAAATGCTCTGCATTAGAAGCCTTTTCCTCAAATACATAGTCTTAAATTTAAGCCGTAACTGGCCGCTTTACTGTCTCTTCTTATCCGTATTTTCATATCATTAACGAATCCATTTAACGAAGCTCATATCATGACAACATTATTCGATCCTATCAAAATTGGCGATATCCAAGTCTCTAACCGTATCATCATGGCACCGCTGACGCGTTCGCGCGCTATCGGCGATGGCCGTGTACCAAACGCTTTGATGACTGAATATTACGTTCAGCGCGCTTCCGCAGGCCTGATCATCAGCGAGGCGACCGCAGTGACGCCGCAGGGCGTTGGCTATGCAGACACCCCGGGGATCTGGTCCGACGATCAGGTTGAGGGTTGGAAAAACGTGACCTCTGCCGTACATGCTGCCGGTGGTCGGATCATATTGCAACTGTGGCACGTCGGGCGCATTTCGGACCCGAGTTTTCTCAATGGTGAATTGCCGGTTGCGCCAAGCGCGATTGCGGCAACTGGCCACGTTAGCCTGTTGCGCCCGGTACGTGAATATGTGGCGCCGCGGGCTTTAGAGTTGGCCGAAATTGAAGGCGTCGTTGCTGCGTTCCGTAAAGGTGCTGAGAATGCCAAAGCAGCTAACTTTGACGGTGTTGAAATTCACGGTGCTAATGGCTATCTTCTGGATCAATTTTTGCAAAGTGGCAGCAATCAACGGTCTGACATTTATGGTGGTTCGCTGGAAAATCGCGCACGCTTGATGTTAGAAATCACAGATGCCTGTATCAGTGTCTGGGGCGCTTCACGCGTCGGTATGCATTTGGCACCCGGATGCGACAGCCATTCAATGGGTGATGCGAATCCGCTAGAAACCTTCAGCTATGTTGCGCGTGAATTAGGTGCGCGTGGTATCGCATTTATTTGCGCACGTGAAGCGCAAACGCCAAATCGCCTCGGACCACAACTGAAGCAAGCATTCGGCGGAACGTATATCGCGAATCAACAATTGACGAAAGCTGCAGCAGAACAGTTGCTGACAAAAGGCGAAGCTGATGCGGTGGCGTTTGGTCAATTGTTTATCGCTAACCCGGACTTGCCGCGCCGTTTAAAACTTGACGCCCCATTAAATGCGCCAAAATCGGAAACTTTCTACTCACAAACACTGGAAGGGTATACCGATTACCCCGCGTTGGCCGCGTGAGAAAGGGGTCGCTGACTCTGGTATCGTTAATTTTTGGGTTGCGAGACCAGATCGTGGTGGCTGTTGCTTGCAGGGAGTAGGCCCGTATTAAATGCGGCTTGTACTTGCACCTCTGAAATCGTACACCGACTGGTCAGGTCGTTGTACGATTTTTTTTGCCATTAGTTGCGTGGATTTGCGCATTGCGTAGAGGTGAATCTTCGACGGCACTCTACGATGTTCTGCATTTCGTTGATTGTTTTCAGTGCTTATTGACCAACGAATTGAATAGACTTCGTACCGCCGGAATTAACTCGCCCGCCGTCATGCCGATAGGCCCGCAACCCTGAGATACCAAAAGATCTGCAGCGCTGCCGTGTAACCAAACTGCCCCAATGGCGGCATGCCAATCGGACCAACCTTGCGCTAATAGCGCACCACAAATGCCGGACAGCACGTCGCCGCTTCCGCCTGTGGCCAACGCAGGATTTCCAGTCGGGTTGATGACCGTGTCGCCATCGGGACGCGCAATAATGCTGCCGGCACCCTTGAGAACGACCACCGCATTAAAGCGTTGCGCCAACCCGCGTGCCGCTTTTAGTCGGTCAAACTGTATGTCTGCAGCGCTGCTGCCGAGCAGGCGAGCTGCTTCCAACGGGTGAGGGGTCATGACCGTCGCAAGTCCGGAGTGACGCCGTTGCCCCACCAGCTGTTGCAACGCGGGTTCGAGCGCAATCAAATTCAACGCGTCGGCGTCCAGCAGCAATTGGCTTTGCGCCATCAGGGTTTTTATTAATACATCATGCGCTTGTTGCGAAGTACCTAATCCGGTCCCGACCACCAACGTTGCCGATGCCAGGTCAATCTCAGCCGCGTGTCGGCACATTAACTCCGGCTGACCGCTATCATAGGCAGGGGCAGCGTCAAGAAAACCGACGAAGACTTTACCTGCGCCGGACTTGGCTGCAGCGCGTCCGGCCAGGATGGGCGCACCCGCCATGCCTGTTGCACCGCCGATGACGGCGACGCTACCAAAACTGCCTTTATTTGAGTTGCGTGCGCGTGGTTGCAGGTTATGGGCGAATAATTCGGGCGCATTCAGCCACGATCGCGGCGGCACTGACAGGTTTTCAGGGAGATTGAGGCCGGCAATGGTGACCTTTCCGGCGTAGTCAGGGCCGTCGCCCGTATGCAATCCGGTTTTATCGCCGATAAACGTAACGGTATGGTCAGCCACAATGGCGATCCCGTCGGGACCTACAACGATGCCGGTATCAGCATCCAGTCCGGTGGGGACGTCAAGCGCCAAAACCAAACAGGAGAATGTATTAACCGTCGCAACTAAACTGCGTAAGGGACCATCCAGTGCGCGGGTCACCCCGATACCCAGCAAGCCATCGATCACCAGCGACCATGTCACGCTGTCAATAGTGGAAAACTGTTCGGTTGGCATCATATGGACACCGGCACGTTTAGCGCGGGCGAGGGCATTCGCCGCATCCGGCGGCAACTTGGTTGAGTCGGCCTGCAATAGCGCGACAACATCGGCCCCGGCGTGCGTCAGTATGGTCGCCGCTTCCAGGGCATCGCCACCATTATTGCCGGGTCCGACCAACACTAAAATACGTGCTTTATGCGGGTTCCCCCCGAGTAGGCGTAATGCAGTATCCGCAGCCGCCTGGCCAGCCCGCTGCATCAAGGTATAAGGCGGGAATTGAAGTTGTGCAGTTTGCTCGATGCGTCGAATTTCCGAGCTTGCGTAGAGTGCGGTCATAGTCGTCTTGCCTCTCATTCTAGTGGTGCTAAAAGCGTTCCAATAGGCTGTCGGCAGCAGATTCTGGTATCGCTACCGCCGATAGCGCGCCAATGTCAGACCATCGATATCAATCTCAGGCGAGCGCCCGGAAATTTGGTCTGCTACTATTTTGGCGGCACCTAATGCCATACTCCAACCGCTGCCGCCATGGCCCACGTTAACGTATACATTGCTCCGGCTGGTAGCACCGATCAGAGGTACTTCGTCGGCTAGCATGGGAATGTTTCCGGTCCACATCTGGGCGTTGTGATAATTGGCGGCATCGGGATACCAATCCTGGGTCACCTTTAATAACGTGCGGAGTGCTTTGTCATCGATGGTCGTGTCGCGTGCGCCCAGTTCTGCGATGCCGGCAACGCGAATGCGCTCGCCCAGGCGTGCCATAGTGACTTTATAGGCATCGTCCTGCAACGCCAGTTTAGGTGCCACTTCATAATTTTTAATTGCGGCTGTCACAGTGTATGTTTTGACGGCACGCAATGGCACCTTTAACCCGATGTTGTTTAGCAGAGGGGCGCTGCCTGTTCCCGCAGCCACCACCACCGCATCGGCATGCAATACATCTCCGCCGATCCGTAACGCAACCTGATTATCGTGCGAATCGATTGCATCGACCCGCATATCAAAATGAAATTGTACGCCACTAGCCTGCGCAATTGATTTCAACTGTTTTGTAAATAAAGTGCAATTGCCTGAAGCCAACTCTGGGAAGTAGAGGCCACCAGCCACGCTACGTGCGGTATGAAGAGCCGGTTCGAGCGCTTGCACACTAGCGCTATCCAGCACGCGATGCGCTACGTTTCTTTCCGTCATCAAGGCTTGCAATGGAGCCGTTGCGGCGAACTCTTTCTCTGTACGAAAAACTTGGAGCAGGCCGCTGCTTTGTTCGAAATCGAGTTGATGATCGGCTTGCAACTGAAGCAACATTTCCTGACTATAGCTTGCCAGACGTTGCATCCGCTCCATGTGCAACTGATAGCGTTGTAACTCTGGTTTCGAGGTCCAGCGCAATAACCAGCGCCATAACGAGGGGCTGAGCCGAGCGTTCAGGATGGTGGATGCTTCCTGGCTAAAAAGACCGGAAATGATGCGCTTGCGCATTCCGTTAACCGCCCACGGGGTGGTCGCGGCCGTTGCCAACATCCCTGAATTTCCCAGTGTCGACACTTCAGCCACGTTCCGGTGTTGTTCGATCAACGCCACCTGATGTCCGGCCTGGGTCAAAAAGTAAGCGGTCGACAGCCCAATAATGCCGCCGCCGATGACGACTACTTGTTTTTGAGTCGATTTCAGTAATTCTTGTGGTATCACTATTTTGCTCAATTAAATCCAGCTGCTGTTAACAATGACCCGCTTAGAATAACATCTTGTCTGACGTACAACAGGGTCAGCGAATCACTCCAAAGGAGCGACCAGAATCATACCTTGAATTGATAGCAGTCCCGGTATCCCCCGCAACATTCATTTACATGCCACGGTCCAGCCGCAGAAAAATGCTCTTCAGATGCCTAAACGTCAACCATTTACGCGCCAGGAAGGATAATATATATTTGCGCAGTGCGGATACTACCGTCATAGTTGAGTGACGATTTAAAATGGGCAAAAATATAGGTACTCTAATGCAACCTGAAATTGGTCAACCTGCTGATATCAACGCTAAAATTGCGCTCGATGCAATGCGTCCGGCCATGGAAATTGGATCGGGTGCCGCAGGCGCTAACGCTAGTCCAGAACAACCGTCCGATCCAAGTCTCCCTTTGCCTTCCAGCCGCCGCGAGCCGTTAGCGACCCGCATGCATGTGGACGCTCGCGGCGCAGCGCTGGCGATCATCGCCACCGTCGTTTTCATCTTTGCACTGCAATGGGCACAAAAATTTCTAGCGCCGGTGGTGTTTGGGATTTTCATTGCCTATACGCTCAACCCGGTTGTGGTGTGGTTGCAGCGATTGAAACTGCCACGTGTGGTGGCGACCACTGTGGTATTGCTCGCTATTTTGGGCGGCGGCGCAGCGGTGACAGACGTTTTGCGCGGAGAGTTCCAGTCCATTTTGGAGCAACTGCCGCAAGCGTCCCATAAACTATCCCGGGGATTGGCGAAGTTACGCGATGGTCAGCCAACCACCATGCAGCAAATGCAAGCTGCCGCCAACGAAATTGCCAAAGCTACCGGGGGACAACCTTCGGCACGTGAAGCTTCGTCGGCTTCGAGGTTGAGCGAGTGGCTATTAGCCGGATCGCTCGGTGCGATCGGGCTTTTGGGGCAAGCCCTGGTGGTGCTGTTTCTGGTATTTTTTCTGTTGCAGTCGGGGGATACATTCAAACGAAAATTAGTGAAGTTGACGGGACCTTCGTTAAGCCGCAAAAAGGTGACCGTGCATATCCTGGATCAGATTAATACGTCGATTCAGAATTACATGTTTATGTTACTGGTAACCAATATTTTGCTAGCGCTACTCATGTGGGTGGCGTTCCGTGTCATCGGACTTGAAAACGCTGGCGCCTGGGCAGTGGCAGGCGGCATTATGCATATCATTCCTTACTTTGGGTCGCTGTTCATCGCGATTGCCACCAGTCTGGCGGCGTTTATGCAGTTTGGGACATTTTCAATGATGCTGTTATTGGCAGGTGTCTCTCTCGGAATCGCCGCGATCGTAGGGACCTTTGTGACTACCTGGATGACCGGGAAAATAGCTAAAATGAATCCCTCGGCGGTATTTGTAGCGTTGTTATTCTGGGGATGGTTGTGGGGTATCGCCGGATTACTGGTGGGAATACCGATTGTGGTGATTATCAAGGTCATTGCCGAGCACGTCGAGGGCATGGCACCGATTGCCGAACTACTCGGTGAATAGGTGCGTGGGTGAATAAGCGGGTGGATGGAATAGGCCAGGGGGAATGCGTTCAGGTCATGCAGAGGCTAATTTAGTTGGTTGATCATTCTATAAAGGAATTTGAAAATGGACAAACCTGCGATCAAAATATTGGGTATTTCGGGCAGCTTGCGAAAAGGCTCATTCAACACCGCGGCGTTACGTGCGGCGATCGAACTGGCACCCGAAGGTGTCACCATTATTGAAGCCGATATTTCAGACATTCCGCTCTATAACGAAGATGTGAATGCGCAAGGTCGGCCTCCGTCGGTGGAGCGCTTTCGTCAACAAATCCGCGATGCCGATGCGCTTCTGTTTGTCACGCCAGAATATAACTATTCGGTGCCGGGTGTCTTAAAAAATGCCATCGATTGGGCCTCGCGTCCACCGGAGCAACCGTTCGCGGGCAAACCAGCGGCGATCATGGGCGCAAGTCCGGGGGTTATCGGCACGGCACGCGCTCAATATCATTTGCGCCAGATAGCGGTATTTCTTGATTTGAAAGTCTTGAATAAGCCAGAGGTAATGATAGGTGGCGCTGCTGATCGTTTCGATAGTGCGGGTAAGCTAACCCACGAACCGACGCGTGAATTCGTGACAAAAACGCTGGAGGCGTTGCACGATTGGACTCTTAAACTCAAGTAGGGCGCTAAGCAAGCCCGTTCCTAAGAAAAACTTTACACATCGCAACAGCAAAAAAATGTTGCGATGCGTAAAGCGGTTTTCCGTCACCGGCATCCTTCACGCCAGCTGTCGATTCGCGTGTTGAAATAATTACCGCGCGCAGCAGATCTATTTGATCAATTTTATCTGATCCAGAAGATGTTTCGGCACCGCTGCGTAGTGCTTAAACTCCATCGTGTAGGTCGCTCGGCCCTGACTGAGTGAGCGTAACGTTGTAGAGTAGCCGAACATCTCCGCCAATGGCACTTCCGCACGAATAGTTTTGCCGCCACCGCCAGCAATGTCGTCGGTGCCTTGCACCATCCCGCGGCGTGAAGACAGGTCACCCATGACGTTGCCCATGAAGTCCTCCGGTGTCTCTACCTCCACCATCATCATCGGTTCCAGCAGCACTGGGTTGGCGCGGCGCATGCCTTCTTTGAACGCGATGGAACCTGCCATCCGGAAGGCGTTCTCGTTCGAATCCACGTCGTGATAGGAGCCAAATGTGAGTGTCGCTTTGACGTCAACGACCGGATAGCCTGCCAGAACCCCGCTCTTCAAGGTTTCCTGAATTCCTTTATCAACTGCGGGAATGTACTCACGTGGAACCACGCCGCCTTTGATCGCATCGACAAACTCATAGCCCTTGCCCGGTGCAAGTGGCTCCAGCTTCAGCACCACATGTCCATACTGGCCGCGCCCGCCGGATTGCTTGACGAATTTTCCTTCGACATCTTCGACCGCTTTGTGGATGGTTTCCCGATACGCCACTTGTGGTTTGCCTACCGTGGCTTCTACGCCAAACTCCCGGCGCATGCGATCTACCAGAATTTCGAGATGCAGTTCTCCCATGCCAGAGATAATGGTTTGACCGGACTCTTCATCGGTATGCACCCTGAACGACGGATCTTCCTGTGCCAGACGGTTCAGGGCCAATCCCATTTTTTCCTGATCGGGTTTGGTCTTCGGTTCCACCGCTTGTGAAATCACCGGCTCCGGAAAAATCATCCGTTCAAGGATAATCACATGCTCAGGATCAGACAGCGTGTCACCGGTGGTGACGTCTTTCAATCCGACTGCGGCGGCGATATCGCCCGCATACACTTCCTTAATTTCCTTGCGTTCGTTGGCGTGCATCTGCAAAATGCGGCCAAGTCTTTCTTTTTTGCCTTTGACCGGGATATAGACCGAATCACCAGAATTAACCACGCCGGAATAGACCCGGAAAAAGGTCAGCTGACCGACAAAAGGATCAGTCATAATCTTGAAGGCAAGTGCAGAGAACGGTTCGTTGTCCGCAGGATGACGTTCAATCTCCTGATCGTTTTCGTCATGGCCGAGAATCGCTGGTACGTCCAGCGGCGAGGGCAAATACTCAACCACCGCATCCAGCAGCGCTTGGACCCCTTTATTTTTAAATGCGCTCCCACAAAGCATTGGCACGATCTGATTGGCGACTGTGCGCAAACGCAGACCGTGGATAATCTCGGCTTCGGATAATGCCTCACCGCTGAGATATTTTTCCATCAGTTCGTCCGTCGCTTCGGCGGCTTGCTCGATCATTTTTTCGTGCCATTCTTGTGCCAGCGCCAGCAGGTCGTCTGGAATCTGGCGATATTCAAAGACAACGCCTTGACTCTCTTCATCCCAGATGATGGCTTTCATTTTAACGAGATCGATCACGCCCTGGAAGTGATCCTCTGCGCCAACCGGAATCTGGATGGGAACAGGGTGTCCTTTGAGACGATCCATTATCTGTTGATAGACGCGGAAAAAATCCGCACCGACGCGATCCATCTTATTGATGAAGGCAACCCGCGGCACGCCGTACTTATTGGCCTGACGCCACACCGTTTCCGATTGTGGCTGTACGCCGCCGACAGCGTCGTACACCATCACCACGCCATCGAGTACGCGCATGGAGCGTTCGACCTCAATGGTGAAATCAACGTGGCCGGGCGTATCGATAATGTTGATGCGGTGTTCTGCGAAGTTGCCGCCCATGCCTTTCCAGAACGCAGTGGTCGCGGCAGATGTAATGGTGATGCCACGTTCCTGCTCCTGCTCCATCCAGTCCATGGTGGCTGCGCCATCGTGCACTTCGCCGATTTTATGTTTGACGCCGGTGTAGAACAGAATGCGTTCGGTAGTGGTGGTTTTGCCAGCGTCAATATGCGCGCTTATGCCGATATTTCGATAGCGATCGATGGGGGTCTTGCGGGTCATGATAATGCCTTTTCAGAGTGATTTTCCCCGCTATGCAGGGGCGTATTTGTACCGTCGTGATGCGCAGAACTTGCCGGACAGTGTATGGACACCATCGTTAACGTCACGGTCAAAGGAAGAGCGCAAGTTACAGTTCCTTTGACCAACACGAATTACAGCAATCAGCTTGTCATAAGTACGCATACCAATTCCTTGAAATGGCGCATGTTCGAACATAGTGCGAGGTTTGTTACCGAATGAAGATTATCATTTTTTTTATCAATCAGTGCTGCGCAGGTTGATCTGGTTTTATGTGTAACTTAATCTGCGTATGTCAGCCAGATAAAGTGCGCCACATCAGTCATAAATTCAAATCGATGATAGTGCCACGGGCCTCCGCGACGGGTAGATCGCTGCTATCGGAAGCCGAGGTCCGCTGATTAAAACATTTTGAATTGAACATTAAATGCGGCCAAAAACCGCGTAGGCAAGGTCGCCAGATAATTTGTTTTTTCCAGCGTCGCTGGTTAAAACTGCAGCCTTTTTCACAGACCGGCCTCGCTGGCAGGTCTAACGCGGGCGGTGTTTGGGGTACGCGCGGCCGCTGTTTGATTAAAGAACCCTAAAAGATAAATTCTTGACTTAGATCTTATTTAGATATATCTTAATTGAATCTAAATGGAAAAAAACGAAATTATCATGCGACATTTAAAAGGATTCCTTTGCAGCATCCGCCGGGCTGATCACGATCATGACCAGGAGTCAGGAGGCAACCATCACGGCAGGGGGATGCACAGCCCACGCGGAGGGCGGATTTTTAGTCACGGCGGCTTGCGGTTTGTGTTGTTAAAACTGATTAGCGATAAGCCTAGTCATGGCTATGAATTGATTAAACTGATCGAAGACAGGCTTGGCGGTAGCTATAGTCCCAGCCCAGGCACCGTCTATCCTACTCTGACGCTACTGGAGGAGCAGGACTACTTGCGGGTCGAAGAAGCCGATTTAGGAGGGCGAAAGCGCTATTGCATCACCGAAGCGGGTTTGGCCTTTTTGGACGAAAATCGCGTCATCGTCGATGCGATGATGGCCCGTATGCAAGGCGGTGTGGACGGTGCCGATCCGCGCGGAACAAGACCACCTCAGGTCATGCGCGCCGTTGAAAATCTTAAGTTGGCGATGCGCATGCGGCTTTCTCGTGAAGCCCTGACGCCGGAGCAGGCCAACGCTTTCGCAGCAGTACTTGATCATGCCGCACAACAACTGGAGCAAATATAATGGATACAGCAACTTCTGGCCGATCGGCCAACCCGGCAAGCGAACAACGGGACGGCGTGTCACAAAATATTCCTGACCGTTCGCCGCAGCGCGTGCGTTATCCGGTTCGATTTCGCCTGCTTGAGGTTCGCGCTGTGCAACGCGTGACGCCACACCTGGTACGGGTAACGCTTCAAGGTGATGCTCTGGAAGGATTTAGCAGTCTGGGGTTTGACGATCATGTCAAATTGTTTTTCCCCGACCCTGTGACTGGCGAACTGATCGTTCCGACGATAGGCCCGGACGGTCTGATATGGCCCGAAGGAGCAAAACGGATCATGCGCGATTACACGCCACGTCGATATGACGCCGCTGCCGCTACGCTGGAAATTGATTTCGCATTGCACACCGCTGGACCGGCTACGCTCTGGGCTGAGCAAGCAAAGCCAGGGCAGCGCTTGGGGATTGCGGGACCAAAAGGTTCTTTCATCGTAACGACCGACTTTGACTGGCATTTGCTGATTGGCGACGATACCGCTTTACCGGCCATTTCAAGGCGCCTTGCCGAACTGCCGCCCAATGCGCGGACCAACGTTCTGGTGGAAGTAGACGGGGCCGCCGATCACATCACGTTCGAAAGCGCAGCGAAGGTCGAGATCGTCTGGGTACATCGTAGCGCCGACGCAGGGGCTTTTCCATTACTTGATGCCTTGCACAACATGCCGTTGCCAACCGGCACGTTTCATACATGGATCGGCTGTGAGTCAGCACAAGCGAAAGCCTTACGGGCCTATCTGGTGGCAGAACGCCATGCCAATCCTAAGTGGATTCGCGCATCAGGGTACTGGCGCAAGGGCAGCATTGCGACGCACGACTCGCATGATGGCTGAGCTTAAACGGTATTGGATTGCGCCGACAAGGTTTAGTCGCGCGGTTGGGCTTTAAGCAAAACTACGATTGCGCCGGAACCGCCGTCTGCCTCGCTAGCCTGGCAAAAAGCCACCACACTATCGATTTGTACCAACCAGTCACGCACTTTGCCTTTAAGAACTGGGACTTGGTTCACAGAACCGAATCCTTTGCCGTGAATGACGCGCACACAACGCCAGCGTCGTTTGTTCGCTAGCTGAAGAAATTCTGCCAAAGTATCGCGGGCCTGATCGATGCGCAGGCCATGCAAATCGAGTTGTTGTCGCACAGCCCAATGTCCACGATGCAGTTTTGCCAGCATCTCGTTGCCGACCCCATTGCGGGCAAAGCGTAGATGATCGTCGCTATCGAGCAGATTTTCGATGCTGAACAGGTCCGATAGTGATGCTTGCAGGATGGTCGATCCCAACGATGCATCCATATGGAATGTATTCTGCAGGGTACGCGGATAGGGTTTCGGATGCTGCTGAGGGGGAGTCAGCTTGCCAGAGGCTTTGAGCGGAAACACCGGCCCTACTTTTTGGCTAAATTGTTCGCTCTCTTGCGCCAGTTGTTGGGCGCGACGCAACTGTTCAGCGGCGGCTTCCTGACGCGCCTCGTGCTGTATTTTAAGTTCTTTTCTCAGTGGTTTGAGTGCGCGAAATTCTTTAATCGGGCCGGACATAGGGTCGCTCGCGTTGACGGGATGGTCAGTCTCTGATTATTTTTTCTTTGACGGCGAAACTAGCGGTTGTATATTCCCCACGCTCTTTCGAAACACATTGGCATCACGTTCGGCCTGCTCTGCACGCAGCTGGCGCGCTGCCGCTTCTGCTACACGCACTTCTTCTTCAGCCTTCAATTTTTGTTGCAGGAATTTGAGATCGTTAAAATCTTTGATTGGGGCGGACATGGCGCTTCCTTCAGGTGATGCGTACTGGATAGTGTTGCTTTATTTTAATCGTTTTGATGTGCCTTGATGAGGCCGTTAGCACCGCTGCATTAAAAGAGCGAGGGTAACGGCCTTTGCGTTACTCTTCCAGAAAACGTTGCGCATCCAAAGCGGCCATGCAACCGGTGCCAGCGCTGGTAATTGCCTGACGATAAATATGATCCTGCACGTCGCCAGCGGCAAACACGCCGGGGATACTGGTTGCCGTCGCCATACCTTCAAGACCGGTTTTGGTCTTGATATAGCCGTTGTGCATGGTCAGCTGGCCTTCAAAAATACTGGTATTCGGCTTGTGACCGATGGCGATAAATACACCGTGCAGCGTGACCGGCTTGACCGTACCATCGACGGTCGATTTAATGTTCATGCCCGTTACGCCGCTGGTATCGCCAGTGACTTCTTCCAACGTATGGTTGTATTCAATGGCTATTTTTCCTTCTGCAACTTTCGCCATCAAACGGTCTATCAAAATAGGCTCGGCGCGGAATTTTTCGCGACGGTGTACCAAAGTGACTTTGGTTGCAATGTTGGACAGATACAGGGCCTCTTCCACCGCAGTATTGCCGCCGCCGACTACGGCAACCTCCTGGCCTTTGTAGAAAAATCCGTCGCAGGTTGCGCAGGCGGACACACCTTTACCCATAAAGGCCTCCTCAGATGGCAGACCAAGATATTGTGCCGATGCGCCGGTGGCGATGATCAGGGCGTCGCAGGTATACTCGCCAGAGTCACCGATCAGGCGGAACGGCTTTTCTGACAATTTGGTGGTGTGGATATGGTCAAAAATAATCTCAGTTTTGAATTCTTCCGCGTGTTTCAGCAGGCGTTGCATCAAATCAGGACCTTGCACGCCACCATGATCGCCGGGCCAATTTTCAACATCCGTGGTGGTCATTAACTGACCGCCTTGTTCAATCCCGGTAATCAGCACTGGATTCAGATTGGCACGTGCAGCATAAACGGCAGCGCTGTAGCCTGCAGGTCCGGAGCCAAGAATTAACACTTTGGCATGCTTGATAGTTTTTTCGGTGGTCATAAAATAATCTCAGTGAGTGGTCAAACATCGAACATCGGAGTCGGTCAGCGAACTTGCTTTGTCAGCATCTCGCCCGGATGTCTTTCCGGGTAAATAAACGGCAATTGGTTCGGTAAATCCAACGTTAGTCTTTAATATGGAGATCTTAATTTCAGATATCAAGGCAGCCAACAAAGCGATGGAGGACGAATCCTTATGGATGCCAAAACCATAACAAACTACAAATATTGTCTGTATGGTTTAAAAGCACCCTAAAACTGGTTAAGATTATAGTCGAACCAGTGATGATGACGTGATCAGGAAACTAATTGTGTTGATAGCGAGAACCAATTTGCCGCACCGCATCAAAGGATGCATGTCGTTGCTTCATTCGCAGCCCAATCCAGTGCATAATTTCATATTGTTACAATGCTTAAGCAGCGATGGACAAGTACTATAAGTACGGTGAACGCGCAACCAGGTAGAAAAACGGCAGTATTTCGTGATCCCAGTCTGTGAACGTCTGGTTTTCATCAAATTTCATAGTATTAACCAGTAATCGTATCGCCAATTGGATTTATGACTAGAACAACGCAAGCTTATACCCGTAGCGCCAAACCGAAACCGGCGCCCCCGCCTCAAAATCGGCTGGTGCGTCTGCTGTCAGAGGCGCGTTGGATCATCTTTGCGGCCTTGACTGCTTATCTGGTGATTATTTTTGTGAGCTATTCCAAAGCAGATCCGGGATGGTCACAAGCCAGGGTTGTGCCGAACCTCGCGAACTGGGGCGGGCACGTTGGTGCGTGGCTGGCTGACTTGATGTTGTTTGTGTTCGGTGCCTCCGCGTGGTGGTGGTGTGTCCTTCTGCTGCGTTCGTTGTGGGGTGGCTATCAGCGTATATCGCATCGGTTAGAGGTCGAGGCCGAGGCCGAGCCGGAAGAGCAGCATCCGTACGAAGGTTTGCTGCGCGCCGCCGGTTTTGTACTAATCCTGATCGGCAGCATGGGCATCGAATATACGCGGATGTACTCGATGCACATGCAGTTGCCGCGTGCGCCAGGAGGCGTGCTGGGTCGATTAATTGGTAGCAATGCACAGAACGCACTAGGATTTACCGGCGCGACCTTGTTATTGTTGCTGCTATTCGCGCTTGGCGTCAGTCTGTTCTTTCATGTCTCGTGGTTGACGGTCGCTGAGCGTATCGGTCACGCTGTGGAGGGATCCTTCCTCTGGCTACGAAATCTGATCGCTGCCCGTGAAGACCGTAAGGTCGGCCATGTCGCTGCCGTCAAACGCGAGGAAGTGGTGGTGCAAGAGCGCGCAAAGGCCATTGAGGCAACACCGATCCGCATTGAGCCACAAATTGTGACCGTGCAAAAATCTGAACGGGTAGAAAAGGAAAGACAAACGACCCTTTTTCAGGATTTGCCCGATACCAACTTGCCGCCGTTATCCCTGCTCGATGAAGCGCCTCCGCTACAGGAAACCGTCAGTGTCGAAACCCTGGAATTTACCAGTCGCTTGATTGAAAAAAAGCTTTCTGATTTCGGCGTACAGGTAAAAGTGGTTGCCGCGTATCCTGGCCCGGTGATTACGCGCTACGAAATTGAGCCAGCGACTGGCGTCAAAGGGAGCCAAATTGTTGGTTTGGCGCGCGATCTGGCACGATCCTTGTCGCTTACCTCGATTCGCGTGGTGGAAGTCATTCCCGGCAAGATGTTTATGGGCCTGGAGCTGCCAAATCCAAAACGTCAAATTGTGCGTTTGACCGAGATCCTCAGCTCAAAAGTTTATAACGATGGCGTTTCCAGCCTGACCATCGCGCTGGGCAAGGATATCGCCGGTCATCCGGTCGTCGCCGATTTAGCCAAAATGCCGCATTTGTTGGTCGCAGGGACCACCGGCTCGGGTAAATCGGTGGGTATTAACGCCACCATATTGTCGCTGCTGTATAAATCCGATCCCAAACAGGTTCGCTTAATTTTGATCGATCCAAAGATGTTGGAATTGTCCATTTATGAAGGCATTCCACATTTGCTCGCGCCGGTTGTGACTGATATGCGGCAAGCGGGGCACGCGCTAAACTGGGCCGTCAATGAGATGGAGCGACGCTATAAACTGATGTCCAAGATGGGTGTGCGGAATCTGGCGGGCTATAACCAAAAGATTATTGACGCAGAAAAGCGCGAAGACAAGATTCCTAATCCGTTCAGCCTGACCCCGGATGCGCCCGAACCTTTGGAGAAGTTGCCTACCATCGTCGTGATTATCGATGAGTTGGCGGACTTGATGATGGTGGTGGGCAAAAAGGTGGAAGAGTTAATTGCCCGTATTGCACAAAAAGCACGTGCAGCCGGTATTCACTTGATTTTGGCAACACAGCGTCCATCTGTAGACGTGATTACAGGATTGATCAAGGCCAACGTTCCCACCCGAATTGCGTTTCAGGTCAGCAGCAAGATCGATTCCCGCACTATTCTGGATCAAATGGGTGCTGAGGCTCTGTTGGGAATGGGTGATATGTTGTACATGCCGCCCGGCACCGGTCTGCCGATTCGGGTCCATGGTGCCTTTGTGTCGGATGAGGAAGTGCATCGGGTGGTCGATTATCTGAAGGAGCAAGGCGAACCGAATTACGTTGAAGGTATCCTTGAAGGTGGCGTCATGGAAGATGGCGTTGAAGGTGGCAGCGGCGTAGCGGCAGGCGGTTCGGAAGGTGATGAGCTATATGATCAGGCGGTTGCCATTGTGTTGAAGAACCGTCGCGCCTCGATTTCGCTGGTGCAGCGCCACTTGCGCATCGGGTATAACCGTGCCGCCCGATTGCTCGAGCAAATGGAGCAAAGCGGGCTAGTATCCACTATGCAATCTAACGGAAATCGTGAAATCCTGGTGCCGGTCGGCAATCCCGAGTAACGTTTGGAAGCGTTGTTGAAGTTGACGAAAGACGGCCCGAAGGAAGGCGCAGTGTACTGAGCGTTACGACGCTCTTAACTTAACAGCAGCCATCCTGACGCCCGTCATTAACAAATGAACCTGAATGGAAGCTACCGTGAACCACAACCAGCATGTAGATAAACAAAACGTCATGAATCCACGCTTATTTAGCGGCATTCCCGCGCCGGTTGCAGCCGCGTTCAACATGCGCAAACTGGTGTGCTTGCTCGCCTTCTCCGCAGCTTTAGTGCCGGGTTTGGCGAGTGCCAGTGCGCTCGAACAATTTAAATCGTTTGTCAGTAGCACGCAATCTGCCAAAGGTGAGTTTACGCAACGTTTGGTGACGACCGATAGCGGCACGAATAAACCCAAGGTTTCGACAACCTCATCCGGGACGTTTATTTTTGCGCGTCCCGGTAAATTTATCTGGACTTACACCAAGCCCTACGAGCAAGTATTGCAGGCAGATGGCGACAAACTGTTCATTTACGATAAAGATCTGAATCAGGTCACAACCAAAAAACTGGGCAACGCATTGGGTTCGTCGCCAGCGGCGATTTTGTTTGGCAGTAACGATCTGGAAAAGAACTTCACTCTGAAAGAGGGCACGCCGAAGGATGGTTTGGAGTGGCTGGAAGTGACGCCTAAAGCGAAGGATACGACGTTCGACCATATTGGCGTCGGTTTGCGGAATGGCTTGCCTGAAGCAATGGAATTAAAAGATTCTTTCGGACAGACTTCAATGTTGTCGTTCACGAATTTCGTCAAGAATCCGGCACCACCAAGCGGTGGCTTCAAGTTTGTCGTACCAAAGGGCGCTGACGTTTTCGATAATTAATCAAAGTGATGCAACGAAGGCGGCGCAATCATAGTCGTTGCCAACAAGACTGGCGCACTTAAAGTTACGCAACACCATTTACGTAGCTCTATTCACTTACCAGTAATGCCTTGATTGCGTTCACACATGCTGGCGTCCAGCAGATTTAATTTGTCGGATGTTGAGCGCCACATTAAATGCTCTGCCAATGGCGCCTTCGAGCGCGTAATCAGCTTCCAGTCAGGGCGCGCCGCAAGCTCCGCATTCAACTGGGTAAAATGACGTTGATGCGCAGGTAGGTCGACGTCGGAATAAATGGCGGAGACCGGGCATTCTGATACGCACAACGAGCAATCGATGCATTCATCCGGTGCGATCACGAGAAATTGCGGCCCTTCCCGGAAGCAGTTCATCGGGCAAACATCAACGCAGGTGGTGTATTTGCAGAGGATACAAGAATCAGTGACAACGAAAGGCATAGAAAAATAGTGAAGAGTGGGCGTTGCTATTGCGTTTTGTCGATGTCCAATATGGGCATACTTTGATTGGTGGCGACGGCTATTTGAAGTCGTACCACGGATCACGGCGGATTTTCTCATAATCGGCACCTTTCTGCCCATCCATGCCAGCTTTTCACAATTTTCTGGTCACTTTTGATGCGCGATCATTGGGTCAGGTTGAGCGCGTGAGGTTGCCACTCTAAGCCACTCTATGCCATACAACAGCATTCAGCGCCGAGCCATACTTCTGGCAGCATGCGTTAAACTGTGGTGGACGCTATCGTTGTACCGGTCTTCATTTTTAACCAGCCACTATTTTTGCAGAGCCTTTTTTCCCATGTCCGATCTATTCAAGGTAGAACCCACGCCACCGCTGGCGGAGGCCCTCCGTCCCGCTAAACTCGATGATGTGATCGGTCAGAGCCATTTGTTGGGAGTAGGCAAGCCCCTGCGGCTGGCCTTTGAGTCCGGCAAGCCGCATTCCATGATTTTATGGGGGCCGCCCGGGGTGGGCAAAACTACCTTGGCCCGTCTGACGGCAAATGCGTTTGCATGTGAATTCATCGCCTTGTCAGCGGTGTTTTCCGGGGTTAAAGATATTCGTGCGGCAATGGAGCGTGCAGAGCAAAACCTGGCGATGGGTAAGCACACCATTCTGTTTGTCGATGAGATACATCGATTCAATAAATCGCAACAAGATGCGCTGTTGCCCTATGCAGAGTCTGGTCTGGTGACGCTGATTGGCGCGACCACGGAAAATCCTTCGTTTGAGGTTAATTCTGCGTTGCTGTCTCGCGCCCAGGTCTACGTGTTGAAGTCGCTCACGGACGAAGAGCTCAAGCAACTATTAGCCCGCGCGCACGCCACGGTGCTGCCACATCTGGAATTCGAAGAAGCCGCGATAGACACCTTGGTCGGCTATGCCGATGGTGATGCGCGCAGACTGCTTAATTTACTGGAACAGACCAATACCGCATCCACCGCAGCGCGCACCAATCGCATCACAGCAGAGTTTATCCAAAATGCATTGACGCTGAATGCGCGCCGCTTCGATAAAGGCGGAGACAACTTTTACGATCAGATATCGGCGTTGCACAAATCGGTGCGAGGTTCGAATCCCGATGCCGCATTGTATTGGCTATGTCGGATGCTTGATGGTGGGGCTGACGCCAAATATCTCTCGCGTCGTATCGTCCGTATGGCGTGGGAGGATATCGGTCTGGCCGATCCGCGCGCCATTCAAATTGCGAACGATGCCGCGAATACTTTTGAACGTTTAGGTTCGCCAGAAGGTGAGTTAGCGCTGGGGCAGGCGGTCATCTATCTGGCAATCGCCGCCAAAAGTAACGCCGGCTACAACGCGTTCAATCAGGCGATGGCGTTTGTAAAACAGGATAAATCGCGGGAAGTCCCGGTCCATTTGCGCAACGCACCCACCAAGTTAATGAAAGAGCTGGGTTACGGTCATGCCTATCGCTACGCGCACGATGAACCTAACGCCTATGCGGCAGGAGAGACCTATCTGCCCGACGGGATGCCCGATCCTGGCTGGTACGTCCCGGTGCCAAGAGGCGTCGAGGTCAAAATTGGGGAGAAATTGAACTGGCTACGCGATTTGGATGAAAAGGCGCGTGGAGACTAAGCTACCGGCTTAGTTCATGGCTTAGCTATTGGCTTAGTTCAGGGCTTAGTTACTAGCTTAGTTACTAGCTAAGTTACTGGATCAAAGCGACGATTCTCTCAGGTTTTGATTATTCACTAAATTGTTGCTAATGCCTTGCATAACCGCCAGGCTCGCTTTCTATCATCGGAATTTTTAAGCCACATGTTTGAACGCTCATAGTTGATCTTTACCCATGCTAATGAGAAAAAATTATAGTGTCACTACAATTTATACTTGACTGCGATTTTAGTATGACTATAATTTCCCTCACTTTACCAGCGCATGAATGCTAAATAAAAACGGCGCTAAAAAATTAACGGGTAAAGAGGCGGGGACACTATGGCACTACCACAGTTAGGAAAGACCATTCGGACGCGGCGCCATGCGGTGAAAAAAACGCTGATGCAAGTCGCCCGCGAGACCGGGTTGACAGCGGGCTTTCTATCGCAGGTCGAGCGCAACCTGACCACGCCATCCATTACCTCATTAGTCGTTATCGCGAAAGCGCTTGGGGTCGTGATTGGCGACCTGATTAAGCAGCCTGAGCAAATACAGCCCGACTCCTATCAGGATCAGCGCCAAACTTACACAGTCGCTAGCGGACCGGTGAAGTATGAGCGCTTATCGACGGTTTTTCCCGGCAGCCAGGTGCATTCGGTCAAGTTCACCATGCCGTGCGGATACAAGTCTGAAATGGTGTCGCATGACGGTGATGAAATGGTGTTTGTGTTGAGCGGACAAGTGGAATATACGGTCGGTCTGCAACATTTCGTGTTGTGTGCCGGAGATAGTCTTCACTTCGATGGCAACATTCCGCACACTGTTGAGGCGTTAATGCACAAAAGCAAGCAAGCCGAATTGTTATGGGTTGGTACTGCGCAACTTTTCGATGACGAACATGGAAATGTCATAGAGGAAAAGCATGGGAATTACGAAAGGTTTCTAAAAGGTACAGAAAATTCTTAGTCTGGTATAGATTTTGCTAATCTGGTCATGGCATGATTAAAAAAATTAAGGATAAACATGTTCGAAAGTGTGCAATACGCCAGGCGGCGACAAAAGTTAAGACAACAGTTTTCGTCCGGATTGCTTTTAATTTCGGGCAACGCTCACGCCTCCATGAATTATCCGCATAACAATTACCCATTTCGACAGGATTCCTCGTTCTCTTATTTTTTTGGCCTGAACCAACCTTATCTGGTCGGCGTCATCGATATCGACGGCGGGCTGGATCTTCTGTTTGGCGATGACCCGACTATCGAAGAAGTGGTATGGACCGGACAACAGCCGTCGTTAGTCGCGCTTGCTGCATCGGTCGGCGTTGTCGCTCCTCACACTACTCTCGCTGATGCCGCTTATGCTGTGGTGAAACCCAGTCACGCCCTTCACGCAGTCATTGCAGAGGCGCGCAGCAATGGGCGCACCATCCATTACTTACCGCCTTATCGTGGCGAGTCAACGTTAATGCTGGCCGGTCTTTTTGGCTGTACGCCAGAACAGGTTGATGCCGGTGCATCGCCAGGGCTGATCGCGGCGATCATCGGTTTGCGTGAAATAAAAGAACCCGAAGAAATAGCCGAAATGGAGCGTGCTTTAGTCATTACCAAAGAAATGCACATCGCGGCGATGCAACAGTCGCGGCCGGGAGTGTTTGAATATCAGGTGGTGGGCACCATCGAAGGCATCATGCGTGGTTATGATCTGCATGGTGCTTACCCCGTCATTTTTACCCGACATGGCGAAATACTGCACAGCCGCGATCATACCCAACAATTGGCCGCCGGGGATTTAGTAGTCAATGATTCAGGCGTATCAAGCGCGTTGGGTTACGCTTCAGACATAACACGGACAATACCGGTCGGCGGAAAATTTAGCCCCCGCCAACGCGCTGTCTACGAGATTGTCTTATCCGCACAAATGTGTGCCATCGCCGCTATCCGTCCGGGAGTATCGTATCTTGCGCTGCATCGTCTGGCAGCACTGGAAATAGTGAATGGCCTGTCGGCACTCGGTCTTTTTAAAGGCGATCCCCAGGAGGTTGTCGATTCCGGTGCTTACGCCATATGCTTTCCCCATGGGCTCGGTCATCAAATTGGATTGGACGTGCACGATATGGAAGGACTCGGCGAGACGGCAGTGGGTTACGACGTGACGGTGACGCGTAGCGACTTGTTTGGCCTCCGTAATTTGCGCATGGCAAAACCATTGCTAGCCGGTATGGTCGTCACTGTGGAACCAGGCATTTATTTTATTCCCGAGCTGATCAAGCGCTGGATGACTAATGGTGACAAGGGCCTGCATGCGGATCTGATTAACTATGACCGTTTTGTTGAGTATATGGATTTCGGCGGCATACGCATTGAAGATAACGTCTTGGTGACGCTGACTGGCTCGCGCGTATTGGGACCTGCAATTCCTAAAACCTGTGAAGAAGTTGAAGCCGTGATGGCTATGTAGAAACCGGTAAGCAAGGAAGCAGAATGGAAGCAGCACCTGGTATTTGTTGTCTTCCGAAACCGCCAATTTACCGATAGAGTGTGTGAAAAACAATCCCTGGGTAAAACGGCGTCGAATTACGACTTCGAATTTCGACTTCGAATTACGGCGTCGAATTACGACTTCGAATTACGACCTCGAATAATGACCTTGAACAACGATATTGCAGCATAACCCTGGAAGAGATGAACGATGAAAAATGGAAAATTTGTTGCCAAACTGGGCTTAGTAGCTGTCCTCAGCGTTTGTGCCGGGCTGGCCTCAGCGCAAGCCAAAAAAACCTTGGTTTACTGTTCGGAAGCTAGCCCAGAAGGATTTAGTCCTCAGCTCTACACCACAGGTACCACTTTTGACGCTTCTGCAAGTCCACTCTTTAATCGTCTGGTTGAATTTGAACTGGGAACGACTACCATTAAGCCAGCGTTAGCAGAATCCTGGACCATCTCGGACGACGGCACGGTGTACACCTTCAAGTTACGCAAGGGCGTAAAGTTTCATAGCAACGCCAAATTCAAACCGTCGCGCGACTTCAATGCCGACGACGTCGTGTTTACTTTTGATCGCATGGGCAACCCTGCAAATCCTTACCATACTCTGGAACGCGGACAGACTTTCGGTTACTACCTCGATATGGGTCTTAACAACATCATCGACAAAGTAGAAAAGGTCGATGACAGCACCGTGCGTTTTAAACTCAAGCACGCTGAATCGCCGTTCCTGGCCGATCTGGTCATGTATTTTGCATCAATTTATTCCGAAGAGTATGCGACGCAATTGCAAAAAGCCGGTACTCGTGAACTTCTTGATCGTGACCCAATCGGTACGGGGCCGTTTGAATTTGTATCGTATCAAAAGGATGCCGTTATTCGCTATAAGGCATTTGACGCCTATTGGGGCGGACGTCCAAAAATTGATAACCTGATTTATGCCATCACGCCTGACGCATCGGTACGTTATGCCAAGCTGAAAGCGAACGAGTGTCAGGTAATGTCTTATCCGAAGCCTGCGGATTTAGCCTCAATGAAAGCAGATAGCAATATTAATCTGATTTCAAAACCCGGTATGAACATCGGTTACATTGCCTTTAACGTTGAGAAAAAACCGTTCGATAACAAGCTGGTGCGGCAAGCATTGAGCATGGCAATCGATAAGGAAACGATCCTTAAAACGGTTTACCAAGGTGCGGGGCAGGTCGCAAAAAATCCGATTCCGCCAACACTTTGGTCGTATAACGACAAAATTAAAGATTACCCGTACGATCTCAAAAAAGCCAAAGAACTGTTAGCCAAGGCTGGCTACCCGAATGGTGCCGAGATTGAAATGTGGTATCTGCCGGTTCAGCGTCCTTACAATCCGGACGGAAAACGTATCGGTGAATTGATTCAAGCCGATTGGGCAAAAATTGGCATCAAGGTCAAACTGACGACCTATGAATGGGGCGAATATCTCAAGCGCAGCAAGCAGGGCGATCAACAATCGATGATGTTTGGCTGGTCTGGCGATAACGGTGATCCGGATAACTTCTTCGGCAATTTACTCAGCTGTGACGGCGTCAAAGGCGGCGGTAATGTATCACGTTGGTGTGATAAAGATTTTGATGCGTTGATTCAAAAAGCCAAGCTGGTGTCGAAGCAAAGTGATCGGGCAGCCTTGTACGAAAAAGCTCAGGTGATCGTGCACGAGGAAGCGCCGTGGATTGATATAGCGCATTCAGTCGGTTTTGTGCCGGTTCGCAAAAATGTCATTGGCTTCAAGATTCCAGCAACGCCCTATAGCTTCTTTTTTGATAAAGTTGATTTAGTAAAATAAAGCTTCCGGCAAATTAGCAGATTGTTTTATTAAACTGTTTCATCGGCCTGTCCTGTGGGCGCAGATTTTCATTAGGTGGTTTTGTAAAAGAAACTTTCGGAGCAAGATCTGCGCACGCAGTCAGGAATATGCAACGTTATAGCAATGGTTGAATTCGATGTGGGATATTCCCTAAGCGGGCACAAAAAGCCATAGTGACGACGTTAAAGTAGATGTAGCACATAAAGCTGAATTTACTTTTACGTCGTCGTCTTTTTTATTGAATAGGTATTTCCTATGTTTGGATTTCTTTTGCGGCGCGCAGGTTTGGTCATTCCGACCTTTCTGGGCATCACATTGCTCGTATTTTTATTAATTCATATGATTCCCGGCAATGTCGTGGAAGCGATATCGGGTGAGCGCGGCATGGACCCCATCCGTTACGCTCAGATGATGAAAGAGTTTGGCCTCGATAAACCGTTGTATGTGCAGTATTTCACCTACCTGGGGCAGGTATTCCACGGCAATCTCGGTACCTCTGTCACCACCCATGAATCGGTATTAAGCGAATTTCTCACATTGTTCCCGGCGACGCTGGAACTCTCCACCTGCGCCATGTTGTTGGCCCTCGTGATCGGCATCCCTGCCGGCATATTGGCTGCCGTGAAGCGCAATACAGTCCTCGATTACTCTGTCATGGGCGCATCGCTCACAGGATATTCGATGCCGGTGTTCTGGTGGGCTTTGTTGCTGATTTTGTTATTTTCCGTGACGTTGGGATGGACCCCCGTATCTGGACGCATTGATTTGTTATACGATATTCCGCAGGTGACCGGATTCATGCTGGTTGATAGCTTGTTGGCGGGTGACCCGGGCGCGTTTAAATCCGCCTTGTCACATTTGATATTGCCGACGATTGCACTTGGGACTATTCCTCTGGCGGTAGTTGCGCGCATGACGCGCTCCGCGATGTTGGAAGTATTGCGTGAAGATTATGTCCGCACAGCACGTGCAAAAGGGTTGTCGCCGTGGCGCGTGATTGGCGTCCATGCATTGCGTAATGCATTGATCCCAGTGGTGACGGTGATCGGCTTGCAGGTCGGTACATTGCTGGCCGGCGCGATCTTGACCGAAACGATATTCTCCTGGCCCGGTATTGGCAAATGGCTGGTGGGCGCCATTCAGCGGCGTGATTATCCGGTGGTCCAGGGCGGTATTTTACTTTCTGCCACCATCATTATCATCGTCAACCTGGTCGTCGACCTGTTGTATGGCGTGATTAATCCTCGCATACGGCATAACTCATGAACGAGACCACACCTAATTCAACGTCTGATGGTGCCATCAACGGTGCCATCAACCCCGCTATTAATCCCGCCATTAATCCTGTCATTAATCCTGTCATTAATCCTGTCATAAGCCACCCGTCAGCCATTCAGGCGCAAACGCCAAACAAAACCTCGCCCACTGCGCCGCCGCATGCATTGCGCGAATTTTGGGGTTATTTTAGCCAAAATCGTGGTGCGGTGATCGGGCTGGTTGTGGTGTTCATCATCTTACTGGCGGCCCTGTTCGCAGACGTGATCTCACCGCATTCTCCTATCGAGCAATTTCGGGATGCGACCCTGGTGCCCCCTGTGTGGCAAAGCGGCGGTTCTGCCAGGTTTTTGCTTGGAACCGATCCGGTGGGCCGCGATATGTTGTCGCGCCTGATCCACGGTGCGCGCTTATCGTTGGTGATAGGACTGGTATCAGTCTCATTGTCCTTGGTGCTTGGGATTGTTCTTGGCCTGCTGGCGGGTTACTTTCGCGGCGTGATTGAAGTAGCGATTATGCGCTTGATGGATATCATGCTGGCGCTGCCAAGTTTGCTGCTGGCAGTCGCAGTCGTCGCCATTTTGGGACCGGGACTGATGAATGCGATGTACGCGATTGCGATCGTCATGTTGCCGCACTATGCGCGCCAGACGCGTGCAGCAGTCATTGGCGAACTGACCAAAGACTACGTCAGCGCATCGCGCATTGCCGGTGCTGGCACCGCACGTATCATGTTTAATTGCGTGCTGCCGAACTGCGCGGCCCCCCTTATCGTACAGGCTACGCTAGGATTTTCTACGGCGATTCTGGATGCTGCAGCCCTTGGTTTTCTCGGCCTTGGTGCACAACCACCGACGCCGGAATGGGGATCGATGCTGGCCAGCGCGCTGGAATTTATTCAAAGCGCATGGTGGGTCGTGACCTTCCCCGGACTGGCCATTCTGGTTTCGGTGCTGGCGTTCAATTTGATGGGTGACGGGCTGCGTGATGCACTCGATCCAAAACTGAAACGCTGATGCATGGATGCATTGATGACTAACCTAACAGAGCGAGCAACCATGGCATTGCTGGAAATCAAAAATCTCGGGGTTGAGTTCGGATCAACCGCTTCTCCTTTTACGGCCGTTGACGGCCTTGATCTCACCATTGAAGCAGGAGAAATAGTCGGTATTGTTGGCGAGTCCGGTTCCGGTAAGAGTGTCACCTCTCTGGCGCTGATGGGATTGATCGATTATCCGGGACGCGTCAATGCCGAACGGATGGCATTCGATGGGCGTGATCTGTTGAAGATGCCACAGAAAGAGCGCCGGAAGTTGTTGGGCAAAGACATCGCGATGATTTTTCAGGACCCGATGACAAGTCTGAATCCCTCCTTTACGGTCGCCTATCAACTGATCGAAACCTTACGCGTCCATCAGGGCGGTTCTCATAAAGAACTACGGGATCGGGCCCTGGCGTTGCTCAAGCAAGTGGATATTCCGGATCCCGAACGACGCCTTGATGCCTATCCGCATCAACTGTCGGGCGGGATGAGCCAGCGGGTCATGGTCGCGATCGCGATTGCCTGCAATCCGCGTCTGCTGATCGCCGATGAGCCGACGACCGCCCTGGATGTCACGGTTCAGGCGCAAATGCTGGAATTGTTGCTGCAGCTACAGCGTGATCGCGGCATGGCCTTGATGTTGATTACGCACGATCTCAGTGTGGTAGCACAAACCGCGCAGCGGGTCGTTGTGATGTATGCAGGGCAAGTGTTGGAAACAGGCTTGGTTCCCACCATTTTTCAGACACCACAACATCCTTACACACAGGCTTTGCTCGCTGCATTGCCCGAACATAATATCGGTCGCGACCGGTTGCAGACAATTCCCGGCGTGGTTCCAGGCCTGTACGATCGGCCATCAGGATGCTTGCTTAGTCCACGCTGTCGTTATGCGGTGGCGCGGTGCGTTGAAGAGCGCCCGCTGCTCACAGGTGTGGCAGGGTCACAAGTGCGTTGCCATTTTCCACTTGATAGCGCGGGCCATCCGACCAATGGCTGGACCCCATCGGATCAATTGCCAGCGGGATTAAAAAGCGCGGCAGTCAGCACCTCAACCACCAACATAGCCAGCCAAACGGCCAGCAGGACCGCCCTATGACCACAACGACAGCGACCATTATTCAGCCTAACGTCTTGCTAGAGGCTAAAAACCTCCGCAAACATTACAACGTGTCGCAGGGCTGGTTAAAACCTAAAGCTACCGCCAAAGCACTTGACGGTGTCTCTTTTACCCTCATTCCTGGCAAGACACTTGCCGTCGTGGGGGAATCCGGTTGTGGGAAATCGACACTCGCACGGCAGATCACCATGATTGAACCACCGACCGGCGGCGAGTTGTGGATGGATGGCGCCAACATCGCCGAAGCTGATAGAGCGACCCTCAAGCGTGTGCGTCCGTTGGTGCAAATGGTGTTTCAGAATCCGTATGCCAGCCTCAATCCACGTAAAAAGGTCAGCAGCATGCTCGAAGAGCCGCTGATCATTAACACCGACTTAAGCAAGGCGCAACGTGCTGAAAAAGCGCAAGCGATGATGGCGAAGGTTGGCCTGCGCCCGGAACATTACAATCGCTTTCCACATATGTTCTCGGGCGGGCAGCGTCAACGCGTTGCAATCGCCCGCGCTTTGATGCTTGATCCAAAAGTGATCGTGGCCGACGAACCGGTATCGGCGCTGGACGTGTCAATTCAAGCGCAGGTGCTGAACTTGCTCATGGATTTGCAGGACGCAAGCGGGGTCGCCTATCTGTTTATTTCCCACAATCTATCGGTGGTAGAGCACATCGCCGACGAAGTGTTGGTGATGTATCTGGGCAAGGCAGTTGAACACGGCAGCAAAAAAGACATATTTAGCCGGCCATTACATCCCTACACGAAAGCGCTGTTAGCCAGCACGCCGCGCCTTGATCCGACGCAACGGCAGGAGAAGTTGATGCTAGCTGGCGAGCTGCCGTCACCGCTTGCGCCGCCGCCGGGTTGTAGTTTCAATAATCGATGCCCGTATGCCGTTGGCCATTGTCGGGAAGAAGTACCCCCTCTGGCCGAGTTCGACGGTCGTCTGGTGGCTTGTCACCGGGTCGCTGAAATCAATTAGTTGGCTGATTGCTCTTGTAGCAGTAACCAAGAATAAAGAATAAAGATAAAGACAAAGATAAAGACAAAGACAAAGACAAAGACAAAGACAAAGACAAAGACAAAGACAAAGAGTAATGCGCCGCCGGGCACCGGTGATTCAATTATTGACCGGTACCCGCCAGGCGGGTAGGGCGATTAATTGGCAAACGCCGAAATCCCGGTAATTGCACGACCTAAGATCAGGGCATGCACATCATGCGTGCCTTCGTACGTGTTCACCACCTCCAGATTCACCATATGGCGGATGATGCAAAACTCATCCGAAATGCCGTTGCCGCCGAGCATGTCACGTGCCACGCGAGCAATGTCCAGCGCCTTTCCGCATGAGTTGCGTTTCATCAGCGAGGTGAGATCGACGGCGGCTGAGCCGTCATCCTTCATGCGGCCAAGTCGCAGGCAGCCCTGTAGACCGAGACTGATTTCAGTGATCATATCGGCCAGTTTTTTCTGAATCAGCTGGTTGGCGGCTAACGGCCGACCGAATTGATGGCGATCAAGGACGTATTGGCGCGCCGTTTCATAGCAGGATTCGGCTGCGCCTAACGCACCCCATGCGATCCCGAAGCGGGCCGAGTTCAGGCAAGTGAACGGGCCTTTAAGACCGCTGACGCCGGGGAGCATATTTTCCTTTGGCACGAAGACCTGATCCATGACGATCTCTCCTGTGATGGACACGCGCAGGCCAACTTTGCCGTGGATGGCTGGCGTCGTCAATCCTTTCCAGCCTTTTTCAAGTATAAAACCGCGGATCACATCGTCATCAGTCTTGGCCCAAACCACAAACACGTCCGCAATCGGTGCATTTGAAATCCAGGTTTTGCTTCCCGATAGCAGAAATCCGCCGTCGGCTTCACGCGCTCGGGTGATCATCGAACCGGGATCGGAGCCATGGTTGGGTTCGGTCAAACCAAAGCAGCCGACCAACTCGCCGGTGGCCAGCTTTGGCAGATATTTGCGTTTCTGCTCCTCGGAACCGAACTCATTGATCGGCACCATGACCAGCGACGACTGCACACTCATCATTGAGCGGTAGCCGGAGTCGACCCGTTCAATTTCGCGTGCGATCAGCCCGTAGGAGACGTAATTCAAACCGACGCCGCCGTAAGCCTCCGGAATAGTAGGGCCGAGCAGTCCTAGTTCGCCCATCTCATTAAAAATGGCACGGTCAGTGACCTCATTGCGGAAGGCCTGTTGCACACGTGGCAGCAATCGCTCCTGCGCATAAGTACGGGCGGTATCGCGCACCATGCGCTCTTCCGTACTCAATTGTGATTCCAACAGCAACGGATCTTCGTGATTGAAGTGGTTTTTTTGCGTACTCATGGCGGCTTTCGTTGGTTATAGGCGATTGTAAATCAAGCGGTGAAGTTGAGACGGTGAAGTTCAAACTGTTAAGTTGAAGCGGTTAAGTTGAAACCCTGAATAAGCCGCAGCAGAAGCCGGTTTACACGACCCCATCCGCTTGCAACTGTGCAATTTTCTCGTCCGACAAGCCGAGTAGCGATTGCAACAATTCGTGGGTCCCTTCGCCCAGTTGCGGCGGCGCTTTACGTACCGGTAATCGCTCGCCGTCGAAACGGTAAGGGGGTGCCAGCACGTTGATGCTGCCCACCTCAGGGTGCGGCAGCGTAGCCACCAGCCCGGCATCGGTGGCCCGCTGTGAGGTCAGCGCTTCATGCAGACCTGCGACTTCCCCGCAGGGTACACCAGCGCGGGCCAGACTTTCCAGTAAATCCTTCCGCTTTCTGCGACCAAGCTCGTACGTGAGTTGTGGGCTCAGTATGTCTCGGTTCGCGGCCCGGTTGAGGTTGGTCTTAAAACGCTCGTCGCTCGCCAGATCGGGGCGCTCGATCACCTCTGTACAAAAGCGCACGAACTGCCGATTGTTGCCGACAGTGATTACCAGCGGTCCGTCTTCGGCATGAAAAACGCCGTAGGGCACGATCGACGGGTGCGCGTTGCCATAACGTAGCGGATCCTCGCCCGTCAGGAGTGCCTCCAAGCCATAGTAGGCCGTAATCATCAGGCCACAATCGAAAAGCGCCATGCCGATGTGACGCCCCTTACCGGTTTTCTGGCGCTCGAACAGCGCTGCCAGAATTGCCTGGGCTGAATACATCCCGGTAAATAAGTCGACCGCGGCAACGCCAAATTTCAGCGGCGGTTGATCGCTTTCGCCGTTCAACGCCATCAATCCGGCCTCGCCCTGAATCACCAGGTCATAGCCGGGCCGGGTGGCTTCCGGGCCGGTGCGGTCGTAGCCGGTGATAGAACAATAGATTAACTCCGGATGATCAGCACTTAGCTGTTCGTAACCCAGCCCCAGCTTTTCGATCCCGCCAAACTTGAAGTTCTGAATAACCACATCCGACTTCGCTGCCAGATCGCGCACGATTTGTTGGCCTTCGGCGGTTTGCAGATCAAGTGTGATCGAACGCTTGTTACGATTCACGCTGTTGAAGTACGTAGTCTCGGTAGAGCCAACTCGCAGACCCCAGTCGCGGGTATCGTCACCACGTTCAGGATGCTCAATCTTAATCACTTCAGCACCCAGATCACCCAGAACCATACCGCACCAAGGCCCGGCTAAAACGCGGGAAAGATCAAGAACGCGAACGCCCGCCAACGGCAGCGTAGAATTTTTATCAGACATCAATACTCCTGAGATTGGAAACCTGCGCGCACTGAGACGCAGGAAAAAGGCGGATTGACATCAAGGTTACGTCGACTTGCCGCGTAGCGCCACGAAATCCGGCGAACGTTTAGCGAAGAAAGCAGTCATTCCTTCTGCGGCTTCGTCGTCGCCCTGAGATACCGCCATCAATTCTGCTTCCAGCGTCATTTGAGCGTCCAGATCGGCACCGTAAGCATGTCCGCAAAGCGCCTTGATGCGCGCGGTCGCGCGCGCTGGCCCCTTAGCGATGCGTGCTGCCAATACCATTGCCTCTGCCAGCGCAGCACCCTTCTCGGTGAGCCGGTTGACGGCGCCCATTGCGTGCAGACGCTCGCCCGTCATGGGCGCGCCGGTCAGGCAGAGTTCGGTCAAAATCTGACGCGAGACGAACTCAGCCAGAAATGCGGTAGCACCGCCGTCCGGCGTCAGGCCGACCTTGACATACGCCATTGAAAAGGACGCGTCACGGGCCACCACCAGCAGGTCGCAAGCCATCGCCAGCGATAAACCGGCACCGGCCGCGCCGCCTTCGACCGCAGCGATCACCGGTTTTTCGCAAGCGCGGATGGCGCGGATCAGATCGTGCAGACACGCAATTCGCTCGTGGCGTTGCGGCAACGATAATTCACGGCGGGTGGCAAGTTGCTTCAGATCCCCACCGGCGCAGAAGAAATCGCCCGTGCCTGTCAGCACAATAGCACCAACTGTCGGATCGGCTTGCGCGGCGCGCAATGCCGCCGGTAAGGCGGCATATAAGCCAGCGGTGATCGCATTGCGGGCCGCCGGATTATTGTTGGTCAGGATGAACACCGCACCTTCCTGACGGGTTAAGAGGGCGGCATTCATGCTGGCAGGGCCGAAGCGCTGGCGCTTTGCGTAGCGTCCTTGGTGGCTTTGCCGAGCGCAATATAGCGCTGCAAATGATGGTCGGCATCGCCCAGTTGATGATCAATCATGATCAGGCGCTTGGCGTAATGCGCCAGCGGCAGTTCCCAAGTCATGCCAATGCCACCATGCAGTTGAATGCTTTCCTCCGCGACCAATGTCCCGATCCGGCCGATGCTGAACTTGGCGGCAGATAGCGCGCGCTCGCGGGTCACGTGGTCTGCGTCCAAAGCGGCGGCCGCATTAATCACGGCTGAGCGGGCTTGGGCGATCTCCAGTAGTACGTCCGCCATACGGTGCTGTAAAGCCTGAAAACTGCCGATCAGCGTACCGAACTGCTTGCGCGTGCGTAGGTAATCGAGCGTCGCAGATTTGGCTGCTTCCATGGCACCCAGTGCTTCAGCGCATAAGGCCAGAACGCCGCGCCCAATCGCCCGTTCCAACGTGGCGTAGCCTTCATGTGCGGTCCCCAGCAGAGCGTCAGCTCCTAGCACAACGTCATGCAAATGCAGTTCCGCAACGCGGCCGCCATCGATGGCGGGGCAACCTCGTACAATCACACCGGGCGTTGTCGACGGCACTAAAAACAGCGAAATACCGGCCGCATCCGCGGTGGCACCCGCGCTGCGCGCTGCGACGACAAACAGGTCAGCCTGTTCGCCGTGCAGCACCACTGCCTTGGTGCCGTTTAACACCCATCCGTCGCTGCTGCGGGTAGCCCGCGTGTGCGTGTGCGCCAATTCGTAGTGGCTATCGGCTTCATCATGGGCGAGGGCAGCGATAAGTGTGCCATCGACGATCTGGGGTAACACTTTCTTTTGCGCATCATTCCCCGCTGCAGCGATGGCCTCTCCTGCCAGCACGGCACCGAGAAATGGCTCAACCACCAGCCCGCGACCCAGCGCCTCAAACACCACGGTGATATCAAAACCACTACCGCCGAAACCGCCATCGGCTTCCCTGAACAGCGCACCAATCACACCAAGTTCGGCGAATTGTTGCCAAATTTTAGGGCTGAAGCCTTGCGGTGTTTTAACTATCTGGTCACGGGTGGAAAAGCTATATTGCTCGGCGATAAAGCGGTTCAGGCTATCGTCCAGCATGCGACATTCTTCTGTGTATTCAAAGTTCATGGTCGTATCCTCACAGCCCGAGAATCATCTTGGCGATGATATTCTTCTGGATTTCGTTGGAGCCGCCAAAGATCGACAGCTTGCGATTATTGAAGTAAAGCGCCGCAGCACTGGCGGCTTCCTCGGGACCGATTGGTGGACCCTGATAGTCTTCGTGCAGCGCCTTCTCCTCGAAGGCACGCGCATATGGTCCCACCGCCCGGCGCGTCAGCGAGGAAATTTCCTGGCGAATTTCGGTGCCGCGGATCTTTAGCATCGAGCTTTCGGCACCCGGCACGCCACCGCCTGCGACCGCAGCGATCATGCGCAGGTTAGTCGTTTTCATATTTTCAAGGTCGATTTCGACGCGTGCCAGACGGGCCGCGAATAATGGGTCCTGATCGAGCGGCTGTCCGTGGCGAATTTGTTGCGCAGCCAGCTGTTTAAGCCGCGCCAAGGCGGCAACGGAAAGGCCGACACCCGCAATATTAGTGCGCTCATAGGTCAACAAATATTTGGCGCAAGTCCAGCCTTTATCTTCCTCACCGACCAGATTCTCTACCGGGACTCTGACGTTGGTGAAGAATATTTCGTTGACTTCATGTTCGCCATCCAGGGTAATAATCGGGCGCACTTCAATGCCCGGCGTCTGCATGTCGATGAGCAGAAAACTGATGCCTTCCTGTTTCTTGGCTTCACGATTGGTCCGGACGAGACAAAAAATCATATTGGCGTGTTGACCAAGTGTGGTCCAGGTTTTTTGCCCGTTGACCAGGTAATGCTCGCCCTGCGCATCGTGACCACGCGCCGCGCTGGTGTTGACGGCGGCCAGATCCGAACCCGCGCCCGGCTCCGAATAACCCTGACACCACCAGTCGGCCCCATCGAGCAGGCGCGGCAGCCAATAATTCTTCTGCGCTGCGTTACCGTATTTGATCAATACCGGTCCCAGCATATTCACGCCGAACGGCACAATCCGCGGCGCGTTGGCGAGACAGCATTCGTGCTCAAATATAAACTTTTGAATCGCGTTCCAGCCCGGTCCGCCGTATTCCTCCGGCCAATGATTCGCCAGCCAGCCTTGCGCGTTGAGAATCGCGTGCCATTCTTCCATATCGGCTTTGGTCAGATGCCTGCTGTGCGCCACCTTGTCCGACAGGCGCGCAGGCAGTCGCTCGGCCAAAAAAGCGCGGACTTCGCTGCGGAAAGCTTCTTCTGCGGGTGTGAAATTTAAATCCATCTCAATCCTCCGTTAACATTTCAAGCAATTTAAAATATTTCGAACAAGCCAGCCGCGCCCATGCCGCCGGCAATGCACATCGTCACCACGGCGTATTTGGCACCGCGCCGCCGACCTTCCAGCAGCACGTGGCCGGTCAGACGTGCGCCGGTCATGCCGAACGGATGCCCGATTGAGATCGCACCACCGTTAACATTAAGCCGTTCGTCCGGAATGCCGAGCCGTTGCTGGCAATAAATGGCTTGCGAAGCAAAGGCTTCATTGAGTTCCCATAAATCGATGTCGTCAACGGTCAGGCCGTGCCGCGCCAGCAGTTTTGGGACCGCAAAGACGGGTCCGATACCCATTTCGTCGGGTTCGCAACCAGCCAGCGCCAAGCCACGAAACGCACCTAGCGGTTGCAGGTTGGCGCGCTCAGCGTCTTTGGCTTCCATCATGACACAGGCTGAAGCGCCGTCTGAAAGTTGCGAGGCATTGCCAGCGGTGACAAACTTCTCAGGCCCATTGACGGGAGCAAGTCGCGCCAGTCCGTCATAAGTCGTGCCGCGCCGGTTGCAGGTGTCAGCATCGATCGTGACTTCGCGCTGGGAGATCACTCCGGTTGTCTTGTCAGTCAACGCCATCGTCGTGGTGCAGGCCACGATTTCTTCAAGATAGCGGCCCGCCAGTTGCGCTGCTTCGGTCTTGCGCTGGCTTTCGGCGGAAAATCGGTCCTGGGCTTCACGGCTAATGCCGTAGCGGGCCGCGACGATGTCCGCGGTGTCGATCATTGAGAGGTACAGTTCGGGTTTGTTTTTGACGATCCACGGATCCATTCCGCTGTCACCGTCCTCACGCGTTCGGATTTGCGAAATACTCTCCACGCCACCGGCGATCATGACCGGTACGCCATCGACGATAATGCGGCCCGCCGCCATGGCAATGGCCTGTAATCCGGACGCGCAGAAGCGGTTCACTGTCACCCCTGCGATGCCTAGCGGCAACCCGGCACGGATGATGGCCTGACGGGCGACGTTGCGGCCGGTGCTGCCTTCCGGATAACCGCAACCGAGGATTGCGTCCTCAATGAGCGCCGGATCGATACCCGCGCGTTCCACTGCCGCGCGCACCGCGAAGGCGGCCAGCGTTGGTCCAGCCGTGATATTGAATTCGCCGCGGTGTGCCTTGGTAAGTGGGGTGCGGGCGGTAGAAACGATGACGGCTTCACGCATGGTGTTGCTCCTTAAGGACGCAGGTACGATTATCTTGCGGATTGACTCAGTGAAAAATCTGTGCGGTATTGGTCGGCACGGTTCGGCTTTGCTTATACCCTTTTACTTATTCGTATTAATTTAGCCTTATTCGGCACTATTCAGACTGGCAAAATTAGCCCCACGTGCGACTAGTTCGACCAACAAAGGGGATGGTTGCCAGAACAACGGATCTTCCTTCGCGTAAGCCTCGATATCGGCCAGCACAGAGGGCAAACCTACCGTGTCGGCATAATGCATCGGACCGCCGCGATAACGCGGGAAACCGTAACCGTACAATAGAGCAACATCGACATCGAGTGGCCGTAGCGCGATGCGTTGATGTACCACGTTGGCACCTTCATTGATCATCGCGGCCATATAGCGGCGGAGTATTTCAGCGTCCGTAAAAGTGCGCGGCACGATCCCGGCGCGCTCGCGTTCAGTGCTGATGATCGCTTCGACCTCTGGGTTCCGAGTGCCGGTGCGGGCACCGTCAGCATACAGATAATAGCCGCGCCCGGTTTTCTGTCCAAACCAGCCGCGCTCGCACAGGCGGTCGGCGATCTGTACATAACGGGCGTTCGGATTGCGAGTAACGGCCTGTCGTTTGCGCGTAGCCCAGCCGATATCGCCACCGGCCAGATCTGCCACCTGATACGGACCCATCGGATAACCGAAATCGCGTAACACCTGATCAATCTGGTAGGGCGAGGCACCATCCTCCATCATCGCATCTGCCGCCTTACGGTAAACCGCCAGAATGCGGTTGCCGATAAACCCGTCACACACAGCGGCCCGAACCGGTACCTTGCGACATTTCTGCGCGAGGGCGAATGCGGTGGCGACAACCTCCGGTGCGACGCCTGTCGGAACCACAATCTCCAGCAACTTCATAATGTTGGCGGGGGAGAAAAAATGCAGTCCAATGACGTCCGCGGGGCGTGAAACACTGGCCGCGATAGCGTCGATATCGAGGTAGGATGTATTGGTGGCAAGAATTGCACCGGGCTTGCAGACTTGATCAAGTTCAGCAAACACCGCCTGCTTGACAGCCATATCTTCGAACACCGCTTCGATCACCAGATCAACCCGCGCCAGAGATGCGTAAGCCAGGCTGGCGCTGAAACGCGACATGGTGGCGGCCTTCGCTTCTGCGCTAAGACGGCCTTTGGCAATCAAGCCGTCGTAGACTTTTTCCACATTGGCCAGTCCTCGGGTTAACGCTACTGCGTCGCGCTCAACCATGATGACCGACAGGCCAGCATCCAGCAATGCGACGGCGATCCCCGCGCCCATCGTGCCGCCACCGACCACGCCCACCTCGGTCAGCGTTCGCGGCTGGGCGGCGCGGGTCTCCGGTGACTTCAGAACCTGCCGTTCTGCAAAGAACGCATGGATCAATCCAGCCCGTTGCGGGCTATCCATGCAGGCAACAAACAACGTACGTTCGAGTTGCAATCCATCCTCGAAGGATTGAGGCGAAGAACGGGAGAATGAGGCTTCCACCGCTTCGATAATCTTCAACGGCGAAAATAGTCCACGTGCGTTCTTTGCCGTTGCGACCCGAGCTGCGGCGATGGCCGTGGCGTTGGCCGCGCTGTCCGCCAGCGCAGTGGCATCGCGGGTGCGGCGCAATGGTGCAGCCGTCGCCAGCAATTCCTGCGCATAGGCTAAACCTTCCGCTAACGCGTCGCTGCTGCGACCCACGCGATCAATCAGTCCAAGCGCGAGCGCTTCTTCTGCACCGAGATGCCTTCCGCTCAATATCAGATCCAGCGCCGCCTTCACGCCGATCAGACGCGGCATCCGTTGGGTGCCACCCGCGCCGGGCATCAGGCCCAGCTGGACTTCAGGTAATCCCAATTTTGCGCCGGATAGCGCGAGCCGGTAGTGGGATGCGAGTGCGATTTCCAGACCACCGCCCAGCGCCGCGCCGTGGATCGCCGCCAGCACAGGCTTGCCGCAGGCCTCGATTCGGTTACATACCTCTGTTAACGACGGTGCCAAAGGCGGTTTCCCAAATTCACGGATATCCGCACCTGCAATAAAGTTGCGCCCGGCGCCCACGATTAACACCAGCTTGACGTCGACATTAGCATCGGCAGCGGCGATTGCGGCCAGCAGGCCCCGCCTGACCTCAACACCCAGTGCATTCACAGGCGGGTTATTTATCGTAACCTGAAGAATCTGGCCACTTATTATGCAAGTGACGACATCACTAGCGTTCATAGTCAATGCGGCGTCGAGTGAATTGGTCATTGTAGTTGTCTCAGATAAGTGTGGCTTTATTTATTTCGCATAGCGAAACAATGGTTCGCAAAATAAAAGCATGGAGAACAATACCCCATTTTCGATATGGCTGTAAATGATCTCGATGAAATGAAAGTGAAATCTAAATGCACGCGTGCAATGCCTGAAATTTTCTGACCGTTCACAGGAGTCGGCCGGAGCGGTTTTTTCACGCCGATTCTGATTAATGCGATTTTTATATAATTCCGCACAACGAACCAATGTTTCGCAAAATTATTGACAGTTTGGTTTTGCCTATGTAAATATGGAGCCTTATTTTTCTGCGTTGGCAATTCGCCGCGACCAGAATCACCGAAGCTGGGGCTGCATATGAAACACGAGGAACACGACATTCAGACGTTTAGCGATGACGACTCAACCAAAGATCGTCAGTTCGTGAATGCTTTGGCGCGTGGTCTGGAAATTTTGCGCTGTTTTCGACCGCACGAGGTGTATCTCACCAATACCGAATTTGCCAAGCGAACCGGGATGCCAAAGCCCACCATTTCGCGTCTGACCTATACCTTAACCAAACTCGGCTATCTGAATTTTTCGGCAGATCAAGGCAAATACCAGCTCGGCGCTGGCGTACTCGCACTAGGGTATTCGTTACTGTCGAATCTGGACGTTCGCAAGCTGGCACGTCCCCTCATGCAGGACCTGGCTGAATATTCACAATGCAATGTGGCGCTGGGAATTCGCGATCGGCTTAGCCTGGTGTACGTGGAGGCTTGCCGTGGCAGCTCGGCGGTAACCTTGCGGCGTGAAGTCGGTTCGCGCATTCCACTCGCAACCACTGCCATGGGCAAGGCATTGATGTGTGGGATGCCGCAAGCGGAACGTGATTTCCTGATGGATCACATCCGCTTACGTGATGAAGAAAACTGGCCAAAAGTTAAGGCCGGGATCGAGCAGGGTTTTAAAGATTTTCAAGATCACGGTTTTTGCGTATCGGTAGGGGAATGGGAGGCCAGCATATATGCAGTCGGCGTTCCGTTAATCGATCCCGAAGGCGAAAAAATGATGGCATTTAATTGTGGCGGCCCGGCTTTCTTATTGTCGTTGGATGCACTGATGAATGACCTTGGGCCACGGTTGGTACAGTTAGTGCGCGGCGTTGAAGTAAATATGGGACGCCATTTTTAATCTGGGAAATACGATGATTCTGGATCAAGCGAACACCCCGCTGGCACAGCTAGGCCAACGAGTAGAGGATTTGCCAGCGCGTCTGAGCGACATTGTGCGTTATTGGAACGCTGTGACGCCCAACGCGCCTGCGCTCCGCGACCGTGCCGAAATCTGGACCTACGCGGATCTGTGGAACTCGGTGGAAGCTGGTGTCACATTGCTGCGCGAAATCGCGGTGCGTCCCGGTGATCGCGTCATGCTGGTTGGTGAAAACTGTGCAGCGCAAGTAGCACTGATCTTTGCCGCGGCGGCGCTCGATGTCTGGATTGTGATCGTCAATGCCCGCCTTTCAGCGACCGAAATAGCGACAATTCGCGATCACTGTGAACCGCGCCGCACGCTTTATTTAAGCGCCTCGTCTGCCGAAGCTGACGCACATGCCCAGCGGCACTGCGCTACCTGTTCGGATGTCCGGCTGTTAGGCAAGCTAGCAGTCGGTCCACTCAACAGCGACTGTATCGCCGAACCGGTTGCTGCTGCAAACGCGGAACAGGTAGCTGCGCTGATTTATACAACCGGGACCACCGGCACGCCTAAAGGCGTCATGCTGACGCACCGTAACCTGCTATTCGTCGCAGCCGGTTCTGCCGGACTACGCCACGCTGAGGATCGGGTCTACGGACTGCTCCCGATATCGCATGTGTTCGGACTGGCCTCTGTCATGTTAGCCACACTGTATGCGGGCGCGTGTCTGCATCTGGCGCAGCGGTATTCGCCTAAGGAGTTGCTCGCTTCATTGGAACACGACGGCATTACAGTATTACTCGGCGTTCCCGCAATGTATGCGCATCTGCTGGAGCTATGTGAGAAATCTGATGTGTCACCAAAAGCGCCCAATTTGCGCTTAATGTACGCAGGCGGTTCACCGCTCGATCCAGCACTCAAGAAGACAGTTGAAAAAATGTTCGGCATGCCTCTCCATAACGGCTATGGTCAGACCGAAACATCACCCAGTGTTAGCCATACCCAACGCGGCGCGCCGCGTTCGGATACCTCGGTTGGTGAAGTCATTGAGGGCATTGAGATTCGGATTGTCGATCAAAACCATAGCGCGGTGACACCCGGTCAAACCGGTGAGTTATGGGTACGCGGCCCAAATGTCATGAAGGGCTATTACCGGGCGCCCGAATTGACGGCCAGCGTCCTGCAAGGGGATGGATGGTTGAATACCGGCGATCTCGCACGGCAGAATCCCGACGGTGCGTTGTTCATCGCCGGTCGCACCAAAGAATTGATCATTCGCTCGGGCTTTAATGTCTATCCGGTGGAAATAGAAGCGGCGCTGAATGCGCATGCGGCAGTCACGCAATCGGCGGTGGTTGGGCGACAGGTCACAAACGGCAACGAGGAAGTGGTTGCCTTTGTCGAGCTCAATCCACAACATCCGGTCTCGGTGACGGAGTTGCAAAGCTATCTGGCGAATCTGCTTTCGCCCTACAAATGTCCGTCCGAGATTATTGTCATGCAGTCGTTACCCGCAGCGGCCACAGGGAAACTGTTGAAGGGTGAATTAAAAAAAATGGCCCAACAGACGTACGATGGCAAACAAATCGGCAATAAAAAATAGCGAAAAAGAAGGAATGTTTGAGAGCCGATCGAATACTGTCATCACAAGATCACCGTAAATAATTAAAAAAATCGACAAAAAAAGCGACAAAAAAAAGCCACAAAAATAGTAACAAAAAGAAGCAAAAAGAAGCAAAAAGAAGCAAAAAGAAGCATCCGTAACAAGTCCAGATAGTACGAAAAAAGCATACCAACTAACAAACACAATGCGTTGGCAGGAGTTCGCCAGCGCCAATCAGAAAGAGCGTGTGCGTCCGGCAACGGACGTGACCGTATTAATCAACAGAGTGGGGTGGAGACAATGCAAAAAACAACTAAACAGATAGCGCTTTCAACGCTATTTCGCACATTACTATTTTCAGGCATCGCAATGGGCGGCTTCGGTGCGGGGGTTGCGCATGCCGATGAGCTATTGGTTGGCGTCGAAGTACCCTTAACGGGAACGCTGGCGCGCGTCGGTTCCGGCATGCAAGAGGGGATCATGGTAGCTGCCGACGTCTTCAATAAGGCCAATACCAAACACAAAATAAAACTGATCACGATCGATGACGAATCGGCCCCCGCCAAAGCAATTGCCGCAGTTGAAAAGCTTGCCAGTCAAGGTGCGCTGGCAATTACGGGCGGCTACGGCTCCAACAACATTGCACCGGCGGCAGACGCGGCCAGCAATCTTGGACTGGTGTATGTCACCTCCGGCGGGGTTGATGACAGCCTGGTCAATAGCGGTCGCAAGACATTTTTCAGAATCAATAACACCGCCGGCTATCAAAAAGCGTTGCTCGGTCTATTGAGCGACATGAATGCCAAGTCGGTGTCGATTATTTATTCCACCAAAGAAGCGCCTGCCGGTCTGGCTAAGGACCTGCAGGCCAGTTTGAAAGCCAAAGGTGTCGTCGTGGTTGCGCACCCGTTCGACCCCGCGATCACCGATTTCAAACCGATTATCAATAAGGTGAAATTACAGGATAAATCTGAAATCGTCACCATGGTCGGCTATGAAAACGATTACGTCGGCATTCTTCGCGCGGCACGGGTGTTGAAACCGAACGTCAAGGCAATGATTGGTGTCTGGTCATTGGCCACACCTAAAATGGCGGCCGACTTTCCGGATTTGATGCCCAATGTTTACGGCACCGCGGTGCTACCTTTCCCGGCGACGTTCAAGACCGCCGACGGCAAAGCTTTCGACGCTGCGTATCGGGCTATATACAAGAAAGAGCCGGACTATCTGGGGCAGTTTGGCTATGTCCAGTCGATGTTGTTGTTTGAGGCAATGGCACGCGCAGCCGACAAAGGCACGCTGAAGAAAAACGGCATCGCCGAAGAGATGCGTAAGACTGACCGCGAGACGCTGATTGGCCAGGTCAAATTTGGCAGCAACGGCGACAACCAGAACTTCAGTCAGCACATGGGACAGCATCAAGGCGGCAAGGTCGTGATTGTCTGGCCGCAGGAAGCGACAACCGGCAAGATCAATTTCCCCGGCGTTCCCTGGTAATCCGCTGCTAAGTAAAAGCGCTTAGCGGTGAGGGCGGCGGCAGGCTTGATGCCTGAAGCGAAATGACCTTGAGCGAGCGGTAATGTTACCAAAAGCGGTTACAACAAACCGCTAAAAAAACACGCCTGCTGCCGCCTCCCCGCGCTCTACAAATAATTCGACTGGAACGACGATATGACGGAATTGATATTACAAGCGCTTTACTCCGGCCTGTTGCAGGGCGGGTCGTACGCGCTCATTGCACTGGGGCTGGCGCTGGTGTTCGGATCGATGAATGTGATCAATCTGGCGCACGGCGAACTGGTGCTGCTGTCGGCCTACATCGCGTACACGGTGGAATCAAAGCTGGGCTGGAACCCGGTGTTTTCGATTCCGGTCGCTTTGGTCGTTGTTTGCCTGGCATCGGTCATCGTCTACAGCGTCGTCGGCCGTATCAAGAAAAATCGGGAGATCAATTCACTGATCCTAACCTACGGCATTGGCGTCATTTTGACGAACGCCATCCTGTTAATCTGGAAAGCGGATGTCCGTTCTACTGGTTCTTCGTGGCTACAGGAAGCCTTCGTTGTTGGACCTTTTTATAGCATGCGTAGTGAGGTGCTATTTTTTGCCGTGAGCATCGTCATGATAGTTGGCTTATGGTGGTGGCTGTCGCGCAGCTGGTACGGACGCGCTGTCCGCGCAGTGTCAAGTAATCGCGATGCCGCCAAACTCATGGGAATCGATCCGCGTTACACCGAACTGGTGTCGTTTGTCGTCGCTGGCATTCTTGCCACCTTCGCCGGTGTCGCACTTTTTAGTTACGGCGTGATTAGTCCTGAGGTGGGGAATACATTAACCGTCAAGGCCTTCATTATTACTGTATTAGCGGGCATCGGCTCGATTCCCGGCGTCCTGATCGCAGCCGTTTTGCTCGGCATCGCAGAAGCATTAACGGTGACGTTGGCAAGTTCTGCGTTGCAGGAATTATCGAGCATGGCATTATTCCTACTCGTTTTATTTATTATGCCGAACGGATTGTTCGGTGCGAAAGGACGGCGCGGATGAAACTTGATGCCAACGTGAATTTCGACCAGAGTGCCAAAGCGAACCGCACATTGCAACTCAAATCGACCGGCACGATAGTGGCTTTGCTGGTGGCGGTCTACCTCGGGGTTCCGCTGGTATTCGGCCAGGATAATTATGTGATGAGCATGTTGGTCGCCGCTCTCGTGATTGGTGGCATTGCTCTGTCGTGGGCGCTGCTCGGCAATCTGGGCGGGATGGTCAGTTTCGGACATGCCGCATTCTTCGGGGTCGGTGCCTATACCTCCGCAATCATGAGCATGAAACTCGGTCTGCCAGTATTGCTGGCGATACCAATGGGTGGCGTGGGGGCGGTGCTTGCGTCGCTGGTCATGTTGCCCGTCCTCCGTTTGAAAGGGCCGTATTTTGCGTTGGCGATACTGGCCTACGCCAACATCTTCCGCATTCTCGCCACCGAGTGGACAAGCATGACCGGCGGTTCCGGTGGCCTGGCCAGCATTCCACGTCTGCCGCAAATGATGGGAATTGATTTCAGCAGCAAGACCGGCAGCTACCTGATTATCCTGACCATCGTTCTGATCTTCGCTGGCTTCTATTATCTGATTCGGCGCAGTCACTATGGGCTCGCATTGCGCGCCATGCACGAAAGCGAAGATGCCACCCGGGTGGTCGGCGTCAACAGCACGTTGCTCAAAGGCATGATGCTGTTGGTTTCAGCTTTCATGTGCGGCGTAACAGGCGCCTTTAACGCGCACTACATCAACTTCCTTGAGCCCGATTATGCCTTCAGCGGCTTATGGGTGACGATCCCGATCGTGGCAGCAATTTTTGGTGGATATCGGACGATTACCGGGCCGATTGTCGGTGCGGTCGTGGTGTATCTAATCGATCAATTAGTGTTCAAAGCCATCATTCCATCCGGTCACCAACTGGTATTGGGAGTTCTTTTGGTCGGGATGATTGTTTTTAGCCCCGACGGCCTGCTGGATCTGGCGCGCAAGCTGATCAGGAGAAATCATGCTGCAACTTGAAAATTTATCGGTCCGTTTCGGCGGTCTTACGGCAGTCAATAACGTCACGTTCGCGGTTGGCACCCAAGACGTGGTGGGGCTGGTTGGTCCCAACGGCGCTGGCAAAACCACCCTATTCAATGCAATTTCCGGCCTCGTGCGTCCCACCGGTGGCAGCATCAGGTTCGACGGTGCAGATGTGATGCACGCGCCGCTCTACAAGCGCGCCCGGATGGGCATCGGACGCACCTTTCAGATTCCGCAACCGATGCATCAACTGTCGGTGCGCGAGAATCTGCTCGTAGCGCAGCGGTTTGGCACCGGTAAGGTCGACCAGAACAAAATCGATGAAATCCTTGCATTCACCAGTCTGGACGGCAAAGGCTGCAGAAATGCCGCGACCGAACTGGCGCTAACAGAATTGAAAGCCCTTGAGGTCGCGAAAGCGCTCGCCACCAATCCCAAATTGTTGCTGCTGGACGAAGTGCTGGCCGGTCTTGAGACCACCGGCAAGCGCCGATTTATGAATATGCTCAAGAATTTGCACGCGACCTTTGGGGTCGGTATCGTGATTATTGAGCACGATATTGAAACTATCAGCAATCTATGTCATCGCGTGGCTGTGCTCAACTTCGGTCAACTCATCGCCGACGGCACACCGGATGAAGTCTTCAGCGATCCGGCAGTGATCAAAAGTTATACAGGAGCGGAACATGCTTGAAATTTCCAACCTGCGTGCCGGTTATGGTGCCATCAATGTATTGTGGGATGTGTCGCTCAGTATTTCTCAAGGGAAACTGACGACCATCATCGGTCCCAACGGTGCCGGTAAAACAACTTTATTGCGCGCTATCATGGGCCTGTTGCCAGCGTCTCAGGGAGAGGTGCGTCTCAACGGTCAATCGCTGAACGGCACACCGACGTGGAAGATGGCAGACGTATCGATGACCATGATTCCGGAAGGCCGGATGACTTTTCGCGATATGAGTGTCGAAGAAAACCTGATCGTCGGTGCTTTTGCGAAACAGCATCGGGCCAGATTGAAGGACAATCTCGACATGTCGTATCAGATGTTTCCACGCTTGCGGGAGCGCCGCACCCAGTTGGCCGGCTCACTCTCCGGCGGCGAAGCGCAGATGTTGGCGATGGCGCGCGGCCTGATGTCGGACCCGAAGCTGTTAATTATCGACGAGCCATCGCTAGGTTTGGCCCCTGTCGTGGTGAACGAGTTGTTCGAGATTCTGACGCGCTTAAAAGAAGAGGGGCGAACCATTATCCTGGTTGAGCAAAATACCCATCGTGCGGTCGGCGTGGCAGACCACGTTTATCTCATGCAAAGTGGAAAAGTGGTGTTGTCGCAACCGGCCGCGGAAGTCAGTCTGGATCACCTGCACGATCTTTATTTCGCACGGTGAGACTGCCAGCCAGCGCAATAAAGGGGGACACAATTCTCCCTGCCTCCCATGGGCTAAAGGCGAGGATCGACCTGATCCACACGATTCGTCGAGATTGACACCTGACAGGACGCCGTAAATTATCGAAATGCCGTCGAGCTTGGTACAATGGCGGCTTATTTATTGGTGACTTCACTACAGGTCCGCAAATCCCATGATCGACATCCAACTGCTCCGCAAAGACATCGCCACCGTCGCCAGCCGCTTAGCTGCGCGTAAATACCAGCTTGACGTCGACGCCTTCAATTCGCTGGAAGCCGAACGCAAGCAAATTCAGACCCGCACAGAAGAACTCCAAAGCCAGCGCAATTTGTTGTCCAAGCAAATTGGCATGCTCAAAGGCAAAGGCGAAGACGCATCGGCCGTCATGACGCAAGTCAACAGCATCGGCGAAGAACTAAAGACTTCGGCCGCCCGTCTCGATCATGTGCAGGAGCAATTCAGCAAGTTTCTCGAAGTAATCCCCAATTTGCCGCATGAATCGGTGCCCGTCGGTATCGATGAATCAGGCAACGTCGAGGTTCGCAAGTCAGGCGTTTTGCCAGTGTTCGATTTTGAAGTGCGCGACCATGTCGATGTCGGTGCCGGTGTCGGCCTGGATTTTGACGTTGCTGCCAAATTAACAGGATCACGCTTCTCGGTCATGAAAGGCGGCATCGCCCGTTTGCATCGCGCCCTGGCGCAATTCATGCTCGATACGCACACCGCCGAGCACGGCTATACCGAATGTTATACGCCCTACATCGTCAACGCCGACTCCCTGCGTGGCACGGGCCAATTGCCGAAATTTGAAGAAGATTTGTTCGCCGTTAAAAAAGGCGGCCAGGAAGGTGAGCAGGGCGCTGATAGCGCTGCCCTATACCTGATCCCTACTGCCGAAGTGCCGTTGACCAATCTGGTACGCGATGAAATCATCGCCGGTGAAAAGCTCCCGCTCAAGATGACCGCGCATTCACCCTGTTTTCGCTCAGAAGCCGGAAGCTATGGTCGCGACACGCGTGGAATGATCCGCCAGCACCAATTCGACAAAGTCGAAATGGTCCAGATAGTGCACCCCGACCAGTCTTATGAAGCCCTTGAAGAAATGGTCGGCCACGCTGAAGTGATCCTGCAAAAACTCGGCCTGCCATATCGCGTAGTCTCGCTCTGTACCGGCGACATGGGCTTCGGTGCATCCAAAACCTACGACCTCGAAGTATGGTTGCCAGCACAAAATACCTATCGTGAGATTTCATCCGTCTCCAATATGGAAGCATTCCAGGCCCGCCGCATGCAGGCCCGTTTCCGCAATCTCCAAGGCAAAACAGAGTTGCTGCACACACTCAACGGCTCCGGCTTAGCGGTAGGACGAACGTTAGTGGCCGTGCTGGAAAATTACCAGCAAGCCGACGGCGGCGTCGAGATTCCCGCTGTTCTGCATCCCTACATGGGCGGCATCACGCGCTTGACGCCGACGGCGTAACGCTCAGCGTTCAAGCATCCTCGGCGACGCAAATATGCGTTGCCGGGATTGCCCTGCAATATGAAAACGATAGGTGGGAATATGTTAGCGAGACTAAAAAAGGTGTTTCGTTGATAAAATATTCTGCTATAATCTTGTGCTTTGCTGCAGACCACGCAGCAAAATGACCAATCAGGAGAAGTGGCAGAGTGGTCGAATGCGCCAGACTCGAAATCTGGTTTACAGTTTCGCTGTAACGTGGGTTCGAATCCCACCTTCTCCTCCAAGAACACGCTCGATAAGTACCCAAAAAGCCCCGCAAAATCTCTGCGGGGATTTTTTTATGCGGGCCAGTGTCTGTTCCAAACGCGCATCGTGCACCCTGGATTTCCCTAATTTCACTGCTTGTTGCACAGTGCAATGCGAATCCATTGGTGGCAACACGCTGGCTTGTCTGTATTTTTTGTGTTGCGTCTAATGCTTGCGGTAACAAGCGTGTTCAGCCGGGTGAAATCTGAGCTGTTCCCGAAGAACTTCCCGGTTCGTCTTTCAGCGACTGCCAGCAAAATCAATCATCGAATGTTCTGATTCTTTTTAATCGCAACTTCCGCTACCAAAGCACCTCACCATCATCCAATACACAAGGGCATTTATTGTGACTGATATGCGCCGCTTGATTGATCCAAGAATTCAGATCCTCTTAAGCTTCTAGCCGGCTGACCTATCAATGCCATGCGCGATTCGCCAAACTTTGTTTGATTTTGGAGATCGCTATGCGAGCAAGCGTAAGCAGTGCGTTTATGGAAAAAGAGCGCGTCAGGCAATCGTATGAGAGATGCCTGAGTCAACGCGCATTCGCGCTCCAGCATAACTGGCTGGAGGCTTACTGATAAACTACGACCTCGGACCGACTGCGGATAAAAAAAGTCCCTCGAATATATAGAGGGACGCAAAGGAGATACCGCAGAGTTTGTCGCAGTGACCGTAATTACTTAACGGTAATCACATCCCGATACATCGGAGCAAGCTGCGCCAGGAGTTGATTTTGCGCCCTGAACGAAATGTTCATTACATTCATCGATATCTGCAACTCTTCGACTAAGGCGTTGAACTGTGGCTTATTGATATGCAGGTTGGCATGTGCCGTCTTCATATCCAGGCCCTTATAGGTACAGGGACCGCTCAGAAGCTGGCAAAATTGTTCTACCAGTTCAGCCTTGATGCGGACTTGATTGGCTGGTGCGAATATCGGACCTGTGACCGGGTCGGCAACCAGGCGGATCATGAAATCGTCCATCAGTTTGACCAGACCCGGTTTTTCACCGAATGCTTCATAGACCGAGATCGATGCCGGTGGCATCAATGGTGGCGTCTGGGCCAGCAGAGTGGCCGAACACATGCTGGCGACCGAAAATAATAATGCGGAAAAAGTTTTTTTCATGATGATGCCTCGATTTTTTTAAAATGCCAACTGTGAGGAAAGGAATACACCGGTCTGCTTGCGATTGTTGACCAGCACCGGCGCGATATGACCCAAGTCAATATAAGCAAGCGTGAATGAAACATTCTTGGTTGGGGCATACGCAATAAAAATGTCCTTCCAGTCTTCTTCGCGCAAGCCGTTCTTAGGTAGCGGTAAGGTATTGCCGACTCTTTCCAGATTATTAGGTTTGAAACGGTATTCGGCACCGATCACGACTTTTCTGCTGAGCAGGTAAGCAACAGATACTTCTGGCTCAAACTTGTAATTGTTTTCACCGAGTGCACCACCAAAACCTAATAAACCATTTTGATTCCCGCGGGTGGCACGCAGTGTGGTATTCACCAGAATTCCTTGCGATAAGAATAATTTGGTCGCCGTTACATAAAAGTCGGTATCACTGTTTCTTGCACCCAGTGCAGTGATCACTGGGGCAAACGATCCGGCATCGGTATGCTTGTACTCCATACCGACCGAAATTTGGGGCATCAGAGTATCGCTGTCGAGAATCGCATCGCCAGCCACTTTTACCTTAACTCCCAAAATATCCATGCGGATATGCTGGTTGTTGCTGACCATAAAACCTAGGCCATTGACGCCCACCACCGGTGACGCATTAAAATCCTGGCGCGCCAGACTGACTTCGACACGGTCCAGAATTCCGACTGCCACGCCGTAGGTGTTCAACGAATAATCATTGACGATCGCCCGCGAAAAATGCGCAGTAGCGCCAATCTGGTCTGCCGTGGCATTACTGCCGATCACCGCCCAGGGCGTTAATCCCCCACCCGCAGCGCCATCGATCGAGCTGACGCCGCCAGTGAGCAGCAACTTGCCGGTATCGGCGTAAGCACCAGCAGAAATAAGCAGCCCAAGCATCGCTACTATCGTCGTTTTATTAAGCATATGTCTCCCTGAAAATTTGAATCCTGATAGATGCAGCCGCCATCCGACGACCGATCAAGTATTTTTGTTTCTGCTGCTACATACGTGTGCATAAAACAAGTGGATTCAAAAATCGTTGATTTTTTATTTATGAGGCACAAGATATTGGGTGTGACCACGCTCTGTTGATGAAAAGCAGGTAAGCAGATTTTCGTAAGCCTCAGCCTAACCACCTGACAATTGGGTTTGCTGCTTGCGGGACTTAGCAATGGGAGGCAATGAATAGCTCTTGATGTCTGGAAGTTCGGTAGTTTTCCAGTGTGTCGGTCAACCAGCGCTGAGGGTTGGAGGACATTGAGTTTGGCCGTGGCTAACAAGTTTCGCATGGTGACGGCAGAACGGTCGGCACGTTCGGAACCGGCAAATAGACAGTTTTTTGTCAAGAGCGATTGGACGTATCGCATTTTCGAATCCCGTCGCTGCAAGAAATCGACTAACCAGAGCACACTCTGGTCAATCAGGATTTCGACGCTCCAAGCGCCGTACTGCGGCACGCGATTGGCGGTTGCGCCACGCTGACGGTGGCACGCTTGGCGCTCACATCGATCAGTCATCACAGGCAGAGGCGTTACCTCATCGCGCAACTGCCGTATCCAATAGCCAGCCTAGCGTATAGGCCCGTTACGCTGGAGCGCGAATGCGCGCGGACTCCGGCCACTGTCACGCCTTGCCGAACACGTTCTTTGCATATGCCCTACGTACGCTTGCTCGCATAGTGATCGCCAAAATAGAAATCAAAGCATCGCGAGTCGATCATGGCATGATTATGGGACGGCTGGATGCTTGCAGATCTTCAGCATAATCTTCAATAGATACAACGTTTGTATTGGTCGTTGCGCTCGCGCTCGCAAACATCTCTGGTTTATTAATTTGGATCGATGCTTGGCCTAAATCAGCAAGTTCTGCCGCTAAATACGAATTCCTGGGTGCATTGATCCCTAACGGACGATTTCCATTTGATGCGTAGGTTTTTAGTCGGGAACCATAAAGACGGGAGACGAATTAACCACGGCCCGCGGACTGCACCAGGGACGAGTTGAGCGGTCCGTGGGGCGAGGGCTACCGCCGCATGATCGATCTGTCGCCCGCCAAACGGGGCGGCACACCGGACGAGGTCGGGGCTGTCGGCGCACTGCTACTGGGCGCGGACGGCGGCTTCATCACCGGCAGCGACTTTCTGATGGGCGGCGGTGCGACGGCATCTTATTGGTACGGAAAACTAGCTCCGATATGACTGACCATATTCGTGCCATGTATTACATCCGAACTTTTTAAGTGCGGCCAGGATCAGATTGATCGCGGTATTGGCGAGACGTACTTTCATTGGTACCGATTTTTCAGGCTGGGCACTGAATATGGTGTCACCGTAGGCGATGAAGGTCACGGCAGTTTCAGGGATGGTGAGCGGCCTCCAGTTCGCCGATTCCCGAGATGACACTTGGAACACCACGTTGAACAGTCGCGAGGGCCACCTTGACTTTCGGAGCCGCCGCATCACCCGTGGAGGTGTCCATGGAATCTTTGAAACCACCCGCTGCATATACAGCAGCGGCAAGGATGTGGTTTCTTTGCCGAGGCGGTAGGTCAGTAGCTGGCGACCCCCAAGCGCAGCGATCCCGCTTGGCGACGATCTCTCAAAACGATATTGTGCAATAAATATATTTATCATTCCCTTAATTTGCAAAATTGCATTTTTTGTTTTCTATTATGTAATAATGAATTGCTATTTAATAGAGGAAAGACTTTAAAACCACCTCTGATTGCACTTTTACCCGGCAGAATTTTCTTATCCGCCAGTTCAGAAAAGTTCACAAGTGATGTTTGCAGATAAATATACGCACGACACCGGAATACAGATTTCATGGATCAAATGAAAATCGCAGCTCCCGTTCCGCGCAACGAGAAACAGCGTCTCGCCCGTCTTCACCAATATAAAATTTTCAACGAAGAGCCGGATGATGTTTTAATTAGATATGTCAGGCTTGCTGCAGAAATAGCATCTACACCTTTTGCGTTCATTAGTCTCGTTGATAGCGACCGACAGCGGATAATCTCGTCATTTGGCGTGACTATCAAACATAAGTCACGCTACGACTCCATTTGTGCTTTTGTCGTCTTTTATTCGGAAACGCCGTTTTTAATCTCAGACTTGTCGCAGGACCCCAGATTTTGCGACAACCGGAACGTGGTAGATGGAGGCTTAAAATTTTATGGTGGTTTCCCGCTAGATAGCGATGGCGAGAGTGCGATCGGAAGCTTGTGTGTGATGGATACCCAGCCACGAGTTTTGAGCGATGGACAAATCGCCTCTTTAACGACCATTTCCCACGCCGTAATGACGCATCTTAAATTTCGTCAATTAACTAGTCAGTGGGAAAATTTAACCAACTCAGAAACTCCTATCCCTCCTGCGATAACGCAAAATAAATTGCGGGGAGATATCAACGAACGTGGACGCATTTCGGATCTGGAACGGGCGATTACGCAAAATCAGTTCGTTAACTACTATCAGCCTAAAATTAATCTGAAAATCCAGCAAATCACTGGTGCGGAAGCGTTGGTGCGCTGGAAACATCCTATCCGGGGCATCGTTGAACCGCGCGATTTCATTCCTTTATTAGAAAAGACTGGATTGATCCTGGACGTGGGACAAATAGTGCTTGAGCAAGCAATGAAAGACTGGCGGACATGGCGCGATGCGGGTTTGACTCCGCCTCAAATCGCCGTCAACGTGGCCGCACAGCAGCTTACTGATCCGAATTTCCTAAACATGATTCAGCAATCCTTGAACGACAGCGGTGCTGAGCATTTGAATCCGCTTTCAATTGAACTCACAGAAAGTAGCTTACTGTCGAACAGAGAAGAAATTACCTCTCTTCTTTTGGCAATCAGAAGGCTTGGCGTTCCTATCGCCCTGGATGACTTTGGAACTGGGTATTCTAATTTGTCGTACCTGGTAACGTTACCAATAGATGTGCTCAAAATTGACCGATCTTTTGTCACCAAAATGGCGAAGAAGCCCGAATTCATGGGCATAGTCAGCACAATAATTTCATTGGCGCATAGCCTCGGATTTAAAGTCGTTGCCGAGGGCGTTGAAACGACAGAAGAAGCAAATCTCCTGCGGTTGTTACGTTGCGAACAGGCGCAGGGGTTTTTATATAGTAAGCCCGTACCCGCCGAGGCGTTTGTGAAGCTTTTAGGTAATAGCACGGCGATAGAGGCAAATTAAGGCGAGTTAATTGCTGCTTTGCAAAAATGCTAGTGTTCTTACGATCTGGCGCGAGTCGTCTTAGGCCGAATGATTACGAAGAATGGAAAGCGGAACGACATTTTTGAACGGTTATAAAGCTAATGCGCTGCTAACCTTGGTTTTGCCTCGATTAGAGCATTCGTGGAAGACAGGGCTTCTAAAAGCCCTTTAGGTTTTTCATATCAATGACAGCAATGCAGCGTGAACAGCCATTTCGCATGGAAATTTGAATGGCTGCAGTTAGACTGTCAGCGGACAATACATGCATAAGGAACGAACCGTTGCTGAAGCAGTGAAACGTCGACGATGCCGGTATTTCCATAGGCCCCGGGAGTTGTAATATTCGATATCGCGATAAGATACTGGGCGATTGACGAATTTGCATGCAGTTGCTAGCACGGCATCGTTCTTTTTACGCGCCTTCTGTTATCCCGTGCGTCGGCTCAAAATTCCGATCCTGATTGCATAATCTTAGCAGTCGGTCACAATTTCAACTGTTAAAAATATTGCAAGGGGTGTTAAATGGATGCCAAAAGTGCGGTGAAAATAGCTAAAGAATATGTCTTGGATATGTTCGCAGATGACAATATTGAAAACCTGGGCTTGGAAGAGATTTGCAAAGATAATAAAACCGAAGATTGGCTTGTTACAGTCGGTTTTTCTAGACCATGGGATTCGAAAGCGCAGGGCATCATTGGAGCCGCAATCGCGGTGACGAACTCGGCTCGTCTTTTTAAGATTGTGCGAATTGACGATGCGACTGAGCAAGTGCTCGGGATTACTAATCGAGAAATGAAATAGTGCACAAGAAGATCATTATTCTTGATACAAACTTGCTGCTCTTATTCATTGTAGGCAACGTTTCTACGGATTTGATCAAAAAGCATAAAAAGGTAGATAGCTTCGACAAGGAGGATTTTGATCAAGCTTGCCAAAATTTTGGCGAACGCTGAAGAGGTGCTTTTTACGCCGAATATTTTGACCGAAACATCAAATCTGCTCGCTTATATCGGGGAGCCTTCAAAAACCTTGTTGTTTGAGTACTTTGCAAAGCTCATCGAAGAATTGAAAGAAATTGTAATCGCAAGCAGGGATGTCGCGGAGGAAAAGCATTTTTGCCGTTTGGGACTAACCGATGCCGTCTTGATTCGATCTTCGGAAGCGGAGAATACGGTGGTGCTCACAGCAGACCTTGACCTCTGGGCTGCGATGAAGGGTGAGGGTCGCGAATCTTGGAATTTTAATCATCTTCGTGAAGCACATTGGAACGGCTTATTTTAATTTCCTTTTCATCAAATGCTCAGAACTCAAGCGCCACGAACAGACTACCCCGATCCACGGCGGCTAACCATCCTTGAGCCGCCCGTTGTCGGCGAAACCTGAACGTCGGCAATCAGTCTAAAGCGGCCGGACAAACTAGGTTGTTCAACCGTTGAAATCGGTCCAAAAGGATTGGGTTGGACGGACAGGATTGCCAGTAGGAATAGCACCCGAACCGTAGGGCACAAACCGGTCATAAGCAAACCAAGTCGCTGTCAAGCGAGGTCGCCGTGGCGTTTTCTCTGGAGTGCGAATCGAATCAACCGAAGACCATTTGCGTATTTATCAGCGGCCAATTTTAGGCGATTAGCGCATTGATATTTGAGTTGTAACCCTAAAGGAACGATCATGCTCTATAATCTTTATGTCTCCGAAAAAGAGGGGGCCGGGCTTGAGAACCTGAAGTGTACAAGGCGCACTGGCCGCGTTAAGCGGTCTTTTTACGTGTGCTTACCTTTGTTGCGCCTTTCTATGGGCGGCACTGGTGGGAGCCTTCGGGCTGCCGGTAGCCTTGTACGCCGGTTCTCAACCTGCTTTTGCTGCCCACCCCGCTTGAGAACGGGGGAGCGGTCTAACCGTACAAGGAATCAATAATGTCTAATAGTGCCACGACAGTTCGCTTTCACTCCACGCGCCAAAATCACCTCTCATTAGTTAATGATGTTCAGGCCGTTTTCATCGATGTCTCTCGGAAGGCACAATCATGAGCGAACCGACCATCCCAAATTCCGACCAGGAAGCCTTCCACACAGCGTTCTCATGGCTGCCTTTGGATCATCAAACTGAACAGCACGCAGAATTTTACGGGCGAACGGTTGATATCTGTCGGGGCATTCAGACCTGCCTTGAGGTGGCTCACTTTAGTACTTTGGACAGAGGAACTGACGCGATGCCAGCGTTGAATACCATCGACACTGAGCGTCTGGTGCGGCTGGCGTTAACATCCTCTCAAATGCTGGCCGAAATTGCGGCGAGAAACATCGATGAACTCAAGGATAAAAGCGCCCGGGGGTCGAGGAAGTACGAACCTTGATCGAATAGATTGGGGCGTTTGTTGTTAAGCGCTATTTGTCACTGATATCGGCGACCGTAATCGTAGGCTCGCTGCGTCGACAGCGATGGTTATGGTCACCGTCGTTCATTCGTCTTACAAGACATTGACCCGATGGCGACCCACATTGCGCATCGGTTCGTTAGCAAAGATCGTGCAAGTTCCAGCGCGGGCCGAGCAACGTTGTCGGGCCGCGCCAAACTCCTTCGCCGAACTGCCTGCTTTAGTTTCCCTGAGGGCTATCCAATTCGGGCACACCGCTGTTGCGGTCGGCATAGGCGGCCTGAAAGGCGGGGCGAAGCTGCCACCGCTTCCAGAACGCATCCAGATGCTCGAAACGTTCATCCAGCGGGGTGGCATTGACCGGGAACTTTGAAAAGGCGATCGCGGTTGCCAGCGTGATGTCCGAAAAGGTCGGCGCATCTCCGCCGAGCAGCCAGTCGCGTCCGTCCGACAGATGCCGGTCGACCAGACTTGCGTGCGCCAGAGCCTCTTTGCGGCAATGCTCGCCCCAGGCCTCGTTCTTGGTCAGTTCAAGTTTCGGTCCTAGCCCGGTATGCAGGACATGAAAGGCCGTGACGATCCGGTAGAGGATATGGACCCAGATGCGGTTGTCCCACATGTTGTCGAGACCCTGTTCCAATGGCGTCTCACCCATAATCTTTCGGCCCGGATAAGCCTGGTCCAGATACCGGGCGATCGCGGCGGTTTCGGAAATAAAGCTGCCGTCGGCCAATTGAAGAGTCGGAGTTTCGCCCCATGGATTCATCTTGAGGTGCGGCCATTGCCGCTGCTCGCCGCCCGGTGCCATGTCGTAGACACGCTCTTCGAATTGATCGGCAATGCCTTTTTCGTGCATGAACAGACGCAGGCGCTGTGGGTTAGGGAACGCCGAGGGCGAGGTAAAGAGGTGCAGTTTAGATGTCATGACGATGGTTCCTTATAAGTCGGGCGGATAGATCGGAAGCTTCAGCGAAGCCGCGGTTTAACGTGCAAGCGGTCTTTGTACAAGCATTGAGCGTAGTGTATTAGCTTGTTTGACGTAGATAAACGGGGGTAGAATCACTTCATTTGTTACATTTTGGAATAAGTAATGGCGATAGTTGATTCGATTCAGATTGGCAGCATCGAGCAATTTTGCAAAGCTGCGGAGTTGGGCAGCTTTACTGCGGCAGCGGAGTTCTTCGGGGTCACGCCCGCGGCCGTGAGCAGATCTATCAGCCGGCTCGAGCAGCGGCTGGGCGTGCGCCTGTTCTCCCGCACAACGCGAAGCGTTAAGGTCACAAACGAGGGCGCGCTTTATTGGAAGGAGTGTCAGTTGGCTCTGGGCCAGATCGCTGAAGCCGAACGCGCTATTACCGGCGGCCAGACAGTGCCCAGTGGACTGCTGCGTATTAGCGTCGGTGCGGCTTACGGGACGCATCGGTTATTGCCCCTGATGCCAAAATTCACCGAGGCGTACCCGCAGATCGACATTGAGCTAAGCATCTCGGATAAGATCGTCGATTTTGTTGAGGAGGGATTCGATCTTGCAATACGCGTCGGCATCCAGCGCGACTCACGGCTAGTTGCCTATAAGCTCGAGGACGCGTTTTTGGGCGTCTTCGGTACGCCGGAATATCTGGCGAAAAAGGGCACGCCACTTTCTCTTGATGATCTTGCGGCGCACGATTGCATTCAGTACGTGTCGCCGAATACCGGGCGTCCGATGCTATGGTTATTTCAGGGCGAGAACGGGGAAGAAATCGATCATCCGATTCAGAGTCGGATGCGCATTCTTAACGATGCGCTTGGTTGCGTCGCCTGGGTCAATGCCGGCGGTGGCCTCTACCAGACCTACCGTTTCGCGGCAGTCGGCGCCGTAAAGCGCGGCGACCTGATAGAAGTTCTTCACAATCACGCCGGGCGATCCCGGCCATTCTCTATTTTGTACCCCCAGAACCGCCATCTATCTGCAAAGGTACGCGCATTTATCGATTTCTTACGGTCGACCTTAAGTATCCATCCGCCGCGATAGTTGCAAATGGGCGAGGGGCTTGGTTGGGGGAGTCATTTTAAGAATGCTCAAAGCGGCTGTTGCCGTTCCGGCGAGCAGCTTCGCTAAAGATTTTATTGACGTCGCTTCGGTTCAGTTTGGACCTTGGATTTTGGACCTTTCTCGGTTACATAGAGGGGAATCTGTTTAAAGATGGCTTGCATGGCTTACAATCTGGTCTGGCAAAGTCCGCGAGGGCCCAGTTCGACCTTAATTCGACTTTAATCGGCGTTTTTGGGGTAAGCGGTTTTTTTGCCTGTATCAAAGCGTAAGGAGATGCGTTGGAGGAGGCAGATGGGCTTTGCCTATGAAATTTAATAAATAACCATTTTGAGTTATTCTAAAGCAACACAGTCATTATTTATGGAATCAAAAATGCACAATGAACAACCCATCGCCCATGCAGTTATTCTATTGCATGGATTATGCGGTTCGTCGCTTGAGATGGGGTCAATACCCAAAGCCTTACGAAAAAGTGGCTGCGCAGTCATTGAATTGGTCATACCGAATTATTCTGCCGGACATGTCGATCCCACCATCACCCCGCACTGGGAAGATTGGTGTGCGGTTGTGGATAGCGAAATTACCCGGTTGAGATTAAATTTTAAAACGGTTTCTCTCTGTGGCTTAAGCATGGGGGCAACGCTCGCCCTGGCGGTGGCGTCGCGCAGTCATGAAGCTATCGCTATCGTGGCGCTATCGCCCGTTCTGCGCTATGACGGATGGTCAATCCCGTGGTATCAGCATTTAATGCAAATTCCTTTTTTGCTGGGGTATAAAAACTGGGCGCATGAAGAAGGCGAGCCGTATGGCATCAAGAACTTCGATATGCGCAGAAGGGTTGCGAACTCGCTCAAAAAAGATGGCGTCGCTGCGGTAGGCGCTGCGGCTATTCCTGCGAGGCAACTTCGTGGTGCGCATCAAATGATGGCTTACGTCCGTCATTCTCTTAAACAGGTAAAGACGAACCTTCTGGTGATTCACGCCATCGATGATGAAACCGCATCGCCAAAAAATCCAGAGATGATTTTGGAGCATGTGAGCTCGGAATTACGTAAGGTAATTTGGTTGGGTGACTGTTATCATATTATTACTGTTGATAATGAGCGAGAAATTGTCACAAATGAAACAGTTCAATTCATCCGGAAAAATATCGAGATGCATTTAAAAGATCTTTCCTACAGAGAGTTGAAGCATCAATCGCCATTAAAAGATCGGCGTGGATAGAAGACTGGGATCGTTGGCCGATTTCGAGTTTTACCTTACCTGTCGTTAATTATCTGAAAACTGGTATGAAATTAAAAAATAGTAGAACCTGGAAACAAAGTGGTGTTCGTTCAATGGGAATCTGTTTATTGGGATTCGCTTTAACGTTTTGCTTACGATATGTATTGAATTCGGTACTCGACGATTCAATGTCAATGCTATTTTTTGCCGTTAACTGCATTGTTATGGCGTGTTTTTTCGGTTTTTGGCATTCAACGGGATTACTGGCGATTAGTTTACCTACGGCATTTTTCTTTTTCAGAAAACCCTATTTCTCCTTCCAGACCTTTGAGGTTAAGGATATTTATCTGATCATCGTGTATGCAACGATAATATTACTCACATCCTGGATTATCGAATGGTTGCAACGCGAGCGTTACGCTGCCGTGTTGCTTCAGCGCGTGTCGGAGGCGCGGTATCAGTTATTAATTGAATCCGATCAGGCCCGCAGAGCTGAATATGCAAGAAACGCCGCTGAGTAACTAAATGTTGGAGGGAACGGCGCAATCAAGCGTAAAAGTTTGAATGGCGCCTTAGTCATATTGATGTGATGACGAACGAACTTTCGTTCACGTTTTTGGTTCACGTTTTTCGTTCACGTTAACAGGTGATCGGCGCTAAGACCAGGCGAATCTCCTGTTTTGCATCCCATCCGTGACTGTAATCAATGAATACCATGCATTTGCGGTCGCTCGCCGTCAGTTCCTCGGTTGATCAGGCCTTTGCTTCGTTAATAACGCAAAGGACGTTAACTTTCAGCGCCATACTCTTCATCTACACCGTAAAATAGTAAACTCACGAATCACTTCACGCTGGCATGAACATCCATCTCTGGAATACGTATTTAATCGCATCAATTTTCATTGCAATATCCCCCGGTTCTGGCGCAATTCTTTCGATGAGTCACGGGGTTCGGTTTGGGGTGCGGCGGACGAGCGCTACCATTTTTGGCCTTGAGTGTGGTTTGGTGGTCATACTGTTGATCGCAGGAGCCGGTGTGGGATCGTTGCTGGTTGCCTCTGAAATAGCGTTTAACATCGTGAAATTTCTTGGTGCGGCTTATCTTATTTATATCGGATTGTGTCAATGGCGTGGCGCGGTTTCGCCAGTGGACACGTCTGCACCAAGTTCAATGACGGACAGCCCGGGCGCAATCATCACCTGGCAACGTCGTTTTGGAACAGGACTGTTGACGAATGTGACCAATCCAAAGGGCATCGTTTTTATGGTGGCGATCCTGCCGCAATTTATCAGCCAAAATCGACCTCTGGCGTTGCAATTATTGGTCATGTCGCTCACGACGGTGACGGTGGATGTGATAGTTATGCATGGATATGCGTTCGCGGGACGGTCAATGCAAAACCTGTTCAAGAACGTGCAGGCGCTTAAAATTCAGAATCGGATTTTTGGCGGTCTGTTAATGGTCATTGGGACCGGATTATTTTTTGTGAAGCGCGGAAACCACGGTTAATAGTGACATGCGGCTGCGCAGAATTGTTGGTCGGCGAATACGTCGACTTAGTACCCGGTAATAATTTAATACTTAATGATTACGCTTACACCAATATTTAGTAATCAATAATTGAAAACCTGAACTTTGAAACTTGAAACTTAATGAAAATTTTATATTTAGATTTTAATGGTGTGCTACACGACGGCATGGTGATGCGTAATCGCAAGCGCGGAATGTACCTGACCAACCCAGAGCGATCATTCTTCGAGTGGATGCCGATTCTGGAAGAATTACTTGCGCCCCATCCAGATGTAAAAATTGTTTTATCGACGAGTTGGGTACGGGCTTTGGGTTTCGATGCTACCCGCCAGGAATTGACCGAAGAATTACGCACCCGCGTGATAGGTTCAACTTTTCATCATCCGAAGTTGCTGCAAAGTGAATTCGATATTATGCCGCGTGGCATGCAAATCTGGAACGACGTGGAACAGCGTAAACCAGACAGTTGGTTCGCCATTGATGATGATGTATTCGGCTGGCCAGCGTGGTGTCGCGATCGACTAATTGAAACCAAGGGAAGTCTTGGATTGAGCGATGAAGCTACACAGGACGCGGTTCGAAAGATGTTAGCCGCACTCTGACAGCATCTGATTTAACAAAATTAATTTACAAAAGGTGGGGACAGCTGAAAAGATGAAGAGGGCGCTTATCAGCGATGCTGCTTTATCGGTTTGCCGGCGTCGTTTCAGGTCTCTTATCTACTTTGCGGGCGGTCTGTCTTTATTTCGTCAATCTCCGCCGCTTTCAGAGTTTGCAAAATCTCCCATCATTTCAAGATTCAGCTTCCCGCGTTGGTCTCATTTAGCGCGGGCTGCAACGCCAGCTTTCGCCGTCACCTCATCTTGTGAACCGGCCCCACCGGAGCATCCGACTGCCCCGACGATTTTGTCGCTGACGACCAAGGGTAAGCCACCGCGGGATGCGATGACATCGTCCAATGTCAGACGTAGCTTTGGCTATTGAGTTGTATGGCATTCTCAAAGGTCTTGGTTTCGCGACGGAATTTGGCGGCAGTGCGAGCTTTGTGAATCGCGATGTCGATAGAGGCAAGTTGCGCACCGTCCATGCGTTTAAAGGACACCAGGTTGGCACCGGAGTCGACCACCGCGCAATTCATTTTCCAGTTATGCTTTCTCGCCTCTGCAACCGAAGCGCCCAATACCAGCTCGGCCACGTCGAGCGGAATGGGACTTCCATAGGGGACGTCGAACGGCATTTTTTCGGGGATTATGTCGAGCGGATTATTTTGCTGCGCAGAGCTTGCACCAACAATGAATAGTAAAGTAGTGGCCATGCCAAATTTCAGTATGGTCGTCGGTGACATGGCCGTACTCCCGAAATCAGAATCCAAAGTTAAACAACATTGGTTGTCAAAATTTCGGTTATTTATTTTCCAGCTATTTTAGGCCGTAATTCCGAGATATCGTGTTCAGCTTGTGACCGAGCAGCGGGATCAGGGGAAGTGCTGCGCAAGCGGGTAGCATATATTTGCGCGTCGAGCGTCGACGTGTACGTATCGACAATTTTCGTTTTTCCTTCGAGACGTGCGATGCGGGTATTGAGCAAGTTTACTTGCGCCTGCACGTGTTCGAGATCGTTTTCTGCGGACAATAATTGCAGACGGGCTGCCGCAAGTTCGTCATTGACGATAGAGAGGTGAGTTGGAGTAAACATACGTTTAATCATGTTCATGATTTCTCCGTTACATAGGTAAAGACAATCAAAGGACCGGTATTAACTTCGAGTAGAAGACGTCTACTTTTTACTGCAAAGCATTATTGTTCTTGGTTTCTTTTGACTCTTTTGTCTCTCTGTTTGACTCTTTTTTATGTCGTTCTCACTGGTCGACATTTATATGGTAACAGCGATGGCGTCAGGGAGATTAAGATGCGCAAAAATGATGCTCTTCAACCGACCAACGTGATGCAATTTAGCGACATTTTATTGAATATTTGCAGCGGCCTGTTGGCTTTAAAACTTTCGTTACATTGCAGTAATTATTAAATGTGCGCCTGATGTGAGCGCTACTTTGCCCCGCCTAACTGCAATAATTAATCGGTTGACAATAGGATTGACCTTATACATTGCTAATGATTCAAATTTTTTATTTTAATTTAACGAAAGGCGCGTCACACTGGCGCGATGGTGCACCAGGTACAATCCTGCCCTAGCCACTGTAACAACTGTAAAAGCAAAATCGACACAGAATTAAAGGTGAGACCGCTAATACAGAGCCCAATCAATAAAATTAGACCCGCCACCCGCGCTGACATTGGGGAAATCGACGATGCGTAATGGCTCAAGAAACTCAGAATACGATACCTGCGATGTCTGTCATTTGAGTGTGCCATGGCAATATTAACAATAAAAAAGTTCAGTTAAATGGTGTTAAAAAGGCGTTCGGCGGAGCTTGAAAACGAGATTTGCCGAAGAAGACACTTCCCTGTGTATTTTTAGGCTATAAATTCGAATTATTCAAACTTCATTGCGCCTTCCTTCCAGAGATGCCGGCATACTGTTCCACGCCGCTGACCTGTGATCTGCGTGGTTCGGCAAACCGCCCTCTGCAAGATATAAAATTCGTTATCTCGGCCGCGGTACTATTATCAAATGTCATTTTTTATAGAAGTAAAAACTGTGACCGCAATAGTCTGGTTGACAGTGACAGTGACAGCGATGAAAGGTTGTTAGGACAGCCAGAGGGCATCGCATCAATCGGGTCGTTTTTTATGGCAGTCCGATCTGTCATTTTTTGGACGATCGCGCGCGCTGGATCATCGCTTCGCTAAGCAAGTGGCAATGCCTGCTGCCTGCGATTCGGTATCGGTATCGGTGACATTTAAACGTTGATTGAGACCCGGAGAAAAAATGGATTACGCAGTGAAAATTTCTGGTAGCGGTGGGCAGATTCTGGTTGATTGTCTTATGACGCACGGCGTAGAGCAGGTGTTTTGCGTGCCGGGCGAGAGCTATCTCAATGTACTGGACGCTCTCTACGATGCGCGGGATCGTATTGCTTTGCGGGTATGTCGGCATGAAGGTGGCGCTGCCAATATGGCCGAGGCCGTTGGCAAACTAACCGGTAAGCCTGGGATCGTAATGGTCACGCGTGGCCCGGGCGCGATGAATGCTGCAATTGGCCTGCACACGGCCCAGCAGGATTCGACGCCAATGATTATGTTCATAGGGCAAGTGGCGCGCGGTTGCCTGGATCGCGAGGCGTTTCAGGAAATCGATTATCGGCGTGTGTTTGGGCACATGGCGAAATGGGTCGCGCAAATCGACGACGTGAAGCGTATTCCTGAATACATCAGTCGGGCCTTTCATACCGCTGTGAGCGGCCGCCCGGGTCCCGTGGTGTTGGCGTTGCCGGAAGATATGCTCACTGAAATTGGACAGGCTAATGGCGCGCCAGCTTACCAACGTTCCGCGTGCGCGCCGACGCCAGCATCGTTGCGAGAACTGACGAGATTACTTGCGGGTGCGCAAAGGCCGATTGCGATACTCGGTGGCAGCGGTTGGACGCCGCAAGCCTGTCGTAACGTCCGCCAGTTCGCGGAGGCGTGGCAATTGCCGATAGCCTGTGCTTTCCGTTTTCAGGATTTGTTTGACAACACCCATGCATTGTATGCTGGGGATGTCGGTATCGGTATTAATCCAGCGCTCGCGCAACGCATTAAAGATGCCGACGTGGTGCTGGCAATTGGCCCGCGGCTGGGCGAGATGACAACCAGTGGGTATACCCTATTTACTATTCCGACACCGCAACAGTGCTTGATCCATGTGCACGCTGGTGCGGAGGAACTTGGGTCGGTGTATGCGGCACAATTGCCGATCAACGCGAGCATGCCGGAATGTGCCGCCGCGTTAGTTGATTTGCTTCCAGAGGCCGCGCCCGCATGGTCGGGACAGGCAGAGATCGCGCATGCGCAATACCTGGCATGGAGTACGCCGCCGCAGGTTGACGGGCCGCTCCAGATGGGTGATGTCATGGAATATCTTCGGGATCGGCTTCCTTCAGATGCGATCATTTGTAATGGTGCTGGCAATTATGCGACGTGGGTGCACCGGTTTTATCGGTATCGTCATTTTAAGTCGCAGCTGGCACCAACCAGTGGCGCGATGGGATACGGAGTGCCGGCGGCCATCGCAGCAAAGTCTCTTTATCCCGAACGCACAGTGATTGCTTTTGCGGGGGACGGTTGCTTCATGATGAGCAGCCAGGAGCTGGCCACAGCGATGCAATACGCGTTGCCAGTAATCTTTATCGTCGTGAATAATGGAATTTACGGCACCATACGCATGCATCAGGAAAGGGAATACCCGGCTCGCGTGATTGGCACCACGCTGACCAATCCCGACTTTGCCGCTTACGCCAGATCGTTCGGTGCTTTTGGCGCGGTAGTGGAAGCTACGGAGGATTTTGCCACTGCGTTCGAGCGGGCGTGCGCTTCGGGCTTGCCCGCTGTCATCGAAATTCGCTTGTCGCCGGAGGTAATTACGCCAACGATCAGCCTTTCCGGTATTCGAGCGCAAGCGTTGCAGAAGCAGAATAGCGTTAAAAATGATGGCTGACGAAGTTTGCCTTCATAGCCATCCAGTCCTCATATTCGTAACATTCGTAACAGTCGCAACAGTCGTCATATTCGTCAAGACTATGATCTAGACATCAAACTGAATGCCCTGCGCTAACGGCAATGCATCTGAATAGTTGATCGTGTTCGTGGCCCGACGCATGTATCCTCTCCAGGCATCGGAGCCGGATTCACGCCCACCCCCGGTGTCCTTTTCGCCACCGAACGCGCCGCCAATTTCAGCGCCAGACGGACCGATGTTGACATTCGCGATGCCGCAATCACTGCCGACAGTAGACAGGAAGAGTTCCGCTTCACGCATATTTAATGTGAAGATGGACGAGGAAAGCCCTTGTGGCACGCCATTTTGTAGTGCGATGGCTTCAGCAAAGTCGTCGTAACGCATGACGTATAAAATGGGTGCAAACGTTTCATGACAGACGATGTCGCTTTGTTGCGGCATCTCAACCAACGCCGGTCGGACGTAGAAACCGTTTGAGCATCCGTTGACTTCAACGCGTCCGCCACCGGTGACCTCGCCGCCCTGGCTGCGCGCAACGGTCAACGCTTGTTGCATTGTGTCAAAAGAAGTTGCATCTATCAGCGGGCCGACCAGGGTAGCGCTTTCTAAGGGATTCCCAATGCTGATCTTGTCGTAGGCTTTGCGGAGTTGTGGTATCAGTGCGTCATAAATATCGTTATGCACGATTAATCGACGTAGCGTTGTGCAACGTTGCCCGGCGGTTCCGACGGCAGAGAACAGAACGCCGCGCACGACCATCGACAAGTCGGCGCTTGGCGCGACGATGGCCGCGTTATTACCGCCTAGCTCAAGAATGCTGCGACCAAATCTTTCTGCCACTTTTGGACCTATTTCACGTCCCATCCGCGTTGAGCCTGTGGCCGAAATCAGAGGAACTTTCTTATCTTTGACCAAGATGTCGCCAACCGTGCGGTTACCCTGGATCAGTTCAAGCAAACCGTCCGGGGCATCGCCAAATGCTGCGCAAGCCTGATTGAACAAGGCGGTGCATGCTAGTCCTGTCAATGGTGCTTTTTCTGACGGTTTCCAGACCACGCTGTTACCGCAGACAAAAGCCAGCGCCGCGTTCCAGGCCCATACCGCTGCAGGAAAATTAAAGGCTGATATAACCCCACAGACCCCCAGCGGATGCCAGCTTTCCATCATGCGATGGCCGGGCCTTTCGGAAGCGATGGTCAGGCCATATAACTGGCGCGAAAGGCCGACCGCGAAGTCGCAGATATCGATCATTTCCTGGACTTCACCTAGTCCCTCCTGCAGAATTTTGCCTGTCTCGGTCGTGATGAGCGCGCCTAAATCTTGTTTGTGTTCACGCAGGAGGTTTCCCAGCAAGCGAACCAACTCGCCGCGTCGCGGTGCCGGGACGCTGCGCCATGTCAAAAACGCGTTGTGCGCGCGATCGATGGCTGCGGCGGCTTGTGCTGGACTGTGTGTATTGATGCTGGCCAGCAAGCTGCCATCAATCGGGCTATGCACTTTCAAACCGCCGTTTTCCAGTGCCGTCTGCGGTACGCCTAGCCGCGCCATTAATTCATGAATTTTCATAACACGCATCCTTTTAGATGACTACTATCAGAGTCTACGTTGAAATGGGCTGAGCAAAGTGGTTTGATCGTAAAGGACGGGGAAACTTATTTTTTTGATAAAGGTCAGTCGCGACCATCAATTTCAGACGCCAGTTTGCATTTTATTTGCGTTAATATTAAAAGAAAATTGCTCTCCGCAAGGCCGAACTTAAGAACTTTTTTTGTGGTCTATGGGGGCGACGGTTTGAGGTTTTTGAACACTCGTGTCGACGATCAATGGAGAGCATGAAAATTTTTGGCCATTAACAGTCGTGCATTTTGTTATTTTGTTTTTTTTAAATATTTTGAAGTTTATTTTTGTTTTTTAATTATTAAACTAGAAAATAATCGTTTTTATGCCTTATTTACCATTGGAAATGATTGCCCAGGAAATCTTGAAAACCATACAATTTCATGAGGTTTAGTTATTCTATTAAACGCTTCTAAGACATTCGCGTCCGTGCGCCGGATCGCCGGATCGCCGGATCGCCGGACCGCCGGACCGCCGGATCGCCGGATCGCCGGGCCGCCGGGCCGCCGAACTCGCAGGCCGAATATCTAAGAATTGAGTACGACCAACCTTTTGTGGAGAGCAAACGATGAGCGCGACTAAATATACCGAAGAGCACGAGTGGCTAAAAATCGACGATCACGGTTTAGTGACGGTCGGCATTACTGATTTTGCGCAAGACCATCTAGGTGATCTGGTTTATGTTCAGTTGCCTGACATCGGCAAGGAAATCGAAAAAGGGCAAGAAGCCGCGGTCATTGAATCGGTAAAAACCGCCAGCGAGATTATGATGCCAGCCTCCGGCGTTATCACCGAAGTCAACGAGGCTTTGGCCGAGGAGCCAGGTAAAGTGAATGAAGATCCGTTGGGCGAAGGATGGTTTTTCAGGTTTCAGGCGAACGACGTTGCCGGTATCACCGGCCTGATGGACGAGGATGGTTACAAGGCTTTCCTTGCAACTTTGGGCTGATCGGAAATTAACTATTGCGAGCTGTTTTTGCCCAATGCCTTGCACCATCCGCGTCGCTGCGGCGATGCGAACGTTTGGCCCCATAAGTAACTTTCGTGAGAGAAAAGAATGACCCCAATACGTCCGGCGTTTGAAGATTTATTGCAGCATACTGATTTTGTCGGCCGGCACATCGGGCCTGGTGAAGCAGACCAGCAACGCATGCTGGCGGCGCTGGGGTACACGTCGATCGACGCGCTGATAAAAAATGTTGTGCCAGCCGCTATTTTGTCGGACGCGCCGCTAGACTTGCAGTGCGCACTCAATGAGGTGGAAACGCTGGAGGCGCTACGCACTATCGCGGCCAAGAATCAGGTGTTTAAAACCTATATCGGGACGGGCTATTACAACTGCCATACACCCACCGTGATACTACGTAATCTGCTCGAAAATCCAGGCTGGTACACCGCCTATACGCCGTATCAGCCGGAAATATCACAGGGGCGGCTGGAGGCGCTGCTGAATTTTCAGACGATGGTGTCCGATTTGACAGGTCTGGAAATCGCTAACGCGTCGCTGCTTGACGAGTCTACCGCGGCAGCCGAGGCGATGACTTTTTGCCAGCGGGTATCAAAAAGTAAAAGCACCACTTTCTTCGTCTCGCAGGATTGCTTTCCACAAACGATTGATGTGGTGCGAACCCGTGCTGCTCCGCTAGACATCAATGTTGTGGTGGGTGACCATTTAACAGCGCTGAATGATCTCGATTGTTTCGGCGTGTTGTTGCAATATCCAAATCTGAGTGGCGAGATCCATGATTACGCCACAACGGTGGCCCTTGCACATGCCAAGGATGCATTAGTAGTCGTTGCTGCCGACCTGCTGGCGTTAACGTTATTGACGCCGCCCGGTGAATTTGGTGCCGATGTGGCGATAGGCACGTCTCAGCGCTTTGGTGTTCCGTTGGGATACGGAGGGCCACATGCTGCCTACTTCGCTACCAGGGATGTGCACAAACGTTTAATGCCGGGACGTATTGTCGGCGTTTCTATCGACAGCCGCGGTGACAAAGCATATCGTCTGGCGATGCAAACGCGGGAGCAACATATCCGCCGTGAAAAAGCGACTAGCAATATCTGCACTGCGCAGGTATTGTTAGCGAATATTGCGAGCATGTATGCGGTGTATCACGGACCGCAAGGATTGAAGACCATCGCGCAACGTGTGCATCGACTGGCGGCAACATTTGCTGCGGGGTTGGGCAAGCTTGATTATGCCGTGTTGACGCCGCATTTTTTCGATACGCTTACCGTGAGCACCACCGGACATACGCAGGCGATTCATGCGGCGGCGCGGGCGCAATCCATCAATTTGCGGCTGGTCGGAACAGATCAGGTCGGCCTCTCATTCGACGAGACGACGACGGCAAAAGATATCGAGACATTGTGGGGTATTTTTTCACGCAAGGGTCACCCCACGCTTTCGTTCGCAACGGAGGAGGCCGACGTTGATGATCGGATTCCTGCAGAACTCAGTCGAACAAGTGCATTTTTGACGCATCCGGTATTCAATAGCCATCACTCCGAAACCCAAATGATGCGCTATCTGCGCGCTTTGGCCGATAAGGATCTGGCACTTGATCGGACGATGATTCCTCTCGGTTCGTGCACGATGAAGCTCAACGCCACGACCGAAATGATACCGATTACGTGGAGAGAGTTCAGTGCCATGCATCCTTTTGCGCCGCTAGAGCAAGCACAGGGCTATCAACAACTGGTCACCGAGCTGGAGCAAATGTTGTGTGTCTGTACCGGTTATGATGCCGTGTCGTTGCAGCCGAACGCCGGTTCGCAAGGTGAGTATGCCGGTTTGCTGGCAATCCGCGCCTATCATCAAAGTCGGGGTGAGCAACGCCGGAATATCTGTCTTATCCCGAGTTCTGCGCACGGTACCAATCCTGCCACAGCGCATATGGCAGGCATGAAAGTGGTCGTGGTGCGTTGCGACGATAATGGCAACGTTGATGTTGCTGATCTCAAAGCCAAGGCCGACCTGCATGCGGCGGATCTGGCCGCATTGATGATTACTTATCCTTCCACGCATGGCGTTTTTGAACAAGCGATTCGTGAAATTTGCGAGATCATTCATGCGCATGGCGGGCAGGTCTACATCGACGGCGCGAATATGAACGCAATGGTCGGTTTATGCGCGCCGGGTCATTTTGGTGGCGACGTGTCGCATCTCAACCTGCACAAAACGTTTTGTATTCCACACGGCGGTGGCGGCCCCGGCGTTGGTCCGATTGGCGTGAAGGCGCACCTCGCACCGTTTTTGCCGGGACATGGGCTGCTTGAGACCGGTATCGCACCCGTCGCCGCTGCGCCATGGGGCAGCGCGAATATTTTACCGATCAGTTGGGCTTACATCACGCTGATGGGAAGCCGCGGTCTAAAACAAGCCAGTCAAATGGCGATTCTGAACGCCAACTATATCGCCCATAGCCTGGCACCCCATTATCCCATTTTGTATGCCGGAAGAGGCGGCATCGTGGCGCATGAGTGCATTATCGATTTGCGGCCACTCAAAGACAAAACCGGCGTCACTGTTGATGACGTCGCGAAACGCCTCATCGATTTTGGCTTTCACGCGCCGACGATGTCGTTTCCCGTGGCTGGAACATTGATGATTGAACCTACCGAAAGCGAATCGAAGGAAGAACTGGATCGTTTTTGTACGGCAATGATTGCGATAAGGCACGAAATCCAGGAGATTGAAGACGAACGCATCAGCGCCGAAAATAGTCCGCTCAGACATGCTCCGCATACGGCAATGGATCTGACGGAAGATTGGGATCGTGCCTACACGCGGGAACAAGCGGTATTTCCGGTGATATCAATGGCAAAGGGAAGCAAGTACTGGCCACCGGTGGGACGTGTCGATAACGTGTACGGTGACCGTAATCTGGTGTGCTCGTGCCCGCCATTGTCGGATTACGAATAACGCTGGACGCACGGAACTCGGGTTCGACGACCAGGTGTTTTTCTGGTCGTACCAGCCTGGTTCATCAGCGTAATTCATCATAGGAGATACCGTCAGGATGGCGATCAGCATATTTGAACTTTTCAAAGTGGGCATTGGCCCGTCCAGCTCACATACGGTAGGGCCAATGCGGGCGGCACTGTTGTTTGTCAACGGCTTGAAAGTCAACGGTTTGCTGGACCGGGTGAATACGGTCAAGGCAGAGTTATACGGCTCCCTTGGCGCCACTGGAAAAGGCCATGGTAGCGATAAGGCGGTGTTACTCGGTTTGTTGGGCGAGACGCCGGATCTGGTTGATATTGAAAGCATTGACGCCAAGTTAGCGGAAATTCGCAGCACGACGAGCATCCGTTTATTGGGAATAAAGCCGGTCACCTTTATTGAAAAAGAACATCTTTTGATGTATCGGCAGCGCACGTTGCCAGCCCATCCCAACGGCATGCGTTTTACTGCTTTCGATGCAGCGCAGGCTGAAATTGCCAACAAGGTGTATTACTCCGTAGGCGGTGGTTTCGTGGTCGACGAAAACGCCGCTGGCGAGGACCGGATTGTATCCGATACAACCTTACTGCCGTACGCCTTTGATAGCGGCAATCAACTCCTTGCGCTTTGCCAGCGCGATCAAATTTCAGTTAGCCAGTTAATGGTGGAGAACGAAAAAGTGTGGCGGCCTGAGCAAGAAATTCGCGATGGCTTATTGAAGATCTGGCAGGTGATGCAAGACTGCGTGAAACGCGGTTGCGAAAAAGAGGGCGTTCTGCCCGGACCGATGCAGGTGCGGCGGCGTGCGGCCGAGTTGCACCGTTCGCTATCAATGCAAGCGGAACGCAGTTTGCGCGATCCGTTGACGACGCTTGATTGGGTTAACCTGTACGCGTTGGCGGTCAATGAAGAGAATGCTGCCGGTGGGCGGGTGGTGACTGCCCCGACCAATGGCGCGGCGGGGATTATTCCAGCGGTATTGCATTATTACGTGCGTTTTGTGCCCGGGGCCAATGATGACGGCGTGGTCCGGTTTTTGCTGACCGCCGCCGCAATCGGTATTCTATACAAGGAAAATGCCTCCATTTCTGGCGCAGAAGTCGGTTGTCAGGGCGAGGTTGGGGTGGCCTGTTCTATGGCCGCCGGTGCACTTGCTGAAGTGATGGGTGGCACCCCGGCACAAGTCGAAAATGCAGCAGAAATAGGAATGGAACATAACCTTGGCCTGACCTGCGATCCGATTGGCGGATTGGTGCAGGTGCCGTGTATAGAGCGCAATGCCATGGGTTCGGTCAAGGCGATCAATGCAGCGCGAATGGCCCTGCGGGGTGATGGCCGGCATCATGTTTCGCTCGATAATGTTATCAAGACCATGCGCGATACCGGCGCTGATATGAAAACCAAATATAAGGAAACCTCACGGGGCGGACTGGCGGTGAATGTCATTGAGTGCTGATCGAATTCGGACATACGCGGCACACTGGTTCGCTCTGCTTTATGGCTGGTTCGGCCTGCAAACTTAGGAATAAAAGGAAACCCTATGGATACCAAACCCCAATCCCTGGCGCGCACGCCGTTATATAACCTGCATCTCGAACTGGGCGCGAAAATGGTGCCGTTTGCCGGTTACGAGATGCCGGTGCAATATCCGACCGGTGTGCTGAAAGAGCACATTCACACCCGCACGCAAGCGGGTTTGTTCGACGTTTCACACATGGGGCAAGTACGCTTGAGCGGCGCAGATGCGGCCACGGCGCTTGAAACGCTGGTACCGGTTGATATCATCGATCTTCCCGTGAATACGCAGCGTTATGCCTTGTTCACCAATGCCAGCGGTGGAATCCTCGACGATCTGATGGTCGCGAATGGTGGGGATCACTTGTTGCTGGTCGTCAATGCCGCCTGCAAACAACAGGATTTGGCGCATCTGCAGCAGCACCTCTCGGCGCGTTGCCGGGTGGAAGAGCTGAGCGACCGTGCCTTGCTGGCGTTGCAGGGGCCGCTGGCATCAAAGGTGTTGGCGCGGCTTGCACCCAACACCGCAAAGATGATTTTCATGCAGACGGCCACTGTCATGCTGGCGGGCGTGAATTGTTTTGTTAGTCGTTCCGGCTATACAGGTGAGGACGGTTTTGAGATATCTGTGCCGAACCATCACGCCGAAGCTCTGGCGCGGGTGCTACTGGCACAACCGGAGGTTGCCCCTATTGGTCTTGGGGCGCGCGATTCATTACGGTTGGAAGCCGGGCTTTGCCTGTACGGGCACGATATGGACGCCAACAGCACGCCGGTCGAAGCAAGTCTGTCGTGGGCACTTTCAAAAGTACGCCGCGCTGGCCAGGCCCGCAGTGGCGGATATCCAGGCGCGGATATTATTCTGCATCAGCTCGCCGAAGGGGTTGCGCGGAAACGCGTAGGACTCGTACCGCAAGACCGTATGCCAGTGCGCGAAGGGGCTGAAGTGGTGAATACCAAAGGCGAGGTTGTCGGAAGAGTCACCAGCGGCGGATTTGGAGCCACCATCGGCGGGCCGGTGGCGATGGGTTATGTGGATACTGCGCATGCAACGGTCGGGACTGTACTGGACGCCATTGTGCGTGGTAAGCCTGTCCCGGTCGTGGTCGCCAAAACGCCTTTCGTGGCGCAACGTTATTATCGGGGTTGATGCGTTCATTGTTTCGCGTGGCGTGAGCGTTTTGAACACGATAGCAAATTTTGCATTCGGAAAGAGACAATCCGAACGCCGAGAAGATGATTAGGGGAATACTGATGGGCGAATCCAACGCAGCGCAGCGACCGGTAGAAGCGGGGGAAAAACTCCGCGGTGCAGAAAAAATGGCCCGTATCCCGATTAAAATTGTTCCTACTGAACCGTCGCAATATTTACGCAAACCAGCATGGATTCGGGCGCAGTTTACAGGCACCCGCGAAGTCTTGCGCATGAAGGAGATCCTGCGCGAAAACCATCTCCATACCGTCTGCGAAGAAGCAAATTGTCCTAACATCGGAGAGTGCTTCAAGAGCGGTACCGCGACCTTTATGATCATGGGTGATATTTGTACCCGGCGTTGCCCGTTTTGCGATGTCGGTCACGGTCGACCCAACCCCCTTGATGCGGACGAGCCGAAAAATCTGGCCCGGACGATCAAGGCGATGGATCTCTCTTATGTGGTGATAACCTCGGTTGATCGGGATGATTTACGCGATGGCGGTGCGGCACATTTTGTTGACTGTATTCAAGAGACGCGGGCGCTGAGTCCTAAAATAAAGATCGAAATTCTCACGCCGGATTTTCGCGGGCGCATAGATGTCGCCCTTGCTGTGCTCGGTCAGGCGACTCCGGATGTTTTTAACCATAATCTCGAAACTATTCCACGTCTTTACCGTGAAGCGCGTCCCGGCGCCGACTATCAAAATTCATTGGATTTACTCCAACGCTTCAAGCAGCAGCATCCGCATGTCGCCACAAAGTCTGGACTGATGTTGGGCTTGGGTGAGACACTTGAAGAGATCGAAGCGGTGATGCAGGATCTGCGGAAACATCAAGTCGATATGTTGACGCTTGGACAATATTTGCAACCGAGCGCCCATCATTTGCCGGTTGCACGCTACGTCACCCCTGCGGAATTCGAAGCGTTACGGGTAACGGCAATTCGCCTGGGCTTCACGCGTGTGGCCTCGGGCCCGATGGTACGGTCTTCATATCATGCAGACGCACAATCGGAGGGAACATTCTCGAACTCGTGAACGGCAATGTAAATACGGCTGATCGGTGCTGGGCGATTAGAAGAACGAAAGCTTTCCCGAACTGTTACTGCACTGACAGCACACTCTGCCGGTCACGTAATGTCCCTGCAAAAAAAGTGGCACGACACGGGTTAAATCCCATTGCATACGCCAGATCGGCGGGGCGGTCGATATCCCACAGCACAAAGTCAGCACGCTTCCCTAACGACAGGCTACCGATACTGCTCGCCATGCCAAGCGCCTTGGCTGCATTGATTGTGACACCTGCCAGTGCTTCCTGCGGCGTGAGGCGAAATAACGTACAAGCGAGGTTCATCGCCAATAGCGGGGATGTCATCGGTGAGGTGCCAGGATTGCAGTCGGTGGCGATGGCAATCGGGACGTTGGCTTCCCGTAAAGCTTGAACCGGGGGTAATCGGGTTTCCCGCAAAAAATAGAAGGCACCGGGTAATAACACTGCTACCGTGCCGTGTTCTGCCATAGGCGCAATACCGCTACCGGATAAATACTCCAGATGATCGGCGGATAGACCGTTGAAGCGGCTAACCAAGGCAGCGCCTCCTTGATCAGACAGTTGCTCTGCATGTAATTTGACCGGCAGATTCAAACGTTCGGCCGCTTTGAATACCCGCTCGATCTGCGCTGGTGAGAAACCGATATTTTCACAGAAGCCATCCACCGCATCGACCAATCCTTGTGCCACCAGGCTTGGCAGCATCTCGTTACAGATTGCATCGACGTAGGCATCTGGCTGGCCGGCATACTCCGGTGGCAGTGCATGCGCGCCGAGGAAAGTAGTTTTGACGGTGACAGGAAGTAACTCCCCAATCCGCCGGGCGACACGCAACATGCTGGATTCGGCCGCCAGCGTTAATCCATAGCCGGATTTGATTTCCAGCGTAGTCACCCCTTCGGCCAGCAGACTACGCACACGCGGGAGACTTTGGAGCAACAACTCTTCCTCGCTGGCCGCACGGGTTGCGAGTACCGTGGAGATTATGCCACCGCCCGCGCGGGCGATGTCTTCGTAGTTGGCACCGTTGAGTCTTGCTTCGAACTCGTTGCTACGATTTCCGGCATGCACGATATGTGTGTGGCAGTCAATCAAGCCTGGCGTCATCCATGCGCCGCGACAGTCATGTACTTGTTTTATCGATTGCTTTTCCCATCCAGTGGGTAAATCGGCACGCAGGCCCAGCCAGGTAATTTTCCCATTACACGTGGCAATTGCACCGTCCAATAACTCACCGTAACCGGTGCCTTCCATCGTCGCAATATGGAGGTTTAACCAAAGGCCATCCCAAATTAAAGAGGTATCTAAAGAGGTATCAGTGAGCATTTTTCAGTTCCATGTGAGCGCATGTGCCACGCGTGCCAAGTTTTTTATGCTTGGTTTTATTCTTACATTGCGCACAATATATTTCGGTGTGGTTCGCTCAATCAATCATCGGCAGATTTAAATGATGACGTTTCGCACAAGCGATTGCGGTCTCGTAGCCGGCGTCGGCATGGCGCATTACACCGCTGCCGCAGTCGTTCACCAACACGTTCGCCAGCCTCTGTGCGGCAGCATCGCTGCCATCGGCGACGATCACCATGCCGGAATGCTGCGAATAGCCCATGCCAACGCCACCGCCATGATGCAACGAGACCCAGGTAGCCCCGCCAGCGGTATTCAACAATGCGTTCAGCAACGGCCAGTCCGATACTGCATCGGTGCCATCCAGCATGCTCTCGGTTTCACGGTTAGGGCTAGCCACCGAGCCGGTATCCAGATGATCGCGACCAATCACGATCGGTGCTTTCAATTCACCACTTCGCACCATCTCGTTGAACGCCAGGCCGGCGATGTGACGTTCGCCTAAGCCAAGCCAGCAAATTCGGGCTGGCAGGCCCTGAAACGCAATCCGCTCGCGTGCCATGTCGAGCCAACGATGGACGTGTTTATTTTGCGGGAACAGTTCTTTGATCTTGGCATCGGTCTTGTAAATGTCTTCCGGATCGCCGGACAGCGCGACCCAACGGAATGGCCCTTTGCCTTCGCAAAACATGGGACGTATATATGCGGGCACGAAACCGGGGAAGGCGAACGCGTCTTGCACGCCCTGATCGAATGCAACCTGACGGATGTTATTCCCATAATCGACGGTCTGAATGCCCATGCCATGGAAGTCCAGCATCGCTTGCACATGACGCGCGCAAGACGCTGCTGCTTCCTGAGTCAGACGGATATGCTGACTCGGATCATTTTGAGCCTTTTTCCAATCGGCCACGCTCCAGCCAGAAGGCAGATAGCCATTAATCAGGTCGTGCGCGGAGGTTTGATCGGTCACCAGATCTGGCTTGATGCCGTCTGCCTGAGCGCGCTTCACCAGTTCCGGAAGAATATCTGCTACGTTACCCAATAACCCGATCGATACCGCCTCATGGCGTTCACAATGATACTGGACCAGTGCGAGCGCATCGTCGATATCCTTGGCCTGTTTGTCAAGGTAACGAGTGCGTAGACGGAAATCGATACTGCTTTGCTGGCACTCAATGGTTAGCGACACTGCGCCAGCAAGCGTCGCCGCCAGCGGTTGCGCACCACCCATGCCGCCCAGGCCAGCAGTTAACATCCAGCGGCCTCGCCAGTCGTTGTTGAAGTGCTGTTTGCCAGCCTCGACGAACGTCTCATAGGTGCCCTGAATGATGCCCTGACTGCCGATGTAAATCCAGCTGCCAGCAGTCATCTGCCCGTACATGAACAAGCCCTTGCGGTCGAGTTCGTTGAAGTGTTCCCAATTGGCCCACTTAGGTACCAGATTGGAGTTGGCTATCAGTACGCGCGGTGCATTAGCGTGGGTCTTAAACACGCCGACGGGCTTGCCGGATTGCACCAGCAGGGTTTCATCATCGTTAAGATCTTTGAGCACCGCGAGAATTTTGTCGAAGCATTCCCAATTGCGTGCCGCGCGACCAATGCCGCCATACACCACCAGATGCCTGGGATTCTCGGCCACTTCCGGGTCAAGATTATTCTGCAGCATCCGATACGCAGCCTCAGTCTGCCAACTTTTGCAAACTTTTACGTTACCGCGCGGAGCGCGAATAGTGCGACTGGCGTCGTAACGAGGGTCGTTGTCCAGTTGTGATATGTCCGATGAGGTAGGCATGGCGGTCTTTTTCTCTCAAAAATCAACCCGGATGGGGTAAATAACGCTGCGATAACACTGCGATAAGGATTGTTCGTACGCTTTCTAAATATTAATTTGTATATACAACTTAGTCAATATATATTTAAATTGACGATGTGAATCAAGCGGAATCCCGCTAATGATAAAATACCAATTCGAATTAGTTATCACTCTTGGAAGAGAGCCACAGGAGAGCGGTTTGGCGGTTCAGGATCAGCAAACAAATTTACCCATTTATCGACGCATCAAGGATTACATCCTGCATGAAATCCAGTTGGGGCACTGGCGAGAGGGTGACGTCATTCCGACCGAAGCGGCGTTGTCCAAGCAGTTCGAGGTGTCCCGCATGACGGTCAATCGTGCTTTGCGCGAATTGACATCCGAGCAGATCCTGAACCGCATTCAGGGTTCAGGTACCTATGTCGCACAACAAAAATATCAGGCCACGCTGGTAAAAGTTAAAAGCATTGCTGACGAAATCAGGGCGCGGGGACACGTCCATCGCAGCGAACTTCATTGCCTCGAGCGTTGCAAGGCAAACGAGTTGATGACCAAGCAGTTTGAACTCCGCTGCAGCCAAATGTTGTTTCATTCGGTTATCGTGCATTTCGAAAACGACGTTCCGATACAGGTCGAAGACCGGTGGGTTAACGCTGAGGTTGCCCCTGATTACATCCTTCAGGATTTCTCCGCTATTACGCCCAATGAGTACCTGATGGTCGCCGCGCCCTTACAAGGCGCTGATTACAGTATCGAAGCGTGTATTGCGCCGAAAGCAATCGCCGAGATGCTTGGCATCGAGCTTAAAGAACCTTGTCTGGTGCTTAAACGCAAAACCAGATCCATAGGCGGCATAGCCTCGGTTGCTACTATGTGGCACCCCGGCCATCGCTATCAATTCGCAGGTAGTTTCAGTTGAGTTCAATCTGGCGTGTGCGTTACGAAAAGAAGGAGCGGCCATGGACCGATTCCGGTGCATATCTGCGGGGTTGCGGCTGGACAAGTCTGGGCCGCCGGGCTCGGGAAGACAGATTTTTTGCTACCATTTAGCAAGTTTGGGGATATTTTCTGACGTGCGTTGGTCTTATTGAAGCAGCATTAGGATTGCCAATAGATTGGCACAGAGATAGTCAGTAAGGAAGACAAAACCCTTTTCTATTAATACTTCGCGCCATGCTGAAGTTTCTGAAAAAGATTGTCGCTATATGCCTCGGGCTCGTCCTCAGCTTCGGCTTTGGCGTGACTGGCAGCACTGCTGCTGTTTTAGCACCCGTGGTGGTGATACCCGTGACGGGGGCGATCGGACCCGCAAGCGCGGATTTTGTCAGCCGCAATATTCTGGGAGCCCAAAAAAGCGGTGCCCAATTAATTATCCTGCAGATAGATACCCCTGGCGGGCTGGATATTTCGATGCGGCACATCATCCAGACCATGTTGGCGTCACCTGTTCCGATGGTCGGTTTCGTTGCACCCGGAGGCGCCCGTGCTGCAAGCGCTGGCACTTTTATACTATACGCCAGCCATATTGCTGCAATGGCACCGGGCACCAATCTAGGCGCGGCCAGCCCGGTGCAGGTGGGGATACCGGACCGGACGCCGCCACCGCATCAACAACAGCAACCAGCAAAATCAGCCAACGCCATGGGCGGCTCTGGCCCTACTAACCCAACATTGCCATCCGATAACGAAAGTACATTGCATCGGAAACAGATGCACGATGCGGCCGCGTATATTCGCGGCCTGGCCCAGATGCACGGCCGTAATGCCGAATGGGCAGAACGTGCAGTGCGGGAGGCTGTCAGTCTTTCGGCGAATGAAGCGCTGGCGCAGAAAGTAATTGATCTCACCGCTCAGAACGTACCGGATCTATTGCGGCAGCTTGACGGGCGACAGATCAATACTGCCAACGGGGTTCACACGTTACATACGGCCGGTGCCGCGATTCAAACGATAAAGCTCGATGATAGAACACGGTTTCTGGCCGTGATAACGGACCCCGGCACTGCGTTGATGCTGCTGTTGGTGGGGTTTTTCGGTTTGATTTTTGAGTTTACGAATCCTGGCGTCGTGTTGCCGGGCGTCATCGGTGCGATTTCTTTGTTACTTGGCTTGTTTGCCTTGCAAATGCTGCCCGTTAATTACGCCGGATTGGGGTTGATTCTGCTTGGCCTGGGATTTTTGGTGGCCGAGGTTTACTTGCCGACCTTCGGCGCCGTCGGAATTGGCGGCCTTATCGCTTTCGGTTTTGGTGCCACCATGTTGATTGATACCGATCAGCCCGGTTTTGGCATTCCGTTGCCGTTAATCATCGCGCTGGCAGCGATAGCCGCTTTGTTTCTCTACTTTGTATTTAGTGCGGTGCTCAAATCCAGACAGCGGCCGGTGGTCAGCGGCGGCGAAGAATTGCTCGGCAGTGCCGGAATCATGCTCCATGATATGCAGTCCGACGGTGTCATTAGCGAGGGGTGGGCGCGTGTGCATAGTGAGCAATGGCGGGCCCAAAGCGCATTGCCGCTAAAAAAAGGGCAACGGGTGCGTGTGACTGCGCGGACCGGTTTGATATTGAAGGTGGCACCGATCAATGAAGTAAAACCAGGAGATTGATATGACGCTCGGCTTCGGATTCGGTGGCATTGTATTTCTGATTGTGGTGGTAGTACTTCTTTCGTCTGTACGTATCATGCGCGAGTACGAACGCGGCGTGATCTTTATGTTGGGAAGGTTTTGGAAGGTCAAAGGTCCCGGGTTAGTATTGCTGATCCCCGTGGTGCAGCAAATGGTGCGGGCAGATTTACGCACAGTGGTGTTTGATGTGCCACCGCAGGATGTGATAACGCGTGATAATGTGTCGGTGAAGGTCAATGCAGTGGTGTATTTTCGGATAGTCGATCCCGAAAAATCGGTGATTCAGGTCGTGAAGTTTCTCGATGCGACTAGTCAGCTGGCGCAAACGACATTACGCTCAGTGCTGGGTAAACATGAACTCGACGAGCTACTATCCGAGCGGGAAAGACTCAACCTGGATATCCAGAAGGTGCTGGACACCCAAACTGATGCCTGGGGTATCAAAGTGTCAACCGTCGAAATAAAGCATGTCGATATTAATGAAACGATGATTCGGGCAATCGCTCGCCAGGCCGAGGCTGAGCGCGAACGACGGGCTAAGATTATTCATGCGGAAGGGGAATTACAAGCCTCTGAAAAACTGTTGCAAGCGGCGCAAATGCTGGCGCAGCAACCGCAAGCCATGCAATTGCGGTATCTGCAAACGCTGACCAACATTGCCGGCGATAAAAGTTCGACCATTATTTTTCCGGTTCCGATGGATATCTTTACTATTTTGGCGAATGCAAAGACGGTCACGCCACCGGATCAGACTTGAAGCAGCTTAGTATGACTACGCTACACCGTCACATCGGCCGCATTGGTTCGATTCATTTTTTTGCAAAACCCGGAGCATGCCCCTAAGTTGCCCAGAGTATGCCGCAACGCAAATGCTTTCCGTTCATGAACCGCCTTAAAGCGAATATAACCCCTGGAGGAAGTATGTCGATATCCGTACGAGACCTTGAAAATACTGTCGCTGAATTGATCGCCCCGGGCAAAGGCATTTTAGCCGCCGATGAAAGTGTTGGCACCATTGAGAAGCGCTTCAAAGCCGTAAATGTGGTATCCACGCAGGAGAGTAGACGCGACTACCGGGAATTGTTGTTCTCGACACCCGGCCTCAGCGATTTTGTTAGCGGCGTGATTCTCTTCGACGAAACCCTTAAGCAAAAAAATACGGTAGGTGTACCGCTTCCTGACTTGTTGAAAACCCAAGGTATGATCGCCGGTATCAAGGTTGACATGGGGACCGTGGCGTTGCCAGGATTTGCCGGTGAGAAAATAACGGAGGGCCTGGATGGGTTGTCGAAGCGTTTAACAGAATACAAGCAGTTGGGCGCACGTTTTGCCAAATGGCGGGCGGTATTGACGATTGATGCCGGGATGCCATCTGCGCAGGGTATCGCGGCTAACGCGTATGTATTGGCACGCTATGCGGCACTTTGTCAGGAGGCTGGTCTGGTGCCGATTGTTGAACCCGAGGTATTAATGGATGGCGATCACACGATAGAAACGTGTGCCAGTGTTACTGAGCGGGTTTTACACACAGTTTTCCATGCACTCCACGCACAACGCGTGGCGCTCGAATTGATGATCCTTAAGCCTAATATGGTGGTTCCCGGTTCTATGTGCAAAGAGCAAGCTTCACCGCCGCAGGTCGCACAGGCAACATTGACCTGTTTGCGTCGCACGGTGCCAGCGGCGGTTCCAGGCATCAATTTTTTGTCGGGGGGGCAGACCGATGCGGCAGCGACCGCCAATCTGAACGCTATGAACTCCCAGGGAAAAAATCCCTGGAACGTCAGTTTTTCTTATGGTCGGGCGCTGCAAGCGGCAGCCATACAGGCATGGGGTGGCGAAGCCGCCCATAAGGAGGTCGCACAGCAAGCGTTATACCAGCGTGCGCGCTTGAACAGTGCGGCCGTGCTCGGCACGTATTCAGCGGATATGGAAAAGTAAGGGTGATCGAGTGTGATCTGCCGGAAACCGTAAAAGCCAGATTGACGGGTTAGGGCGGCGAAAGGGATTGAAGGGTTCATGCCCCTTGTAGCCCTTGTAGCCTAGTAACCTTGTAATATTGATGCAAAAAATAATGACCCTGCTAAGAATAATGACTCGCCCGTTCGCAAAAAAGACTGCCTGAACGCGCAGTCTTTTTTGTGCCGAATCAACCGACCCGATGTGAGCTATTTCGTTTCGATAGTTCGCATCTCCCGCGCCGCGACCGATAGCATTGCCAGATCGACGTTGCCACCCAGCTGAAAGTCAATGAGCAGGCGACGGTAGCGTTCCAGTTGAGGGCGATTCGCCGTTTGCCACGCATCGAGCATTTCTGCAGACTGGTCGAGTGTAGGGGAGAGCTGTATCACCTTCGCCGCCAAAGCCCGCTGCAACGTCGTCAAGTCGTTTTGCAACGCGGTCCGCGCCAGGGTTTGCCAATGTGTGTCCACTGGCAATGTTGCTGCACGTTCACGCATCCAGCCGAAGTTGAGATTGAGGTCGAGGGCAAAATAAACCTGCGCGACCAATTCCAGACTGCGGCCTGTTACGGTCGCGACTTCTGCTATGTCGAGGACAGCGCCGATCAACTCTGCACTGGCGACCCGCCGCGCCAGTATTTCGGACACGCCTGCTTGCATCAATGCTGTTTGTTTTGCTTTCAGGGCATCAGCGTCGGTGGCTGTCAGCAACGACACCAGGATGGGTCCAAGTTGATCGGCAGCGGGGCGGAAGCGCGCGACCGTGGCTTCAATTGTTTCTGCTTTTGCATGACGATGCAAGAACCAGAAGCTGGCCTGTTCGATCAGGCGCCCGACTTCAATAAACATCTGTGCCTGTAACGCATCAGGCACCACGTTATCCAGCGTGTCGATCTCGCTCCAGATCTCTTCAAAACCAAAAACGTCGCGTGCGATGATGGAAGCGCGGATAACTTCGGTCGGACTGGCCCCGCTTTCTTCACTGAGCCGATGGACGAAGGTTGTTCCGACCCGGTTGGTGAAAGTATTGACGACGTAGGTGGCGATGATTTCGCGTGCCAGCGGGTGACGTGACATCACATCAGGATAGCGGTCACGTAGCGCCTGCGGGAAGTACTGCGCCAGTGCGCGACTGATGAACTGGTCATCCAGCAGGTCGGAGGCAAGCGCAGTTTCATATAACCACATTTTGTTGTAGGCCATTAGCACGGCACGCTCTGGCGTGGTCAGTCCTTGTTTGGCAGTCTTGCGCTCAGCGATGGCTTCATCCGAAGGCAAAAATTCGACCGTGCGGTCAAGGCGGCCAGCCCTTTCAAGGTAACGGATCAGGCGCGCCTCGGGTTCGAGTAATGATGCGGCACAACGACCGGCCACAGACAACGCCTGCGTTTGGTAGTAATTGTCGGTCAATACCTGTTTCCCTACTTCGTCCGTCATTTCGGCGAGCAATTTGTTGCGTTGCTTCTCGGTCATTTCGCCTTCTGTGACGACCAGCCCAAGTAAAATCTTGATATTCACTTCATGGTCTGAGCAATCGACGCCAGCAGAATTGTCGATTGCATCGGTACAGATCCGACCTCCTTTTTGCGCAAACTCAATACGCCCGAACTGAGTGAGGCCGAGATTGCCGCCTTCGGCAACGACTTTACATTGCAGTTGCGCACCGTTGACCCTGATGGCGTCATTGGCACGATCACCGACCTGTGCGTGTGATTCGTAACTGGCCTTGACGTAGGTGCCGATGCCGCCGTTGTAAAGCAGGTCAACGGGGGCGACCAGAATGGCGTGTATTAATTCGCTTGGGGCCAATTCGGTAGCGGTTACGCCGAGGACTGCGCGTATTTCAGGCGATAGCGGGATCGTCTTCAATGTCCGTGGATAGATACCGCCGCCGACCGACAGCAATTTAGCGTCATAATCCGCCCAACTTGAGCGCGGCAAAACGAACAGCCGTGCACGTTCTGCAAAGCTGGCAGCAGCATCGGGATCTGGGTCCAGAATAATGTGACGATGGTCGAAAGCTGCCACGAGCTTGATATGCTCCGATAACAGCATACCGTTTCCAAATACATCGCCCGACATGTCGCCGATGGCAGCAACGGTGAAATCCTGTTCCTGGGTATTGATTCCAATTTCACGAAAATGACGTTTAACTGCTTCCCAGGCACCCCGGGCTGTTATACCCATTTTTTTATGATCGTAACCGACTGATCCGCCAGACGCGAACGCATCGGTGAGCCAAAATCCATACTCGGCAGAAATCGCGTTGGCAAAGTCGGAAAAAGTAGCCGTGCCTTTGTCTGCAGCGACGACCAGATAAGGGTCATCTGGATCGTACCGCACGACGTCAACCGGTGGTACTACTTTGCCGCCCGCCAAATTGTCGGTCAGGTCGAGCAAGCCACGTAAGAAATCTTGATAGCAGGCGATACCTTCTTTCAGGTAGGCGTCACGGTCAGAGGCTGGTGGGGCATTTTTTAATACGAACCCACCTTTTGAGCCGACTGGCACGATCACTGCATTTTTCACCATCTGGGCTTTGACCAGGCCCAATACTTCAGTACGGAAATCTTCGCGTCGGTCCGACCAGCGCAGCCCACCACGTGCAACTTTGCCGCCCCTCAGATGGACGCCTTCGAAACGCGGTGAATACACCCAAATTTCGAACATTGGTTTTGGTGCCGGTAAGCCGGGGACCTTGGCCGGGTCGAATTTGAATGACAGATAGGGCTTCGGCTTGCCGTTGACATCGCGCTGGAAGTAGTTGGTGCGCAAGGTGGCTTGAATCACGCCCAGGAACTGTCGCAGGATACGATCTTCGTCCAGGTTAGGCACCTGGTCCATTGCTGTCTCAGTCTGCTGCAGGAGCGCGTCCACGCGGGTCGGGTCGGGGTGGCCGTCGGTTAGCACAGCGGCCGGTTCAAAACGTGCGATAAACAGTTCTACCAGATTACGGGCAATCGCCGGATTGCCGGTCAAAGCCTGCTCAATGTAGGCATTGCTGAAGGTGGAACCGACTTGCCGCAGATAGCGGGCGTAAGCGCGCAATATGGTCACTTCGCGCCAGTTGAGTCTTGCGCCCAGCACTAACCGGTTCAGATCGTCATTGTCGGCTGCGCCCTCCCATACATGTGCAAAGGCATCTTCGAATATGTCTTTGATACGGTCGATCTCAATTTCGCCGCCATCCGCTGTTTGCATGCCGAAATCGTGAATCCATACTGGTACTGCATCCTGCACTTCAATTCGATAAGGGCGTTCTTCCTGCACCTTCACGCCCATATGCTCCAGCATTGGTAAGCTTTGCGACAGGGCGATTGGCTTGCCTGAATGATAGATTTTTAGCCGCAACGAAGAAGCCGCCGCTTCGATTGGCCGGTACAGATTCATCGCCAGTCCAGCCCGCTGTTGCGCCAGCTCCATCAACTCTATATCCCGCACCGTCGCACGGGCTGCGTAATCTTCCCGAAAACCGGCCGGAAACGAGGTCGCATAACGGCGCAAGAGCCGGTTTCCGTGTTCCTCACCACGGCTTTCCAGCAACGCATCGGCAAGGTCGTCCTGCCAGCGCCGTGTGGCTTGCACAATTTTTGCCTCGAGTTCGCCGATATCAGTATTGGTGACCGTGCCAGCTTCAGTGCGTACAGTGAACTGGATTCGCGCCAAAACGGAGTCGGATAATAAGGGCGTGAACTCAATGCTCCCGCCGTGAAAGGCTTCGAGCAATAGCGTCTGGATACGCACCCGCAGTTCGGTATTGAACTTGTCGCGTGGCACATACACCAGGCACGATACATAGCGGCCAAATGCATCGCGACGTACAAATAAGCGGGTGCGCTGGCGCTCTTCAAGACGAAGGATGCCTATGGCAGTATCGTATAAATTATCTTCGTCCACCTGGAACAACTCATCTCGTGGATATTGTTCCAGTATGGTCGCGAGCGTCTTGGCCAAATGTCCTTTTGGTACAAAACTGGCACGCTCCTGGACCTTGGCTACCTTGCGCCGTATGATCGGAATATCGCTGGTGGTGACCATGTATGCCGTCGAGGTGTAGAGCCCGACAAAGCGTCGTTCGCCGATGACTTTGCCGGCCGCGTCGTAGCGTTTGACGCCGACGTAGTCAAGATAACCGGGGCGATGTACGGTGGCGCGAGAATCGGCTTTGGTAATAAAAACTGGCGAAGGAGAATCGATAATTGCCTGGGCGCCGCTCGGCAATTTGGTCATGTCGGCGCTGTCAGAAGAGCGCGTCGTGTCCCGCAGCGCATCCCGCAATATACCCAGTCCCGAATCAGCCACTGCTTGCAAATAATTTTCACCGGCGCTGATGACTAATTCATAGTCTCTACAGCCCAAAAAGGTAAAGTGGTCATTGATCATCCATTCCAGAAAAGCGCGACCTTCGTCGATTTCTGCCTGTTCGCCCTGGTCTTTGCTGGCTTGCTCTTTTAGCTCGGAAACCGCGGTAGTGGCGCTGGTCATCATGCCGTGCCAATCTTCGACAGCGGCCCGAACATCACTTAACACCTTCTTGACACCAGCTAAAATCTCTTCAAGTCTCAGAGCTTCGGTACAGCGGTCAATCTCAAAATGGATGTAGGATTCGAGTCGAGGCTCGCTTTGATGATCCTTGCTTTTGGGGGCGCTGCCATTGGCAGACTGAATCATCTCGACCTGACCGGAAGCATCGCGCCAAACGCGAAATACGGGGTGGATTGCAGCGTGGAGGGTGAGGCCCAGTCGGTTAATTTCGGTGGTGACCGAGTCGACCAAAAATGGCATGTCGTCGTTGACGATTTCGATGACGCTATGGGCAGATTCCCAGCCATGCTCGTCGATTTGAGGATTGTAGATGCGCACGCGGGGCGTGCCGGTCTTGAAGTGTCGTGCAAACTGCCAGTGAGACATCACGGCGCCATACAGATCAGCGATATTGCGACTTTGTACTTGTTCCTCGCCGACCTGAGAGTAGTAATCCGTCAGGAACGGCTGCATGGTGGAGAACACCTCGGGCGGAAGTCGGTCGCGTGCTAACTTCACCATTTCCATTAGTTGTTGCTGTTTTTTTTCTTCTGCTGCTTTGTTCATCACTGGCATAAATTTCTTTCGTAGTTGAACCAGAACGCTCCCTATTAAAAAAGGACCGGAAGCAGGTTCTGTTCGATGTATTAAATTATGGCCGGTCCGATTGCAAACAATACAAAAAAACTTAACTGGACGACAGACTACCGAACTATCGGGGCAAGAATAGACAGGAGATTTTAAAAAAGTCTATATCGCCCCATGGGTGGCGTATGGTGCCGTTTACAACATTGAACAAGTAGGATTAAGGCCAGTTGGCGTGGAAGCTGCCCTTTTTGTCAGTTCGCTCAAAAGTATGCGCGCCAAAAAAATCACGTTGCGCCTGAATCAGATTCGCTGGAAGCCGTTCGGTTCGATACGCATCAAAATAAGCAATGGCAGAGGAAAACGCAGGAACTGGCACCCCGGCATTAAGCGCCGCAATGACTACCTCACGTAGTGCAGACTGGTATTTTTCCGCAATGTCAGAAAAATAGTCATCCAGCAGCAAATTAGCCAGTTGTTTATCGGCCGCGTACGCCTCCATGATCTTTTGCAAAAAACTGGCGCGTATGATGCAGCCCGCCCGGAAGATTTTCGCAATATTGCCGTAATCCAGCTCCCATTTGTATTCATCAGAGGCTGCACGCAGTTGTGCAAACCCTTGCGCATACGAAATGATTTTGCTGAAGTATAGCGCGCGCTGGACGGCCTCAATCAGCACTTTTCGATCACCGCTGAAGGTTTGCTGAGATGGCCCCGACAGCTTTTTGCTTGCAACAACACGCTCATCCTTCATCGACGACAGGACCCGGGCAAAAACTGCTTCGGTAATTAGCGGTAGTGGCGCACCTAAATCCAGCGCATTTTGACTGGTCCATTTTCCGGTACCTTTTTGTGCCGCCCGATCAAGGATCACATCTACCAGGTCGCTATCGGAATCCGTATCTTTTTTGGAAAAAATCTGCGAGGTTATTTCTATCAGGTAACTATTCAGTTCGCCCTTGTTCCAGTCTGAATAAACATTCGCCAATTCTTGGTTCGAAAGTCCTGCGACATGCTTCAGTACGGCATAACTTTCTGCGATGAGTTGCATGTCTCCATACTCAATCCCGTTATGCACCATCTTTACGAAATGGCCAGCACCATTTGGGCCAATGTAGTCTACACAGGGTGCACCGTCGGATGCCTTCGCTGCAATTTCGGTCAGAATCGGGGCGACCAGATCGTAGGCTTCGCGTTGCCCACCCGGCATGATGGCGGGGCCTTTAAGAGCGCCTTCTTCGCCGCCGGAAACCCCGGTGCCAATAAAGTGAATACCGGATTTTGCCAGATCGTCATTGCGGCGGATGGTATCGGTGAAATGCGTGTTTCCGCCATCAATCAGAATGTCCCCTTTATCCAATAGCGGTTTAACGGCGGCAATCGTCTCGTCAGTTGCCGTACCTGCTTTGACCATCAACAGCACCCTGCGTGGCTTTTCAAGCGAATCGATAAATTCTTCTAAAGAATAGGTTGCAACCAGTTTGCGGTCAGGAAAATCGGCGACCAGGGAATCGGTCTTCTCGGAACTACGGTTATAAACGGAGACCGCATGGCCTCGACTTTCAATATTTAGTGCGAGATTGCGCCCCATTACGGCCAATCCAATCACACCAATAACTTGCTTAGTCATGATCGTTCTCCAAAAAAAGAAGGGTAAATGGTGAGAGGAGGTCGTGAAAAATCAGATTTCCTCTACCTCTATAATGATAGTCGTCTTCGGCGAAGCATCGCTAACGTCGCTCTATGATGCTGCACAGCTAAGCCATATGCCAACAGATGCGACCGATATGAACATTACTTAAATCTATAGGCCAGTGAAACAAAGTAACTTTGTGAAGTCTTTTTGTAGACAATCGGGCTGTTGGTTATTCCTTTTCCAAGCCAATTATACCGGCCGTATAAATTGACAACCCAAAACGGGCTGAGCGGAATTTCGACCTGCAGCGCCACCAGTGGATTGGTCGCGCCTGTACCCTGATAGGCGTTGTAATGTCCGTTGGCAGCAGATTCGGCCGGAGTGACGCCATAGTAATAATTGACATAATTTGCACTGCGATATTCGGCACCGATTTGCGGGTAAAAGTTCACCGGACCAGCGTTTATTTCGCCGGCATAGATGGCTTCCAGCAACGTGCCGTGCGATTTATTGCTGTCATAGAAGGCATTGAGAAAGAAGGCACCGACAGGCGTTTCCTGATAAGTCCCTATCCCCAACGGAATGGATCTTTTCCTTTCCGTCAAACCACGCAAGGCTGAGTTTGAGGTTTTGAATCCGTCAAAACTGACGCGGCCGGCAAGCTCCAGATAGCCATAACCCATTTTGAAGGTTTTAACGCCAAAGGTATCAACCCGTGCGAATAAACGGCCATAGTCGAGATAGGCATACGGCAATACCAATGTGGAACTACGTTTGCCACGTATTTCGTCGCGTATTTCGCTGGGAGCGTTGTACACGCCAACGCCTAAATCACCAAGTACGCGTTGCGGTAACTCATTGGTGTCTGCCGTACTTGTTTCTTGTGCAAGCGCGCTCGTAACAAAAACCATTCCTGTTATTCCGCTAAGGATGGCGCCCAGTATTGCGTTGCTCTGGCCGTTTTCTTTCATACATGTCCATAGTGAGGTTATGCCAGGCGATGAAACCCGCGTCTTATATCGAACTGCGCGTTGTGTCTCTTATCCATCCGCGACCGCGATCCGAACCCTGCTTATCTGATAATGATTACCTAATCAAAAGGTGCTGCGTGCAAAAATGAGATTGTCGAAACAGAATCACTATATGCAATGAAATAGGGTCGTATTGTTACATCTCAGTCTAGTTTAATCTAGGGCTGATTGACTTTATCGTTGATAACTAACGCTTAACCCTTACCTGAACTATTTTTTCAAGTTGCAGAGCTTTGGTTTTAACGAAAATTTTTTAAGCGAATCTCTAAATTAAGTGACGCTCATGAAGTTTTCCAATTTGCGAGTATTCTCATTAGCTACGCCAGTAGAAAGAACGTCAAAAATAAAATTTGGCGGATTTGGCGCAGCGAATTGTTTAAAGCATATAAATAAGTGTGTTTTATTTCTTAAGGGAGCATCATGAGCGCCATCACAGTGAATAATTACGAAGGTTATGAGATACAGACGAGGGCCGTGCCAGTTGGTGACGTCTGGGCCGCCGAATACGCTATTAGCAAAGATGGTGAAACGAAAATCGGGTGGACACGGGCAAATATAGCCGAAGGACTCCCTACGCACGGTACGGCGAACCACGCGGCGCTTGAGAATGCCAAAGCAGACATCCAGCTCAAACTTTCTACCTTTTCCTAGAATTGCTTTTGCGGTTGGTTGCGTTTGCATGGGGCCGACATTTCATTTAGGCGGTCGTTAATAGTAAAAATTTTTCGAAAAGCAGACGCTATGCTAGTCAACGGAAAAAATACCGAAATTACCTTCGCCGTACCATACGAGGGGGATATGGTGACCTGCACGGTGCTAGCCGAGGCGTTACGTCACTTAACAAAAAACGCGGCACACAACCTGACTCGCGACCAATTGGTCAGCGCCTTTCTGGAGAACAAGCCTTTAATTCGCGCGGCGGCCATCAAGGAGCTTAAAATGGGCGTGGATGAAGTAATATTAACTGCATCTAATTTTTGAGTGACGACAGATTCGCTTGGTTATAGACTTAGTTTTATATCATTAAGAAAGCGATAATACCGTTGATCTATAATGTGCGATTTTCCTGATCGTGGCGCAAAATTGGCTAACTTTGCCGAAATTGTTCCTATTATTTCATGTTGGCCGCGGTGTCAACGTCAGGCGCTCAAACACTTTGGGCACCATTCCCCGCATCAGCAGCGGCGCTGAAAGCAAGGCCTGCGCAAAATCAAAATGGGCATAAGGGATATACTGTTAGCCCGTATAAGCAGTTAGATAAGGACTCACCAATGATCCCCATATCGATCCTCGATCTGGTCCGTATTACACAAGGAAACACCGCCCGCACCGCGCTCGATAATGCGCGTGATCTGGCCCGCCACGCCGAAACCTGGGGCTACCGCAGATTCTGGATGGCTGAGCATCACAATATGATCGGGATTGCCAGTGCTGCGACAGCCGTCGCGATTGCGCACGTCGCCGCTGGCACCAAGACGATTCGTGTAGGGGCTGGCGGCGTGATGTTGCCAAACCATGCGCCGTTAATTATTGCTGAGCAGTTCGGTACGCTCGCCACCTTATTCCCCGGTCGCATCGATCTGGGGCTCGGAAGGGCGCCCGGAACTGACCAGATTACGACGCGCGCTTTACGTCGCGATCCGGCCAGTGCAGAGTCGTTTCCCCAAGATGTTCTCGAACTTCAAGCTTTCCTTGCCCCCGCTGAGCCGGGACAACGCATCGTCGCGGTCCCGGGTGTCGGCACCGAGGTTCCGCTCTGGATTTTAGGATCGAGCACATTTGGCGCTAGATTGGCTGCCAAACTAGGCTTGCCGTATGCTTTTGCTTCCCATTTTGCGCCTGATTCACTTGAAGCGGCGTTGCAGGTGTACCGGGCGCAGTTCGAAGGCTCTGATCAACAAGCCACGCCACATGCAATGGTGGGGATTAATATCATCGCTGCCGAGACAGATGCTGAAGCACATCGTCTTGCAACAACCCAGCAAATGTCGTTTACGGACATGTTCCGCGGTGCGCGAGGTTTGAGTAAGCCGCCAATTGATGATATTGAGACGTATTGGTCCGGTGCCGAAAAAGCGCAGGCTTCGAACATGCTGGGTTTTTCCCTCGTCGGTTCAAAAGAAACAGTGCGAGCAGGGATGGACAGGCTCATATCGATGACGGGTGCAGACGAACTGATGATTGTATCGGACGTTTTCGACCACAGCGCGCGACTTCGCTCTTACGAAATCATTGCCGATATAGCCCGCGGTGCGGATCACCCCGCTTAAAGTCCTGCACTATTAGCACCGGCTATTCAAAAACAAATGCGCCCACCAGGAATTTGGTGGGCGCAAAAACCGTAAAAAACAAGTCTGTTTCACAAGTCTGTTTCATAAGCCTGTTTTACTAGTCCGTTTCATAAGGCCGATTCATAAGGCCGATTCATAAGTTCGATTTATAAGTCCGTTTCACAAGTCCGTTTCACAGGTCCGTTTATGAGCTCAGTTTTCATGCAGAGATTCTGAAGCTAAGGTTTAATTTCTACTCAGCGATGTGTTTTACGGCAGTTTGTTAAGATCGGACCGGCAGTTTGGTTGCAACGGGATTTGGAAGCGCCACCAGAATATTGCATTTGACTCTTTCAGCCAGCAAAGCATCCATCGATCCTCGCCACCAACGCTCTGCGAATCCTTTGCGCCGTGAATGTCCCACGATGACAAGGTCTGCTCCCATCGAATCTGCTAATGAGCCGATCACGTCGACTGGTTCCCCGATATGCAGATGCGTGGTGACACGCAATCCTGCGGCGGTCATCAATGCTTCCCCTGCTGCCAATGCCTGTTTAACTATTTCGGTCCTGTTCGCAAAAGCCACTTCCGGGCAATATCCTCCAGCCATGCCATGCGCAGAGAGTTCAATGACCGCTAGTAAATGGATCGAAGTGGATGCAGGAGGATTGAGTTGAATGCACTCCTGCAAGGCGGTACGACTTTCTGGCGTGCCGTTGTAGGCGACTAATATTTTATTAAACATAATCACTCCAACGAGGCGCTTCTGTACGCATAGCAACTGCCCTTGAATGCGACGGAGTTTCATTGCAACTAAGTCATGATATGGATTGTGCGCTCATTCATGCTCATTAGGCAGACGTTTTATAAATTATGTTGGGTAGCTTAATATTGGCTTCACGCGGGCTTCGCGAACTATCGAAAAATCGCATAATCGGGCTAGCAACCCGCATCGTATACCTTCAGGCTTGGTGTAAAATAAACAAGAATAGTGGTCTTTGTCGTTTGTCTTTGTATATCGGAGATGCGGAATGCGCCAACCTTTTATTTCTCCCCTCATTGTCTGCTTGTTAGCCCTGAGTCTTGGCGCCTGCGGTGAAATGGCGACGTTGCCGGAGCAGGCGGGCGTGGGACCCAATCCCACAATACCGTCGCCGCATCTGACACTATTGCCGACCGTCAATATCGCTCCAGCCAAAGGTTGGGCTGCAGGAGCAACTCCGCAGCCGGCCGCTGGCCTGGCAGTAAGTGCTTTTGCGACTGGTCTTGACCACCCTCGGTGGTTATACGTGCTTCCTAATGGCGATATTCTGGTTGCTGAATCGAACGCGCCTGCCAAGCCCGAAGACGGCAAAGGCATCAAGGGCTGGGTCATGAAGCTGGTGATGAAACGTGCGGGCGCTGGCACTCCTAGTGCGAATCGCATCACCCTGTTGCGTGACACAAACGGTGACGGTCAAGTTGTTACACGAAGCGTTTTTCTGCAAGGGCTGAATTCTCCGTTCGGCATGGCGCTGATCGGCACCGATTTGTACGTTGCCACGACCGACGGCCTGTTGCGCTTTCCCTATCGCACTGGCGCAACACAGATCACCGCGGCGGGTGTAAAAGTAATCGATTTGCCTGCCGGGCCGATCAACCACCATTGGACCAAAAACGTGATCGCCAGTCAGGATGGCGCGCATCTCTATGTCACGGTCGGATCGAATAGCAATGCTGGTGAAAATGGCTTGGAAAACGAGGTCGACCGCGCTGCTATCTGGCAGGTTGATGCAGCGACAGGCCAGTCGCGTATCTTTGCTTCAGGCTTGCGTAATCCCAACGGACTCGCCTGGCAACCTTACAGCGGTTCGCTCTGGACTACCGTCAATGAACGCGATGAACTCGGCAGTGACCTGGTGCCCGACTATATGACCGCAGTGAAAGACGGCGCTTTTTACGGATGGCCTTTCAGTTATTACGGCCAACACGTTGATACGAGGGTGAAACCGCAGCGACCGGACCTGGTGGCCAAAGCTATTGCGCCAGATTATGCGCTGGGCAATCACACTGCCAGTCTTGGCCTTGCTTTCTATGAGAGCGATTTGTTGCCGAAGCATTTCTCTGGCGGGGCATTCATCGGTCAGCACGGTTCCTGGAATCGCCAGCCGCGCAGTGGTTACAAGGTAATTTTCGTGCCATTCGTCAATGGTTTCCCGTCCGGTCCCCCTGAAGATGTGCTGACAGGCTTTGTCAGCGCGCAGGGCGAGGCACTGGGTCGACCGGTGGGTGTGGCGGTCGACCGCACAGGGGCATTACTGGTTGCAGACGACGTCGGCAATCTGGTGTGGCGTGTGACTCCGGCACGTTGACCCAGACGCTCGTTATATTGATGAAAAATGAATCGTTTGCCTCGGCTGCAGGAAGTAGCCGTGCTGTTGCGCCAAGTGAGATATCCCACCCATAATAATTAAAGGAAACTACCATGTCCGGACACACTTACAAGTTGCTAGAACTGGTTGGAACGTCAAAAAATAGTAGTGACGAGGCAATCCGTGATGCAATTTCCAAGGCCGCATTGACGGTCAAGCATATGGACTGGTTCGAAGTGATTGAAACCCGAGGTCATATCGTGGATGGCAAAATCTCTCATTACCAGGTAACGATGAAAGTTGGTTTCAGGTTGGAGTAACAATATCTGAGAGATTGGCCGGATGAACTTAAATAATTCCGCTACTGCTCGCGCCTGCCTTCGGTGGTCGTTGCTGCGCTTTTAGTCTTCGATAGCCGGAGGAGCGATAGCAATCAACGGGATTAATTGCTCCAGCGGAACGGAACCGCGCCATCGCGAGAATAGGGCTGACATCGGTGCGAAAGGCGTGCTTCAATGTTTGTGCTGATTGCAGCGTGTCGTTCTGTTCCTGATGGTATTGCAACGCTGTCCGCTCAACGATGGCCGATTGAATGAATGCCCGTTGTACTTCGATCGCACTGCTCATCAGACTTTCGATGGGATCGGTAACATTATGAGATTGGTCCAGCATATGCGATGGTTTGAACGCTGCTCCGTCGCGTAGTGCAACATCTGCCAATTCGTTAAAAATCAGAAATAGCTGAAACGGGTTAATGCTGCCGGAATCCAGATCATCATCGCCATATTTACTGTCGTTGAAATGAAAGCCGCCCAATTTACCGAATTGTGCCAGACGAGCGACGATCATTTCAATATTGGTGTTAGGGGCGTGGTGACCCAGGTCAACCAGACATTTTGCCTTCGGTCCGAGTTCAGTCGCGCAGGCGAAGCTGGTACCCCAATCGGCGATAGTGGTCGCATAGAAGGCGGGTTCGAATAACTTGTGCTCGATATACACCAGCCAGTCGGCTGGCAGCGCTGCATAGATGTCACGCATGCTATCGAGATAGCGTTCCAGCGCGCTACGTAAATTGTGCTGACCAGGGAAATTAGCGCCATCGCCGATCCATACGGTCAATGCCTTCGAACCGAGGGCGCGCCCCAGCGTTATACACTCGATATTATGCGCGATTGCTTGGGCGCGCACGGCAGGACTATTTGCGGTCAGGCTACCGTTTTTATACGAGTGCGCCTGACTGGCCTGATCTTGAAACGTGTTCGAATTAACGGTATCGAAACCCAGGCCATAAGCGCCGGCCACTTCGCGCAGAGCTGCTGGATCAGTCGTCTTATCCCACGGAAAATGTAACGACACGGTCGGGGTGGCGTGCGTTAGCTGGTGGATCACCGCGCAGTCTTCCATCTTTTCGAATACGTTGCGCGGCTCACCAATTCCCGGAAAACGAGCAAAACGGGTGCCGCCGGTGCCAACGCCCCAACTGGGCAACGCAACCGCAAAAGTCTGGGCTAGTGTGGTCAGTTTTTCAATGTCTTGCCCGCGCCGTGCCAGCATGCCGCCGAGTGCGTCGTAGTCCGCCTGTAGATTGCTTTGATGGGTGGCGTTGTGTTCGGCAACCAGATTAATATCGATCAATGCAGTCATTGTGTCTCCTCGTTTTCAGCCGCGAATAGTTAGCCTGCCGCTGATGGTTGTTTCGCTGATAACTTATCTTATTGCGACCGCTGCATTCGCTGCAGACTGCGGTCGTCTTTCGCTTCTGCTCGTCCATTTCTTATTTCTTAACGGGTGAATGCCGCAGCATTTCCGGCATCGACATTGATGATGTTGCCGGTACTTTTCGCAGATTTATCGCTGGCCAGAAAATATACCGCTTCTGCTATGTCCTCGGGTAGAACACTGCGTTTAAGCATGCTGCGTTGACGATAAAATTCTTCGACATCCGCGGAGGCGATTTTATTGGAGGCAGCGCGTTCTTCTTTCCATTTGCCATCCCAGATGCGGGAGCCTCGGATGACAGCGTCGGGATTGACGACATTCACACGGATGCCATGCGCCGCGCCTTCCAGCGCAATACAGCGGGCTAAATGGATTTCACCTGCCTTGGCGGTGCAGTAGGCAGAGGCACCGGCAGAGGCCACCAGACCGTTCTTGCTGGCGACAAATACCATACTTCCACCTAATTTCTGTTCTTTCATCATGCGGAACGCGCTGCGACTTACCAGAAAATAACCGGTGACCAGAATCGATTGATTACGCTCCCACATTTCTAGCGTCGTCTCTTCAAGCGGAGCGGATGAGGCGATTCCGGCATTGGAAATCAGCAAGTCAAGGCCGCCGAAGCCAAGCGCCGTGGCGTTCAGAATGGTATCGATATCTTGTTCGTTAGTGATGTTGGCGCAGACAGTAGCGACGTTATCCGGCCCCGCGACTTTGATCAACGCCTGGTGGGCCTGCATCAGCGCCTCGGCATCAATATCGGTCAGCATCACGCATGCCCCTTCTTGTAATAACTGTTGGGCGACGGCCTGACCGATGCCGCCGCCACCACCTGTCACCAGCGCAATGCGTCCAGCCAGACTTTTTGGTCGTGGCATGCGCTGCAGCTTGGCTTCTTCCAGTAACCAATATTCAATATCAAAGGCTTCTTGCTCCGGCAGGCCGACGTAAGTGTCGACGCCGTTTGCGCCGCGCATGACGTTGATCGCGTTGACATAGAATTCGCCTGCGATTCTGGCGGTCGCTTTGTCTTTAGCAAAGGACAGCATACCCACGCCAGGAATAAGATAGATGATCGGATTGGCGTCACGTGCCGCTGGGCTATTTTCGCGTTTGCAGCGGGCGTAATACGCAAGATAGTCGTCGCGATATGCGCTCAGCGCATCATCAAGGCCTGAGACTAATCGATCAAAGTCCTGATTAATCGGATCGAAATCGACCACAAACGGTCTGATTTTGGTGCGCAAAAAATGATCGGGACAGGAGGTGCCGAGGGCTGCCAAAGGCAGCAAATCGGAGCTGCAGACAAAATCAAGCACCGTCGGGCTATCATCGAAATGGCCCAGCTTGTATTCCTGCTGACTGACCTTGCCGCGTAAAAGTGGCATCAGGCGCGCTGCCAGAGTGGCGCGTTCGGACGCGGCGAGCGGTGCATACTTGCTGCCGCCAAATGCCGGTTTTTGGCTGTTGGAGGCCAACCACTCTTCAGCGCGTTTGATGATTGTTAAGGTAATTTCGTAGCAGTCTCTGGATGTGTCGCCCCACGTAAACAGGCCATGTCCTTCGAGTACGATGCCTTTCAGTTCTGGCTGTTCTTTTGATAAGGCCTCTAATTTTAATCCCAGGTCGTAACCAGGGCGCTGCCATGGCAACCAACCCAAGTCACCTTCGAACACCTTCTGTGTCAGCATCCGGCTGTTGGCGCAAGCCGCAATCGCAATTACGGCATCCGGATGCATATGGTCGACGTGTTTTTTGTCGATATATGCATGCAAAGGCGTATCAATACTGGCGGCTCGGGGATTCAGGCTAAAGGTGCAGTGCGGTAAATAGCCGACCATTTCGTCTTCGAGCGCCAAGCCGCGATAACGATTTTTCAGCGCGCGCAGCTTGTCCATATACAGGGTGGAAAAACCATCTAACTTGATACTTCCCAGATCGCCGCCCGATCCCTTCACCCATAAAACTTCAACCTGCTCGTTGGTCAGATGGTCTGTCATTACAATTTTGGCAGAGGTGTTGCCGCCCCCAAAATTGGTGATACGCATGTCGGAACCAAGTAAGTTTGAGCGGTAAAGCAGCAATTCGGGCGCGCTCAATGTTGCGGCGATAGCGTCGTCCCACATTGAGGTAATTGGTCCTTGTTGAGTGGTGTCGATCAATACTGTCATACGGTCTCCATCATTGTTTATTGGCGCATTTAGTCTTGGCTTTGTCAGTTTTAAACACTGCGCCTGCTGGTTGAGCAATGCAGACTAGTAGAAAGCAGCCGACAATCAGTGTCAATCGATTGGCAATCAAAAACATGAGTGATTCACAAATAATCATAAAGTTGATTAATTTCATGATGAAGTTATCGGTAAAGCAATCAATGATTTGATCGAAATGCAAATAATCATCGAGTTGATTGATTGATGATTGACAGACATTTATCAATTGCTTAGTCTGTTTTACCGATCAAGAGATCGTCCGGTTGATTGCAAGTCGATGCTGCAATCAAAAGAGATGAATCCAGACAGGAGACAGCAGTGCTGAACAAAGAATGGTGAACCACAAGCGCCGTAAAGGCTTGCTAAAGCTACTCGCCGAACACAATGCGGCCAGCGTAGAACAATTGGTCGACTGGCTGAATTCTTCACCTGCCACAGTACGGCGCGATATTGTTTGGCTTGCCGAACGCAATCTTTTAACCAGAACGCGTGGCGGCGCAGAAGATCTTCCGCAAAAAAAACGCACGTTCGCATTGTCTGGCGAAACCTTTCAAAACAACCTGGAACGCTATTCGGCAGAAAAACGCGCTATCGCCAGATATGCTACCGACATGTGCGCAGATGGCGAAACCATCATCATCAATGGCGGCACGACTACTTACATGATGGTAGCGTTTCTTGCTGAAAAACGTCTTAAGATTTTGACTAACTCGTTCCTGATGGCAGAGCGTCTTTTGATGACAAGTGAAAATGAAATCATCTTACCGGGCGGTAAGGTCTATCGCGAACAAAACGTCATCCTGAGTCCTTTTGATAACGACATTACCCAACACCATTACGCAGCCAAAATGTTCATGGGAGTGTATGGGCTATCCATGCTGGGCCTGATGGAAGTTGATCCAATTTTGATTCAGGCTGAAAAACGCTTGATCAGTCAGACCGAAGAGCTGATTGTACTGGCGGATAGTTCAAAATTTGCCCGAAAGGCGGGCCTGATCTTATGTGGTCTGAATCGTGTGGCGTGCGTTATTACGGATACTGGCGCATCCGATGCGGCCATTCAGATGCTGGAGCAAGCTGGGGTAAAAGTGATCACGGTAACGCCGGATAACGAGCTGAAGGATAGCGCAAAGAATTGATTCAACAAGGCTGCCGGGCATTCGGTCCACAGTCGTATTTTTCACAGGAGACATCGCAATGATACTAAAAAAAATATTGCTCACCGCGTTGACCGTTAGCATCGCCGTCAACATGAGCGGCGGGCTGATAAATAGCGCGCAGGCAGCCGAAAAAATAAAAATTGCGATGGTGGTAAAAAGCCTCGGCAATGGATTTTTTGACGCAGCTCATGAAGGCGCGAAAGAGGCTGCGAAAGAACTGGGTGACGTAGAAATAATTTACACCGGGCCGACCACACCAACGGCTGAAGGTCAGATCGAAATCATCAATTCTCTGATCAGCCAAAAAGTGAGCGCTATTGCCATCTCAGCCAACGATGCCAACGCGCTGGTACCGATTACAAAAAAGGCGATGCAACGCGGTATTAGAGTCGTCTCTTTCGATAGCGGAATCGCCAAAGAAGGTCGCTTGATGCAGCTCAATCCTTCCAATGCCCAGTTGATCGGCTTGAAACAAATTCAAATGGCGTCGGATGCGATTGGTGGTGCCGGAGAGGTGGCGATCTTGTCCGCGACCGCACAAGCAACCAATCAGAACATCTGGATTGGCGAAATGAAAAAGGTACTGGCAAAACCTGAGTACGCCAGGATCAAGCTGGTCGCTACCGTTTATGGCGACGATCAGTCTGACAAAAGCTATCGCGAAGCAATCGGGCTGTTACGCAGTAATCCGAATTTGAAGGCGATCATTTCACCCACTACTGTCGGCATTAACGCTGCCAGCAAAGCGGTGGTCGACGAGCACCTGGTCGGCAAGGTCTTTGTAACGGGACTGGGCTTGCCATCCGAAATGGCGGGTCATGTGAAGAGCGGGGCGGTGAAAAGTTTTGCGATCTGGAATCCGATTGATCTCGGTTATGCCGTGACGTATGCGGCCTACGATTTCGTCAAGGGTAAAGCGGTTGCGAAGCCCGGCGCAAGCATTGCCGTAGGGCGGATGGGCAAGATAACGCTCGACGCTAACACCGAAGCCGCATTGGCCCCGCCATTTACCTACTACAAGGACAATGTCGATAAATTTGCCAAAATTTTCTAAAAATGGACTCAGCGCAAGCGTTGATTGTTTTGCGCTTCATGGCTGCCTGGTTGATTCGTTGATTGATTCAGTTGATGGTCGTTTAGTTTGATCATTCATTGCATTCCACCGGCAGCCACTCCACCCAATTCAGCGTCCTTTATTGATAGCGTGTGAAATGACTCAGCCCAGTGTATTAAGCGTGCCATCCGCCCCCCCGGCGGTGTTGTCCTTATCCGGAATCTGCAAACGTTTTCACGGTGTGGTTGCGCTGGATGACGTGGCGCTGACAGTGAACGCCGGAGAAGTCATGGCATTGATTGGGGAAAATGGCGCTGGTAAATCAACGTTGGTCAAGACCTTGACCGGAATCTATCAGGCCGATGGCGGGACTATTCATATGTGCGGGGAATTGGTTTCTTTTGCTAACCCGCAAGCGGCGATGCACGCCGGAATTACAGCAGTGCATCAAGAAACTGTGATGTTTGATGAACTTACGGTGGCAGAAAACATATTTATCGGTCGTCAGCCAAAACGCGGTTTTCCCGCGCGGATCGATTGGGCTTTTATTGAAGCTGAGGCGGAAAAATTATTCGCCCGGCTGGAGGTCACATTGCCGGTACGCGCCAAAGTAAAAGACCTCAGCGTAGCGCAGCGCCATTTTGTTGAGATCGCGCGCGCACTGTCACAAAATGCACGTGTGGTCATCATGGACGAACCCACTGCATCGCTTTCTCAACGCGAAATACATGAGCTGTATCGGATTATCCGTCAGCTGAGTGATGCCGGGACAGCGGTAATTTTCATTTCCCATAAGTTTGACGAAATCTTCGCCGTGGCCGATCGGTATACGGTACTGCGTGACGGTCATTTTGTCGCGACTGGTGCGCTCTCCGATATTTCGGAACCTGAATTGGTGGCGCTGATGGTGGGGCGCGAGATACATCAGGTTTTTCCTAAAATTGCGTTGGCGCTGGGGTCAACCATATTGGAAGTGGACAATTTTTGTCATCCTACCGAATTTAACGGTGTGAGTTTTTCAGTGCAGCAAGGCGAAATTGTCGGTTTTTATGGACTGGTGGGTGCGGGACGCTCGGAAGTGATGCAAGCACTATTCGGTCTTACACCCAATGTTACCGGGTCTGTGAAGCTGCACGGGAAAGCCATTTCAATCCGTTCGACCAGCGACGCCATTGCGCATGGTATCGCCTATGTGCCAGAAGACCGACAGCATCAGGGAGCGCATCTGTCGCTTCCCATTGTTCATAACATCACCTTGCCGATTCTCTCAAAGATAGGCTTTTTTCTGCTGGGACGAAGCGCAAAAGAGACCCGCATCGCGCGACATTTGAGTGAGCAACTCGAATTGAAAGCGGGATATTTCACGCAAATGGTGTCAGAGCTATCTGGGGGAAACCAACAAAAGGTGGTGCTCGCGAAATGGCTTGCTACCGATCCCAAGGTCATCATTCTGGATGAACCGACAAAGGGGATTGACATTGGCTCTAAAGCTGCCGTGCATACTTTTATCGGCGAACTGGTATCGAAAGGCTTATCGGTAATTCTGGTGTCGTCTGAACTGCCGGAGGTCCTGGGAATGGCGGACCGGATAGTGGTAATGCACCAGGGGCACATCAAAAAAATATTTACCCGGGCAGAAGCGACGCCGCAGAATGTGGTGGCGACGGCGTCCGGCAGTGGGTATCGCAGTATTTCAGGTGATGACACGGGTGATGTTTCAGACCATCACCCGGATCATGACAACGCAATAAAGGATGCCGCATGCGCTGGATGAAACATCGCGAAGCCCTACTGGCACTGCTAATCCTGGTGCTGATTGGTGTGGTTGGATTGCGGGCCCCGTTGTTTTTGAGCCTGTCGAGTATGTCCAATGTGCTGACAGACAGCACGTTACTGATGATGTTGGCGTTGACGCAGATGCTGGTCATCGTAACGCGCGGTATTGACCTTTCGATAGCGTCCAATCTTGCACTATCGGGCATGATGACGGCGCTCCTGGCATCGAAATTTCCACAGCTATCGGTGGCGGTGATTATCCTTGCAGCACTGGGGATTGGTCTGTTTCTGGGATTAATCAATGGCTGGTTGATCGGTTATCTGAATCTTCCGCCAATTGTCGTCACTCTCGGGACGATGAGTGTCTATCGCGGCTTGGTCTTCGTGCTTTCAGGCGGCGCATGGGTATCCTCGCGTCAGATGCCAGCTGCATTTATCGCGTTTCCGCTGACGCATCTGTGGGGTATTTCGCATTTGGTATGGCTTGCAGCGATTGCGGTAATTGTCACTTGGTTCATCGCCCGTTATACCCATTTTGGGAGAGATTTATACGCAATCGGCAATCAACCGGTGGCGGCGCGCTATGTCGGCATCGCGATCTCTCAGCGCCTGATGTGGACCTACGGGCTGTCAGGGATGATGGCCGGTCTGTGTGGTTATTTGTGGGTTGCGCGTTATGCGGTGGCGTATACAGAAATCGCTTACGGGTTTGAATTTACCGTGATTGCCGCTTGTGTGATCGGCGGCATCAGTATTGCCGGAGGTGTCGGTAGCGTCGCCGGCGCTGTGTTGGGTGCCTTGTTTCTATCGGTGATCAATAACGCTTTGCCGATTGTGAAAATATCGCCGTTCTGGCAGAGCGCGCTAACCGGCATCGTGATCCTGACCGCTGTAGTGATTAATGCGCGTGGAAATACCAAAAATGGCAGGCAAATTTTGTCCTTACAGTCGCTCGATCCATCGGCCCGACCATTGCAATCCAAGGAACGGGAGACTGTGTGAATACGACGCCACTACCGTCAGGAACAACTTCTCGCTACCAGATTCAGGACCGGAAAGGTTTTCGGGTGGGGGAGCTGATGGGGCGCTGGGAAACCCTGTTAGGAATTCTATTTATCGTAGTATTTGTTGCTAATAGTTTCTTGCTACCGAATTTCTTCGATTTCTATAATCTCGCAGACAGCACGTTTAATTTTAGCGAAAAAGCGCTGATTGCATTGCCGATGGCGTTGCTCATTATTTGTCGCGAAATTGATATATCTGTATCGGGAATACTCGCCTTGTCATCGGTAGCAATGGGTCTCGCTCATCATTACGGCATGCCCGCCCCGGGGTTATTGTTTGTCGCCATTGCGACAGGCACCGCGTGTGGCTTCCTGAACGGATTTCTGGTCACCCGCTTTGCATTGCCGTCAATTGTCGTAACGATCGGGACGGCTTCTCTATTTCGCGGCTTGTCGAGCGTGATTCTCGGGGATCAGGCGTTCACGGGTTACCCCCAGTTGCTGGTTGACTGGGGACAGGGTTACTTCTTCGACGTTATCCCGCGTGAGTTCGTGGTGATGCTGGTATTCGCCGTATTATTCGCAGTCTTGCTCCATGCCACCAGTTGGGGCAGGAAAATTTATGCCATCGGAAACAACCCGGTAGCGGCGCGATTCTCGGGCATCGCGGTGAATCGATATCGTTTGGCTTTGTTCATGTTGACCGGTGCGATGGCAGGATTGGCCGGCTTCTTGCTGACAGGTAGAATCGGCAGCACACGGCCTAACATTGCGCTGGGATGGGAACTTGAAATCATCACGATGGTGATTTTGGGAGGCGTCAGCATAGCGGGTGGCGCGGGAAGTATCGGCGGCGTGTTGCTGGCAGTCCTGACGCTTGGTATGGTGACATACGGCCTTGCTTTAGCCAACATTCCGGGAATTATTATGACCATTGTTGTTGGTTTATTGCTGCTGATTACCATTGCGTTGCCGCGTTTATTGCGCAGGTAATGTGAGCACGCCGATGGAACAAATCGCCTTTAGAATGCAACTCAAAGCCGGTAACACCGCTGAATATAAACGCCGCCACGACGCCATCTGGCCGGAATTGGTCGCGTTACTAACCGAAACGGGCATTCGCGACTATAGTATTTTTCTCGATGAGAGCACGGGCGCGCTGTTTGCAACGTTACGCCGCATAGAGATGCATCGTATGCCCGATCTGCCCGAGCATGCTGTGATGCGCCGTTGGTGGACGCACATGGCAGACTTGATGGAAACAGATGCAACGCTGGCACCGTTGTCGGTTCCATTAATTCCGATGTTCCACTGCGATTAAGGGGCATGCATTATGCAATCTGACAATCGCATCATAAAAGCAACCGTTGTTCTGGACATTGGTAAAACCAACGCCAAATTGACGTTGCTGGATCTGAGCGGTAAGACGCTGGCCGAACAACGCTGTACCAACACTATCGTCATCCACGGCCCTTATCCTCATCACGATGTCGACCGAATCTGGAATTGGTTGCTTACTACTTTGCGGTTGTTTTCCCAAGTTGCACAGATTGTCTCTATCGTTCCCATCACCCACGGCGCAACCGCCGCAGTAGTCGATGATCATGGGTTAGTGTTGCCGGTGCTGGATTACGAGTGTGCGTTACCACAAGAGCTTGATGAGCAATACGCCAAAGTGCGCCCTGCGTTTTCTGAAACATATTCTCCCGATTTGGCGGCTGGATTAAATCTTGGACGACAACTATTTTGGTTGTCACATCGCTTTCCCGCAGAGTTTAGCCGCGCGCGTCAGATTCTGACTTATCCCCAATATTGGGCGTGGAGATTGTCCGGTATCGCAGCGAGCGAAATCACTTCGCTCGGTTGTCATACCGATTTGTGGCAACCCACGAGGAAAGATTATTCCTCGTTGGTGGGACGTATGGGTTGGACACATCTTTTGCCACCATTAACACCGTCTTGGTCAGCACTTGGTCCACTGCGCGAAGAATTATGCGAACGTGCGGGCTTGTCCGCTGAGTGCCAGATACTGTGCGGTATCCACGATAGCAACGCATCGCTGGTCCGCTATCTTGGTGGCCTTGGCGATACGAAACAGCGTACTGTGCTATCGACTGGAACGTGGGTTATTGTAGCGGCATTAGGTGCACCGCTGTTCAATTTGCTTGAACAATTCGACATGCTCGCCAACGTCAATGCGCTTGGCGAATCAGTGGCATGCATGCGCTTTATGGGGGGCCGCGAATTTTCTGCTATAGCTGGCGCGGCGTCTAAAATCTGTAGCCTCAAAGATTTGCAATGTCTGATAGTCCAAAACACGCTGGCGTTGCCTTGCTTTACGGAAGCCGGTGGCCCATTTTCCGGGCGAGTGGGCATCGTTTGCGGACCGCCGCCGCAGACAGACGGAGAGCACTACGCGTTGGCTACGTTATATTGCGTGCTGATGAGTGATTATTGTCTGGATGCGCTGAATTCGGAAGGACCCATCACAGTGGAAGGCAGCTTTACTGACAACCCATATTTTTCCGGCATGCTGGCAATCTTGCGTCCACAGCAGGCAGTCTCCTATTCAAAGGATGCCAACGGGACGACTTGCGGTGGCTGGATGTTGCAGAATTGGGGTGTCACACCGCCATTTTGTGACGCACTGTTAGCGCCGCAACCGGCGTTGGTTGACTTGATTGCCTACCGAGATCGTTGGCGCACTCTGCTGCAAGGTGGCCAGCATGAATGAGCTAAGGCACGAAGATTGTTGATCGGGCCGCAAGGGACAGCCAAAGTTTCGGGCCCATTTATCCCGTCGGCAGTGGTGCGTTCTATAGTAATGCGGCGTAATATCGGAACGAACACGGATCGATTTTCGACGCGGGCCTGATTGGTGAAGAAGCGCGGATCAAGGGCTATTTGCCTGCGCATCAAAAAGAATTGTGAACTAAACTATCAAAAAGCTGCTCGAACTGAAGTGATGTAATTTGCATATTTTTTTAAGGCCAGCAATCGTCTCTGCTGCTGCTTTCTGAACAATACCAGCACTTTATTTAATTAGCACTGCGCAATGCGTCGCCAAACGCGAAGCTTAGCTTAGTTTCGTTAACCGTAGCAATATTGCAAGGTTACCATTTCGCTCTATTCTTTATTCACTGGGATCATCCAGAAATGAAAAACGCAGATCCTACGGAACTTATCGATACAGATTTAACATTTAATTTAGGTGATTTGGGCGCATGCGCTCTTTTTCTCGATTTTGATGGCACACTGGTTGATCTGGCTCCTACGCCAGAGGAAGTCGTTGTCATTCCGGAATTAATTGATTCCTTACGGTCTATTCGCGATTATCTGGACGGACGCGTGGCGATTGTGTCAGGCCGTCCTATTTCCCAGATTGATGCAATGCTAGCGCCGTTAATATTGCCGATAGCAGGCGTCCATGGCATGGAGCGACGCGATGCCGAGGGAGTCTTACACACCATCTCGACACCGGCGTTTTCGGCCGTTCAGGCCTGCGCGATCAGGCTGGCGGCAAACCATTCGGGTTTACGGGTGGAGCAAAAACGCGGAACCCTTGCATTGCATTATCGTCAAGTACCGGAGCTTGAGACGATGTGTGAATCAGAATTGCTCTTCGCTCTTCGCGACTGTCCGGGTATGGCTTTGTTACACGGAAAAATGGTGTTTGAAGTAAAACCATCCATGGTTACCAAAGGAACCGCGATCCGCGATTTTCTGGCAGAGCCACCGTTTGCTGGCACCAGACCGGTGTTCGCGGGTGACGATACAACTGACGAGGCCGGTTTCGCGTTTGTACAGGAAGTGGGAGGGATAGGAATCAAGATAGGAGAAGGCCCTAGCGTCGCACGCTACCGTATCGCATCACCCTGCGCATTGCGTGCTGAATTGGCCAGCGTGGCAAAAGTTGCCCAGATCTTATCTAAAGGATGTCGATATGACTAAAACTTCCGCTGCTTCAGCGGCAAAGCCTTTTATTGATTCTCAGATTGATTCTCAGATTGGTTCTCAGATCCACTCTCAGATTAACTCTCAGCCCGGAACCTCTACCCTCGATTGTGGCGTAATTGGCAATTGCGCTTTAAGCGCACTGGTTGATCGGATGGGGCGCATGGTATGGTGTTGTTTGCCTCGCTTCGATGGCGATCCGGTATTTAACGCGCTTCTTGACGAATCCGAGAATGGCAGTCTGTGGAGCATAGAAATCGAAAACTTTGCCCGATCCGAGCAATTTTACGAGCCGAACACTGCTGTGCTGCATACGCGATTGTTTGATACGGAAGGGCGCGGTATCGAAATCACAGACGTGGCACCGCGCTTTATGAGTCGTGACCGCATGTTTCGCCCGCTTATGTTGGTCCGGCGCGTGCGGCCATTAGATAGCGCGGTTCGTATCCGAGTCCTGCTGCGGCCACGGTTTGACTGGGGGCGGCAAATCCCCACAATCACGCAGGGCAGTCATCACATACGGTACGTCGGTGCCGCAAGTACATTGCGTCTCAATACCGATGCTTCGCTTAGCTACATTCTTACGGAGTCCTTTTTTGTACTGGATCAAACTGCGAATTTCATGCTCGGCCCTGACGAGACATTGGCGGAAGGTATCGAAGACACTGCCCGGATGTTCGAAAAAGAAACGATTCGTTACTGGCGCACCTGGAGCCGTCGTCTCGCGCTTCCTTTAGAATGGCAGGACGTGGTGATACGGGCGGCGATAACGCTAAAAATGTCGCTGTACGAGGACACTGGCGCGATCATCGCCGCGATGACAACCAGCGTTCCTGAGGCACCGGGCAGCAGTCGTAACTGGGATTATCGCTATTGCTGGTTGCGCGATGCATTTTTTGTGGTGCGCGCACTCAACAGCTTGTCAGAAGTCGGCACGATGGAAGATTACATGCGCTGGCTGACCAACGTGGTGGCGCGTTCGAAAGGCGGCCACATCCAGCCGCTTTACGGTATCGGGTTGGAAGAGATGCTGCCGGAACTGATCGTCGACCATCTGCCTGGTTATCGTAATCATGCACCGGTTCGCGTCGGCAATCAGGCCCAGGAACATTATCAGCATGACGTTTATGGCAATATTATTTTGGGCGCTACGCAGGCGTTTCTGGATCAGCGTCTGTTTAATCGGGCCGGTATTGCTGAATTTATTAATCTTGAAGCGGTTGGTGAGCAAGCGTTTCGGGTGTACGCCGAACCCGACGCCGGTATGTGGGAGTTGCGCTCTCGTGCGCGGGTGCACACCTCTTCTGTATTAATGAGTTGGGCGGCTTGTGACCGGTTATCCAAAATTGCAACTGCGCTTGGGTTACCGGAGCGTGCAGCCCATTGGGAGGCGCGCGCCAAGATTATTCACGAACACTTATTGCGCGATGCCTGGAGCGAAGAGCGACAGGCGTTTGCCGAAAGTCTGGGCGGACGCGATCTGGACGCCAGTGTTTTACTAATGGCCGAAGTGAATTTTATCGATCCTAAAGATCCGCGTTTTGTTGCAACAGTTGACGCTTTGGAGCGTTCTCTTTGTGATGGTCCTTACATGCGTCGTTATGAGGCTCCGGATGATTTTGGTAAGCCCGAAACGGCATTTAACATTTGCACGTTCTGGCGGATCGATGCATTGGCCAGAATTGGCCGTAAAGAGCAGGCACGCGAGATTTTTGAGACGATGTTAAAGGCACGCAATCACTTGGGATTGCTGTCTGAAGATACGCACCCGGTGACGGGTGAAATGTGGGGAAATTTTCCACAGACCTACTCAATGGTAGGACTGATCAATTGCGCTGTGCGGCTTTCTGCACCATGGGATACTGCAATATAAGCCTTTAAGGAAAACTATGTCACGTCTCGTTATTGTTTCAAATCGGGTTGCCGATCCGCGTAAACCTGCTGCCGGGGGGCTTGCTGTAGCTCTCGGTGAAAGCATGAAAAAAACGGGCGCTCTCTGGTTCGGCTGGAGCGGAAATATCGTCGAAGAAGCCGATGGTGGGGTTCCTGGCGAAGGAAAATTACACACAGAAGAAGCTGGCAACATCACTCTGGTGACGGTTGATTTGTGCCGAAAGGACCATGACGCGTATTATCTTGGATATGCTAACGGCGTGTTGTGGCCGGTATTTCATTATCGGCTTGATCTTGGCACCTACGAACCCGGTTTCGCCGAAGGATATCGTCGGGTGAATGAACTATTTGCACGAAAATTGGTGCCGTTGCTGAAACCGGACGATCAGATTTGGGTACACGATTATCACCTGATCCCGCTTGCGGCGAATTTGCGTGCCATGGGGTGTCGGAATCGCATGGGATTCTTCCTGCATATTCCGATGCCGCCGCCCCTGATTACTGCCGCCATCCCGCATCAGGAATGGTTGATGCGCACACTCTTTGCGTATGATCTTTTGGGATTTCAAAGCGATGCCGATCTTTTGAATTTCTCGCATTATGTTCAGAGTGAAGCGCATGCAGAGGTGTTGCCCGACGGACGCTATCGTGCCTTTGACCGGACGGTGCAAGCGGGTTCATTCCCGATAGGAATTGACGTCGGCGAACTTATCCGCATGGCCGAAACCAACGAAGGTAGTCAAATGTTCCGGCGGCTGCGGGAGGAGTATTCTCGCCGCCAATTATTGGTCGGGGTTGATCGTCTGGACTATTCCAAAGGCCTGCCACAACGCATCCGCGCGTTTCGCGAGCTGCTGACACGATTTCCCGAGAATAAGAACAGCGCGACACTCATTCAAATTGCTTCGCCCAGTCGCGAGGATGTCGACGCTTATGCCAATATTCGTTCGGAAATGGAAACGCTGTGCGGTTCCATTAATGGTGATTTTGGAGAGCTGGACTGGATGCCAATCCGTTATATTCATCGCACTGTAGCGCGTAAACGTTTGCCCGGATTATACCGTGCCAGCCGCGTCGGTCTGGTAACACCATTGCGCGACGGGATGAATCTGGTTGCGAAGGAGTATATCGCAGCCCAGGATCCTGCCGACCCGGGTGTGTTGGTACTGTCGCGCTTTGCGGGTGCGGCAGAGCAACTTAAAGAAGCATTGATGGTCAATCCGTATGACATTGAACATACCGCCCAGGTGATCGAACAAGCATTGCAAATGCCACTGGATGAACGCCGGAATCGTCACGAGGTATTGTTACGACGTATTAAAGAACATGATGTGCATTGGTGGTGTAATACTTTCCTCGATACCCTGGCCAATTTGGATTTGCCCGCGGGGCAAGCGGCGGCGGAGTAAGAAATATTGTCATGTAGCATGCAAAGAAACGTGGCATTGTTAAGCGATTGCCAAGTTTCCAGCACCTGAGGTAAAGTATCACGGTGAGGTAATCATTCGCCTTACAAGAGGCACGCTTTCGTCATTTTCTGTGGATCAACATTATGGCGAAAGCTGCCTGGTGCAGCCTGGCAGAGCGGTTCTATCGGCAACGAGGATACCTTCTCTGTCGAGCCTCAGCGATCGCTTTAATAGCACTCTTGTCAACACCAGCACTTGAAGTAACAAGTACAATTAAAGCAAGCTCATCAAGTCGATATTGCGAATTTCAGGAGCGATGGCGACGCGCATCAGGATCTCCAGCAGATACCGCTGAACGGTCCCTTAAACAAGGAGGTTCAAAATGCAACTTGGCATGATAGGGTTGGGGCGCATGGGCGCCAATATGGTGCGACGGCTGCAGCAAGGTGGCCACACTTGTGTGGTCTATGATGTCAAAGAAGAGCCCATCAAAGCACTGGTGGGTGAGGGCGTGGTTGGTGCGTCGTCGCTTGAGGACATGGTCGCTAAACTGCAAAAACCGAGAGTTGTGTGGCTGATGGTGCCCGCGGCTTTGGTCGATCAGGATCTGGCGCTGCTGATACCATTGCTGGAGCCTGGCGACATCATCATCGATGGCGGAAACTCCTATTACCATGACGATATCAGGCGCGGAAAAGCCTTGAAATCCCAGAAAATTCACTATGTTGACGTCGGCACCAGCGGCGGCGTCGCCGGTTTGGATCGCGGCTATTGCCTGATGATCGGCGGCGAAACAGATATAGTCGCCCATCTTGATCCGATCTTTGCGGCCCTCGCACCGGGTGCAGCCGCCGCAGCACCAACGCCGGGCCGCGACAACGCTCACAGCACGGCCGCCCAAGGTTATCTGCATTGCGGACCCCAGGGTGCCGGCCATTTCGTCAAGATGGTACACAACGGCATTGAGTACGGCATCATGGGTGCTTATGCCGAAGGATTGAATATCCTGCGCAATGCGAACGTCGGCCTCAAAAAAGGCGACATTGACGCCGAAACCACGCCGCTCCGGAATCCCGAACACTATCAATACGAAATGGACCTTCCCGAGATAGCGGAATTATGGCGTCGCGGAAGCGTCATCGGCTCGTGGCTGCTGGATCTGACTGCCAGCGCCCTCATTACGGATCCGGCGTTGGAAAATTATGCTGGCAGGGTGTCGGACTCCGGAGAGGGGCGTTGGACCATCACCGCAGCCATTGATGAAGCGGTACCCGCGCCGATACTGAGCGCAGCGTTATTTGAGCGCTTCAGTTCACGCGGAGAGGCCGATTTCGCTGATAAGGTGCTGTCGGCAATGCGGCATGGCTTCGGCGGCCATATAGAAAAGCTGCTGACTCCTGCGGGAACACCCCCCGGCCCAACTGCCTCGGACGCCAGCCAAACGCAAAATTCCCCCACCAAGCCGCAGGAGGATTAATGACACGATCGGATTCTGATTCCCATTCTGACGCTTTTGTATTCTTTGGCGCTACCGGTGACCTCGCTTACAAACAGATTTTTCCTGCATTGCAGGCGATGATCAAACACGGCCATCTTGATCTTCCCATCATCGGCGTGGCCAAATCGGACTGGACAGACGACCAACTGCGCGAACGCGCGCGCGACAGCATAGAAAAAAGCGGGTGTTTTGATGCCGATGCATTCGCGAAATTGTCAGCGCGGCTTCAATACATTAGCGGCGATTATAAAGACGACGGGACCTACGCACAGCTCCGCACTGCGTTGGGAGCAGCGAAGCGACCGCTGTATTACCTCGCTGTTCCACCGAGCATGTTTGGGCCGGTTACTCAGGGACTTGCGAAATCCGGAGGGGCTGAGAATGCCCGCGTCATCATCGAAAAACCGTTCGGGCGCGACCTTGCTTCAGCGCAAGCACTCAACCAGACATTGCATGCGTCATTTGCCGAAGATGCGATCTTCCGCATCGATCATTATCTCGGTAAGGAGGCGGTCGAAAATCTGCTTTATTTTAGATTTGCCAATACCTTTGTCGAGCCCATCTGGCACCGCGATTATGTTGCCAGCATTCAAATTACCATGGCCGAACATTTTGGTGTGCAGGGGCGCGGCGCGTTTTACGAAGAAGTGGGCGCAATTCGCGACGTGATTCAAAACCATATGTTGCAGGTGCTGGCGTTACTGACGATGGAAATACCCGACATTGCTGCCAAAAGCGACAATCAAAGAACTGGGCCCGAGGCGGTCCACGGCGCTACACAAGACGCCATACGTGACGAGAAGCTGCGCGTATTATCCGCGATGCGTCCATTAGATCCTTCTGATGTGGTGCGCGGACAGTTTCGCGGATATGGGGATGAGCCGGGTGTGGCGGCAGGCTCCCGGGTTGAAACGTTTGCGGCGCTGCGACTGTATATCGATAATGCGCGTTGGGCGGGAGTTCCGATTTATATACGTGCTGGCAAGGAATTGCCGGTAACGTGTACCGAAGTCATGATCGAACTCAAGCCACCGCGGAATCCAGTGTTTGATACGGAGGCGTCGGGCCATCCAAATTATTTTCTTTTTCGGCTCGGTCCCGACCAACTAATTGCTCTGGGAACCCGGACCAAAATTCCGGGCGAAGCCATGATCGGTGGCGCGACGGCACTGGTCGCTCATCGGCATCCGGGAGATGAAATGACGCCTTATGAACGGCTGCTTGGCGATGCTCTTCAAGGCAGCGCAGGCTTGTTCACACGCGGTGATATGGTCGAAGCGGCCTGGCGCGTCGTCGATCCGGTTTTAGCACCCGCTTCGGATCAGTCCGAGGTTGCGCCAATTGCTGTATATGAACCAAACACCTGGGGCCCGCCTGCGGCCGAAAAAATCATGGCGGGGGACGATCAGTGGCATAACCCGACTTCAGAGGAAGCGCCATCATGAGAGCGGCAGAGGAGATTGTTTTCCTGTTCGACTGTGATAACACGTTGCTCGACAATGATCGCGTGCAATTTGATCTTGAAACGCACCTGGAGCAAGAATTCGGTGCGGAGAACCGTGCGCGTTATTGGCGGATATTTGAGGAGTTGCGCACTGAGCTTGGTTACGCGGATTATTTGGGCGCATTGCAACGTTATCGTTTAGGGGCGGAAAATGACCATCGTTTGTTACAAATGTCGGCATTTCTGGTCGACTATCCATTCGCTGAGCGTTTGTACGCCCGTGCGCTAGACGCGATTGCGCATGTTGGGAAATGGGGCTCAACGGTCATTTTGTCGGATGGTGACGTGGTGTTTCAGCCGCGTAAAATTCAGCGTTCGGGCCTGTGGGACGCGGTTGATGGACGCGTGCTGATTTATGTCCATAAGGAAGAAATGCTGGAAGACTTGCAAAGACGTTATCCTGCCCGTCATTACGTCATGATCGATGACAAGTTGCGGATACTGGCCGCCATGAAGAGCGTCATGAAGGAACAGTTGACGACGATTTTCCCGCGTCAGGGACATTACGCTCTGGATCCGGCGAATGTAGCGAAGTATCCGGCTGCTAACTTAACAGTCGAGAACATCGGTGATTTAGTAGATGCGGTGAATTATCAGCAGGGTAAGTTAATTTTTCCCAGTAATTAAGTCGGTCTGAAGCGGCTTCATCGACATGCTATTCGAACGCTTTTTTCCTCGTCCGCATCTGGCCGTGGGTGGATACTCCGGCCTCTTTATTTCTATCGCTATGAGCGCTAAAAAATTGTGTACTGAAGCTGAGCTGGAACTGCTTCAAAGAGAATCTTTCAGCTATTTTCTACACGAAACCAATCCCCAAAACGGCCTGGTAATTGACAAGAGCGCCCCGGGCTGGCCCGCGAGCGTAGCTGCGGTAGGCCTCGCCCTTTCGGCCTATCCGGTGGCGGTTGAGCGTGGATTTATTTCCCGCGCGGCGGCCGTTGAGCGGGTATTGGTGACGCTGCGATTTTTTTGGAACAGTCCGCAAGGCACCGAGGCCGATGCCACCGGCTATAAAGGGTTCTATTATCATTTTTTAGACATGTCCACCGGACAGCGCGTCTGGAATTGTGAACTCTCGACGATTGATAGCGCATTTTTTCTGGCAGGGGCCTTAACTGCGGGGCGCTACTTTGCTGCTCCGAGTCCGGAAGAGACCGAAATTCGCACGCTGGCCGAAGCACTTTATCTGCGCGCCGACTGGCAGTGGGCGCAAGCCGATGGCGCCGCCGTGTCGATGGGCTGGACGCCTGAAAGCGGCTTTCTGCCATACCGTTGGAAGGGCTACGACGAGGCTTTGCTGTTATATATTCTTGGATGCGGATCTCCAACCCACCCCTTAACCGCTACCAGTTACGCCGGATGGACGTCTGCGTATCAATGGGAGCGGCATTACGGGATCGATTATCTTTACGCGGGATCACTATTTACGCATCAGCTCTCGCATATTTGGGTGGACTTTCGCGGCATACAGGATGCCTGCATGCGGACCAAAGGGTGGGATTATTTTGAAAACAGTCGGCGCGCGACGTTAGTGCAACAGCGGTATGCGATAGACAATCCCCACGGGTTCGCGGGCTACGGTGAGTTTTGCTGGGGATTTACGGCCAGCGATGGTCCCGGCCCGGTAACGTTGGAAATTAATGGCGTTAAACGAACATTCTACGATTACGTAGCGCGTGGCGTGCCGGAGGGCCCGGACGATGGCACCATCGCACCTTGGGTCGCCGTGGCATCGCTGCCGTTTGCACCCGAGATTGTATTGCCGACGATTGATTACTTTATCCATCAGGTTGCATTAAAAGCGGGTAATCCGTATGGATTCAAGGCAACCTTTAATCCTACCTTCCCGGAGAAATCGCATAATCCTTACGGATGGGTCTCGCCCTGGCATTTTGGGATTAATGAAGGCCCTATCATTCTGATGATTGAGAACTATCGGAGCGAATTCGTCTGGGATTTAATGCGTGATTGTCCGTTTATTAATCGTGGTTTGCGGCGTGCCGGTTTCACCGGCGGCTGGCTCGGCACGCCTCTGACATAAATCTTCTTGCGCTATTTATCTTGCCTTATAGCCAATTAGCTCCAATCAGCGCCGAATCAACGCCAGTGCCTTTTGAACGACGTTTTCAACGGTGAAACCATATTCCTTTAACACCACCTCGCCAGCCGCTGACGCACCGAAACGATCGACCGAGATCATGTCGCCGCTATCGCCTATGTAGCGATGCCAGCCTTGTGAAACGCCAGCCTCAACCGCAAGTCTTGCCGAACTGGACGGCGGCAGCACGACATCTCGATATTCCTGTGCTTGCGCATCGAATAATTCCCAGCTGGGCATCGATACCACGCGCGCCTGAATATTTTGTTTGAGTAGTTGTTCGCGTGCGGCAATAATCAGTTTTACTTCGGAACCGGTAGCGATCAGAATGACATCGGGATTGCCGCCTGGCACGTCCGCCAAAATGTAAGCGCCGCGTTGCAAACCGTCGGCGGCTGCAAACTGGGTTCGGTCCAGAGTTGGTAAATTTTGTCGCGTTAATATTAACGCTACCGGGCGATCCGCTGACCCGATGGCAACGCGCCAGGCCTGCGCGGTTTCGTTGGCATCGGCAGGGCGAATGACGATTAGTTGCGGGATGGCGCGCAGGCTTGCAAGCTGCTCGACCGGCTGGTGGGTCGGCCCATCTTCGCCAAGAGCGATGCTGTCGTGGGTAAACACAAAAACCGCCTGCAACCCGGATAGCGCAGCGAGGCGTATCGAAGGGCGCATGTAGTCGGAGAACACCAGAAAAGTTGCGCCGAAGGGCACCACGCCGCCGTGTCCAGCCATTCCATTGATGATTGCGCCCATCGCATGTTCACGCACCCCAAAATGCAGATTGCGACCATCAAGACTCCATCCGCCACCACTTGAGCCCTGTCTGTCGCGAGCGCTGACACCACTAGGCTGAAAATCTCCCAAGCCTTTTAATCCCGTCATGGTGGATGGGTCCAGATCTGCCGAGCCGCCGATCAAAGCGGGGAAATGCGCCGCGATAGCATTCATAACCTTGCCAGACGCAATCCTTGTAGCCATCCCTTTCTCGTCTGCCGGGAAGTGCGGAATGTCGGCATCCCAGCCTTCGGCAAGTTGACCGGCTCCGCCCGCCATGCGCTGTTTCAATTCGCTTGCCAGTTCGGGAAATTGTTTTTCATAGGCGGCTAACGTTGCGTTCCAGTCAGCCTCGCTGTTTTCGCCGCGATCATTTATTTTTTTAAAATGCGTGCGGGCGGCATCCGGAACATAAAAGGGCGGTTCTTCCGGCCATCCCAAATTGCGCTTGGTCAGGCGCACCTCTTCGGTGCCCAGCGGTGAACCGTGGGCTTCGAACGTATCCTGCTTGTTAGGTGAGCCATAGCCAAGATGGGTGCGGACCAGTATCAAGGAAGGGCGACTAGTTTCCGAGCGCGCGTTCTCTAATGCTTTGGCAATGCTGCTCAGATCATTACCGTCTTGCACAATCTGCGTGTGCCAGCCATACGCGTCGAAGCGCTGCGCACGGTCTTCGCTGAAGGCCATTTCGGTGCCGGCAGATAGCGTCATGTTGTTGTCGTCATATAAATAAATCAACTTACCCAATTGCAAATGTCCTGCCAGCGATGCGGCTTCGGATGCCACGCCCTCCATCAGGTCGCCATCGCTGACGATGCCATAGGTAAAATGGTTGATAACTTTAAAGCCATCGCGATTATAGTGGGCCGCCAAATGCGTTTCGGTTATCGCCATACCTACGCCATTTCCAAATCCCTGGCCGAGTGGTCCTGTGGTTATCTCCACGCCTGGTGTTTGTCCTCGTTCCGGATGCCCAGGGGTCATGCTGCCCCATTGCCGAAACTTTTTCATCTGCTCGAGCGGCAGATCGTAACCGGTTAAATGGATCAGGCTGTATAACAAGGCCGAGCCATGTCCCGCTGAAAGGACAAAGCGATCACGGTCAAACCATTGCGGATTGGCAGGATGGTGCTTGAGGACATGTCCCCAAAGCACGTACGCCATTGGTGCTGCATCAAGGGGTAAGCCGGGATGGCCGCTATTAGCAAGTTGGACAGCGTCGACCGATAGAAAACGTAATGCGTTGACGCACAACTGATCAACTTCTGTGAATGAACATGATGAAGACATTTAACTGCTCCTTGGTTTCGTGGATTGGCGCCGACAAACGCGCATAACGCAACTGTTGGGAATCGCTAAAAATAGACAAAAGTTAAATTAAATAGTTTAAAAATACATGCGAAAGTTGTTGCATTGCCAGCAGCGCCAGCAATCAAGTTCACGCCGCGGGCATCCAAAGTTAAACGTGTTGGTACGACGAAATAGGCATCATCTCCGAATTTTGCTAAAGAAATACACAATTTGCCGCTGGAGGCTATAATGCGGTCGTTCCGATTTTAGCGATCGGTGCTGTTTGCTTTATTCCTCGAATAGCAACCCTGTAAGCAATCTGTAAGTTACTCCTCTGGACAACCTTTTTGCAATCTTTTCTGTTGTCCGTGCTTGTTCATAAAAGAAAACATCCGCTCAATAAACATTTTTGTTAGCTTTTTTTGTATGTTTCCGCTCGCGCGTAACCAGACTGTATCGATTTGTCGTGACACACGCGTTTACCCGCAAAAGCGTGATATATTTTTTTATATTTCCCGTCGTCACTTTTGTTTGAAACCATTTAGAGGCACTCACCATGGTTCAATTATCAAGGCGCCAGTTTCTTAAAGTTACTGGTTCCACACTGGCTGGTTCAAGCCTGGCTTTGCTAGGCTTTGCGCCGATTGCGGCGCTGGCGGAAGTTCGCCAATACAAGCTTTCTCGCACCACCGAAACGCGTAATACATGTCCGTACTGTTCGGTTGGTTGCGGCATCCTGATGTACGGCCTTGGCGACGGGGCGAAGAATGTTTCGTCCAGCATTCTACATATTGAAGGCGATCCGGACCATCCGGTAAATCGCGGCACATTATGTCCAAAAGGCGCAAGTCTGATTGACTTTATTCATAGCCCAAGTCGGTTACTTGCGCCGGAATACCGCGCACCCGGTGACGACAAGTGGCAAAAAATATCGTGGAACGATGCACTGGATAAAATCGCCGGTCTGATGAAAAAAGATCGCGATGAGAATTTCATCGAAAAAAATGCAGCGGGCGCGACGGTCAATCGTTGGTTGACCACCGGAATGCTGGCGGCATCAGCGGGCAGTAACGAAGTTGGTTACCTGACGCACAAAACGATTCGTAGTTTGGGAATGTTGACGTTCGACAACCAAGCGCGCGTTTGACACGGACCGACGGTGGCAGGTCTTGCCCCGACGTTTGGCCGTGGTGCGATGACGAATCATTGGGTCGACATCAAGAATGCCGATGTGATCCTTGTGATGGGCGGCAATGCCGCTGAAGCACACCCATGTGGATTCAAATGGGTAACAGAAGCAAAGGCGCATAACAAGGCGCGCCTGATCGTGGTCGACCCGCGGTTTACCCGCACCGCTTCGGTGGCGGATTTTCACGTCCCGACCCGGACTGGTACCGATATTGTGTTTCTTGGCGCGATCATCAACTACTTGTTGGTGAACGATAAGATTCAACATGAGTACGTACGCAATTACACCGATATGCCGTTTATTGTGCGTGAGGACTTTGCGTTCAATGACGGTTTGTATTCTGGCTACAGCGAAAAAGCTGGTGGTTATCCAGATAAAAGCACGTGGGATTACGAGATGGGCAGTGATGGCTTTGCCAAAATTGACCCTACCTTGCAACATCCACGCTGCGTCTATCAGTTGATGAAAATACACTATGCGCGATACACGCCAGAAATGGTGGAGCGTATCTGCGGTGTGCCATCAGATAAATTTCATAAGGTAGCCGAAGCATTAGCCTCAACCGCCACTGCCGGTCGTGCTGGTACTATTTTGTACGCCTTGGGTTGGACGCATCACTCCACCGGCGCGCAAATTATTCGTACCGGCGCGATGGTGCAGTTGCTGTTGGGAAATATCGGCATCGCTGGCGGTGGCATGAACGCGTTGCGTGGCCACTCAAATATCCAGGGTCTGACCGATTTGGGCTTGATGTCCAACCTGTTGCCAGGTTATATGACGCTGCCGGGTGAGAAAGAACAGGATTTCGACGCCTACATTGCCGCTCGGGCGACGCAGCCATTGCGTCCTAATCAATTAAGTTATTGGAAAAATTATCGCAGTTTTCATGTCAGCTTCATGAAGACGTGGTGGGGCGATGCTGCCACGCCAGAAAATAACTGGGCTTACGACTACTTGCCCAAGCTCGATAAGCCGTATGATTTATTGCAGGCGATTGAGTTGATGCACCAGGGCAAGATGAACGGTTACATTGCGCAAGGCTTTAACATGCTTGCGTCTGCGCCGAGCAAGCAAAAGGTCACCGAAGCCCTGTCAAAATTGAAGTGGCTAGTCGTGATGGATCCGCTCGCGGTCGAAACGGCTGAGTTCTGGAAACCGCACGGCGAATTTCACGACGTCGATCCCGCAAAGATTCAAACCGAAGTATTCCGTTTGCCAACTACCTGTTTCGCTGAAGAGCGCGGGTCGCTGGTCAGTTCCGCACGTTGGTTGCAATGGCATTGGCAGGGTTCAGAGCCGCCAGGTTTAGCCCGCAGCGATCTGGATATTATGTCCGGTATTTTCCTGCGTATGCGCACGATGTATAAGCGCGATGGCGGCAAGTTCCCTGATCCTATTGTCAACCTGACATGGGATTACGCTAACCCTGAAAGTCCAACGCCCGAAGAACTGGCGAAGGAATTTAATGGGAAGGCGTTGGTCGACCTCTATGATCTGAAGGACAAGACCAAGTTATTGGCGAAGAAAGGCGAGCAATTGCCGTCCTTTGCTATGTTACGCGACGACGGGACAACCACGAGCGGATGCTGGATATTTTGCGGTGCGTGGACGCAAGCGGGCAATCAGATGGGCCGCCGTGACAATACGGATCCTACCGGCATTGGGCAGACTCTGAATTGGGCTTGGGCTTGGCCGCTGAATCGGCGCGTTCTGTACAACCGTGCATCGTGCGATGTGAAGGGCAAACCGTTCGATGCCAAACGGAAACTGATCGGCTGGAATGGCACGGCCTGGAACGGTCCGGATATTCCTGACTTTAAGGCTGACGAACCACCAGAAAACGGGATGGGGCCGTTCATTATGTTGGGTGAGGGCGTTGCGCGCTTCTTCGCCCGCAATGCGATGGCTGAGGGTCCTTTTCCAGAGCATTACGAGCCATTTGAAAACCCGCTCGGTTATAACCCGATGCACCCGAAAAATCCGCTTGCCGTTAGCAACCCGGCGGCTCGGATATTCCCGCAGGATCGTGCGCAGCTCGGTAAACATGAGGATTATCCGCACATCGCTACCAGTTATCGTTTGACGGAGCATTTCCATTTCTGGACCAAGCATGCAAAGCTGAATGCGATTATTCAGCCTGAGCAGTTTGTTGAGATCGGTGAGGAATTGGCAAAAGAAGTCGGCGTTGTGGCGGGTGAGAAAGTGCGGGTCAGTTCGAAGCGAGGGCACATTATTGCCAAAGCGGTGGTGACCAAACGGATCAAATCGTTGATGATTGAAGGTAAAAAAATGCACACAGTCGGACTCCCGATACATTGGGGTTTTACGGGTGTTGCAAAGCCCGGATATCTGATAAACACCCTCACACCCTCGGTCGGTGATGCGAATTCTCAGACACCGGAATTCAAATCTTTCCTGGTGAAGGTAGAAAAAGCATGAGCAACCTTCTAGCGTGCGCTGAAAGAGGAGAATAACGATGTCAATGCAATCACTTGATATCCGCCGTCTGTCGGCAACCACAGTCCAGCCACCGATGGTGCGTGAGCCTGTCACAGGCACTGTCGCCAAGTTGATCGATGTCTCCAAATGCATCGGTTGCAAGGCATGCCAGACCGCTTGTATGGAATGGAACGATCTGCGCGATGAGATTGGTGATACTAGCGGTACGTATGATAATCCGCGCGATCTGACCGATAAATCGTGGACCGTAATGCGGTTTTCTGAATATGAAAATCAGGAAAGCAACTTGGAGTGGCTGATTCGCAAAGATGGTTGTATGCATTGCGAAGATCCGGGCTGCCTGAAAGCTTGTCCGGCTCCCGGTGCCATTGTGCAATACACGAACGGCATCGTGGATTTTCATCAGGAAAACTGTATCGGTTGCGGCTATTGTATTGCCGGATGTCCGTTTGATGTGCCGCGGATATCGAAGCAAGATCATCGTGCTTACAAGTGTACTTTGTGCTCCGACCGGGTAGCGGTTGGACAAGAGCCTGCATGCGTTAAAACCTGTCCGACTGGTGCCATTGTATTTGGTACGAAAGAAGACATGAAGCAGCATGCCGAAGAGCGTATCGAAGATTTGAAATCACGCGGTTTCGACAAGGCCGGATTGTACGACCCAGCCGGCGTCGGCGGCACGCATGTAATGTACGTTTTACATCATGCCGATCAGCCGTCTCTTTATCACGGCTTACCCAATAATCCGCGTATTAGTCCAATGGTGTCGCTATGGAAGGGTATCGCCAAACCGCTGGCAGTGGCGGGTCTGGCGTTAGCAGCCTTATCCGGATTCTTCCATTACACCCGCGTCGGACCAGCCGAAGTGACGGATGAAGAGGAGCGTGAAGCGCAGGAAGCGGCACGCAAAATTCAGGAAGAGCAGCAAGGAGAGTTGAGATGAAACCCGAGCTGAAAGAGTTGAAAGAACATCGCTCGCCACCGCTGATCTTGCGCTACACGCCGAATGAACGCAGTAATCACTGGATTACGGCAATTACGTTCGTGTTGCTGGCTCTTTCCGGGCTTGCGCTATTTCATCCAGCGATGTTCTGGCTGACTGCGCTGTTTGGAGGCGGGCAGTGGACGCGAATCTTGCATCCATTCGTCGGTGTTGTGATGTTTGTATCGTTCGCATTTCTGGTATTGCGATTTTGGCATCACAACTTCTTCGAGGAGGGCGATGTCCAATGGTTGAAGCAGATCGATGATGTGCTCGCAAATCGGGAGGATAAACTGCCTGAAATCGGTCGCTATAACGCCGGACAAAAGTTGCTGTTCTTTACCTTGGTGTTCTGCATGCTGGGATTACTGGCATCCGGTATTGTGATCTGGCGCGCTTATTTTGCGTTTTACTTTCCTATTCCGGTCATTCGGGCAGCCGCGTTGTTACATGCATTTTGCGCGTTTGTTCTGATCATTGGTATTATTGTTCACATCTATGCGGGTTTTTGGATCAAGGGTTCCATCGGAGCAATGGTCAGAGGTACTGTCAGTTATGGCTGGGCCCGAAAGCATCACCCGCGCTGGTTCAGGGAAAGTGTCAAAAACAGACAGGATGTTGGCGATTGAAGTAATTGACGCACCGTTGAGATTGCTCGGCGCGGGAACCCTGCAAAGGGTTTCGGCGCCGATTACGAGCACGGGGCGGCATCAATCTGATCCGCGCAGTAAGATCATGAACGCGTCACACATTTTATTTTTAGGGAGTTTCAGTGCAGCGAATTCTTGAACGTGGAGAAATTGAATCCCTCGATCACATTACCATCCCGCGCTTACGCTTGCCACCTTCGGACGGGGTATTCAAGGCGCGCGCGGCGCGTCTGCGTAAATTAGCGGCGAATGAAATAGCAGGCACACCGGTGAGTACCGAATTAAGCGGGTATTTACTGCTGATGGCGGACGTGGTCGAAGCGCAGGATGCGGTGTTCGCATCGTTGACTGACGCCGACGCGGCGCTACCCGATCAAAACATGCTCGAGATGGCTCGCCAACATGCAATGCCGCCGTTACCCTTGGCTGGCGCAAGACCGCTGGCCTGGCACGCGATTTTTGCGCGGCTTCTGACCTCTTTGGCACCTTCCGCCAAGAGTCGGCCGCAGTTGGTTCCAGTGCTCGCGGCGTTGCAAGCGCTCGATACAGCGTCGTTGGATACCTTTGCGGATGCGGTTCTGAACCAACGCATCGAAGAAGTCGACCCGGCCCATGCACCATTTATCGCGGCGGCACTACAAATATTGTGGACGCATCGGGCTAGCAAGTTAATGCTCCAGGACGTGCCAACGCTGGAAACTGCCGCTTTATGTCCTGTCTGCGGCTCTCATCCGGTGGCAAGCGTGGTAAGGATTGGCGGACAGTCACAAGGTTATCGATATCTGCATTGCGAATTGTGCGCAAGCGAATGGCACATGGTGCGCGTTAAGTGCTCCCATTGCGAAAAAAATGCCAACATCGCGTATCAAGGGCTACGTTCCCGGGATACTGAAATGGATGCCGAAATCGACGCAAAGAAAGTTTCGGCACCCCTCAAGGCTAATAAGGCCAACGACGCCCAAAAGGTCATTCGAGCCGAAACATGCGACGATTGCCATACCTATCGCAAGATAGTCAACCAGGAGCATGATTACGAGGTCGAACCGCTGGCGGACGACCTTGCCAGTTTGATGCTGGATGTTCTGGTGACCGAAGCCGGCTATAACCGCGCCAGTATGAATCCCTTATTATGGTTTAGCGGCCCCGCATGACAGAAAAGCAAGCGGCGACCGGATCGTTAGCAAATTTAACGACGAATTCAGCAGAGTCCAGCGAGCGTGCTTTTGCCGGACGGCTGCCCTCAGTCGAACGCGTTCTCGCAGATGCCGCGAGTGCGCCATTGGTTGCGCAATATGGACGCACGCAGACATTAACTGCACTGCGGTCATTGCTGGCCGAGTTGCGGGTGGAACTTGTTGGCGGAAATTCCACCAGCGATGTACCGCCTGGCATAGCTGGATTGACCGCCGTCCTTGCCGAGCGTCTGGCCAAGACGGCGGTTTCATCGATCAAACAAGTCTTCAATCTCACCGGGACGGTATTGCATACCAATCTCGGCAGAGCATTGTTGCCCGACGTGGCGATTTGCGCAGTGGTGGATGCATTGCGTTCGCCGATGAATCTCGAGTTCGACCTGGTGACCGGAAAGCGTGGTGACCGCGACGATCTGGTGGAAGAGTTGCTGTGTGAATTGACTGGCGCTGAAGCTGCGACTGTTGTCAATAATAACGCTGCCGCCGTATTACTGATGCTCAGCGCGCTGGCACCACGGCGCGAAGTGATCGTTTCACGCGGTGAGCTGGTCGAGATCGGCGGTGCGTTCCGCATTCCGGACATTATGATGCGGGCAGGTGCCAAGCTGCGTGAAGTTGGGACCACCAATCGCACCCATGTGGCTGATTATGCGGATGCCATTAGTCCCCGCAGCGCGTTGCTGATGAAGGTCCATTGCAGTAATTATGCGATTCAGGGATTTACCACCAGCGTGGAGGTTGACCAACTTGCTCAACTCACCAAAGAGCATGGGACACCCACTGTGGTGGATCTGGGTAGCGGAACGTTAGTTGATCTTTCCCAATACGGATTGCCTCACGAGACTACAGTGCGCGAGACGATTGAAGCCGGTGCAGACGTCGTCACATTCAGCGGTGACAAACTGCTCGGCGGCCCCCAGGCTGGTCTGATCGTTGGTCGTGCTGATCTGATTAAAAAAATCAAGCGCCATCCGCTTAAACGTGCCCTACGCGTAGGCAAGCTGACGCTCGCTGCGCTGGAGCCAGTGCTCGCGTTATATCGCAGTCCTGAGTTTCTGCCAGAGCGTCTGACAACGTTGCGGCTTTTGACGCGCTCTCAGTCCGCCATGCGGGTGCAGGCAGAAAATCTGTTGCCGATCGTTCAGCGGACGGTCGGACCAGCAGTTGTGGTAACAGCCGAGCCGCTGTTCAGCCAGATTGGCAGCGGCGCATTGCCGGTTGACTTACTACCGAGTTATGGCCTCGCGCTGCGCATGAACGCGTCGCAGCAGCGTGGACGTGGGTTGGGCAAGGTTGAACGAATGTTGCGCGACTTGCCGCGTCCGGTCATCGGGCGTATTGCCAATGATACGTTGTTGCTGGATTTACGTTGTCTGGAAGATGCGGATGAAGCGCAGTTTATCGCACAACTTCTCAAGCTTTCATCATGATTGTTGGCACAGCCGGGCATATCGATCACGGTAAGACCACCTTGACCCGCGCCTTGACGGGTGTCAACACGGATCGTCTGAAAGAAGAAAAAGAGCGTGGCATTTCGATTGAGCTGGGTTATGCCTATTTGCCGCTACCCAACGGTGAGGTGCTGGGGCTAATCGATGTGCCCGGACATGAAAAATTGATACACACAATGGCCGCAGGTGCCAGTGGAATTGATTTTGCACTGATGGTGATCGCCGCCGACGATGGCATTATGCCGCAAACACGCGAGCATTTGGCCATTTTAGACATGCTGGGGGTCCAACGCGGTGTCGTGGCGCTGACCAAGATCGACCGGGTAGACGTTAGCCGTATCGCTGAGGTTGAGCACGATATCCGCGTGCTACTTGCTTCCACCCCGTTTGTTGGCGCTCCTATTTTTCGGACGCAGGCAAACGTTGCTAATGATTCCGGCGTGGCGGAACTCCTGGCCCACCTTATAAATTGTGCAAATAGTGGCACTGTGGTGCACAACGCCTTAGTTTTGCCAACCGCAGCGACTACACAAGCATCCACTTCCGGCCAGGATCAGCGTCTGTTCCGATTGGCAATAGATCGTGTGTTTACGTTGCCGGGACATGGAACAATTATTGCCGGGACGGCATTGGCGGGAAGCGTAGCGACCGATGATATGTTGATTCTGGCACCAAGCGGTGAACGCGTGCGCGTGCGCAGCATTCATGCGCAGAACCGCCCTTCGACCAGTGGTCATGCAGGTCAACGTCTGGCGTTGAATCTGGCGGGCATTCCGCGTGCACAAATTAATCGTGGCGACTGGATTCTCTCGTTAGCATTAGCGGAGTGTTCTCAGCGTATTGACGTGAAACTGCGGTTGCTGGGTGATGCCGGCTTGTCGCTTAAGTCCTGGTCGCCAGTCCATGTACACCTCGGTGCTGCCCATCGTACCGCGCATGTGGTGCCGCTTGACGGTGACCTCGTAGCGCCAGGTCAGGAACGTAGGGTACAACTGGTGTTTGAAGCACCCGTTCACGCGGTGCCGGGCGACCGCTTTGTGATTCGGAATGCGCAGGCGTCGCGCACGATTGGTGGCGGCATCGTGCTTGATCCATTCGGCCCGGCCACCAAACGGCGTGGGGTTGCACAGCAAGCATGGCGCGATGCGCTTGCTGCTTTTGTCACCTCTGGCGACAGCGCCGCGCTACTCGATTGTAATCCGCTAGGTCTGTATCGTTCCACCCTGGTGCGGCTATCACAACTGCCACCGGAACGGCTGGCGCTTCCATTGGATACCCGATCAATTGCTCTTCGGGATGGCGATGCGGTCCTTATTTCAGAGGTCGCCTGGAACGTGCTTGCTGTGCGGACGATCGATGGACTGCGGGCTTTTCACGCAAGTACGCCGGATGATATAGGGCCTCAAACAGCTCGTCTCAGGCGCATTGTTGAACCCGCTGTGGATGAATCACTTTGGCGTGCGCTCGTTGCCGCGCTATGTGAAACTTCGATGGTAGTGCAACAAGGTCCATGGTTATATCTCCCCGAACATTCGGTAAAATTGGGTGCCGGGGAGCAGGTGCTGGCGGTGACCTTGTTAGGTTCATTGGCGGCGGCTGGATTCAACGCGCCGTGGGTGCGTGATCTGGCGCGTGAGCATAGCGTCAGTGAAACTGAGGTTCGCGATCTTCTGAGCAAGTTAGCTAAACAAGCGCAAGTTAACCAAATTGTGAAGGATCTGTTTTATCATCCGTCACAGATTGAAGCGTTGTCACGGATCATCGCGAGGCTCGCTAACAATACTGCTGAGGAGAACGACGGTGATGCCAGGGTTGCAGGGCGACAGTCGGTCAGCGCTGCGATGTTTAGGGACGCAACCGGCCTTGGGCGCAAGCGGGCTATTCAACTATTGGAATTTTTTGATCGGGTCGGCTATACTCGGCGCGTGAAAGACGTTCACTTCCTGCGCTCGGGCACCACATGGGGTAGTGATAGTGCATGATGACCGTCGCGCGACTTTTAGAGTTTATTGGCCTTGCTGAGTGTGCACTGCAAACGCAGTGAAAAGCGAACAGATAAAGAGAGCCCTAAGGCGAACCGCAAGTGAACCGCAAGTCAACCTGAGCTGCGCCTTAAAGCAGAGTAAAAAATAACCGATAATCGACAGTTTTTGGAAGGCAACCGCATCCGGTGGTGCGGCCGGGCTTCAAACCCGGTAGGGGGCGTCAGCCGCTCCCTCGTAAGTTCGACTCTTGCTGCCTTCCGCCAATCAACTTGTTTGAGACAAGTAGCTAACGCCGATAAGATCGTCACGCGGTCACGTTTGTGGCTGCGCGAAGGTGCCTGACTACTCTCAGGAGTGCCTTCACGAAATTTCGTACGCAAGCCTCGTCCTGGCTGCAAGCATTCGTGCGTATGTCCTCGGACAGACGATCCGACTGGTGCGCCAGATCGTCTTCTTGCACAGCCAGCAGGGCGCCTTTGAGCCGATGCAGACGCCCAGCTAGCGCGGCAGCATCGCTGCGCTGAAATGCTTGTATTAAGGCACGGAGGTCGTGGCGGTATGTGTCCAGAAAAATGTTAGCAACGTCTGTATCAACGACATTTGTACGTAGAGCATCAGGGCGGGTATTTGCGGGGACATTCGGCTGATTGGACCATTGAGGTTCAAAATCATAGGCTTCTTGCGGCCCGAAAGGGAATCCGATTAAACCATAGCGGCTGAGCGCCGCTTTTAGTTCTGGCAACGAAAGCGGCTTGGTCAGAAATGCATCGATATGTGGCCGGATGACCGGGGTTTGATCATTTTCCGCACTTGCGCTGACGATAATAATCGGCGTTCTCACCCCTCGCTCTCGCAGCGACAGGATGAGTGCGTGCCCGCTCATTTGCGGCAGGCTCATATCGGTCAATATTAAGTCGTAGGGAGAGCTGGTTGGCGCTGTGGTTGCGAGTATTAATGCCTGTTCCCCGTTATCGACAAAATCCACCCGCTTATGACCTAAGGCAAATAGCTGTTTTTCGAGTAGCTTTCTACTGACGGGATCATCTTCGACCACGAGGATTTTAATGGCTGCTGCAATGGTTTGAGACGATTGCTGATCGCTCAGCTGCTCTGCCAGTTGAATTGACGGCGATGTAGGGTGGGTCGGCCTGTCGAGAACTCCAGCCGCAGGCGGGCGTTGCTCTGACTGTGGCATGGCATCGGCACTCGGGCAGGAAAGTAAGAGTTTCACTAAAACGATCGTTCCTGCACCGTACTCGCTCAGAATAGTAATTTTCCCCTGCATCGCATCGGTTAACTGCTTGCACAGAGATAAACCAAGGCCGGTGCCACCGAATTTCTGCGCTATACCCGGGTTGGCTTGACTGAAGGGCGTAAACAAGTGTTTTTGGTCTTCGGTTGCAATTCCTACGCCAGAATCGCGAATGCCGATCTGTAGCGAATAACCAGCTGGGTGAGGCGCCCCGGAGATGTCGAGAACAATATTGCCAGCATGGGTAAACTTGACCGAATTTGACAGCAGATTATTTAAAATCTGCACGATGCGTCCTGCATCGCCGACTAGATAGTCGGGCACTGACAACGCGATCCGAGACTGAAAATCGACAGACTTCGCCTCTAGGGCAGGCGTCCACAGGCGCGTACAGGAGGCTACCGTCTGCCGCACGTTGAACGGCGCGTTCTCGAGAGATAATTGACCGGCTTCGATTCTTGATATATCCAATATGTCATTGATGGTTCGCAGCAGTGACTCGAATGAGCCACGGATAGTTTGCACCAGATCTCGTTCTGTTGGAGGTAAGGAAGCCAGTTCCAAAAGCTCGAGATGGCCCGCCGCACCATGCAATGGTGTGCGAATCTCATGGCTGATCAGCGCCAAAAACATCGATTTTGCCTTGTTCGCCTCGTCTGCCTCTATCTTTGCGCGTCGCAGCGCACGTTCAGCACATTTCTGGGCGGTGATGTCGCTCAGGCAGCATAACAATACGTCATTGCTCAAATATCGGGTACGCGTGAATGCCGCCAGCGCATAGGTACACGTTCCGTCTGCGGCGGGTAATTCCAGTACGTCATGGGCGAGAGCCTGATCGTCTGTATTTGAGCGACCTTGATTCCGATAACATGTCATCAGCCGTTGGTGGAACGATGACAAGTCGCCAGAGGTGTGACTTTGACTTGCGACGGCGCGTGCTTGCGCATTGTCCAACATCAGTTCTCCGGTCTGATAATTTAATACGAAGAAACCGAGCGGTGCAACGCCCATCATCGCTCGGTTAAAAGCTTCGCTATCATGGACGCGCAAGGCTTCGCCAATGACCGGAATGAATACCAGTCGATTGAAGAGCAGGACGACGGTCCATAGTATGATACTTAGCAATAATGCGACGCCCAGCGCGAAATACATTTTGTTATGTAGAGCGTGCCATAACATGGCCCGGTTGAAGGTGTAAACCATGGTCCATCCAGTTTCCCTGATGGGACGACTTAACGTCATTAACGAGGCATCACCCGTCAACAGGTTACGCATCGAATGCACTTGGATGTCGGTTTTTGGAGACGCCGTATCTGCACGCGCAAGAGAATCTTTTGTCACCGCTTCGCTTATTTTTCCCGAGAGTAGTATCCCGGTTGGCGCGATTACCGCAAAGCCAGCGGGCAACGGTTGTAACAGGAAGTACTGGTCGAACTGGTCAACCGGAACGCTAATAACGAGCACAGAAAAAGCCGTCTTGCCATGGAACGTAACGGCTGCGCGGCTAATGACCAATTTTCCGCTCAAAGGATCAATATAGGGTGCGATCCAGACGGTCTTGCCAGCGCGTAATTGCGTGGTGGGTATCGCTCCCAACGCGGCTTCAATGGGCGCGACGATCTTCATGATCGCGGCACGAATCTCGATGGGACTTTGTATCTGTTGGATCAGCGATGTATCTGACTTTTCGGTCTGCGATGCGTGCAAGCCTAGAAAGGTTTTGTTTTTGTCGTACAGCATGACGTACGACCCTTGCACCGCAGCATGGGCGTTCATTAAAACGTCGGGAGACGCATCGTAAAATTGTGTGAGCAGATGCGTCAGCGTCGCGGATGGCTTGGCAAAGTTCGATGTCGTTATGGTAATCGTATTCGTATTTGTTATGCCCGCCTCTGAGGTGTAATCCCCCTTTGCAGCGGCATTAACGGATGAGGTATCAGGCGCGATATTTGAGGCATTGGAGGCTTCTTTAGCGTTGACGGCAGGCGTCTCGCCCGACCAATGAATAGCTGAGGGGCCGTGTATATGGGCCCTTAAGGCGGCACCACTTTGGTGTTCTGGAAATGCTTCCGGCGCAACGTGATTGTTGGTGGGTCTGGTTTCCCCCTCTTTTCGCATGCGCAAAAAATCATGACGAGCAATCGTTTGTCGCATTTTTGCATTTGCCGCAACAACTGTGAGTTCTACTTGTCGGAGTTCGCCATCGAACAAAAGACGTTGAGCACGAATAAAATTCTCGGCATACATCGCTATCGCAATGAAGGCTGCGAGCAGTGCCACAATGGTAAATAGCGTGGCACCGCCATACAGTATCCATCGATGGAATTGCCCCAACAGTTGGATGGAACTACTCCTGTCAGGTGGGCCGGGTTGTGTCAACGGGGTCGAGAACGGTGTGTTCTCGTCGTGCCGTATCATTGAGAAGTGATCGAGGACATCAGTTGTTCGTTACTTAGGGTATGGAAAAATTCGATGTTACTTTTGGTACCGAGTTTTTTCATAAGCAGCTGCTTGTGCGCACTGACGGTTTTCACGCTGCGACTGGTGAGCTCGGCGATCTCCGTGAGCGTCAGGCCACGTTGCAGCAAACGGATAGTTTCAATTTCTTTCGGAGTGAACGATACCCGACCAACCGTTGGCGAGCGCTCGTTCCGGCCAAGAGACAGTAGGTTTTTTAACATATCCTGCGTGGTGGCGGTATCAGTAAACTTATTGCCCGAGCGGACTTCCTGGACCGCATTGACGACATTGCGCATGTCGCTGTTTTTTCGAACGAACCCGTACACGCCGCATTCCAAGGTATTACGGGCTGTCCCCAAATCATCACGAGCGGAAAGAATAATAATTTTTAGCTCAGGGTATAGCTGTCTGACTCTTTTTATCATTGGCAAGCCGTCGGGAAGGTCGTCGCCGTAGAAAGAATAATCGCAAATGAGAATGTCGCATGGATGTATCTCAAGGACTTTGAAAGTGTCCGCTACAGTTTGGGCTGTCGCAACAATGCGGACGCTCTTGGTAGCCGTCAATATTTTTTCAACACCATGCAATAAAATAGGGTGATCGTCTGCAATGATAATATCGCAGGTCTCGTTAAGATGACTATTTTCGAGCTGATTCTGGTTTTCAAACATAATCTTTTCCTTACCTTTTTATCGCACAAAACAAAGGTGCCGATCACGTGAACATAACTGGAGAGTCTTGAAAACGCTTGGCACAGATAGAATTATCTCAATAATGAGCGGTAATAGAATTAAGAAAAATCTCTTTTTGATACGGAAATAACTGTAAACGACTAAGAATATTCTTAGATAAAAAGATTATTCTTGTATGTCGATGCTATGCTGTGACGTGTCCCCTTGACAGGCGCTTATGGCTTACTCTGCATTATCAGACCGGATAACAACGATTTCGCGCAGGTTTTTACAGGTGCGAACCTACTTGATTGTTGCGTTGCTGTCGCTTCTGCTCGGTCTGTACGTCGGCCTTCTACTGCTGTTTATGCTATGGGACCGAAGCGAGTCTGCGCATGAAAATTATGCTGACCTTTTGCGACAAATATCGCGCCAGGAATATTTCATCGGTAAATTTTCCGAAATGGTGCCAGGCTATATTTGCGGTATGCGATCTCCTTGCAAAAATCACGCGGACCAACCCGCGGGGTTGCCGCCTCTCGGTCAGGCAGCGCCATTAAATGAAGAGTTCTGGATACTACGCAGCGCCGCTGCCGCGAAGCTAGCGAACCTCGGGACCCCGAACACTCCCTACACCACCAACACCCTGACGCCCCCCACGACCGGCCAGCCTGTCATGTTGGTGGATCAGGCACAACAAGAATGGCAGGCACTGGGACGCCGTCTGGCCGATTTTCACCAGGCTTTTTGGGGCTATCGCGTTAGTAGCGACCAATCCGTATTGACGACTGCCGATGGCTCCGTGGCGATGTATACCTTGCCAACTTCGCACGCACAGCCAGCGACTAAAGAGATTGGATTATTCTTACAGAAGAAGCGTATCGAGTTTGAAAGGATATTGCGAGACTATCCGGGTTCGCACAACGCAGACGGCATTTACTGGACCAGATCCATGACGGATCCCTTGTCGGGGCGCACAATATTTACCTGCTTCATTCCATTTCGCGATAGCCGGGGCAAGGTGATTGGCTACGCAGCGACCGACGTGTCACCGGATAACGTATTAACCCGAACCCGAATGAGCGGAAACGCGTTTCAGCAAGGATCAGGACTCGTATTGATCTATGCCTACACTGGTCGGTTGATGCTGATTGACGGTCGGAAACCTACTCCCGAGGAGATCGCATATTATCGGAACCTGGACGGTGGACAAGAGTACAAATATCATCGCAGTTCCCTACAGTTCAGGCCAAAGGACGCCATGCTTCAGGTGAGCTATGCAGTGCCTAATATTGAGTGGCGCGTAGTTTACGCGGTGAGTTTGTGGACTTTGATGCAGGATAGAATCGTTCCGATCGGCGGCGGTGTTCTATTGTTTTTGTTATGTGTCGCTGCGGTTTTACGTGGTACACGTCGCATCAATCGTGCGGTGATTGGCCCCGCGGCAATGCAAGCCAAACGTTTGGCCGAGAGTGAAAATTTTAATCGTACGATCGTTGAAACGTCGCCGGTCGGTCTGGCAGTTCTTCGGGCACGCGACGGCGAAATTATATTGAACAATGCACAATTTGTTCCGCTCGTTCGCTGGCGACTATTCGATACGGCGGATCGCGTGCTGTCGGGCGATGCATGGAAGACTTTGGTGTCGCTGGTGCAGTCGAGGCAGCCGACGAAACAGGAGCAACCGATTGCGCTACTGCTGGAAGATACCAAACAGGGACATTTTTATCAAATCGGTATTGCGACGGCGATGCATGAAGATGAGCCTGTGTTTATATGCGTATTAAGCGACATGACTGATCGCAAGCGCACTGAACAAACTTTAGCTGAGGCCAGGCGTCTTGCGGAATCGATCAGTGCTTCTAAAAGCCTGTTTCTCGCGACGATCAGTCATGAAATTCGCACGCCGTTATATGGCATGCTGGCATCTATCGAGCTGATGGCCAAGACCCGGCTTGATGACGCGCAACGCCAGTTGTCGCGGACAATGGATGGATCTGCCCGCACGCTCAAGGATGTATTAAATGACGCGTTGGACTTCACCAAAGGCGAGGTGGAGGCTGTCGAACTAGATCATCAGGAACTCGATCTGGTGAAAGATATCGAGACCGTGGTGCAAGGGTTTTGGTCACGCGCGTCGTTAAAGAACTTGCAGCTGCATTGTTTGATTGATCCTTCGTTGGAGGGCCTGTGGTGGGGCGACTCCCTTAAGCTGACGCAGGTGCTTAACAATCTCATTAACAATGCTGTTAAATTCACGCAGCAGGGCAGCGTCATGGTTATCGGGCAGTTGTTATCTAATGGACCGGCCGGATCGCGTATAGCGCTTTCCGTCCGCGATACGGGACCGGGTATTAACCACGACGATGCAGAACGTATTTTTCAACCATTTGGGCAAGCGAATGGCGCGGTGCCGGGACAACAATTTCCTGGCACGGGTTTGGGCCTCTTTATTTGCAAAAAATTTGTGGCGGCGATGGATGGCACCGTCAGTGTGGATTCATTGCCGGAAAAAGGGAGCACTTTTGTGGTTACGATCACATTAAGCCCGGCCAAACTAATAGGTCATGCTGAGCGTCTGCAGCGTACCGACGGACTTAGTGGCCTTTCATTCTCCATCAATGCAATCCCAGAATTCGCCCGTCATCTATCTTCAGTTCTAATCTCTAAAGGCGGTAATGTTGACCAGGTGAGCGATATTTCGGATAGTAGGGATCACTATTCGGCGCGCATTGACATCATTGATATCATCGATGCCGCGGACGGCCCGCATGTTCCTGATGTCGCCGGCAAAGCTGCAATTCCAGCGCTTCAGAGAGCAGTATTTCTAGACTTGTCTTTCCCGTACCGACCATTTCTTAAAGGGCACCAGGGTTACGCTAATTCCTTGTCAGGTTCTGCGGTGCTTGATGCTGTGTTGATGGTCGCCGGGCGCAAAGAATTTATTCAGGAAGCGGAACAGTCCGCGATGACGGGAAGCCTGCGCAGGCTGGATGCAGACATACTGATCGTCGACGATCAGGCGATTAACCGGCTCCTGCTGGAAAAACAACTAGCCTATTTCGGTGGCCGTATCAGTGCAGTCGGCAGCGGGGCGGAAGCGTTAGAACTCATTAAGGCAGGGGAACATTTTGATCTGATTTTAACTGATCTGAATATGCCATTAATGAACGGTTACGAACTCGCGCACGCGTTAAGAGCGCTGGCTGTTTCGTGCCCTATCATTGCTGTCACCGCAAGCCTGTTAGCGGGCGAGCGAGAGCGAGGGGAGGCTGCTGGCATGAACGGGTATATGATCAAGCCATTTGCGATGGACGATCTGGAGAAATTGTTGGAGCGGCATGTTGGCTTCGGCACAGCGCCACCGACTGGACCGCCTGCCGCTATGATGATTGATGAGTCTGATCGTGAAGAAGCCATTGCTGCGGCCTCTGCGATCGCTTCACAGATGTGGCGGCCAGACATGTTGCGAGCCGCAGTGATCAGCATTACAGAAGATCTTGCCTTATTAGAGGCAGCAATCGGACGTTCTGATCTGGTGTATCTGGGCGAAGTCGCGCATCGTATTCACGGTGGCATGGCTGCTTTGGATATGCGACCTGCAACCGCGCTCTGCCACACGATTGAGGAGAGCGTAGAGTACGAATGGCAGGAAGAGGCATTCCGACTGGCACCAGTCCTGCAACAGATGCTCCTCCAGATTCGCCAGGATATTGATCCAGAGGATGACTAGCCGAATCACGAAACCTATTTAAGGTTCTGCTTGATTTTATGCGACCCGGCAGGCGTACTCATTCAGTGTTAAAGCATCCGACCAAGAATGTTTCGACGATCCATAACCTGATGCTTCACGACTGCCGCCACATGCAGCATTAATGTCAGGGCAACCGCGGCACAGGCCACTCTATGCACCTCAAAAAAGAATGCGTTGACATCAGGATTATCCAATGGATGGGGGACGTCGATTAGCCAAAAGAATGTGAAGCCATGTGTCAACATCAAAACACCGCTAATTAACATGATAAAAATTACCAGATAAAACATTTCATGCGCCAGATGTGCCATATTTATTTTTGGTCGGGAAAGATCGACCGGGTATGGAACCGAAGGACGGAAGAATTTCCACAAATAGCGAACCACCGTCAGCGGTATAACCAGCGTGCCGAGCGACATGTTCAGGACTGAAAAGAAATCGAAGTAAATTGTGTCGACCAAAAATTGAAGAGAATAACCCGCAATCATCGTATAACTGATAATTCCAGCTGCGAGCCAATGCACGCCGCGGGTAAAGACGTCATAGCGAGTTGGTACTCTCACTTCGTTGGCAATATTGTTGTTAGTCGTTGTCATAGAAAACCTTCATAAAAGTAATTAATTGTCATTGCTGGGGCGTTGCCCAAATTTTTTTCGCGTGAAAAATTTTTTATCAAAGAGCCATCCCGGTAATAACGCGGTACAGTTCTGAGTCATTGCGTATGCATAGTTTTTCCATTGCGCGTAGTTTGTGCGCGCTGACAGTTTTGATGCTCAGACTCATGCGTTGCGCGATATCGGTAAGGCGGCTGCCTTTCCCCATCAAGCGCAACACTTCTATCTCCTTTGGACTGATGACGGCTGCGTTCGGATTTCGATGCAGCATCGTTCTTAGTAGATGATGCTCCACGAACGTGTCGCCTTTCATAACCGCCTGTATGGCTAATCCCAACACTTTTTCGTTAGCATTTTTAGTGACGTAGCCGTTGGCCCCGGCTTCTAACGCAGCGCGGATGATAATCGGTGAGTGATGGTGGGACACCACCAATATGTTGGTGCTGAAATTCTTGCGTATATGGCGAATCAGATTTTGCCCGTCCAGCATATGTAGCGGATGGGTCTCTTCGCCATCGGTTTGCAATGAATAATCCAGCATCAGCAGATCAGGGTTGTGCTCCGTCAGGGCCGCTAATAGTTCTTTAGGTGAGGCCACGTCGGCAACCACGCGATAGGGGGCCGGCTCACTGGAAGATGCAGGTTGAATCGCATCGGGTAGCGGCAAATTATTGATGATTGAGACCAGACCTTTACGGACCAATGTGGAATCTTCGACGATAATGATATTGAAAGGCATATGGAAAACTCCGTTCCTGCGGATTCTCGACATAACGCTGATCGAGACGCCGTACGGTTATCTGAAGGAGACTAGCTACTAAGCGCAAAAGATTAGTCCCGGTTTGTTAGAGCAAAGAATATTCTTAACATCGAGCTATGAGAATGGGATTTTTCCCAATTAACGGACCGGCTACGTCAACGCTGATTTGGGTGGTTGAGACGTGCTTCGGTATAAACACGACCTCTGCATTGGGTTTGCCTGGTAATGTTGCGATGTATTGCATCACATTGCCTGTACCAAAAAAATGGAGATACAAACAAAAAAACATCCCAAAATCAGGATGTTTTTTATTAATTATTGGTCCGGTGCCTTTATGGAACCTCTGGCACCGGGGTCAAAGCAATGAACATTTAGCGGCAATTAATGATCGAAATTAGTTGCTGACTTTTGTCCATGCTTCGGTCCAGTAACCATTTGCGCTGCCCGGTGCATACGCACCTTGTGCACACCACCAGCCGGCTGGAAGTGCTTTACATTCATAAATGCCGCCGTCTTTCGGTTGCAATACCCGAGTACCTGCGTCATATGAAGCGCTACCGTTAGGGTAAACAAAGTCATAGTTGTCATTCACAGGAGGTACTGGATCAGGTTTCGGTGGTACTGGATCAGGTTTCGGCGGCACTGGATCAATGACGTCTGCGCCGAGCATCTTGAAGCTCGAAGTTTTTTGCACTACTTTGCCTGATTTAGCTTTACCAATCGTCACGAGATCGTAACTACCTACAACTGCGTTGTGAACGTCGATAGTGAAATGTTCTGAACCGTCGTTGACATCAGCTTCGCCACGCGCTACTTCTTCGCGTTGAGCGTTGTACACAATGTTTTGAACGTGGCTTGAATCACCAATAGCCTTAACGTCGAAATGCAGTGTTACTTTACCGTTTTCGATTTTGTAGGTTGAATTCAGACCGCTGACATCCATCGAAAATGCAGGAGAAGCGCGTTGAATATCAATGATCAGTCCCGAAACGTTGCTGTCTTTTAGAACATAGGCAGTATTTGCACCATAAGCAGGAACAACTTGATCGTTTTTGTTCAATTGACCCGCTTGGTAACCATGATTTTCCGCATTGATTTTTGTCGCCAATTGATGTGGCCACTGGCTACTCTTACCGTCAGCATCACTGTCGATTGTGAGAACAGTTTGCTTAGAAACATCTTCAGCGCCAGCTACCATAACCCGTGCAGTAACGATTGAATCAGCCTTCAAATCTGTCTGGCTTGGTTGAATCGAACCAATGGAAGACCATTTAGATGGCAACGGCACGTCAACGCCATTATTTTGAACGTCAACATCGACGACTTGATAGAAAGCTGCCGAAGTATCGGAGGTTTTCCATGTCGCCAGGATAACGTGATATCCGCTACGGTCGGACGGGATAGTCAGCGAATGTGCCGATTTCATGCCGCCTAGTTTACTGTCTGCGTTTGCGCCGTTATGAATTTCTTCACCGATTGGTGTGGATTCAAACGAACTACGTGACAAAGGCATATTTGGGTTCCAGTCTTTTTTGGTAATAAAGAACTGCCAATAGGCTGTTTGATGCGCAGCGGTGTAATGCCATTTGAAGGTATTTTTACCAGTATTGACTTTAGTCTTCGACCAACGATCCGCTGTTTGCGGGTTCAGGTTGCCGTATTTGCTAGTAAGGCCACCGGCTGCGATGTCACCATCTTTAGGGCCGCTGGTTGGAAACGCTTCATTGCCAGGTGGCAGCACGCCAAAAGCGCCACCGCCGCCGCCGAACTCAACGCCTTGTGGCTCGTAAGGAGCAACACAACCGGCATTCAAACCTTTGTAGCAAGCCAGTGAACGGCTCATTGGTGATTCGACATAGCCATGGGCTGAAGCTTGCTGGGCAAATATCGAACCGAGAACTAATGTTAAACCCAGAGATAATTTGCCGAAATTTTTTGATGACAATGATGTAGACATTGAATAAAACCTTCTTGTTAGTGGATGAAAATGCATTAAATAATTCAATTCAATTCAATTCAATTCAATTCAATTGGATTGAATTAAGAATCTCAATCGGTACGCCTTGCGGTCCGCTAAGTGACACTGCCCGGTTACTGTTGATGAGCATCATTGTGGGGTTTTGAAATGATCCGCAACAGCTGACAAGTGCGCGGTTTCAATAAGATAAATGCCTGAGATAATGAGAATTATCTGTGTCGCCCAAAATATCCCAGGCGAGGAAGAGTCATCAATCTGTACGGTGACTCTGCACCGATAACGCAGGACGGCGCTATATCGATGGGCGATTACGTGGTTTCTCCGTCTTATTTATTGGTATCGATCTGAATGAACAGGCGTGTCTCATTAACGGTGTTTCAGGCGGTTTTGCAGAAGTGCCTGCACTGTTGCGATTAGCTTGAGCAATCCCGGACAATGCGTCGACCAGTACGAAGAAAAAAAGGTGGCGACAGGGTCGCCACCTTTTGGGTGAAGTGTAGTGCAATAGGTTTATCGATAAATCTCTGCCGTGGCTTGGCTATTTCAGTTCAAATTGCGCTTTTAGCCAAATGGTGCGGCCTGGCTCGTTAATTCGTGCAGTCTGGTCATATCCCGGCAGAACCGCACCCCGACGACTCAAATGTTCTGCATATACCTTGTTGGCAATATTATCGATACCGGCTGTAATCAGAAGATCCTTACGAGGCTTCCAGCCGACATTGACAGAAAATACGGTAAAGCCCGCACTGGCACCCAGGTCCTGCCCTGCGATATTACCTTTGTTAAGATCGAAACGCTTTTGTGCAGCGACAGTGCGCATCATGGTGGCCAGCGACCAAATTTGATTGTCGAAAGTAAGACCAAATTTACCTTCCAATGGCGGCATCTGTGCCAGCGGTGTGTTATCGGTTCGGTTATTGCCACGAACGGTGTTGAGTGATCCGTCCAGTTTCCAGTCTTTATTCAACGCGTAAGCGGCACCAATTTCGCCGCCCCATGTGGTTGCTGCGATATTACGTGCAATCGAGATACCGGTTGCGGAGCCTTTATTGACGTTCGACTGAATCAAAATAAAATCTTTCACTTGACTGTAAAAGGCTGAAGCTGTCACATTCCATGGGCCCGACTGGTACAAACCACCAATATCAAGCTGCATGGTTTTTTCTGGCTTGGTACCAAAGGCGCTGGTGCTGTTTGCGCTTTGCTTTGAAATCAACTCCCAATAATCCGGAAATCGTTCTACGATGCCAACACCCGCATATAGCGTCATTGGTATCGTCGTAAGATCCTGCTCATAGCGGGTAAATCCACTGCGTAACATGTCATTCCTGTGGGTGACGTTGCCGGTATTCGCACTGGATTTCCGTTCGTCGACGGCGCGCCAAAAATCTGTACGCAGGCCGGTGATGATGCGACTGTTTTCATTCTTTCCCATATGCTGAGTCAGTTCTCCAAACAAGCCGATATCTTCGAACCGTGCGTCAGGCACCCTTGGGCCATTTTTGTAAGAGACAGTATTGGGATTCGACCCCATCCCCATGCGAGTCGTATGCGCATTTCGCTGCATATCGAAACCAGTTACCAGTTGCGTCGTGTCGCCGAGATTTAATGTAATGGCCGCGCGACCGCCCTCTGTCGTGCGATCAGGATTCATTGCCTTTAACATGCTACCTGGCAGTGGCGAACGTACACTATAATTGTCCATCACATGATCAATATAGTTACGATAAATTTGGGCTTCGACTTTCTTTACCATCGGGGACAAGTTACGTTTCTGGAACTTGAGTCCGATATTGGATCGTGCGAAGCGCGCACCGTCCATACCGCGATCTGCATAGGCAGCCTGTCCGTCACTTTTGGCAACAGATAGCTCGAGCAAGGTATTGTCGTCGGGCGTCCATCCAAACGCTGCCCGACTACTCCAGCGCGTATACGATGAGTGTACGGAATTTCCATTGCCATCGCGGTAATCATCGGAATGCGAGCGGGTGGCACCCGCTTCAGCATAAAAATCGGAGAGACTATAGCGTACGCTTGCGACTTCATCATGGCGTCCAAAGCTACCAGTCATGATACTGGTATTCGATTTGATACCCGGTTGCGCACGACGCGTATCGCGCTCAAAAAGTACCGTTCCAGCAGAGTTTCCAGGACCATACAAGACAGTTTGAGGGCCTTTGATAACCGTGATTTTGTCGTATTCTGCAGGAAATATATACGCCGTCGGCGGGTCCATGCGGCCACCACAACCACCTAAGATCTGTTGCCCATCCGTTGCAATATTCAAACGTGAACCAGCCATGCCGCGCAATACAGGATCGCCATCGGTGCCGCCTTTACGCACCACCGAGAAGCCTGGAATTGTTTTAAGGTAATCGGCACCATCGTGTGCTGGAACCGGCTGCCGGGGTGCTTTTGGATCGGTGACAACAGTCAGCGGTGCCGACATCTGCGGCGCAGTCACGACGACTTCCGGAAGCGGCGTACTTTGTTCCGCGGTGCGAACGGTATTCAGAGAGTCCGCCAGAGAATTGGCCTGAACATTCGTCAGAAAGAGGGCGCCCAGAATGAAAGCGACTGGAGTGAGTTTAAGGCGATTCGTCATAGGGAAGTTGTTGGTTGAAAAGTGGCTCGCGGCTATGTTCGGCGGCGCTGGTGTTGGCGCTATGCGGGTGATACAAACATGGCTCACGATAGACTTTGGGTTAGATGGCACCGAGGAAAAAGCCGCGCCGTCAAGGCACCGGGTTTTCGTATGGTCGGATCGATTTAGCAGCGCACAGTGTGGCCAAGATTGCCAAATGAAAATACGAGATAAGTACTAGATATAAGGAAGATAATTCTGGATCTGAGGCAGATAAATCGCACCGGTGGCGCATGCGCCGGCCTGGCAGTGGGCGATGAAGGAAGCGCCATCGTCATGCGCTTTATCTCGTATTAACTGTTTTTACGCTATGACGGCGCACGACCTTAGCGCGCTAAATTCCGATTTTATAGAATATTCTTAGATGCATTCGAGAGTATTCGCATTGTTTTTTCTTGCGCCATTTACTATCCTCGTAAATATTTTTTGAGCGCGAATTAAATAATCATAACGACAACCTGATCGAAAAAAATTCATTAATTTGTTTTTGGTTTATTGGCGACTCTTCTTTTAACTTTCGAATTGTTATTGGTAATTTTTTTCTGCGATTAATGCCCGGCTTGGTCGACGAAAGCCGACGTTATTTATTTTGAAAACTATTTATCTGCGTGACAGTGAACATACGAAGAATCTTCTGTATGCGCTTCTTTTTTGGGATAAATCCCATTTCCCCAACACTGCTTCTCTGTGAAACTTCGTCATCAACTTGGAAAAAGAAAAACGAGTGCGGTGATAAAGGCATTCATTTTCATCCTCCCCTCTATCAACAGGAGCCTTATAAAATGCGCGTAAATCAATTTGTTGTCGCCTCTGCACTTTCTATTTTTTTCATAGCGCCATTTGCACTTGGTGCCAACGTCGCAGATGGATTGCAGCGCGATCAATCGCAACATTTATTCGGACTGGGACTGTCTAAAACCACCGATGCCAACCGCACAATCGGTATGCAGGCGCCAGCAGGGTACGGTCAATTTGGAAATGTTCGTACCACCTTTTCACCTGAGGCGGCTCTTCAGATTAGCAAATCATCTGTCGGCGATAACCTCTGGAATCGTCTTCCATTGGAAAAATCGATCAAGCGAGTACAAGGGACAGGGGAGCGCCATGTTGCGGTGTTCTCCGATCCGAATTGCAGTTATTGCCATCGTATTGAAGCAGCGTTGGCGACACTCCATAACGTGACTGTGCATACGTTTATCTTTCCGTTTTTATCGGCAAACTCAAGAGATAAAGGCAGCGATATTCTGTGCACAAAGAATCCTTCCGCAGCGTGGGAAGCGTGGATGCTGCAAGGAAAAGCGCCAGCAAAGAATGCAGCTTGTTCAGCGGCTACGCAAGAACTCCTCGATATCGGACGAAGTTTTGATATCCGTGGAACGCCTGTTTTAATTTTTTCTGATGGCTCCCGTGTGAGCGGGTTTATCCCTGCGGATGAAATTGAAAAAAGATTGAAGAAGGCGACCCCGGTGCAATTTTAAAGGCCGGATTGTCCCAGACCTACGTTGTAACCATTTAAGAAGTCTCCCGGCAGGTAATGACCTGGCAGACTCAATTCGATTCAAGGAAATGAAAATGATGAACCTTAAACACCATTCTGAGCGCGGCTTTACGCTGCTTGAATTATTAGTGGTTCTGTTGATTACCGCACTGTTGGCTGGCTATGTCGGGCCAAAATTGTTCGGAAAAATTGAACAGGCAAAAGAAAGTGCCGCGGCGGCACAAATGAAAACGCTGGCCGACGTGCTCGGTCAATATCGTCTCGATACTGGCACTTATCCGACCGAAGAGCAGGGGTTGGAGGCATTAATAATCCAGCCTGCCGGCGAAAATCACTGGAAAGGTCCTTACCTGAACAACGATTTGCCGAAAGACCCGTGGGACAACACCTACGTCTGGCACAACCCCGCGCGTGACGCCGACGCTGCCTATGAGGTTGAAATTTTATCTTTGGGTGCCGATGGACAACCCGGCGGATCAGGGAAGAACAAAGACATTACGCGGGGATTTTGAATGATGAAATTATCCTCAGTTGCGCTCACTTTATGTATCGCTGCAACAGCCCCTGCTCAGGCGGCCTGCTGGGATGAAGCCGGCGCCCGCTATAGCATTGATCCCATGCTGCTCCAGGCAATAGCGCATGTCGAATCGGGCATGAACGTTGCTGCCCGTAACTATAACAATGATGGTTCCTATGACGTCGGTTTGATGCAAATCAATAAGCTACATTTTCCACGGCTCGCGCCGTTAGGAATTACCGAAAAACGCTTGATTGCCGAACCCTGTACTTCTGTCATGGTTGGCGCATGGATTTTGGCAGAGTTTGTTCAGCGCGTTGGTTATAACTGGAACGCGGTAGGGGCTTATAACGCTGGTACGGGTCGCAACCGAAAGGCTGCACGCGGCCGGTATATCAAGAAAGTCGCCGGTCAATATCGGGTTCTGAAACTCAAGGAAAAAAGTCGATCTCAGGTTCCGTCGGCCAATTCCTCTGGCAGGCAGACGCCGCCGCTACAGCTACAGCTACAGCTTGGTACGACGGCACCATGAAACAGTTCGACGTACTCCTTATGCGTGGTGGAGAAGCAGAGCATCAATTAATACAGGCGAAGAATGCGGATGATGCTGCCAGTCAGTGCGCCAAACAGGGGCAGGTATTACGTGTGAGAGAGATTCGCCAGCGCGCAAAACGTCGAAGTAAATTTCTGCTCGGTCTGTTTATCCAGGAGCTGATTGCGCTTCTCGACGCTGGTTTGGCATTGGTTGAGGCGATCGAAGCTTTAGCCGAAAAATCGGCAAATGAGGAACACAAGGAAGTATTGGATGGCCTGCTGACCTTTTTGTATCGCGGGCAGCCCCTGTCACAAGCGATGGAGCAACAGGGCGAAATTTTCCCGACGCTCTTGATCGCCAGCGTTGCCTCTTCAGAGCATAGCGGTCAATTACCTCAGGCATTACGTCGGTTCCATCATTATGAAGTACAGATTGCCAGTTTGAAAAAGAAAGTCTGGAGTGCCTTGATGTACCCACTCATCGTGGTGGCGGTCGGCGCACTGATTTTAGGATTTTTAGTCGTGTTCGTCATTCCGCGGTTTGCCACCGTTTTTAGCGGGATGAAAGACCTGAATGGTACTGCCCTGTTAATGGTGTGGTGGGCTGGGATGGTCACCGAACGTGGTGGCGAACTTCTTCTGGGTTTAATCGTCAGCGTCGTCACCGCCGTGCTGGTGTTGCGTACGGCAACTGCGAAGGCTGCACTATGGAAAATGGTATGGAGCATCAAGCGTCTGAACGAACAACGTGTGTTATTCGTTTTGGCGCGCTTCTACCGAACCTTCGGCTTATTGCTGCTGGGGGGAATGCAGGTCGTCGATGCATTAAAGCTCACCGGCAAGCTTCTTCCCGCAGACCGCCAGTCTGATCTGCAACAGGTTCTCCGGCACGTGCAGGAAGGGCGTGGCGTGGCCGGGGCGTTGGTTGACGCAAATTTGACGACGCCGGTTGCAGCGCGCTTATTACGCGTCGGTGAAAAAAGTGGCGACCTGGCCGGTATGTGCGAACGGATCGCCCAATTTCATGACGAAGCTCTGGCCCGTGCCATAGAAGTGTTTAGCAAAATATTCGAACCGGTGTTGATGCTGATTGTTGGCGGTCTTATCGGAACCATCGTCTTTTTATTGTATATGCCGATTTTTGAGTTGGCGGGGAGCGTTGCATGAGTAATGACTTAACCAATGACAGCGACAAGATGCATCGCCGCGACGACGTGAGGGATGCCGCGATCAAAAACGCGGCAGACGGTATCCCCGATACGCTCTGCGTGGAGTGCGAAGTACCAGCCTGGCTTACAAGCGCCATGGCAGAGCATGGTGATGCAGCAATTGAGCACATGCTCAATACCCATCCAGAGCGACTGGACAAGCTCGCAGCGCTTATCGGGGTGCGATCCATTGCGGGCGATATCGTCCTGGATGCGGACTGCGATTTCGACATCTTGCCGTTAGCGGTCGTATTGGATAAACAAATTTTGCCAATCCGCGTCGATGGAATTGTATATCTGGTAATGGGACGTCCCGGTTCAATCGCAGCACGAAATTGGGCGCAACATTGGATCCAGCTTTTGGACAAGCAACATAACGCCGTGTTAGCAATTACGGTTCCTGATGCAGTCAAGCAGCGTCTAAAATTAGTTGAGGCGCAGGAACGAGCGATCGATCAGTTTCAGCAAGAGCAATCGGAGCGACAGACTGACGACGTAGCAGAAATTTCGTTAAGCACCATTTCACAAGATCAAAGTCCGGTCGTGAAGCTGCTTAATTCGACGCTTTTCGATGCGCTTCAATCACGCGCCAGCGACATCCATCTTGAAAGTATAGAGGATGGGCTGGTAGTGAAATATCGTATCGACGGCGTGTTGCAAGCCATCACGCAGGTGCAGGGTTGTGATTTCGCTGAACAGACCATTTCGCGCATTAAGGTGTTAGGCGGAATGGATATCGGTGAACGTCGGATTCCGCAAGACGGGCGTTTCAAAGCATGTATACAGTCCCGGAATATCGATTTCCGCGTATCGGTTATGCCGAGTATCCACGGTGAAGACGCGGTATTACGCGTGCTTGACAAATCGAGCCAAAACCAGGCGATCAAACTGGAGACGTTGGGTTTTGATAACCGTACCCTTGATCGGATTCGCAGTCTGGTGAAGATTCCGCACGGCATGGTGCTGGTCACCGGCCCAACAGGAAGCGGGAAATCGACCACCTTGTACGCGACGCTATCGGAACTTAACAGTGGGGAAGAGAAGCTCATCACTATTGAAGATCCGGTTGAATATCAATTGCAAGGGGTGTTGCAGATACCTGTCAACGACAAGAAAGGGCTGACCTTTGCCAAAGGACTGCGCTCAATCTTGCGTCACGATCCGGACATCATTCTGGTCGGTGAAATACGCGACACGGAAACCGCAGGTATCGCAGTGCAGGCAGCGCTGACCGGCCATTTGGTGCTGTCTTCGGTGCATGCAAACGGCGTGTTTAGCGTGCTTGAGCGTTTCCTTTACATGGGCGTCGAGCCTGCGAGTTTGTTAGAGGCCCTGAACGGGGTAGTAGCACAGCGCCTGGTACGACGCAATTGTCCCGCCTGCTCCTGCGTTGTCTCGGACGCTGCGCGCATGGCGGTAGCGCAATCGCATCCACAGCATTTTTCGGCTGGCGCCGCTGCCGTGAATCTTATGCAGGGTGCCGGGTGCGAAGCATGTCGCTTCACCGGTTTCCACGGTCGTATTGCATTGGCCGAAATTTTACGTTGCAGCGAAAGCTTCAAAGACGCTGTCATGCAAAAAGTTCCGATGCGGGAACTGAAGGCGATCGCCAAAGCCGAGGGCTTCGTTTCGATGAGTGAGGTGGCAATGGCTGCCGTGCTAGAAGGAAAAACGACATTAACGGAGGTGCAACGTGTCATTGCGATGGAATAAATATAGGGCTGTCATTGGCACGGAGGTCACAATAACGTCATCTCGCCAGCCGAAGGCGCTAACCCGTAAACTCGTCTTGTCGCCGGCCCAGAGCGTCGTGGAGCGCAGCGCCCATTTTGATACTTTGATCGCCGCGCTGCCCCGCAGCCAGTTGTCGATACTCGATGGGATCGAATTAGCGATAGGCTATCCCTACGTCAACCACATGATCTTGCCATGGCAAGATGAAATCATCGCACCCGCAGATCGCCTTGCGTATGCGGAGTCGATGCTGCAGCAACATTACGGTTTGGTACGTTCTGATTGGTATTGTGAGATTTCCCAGGAAAAGTTCGGCCGCCCTGCGATTGCCAGCGCCATTCGTCGCGACATCGTTGACGAAATTCTCCTGGCATGCAACAACCAAAAACTACGTGTCCAGCGTGTACAGACATTACTATCCGATACCATTGATCGCCATCCGGACGTGTTACATGCGGACGCAGTATTTGTTGTTCAGCAGGCTGACGGCTATGAATTCGGCTTCAGGCAGGATGGTCGTTGGCGCTATGCCTTCGCGTTGCCCGGGAATGGCCAGAGTGCTGAGGATAGTCTGAAGTCTGCCTCGATTATGGCAAATATTTTTCCAACTAATATTTATTTAAGCGATTTATCCGGTGCAGACCTGTTTTCACCGGCCACGATCACGGGTTCCGATACGCAGTTATCCGGCCTCGAAGCCCCAAAAGTGCAGGAGAAAACGCATGTCCATCTTTAAACGGAACGCCGTTCCTATCGACACCACAGATCGCTTTCGACCTGTGTTTATTTCTGTCGCAATGTCGATTTTCCTCGCGGCGGTCATTATTTTATCGCAAGACATCGGTGTCTTGAACTTAAAAAATGCGCAATTGCACTTGGAAAAAAACCGACTCGCGACTTTGCAGCAAGGCGTTGATAAGAAAAGAAAAGCAATTCAGATTGCAAAAAAATCTACCGAAAGCGTTTCAGCAACTGAGCCGGCTATCAATCTGCTGGGACGGGTTGAGGCTGCCTGGTCAGATGATATTAGTCTGCTTCGAATGGAAACGGATGTCACAAAAGGTCGTATGCAGATGCATATCAATGCGACCTCCAGAGAGGCAATATTTATTTTTGTAGAGCGTCTTAAACAACAATTTGGAAACGATGTTTTTTTACAGCAGCATACCAAAAATGAATCCGGTGACGACGCGTGGCGCATGGACGCAAGTCTGGTTTTGGGGTGGAAATGACTAACCAGACAATTCGCCTCAGTAAAGTTTCCAAACGCTTGCAATGGGAATGGTATCGCATCGCCGGTGTATGCGGACTGCCCGGTTTGACTGGCCTTGCGGTGCTGATCGTCGCGCTCGTTGCGCATACATTTTTTTTGGATCAATCGATCATTCAACTCGATGCCGCATTAAAAGAGAACGCCTCGCTTCAGATGGCGAGGACAAAGGAATTAAAAAGTGGCTTGTTAGCGGCTTCTGTGCCGACCTCTGCTTTCGTTTATGGGAAAGAAACTATTTTGGACCTTGCGCACACATTCCAGCTGGATACGCGGGAGGTGAAATACCAGCAGATGCAACGTGGAAAAGGCATGCAGAAAGAAAGTCGAATTTTGATCACCTTACCGACTGTAGGGCGTTATCCGCAGTTCAGAGGATTGATGGAAGAATTGGCGGCAACGCCAGGCGGCGCAGTTGAAACGTTCTCTCTGACCAGAAAAAATCCATCCGAAGAGATGCTAACAATCGAAATGCGATTGTCGGTGGCCGGGGATGAAGTCAAGCAGCCTGTCAAAGATAAATCCGCAGTAACGCAGGCGCAAAAAGGGAGAACAAGGTGAAGATTCCTCTTTATTTAAGAATCATTTTGCCAGTGACTGTTGCCGCTTGCGGATATGCCATGTGGACCGATGCAATCCCGGAGGAACCGATGGCGGTTCCGTCGAAATCAGTCAAATCCAAGCGCGGACCGGTGGTCGAAAAAAATCAGCTGCTGTCTCAAATGACGGCATTGGCGCCCCGCAATTTGTTTCCCTATCAGGGACCGCCGATCATTCTCCCGAGCGTAACCGCCCGGAGTGCGGTGAGCAGACCCACATTAACACCGGCTCCGGAACCGTTGCGCGCTCCGCCCCTTCCGTTCCACGTTAGCGGCGTTTGGAGTGACGGCGTCCATCGGAAGATCATTCTAACCAAAGGCGATAAACAGAATGAGACGATCATTCTTTGCCAAGGTTGTGATAAGTCGGTAACTCCGAATATCGGTGATGTGATTGATCAACATTACCGCCTTGAAAAAATAGAAAAAGAACGTATCACTTTTACATATTTGCCGTTGAAGCTTGAACAAACAGTCAACCTGGACAAAGTCTTCACAGGAACAGGAAATTAATCATGTTAAATTTAAAATGCCGTGCGGCGAAGAGCCTTTTGATGGTGGCGGTTGCCTCGATAGTTGCGGGATGTGCTGTTCCGCGGGCTGTTCAAACTACCCAGGATCTGTCCAACCAAGGCCATTTGGAAGAGGCTATCAACGTTTTACAGGAAGCGCGAAAAGAGAATCCAGAGGATATGCGACTCGATAGCGCCATGTATAAGCAAGTTGATAAATTGGTGGGGCGTTATTATCAGGAGGCGGAGGAAGCGCTCGCCCAAGATGACGAAAAGACCGCCCTTGAGCGACTTGAAACAGTCCTGAAATACGACAGCGGCAACATGCGGGCGCGTCAGGCGATCGGGCAGATTGGTAGCCGTAAACATTTACGGGAATCGATGGCTGAAGCGCGTGTGATTGCTGAAAGCCGACCGGAAGACGCGCTTCAGCTGATTTGGAAAGTGCTGGAAGAACATCCTGGCCGCACCGATGCGATCAAGCTGCGCGATACTCTGATGCGCCGCGTTGCCGAATCGAAAACACTGTCGCCAACGCTTGATGCATCGCTGCAAAAACCGGTGTCGTTGACGTTTCGCTCGCATAATCTGATGAGCATTTTCGATACGATTTCAAAACTTGCCGGGGTTAATTTCATTTTTGATGCCGACGTATCAAAGTCCGCGGTGGCGAGTATTTCAGCCAAAAAAACCACAGCCGAAGACGCTATCAACTTGTTGCTCGCGACAAATCGCTTACGCAAGAAAGTCCTGAATCACAACACATTGTTGATTTATCCAGCGAGCGGGAGCAAGGACAAAGAGTATCGGGACATGGCAGTGAAGACCTTCTTTTTGAGCCATGCCAATGCAAAATCGGTTAGCAGTGCCCTGAAAATGACACTAAAAACCAGAGACATTTATGTTGACGAGCGCATTAACGCCATTGTTGTCCGCGATGCTCCGGAAACGTTGGAACTGGCGAGTCGTTTGGTCCAGGCACTTGATCGCCCGGAGGCTGAAGTGACGTTAGATGTTCAGGTCCTTGAAATCAGTAGTAACGATCTGCTCAATCTGGGAGTTCAATACCCCGGTTCCGTCGGTGTCGGGATTAACGGCGGGGTTGACGGAAGTAGTCAGATTCCGTTGAACTTATTGTCTGGCTTAACCAAAAACAATCTGTTTGTGGACCTTGGCGGCAAAAAAGGCGTTACCCTAAATATGCTGCAAAAAGCGACGCACATGCAAGTTTTGGCGAATCCAAAAATTCGTGTCAAGAACGGGAAAAAAGCACAAATAGAGATTGGTCAAAAAATTCCGGTCATTACCAATTTGATGACTGATTCTGGCGCGACTTCAGAAAAAGTTGAGATGTTGGACGTGGGACTGAAATTTGATGTGTTGCCGTCGATTAGTCTGGATGGCGAAATTAGTGTTGACATCGATCTCACTGTGTCCAGCCTGGGTGCCTCAGAAGTCTCACCCAAGGGCGCTAAGTATTATCGTGTCAATCAACGGAAAACCAAAACCACCTTAACGGCAAAAGATAACGAAACACAGATTCTGGCCGGACTGATTAATCGCATTGATGAGGACAATAAATCAGGCTTGCCTGGCCTTAGTCAGTTGCCGTTGCTTGATCGTTTGTTCGGCAATCGAGACGGAAGCAAGTCAAAATCCGAAATTGTGCTGGTGATCACACCGCGCATCGAACGCAAACTTGAGTTGCCGGGTGCCCATGTGACGACCTTCATTTCCGGTACAGAATCGCGTGTGAGCCAGGATAGTCTGGTATTGCGTAACACGGAAGGTGCGCGCTTAACTGCTGGAGGAAGCGCTGGTGGTAATACCTCCTCGGCGGCGCGACATGATAGTCGACCAAGCCACAGAGAAGAGCCTGACGAGAGCGAAGAATTGCCACAACTGGAGCAACCGGCTGACCAGGGAACGCCTGAATCCGCGGTCCCGCCGCCAGTGCGCCAGAATTCGGTTGATGTTGGACAGACGCTCCGAACTCCGCCGCTCTCCGTTGAAAAGACCAAGGGGGCGGCACCGGATGCGCCAACATCAGGCCTGACAAAGGAAGAGCAAAAGATAGGAAAGAACGCCGTACTCGCGGTGTCGAAAGCGTATTTTTCTGCACCTGGCTCTCTGTCCGAAAATAGCGATTCCGCCACGTACCTGGCAACTGGCTCTACGCCCTTGGCACAGGAACCGGTGGTGAAGTCAGCCCTTACCAATACCGAATTAGGAAATAAAACCGTGAGAAGGTCATGATATTCAGGCTAAAACGTCTGAGTATCTCCGGTAGCCCAACCCGCAGAGCGGTCCGACCAAATGGCTTTACTTTGATCGAACTCATGGTTTCGCTAGCCATTCTGGCGTCTCTGGCTGCAGCTTTGTTGCCGATGACGGAATTAATCGCGCGGCGCAGTCAGGAGCAAGCTTTAAAGGAGGGATTGCGTGAAATCCGCAGTGCGATTGACGCCTACAAGCAAGCATCGGACGACGGTGAGATCGCCAAGGTTTTGGGTGCGTCCGGATATCCTCCGGATTTAGAGGTATTGGTGTCCGGGGTCCCGGATAAAAAGAATCTGAATGGTGGCAAGCGCGTTTTTCTAAGAAGATTGCCACGCGATCCGATTTGTAATTGTGCGGATACGGCTGCTGCCGAAACCTGGCAATTGCGCAGTTATGACAGTGCCTTCGATGCACCGCAGGAAGGGGATGATGTGTTTGACGTTATGTCAAAGAATACGAAAGAGGGTCTCAATGGCATTCCATATAACCAATGGTAAAAAAGGATTTACGTTAATAGAGCTGCTGGTGGTAATGGCGATTATTGCCACTTTAATGACACTCGTGGCACCTAAATACTTTAAACAAACCGAGCGTGCCAAAGAAGTTGTGCTGCAACATAACATCCGCGGATTACGCGAAGCGGTCGATCACTATCGGCAAGATCTGGCAGTCGGACCACAGTCCCTAGAAGATCTGGTCAGTCGGCGTTATCTAAAAGAAGTCCCGCTTGACCCGGTTACAGGGCGGCGCGACTCCTGGTTGACGGAGGTGAACGATGATGCTGAAATCAACGAGGTTCGCAGCGGCGCACCCGGAAATTCGCTTGCGGGAGAGGCATATGCAACATGGTAAGCAGCACGGATTTGCCTATCTTTCCGTCCTCATTATTGTCGCAGTGATGAGTATTATGACCTTTAAGCTTTCCGAGGATGTATCGGTTCGCCTCGCTAGGGGAAAGGAAGCTGATCTGCTATTTAATGGCGATCAGGTTGCGCGAGCGATTAGAGGTTATTACGAAAATGGCCCGGTGCGCGGCTGTTATCCGCCTAATCTGGAGGTATTACTTGAAGATCGACGCGATTTTCACGTATTGCGACATTTGCGGAAAATATTTCCCGATCCGATGCATGCCCGGGTCAGCCTTCCGGACGGTAGTCTGGATGCGCAACCCGTCAACGATGGTGGATGGCACCTGATAAAAGAGGAAAGTGGTCGCATCGTTGGCGTTTCAAGTGAAAGTCTGGCAACACCGTTTAAGCAAATAAAATTTGCCGACGGCCGCAAAGAGTTCGAAGGAAAATCGCAATACGCGGATTGGAAATTTATTGCGAAGGGGAGTGCCGTTAAGCCAGCTTCGCCTGGGGCTTGCGGGCAATAGCGCCGTTAAATCTGCCCTGTCCCCGCCTGGTTGCGATCCAATTTCAAGTTGCGGGTCTGATTGTGCAGTGTTTGTTTCTTGGGTGGAACTACGCGCTATAATTAAAATAGTTACGCGGCCTGAATGGCCGATTGCATTTAGCGTATAGCGACGAGAGTGACACATTCCATAGGATAAGCGCATGCATGGTCGACAAGTCAATTTGGTCCTGGCCGACGATCACCCGGTCGTTCTTCTTGGGATAAAGTCGCTGCTACAGGCGCTTCCCGAGGTAAACATCGTCGGTACCGCGGCCAATTCCACTGAACTGTTTGCAATCCTTAACAGCGCACCGGTCGATATAGTATTGACCGACTACGCTATGCCGGGCGGCGCATTCGGCGATGGCATGGAAATGTTGGTCCGACTACAAAGTCGCTTTCCGAAGGTGACATTAGTCGTGTTGACCGTACTGACCAATCCAGCGTTGTTGAGCAAGATTGTTCAGATAGGTGTGCAGGGATTACTCAATAAAGGCAGCGACCTGAACGAAATACCATTAGCGATTAAGCGGGTGGCCGACGGTTACAAATATTTAAGTCGCAGCCTTACTGCCATGCTTGCGGAACAGAGCACGCGCCCCGAAGTCGACAAAATCGCGTTGCTTTCCAAAAAAGAGCTGGAAGTGATCCGCATGTTTCTGGGTGGTATGTCGGTTCAGGCAATCGCCGAACATTTTCGGCGCAGTAGCAAAACCATCAGCAATCAAAAACGGATGGGGATGCAAAAGCTTGCTTGTGCTAACGATGCTGAACTTTTCCAGCTTAACTCCCAAGTCGGGCTGACTAACATCGCGCCGCCTGAAATTGCAAAGTAAATCAGAGAATTCAACAAATCAGATAATCCAAAAAGATAGCGGTCTCGACACTTCGCTGGCTTTGAAAACGCTTCTTAAGCTTCTAATGGGCGACTGACTGAGGTTCGGGCGAAGTCATAGAACGACGGACATCATCAAACAAAGCGCACCAGCCACCAAATACTAGTTAATTATTTAGTTAATATTTTGTCATTTATGCGGCGATCGCGGTGGCGGGCATCTGGCAGCTGATTAGCTGCCAGATAAGGCTGAAATGAAATGCTTGTAAAAAACCAAAAAACCAGAAAAACCAAGCGGCTCCTTAAGTTTGCATATTAAAAAAACAATATCGGATTGGATATCCCCTCTTTTTGGCTGACGCCTGATGTTTTTCTGATACCGCAATGACGTTGAGCTAAATTTGATGAGGCCAACTATGGCATAATTAAGGGCTAATTCGACTGTTTTCACTGTATTTAACGCGTCACGATACGAGATTGATCATGCTAAAAACGCTATACGACAAATTATGGGAATCTCACGTTGTCCATGCTGAACAAGATGGCACCGTCATTCTTTACATTGATCGCCATCTTTTACATGAGGTGACCAGCCCTCAAGCTTTCGATGGACTCAAACTAGCTGGACGGACCCCATGGCGGGTTCCCGCCAATCTTGTTGTGGCCGACCATAACGTGCCTACCACTGACCGTGCGCACGGTATCGTTGATCCGGTATCCCGGTTGCAGGTTGAAACCCTGGATGCAAATGCTAAACAATACGGCCTGACTTACTTCGCCATGAACGATTTGCGCCAGGGGATCGTTCATGTGATCGGACCTGAACAAGGTGCTACGTTGCCCGGTATGACGGTTGTTTGCGGTGATTCGCACACCTCTACGCACGGTGCGTTTGGTTGTCTGGCGCAAGGTATTGGCACGTCCGAGGTTGAGCACGTATTGGCAACCCAGACGTTGTTGACAAAAAAATCCAAATCAATGTTGGTTCAAATTGACGGTGTGATTCCGAATGGCGTCACAGCAAAAGATTTGGTACTCGCTGTCATCGGTCAGATCGGTACCGCTGGCGGAACAGGCTATGCGATTGAATTTGGTGGTTCTGCGATTCGATCATTGTCGATGGAAGGCCGCATGACAGTGTGCAATATGGCGATTGAGGCAGGCGCGCGCGCCGGTATGATCTCCGTTGATGACACCACCATCAACTATGTCAAAGGACGGCCGCTGTCTCCGGTCGGGCCACACTGGGAGCGGGCTGTTAGTTACTGGCGCACGCTGCACTCTGATGCTGGTGCCAAATTCGATATGGTGGTCACGTTAAATGCTGCGGAAATTAAGCCGCAAGTTACCTGGGGTACGTCGCCTGAGATGGTCGTGCCGATCGACGGTCGCGTCCCTGATCCCGACAAAGAAAAAGATCCAACCAAACGCGACGGCATGGAAAAAGCCCTGGCGTATATGGCACTTAAGCCAAATACAGCGATGGAAGACATACGCATTGATAAAGTATTTATCGGTTCGTGCACCAACTCTCGCATTGAAGATTTGCGCGCAGCGGCGGTAGTCGTGCGCGGTAAGTTCCGCGCATCAAATGTGAAGTTGGCGATGGTCGTGCCCGGTTCTGGTCTGGTTAAAGAGCAGGCCGAGCGCGAAGGTCTGGACAAAATTTTCAAAGATGCTGGCTTTGAATGGCGTGAGCCAGGATGCTCAATGTGTCTGGCGATGAATGCTGACCGTCTGGAACCAGGTGAAAGATGCGCATCGACTTCAAACCGCAATTTCGAAGGTCGGCAGGGTAACGGTGGGCGTACCCATCTTGTGAGCCCTGCAATGGCCGCCGCAGCTGGCATCGCAGGTCACTTTGTTGACGTGCGATCACTATAGTTCACATTGCGGACCGGATAGCAAAAACATTACCTTTGCGTTTTAATGTTGAGAATATGAAAAAAATATTTACTGTGTGTCTGGTTGCTGTCGTTACGATCATGGCAGCCGGCTGTAATACATTTCATGGTTTCGGCAAAGATGTCGAACATGTAGGCGAAAAAATGCAAGGCAAGTAATTTCCGGCAAAGTTGCGTGAGTGACCTTATGCGGTATTTTTACTTTGCTTAAGCCTGTGGCCTGAAGCGTTTTATTTTGGAATAATGTGATGAATAAATTTACTGTACTAGATGGCTTGGTGGCGCCGCTGGATCGTGCCAATGTTGATACCGACGCCATCATTCCTAAGCAATTTTTGAAATCGATCTTGCGTACGGGATTTGGACCGAACTTGTTCGACGAGTGGCGTTATCTGAACCACGGCGAGCCAGGTATGGACAATTCAAAGCGCCCACTCAATCCAGATTTCATACTGAACCAGGCGCGCTATCAAGGTGCATCAATTCTTTTGGCGCGTAAGAACTTTGGCTGTGGTTCGTCACGCGAACACGCCCCATGGGCACTGGACCAATATGGTTTTCGCGCTGTTATCGCGCCGAGCTTTGCTGATATTTTCTTTAATAACTGCTACAAAAACGGATTACTCCCGATTGTTTTGCCTGAAACGCAAATTGATCGTCTGTTTGACGAAGTCAAAGCGTTTCCTGGTTATCGCCTGACCATTGATCTCGAAAAACAACTGGTCGCAACGTCGAATGGCAGCGTGACTTATCCATTTGAAGTTGGCGAGTTTCGTAAATATTGCTTGCTAAATGGTCTTGATGACATTGGATTGACACTGCGTCAGGCTGATAAAATTCACGCATTTGAAGAGCGGCATCTGTTTGAGCAGCCGTGGTTATCAAATACGATATGATGCTTTAGTGGCAGCTCGGCGGACGCCGAGGCTACCGGCAGTATGCTTTCAATAAAATTATTCGATGACTTTCGTGTGTCAGGTGCCTCTATTTGTGAGCACGGCGCTGGGCGGAGCCCCAGTTGTGAGTCATTATTTGAACGTTTCTTTGAACTTATCTAATTACAAACATGAAAATTGCAATTTTGCCCGGCGATGGCATCGGCCCTGAAATCGTGGAACAAGCCGTTACCGTTCTAAACGCACTCGGCGAAACCTTTGAGCTCGAGACCGCTGCTGTGGGCGGTGCCGGTTATGCTGCGTATGGTCATCCTTTGCCTGAAGCCACGCTTAAACTGGCCAAAGAAGCCGATGCCATTTTGTTTGGGGCTGTAGGTGATTACCAGTACGACTCCCTTGAACGTTCATTGCGCCCTGAGCAGGCTATTCTGGGCCTGCGTAAAAACCTGGGATTGTTTGCCAATTTGCGTCCAGCGATCTTGTATCCGGAACTGGCCGGCGCTTCAACGCTCAAACCGGAAGTTGTATCGGGTTTAAATATCCTGATCATTCGCGAATTGACCGGTGACATCTACTTTGGTCAGCCACGTGGCGTCCGGACTGCGCCTGATGGTGCGTTTAAAGGCGAGCGCGAAGGGTTTGATACCATGCGCTATGCCGAGACAGAAATTCGTCGGATCGCGCACGTGGCTTTTCAAACTGCGCAAAAACGCGATAAGCGTTTAACCAGTGTCGACAAAGCCAATGTTCTTGAGACCTTCCAATTCTGGCGTGACATCGTGACCGATGTACATCAAGAATATCCAGACGTCGCGCTTGAGCACATGTATGTTGACAATGCAGCGATGCAATTGGTGCGCGCACCAAAAAAATTCGATGTCATCGTGACCGGCAACATGTTTGGAGACATTCTGTCCGATGCCGCTGCGATGCTGACCGGTTCAATCGGGATGCTACCGTCTGCTTCACTTGATGCCAATAATAAAGGTTTGTACGAACCTTCGCACGGTTCTGCGCCGGATATCGCCGGTAAAGGGATTGCCAATCCATTAGCGACCATTTTGTCGGTTGCGATGATGCTGCGTTACTCTTTGAATAAGCCAGAACAGGCTGACCGGGTTGAAGCGGCAGTCAAGAGCGTTCTGGCACAAGGTTTGCGTACTAGTGATATCTACGAAGCGGGCACCACGAAGGTCAGTACAACGGAAATGGGGCAAGCCGTACGTAAGGCTTTAGCTTAAGTTTCATCGATTTCGGTGGCATAACCTATTTTCTGTGTTTTCATTGCAATTTGTATTTTGAGTGTGTTTATTTACGTTACGGGAGTTTCCCGTCTATGTCTTAGGGAATGATGATGAAGCTGGTTGGTTTAGTCGGTTGGCGTGGCATGGTGGGTTCGGTCCTGTTGCAGCGCATGCAGGAAGAGGGCGATTTCGCCCATATTGAGCCGGTATTCTTTTCAACTTCAAATGCCGGTGGCACTGCGCCCGCATTGGCGAAAAATGAAAAAACGTTAAAAGATGCCAATGATATTGAAGCATTAAAAAAATGCGAGATCATTATTACGTGTCAGGGTGGCGATTACACCAGCGAGATTTTTCCGAAGTTGCGTGCCGCCGGATGGAACGGTTACTGGATCGATGCCGCGTCAACCTTGCGTATGAAAGATGAGGCGATCATCGTATTGGACCCCGTCAATCTGGACGTCATTAAAGACGGCTTGACCCGTGGTATCAAAAATTACGTGGGCGGTAACTGCACCGTCTCCTGCATGATGATGGCTCTGGGCGGTTTGTTCCAGCATGACATGATCGAGTGGATGACATCGATGACCTATCAGGCTGCGTCAGGTGGAGGAGCGCAGCACATGCGCGAACTACTGACCCAGTTTGGTGCGATCAATGCAGAAGTCAAATCGTTGCTAGACAATCCTGCCGCTGCAATTCTGGAAATCGATCGAAAAGTATTGGCCCGTCAGCATAGTTTTTCAGCTGACGAAACCAAGCAATTTGGGGTGCCACTCGCTGGCAATCTGATTCCATGGATTGATAAGGATTTGGGTAACGGCATGTCCAAAGAAGAGTGGAAGGCCGGAGCAGAAACCAATAAGATTCTTGGTCGCGGCGAAGGTTTTAGTGCGGGTAAGAAGCCGATACCTGTTGACGGCTTGTGTATCCGCGTTGGTGCTATGCGTTGCCATTCCCAGGCGCTGACTATCAAACTCAAGAAAGATGTCCCACTTGACGAAATTAACGACATCATCGCCAGTAACAACCAATGGGTAAAAGTGGTGGCCAATAATCGTGAAGCTTCAATGCGCGATTTGACACCGGCTGCAGTCACCGGCAGCCTCGTGATTCCAGTTGGTCGCTTGAGGAAACTGGAAATGGGCGGCGAATATCTGTCGGCATTTACGGTTGGGGATCAATTACTATGGGGCGCTGCAGAGCCATTGCGCCGCATGCTGCGCATTGTGCTGGATGCCTAAGTGTTTATTGGTCTGAATAAGGCGGGGAAAACGTCCGCTTTTTTGATTCCTTTCTGAGGAACCTTGAAAGCGGATGAAGACATTTGTTGTATGTGATTTATAAAACGTTCTGTGTAGCACCGTTTAGTGCGGCTTAAGATTCAGTCCGTAGATATCTGATTGATACATGTTTACGGCGCGACCTATTTCCTGGATCAGCTTCGCTTGATTGATTAAGCGGGGTTCATGTTTTGAAACTTTGGGAATAACATTGATAAAACGCAAGATTTGTCTTTCAACTTACGCCAACGGAACGTCTTCCATGTCACAAAACAAAAATTTACATTCATCGAACAAATTGATGTCTGCCGGTTTGAAGACAATCACGTCAGCAGTGATGACTTCCATGGTGATAATGGCTGGAGCGCACGCCGCCGGTTTCGGAAAATTAACGATCTTATCGTCGTTAGGCCAACCGCTCCGGGCTGAAATCGAACTAGTTTCGGTCGCCAGGGATGAGGAATCACAACTAGTTGCGAAACTCGCGTCCGTGGATGCTTACAAACAGGCAAATATTGAGTTTAATCCGGCTTTGTTGTCATTGCAATTTTCGATAGACCAGCGTGGTTCCCGAAAGTTTGTACGGGTTACCTCTACCCAACCGATCAACGAGCCATTTGTGGCTGTATTAATGGAGCTCGGCGGCACCAAGACCCGCGTTTTGCGTGAGTATAATGTCTTGCTGGATCCTGCCACCTCTCTGGTGCCGCAAAGTCCTCAGGTGACTGCGCCAATGCGCAAACCACCATCAGCAGTTTCTGCGATAGCATCGGCGCCTTCCGCGGGGGATGCCACAGCGTTTTTACCTGGCGCCCGAAATGACCGATCGTTCCCGCGTTACACTGAGAAAAAAACCAGTCAAGCTGAACGAGGCGAGCGCCGCTCAACTAAAACAGCGAATGCTGTAGCCACAAGCGATAAATTAGCTGCCACAGACTACCGTGTGAAGAAGGGCGATACCCTTTATCAAATAGCGGGCAATAATTTGCCGAGCGGCATTTCGATTGATCAAATGTTGGTTGCCTTGTATCGCGGCAATCAAAACGCTTTTACTAATAAAAATATCAACCGTTTGCGCAGCGGCCAGATTCTCTCGATTCCCGATGCAGACAAAGCCCGTTCCGTGTCCGCATCGGAAGCAAAAACGGTGATTCTGGCTATTTCCAAAGACTTCAATGGATATCGCAACACGCTGGCCGGTCAATTGGCAACGGCCGCGCCGCGTGACGGAGATGAGGCAAAACAAAGCGGCGGCGGTAAAATTACCACTAAGGTTGAAGAATCAGCCAACCCTGCCAATGACGCCAAAGACAAACTGAAATTATCACGTGCCGGTGGTGCCGCCAAAGCAGATGCCAAGTCAGTTGCTGCTACTGAAGAACAAGTGGCCGGTGAAAGAGCGCGCGTTGAGGCCGATGAACGCGTCAAGTTATTAGAAAAAAATATTAATGATTTACAAAAAGTTCTCGATCAAAAAAGTAAAAATCTAGACGCACTGCAAAAGCAAGCGGATAGTAGTGGCAAAGCTTCGGCTGTTGCGCCTGTTGCGCCTGCTGCCCCAGCGACGGCTGTCGCTCTGGCACCGGGAGCGACCGGGACGACGCCCACATCCTCAGTAGCGTCCTCGGCATTACCGGTAACGACAGCCGGCGTTCCTGTTGCAGCTGGAAGTGCGCTTAATGCCGCCTCAGTGGAAACTCCTGTGCCAGCGTCACCTGAAGCTATGATAGCTAAGGCTACGACACCCCCTGTACCGGCTTCATCCAGCCAGGCGGTAAAACTAGCAGGACAAGCACCGATTGCGGCTCCAGTCGCTCAAAGCGGCGTATTGAGTGACCTGGCCGATAATCCTTTGTTATTGCCAGGGGCTGGAATATTGGCATTGTTACTTGCCGCTCTTGGTATCAATAAATTACGTCGGAAGAAAAGACAAGGATTTTTGTCTGATGGCGGAAAGTCCCGAAGTGTTTTCGGTTCAAAGACCAATTCACTACAGGGAGTTACGGGCGCGCAAAGTGCCGAAAAAAATAGTGCTTTCAATACCTACTTTGAACCGTCGGTGAGTAGTCTCGATACCAACGTTGACCCGGTTGCCGAGGCTGATGTCTATATCGCTTACGGACGCGATGTACAGGCCGAAGAGATTCTAAAAGAAGCGTTGCGCAATCAACCGTCTCGCAATGCAATTCGTGTGAAACTGTTGGAGATTTATGCCGCACGTAAAGATGATCGGGCTTTTGAAGCAACGGCGCGTGAACTTTATAGCCTAACCGCGGGCGCAGGCGAAGACTGGCAACAAGCAGCGGCGTTAGGATCGATGATTGATCCTTCTAATCCCTTGTATGGACGCGGGCATTTGCCAGAAACCATCGTCGCGAAAGCGGCATCCCATGCTGTGCCGATGCCGATGCCGATGCCGATGCCGATGCCGGTGACGGGACTTGACGCCGATGTGGTACCGGGCTCCGTCGAATTTTTGCACGCGCAAGAACGCCCGCTGGAGGTAGAAGACGTTGCAATGCCAATTCTATCCACTCCGATAGAAACCACGTTACCGCCTTTAAAGGTAGCGTCGCCTGCGGTTGTCAGGCCCGATATGGATTTTGACTTCGATTTTACCCCGGTAAAAAGTCCCGTGGCGCAACCCAGGCCAGCGATGATGCCGATTCCAGAATCCGCAAAAAACCTGATGGAATCGCTTGATTTTGACCTCGATCATCAATCACCGGCTGCCGTGGATTTCAGTGCCCCGGGTTCTCCTGTCCAAACTGTAACACCGCATAAATACACGCCAGCAGAACCAATTGAGGAAAATTTCGAAGGCGTTCCCACGTTACTGGTGCCCGTTACTCATCCTTCAACAGTTTCGCCAGCATTAGCGGTTGCCCCTCTGGATTTCGAATTTGCAGGGATGAACCTTGATCTCGATAACCTCGACGACAAGCGGGGTTCGCCCCAAACAACGCACCATTCTTTGGGCGGTGCTAATCCTGAAATGACAACCAAGCTCGATCTCGCGGTCGCTTATCAGGAAATCGGCGACGATGAAGGCGCCCGCGAATTACTGGAAGAGGTACTAAAAGGCGGCGACGTCGCGCAAATAGCCACCGCAAAAACGTTGTTGGGCAAACTGGCGTAAAAATGATGGCCGGCATTTTTATGTAAGTGTCGGCAACATTTGGCAAATAACGGGCGCAGCGTTATGCTGACGCCCGTTTGTATTTGATCGCAGCGCTTGTGAGATGACGGATTTGTCGCCAGGTTGGCTGGAGATTAATTAGCAATATTAGTTAGCAATATTAATTAGCAATATTAGTTGGCAATCTTAGCTGGCAATCTTAGTTGGCCATATTAACTGGCATTTTTATTCAGTGGAGTAGGTGTGAAGCGAATCGTTCTCGGGGTCCAATATGACGGTACTCCCTGGCAAGGATGGCAGACTCAGCCTGACGGGAAGACCGTTCAGGACCGATTAGAGTTCGCCTTGCAAAAATTCACTCAGGGGAAAGTGTCGACGATTTGCGCGGGACGCACCGATTCCGGCGTGCATGCGCTAGAACAGGTGGTCCATTTTGATACGCCGTTGGCGCGTGACACATCAAGTTGGGTACGCGGACTAAACGCCTTTTTACCCACCTCCATCGCAGTACGTTGGGCTTGCGAGGTGCCCCACGCGGAAGTCTCTGCGCACGTGGATGGAGATCAGCAATTTCATGCACGCTTTAGCGCAACTGCGCGCACTTATAACTATCTTCTATACAACAGTCCAGTCCGGTCTCCCTTATTGGTGAACAAGGCAGGATGGGCGTTCCGTCCGTTGGATCTCGCGTTGATGCAAAAGGCCGCTCGGCACTTTGTCGGTACGCACGACTTTTCCGCTTTCCGGGCTATTGAATGTCAGGCCCGTTCCCCGGTGCGATCCATGTATGAAGTCGATATCGCACGCAGCGGTGAATTGATCGTGTTTACCTTACGCGCTAATGCTTTTCTGCATCATATGGTGCGCAATATGATTGGTTCCTTAGTCTTTGTGGGTATCGGAAAGCAACCGCCTGATTGGATCGCGGATCTACTTTTGCAAAAAGATCGAAGCCGCGCGGCGCCGACTTTTATGCCGGATGGCTTATATCTGGCAAAGGTGGAATACGGCGAAAAATGGAATTTGCCACAACAACAAAGTAAAATATTACCTTGGCTGTGATTGCTTCCGGTCGTAATAAGCCATTTTTTAAGAACGTAGCCGAACCCTAAAACAGAAAACGCTCTATGATAATGGTCTTGTCTGCGTCCTTCATCAGAAGCAAGCGGCCCCCTTACTTATCCTATTGTTATCTAACCATATGATCCAGCGTACCCGAATCAAAATCTGTGGTTTGACACGTGAACAAGACGTTGCGGCAGCGGTAGCGGCTGGCGCAGATGCTATCGGCTTTGTTTTTTATGCTAAAAGCCCACGGGCCGTCTCACCCGAGCGGGCGGCCCAGCTGATTGCTACGCTTCCGCCTTTTGTGACTGCAGTAGGCTTGTTCGTCAATGCAACTGCTGATGAAATTGCCGCAACGCTTGCCGTCGCTCCATTATCTTTACTGCAATTTCATGGCGACGAATCGGTTTCGGACTGCAATGAAGCAGCCAATCGCGTGAATCGACCTTTTATTCGTGCCATGCGGGTGGGCCTCACAACGGTCGCGGCCGATTTGATAGAGTACAATCACGGATATCGAACTAATAGTCGGCTCTTCGCCGGTTTATTGCTCGATACCTTTGTAGATGGTTATGGCGGCAGCGGAAAGGTTTTTGATTGGTCTCTCATTCCAAAAGAACTCGCGCCTCAGGTCGTTTTAAGTGGTGGCTTGAGCGTACAAAACGCGACTGACGCGGTGGTACGCGTACGCCCTTTTGCCGTCGACATCAGCAGTGGTGTCGAGCAGGAAAAGGGCATAAAAGATCCTGTCAGGATTCGTGCCTTTATTGAAGCCGTACGTCAAGCGGATGCAGTCTGACTAAATTTCGTTCGTCGCCGCCAGTCGTCGGTGGGCGAGTTTAGTTTGTTCAAGACGGTTGGTGTTCCTACTTGCCAGCTTCGCGTCCAGCGTTCGCTACGGCTTCTGACACGCGCTTTGACAATTTTATTGATAGCGCAGGTTCTTTCGCATACGTCATATTGGCTGTTGCGGACAGAAATCCTTCAATAAAAGTTAATCGGCAGCCAATTAGCCATTTTCAGAGAGAATTAAATATGAAAGAATTAAACCCGCTTGCGCATTATGCCGAGCGTCAACCCCAAGCTACCGCCACTTTGCAACAATCCGCACATTACAATTTGCCGGATGCAAAAGGCCATTTTGGTATGTATGGCGGAAGCTTCGTCTCAGAAACCCTGACGCTAGCCCTCAAAGAGCTGACTGAAGCGTACGCGCATTACCAGCATCAACCGGAGTTCGTCGCTGAATACGAGAGCGAGCTAAAGCATTTTGTAGGTCGTCCTAGCCCGATATACCACGCCAAGCGCTGGTCCGAGCAGATGGGCGGTGCACAAATTTACTTCAAGCGTGAGGACTTGAACCATACCGGTGCCCACAAAATTAATAATGTGATCGGGCAAGCTTTGCTGGCCAAACGCATGGGGAAACCACGCGTCATTGCCGAAACAGGAGCCGGCCAGCATGGCGTGGCAACGGCGACGATCTGTGCGCGTTTCGGTCTGGAATGTGTAGTTTATATGGGCAGCGAGGACGTCAAGCGGCAGAAGCAAAATGTCTATCGGATGAATCTGCTCGGCGCGACTGTCGTACCCGTTGAGTCGGGATCAAAGACCCTGAAAGATGCGCTTAATGAGGCGATGCGGGATTGGGTGACCAATGTCGAGAATACTTTTTATATCATCGGAACCGTTGCGGGGCCGCATCCTTACCCGATGATGGTCCGTGATTTTCAGGCGGTGATTGGCGACGAGTGTTTAACGCAAATGCCGGAAATGACTGGCCGACAACCTGATTATGTCGTTGCATGCGTCGGCGGCGGATCCAATGCGATGGGTATTTTTTACCCCTACATCGACCATCATGATGTACGTTTGGTCGGTGTTGAGGCTGCCGGTGAGGGCCTGGCAAGCGGCAAGCACTCAGCCTCCCTGACCGCAGGTTCGCCAGGCGTTTTGCACGGCAACCGTACCTACTTGTTGCAGGACGAAAATGGGCAGGTTATTGAAACTCACTCGGTGTCGGCAGGTCTGGATTATCCTGGCGTCGGTCCTGAGCACGCGTGGTTGAAGGATTGCGGCCGCGCAACCTATGAAACGATCACCGACGATGAAGCCTTGGATGCATTTCATACCTGTTGTCTGATTGAAGGAATTATTCCCGCTCTGGAATCGAGTCATGCGCTGGCTTATGCGGCTAAACTGGCCGCCACACTGCCGAAAGATAAAATCATTCTGGCCAATTTGTCTGGTCGCGGTGACAAAGACATGCATACGGTCGCTGAGCGTTTGAAGTCGGAAAAACATTAAAAAAGCCACCAATGGCAAAAACCATTGGTGGTCTCCCGCTGCCTGTCGTGATCATGATCATTATTTGTGTCAATCGTACGAATAGATTGTTATCACGCTTCAAAACTGGCTTCGAATAACGCGTTAGGCCGGTTTGTTACTATGCTTAACCAATAGACCAAGAATATTTTATTAAGACAACTATGTCACGAATTCAGACCACGTTCGCCGCACTGGCCGCAAATAACAAAAAAGGCCTTATCCCGTTTATTACTGCAGGAGATCCGCATCCTGAATTGACCGTCCCGTTGATGCACGCCCTGGTGGCTGGTGGTGCTGATATTCTTGAACTTGGCGTCCCGTTCTCTGATCCGATGGCTGAAGGTCCAGTTATCCAGCGCGCCTGCGAACGCGCACTCAAATTTAATGTCAGCTTACAGGACGTGTTAGGTTACGTGCGGGAATTCCGCCATACCAACACTGACACGCCAGTGGTTTTAATGGGTTACGCCAATCCGTTAGAACGGATGGGTGTGGACGCTTTTATCAGTGCTGCGAAAGAGGCGGGCATTGACGGCACCATTGTGGTGGATTATCCGCCAGAAGAATGCGAAGATTTTGCACAAAAAATGCGGCTCAACGGCATGGACCCTATTTTTTTGCTGGCGCCGACTTCTACTGAGGAACGCATCAAGCAGGTCGCCAACGTAGGCGGCGGTTTCGCCTATTACGTGTCTCTAAAAGGGGTTACCGGTGCGGCCAATATCGATATCGAAGAAGTCACGAAGCGTATCGCAGCCATTCGAAAGCATGTCAATCTGCCAATTGGGGTCGGTTTTGGGATTCGGGATGCTGCCACCGCCAGGGCCGTAGCCCAAGTGGCGGATGCGGTTGTCATCGGTAGCCGGATTATTCAGGAATTGGAAAATACACCACGTGAGCACGCCGTTGCAGCGGTACGCACCTTTATCAGCGGCATACGTAAAGCATTAGACGAATAATCGCAATCGCACGGAGCCTCGCTTAAAGGGCATGGCTTCCGCCGGGCAGTTCGGGGATGCGCGGCCCGGCGAAGAACTGCGAATGTACAATAAGTGTCAATGTATCCATACGACAAAGAAGTGGCGATATACTATCGCCGTTTTTTGGTTGAAGGTACAATTCGGCAAGTAAAAAATATGAAGGAGGTCGCTCTATGAGTTGGCTTGAAAAACTACTCCCGCCCCGTATCCAGCGCAGCGACTCGGCAACACGCAAATCGATTCCCGAAGGACTGTGGGTTAAATGCCCGTCCTGTGAAGCGGTGTTGTATCGAACTGATCTGGAATCAAACATACATGTTTGCCCAAAATGTAGTCATCACCTGCGAATTCGCGCGCGCGACCGTCTTGACGCGCTGCTGGATGCAGGCGGTCGTTATGAAATCGGTCAGGAAACATTGCCGATTGATACGCTTAAATTCAAAGATAGCAAAAAATACCCTGACCGCCTGAAAGCGGCTATGGAAGCTACCGGTGAAACGGACGCGCTGATCGTTCTGGGCGGTGCCATCATGACATTGCCGGTTGTGGTCGCCTGCTTCGAGTTTGAATTTATGGGCGGGTCGATGGGCTCTGTTGTCGGTGAGCGGTTTGTTCGCGGTGCCCAAGCGGCGCTAGAACAAAAGGTGCCCTTCATCTGTATAACGGCAACTGGAGGAGCACGCATGCAGGAAGGTTTGTTGTCGTTATTGCAAATGGCAAAAACCACGGCAATGCTGACTAAGCTCTCGGAAAAGAAGTTGCCGTTTATTAGCGTCCTGACTGATCCGACCATGGGCGGCGTGTCCGCTTCATTTGCGTTTATGGGCGACGTAGTGATCGCTGAACCGAAAGCGCTGATTGGTTTCGCGGGTCCTCGCGTGATTGAAAACACGGTGCGCGAAAAACTGCCTGAGGGATTCCAGCGGGCAGAGTTTCTGGTCACCAAAGGCGCAGTAGACATGATTGTTGATCGCCGCAAGATGCGTGAAGAGATTGCGCGCCTGTTAGCCTTATTGCAAAATCAACCGGCCGAAACGCTTGCCTGATATTGATGGTCCTCACCACGCTCACTTCAGCGGTGCGGATAGCCCAACGCCGTTGAGGCGATTTGCGTAAGATCGAGAAATTTGCGCGACCATGATTGCCAAAAACCCGATAGCCCGAAGCGCTTGCTGTTCGGGCTATCGTTTTGTTAAATGATTAATTCCATGCCTACATCGTCGATTACGCCAACCGCTGCACCCACCACGTTAAATGCTTGGCTTGAACTGCTCGAATCGCGCCACTTTAAAACCATCGATATGGGTCTGGATCGTGTCAAGTTGGTTAAAGAGCGACTCAATCTGGCGTTCTCTTGTCCAGTGATCGTGGTCGCTGGCACCAACGGCAAAGGCTCAACTTGTGCAATGCTGGAGTCAATGTTGTTGCGCGCTGGCTACAAAGTTGGTCTTTACATCAAACCGCATTTTTTAGAATTCAATGAACGCGCACAATTAAATGGTGAATCGGCCTCGGACCAGGCCCTTATTGCCAGTTTTGAGGCAGTTGAAGCACAACGTGGTGATGTTTCATTGACTTATTTCGAATTTACGACGCTGGCGATAATGCATTTACTGTCTGCGGCTGATCTCGAAGTAGTCATACTTGAGGTCGGACTAGGTGGTCGTCTCGACGCCGTCAACGTGATCGATGCGGATATTGCTATCGTTACCAGTATTGATATCGATCACACCGATTATCTTGGTGATACGCGAGAGAAAATTGGATTCGAGAAGGCCGGTATTTTCCGCGCCGGAAAAGTTGCTATTTGCAGCGACCCGGTGCCACCGCAATCACTTATCGATCATGCCAACGCAATTGGCGCTGATCTCTGGTTGTTAGGACGTGATTTTAACTACACTGGCGACAAGCAGCAATGGAACTGGGGCGGACGTAGCCAACGTCGCAATTCCCTGGGCTATCCAAGCCTTCGCGGCGCCAATCAGTTGTTAAATGCCTCGGCGGCATTGGCGGCATTGGAGGCGTTGCGTTATCAATTGCCCGTGAGCGCGCAAGAGGTTCGAACCGGCCTGGTGACCGTCGAATTGCCAGCGCGCTTTCAAGTAATGCCTGGACAACCACTGGTTGTATTGGATGTTGCGCACAATCCGCACGCAGCGGCGACACTGGGGCAAAACTTGGAAAACATGGGCTTTCATCCTTATACATTCGGCATATTTGGCGTCATGCTCGATAAGGATATCCCCGGCATCATTGCGCAGTTAAAAAGCAAGATTGACCACTGGTGCGTCACCGATTTGCCGCTACCGCGCGCGGCCTCTGCTGAGCAGATTCGAGCGTATTTGCAAGAGGCTGGCGTCGAGGCACAAATAGGACAAAAAGCAGAGTCCACGATTCAAAATTTCAGCACACCTGCAGATGCCTATGCAAATGCGCTGAGTAGAGCAGGCGAGAATGATAGAATTGTGGTTTTCGGATCGTTCCTGACAGTTGCTGATGTAATGAAAGCTAGGAAATCCGGATTTCATTGAAGTTGTCCGCTGCCATAGCGTACAAACTCAGTCCATATTTAGTAGACTTTTTCGGAGCCTCCTGTACACCGCGCGAACGCAGTGTCGGTAACGGTTTCGAAGGAAGTCTGGTATTGCACTTTAAAATTAAATCGATATCGCATGGGTTTGTTCTCACTCTTCCGTAAAAATAAGCAAAAGCCTGGCTCAGAGCAGAGCGCCTATCACTCGCGTGCTGCGGATGACACCAGTGCTATTCGCGCCAGCAGGAAACGCAAAACCGTTCCTAATCAGACCAACGATCCAGCCGATCCGGTTCTACCGGAAAAAAAACGCGCCCGGCGGCGTCTGGTAGGCGCCGTTGCTTTGGTGCTTGCTGTGGTCATCGTATTGCCGATGGTGCTGGACTCGGAGCCTAAGCCGCTTGTTAGCGATATCTCGATCCAGATTCCCCCGCGCGACCAGCCCGCATCTGCATCTGCGTCTGGGTCTGCAAGTACGTCTGCATCTGCGTCAGTACCGAATGCCGCCAATGCGGGCAGTGGCCTCGACAAGCAGGAAGAAATTATTGAGCCAGCCAGCCCCTCCGAGAGCAGTCCGATCTCTTCAGGCCAGCCGCAAAGCGCTGGAAAGAGCGCCGCTGGTGCCTCGCCGATAGCACCCGTAGCACCCATCGCAACGGCGACACCGGTAACACCATCGTTGCCGTCAACTGACAGCGCAAGTCCGTCCGATAGCGCCGGGTCCTTATCGCCGACTCCGCCCGAGGCAAAAGTTGTCACCCAGCCGAAGGTTGAGAACAAGCCCAAAGCCGAGGTCAGGGAAGAGCGAAAAAGCCGTTCCGAACCCAAACTTGAGGCCAAAGCTGAAGAGCGTCCTGCCACGAATGCATCGCAAGATGACTCAGCCAGGGCAGCGGCGATTTTAAATGGCGGCAGTCCTGCTCCGTCTGTTGAAAAAAAGCAGGGAAAGTTTGTCATTCAGGTTGCGGCTTTAGCATCGCAGGACAAAGTCGATGAGCTGCAGGGAAAGTTGAACGATGCAGGAATTCGGTCTTATACCCAAAAAGTAAAGACCTCGGCAGGTGAGCGGATCAGAATACGGGTCGGCCCTTTTGCCAGCAAAGAGGAAGCTGAAAAGGCCCGTGCCAGATTGGCCCCGCTCGGTTTGTCCGGAAGTTTGGTTCCAGCTTGATTTTCCTGCAAAGCAACATCATATAGACTGAACAGGATGAACCTAAAGAAGTCTTAACAGTAAGTTGGATTAACAAGTTCCAGATTAACCACACTTGAATGGTGCAGAGACAGCGTGACGATTTTTGATTACCTGGTATTGTTTGTCGTAATTTGCTCAATACTTATCAGTATGCTACGCGGATTGATCAAAGAAATCCTGTCCCTGGCAAGTTGGGTCATTGCTCTCTTCGTTGCCAACATGTATGGCGAAAGTCTGGCTGCATTGCTACCCGAGATGATCCCAGGTGCGATGACGCGGTTGATCGTTGCCTTCATCGCCTTATTTATCGGTGTCCGATTCCTAATGATGCTGTTAAGCATGGTATTACAAGGATTGATCCAGGCAAGTGGCCTTAGTGTCGCCGATCGTGGTTTGGGCGGTCTGTTTGGGCTGGCGAAAGGGATGGCAATCGTAATAGCGGTAGTATTGGTCTGTGGCACTACCGCGATTCCGCAGCAATTGTTCTGGCGACACGCGATGTTTAGTCCGATCGCGGAAAGCGCGGCGATGACCGCGTTACCGTTTTTGCCCAGCGCATTTGCGCAGCACGTGAAGTTTTAAACACCAATTTTGAATTTGTAATTTGTACTATTTGTTTTATTTGCATAGCTTGTATTGCTTCCTCGAAATGTTTTGTTTAGGAGTCCACCATGTGTGGCATAGTCGGTATCGCCTCTCACAACCCCGCCAATCAGCTGATTTACGATGCATTGCTGCTGTTGCAGCATCGTGGTCAGGACGCAGCGGGAATCGCAACTAACCAGGGTAACGGATTTTTTATGCATAAGGCCAACGGCCTCGTGCGTGATGTTTTCCGGACCCGAAACATGCGCTCTTTGCCAGGTAATTTCGGCATAGGGCAGGTGCGTTACCCAACCGCCGGCAGCGCTAGCGCCGAAGAAGCGCAACCGTTTTACGTCAATGCCCCGTTTGGTATCATTTTGGCCCACAACGGCAATTTGACTAACGCTGAACAACTCAAAATCGAGATGTTCAAAAATGATCGTCGGCATATCAACACCGAGTCCGATACCGAAGTTTTGCTGAACGTGTTGGCGCACGAAATACAACAAGCAACTATCGGCTACTCGCTTGATCCCGACGCGTTGTTCAAGGCAGTCGCTATCGTTCACCAGCGAGTGCGTGGTTCTTATGCTGTGGTGGCACAAATCGCCGGACATGGTTTATTGGCGTTCCGTGATCCTTACGGCATCCGTCCGTTATGTATCGGTGTTAATGAGACCGAAAAAGGTACCGAATACGTCATCGCCAGCGAATCAGTTGCGCTCGAAGGTTTGGGATTTCGCTTCCTGCGTGACGTTGTGCCGGGCGAAGCGATTTTCATCGATATAGAAGGAAATTTGTACAATCAGCAATGTGCGGACAATCCAACACTGAATCCGTGCGCTTTTGAGTTCGTTTATCTGGCCCGCCCTGACTCGATCATTGATGGTGCCTCTGTGTATGCGACACGTCTGAAAATGGGCGAATATCTGGCAGACAAGATCAAGCGTGAGTTCTCCAGCGGCGACATCGATGTGGTGATGCCAATTCCGGATTCATCGCGTCCTGCGGCAATTCAGTTGGCGCTGAAACTGAACATTGAATACCGTGAAGGTTTTATCAAGAACCGTTATATCGGACGTACCTTCTTGATGCCGGGACAAGCGATTCGTAAAAAATCGGTTCGTCAAAAACTGAATGCAATCGGATCGGAATTTAAAGGCAAAACCGTGTTGCTGGTCGATGACTCCATTGTACGTGGCACTACCAGCCGTGAAATCGTGCAAATGGCGCGTGACTCTGGCGCAAAACGGGTGATTTTTGCCTCGGCTGCGCCGCCGGTAAAATTTCCAAATGTGTATGGTATCGACATGCCGACGCGTGGAGAATTAATTGCCTATGGTCGTACGGATGAAGAAGTATGTCGTGAAATCACTGCAGATGCATTGGTGTATCAGGACATCGACGCGTTGAAACGGTCTATTTCGGATGTCAATCCAGCGCTGAAAAACTTCGAGGCTTCCTGTTTTGATGGTCACTATATTACTGGTGATATCTCGCGCGATTATTTGGACCACATCGAATACGTGCGGAATAATCCAAAGGCTGAAATCGAAGACGGCGTGCATTCGCAACTTAATCTTGCCAATTTCGACTGAAGAACATAAAAAAAGCTGTCCGCATCGGCGGGCAGTTTTCGTTCGACAATGATGAGGCCGAGAATAAACGGGAAATGATTTTAGATAATGACTAAAACAGATCAAAAAAGCGCCTACGGCTTCACCACAACGGTGGTGCATGGCGATCGACAAAAAACCATCGAACATGGTTCTTTACACAAACCGGTACATACTTCGGTTACCTACGGTTATCAAGACGCGCGCCAGCTGGCCGAAGTTTTTCAGGGTCGGGCGCAAGGTTATCGCTATGGTCGTCAGGGCAATCCTACGGTGGCGGCCCTGGAGGATAAGGTTAATGTAATGGAAGGCGGTGTCGCCACCATCTGCTTCGCTACCGGCATGGCCGCTATCGGTGCCGTGGTTCAAGGCTTATTGCGAGCGGGCGATCACGTGGTGTCGACGGCATTCTTGTTCGGTAATACTGCCAGTGTCTGGCAAACGATTCAAGGGCAGGGTATCGACGTTTCGATGGTTGACGTCACTGATGTCAACCAGGTTGAATCCGCATTGCACGCCAACACCCGCATGGTATTCGTTGAAACTGTTGCCAATCCTCGCACGCAGATTGCCGATTTGAAACGCATCGGCGAGCTATGTCGTGCTCGAGGCATTTTATTTGTGGTCGATAATACGATGACTTCGCCTTATCTGTTTCAGCCGAAGCGGGTGGGCGCCAGTCTGGTGGTGAATTCGCTGACCAAATCGATTGGTGGCCATGGCAATGCGCTCGGGGGGGCGTTAACCGACACAGGTTTATTTGACTGGGGTCAATATCCTCACATACTTGGCAGCTATAAAAAATTTCCAACAACGCAATGGGGCATGGCTCAAATCCGTGCAAAAAGTCTGCGTGACTTTGGGGCCGCGATAGGTCCGGAAGCTGCGCATCACATTGCTGTCGGTGCCGAAACCATGGCACTGCGCATGGATCGTAGCAGTGCTAACGCGTTGGCTGTAGCACAAATGTTGGAAGCGGACCCGCGGGTGGCCGTGGTGCATTACCCGGGCTTGAAATCGCATCCGCAGCATGCGCTGGCAAGCGAATTATTTCGGTCATTCGGCTATTTGCTCAGCTTCGAGTTGCAACCGACAATTGATTGCTTTGACTATTTAAACCGCATGAAATTAGGTATTTCGGCGACCCATCTTGGTGACAATCGCACCTTGGTATTACCCGTAGCGCACACGATTTTTTATGAAATGGGTCCTGAAGCACGTGCACGGATGGGCATTTCGGAGTCGCTTATTCGGGTCTCAATAGGGATTGAAGATACCGAAGATTTGGTTTCTGACTTCAGGCAGGCGCTGGATAACTAGTTGATCCTCCAGCGTGTATGCTGAAAACGAATATCTTTCCCATAACGTATAAAAGAGCCATAAAACCAATTCGGTTTTGTGGCTTTTTTGTTGCGCGTTGAAAGTTTAATCTGGTAAGGCAAATCGCATGCCCGGATAAGAGCATCACCTCAGCTACCCTTGCGCCACGAATGCCGCAGCAGTCGGCCGCATTTATGCTTGAAGTGTTGGCACCGGAAACGTTCCTTTTGACTTCCCACTCCAACTCAAACTCAAACTCAAACTCAAACTCATATAGATGCGCGATCCAGCCATTTCGGTACATTGGTTGGAACGAACGATTTAAACCGTGCCAGCAATTCGGCGCTATCAGGTGCATTGATCAGCATGTCTGCTTGTTCCGCCTTAAGAAAACGTTGCGTGACCATATGTTGAATGAACTGAATCAGACCGTCATAAAAACCGGACACGTTTAACAGCCCGATAGGTTTTTGATGGAAGCCGAGCTGGGCCCATGTAAAGACTTCAAATAATTCTTCCAGCGTACCGATACCGCCTGGCATCGCGATAAAGCCGTCCGATAACTCCGCCATCATCGCCTTGCGTTCGTGCATGTCCTTAACGATATGGAGCTTTGTCAGGCCTTTATGCCCTAGTTCTTTTTCCATTAAGGCCATCGGAATCACGCCGGTGGCAATGCCGCCCAGACGAATAACTTCATCTGCAACGATGCCCATTAGTCCCACGTTGCCACCGCCATAGACTAACGCAATGTTGTCGTCGACCATGTGCCGGGCCAGCGTGCGTGCTCCTTGCGCATAGAGAGGAGAAGCGCCCGGTGAAGAGCCACAATAGATACAAAGTGATTTCATTATTTTCAAATACGAGATTGAGAGATTTAAGAGAGTTTTTTATTCGGAAGTTGATGCGTTTTATTGGGCAGGCTGAGCAATTTCACTTTTTTCCTTCAAGTATTTTGCCGTGAGTTCCTCGAATTGTGCGAGGGCTTCGCCTCGCAAATACGGATGCATCAATGACAGAACCTGATAACAGCCGCCCGCCAACGCTTTTTCCACGACCGCTTGTTCGGTATATTTACGCGGGTTAAGCACATATTGATAGGATAGCCAATAGCTTGCAGTGACCACCATATTTGTCGATAGGGTATCGATTTCTATCACATTCACTGCCAGGGCCTCATCTTCCTGCAAGGCTTTGCAGAGTTGCTTTACTAGCTTGATTTTGTGACCGAAAATTTCTTTGAAGTGCAGTTCTAACGTCCGATTCCGTGACAGCAAGTCGCTTAAGTCGCGATAAAAAAAACGGTAGCGCCAAATGAGCTCAAACATTAAATGCAGATACTGCCAGACGTATTGCATTGTCGGGCGACCTCCAGCCGGAACGCTCAGCATGCGACTCATTTCTTCTTCGAATGTCACGAAAATCGAATTGACTATGTCATCTTTATTGCGGAAATGATAATACAAATTTCCTGGCGAAATTTTCATCTCGTCAGCGATGATCGTTGTTGTGATATTCGGTTCGCCAAATTCATTGAACAGTTTCAACGATAGCGCCAGAATTTTTTCCCGCGTGCGGCGTGGCACCTTTTGTTCCATAATTTTTCTTTCCGAAAATTTCTATGCGGGGACGATCCAACTCTGCAAAAATTAGGCGTATGAAAGATTGTATAGTGTTTCCGTAAGGATATTTAAATAGAAAGTAAATTCGCGAATTTATAAGGTTTTATGCGAGTTTTCGCGATGCAACGCGATGGTTCGAAAAGTACTGAAGTCTGCATTTTGCGCCAACTCCAAGCGATCTTTCATCAAGGCACCGTAGGGCAAATGTCGGCAGGTATGAATATGAGGATTTGTCCCAATTGGCCGAACCGACGGAATCTGGTTCGGCCGGGTGCAATAAAATCACACCTTTTTTACAAATTCCGATTTAAGACTCATCGCACCGAAACCATCAATTTTGCAGTCGATATCATGGTCGCTGTCTACCAGACGGATATTTTTTACTTTGGTTCCCATCTTGAGGGTTCCACCAGAGCCTTTTAGTTTCAGGTCCTTGATGATGCTCACCGTATCGCCATCCTGCAAAATATTCCCTGCAGAGTCCCGATAGACTTTGGCGCTATCTTCGGCTGCATCGGCACTGGAATGCGCTGGCCATTCGTGAGCACACTCCGGGCAAATGTTCAGCTCGCCATCTTCGTAGGTAAATTCAGAATTACATTTTGGGCATGCTGGTAAAGTCATCATGATGTTGTCTGTCCGGGAAACCCCGTAGCCATAAAAGGGTCTCAGTATACTGCCTGCCATCGAAAAACGACGCAGTTGATGTTTCAGGTTTTATTTCATTCCACATTCACGCGTTAGTAAAAAGAGGAATCAGGACCGTATGCCAATATCTGGAGCGACATCATTTATAACTTGTACTAGCCGTGTTGCTCAACCCGTAAAATCTGCATCGCTTTCAAATCTACAGATAGCGCCGAAGATTCTGAATTTTAGTCATGCCACAGTGGTTTTAAGAAAAAGCAATAAAGTTACTAGTGCTAATGCTGGAAAGTTCGTTCATTTAGAAGGAAAAGATTTTTATGTAAAAAATGCCGGCGCGCGTCCGTTCGCTTCGCGAGAAGTGATCGCTGCTGAAATCTATCAGTTATTCGCGCCCGCGCCAGAACAATTCCTGGCAGATCATTGCCATTTTTTTATGGAAAACGCCGATAGTCAAGATGTCTATATCGCATCCAAGGTGGTGGATTATCAGGATTTCGGCGATTGGATGACTGAGGCGGACTCGGCTGATGCGCTGAAGCGGCAATATTCGGATTTTCCTGATAAAAGTTTTGCTGCCTTTAAGTGCAATGCAAACGAAGCAAAAGAATTATGCGCGGAGTTAGAAAGCTTACGTAAGGAAAATCCGGGTGACTGGTGGAAAAGCGGAACCAATTTTTTCCTTGCCCCGGAGATGAGGACGCCGAATCGCGCATTAGTCGATCAATATCGGCCTAAAGCGTCGCGCCTGGATATTATTATGAAGGAGCAATTTTCCTTGTTGCCCGAACAGCATCGGAAAGAAATGCAAGTACATCTCGCCGTATCGCAACTGATCGGTGATTGGGACCCGATCAATGCTTTTTACCGGAACATGGGAATCGTTACGGAGGCGGCCGGTGCTCAACACGTCATGCGACTCGATTTTGGCAGCTGCTTCGATGTGGGCTTCAATTATGAGCCAAAGGAAACTGGTTTTCAAACTGCAATCAATCAGCGTCCTGCTGTGTTCCCTGAGTTAGTACACGCATTCGCGGAAAAAAATGCCGTGTTTTCAAAAAAACTGCCGCAGTTAGTGGAAGAACTTGATCAACTTCCCTATGCTGATTACGCAAAATCTATCGCAGGAAAGACTGAGTGGGCTGAGTCGACCCGGTTCCAAATCGCCTATCGGTGCGCACTCTTAAAACGACAAGCACACAATCAAAATGTTATTGGGGACATTATCCGGCGTGTCTTAATTGATGAGGCCGAACTTGGTCCAGGGCTAAAAACGAAAGAAGTTCTGATTGAAACGATGAATGCCCGCATCGACGCCCTGATCAATGAGCAATGTGGTGGAAACGACCGAATCTACGATTGGGAGAGGCATAATCCCGAGCTTTCATATTCGATCAGAGAAGACCTTTCATCTAAATTAGCGGTAGATCTACAGCCGTTGAACAATGCTTTGTGGACGCATCCCGTTTCCCCCAAAATAGGATCGGAAATAAACCAAAATCGCTCGGGCGGCGATCTATTTTTTTAATTGGACGCGCTGTATCACGGCTTGGCCCCTCAGGGGCGCCGTACATCATGCAAAAACAAAAGCGTCACATTTGGCATTGCTGAGCGGAGATCGCATGGAGCCTTCACGTGGGGAGTATAGGATCGACCGGTTGAGGGCGGGGGATTATAGGCATCCTTATCAATGCCTCGCGTGATGCGCGGCGTCCCAAACGGGTGCGTGGCTCACGGGAAAATTTGATGATTCGTGAAACATATTCCTCTTTCGATATTAATCAATTTCTCCCATAGGCGTAACGCTGAGCCATAATGGGTCAGCGCACCTCAGGCAGCCTGAAGCAATCTAGAGCAGCCCAAGTTAGCGCAACAGGATCGGAAGCAGAAACCAACTATAAAAAGACTATGAAAAATTCTCAATCGGAGTTCATCCAGATTCGCGGCTTACGCTACCATATTCGGCGATGGGGTGCGCCCGACGCACCGCTGTTATTCATGCTGCATGGCTGGATGGACGTCTCTGCATCTTTTCAATTTGTGGTCGATCAACTGTCGCAAGAGTGGCAGGTGATTGCGCCGGACTGGCGCGGTTTTGGGCTGACCCAACAAGGCCCGGCCGATGTGTATTGGTTTCCTGATTATCTGGCAGATCTGGATGCCATTTTGCAGCACTACGCGGGGGACGAACCCGTCAACCTGCTGGGTCACAGCATGGGTGGGAACGTTGCGGGCACGTACGCAGGCGTGCGACCAGATCGCATCCGTAAATTGATAAACCTGGAGGGATTCGGACTAGCGATTACGCAGCCCGATCAGGCGCCTCTGCGGTACGCCAATTGGTTAGATGCGTTACAGACCCGGCCCACAATGCAGTCTTATCCCACGCAGGCGGCAGTGGCTGCGCGGTTGCAAAAGAATAATCCCAGATTAACCGCAGCGCGTGCCGATTACCTGTCCCGTTATTGGGCCGCTGAAACAGCGCCGGGGAAGTGGGAGATTTTAGGCGATCCGGCCCACAAGCTTATCAATCCCGTTTTGTCAAAAGTGGATGAAATGCTGGCATGCTGGCGGCGTATCACCGCGCCGGTTTTATGTGTCGAAGCAGCGGAGAGCAATATCTGGCAGTGGACGGGCGGAATGGCAGTGATGCGTGCAGAGATTGATCGACGGATCGCCTGCATCAATAATGTGCGCTTTGTCACCGTCGCTGACGCGGGGCATATGCTACATCATGATCAGCCCCAATTGCTGGCCGCGATGATCGAGGAGTTTTTTGGGGGGCCAATTGTGCTTACTCTGCCGGTTGCGTCTGCCGTGTAGCGGATTTTTATAGGTGAAATGTTCGTGCGAGCGGCCGTGTTTATCGGCAGGCCGCTGCGCATGGTCTATGAGGCGGTCGGGCACAACGTCGGCGCAGCGGACCGGTTCAGACAGCCACCCGGTTCCCCAAAATATCCTCTCGCAGGACCGCTATGGGTAACCAAACGACATTAGCAGTCAATGCCAGGCATTTTTCGGGCGTGTCCTAATTGTGGTCATTGATTTTATCGATACGAGCGGCTGCCATTTCCGCCAGCATATAGGATGATGCCAATGCCAAGCGTAACAAGTGCTCAGTATCCTTGATGTCGAGCGTTGGCATCGTCCCGTTGTCCCTATCCGTATTGCTAAAATGCGCCAGATCAATGGATGTTGCTATACCTTGGCAGACATCGACCGTAAGCGCATAAAATTGCGCATGCCTGTCACCTCGATGTTGAGGCCGCACCCATGAAAATGACTTATGGAATGCTTCTCTTTCGGACGCGGGCGATTGTGTTGGAATGATTTGGTTGCTCATGATTGGACCTTGAACGTTGACAGCAAAGGTATTAGGGGATTGCGTGTAAATGCAGCGGTGTCGAGCATGTTATAGATTCCGTAAGTAGCGAATAAAACGGTATTGTGCTGTTGTGCACCTTGTAGTTGACAAAGGGGCTAAGCCCGTTTCCCTGCATCAGGGATCGAAAGAGTATAAGCCAGCAGGTAGGCATCAATGGAGATTCGGCCTCCAAAAGTAGTCAAGATAGGGATTTGGCTTAAGTTGGGCTTACGCAAACTTGTTCGGGCAAAGTGTGGGCGAAGACAGTGCGGAAAGTACGCAGAAGCAACACGAAGCCGGTGGCCCAGGTTTGAATAAGCCCGTTGTGCATCTGCAGCAAATTGTGGATATCGGGCGTACAATATATTCTTAACTCGGATTTTTGAACTGTTTCTTAATGTTAAATATAGACCTCCATTGCCACTCGAATATTTCCGACGGTATCTTAACGCCAGCGGCGGTCGCGGCACGCGCCAAAGCCAATGGCGTCGATGTCTGGGCATTGACCGATCATGACGAGGTTGGTGGTATCGCCGAAGCGCGCGCTGCCGCGCAGGCGCTCGACCTGCAGTTTGTCACGGGCGTCGAAATTTCGATTACTTGGGCGAATCATACGATCCATATCGTGGGATTAAAAATCGACGAAACCAATCAAACGTTACTGGAAGGCTTAGCGGCAACCCGCGGCGGTCGTGAACGCCGTGCCCGCGACATGGCAGCGCAGTTAGCCGCAATCGGTATTCCGGATGCTTTTGAGGGAGCACTCAAACATGTGGGTAATCCTGATCTGATTTCACGCACCCACTTTGCTCGTCATCTGGTCGAAATTGGACGTTGCGCTGATACGCATGAGGTATTTCGTCATTATTTAACCGAAGGAAAACCAGGTTACGTGCCGCATCGGTGGGCAAGTCTGACGCAGGCGGTTAACTGGATACGCGGGGCCGGCGGCATTGCGGTGGTTGCCCATCCGGGCCGCTATAGTCTCAGCGACGTCGCGTTTGGCGCTTTCTTCGACGAGTTTAAGCAATTGGGCGGGAAGGCGATTGAAGTCAACACCGGCAGTCACTCGCCAGATCAATATGTCGAATATGCCAAAGTGGCCGCGACCTACGGTTTTCTGGCCTCACGGGGCTCTGATTTCCATAGCCCCGGGGAGTCGCGTGTTGACTTGGGAGCGTTGCCGCCGTTACCTGATAGCGTAGTGCCGGTCTGGCACGATTGGGCGTTGAAAGCACAATCCTAGCGCAGCATTGGTCTGGCCGCATTTCTAATGTGGGGCGATGCGCCCAGCGTGTGATCAAAGTTGCTGGAAAATCGATTGCCTGGAAAAATCCGAGGCAGGGTAGTTAAAAAATAGAGAACGTTGTTACGAGGTCGCTGTCGAAGGGGCGTCCCTTGAAATTGATCATAACGGTCTCATTTACATAACAACCCCACTTAGGAGTCTTGCGCATGAAACGAATTTTCCTGTTCCTCGCCACAAATATTGCAGTAATGCTGGTGTTGAGCGTCGTCCTATCGTTGTTGGGCGTGGACCGTTTTCTGACGCGTAGTGGTCTCGATATTCCTAAATTGATGGTGTTTTCGCTCATCGTCGGGTTCGCTGGTTCCATCTTTTCATTATTAATCAGTAAATGGATGGCGAAGCGCTCAACCGGAGCCCACGTGATTGTGACACCGTCCAATTCCACCGAGGTGTGGTTGGTCGACACGGTGAGCAAGTTGGCGCAACGTGCAGGCATTGGCATGCCGGAGGTGGCGGTATTTCAAGGCGACCCTAACGCATTCGCCACAGGCGCTTTTAAAAATTCTGCGTTGGTAGCGGTTTCTACCGGTCTGCTTGAGAGCATGACTAAGGAAGAAGTTGAAGCGGTGCTGGGTCATGAAATTGCGCATATCGCGAACGGCGATATCGTCACCATGACGCTGATTCAGGGTGTTCTCAATACTTTCGTGGTGTTTTTGTCTCGTGTTATTGGTTATGCTGTCGATCGCGCCATGTCACGTGGTAATAATGACGGTCCCGGGATTGGCTATTACGTTTCTGTGATCGTTACGCAAATTGTGCTGGGAATTGGCGCTTCGATAATCGTTGCGTGGTTCTCCCGCCACCGCGAATTTAGGGCTGATGCCGGTTCGGCTAAATTAATGGGTAGCAGCGTGCCGATGCAACGTGCATTAGCTCGTCTCGGTGGTGGTGCTGCTGTTTCGTTACCGGAATCAATGGCAGCAATGGGGATTAACGACAAGCCCGGCTTTATGGCCTTGTTTTCAAGTCACCCCCCAATCGAACAGCGGATTGCAGCGTTACGCAATCCTCACGTTACAGCACTGTAAACATTCAAATAGGGCGGCGAACCGCCGTCGAAGGAATGGAACAGGGCGGCGATAGTCTATCGACTATCGCCGTTTTTATATCTAGAGAGTTAGCGAGCCATGAGCCAATTTTTTCACATTCATCCTGAAAATCCGCAACTGCGTTTGATTAAGCAGGCGGTACAGATTATTCAGTCCGGCGGCATCGTCGCTTTGCCGACAGATTGCTGTTATGCCTTGGTATGTCAGCTTGATAACAAAGATGCGGTCGAACGCATGCGCCGGATTCGTGGGGTGGACGACAAACATCATTTGACATTGTTGTGCAAAGATTTGAGCGAAATCTCGGAATACGCCAAGATCGATAACCGTCAATTTCGACTCCTGAAAAGCGGAACACCGGGCCCTTACACGTTTATCCTTGGGGCTTCCAAAGAAGTGCCGCGCCGCTTGAGCCACCCGTCACGAAAAACCATCGGCCTGCGCGTGCCGGAAAGCGTAGTGGTACAAGCGTTGCTGGAAGAATTAGGACAGCCGCTGATCGGCACCACACTGATTTTGCCGGGTAGTGGATTGCCGCTGACTGAAGCCGACGAGATTCGTGATCAGCTGGAAAAACAGGTCGAACTGGTCATTGAATGTGGCGCTTGTAGCCTTGAGCCCACCACGGTAATTGATTTAACGGACGATGAACCGATGTTAATTCGGCAGGGACGCGGCGATATTAAGGTATTTGGCCTGGCGTAAGTAATGCCAAAATACAATTAATCCGTGTTACCCTTTTTTAGCAAATGATTTTAACCGGTCATTTGTTCCGAATCTGTTGGGCGTCTGTGCCTCTCTGTTAAAATTCTGCTAATGAACGAACTAATTCAAACAATCGCCGTACTTGCATTACCGATGCTTTTCGCCATAACGCTGCACGAAGCGGCCCATGCTTACGCCGCCAAGTACTTCGGCGACTCGACTGCGTACATGCTTGGACGCATGAGTCTCAATCCGATAAAACACATCGACCCCTTCGGTACTGTTCTGATTCCGTTGTTGATGTATTTTTCAACTGGCGGAGCGTTTCTGTTCGGGTATGCAAAGCCGGTTCCCGTTAATTTCGGCGGATTGCGTAAGCCTAAGCGGGATATGGCGTGGGTGGCGCTGGCCGGGCCGGCCGCCAATTTGGTCATGGCGCTTGGCTGGATGTTGTTGTTGATTGGGTTGGCGGCCTCAGGTTCAGAAACCAAGAATTTCTTTGTCATGATGGCGCAAGCTGGTATCCGAATTAATTTGGTCTTGTTTGCCCTGAATTTGTTTCCGCTGCCCCCGTTGGACGGCGGTCGCATTTTGTTCAGCATATTGCCGCACAAGTATGCCTATAAGCTTGCCAAAATTGAGCCGTACGGTTTCTTCATCGTGTTGGCGCTACTGTTAATAAAATTGCCACAATTCGGTGATCAACCTACGCTATATGCGGTATGGATTACGCCATTGATGCATATTGCCTCGAGTGTTTTACAATGGATCGTGACACCGTTGCTAATGCTGCTGCGTTAAGGCAGTTCCTTTTGTTTCATTTTGCTACTCTGACTTCTCACATTAATTATGTATCCTGATCGCGTTGTATCTGGCATGCGCCCCACTGGCGCCTTGCATTTGGGCCATTATCACGGCGCTTTGAAAAACTGGGTTCGATTGCAATCCGAATTGCCTTGTTTGTTTTTTGTCGCTGACTGGCACGCGTTGACCACGCATTACGACGATCCTAGCCAGATCGAAACCAGTACGTGGGATATGTTGATTGATTGGCTTGCCGCAGGCGTCGACCCTTCGCAATCAACATTGTTTATCCAGTCAAAAGTGCCGGAACACGCAGAACTGCATCTGTTGTTATCAATGGCGACACCGCTCGGTTGGTTGGAACGGGTTCCAACCTATAAAGATCAGCAAGAGAAGCTTGCCGATCGGGATCTGGCAACTTACGGTTTCCTCGGATACCCCTTGCTACAAGCTGCCGATGTGCTGATTTACCGCGCTACGCAAGTGCCAGTAGGTGACGATCAGGTCCCGCATATTGAAATGATGCGAGAAATTGCGCGTCGCTTCAATCATCTTTATGGCAAAGAGAAGGGTTTTGAACAAAAAGCGCAGGATGCGGTGAAAAAGCTGGGTAGCAAGCGTGCCAAGCTATACAACGAATTGCGGGTCGATTTTCAGCAAAAAGGCAGCGAAGAGGCCTTGGAGCAAGCCAAAGCCATGCTTGACGATGCCCAAAATCTCTCCATGATTGATCGCGAGCGGTTGTTTGGGTTTCTCGAAGGAAGCCGGAAATTGATTCTGTCCGAGCCTCAAGCGCTGTTGACAGACGCTTCCCGTCTGCCAGGTCTTGATGGGCAGAAGATGTCAAAGAGCTATGGCAATTCCATCGCTTTACGAGACGATAAAGACATCGTTACCAAGAAAGTGCGGACAATGCCGACTGATCCGGCCCGCGTACGGCGCACTGACCCAGGCGAGCCGTCCAAGTGTCCGGTATGGCAATTTCACCTGGTGTATTCTGATCTTCCGACGCAAGAGTGGGCCGCAAAAGGCTGCCGTTCGGCTGGTATTGGTTGTCTGGAATGCAAACAACCGGTAATTGACGCGATCGTCCAGGAGCAAGAGCCGATGCATGAACGCGCCCAACAGTATCTGGACGATCCATCCCTGGTACGGGCGATTGTCGCGGACGGTGCAGATCACGCTCGCAAATTGGCGCAGGATACGATGCGCGACGTGCGTGAGGCTATGGGGCTGAGCTATAGCTGATATCTAGCCTTAAGGCGCTTAAACGATGACGGTTAAGCCGGCAACGACAATGACCACAACAATAACAACAACAACAACAACGACGATGGTGATGCCTGTATCCAGCTGGGTCCGCCGTTTTGGGGCGGTAATTCCAGCTGCGCAGGTGCTCGATCTGGCCTGTGGGGACGGTCGCCACAGTAAATATCTAACTGCGGCGGGCAAAAATATGTTGGCCGTTGATCGTAATCCAGGCGTGCTCGCAGAAATCTCGGCAAAAGGGATCACCACGCAACTGATTGATCTGGAAGCGGGCGATGATCTTGCGCTCGCCGAGTTGTTTCAACCAGCCCGGTTTTCCGGGGTCGTGGTGACAAATTACCTGCACCGCCCGTTAGTTTCCTTGTTACTCAATAGTATTGCCGATCAGGGTGTCTTGCTATACGAGACCTTTGCCGACGGCAATCAACAGTTTGGCAGGCCGAGTAATCCCGAGTTCTTGTTGATGACTGGAGAGCTGTTGCAATGGTTAGCGGCCGATACCATGAATAGCTGGCATGTTCTGGCATACGAGGAAGGTTATGTTACGCGGCCCAAACCGGCAATGATTCAGCGCATTCTTGCGGTAAAAGGAACTGGTCGTTCTCTTGGCGGTCTACAACTCGATTAAGACTATTTGCGCTGCAGTTTGCGCGGAATCAGACAAGTCGTATCAGGGTTTTCATTGGCGATTGATTTGCTGAGGGGTAAATCCCTCGCAAGCAGGCGCGTAATTGAATTTATTTTTTAATTTGAATTGCAAGCGGAATTTCCCCATAATTGCGGCGATCCGCTACAATCAGGTTTTTATCTCTTTCGTATTGACTATCATGATCCAAGGTAGCATCGTTGCAATCGTTACTCCCATGCATTCGGACGGCAGCCTTGATTTGCCAAGCTTACGTAAGCTCATTGACTGGCACATTGCTGAAGGTACCGACGCTATTGTTATTGTCGGCACTTCGGGTGAGTCGCCAACGCTTCCGGTCGCAGAGCATTGTGAATTAATTAAAGTTGCAGTGGAACATGCTGCCAAACGTATTCCGATCATTGCAGGCACCGGCGGTAACTCTACCGCTGAAGCCATCAATCTGACGCGCTATGCGAAAGAGGTTGGTGCGGATGCCTCGTTGCAGGTTGTGCCTTATTACAATAAGCCAACGCAAGAGGGAATGTTCCAACACTTTAAGAAAATCGCCGAGTCGGTGGATCTTCCTGTTATTCTCTATAACGTTCCCGGCCGTACAGTTGCCGATATGAGCAATGAAACCATTTTGCGTCTGGCGCAGATTCCGGGCATTATCGGTGTTAAAGATGCGACCGGTAATATTGCTCGTGGAACCGACTTGCTGCGTTTGGCACCAGCGGATTTTGCGGTGTATTCCGGTGATGATCCGACCGCAATGGCCCTGATGTTCTGCGGTGGCAAGGGAAATATTTCAGTCACTGCTAACGTTGCTCCGCGTGATATGCACCTGCTATGCGTAGCGGCAATTAAAGGCGATGTTGCTGAGGCAATCAAATTAAACAATAAATTGTTGCCGTTACATGTGCAATTATTTGTTGAACCTAATCCGGTCGCCGCTAAATGGGCATTGTGTGAAATGGGTTTAATTCCACCGGGCGTACGCTTGCCTCTGGTGCCGTTGTCTCCGGAATTTCACGCCCCGGTTCGTGCCGCATTGCACGAATCAGGTGTATTAAAATAAGCTGCGCTGACAGGCGTTTCTCTAGAATTTTTCTCGTTCCTTTCATTCTGCATTCACATGACTATTCGCAAGAACATTCCTTCGACATCACGCAGTGTTTTTCAACGTAATCTTGTTTTCACTCTGGCCTTGACCAGCTTGGCAGGTTGCTCCTCGATCAATTCGATGATGGAGCCAGATCGTATCGACTATAAAAGCGCTGATAAGGTCAAAACGCCAAAGCTCGATATTCCACCTGACTTGACCCAATTGCAGCGCGAAAATCGCTATGCAATTCCGGAATCAAATCAAGGAACAGCCACAGCTTCAGGGTATAACTTGCAACAGGGCGTTAAGCCTGCAGCCGATGCTGCTGTGATTGCACCGAACGGTACGCCGGACATGCGCATTGAGCGCGACGGTTCCCAGCGCTGGTTGGTCGTACAGTCCACTCCTGAGAAGTTGTGGCCAAAGGTGAAAGACTTCTGGCAAGATTCAGGCTTCTTGATTAACACAGAGAATTCTGAAACGGGTGTGATGGAAACCGATTGGGCTGAAAATCGCGCCAAGATTCCGCAAGACTTTCTGCGTAACACTTTGGGAAAAGTATTCGACTCAATCTACTCAACGGGCGAACGTGACAAGTTCCGTACGCGCCTTGAGCGCGGTCCAAACGGCACGACCGAGGTGTACATCAGTCACCGCGGCGCGGAAGAAGTGCTTACTGGTTCATCGAAAGAAACCAGTATATGGACTGCGCGTCCTGAAGATCCACAGTTGGAGGCCGAGTTCCTGTCGCGTTTGATGTTGCGCCTCGGCGCGGATCAGGAGAAAGCGAAAGCGGCAATCGCAAGCACACCTTCGTTGCAAGCACGCTCCAAACTGGTTAAAGGCCCTGCCGGTACTAGTTATGTTGCGGTCGATGAGAGCGTTGACCGTGCATGGCGACGTGTTGGCCTGGCACTTGATCGGGTTGGCTTCACCGTAGAAGACCGTGATCGTACACAAGGTGTTTATTTTGTTCGCTACGTTGATCAAAGTGAAGATGCTAAAGACAAGAAATCAGCTGGTTTCTTTTCCAAAATGTTCACCAGTTCCAAGAAGGATGACAAGACGGCTGCGCGTTATCGGGTAGCGGTTAAGGCTGATGGAACCGCCAGTCAAGTGGCAGTGCAGAACAATGCTGGTCAACCTGAAACTTCACCAGCAGGCGACAAAATTCTTGCTTTGTTGAACGAGCAACTTAAGTAATTGTCTGGATAGCAGTTTCTGCGGTTACCTCGCTATCTTTCTGCGAGGTAACTGCGATTTAGGATTAGTCGTTGAAATTTGCCAGCCTTGGAAGTGGTAGCGAAGGAAACGCTTTATTGATTTCCAGTGCTACTACTGTTCCTTCTATTGATACCAAAGCCACAACCATCGTCATGTTGGATTGTGGCTTTGGCATTAAAGAGGCTGAACGTCGCCTGGCCAGACTCGCTCTGGCACCGAGTGACTTAACAGCGATTGTCGTAACCCATGAGCATCAGGATCACATTGGTGGTGTCTTCAAATTGGCACGACGTTATGCATTACCTGTATGGCTTACGCATGGGACCTACCAAGCGGTCTTAAACTCTCCCAAATTCCATAGCGCGGTACAGACGCACTTTTGTCGTGATGGGGAAACTGTTGGTATCGGTGATCTCCAATTAACCCCGTATACTGTGCCTCACGACGCGCGTGAACCGGTGCAGTATGTCGCCAGTGACGGTAACTCGCGATTGGGCGTGCTGACGGATGCAGGTAAATCCACAGATCATTTGATTCGTGCTTTAGGTGGTTGCCATGCCCTTGTGCTGGAGTGCAATCATGATCAACAGATGCTCCGCGATTCGGCCTACCCGCCGTCTCTTAAACGCCGCATCGGTGGCGAATACGGTCATCTCTCAAACGACGCTGCTGCGGACATCCTGGCAGCATTGGATCAGTCATTGCTGCGTAAGGTCATCGGTGCACATTTAAGCGCAAGAAATAACGCGCCGGCGCTTGCACTGGCTGCATTACAGCGGGGCAGAATTAATCCGACCACAGAATTAACGATTGCCTGCCAGGATGATGGGTTCGATTGGATCGATATTTGATGGCAGAAGGTCGGCTGCAGATCGGCAGACAATGGTTTCGTGCGCGTTTTCCCTAAAACTTACGCTTTCCGGCTATTACATCTGGTTACAAAACGATGCCAAAAATAGGGGTGTTTACTTCGTAATTGCACTTCTTTTTGGTGCTTTTACAACAAAAAAGCCGACCCTTGGGTCGGCTTTTTCAGTACAGCAAATATTACTTAGAAGCAGCTGGAGCAGCAGCGTCAGGTGTTGAAGCAGCTGGAGCAGCAGCGTCAGGTGTCGAAGCAGCTGGAGCAGCAGCGTCAGGTGTCGAAGCAGCTGGCGCAGTAGCGTCAGGTGTCGAAGCAGCTGGAGCAGTCATAGAAGCAGCAGGTGCGTCTGCAGCAGGAGCAGCAGCGTCGTCTTTTTTACCGCAAGCAGCCAGAGCCAAAGCCAACAGGGAAGCGATCAATAGTGTTTTTTTCATGGATATTCCTTCAGTAGATTCAAAATTTTTTGCGATGAATAATTACCGGTAATTATCGCTCTATAGGATGCCTTTGCAGCACTCTGCACTAAATGCGTGCATCGCAACACAACAAAAACTTTCCAGCTGCGAATTATAGCGGATTTTGTTTAAAATGACATGGCAGGTTTGCTTTTTAGTAAGGATTTGTATCCATGCAACATCCTTTTAAATCGTCTAATCGGCAGCGTCAACAACATTGAAACTATTTCCGTATGGAAAAGTAATTTACTTGTTTATTCACCTATTCTTGCCCGTCGAAAACAATTTCTCATTCATTGGATTGCGTTTATCAACCAAGCGTAATCCAGCCGTCCTCGTACCACGTATAAAGCGCCTCAAGTACGTCGGTAGACACCAGACTTGCCTCCGCGCCATCCAATTTGCGTTGATTTGCCAATGTACACAGAGAGTCTTTATCTTCGCGACCAGCCGCGAAGGACTCGCCATTAATGAACACGTGCTTGCCGCGATAGAGCATCTGCGTTTTGCGGGACAGGCTTACGCCGCGTTTGGCGATGGAGGCGGTAAAGCGCGCTAATGTTAATGGCCGTTTTGGCGATTCAAAAAATACAGTCGCTTTTGGATCCGACAAATATTCACCCAGGAAAATGGCGATATCGTCGTCGGTAAAACGTACCTTGTTGAGGGCATTTGACACTTGCGTCAGCATATTGCGGCTAATTTCTGCCGGGTTTTTGGTTGGCGTCAAGTCTGCATCTGCATACCGTCCTGGCAAATCAATGGATTCGGCCATGAACTGCAAAAAGGCTTCTCCTAGCTCCTGGAACGCGGGTGCGCGAAAGCCGATCGAGTAGGTCATGCACTCACCGATTGCATTGCCCTCGTGGGCGTACTGCGGCGGCAGATACAGCATGTCACCCGGTTCGAGAATAAATTCTTGTTCCGGGGAAAAGTTCTTGAGGATCTTGAGCGCGCTACCTTGCACTAAGGTCAGATCTTGCGCTGCACCGATTTTCCAGCGGCGCTGGCCATGTGCTTGCAACAAAAACACATCGTAGGAATCGAAGTGGGGCCCAACACCACCGGTATCAGTGGCGTAGCTGATCATCAGGTCGTCCAGCCGTGTGTCTGGAATAAAGCGAAACTCTCTTAGCAAGCCATTAATGGCGTCGTCGTGCAGATTGACGCCTTGTACCAGCAGCGTCCAATCCTTTTTGTCAGCTTCCGGCAATGCTGTAAATGGTCCGTTTTCAACCTTCCATTCGTTTTTGAAATGCGTGATCAGACGTGATTCGACGTCATCTTTCGACGCCATGTCGAATAACGCCTGGGTCGACAGCAGCGGCTTGAAATCAGGAAAAGCCTGACGTATGAGTAAAGGTTTTTTGTGCCAATAATCGCGCAAGAATTGCGCAGGCGAAAGGCCGCCCAACAAGGTGAAATTTTTCATAGGCTGCATTATATCGGGTTGATATCCAGTTGACTGTACTTGATGAATCGCCCGCACCAGCGAATTGAAAACTACCGCTACCGACCGATTCCCAACTTTCGATGTGGACCGTAAACCCATCCAATACGTGAAAATCAATGTGTATCCGCGTGGTCTTTTGACTGGATTTTTCCTCTAAATGGCGATCTCCGTTGCTTATTTTTTACTGCCTTTGGCCGCATGCTGTGTTAATTCGATATTATTTTATAAAGGCGCAAGGATAAATTTTTCTTCTTACGCAGAGCGAAGGAATTCGGCGGGTATAATCTGAGCGGATATTATATGAAAGGAATGATCATGAAGATTGCCAAGAATACCGTAGTGACGGTGGATTACAAATTGTCGGATGCCCAAGGCAACCTGATCGAAGAGAGTAGCCAGCCGATGGTATACCTACACGGTGGCTACGAAGGCACATTGCCGAAGATCGAAGAAGCGCTGGATGGTAAGGAAGTTGGTTACCATATTGAGCTGCAGGTTGAACCCGACGACGCCTTTGGCGAATATGATTCGAATCTGGTAAAAATTGAGGCACGTAATCGCCTGCCGACACCGCTAGAAGTCGGAATGCAGTTCGAAGGCACGCCGGATGGTGAAGACGACGACGAGCAAGCATTGGTTTTCACAGTGACTGATATTGCCGACGATAAAGTAGTATTGGACGGCAACCATCCGTTAGCCGGTATCGCTCTGCGGTTTGACCTGACGGTCGGGGACGTGCGCGAAGCAACGGACGAAGAAATCGTTCATCAACATGTTCATGGTGCTCACGGCCACGGCCATCATGATGACGAGGATGACGAGTCAGCGGACGAATTCCGTAGTCATCCGATTCATTAAGCTAAAGGGTGTCTGGCGGCTGTTATTGGCTGCCACTAATGAAAAAGTCGTGAACGTCGATTATGCGATGTTCGCGGCTTTTTTTTTGACGCGCCCGGGCAGTTGGATAACGGCCGGTCCACGCTTCTTAAAATCACTGCAGTTTGGTAATCCGTTTTTGGAAATTAGTTGCGGGTTTTATCAATGGCGAAATAGTATAGATTTTGCGCATTGACCGTCACCTTCGCCCAAGATGCGGCAATTTCCATGTCTCCCAGATTTTTTTTCCAGACGACGTCCGTGGCTGAGGGGATATTGTTCGAGGGAGGACCATGTATGATTAGCACCTTGCCAGAAAATTTGGCTGCCAAGGCCGTAATCGCGTGACGTATTTCAACATAGCCATCGCGCTTAACGTTGAAATCGAATACGCGCCGCCGTTGCACGGCTAGTGGATCTCCATCGCAAAACAAAACGATTCCGTCCGATTTCTTTTGCTCGGCAATGATCAAAATACGTTGCAACCATTCCTTGTTAGCAATCAGGCGATCTTCGAATTCGCTATTGCGACCGCCTTCTGACGTGTAGTGGTTATTTCGGGCAGGTAGATTGATCGTGGCAAACGTGACATTGCCAATCTCCCAACGTGCATTTTCGACATAGCTGCGAAACTTTGGTGAAGTGGATTGACGATTTAATGGAATTCTGGTGTCGCCCAGAGAGAAATCATCCCCGAAAAATAGTTCGCGTAAGCGATTAAGCCGTTCAAATGAAGTTGAGCGGCCGCTCTCATTTTTGCATCCTACCCAATCGCTGGCAGAAGGCGATACGATCAGACCGTTTTTTGCGCCGTTCAATAGCACTTTGCGTTGTTGGTATAACTTGTCGGAACAAGGCTCTTGTTCCGACTTTATGCCGTTGGTGACGACAAAGGCCAGATTTTCATCATCGGTTTGACTGATCGCGGCACGCAAGGTGGCCTCATCAGTTGTGGTTCGAAAAGGATGTCCGATAACGCCGAAACTAAAACTGTTCATTTCGGACAGATCATCCGCTAACGCCACTGAGGATAAGCACATCAATGTGAGCAGTCCTGCCGTCATAAGTCTCAGCCTGGCACAACCGATATCGCGCGCAGCTTTGCCGAAAATAGTTGTCTTGCGAGCCAACGAGAACGCGTGGTTCATGCGGCTCTGACTGCTTGGTTTGTGCGCGCAATTTTCGCAGTGGGTTCGGTGTGACTATCGGGGTTTTGCACCTTGCTTAAGCTTTTAAGCTTGTATAAATGGTCCAATGCTTCGCGTGGGGTCAAGGCGTCCGGATCAATCATCGCTAAAGCATCGACCAACGCATCGACCAACGCATCGGCCAACGCATGTCCAACCGCTTGAACAGCCGCCGGGACGCCGGCCGCCGGGTCGCCAGCCGCCAAAGCGTCGGTCGCCGGATCCAGATCGTCAAATTCGCTATCGCTATAGTCCGCCTGTGGAGGGGAAAACAAGTCGAATTGCGGTGTGGCTTGTACCGATTGCGATTCTAGAAGCGCCAGATGCTTACGGGCGGCTTTAATGACTGCCGTTGGCACACCAGCCAATTGCGCGACCTGCAGGCCGTAACTTTGTGACGCTGGGCCGGGCTGGACAGCGTGTAAAAACACAATGCTGTCTTTGTGCTCGACCGCAGAAAGATGCACATTTGCTGCTGATGCGTGGATATCCGGCAATTGCGTCAGTTCAAAATAATGCGTAGCAAAAAGCGTAAAACATCGGGTGACGTCAATCAACTGTTTTGCGATTGCCCACGCCAGCGCCAGTCCATCGAAAGTCGACGTGCCGCGACCAACTTCATCCATCAGTACCAGCGAACTTTCAGTCGCGCCGTTGAGAATTGCGGCGGACTCGGTCATCTCAACCATAAAGGTAGAGCGGCCCCCAGCCAGATCATCTGCAGCTCCAATCCGGGTGAAAATGCGATCTATCGGACCGATGACTGCGCTGGTTGCAGGGACGTAACTGCCGACATAAGCCAGCAGGGTAATCAATGCGATTTGCCGCATGAAGGTCGATTTTCCGCCCATGTTGGGGCCGGTGATCAACAGTAATTTATGCTCGGCCGACAGCATGCAATCGTTGGCGATGAAGTGTTCAATCTGTTTTTCCACAACCGGATGCCGTCCCTGTTCAATCTGAATCGCAGGTTCCGCGATTAGTTGGGGCGCACACCAGTCATGGCGTGCCGCGTGAGAGGCCAGGGCAACCAACGTGTCGATCTGCGCCAAAGCTTGCGCAATGGTTTGCAACGTACCGATGTGTGGTGCCAGATCGAGCAGTAACTGCTCATACAATATTTTTTCGCGAATAAGCGCCCGTTCCTGGGCGGACAACGCTTTATCTTCAAACGCTTTAAGTTCCGGGGTGATGTAACGCTCGGCATTTTTAAGGGTCTGGCGGCGTCGGTAATCATCAGGTACTTTGTCGGTTTGACCATGCGTTACCTCGATATAGAAGCCGTGGACCCGATTGTATTCAACGCGCAGATTAGCGATGCCGGTACGTGCCCGTTCCCGGGTTTCGAGATCGATTAAAAACTGCCCGGCATTTTCAGATAGTCCTCGCAGTTCATCCAATTCGGCATCGAATCCTGCGGCAATGACCCCGCCGTCACGAATCATGGTTGCCGGTTCGGTCGCAACGGCGCGTTGCAGCAGCGTCAGGCAGGCCTCCGGTGTCGCCAGTGCGCGGTAAAGCGTGCGCAACAAGGGCACCGGATGCGCACTTTCGGGCGCGCTTTGATCTTCATCGCAAGCTTGAGCAGGTATGGCTTCATCTGCCTTAACCACACCCTGCGTGCCGGAAACAGCGCTATCAACCAAACAAAGTGCGACGTTAGGCCGAATCGCATCCAACTGCTGCAATCCGTCACGTAAACCGGCTAGATCACGTGGTCGTGCCGACAACAATGCGATGCGCGTGGTAATACGCTCGATATCCGGTATTTCAGCGAGCGTGGTGGACAGGTCTTTGCCGGTATCGGCAGCGAGCAGCGAGGCAATCGCAGCGTGGCGACCGCGGGCCACTGATTGCTCGCGTTTCGCGTGGTGCAGCCAATGACGCAGCAGGCGGGAACCCATTGCGGTGCGGCAATGGTCTAATAACGAGAATAAGGTCGGTGCGCCAGAGGCGGCATCTTCGCCGCGAATGGTTTCGGTCAGTTCCAGATTGCGGCGGGTGGCGGCATCCAGGCCGACAAATTCGTTTTCTGTTTCAACGGTCAGGGCGCGCACGTGCTGCAAGCCTTTTCCCTGGGTCGATTGTGCGTAACGCAGTAGCGCGCCAGCGGCACCGATAGCGGTGCTCAGGCCCTCGGCACCAAAGCCGCTCAGTGTGCTGACGGCCAGTTGTTCAAGCAGCGCCTTCTCACCATTCGGAATGTCGAAATGCCAGTCGGGAACGGATGTTGCCTTGTTAATGAGGGTCGTCCCGTGTGAACTATTTAGCAGCGGACTGACCAATTCACCCATCAAAATCTCTGCCGCGGCGATGCGCTCCAGTTCTTGCTTGAGCCGAATGTCCAGGGCTTTGATATCGCCACTGAATTCCATCATTTTTAACGCACCGCTTGCCATCGTCAGCCACGCGAGGCCCACCGTTGCTGTTTTGCGTTGCTTGTGCTGGGTGAAGGAAAGTGCCAGCAGCGGCTGTTCCAGTTTTTCCGGCAACAGATTGGAGTCGGTCAACGTGCCGGGTGTGACGACCCGCACGACTTTGCGTTCTACGATACCTTTGCTGGTGGCCGGATCGCCAACTTGTTCGGCCAGCGCGACGGATTCTCCGACCTTGACCAGCTTCGCTAAATACTGGTCGGCGGCATGATAAGGGATGCCGCACATTTTGATTGGTGCGCCTTGGTAAGTTCCGCGGGAAGTCAGCGTAATCCCAAGCAGGCGTGAGGCTTTTTCTGCATCCTCAAAAAACAGCTCGTAAAAATCTCCCATTCTGAAGAAGACCAGCGTGGTCGGATAATCTGCTTTTATGCTGAGGTATTGGGCAGTACCGGGGGAAATTTTTACCTTTTCAACTGTCATCCGGCTGTCACTCGCATATCAACTAAAATAGTGCTCACTACATTTAACATTTTTGTCTTTCAAAACAAGTACATTTCTGATGCGATTGCGGTCCGACAAGATTGTTGCTTTGTGCTGATGCACTGGTCCGGCAAAGCTAAATGAATTTTAAACGTTTTCAAGGGTAACGGGGTTGTCGCTCAGGAATCGGCACGGCATTTCGGGCCCTGCGATTTTACCCAATTGAGTGCACCCAGCCCTGCTCTTCGACCGGAGGCAAAACAAGCGGTTAATAAATAACCACCGGTTGGTGCTTCCCAATCCAGCATCTCACCGGCGCAGAATACGCCAGGAAGTGCTGATAACATTAAGTTGCCATCAAGTCCATTAAACATGACGCCGCCAGCACTGCTGATCGCCTCGTCAATTGGTCGGGATGACTCAAGAGGTATCGGCAGCGCTTTGATCGCAAGCGCGAGTTCGGTCGCATCGGTAAAGGCGGTGGATGCAAATTCCCTTAGTAACCCGACTTTGACGCCTTTAAGGCCGAGGCGGCTTTGCAAATGGCTGGACCATGAACGCGCACCGCGGGGGTGACTGACTTCACGTAGCACCCGCTCGTAAGTCCAGTCCGGTAGTAAATCGAGATGAAGTCGGGCGCTGCCCTGACGGGAAATGTGGTCGCGCAGACGGGCGGAAATGGCGTAAATGAGGCTTCCTTCGACACCGTTCGCACTAACCACGAATTCCCCTTGTTTGCGAAACGGCGCTTCTTGATGGCTTTCGTTGTGACTATCGTTCGAATGGTCGGCCCCCTGAACATGTAAATCCGGCAACGCTATAGCCACTGATTTTAGGTGATCCCCCGCAAATCGCTCTATGAAATGGGGCGTCCATCCGACATTAAAGCCGCAGTTCGACGGTAACAATGGTGCAACGGCGACTTTTCGTTGTTCCAGCATTGAGACCCAGGCACCGTCGGAACCCAGACGGGCCCAGCTGCCGCCACCGAGCGCTAATATGGTCACATCGGCCATGACCGAGGTACTGCCCTCCGGTACTGAAAATGCTAAATGTCCGTCAACATCCCAACCGATCCAACGATGCCGCATATGAAAGCGCACCCCTGCCATGCGCAGACGATGTAACCAGGCGCGCAACAACGGTGCAGCTTTCATGTCGGTCGGGAACACGCGTCCTGACGATCCGACAAAGGTTTCTATGCCAAGGGATTGCACCCAGTGCCGTAAGGCTTCAGGACCGAACTGGTGAAGCAGCGGCGCGATATCGTCCGCATGTTTATCGTATCGGGACAAAAAATCGGCATAGGGCTCCGAGTGCGTGATATTCATACCACCTTTGCCGGCTAGCAGAAATTTACGTCCAACCGACGGCATCGCGTCGTACAGGTCAACCTGGATGCCGTTGGCGGACAATATTTCTGCCGCCATCAAGCCGGCCGGACCGCCGCCTATAATGGCGACTGTGGAGTTGCTGGGTTGCGGCAAAGAGGTCATGGCAATGTAAGAGACGGACGTCCTGAAACGGACAGAGGGCGTAAGTCTACGCTGAGGGCGGTCAGCTGCCAATCTCCAATCAGTAATTAACCCGCACACATCATCAAACAATAACGGTAACTGGGGGCGCCAGTTGAAGTACGCAATGCGGTAATTTAGGTTTATAAGCTTTCGTTATAGCAACATGCATGCTGACGCGTGCGATGATTGATTCCGGACGACCTTGCTTGAAGGATGCGCTGGATGGCGCTAATCGATAGAAAACTTGAGTTTGTTAATCACTTCGCGCCAGCGGGCTACATCTTGCTTCAACAGTTCGGCCGTTTTTTGACTATCCAGGTAGGTCGGCTCAAGGCCGGTCGCTCGAAGTTTTAGTGCCAGGTCGGGGTCTGCCATCACCTTAGCCAGATCGTCGCTAAGCTTCTTTATGATCGCTGGAGGAGTCTTTGCAGGCGCGAGAAGGCCGTACCAGACGTTGACATCGAAGCCCGGCATCCCATTTTCTGCCACGGTTGGCACGTCGGGAAGACCGGGAAATCTGGTCGCGGTGGTCACCGCCAGTGGACGGACCCGACCTTGCTTGATTAAGCCGTCGAACGCTGCCATGGAGCCGAACGACAGTTGAACTTCATTTGACAATAAGGCAACTACAGAAGGTCCGGAGCCTTTGTACGGTACGTGTGTCATCTGGATGCCGGAGCGCATGTCAAACATTTCGCCCGCCAAATGCGTCGTGGTGCCGGAGCCGGCCGATCCATAATTGATCTTGCCGGGATTCGCTTTTGCATAGGCCACAAACTCGGCGAAGGTTTTAGCTGGTAACTGATCGTTAACCAAGACCACCATCGGCGTGCTTGCGTAGCTGCCGATCGGTGCAAAATCGCGCAGCAAATCCCACGTCAAATTGCGGTAAACCGTGGTGTTGATGGTGTACGAGTTTACCAGCAGCAGAATCGTGTAACCGTCAGGCGCGGCTTTAGCGACCAAGGCGGCTCCAATGTTGCCGGCTGCGCCTGCACGGTTATCAATAATGACGGGCTGCTCCCAGAGTACGGAAAGCTTTTGTGCTACCAAACGGGCGGAAATATCAGCTCCACCCGGCGCAAAACCAACGACGATGTGCACAGGATGATCAGGAAATGCTTGCGCTGAGGCGCCCAATCCCATGCACAGTAAAAAAACCAATACGCGTTTGCAACGATTCATCGTGAGCCTGCTTTTAGGGTGGTTGAACCTAATATTAATTTTCGAAATATAGAAAATTAATTCGTATTCCAAGAATAACACCATACAGCAATAAATCGTTTTCATTGTAAGAATACAAATTTCTCTTATAGCTCTGATGCTTTCAGCGCTTGTGTTTGGACATAAAAAAACGCGCCGAAAGGCGCGTTCTTCAACATATTACGGGTGTTAAAACCTTAGACCAGCCTCAGTTGTTTGCGTGGCCTAGTGGCGTAGTGGCTTCGTGGCTTAGCGTTTCAATTGGCTGATATCTCGTACCGCACCGCGATCTGCCGATGTGGCCATCGCAGCATATGCCTGCAACGCCTGGGAGACGTAACGCTGGCGACCAATCGGCTTCCATGCGTCTTTACCTTTAGCATCCATGGCAACGCGGCGCTCCGCTAGCAGTGCATCACTGATCGCCAGGTGAATACGGCGATTAGGGATATCAATTTCGATCGTGTCACCATCTTCGACCAGACCAATTGCGCCGCCTTCTGCCGCTTCTGGAGAAGCGTGACCAATCACCAGGCCGGATGAACCACCGGAGAAACGACCGTCGGTGAAGAGGGCGCATGATTTACCCAGACCTTTGGACTTGATATAGGAAGTCGGGTACAGCATTTCCTGCATGCCAGGACCGCCTTTCGGTCCTTCGTAACGAATGATGATGGTGTCGCCAGCTTGCACAACGTCGCCCAAAATCGCTTCCACGGCAGCGTCCTGACTTTCGAATACGCGTGCCTTACCTGTAAATTTCAGGATGCTTTCATCGACGCCAGCGGTTTTTACAATACAACCGTTGATCGCCAGATTGCCGTACAGCACCGCAAGGCCGCCATCTTGCGAATAGGCATGTGCTTTATCGCGGATGCAACCAGTGCTGCGATCCATATCCAGGCTGTCAAAACGTTTCTCCTGCGAGAAAGCAGTCTGTGTTGCGACACCGCCGGGTGCTGCGCTGAACAGCTTGTGGACAGCCGGATCTTGTGTCTGCGTAATGTCGTTGTTGGCAATCGCTTCGGCCAGATCTTTACTATGAATCGTTGGGAGTGTGGTGTCCAGCAAACCGGCACGGGCCAATTCACCCAGGATACTGATAATACCGCCGGCACGATGGACATCTTCGATATGATATTTGTCGGTGGCCGGTGCTACTTTGCACAAGCATGGAACTTGGCGTGAGATGCGGTCGATGTCTGCCATCTTGAACTCGACTTCAGCTTCTTGCGCCGCTGCCAGCAAATGCAGTACTGTGTTAGTTGATCCCCCCATTGACACATCGAGTGTCATGGCGTTTTCAAATGCCGCCTTGTTAGCGATTGAACGTGGCAGCACAGAGTAATCGTCTTGCTCGTAATGACGTTTCGCAAGTTCCACGATCAGTCGTCCGGCGCGCAGGAATAATTCCTTGCGATCTGCATGGGTTGCCAGGATCGTGCCGTTACCCGGCAAAGCCAGGCCAAGCGCTTCAGTCAGGCAATTCATGGAATTGGCTGTGAACATGCCGGAACAGGAGCCGCATGTCGGACAAGCTGCGCGTTCAATTTCTGCGATATCTGCATCGCTGACGGAGGAGTCACCGGCCTTGATCATCGCATCGACCAGATCGATCTTAATGATTCGTTGGGTGCCAGGGGCTTTTCCCGGCAACACCGCTTCCACGATTTTACCGGCTTCCATCGGACCACCAGAGACGAAGACAACCGGGATGTTCAGGCGCATAGCTGCCATCAACATGCCCGGCGTGATCTTATCGCAGTTCGAAATACAGACCATTGCGTCGGCGCAGTGGGCGTTGACCATGTATTCGACGGAATCAGCAATTAGTTCGCGTGATGGTAACGAATACAGCATGCCGCCGTGACCCATCGCAATGCCGTCATCGACTGCAATGGTGTTGAACTCCTTCGCAACGCCACCCGCCGCCTCGATTTCACGCGCAACCATTTGCCCCAGGTCTTTCAGATGTACGTGGCCTGGAACAAACTGAGTGAAAGAGTTGACGACGGCGACGATAGGCTTGTCGAAATCGCCATCTTTCATCCCGGTTGCGCGCCAAAGAGCGCGGGCGCCGGCCATGTTACGACCGTGGGTGGTGGTGCGTGAGCGATATTCTGGCATGACTTCAATCTCCAATGATTCAATCGGGCAAAGCTAAATGAGGTGAAAAGTAGCCGTAGACGCAATGTAGTTGCGAAATCGGCGGCAAACTATGGGCGTGATCTGTAGCGACAAATATATCGGACTCGATCAGCATAATCCACCTTTGGCTGCAAATCTGCGCCTAGAGTGCCCTGACCCTATCGTGTTGTCAAATATATGATTCGTTGGTAACTAAGACGTCTTAGATATTAATGGCGTTCAATTTATCGATTCGACACGGTTTTATCGCTTGGTATGTAGTGGAAATATCATTAAATTGAATGTTATGGAATAAATTATTTATAAGCATATAAATATTAGAATATTTTTCTAATAAAGCGTTCTCGCATGTCTAATTTAGGAACGATTTTTCATTAAGTGTAAACTACACTTAAGACTGGCAATCTCGCCAGACAGGTCAACGACGGAAAAATATGTCTTCAGCTCTCCCATCAGACACTTCTTTATTTAAAGCAGATGCTTCCAGCGGTACTTCATCACCATCCGCTTTGCCATCTGAGTTCGCGCTTGATCTGCCAGTTCCGCAGGACCTGAGCCATCAGGCAGAACAAACTTACCAGATTGATCTGGATCAAAGAGTTATGCGACATGTTGATACGCAATTGATCCATGCCGGTCGTGATCCGTCGCTTTACGGTGGGATGGTGAATACCCCCGTATTTCGTGGCTCAACCATTATGGCGGATAACCTCGATGATTGGGAAGCGGGTCGTCAAACGGATAATCCGATGGCAAAGTACGGCCGTTTTGGCACCCCGACCACGCGTTCGTTCGAACAAGCCATCACCACGCTCGAGGGCGGCGATCACGCATTAGTGTTTCCATCGGGATTGTCGGCATGCACCCATAGCATCATGGCTTTTGTTCAGGTCGGCGATCATGTATTGATTACAGATAGCGCGTACGGTCCGACCCGCACATTTGCGGAGCGCGTGTTGCGCCGCATGGGTGTGGAAGTGGAGTTTTTCGATCCGTTGATCGGTGGTGAAATCCGCCAGTTGATCCGATCGAATACGCGCGTCGTCTTTGTTGAATCGCCGGGATCATGGACCTTTGAAGTACAAGATATTCCGGCAATCGCCGAAGAGGCGCACAAGGTCGGGGCTTACGTGTTAATGGATAATACCTGGGCCACGCCGTTATATTTCAAGCCTTTCGAACACGGTGTCGATGTGTCAATCCATGCCGCTACCAAATATATCGTCGGGCATTCGGATGCGTTGTTAGGTGTGGCCAGCGCAAATCAGCGCGCATGGCCGATTTTGAAGCAGGGCGCACACGACTTCGGCCAAACTGCGGGACCGGATGATATCTATCTGGCGCTGCGCGGGATGCGCAGTATGGCCGTACGTTTACGCCAGCATTGGGATAGTGGTATGCAGTTAGCTGAGCATTTGGTGACGCAACCGTTGGTGGAGCGTGTTTTACATCCTGCGTTGCCATCCGACCCCGGCCATCAGCTTTGGAAGCGCGATTTTTTGGGGGCCAGCGGATTGTTCACCATTGAACTGAAGCCGATAGGCCGCCCGGCGTTTGCCAGTTTCTTTGAAAGTCTTCAGTTATTTGGTATTGGCCTGTCGTGGGGCGGGTATGAAAGTCTGGCGTTACCGATTGACAAGCCACCAACGCGGGTCGCGTCACGCAAGACTTACCAGAATCCCCTGGTCCGTATTCACGTCGGTCTGGAAAATATAGATGATCTCAAACGGGACATGGACCGCGCGTTTAAATGTATGGAGCGCGCACTTTAAGATTGTTTGCGTTACTCAGAGTCGATATACCCTAGCGGTAAAGAGGTGGTGTGTTTAATTTGCTCCATCGCGAAGCTGGCATTGACGTCGAACAGTGCGTTTGTCTGCGTCAGCTTCTGGTAGACCTTGTCGTATGCGGCGATGTTGGGTACTACTATGCGCAGCAGATAGTCGACATTGCCGCTCATTCGATAAAACTCGACGACTTCCGGTATGAGCTTCACGGTGGTGCTGAACTGCGCAAACCAGGTCGCGTTGTGTTGATTTGTTTTGATGGACACAAATACGGTCACACCAACATTGAGCTTGGTAGCATCTAATAGCGCGACACGGCGTAACAGGTAGCCTTCCTCTTCCAGTTTTTGAATCCGACGCCAGCAAGGTGTCGACGACAAGCTCACTTTTTCAGCTATCTCAGCGACTGAAATTGTCGCATCCTCTTGCAGGATTGCCAGAATCTGTTTGTCTATTTTGTCCATATGGCGTGCTTAATGTGTTTTTAAACTGGTCGTTGGGAAAAGGGCTTTTCGGCCAATATCAGATGGGAATACGCAAGCAACATCGTGTCCGCAATCAGGGACGATTTTCATCATCCTGTGATGTGGTGATTGCAGTTTTTCTTGTTCGTAAAGGGCGTAAGCCAAACCGCGATGCAGCCGAAACGGTCCCTGCAGCGCCGCACCGCACGATTTATCCAATACTTTATATGCCGCATTTTTATGGTTGCTGCTATCGAGAGCCGCTTCAAGGTAGGTGACATCAGCGGCTTGGTAGGCTAGCCGCGCCGCGCCTGCCGTCGCGTTCGTGGGCAGGGTCGAGGGGAGATTGTCGGTGCCATATTTCCAGGCGTTATAAGCAGGGCAGTCGCTTGCTGTTTGCGACGGAATAATAACCTTCACCGTGCATTTTCCAAAATCACTTTGGCCGTCAGCATCGCACTCTGACCAAGTCACTGGTTGGCCTTTGATCATGGGTTGCGGCCGCTCGGCATCGAAATAAAGCCAGGTTCCTGGATCTGCTACGACATAACGAACGGAATACGATTTGGGTTGGAGCGTCGAAAAGCCGATGTAATGCTGCACTGTCTGTGCGCCAGCGGAGAACCCCGCAATCGTGATGGTCCGCACTGCGGGATAGTGCTGGATAATTGTTTCAATCAACTGATCGATCGCTTTAAATGATGTCATGTCTGGATCATTTTGGGAGGGGCCGCCTTCCATCCAACTTGTGCAGGTCCACACAAAATCACTTGATGTTGCGGATGGTGACTCTGCAGACCGACATTTTTTGGCGTTCGCATCGCCGGCCTGGAACAAGGGAGCAATCACCAATGTGGTAGCAAGCTCATCCGCAGAGGCTGCAGCGATGGCAGAATCAAACGTTTTTGCTGCATCGTGCGAATGGCCGTGAATGACAATTAAAGCGGAATTTATTTTGGGATAGTTGGTGTTGCCGTGGTCGATAGGATGGGATGCATAATAGCCCAATGTGCCGCCATTTTGATGGCCGTCCTGAAGCGTGACTTTAAAGAAACAGGCAGCGCTGGCCCGCGACGAGCAACCATCCTGACGCTGGCTCGGCGCTGTTTCCACTATATTCGTCAGGGCAGATTTTCCTTTGCTAATGGTCGTTTCTGCCGCGCTATATTGTGCGCTGACGAGCGTCATCCCCAATACCAATAAAAATGCCCGCAACCTGAAACAGGACGACGAACTTTTCAAGAAATTATTTTTTCCATGCATGCTTGACGCTTCAAAAGTTACCACGGTTGAAATGAACAATGGATAAACCGACATTCCAGTGATTTTACAATGAGATGGCAAGTCTTTACTATCACCCCACGCGAGATATTAAGAGATAATTTTGGGCAGCCGATATGAGCGTCCAACGCATATAATAAATCCTGACGCGATTTTTTGTTGGCTGATTCTGTCGTTATTTGCTACTGCGTAACAGTTTCCAAGGCGGAATTTAACTGATAACTTTCAATTGAAACGAATTAAAACGCCTATGAAAATAACTTTAGCGTCCGCTATTCAGTTAATGCACGAAGCAGCCTGGGGCAGTTTGGCGACACTTTCGGCACAAATGCTTGGCTATCCTTTTGCGACCATCTTGCCATTTACGCTGAATGAGCAACATTGCCCCGTGTTTCTGCTCAGTGATCTGGCTGAGCATACGAAGAACGTTCTGGCGGATTCCCGCGCCAGCCTTTTGGTCCACAGCGCCGAGAGTCAGAATGTATTAACGGCTGAACGAATTTCAATTGTTGGCGATGTCGTCCCAATTGCGCCTTCTGCTGACCTTGTTGCGCGTTATCTCCGCTATCATCCTGACGCAAAGGAGTATCTGGCGCTTGGAGGTTTTTCTTTCTATCAATTGACACCGCAAAAATTACGTTATATCGGCGGCTTCGGGCAAATGGGCTGGATCGGAATTGAGGAGTGGGCGGGTGTGGAGGTATTACCACTGGCCGACGAAAAAATGCTCATTCATGGCATTGCGAATATCTATCCAAATCCGATACGGATGTTCGGGATTGATTGCTATGGTTTTGATGTCGAAAAAAATGGTAAGCGGACGCGGCAACGGTTTCCCGACGCACCGGTGGCCTTGGCGCAAATTAGCGAGGTCGTCCGACGTTTTGTTGCCGCCGTCGACTAGCCGCTTCAATATTATTCCTGGCGAGCACAGCGAATATTGTAAGGACTTCCTCGGGTGTTCGGGCTACTTTTCTGCCGGTAACATTAAACTTTAAGCGTTAGCTTATTTTAAAAAGGCTAACGCGAAGTATTCAGTTAGGGTAACGAAATACTCAGGACGGCGTGGCCTAACAGCCGAGGATTTCAGCCAATGCCACCAGATTCGTTGCATGAAACGAATTTTCCGGGTGCGAAGAAACGTCTTTTATATGCGCAGCGCCAAACTCATACGGGCGCTCAATGTAAGCGGTTTTTAAACCGCAGCTGCGGGCAGCGTCCAAGTCATCCTGATGGGCTGCGACCAGCATGACCTCATCGGGCGCCGCATCAAATATCTTTGCTACACCAAGGTAGGTCGCCGGATCAGGCTTGTACTTTTTAAACACTTCAGCGGACAATACGCAATCCCACGGCAAGCCAGCGCGCTTCGCCATATTGGTTAGTAAGCCGATATTGCCATTGGAGAGCGTGCAAACAGTGTATTTCGATTTCAGTCGGGTCAATCCCTCAACCGAATCCGGCCACGCATTTAACCGATGCCAAATTTTATTGAGATAAATTTTCTCTGTTTCGCTCATTCCGTCGATGCCGAAGCGTTTGAGAATATCATCCAATATGATGCGATGCAGATCATCAATCAGCGTCCATCCCAACTCGCCCGACATAACTCTTTGCATCGCGGGTTTGTACCCCTCGCGCCAGGCCAGGGCGAACGCATCGCCGTCGACCCCAAGTTGTAACGCATCTATTTCTTGTGCAATGCTGGTGTGCCAGTCGACAACGGTGCCGAATATATCAAATGCTAGTATTTTTATTTGTGTCATTTTTTCTGATCGAATTAAGGCGATGTTCCGACTAATGCTTTTAGCGGTGTAAGTTGAGGCTGTATTTTTATTCATCATAAATTAAAAGTGAATTTCAAGTGTTTGCCGCTTGATTCTTCCTTTTTCGGTTGTGCCTGACAGATTACAACGCATACTTACGGCAATGCTCCAAATAGCCAGCCTCATGGCTGGCGATAAGCTTCACAACGCTGTTCCATAACCACGCCGGTGTCGCCAGGCTCTTGATACGGTTGCATTTGAGTTCGCTTAGCCAGCTTTTGCGTGCAGCTTCGTCCATTTGCCGCGAGTGCGCATAACCGACGGCGTATCCCAGATAGCGGGCCATGTGGGTGGCCTGATCGGCTTGAAGTTCATCGATCTCCAGCTTAAGATCTTGCGGCAACAGTTCTCTTATAAACACGCCACGATTCAAGAAACGTTGCGCAATCATCCGCTCTCCTAATGCTGGTGACATGTGCCGCGCACCTTCCAGCACACGCCGTGCGTTATCGCGCGGCATACTGACGTTCGGATAACGAGGAGCCGCCGCTATAACGGCTTCTTTAATGTCGATCAGGCAATAATCAGTTCCGCCCACGCAAACCAGCACCGCATAGCGCAACCTGCCCAGTGAACTGCAGCCCTTTACCCAGTAGGCGGCGTCTATTACCTCAATCTTTGCGTCGTCATCACGCGACTTTAAGGTGGTGACCAGCTTGATTGTTTCCTTGGCTTTAAACATGGCCGAGATACTTTTTTTCTCCAATGTTGAGAGGGGCCAAAAGCTCTTTCCTAATGGAATATCAGGCCGGGTGTCGACAATACGTTCACGTGCAAGTTCTTTCCAGGAACGCTTGACCGCGCTCCGCAATACTACCTTGACGACCTCAGGCCTTTTTACCGATACTCGCTCCTCTCCAGCTTCGAGAGCCTGTTCGTAACCGGCCACCAGGTATTCAAGCATCTGCGCGGTCACAATTCCTGGCAAACGCGAGCCGCGTGCAACAGCCGCCAGTGACAGCCCAAGTCGCACCAGATCGTGCGCAGGATTGCCGATAATTGTTTGGTCAAAATCGCGTATTTGCACATCGACGTGGCCATCGGACGCTGCCAACGGACCCAGATTGCCGAGGTGGCAATCACCGCAAATCCAGATCGGAGGACCGTGTGGCAGTGTGTGACCGCGTAAGCTGTGCAGCCACTCGTAATATTGCGCCGTATTTCCTCGGACGTACGCATGCGGTGAACGTGCCATTTTTTTGTTGCGACGTGCCGTCAATATCGCCTGACGTGCATGTGGAGCAGGAATTATCATCAATCGGACTCCAGTCTAAAAATCAAGATCGATTCATCGTCGTTAATTACTTGAGCGCCTGCCCGGGAAGAACATTTTTCAACTATATCCGCTGAAGCCCCAAAAACCTATTTGGGATTATGCGTGTGGAATTGCCCAAACGTCCATAGCTACCGTGAAGTAGGCAAGTTTTGATCTTACGGCGAGATTCGCATTCGCCCAGACCGAAGCCGGGGCGTGGGCCAATTCCACAATCCCAAAACGAAATTTACGAAAACCAGACTCGGCATCATTCTTTGCTCTAGTAGAATCGAGCGTATCCATTCTACGAAGGAAAGCCATTATGACCAATCTACAGGCAGTAAATACATTGACCGAATTGCGCAGTGCGGTAAGGACATTTTCTGTAGAACGCGATTGGGAGCAATTTCACACGCCAAAGAACCTCGCCGCCGCACTGTGTGTGGAAGCAGCGGAGCTGCTGGAACCATTTCAATGGCTCAAAAATGGAAGTGATGACGAGCTGAACCCGGAAAAAAGGACTGAAATCCGTCATGAGATCGCGGATGTGTTCCTGTACCTTATTATGCTTGCCGATAAGATGGAAGTCGATTTGATCGAAGCGGCGCAAGAAAAAATGCTGCTGAATGCGATTAGGTATCCGGTAGAGCATGTGCGAGGAGATGCCAGGAAGTATGACGAATACAAATAAAAAAACATCCAATTTACCGTCATCAACGTAGGTAAGAAATAGGGCGTGCGCACAGAGTTACCAAAAGGCGGGGCCGAACTACTTCAACTGGATGTAAAGACGGACAATATGACCTACAAAAAAGTCGGAATAGCCATCGTATTCACATGGTTCCTGGTCGGCGGCACAGCACATTTTATCGCACGTGATTTTTTCCTTCAAATTATTCCGCCTTCGTTACCGCTTCGCATGCCTGCCGTCTACATTAGCGGATTTTTTGAGCTGGTAGGCGCATTAGGGTTGTTGTTTGCGGGTTGGAGGAGAGCGGCCGGGCTAGGTCTTTTCATATTGACCGTTCTTGTGACACCGGCCAATATATATATGTGGCGCAATCCACAGCTTTTCCCCAGTATTTCAGAAGATTTGCTAGCGTTCAGACTGGTGTTGCAGATAGCGCTGCTAGCGTGTATCTGGTGGTCCACATTGCCTGAGCGCATCCTAAAATCGTAATGCAGTCTACACTTCGCGGCGCCAGATTGACGGTAAAAGCGTTGAAAGCACAGCGGCGGCAAAAATGCGGCACAATCGGCTACTTACCTAATATTTGTGAAAAAACATGAAACAAATTACCGCAGTACTCGTTTTTTTACTCTTCAGCGCTAGTGCGTTCGCGGACGAAACGATCGTTATTATTCGTCACGGTGAAAAACCGAAGCATGGTTTGGGGCAGCTGAATTGCCAGGGCTTGAATCGTTCACTCGCATTACCAGAGGTCTTGATCAACAAATTTGGAAAAGCTGATGCAATTTTCGCCCCAAATCCTGCAGTGTTAAAGAAAGATAACGATACAAACTACGCCTATATTCGGCCACTAGCAACGATTGAACCGACCGCTATCCGTCTGGGTTTGCCAGTCGATATAGAGTTTGGTTCCAAGGACATTGCGGCGTTGCAAGCAGCGCTTTTGTCACCAACCTATAAAAATGCAGTGGTGTTCTTAGCGTGGGAGCACCATTTGGCTGAGAAGACAGCAAGGAAGCTGGTAGCAAGCATTGATAAGAATGAAGCTGCAAAGGTTCCGGTCTGGCAAGATGACGATTTTGATAATATCTATGTGATTCACCTCACGGGTGACGCGGGCGCGAAACGGGTGACATTTACCCTTGATAAGCAAGGACTGAATGCGCTCTCCGAAAGCTGCCCGACGCATTAAATTTCAGGCGTGACTTCTTAAAGCGACGGCGAGGAATCAACGAGCGTTCAAGCACAGCAAAGCGTATAAATACTACAACCATTCTCTCTTCGAAAAAGGAAGACCTCATGCAACAATCCAGCGTATGTCAAGATTCCCGTCTTGCACTGACTTCACGCGTTATCGTAGCAAAAGCGCTAAAGGATCTCTCGTGGGAGCAAATATCCGTCGGTAGTGGATTAAGCGTTGTGTACGTGACGGCAGCCTTATTGGGCCAACACGCATTGCCGAAGAATGTCGCCGAAATCGTTTGTCAGCGCCTGGGCCTTGATGCACAAGATGTCGCGGAACTGCAATCAATTCCTCTGCGCGGAAGTATAGCTGGCGGTATTCCCACCGACCCAACAATCTACCGTTTCTATGAAATGGTTCAGATTTACGGCTCCACCTTAAAAGCATTAGTACACGAACAGTTTGGAGACGGCATCATCAGTGCGATTAATTTTAAGCTGGATATAAAAAAGGTGGACGACCCGGAAGGTGGTTCGCGGGCGCTGATCACGCTGGATGGGAAATTCTTGCCCAATAAACCGTTTTAAGGTTTGGTGTCTTTGGCAGAGGTGATTCTAACGCAATTTGGCACCAAAGCCCGATAGACGGATCGATATAATCAATTTCATCAATGCTCAAATATAGTAGGGAATTTGCCATGAAGCCATATGTCATCTGCCATATGATGTCCTCCATAGACGGACACGCGCTCACAGACGGTTGGGCTCGCCCCTTTAAAAAAGATGCCGGCACTCTATATGAGAAGCTCGCCCAGCAATTTGCGTTCGATGCATGGATCTGCGGTAGAGTCACCATGCAAGAAATTGCGCACGGCGACGATTATCAGAGAGGCTTGGCCACAGCGCCTGTCCCACGCATTCATTATTTTGCCGAACGTAATGCGGACTGCTATGCGATTTCAATTGATCCTCACGGAAAAGTGGCCTGGAAGAGCAACCAGGCGCTCGGTTCGCACGTCGTCGCGGTTGTGACGGAAGTGGTGTCGGATGACTATCTGGCCTATTTGCAATCCATTAACGTGTCTTATATTTTTTGTGGCAAGACAGAAATTGATCTGGCCCAGGTTGTTGCAACACTTGCGGACGAACTCGGCACCAAGCGTCTCATCGTCGAAGGCGGACCAGCCGTGAGCGGATCATTCGTAAACGCCGGGCTTGTCGATGAGGTCAGTGTTCTCATCTTGCCGTTGATCGACGGGCGCGGAGAGCATCCAGCATCATTTGAGATCGCAAAAGATGCATGGACTACGCCAATCTATCTAACATTGGCGTCGGCAGAGGTTCAGGATGGTGGCGGGGTGTGGCTGCGGTACAAGAAGCCGTGATGCCCGAAGAAATAACATTTGTCAGCTAAATTCATCCACCGAGCTGGAATCTATGCTCGGTTGGTGTTTGAAGGCGATGCGGCAAACATTTCCTGCCACCCTCCAATAGTTCAACGGTTCAACGGTTCAACAGTTCAACGGTCCCACGTTTCTGTTGCGAGACCCCGGCCGGGTAAATCAATTTCCCACAACCTGATCGCACTGATACAGACCATTTTAGTCGCGGATTTAACCACAGTTAGTTGTTAAATTTTAAATATTTTGCTGAAAACGTGAACTATTTATTGCACGCTGACAAGGGACCATCTTCTTCCGCTGTATTATCCAAATGTACTTTAAGAAAAAAAATCGACGGTGAGTTTTGATTTTCTTCGCCAACTTTTTGTTTGCACTGTGAGCAATTATTTCCGTAAAGGTAGTACAGGCCGTATCAAGTCAAATTGCCAGTCGATACGTGTTCAGCATCGATATTTTGTATTATTTAGCATCGGAGATATTTAATGAAAAAGCAACAATCGGGATTTACCTTAATCGAATTGGTAGTGGTCATTGTCATACTTGGAATTCTGGCAGCTGTCGCTTTACCTAAATTCGTCGATTTGAGAGCAGAAGCTCAATCATCGGCGCTGTTGGGTTTTAAAGGTGCCATTGAGTCTGGCAGCGCCTTGAATTACGCCGGGTCGATTGCAGGCGCAACAGGAACCACTGCCACTATTGGTATTAGTTGTTCGGATGCCGCAACTGCTGTCATCCAAAGTCCATTACCATCAGGCTATTCGGTCAACACCGATCTTATGGTCGCTGGTAATAACGTTTGTGTATTAACTGGCCCATCTGCTACAACGCCGTTGCCGACTGTACCGGTGAACATTCTGGGTGTTTGATTTAACGAAGTTTTTAATCTCTTGATTCTGTAATTCTCCTTCCCTTCAACGAGCAGAAACTCCGTCGCAGTAATGAAGGAAAAGTAAAAAAAGAACCTTAAAGTAAGCCAGTAGACTCTGATTAGTGGCTGCACTTTAGGGTTTTCTTTTGTGCGTCTCCTTACGGACTTTGGCCCTAAGCGTTTTCGATGCGATTGAGATTGTGTATTTCTCGACTCAAAAGCTGCACATAGTGTCTTTCTATGATTGTGCGAGAGGTGAATACTCTGCGCCAGTACGATGAATCAGCTTCGAAAATGACCGCTAATCCCGCCGTATTGATTTTGATTTCGAGTCGACAGGGTGGACGACAATCCCGCCGACTCGCATTCCAATCTAAAACAACTTTGACTATCGAGTGAACAGCTCGGTGGGTCGCCTGAGCTTAGACCGTCTGGCTGGATCGCATTTACGAATTGTTTAGGTTCCCTTTTGACGGCAAGCGCTCAACACTAAAAAAAGACTCCATGCGCGCGCGGCTAAAGGTCGCGTAAATCAACATCCAGCGCCCGAAATTAATCCTCCGTTGTCGTTCAATTTGTTGCGATCTAAGCGATGGGAGCGGAAATTATTCAAATACTAAATAGTAAATGTCAGGACTCATCGGAATAAGAATGAAATTTCAAAGCATCATATGAACTAAGCAATATTTAATATAAATTTTTAGCAGATTAAGTTGGCCTGGAAGTGCAATTCCGGTCGCGCCAACTGAATTCCCGCACAAAATAAAGCAATTAAAATTAAGTTCGTCAGCGGAGTGGCAGCACATTTAGCATCTGGCGGAAGTTATCGCTATATGTTTATTACCTAAAATGAGAGATGGTCTATGGCAGCGCAATATAAAACGCCCGGCGTGTATGTGGTTGAAGAAAATGCATTTCCAAACTCGGTAGTGGAGGTTGCCACCGCCGTGCCTGCTTTTATTGGTTGTACAGAAAAAGCACTGAGAGGTATTCAATCGCTACAAGGCATTCCTACGCGGATAACATCGTTAGCGCAATATACCGTCTTGTTTGGCGGTCCTCCGACAACAAAATTCAGTTTCGTTAAAGCAGTGCCGCCAGCTACAGCGTTCGCAGTGGAAGTCGATGCGACAACGCAATCCTATTTTTATAATAGTTTATGCATATTTTTCGCAAATGGCGGGGGTGCCTGCTGGATCGTTTCGGTCGGATTGTTTGGCGATCTGGCAGCCATCGGTGGTGTAAAAGGCCTTAGCCACGACACGCTTTGCCTCGCGCCGTTGAGCAACCTTCTAAAACAAGCAGAGCCGACGATGGTCGTTATGCCGGATGCAGTTCTATTATCTCTCGACGACTGGCAATACGTGTCTGGTCAAGTGTTGCTTCATTGCGTAAAAATGCAAAGTCGCATCGCCATTTTTGACGTATATCATGGTGATCAGGCCCGTACGTATGACGCAACTAGCGATGTCATCTCCGGGACTGATGGTTTTCGTGATCGGATAGCCGGAGATGGAGACACTCTTAACTATTGCGTTGCATATTATCCTTGGCTCAATACCAGCATTGTTGACGCCAGCGAAGTTGACTACAGTGCATTGACGAGTGACACGCTTCCGGCTTTAATTGATGTGCTGAACGCCGAAGCGATAACACTTTTTGGGGAACCTGCCAAACTGAAGAAAGTAACGGATTTATTGGCAAAAATTCTAACGCCAGTGACTGATTCGACTCAGGCCGCGAAAGATTTAAAGACGAATCATCAGCAATTGAATATGGTTTCGCCGACGTATCAGCTTTTGATGGCGGAGATTCTGATGAAATTGAACGTACTGCCTCCGAGCGGAGCGATTGCCGGGGTGTACACGCGAACCGATAATGGTTACGGTGTTTTTAAAGCACCCGCCAATGTCACAATTTATGGCGCAGTATCACCCGTACTCGACATTACCCATGATGATCAGGAAGATCTTAACGTTCCGCTGGATGGAAAAGCGATCAATGCTATCCGTGCCTTCCCCGGGCGAGGTCTGTTGATCTGGGGTGCGCGAACGCTCGACGGTAACAGTCAGGATTGGCGCTATATCAACGTGCGGCGCACCATGATTATGCTGGAACAGTCGATCAAAATAGCAGCCGAGACCTATATGTTTGCCGCTAACAATGCGCAAACCTGGGTCACCGTCAAAAGCATGATCATCAATTTTTTGACTAGTCAATGGAAGGCCGGCGCCTTGCAAGGTGCTAAGCCGGAAGACGCCTTCAGCGTGGATGTCGGGCTCGGTAGCACCATGGATGCGAATGATATTTTGGACGGATATATGCGAATTATGGTCAAGGTTGCGCTGGTCCATCCTGCGGAATTTATCGTGATCACGTTCCAGCAGCAAATGGCAAAATCCTAATTTTATAGCGCGGAGAACAGAATATGGCAGGCGAAGCACAAAATACGGTATGGCCTTTACCCAAGTTTTCTTTTTCGGTAACGATAGATGGCACGAAAACCTCATTTCAGGAAGTAACCGGGCTAGAAGTAGAAGCTCAGATCATCGAATATCGGGCAGGAGATTCCAAAGCTTTTTCGACTATAAAAATGCCGGGCATTCAAAAATCCGGTAACGTTACTTTGAAAAAAGGCGTGTTTGCGAAAGATAACGCGTTTTGGGTTTGGTTCAAACAAAACTCTCTCAACACTATCAAGCGCGTCAACGTGGTGATTTCTTTGTTAGATCAAGCAGGTGCGCCTACCATGGTCTGGACCTTGGAAAACGCATGGCCGACCAAGATCACTGGTACCGATTTAAAGGCGGACGGCAATGAAGTCGCCGTCGAAACCATTGAACTGGCGCATGAGGGAATGACTATTGCCAATGGCTAACATAGATAAAGGGATCGACTTAGCTAATCAGTTGCAGGCAGCTATGAATCCCCAGTCTTCAACGGCCATTCCGCGAACCCCAGCTAAACCGACAGTCTTTTATCCGCCAGTCAGCTTCCATTTCGCCGTAACACTGACGAACGTGAGTGGAGCGTTCGAGGGGAGCTTTTCAGAGGTAACCGGTCTGGATGTTACCCGGAATGTGATTGAAATAGTTGAAGGTGGAGAAAACCGTTTTACACATCGCGTGCCAGGTCGTGTCAAGTACAACAACTTAATCTTAAAACGGGGTTTGCTTACCATTAACTCCCCTTTGGCCGATTGGTGTATCGGTGCGTTGCAAAGCGATTTGGCGAACGCCCTCAAGCCAAAAGAAGTCACGGTCATATTGCGCGATCATAGCGAGAATCCTCTGATGAGTTGGTCATTCACGAATGCATGGCCAGTTAAATGGAGTCTTTCACCGTTGGCTGCTGATACCAATGCGATCGCTGTGGAGACGCTGGAATTGGCGTATTCATATTTCACCAGAGTGAAGGTGTAGGTGTGCGCGCCGGAAATAAATACGAACCGACAAAGCCATGACAATTGAAATCAGAGAGTTAGTTATACGGGTGAGTGTCCCTGATGGCAATGCGGGGCTTCAGCTTGATTTGTTATTGGCGCAACTACGCAGGGATATAGTAGAGCAGTGCGTTGAAAAAACGCAGGAGCTCCTTGATCGCACCGCTCAGAGATGAATTTATATGCTTGATTCCCGCAATAAGTTAAAAATTTACGCCTATAAGGACAGTGCGTATCTGAAATTGATTGCGATAGAGGGGCAAAAGCTTACTAATCCGTATGAGCTGCAAATTAATCCAGAGAGCTATACGCACGACCACACGGCCAGTTATTTGCCTCTGAAAGCGAGCGAAAAGCCGGGGCAGACCACACGATTTTCGGATCTTTCGCCAGAAACGATATCCTTTAATTTCTATATGGATGCTACCGGCGCGATACCGACCAAGCCAGATATCGAGCCAAAGCCGTTCGATCTGACACTGGCCATCAAACAATTCAAAACTCTTATTTATACCTATAACGGAGAGATTCATAGCCCCAATTATCTAAAACTTGTATGGGGGCGCATGAACTTCCGGTGTCGGCTCACAAGTATGAATATCGATTACACGCTATTCAAACCTAACGGGCAACCGTTACGGGTCAAAATAACAGTCAAATTTCAAGAATTTTTATCGCCGGATTTTATCGTCAAAATGGAACGTTCAAGTTCCCCGGATTTGACGCATACACGTACCGTTACCGCGGGCGACACCTTGCCCCTTATGTGCGAGAACATCTATGGATCACCAGATTATTACCTTAAGGTTGCGCAATTCAACAAAATGACGCATTTCCGCGTTCTTGAAGTTGGGTCCACTATCGTCTTTCCACCTCTCGGAACCGCCTGATGCCAATATCGCCATTAAACGATCAGGGCGACCTGGTCAGCTTTACAATTTTGATTAACGGCGACCGGATGCCGGATATTTATGATGTGTCTCAGGTACGGGTGCAGAAGCAGATCAATCGTATTCCCAGCGCAAAAATTACCTTGCTTGATGGTAGCTCGTCCGACGAAACTTTCGCCATTAGTGAAACTGCGAGCTTCGCGCCCGGTACCGAGATCGAGATTATGGCGGGCTATCACGGAACCGATGCCAGCATTTTTAAAGGCATCGTTGTTAAACACGCTATCAAGATCAGAAGTGGCGGCAAGTCTTCGCTGGTTATTTCTTGCTACGACAAAGCACTCAAATTGACCCAGGGCCGCAAGAGCGCCTATCTGGGCAAGAGCGATAGCGCTATATTCCAGACCTTAATCGCTGATGCCGGCCTGAGTGCCGATGTGAGTTCCACTACCGATCAGCACGACGCTGTTGTGCGTTACTACGCGACCGACTGGGATTTTTTGGTAAGCCGCGCTGAAATCAATGGTCACATCGTGATTGTCGAAGATGGAAAAGTCAAAGTAGGGCCGCCTGAATTGGACGGCGAAGCCGAATTGCTGATCGGCTACGGCAATGCGCTGGCTGAAATTGATGCTGAAATCGATGCGTGTACCCAATTAACGTCGGTGAAATGTAGTGCCTGGGACTTTACGCAACAGGCGCTAGCCGAGGGAACGTCGACCGAGCCGACGGTCAACGCGCAAGGGAATTTGAGCGGGAAAACGTTGTCCGGCGTACTGGATTTGCCCGCATACGCCTTGCAAAGTTGTGTTCCATTGACGGCCGAACAATTGGCGGTCTGGGCTAACGCCCAGTTGCTTAAATCACGTCTGGCGCGATTGCGCGGCACCGTTACGTTTTGCGGTAACGCCACACCACGTCCGGGTCAGATGGTGCAATTGGCTGGATTGGGGGCGCGCTTTAACGGCTCTGCCTTTGTCGCTAGCGTCACACAGACAATTGAAGGCGGCGACTGGAGCACTGAAGTTGGTTTTGGCATGGATAACGCCTGGTTCATCGACCAGGTTGACGATATTGCCCCGCCTCCTGCGGCGGGTCTATCTTCAGGCGTGCGCGGTTTGCAGATTGCAAAAGTCAAGCAAATCGATCAAGACCCTGACGGTCAAAATCGAATTTTGGTCGATGTTCCGATGATCGGGGTGGACGGCGACGGTATTTGGGCGCGGCTGGCAAGCGGGTACGCAACCAAAAACGGTGGTATTTTCTTCGTGCCAGAAATGGGTGATGAGGTCATCCTTGGCTTTCTGAATGACGATCCCAGCTATCCAATCGTACTGGGCAGTCTGTACAGCAGCCAGCATACGCCGCCGTATCCGGGTGACGCACCCAACACCAATAAGGCGATTGTCACCAATAGCCAACTCAAGATCAGCATGGACGATGTTAAAAAAATCCTGCGCATCGAGACCCCGGGCGGTCATATCATTACGCTCAATGATGACGACACAACGCTGACTATCGTCGATTCAAATAAAAACAAACTCAGCTTTACCTCCGACGGCGTGACCCTCGACAGCCCAGGTGATATCAGTATCAAAGCCAGCGGCGCCGTGAATATTCAGTCAGGTACCGGGATCTCCGTCAAGGCCGGTGCCGATCTCGACATGCAGGGTATGAACGTTAAAACCAAAGCGACGATGGCCTTATCCGGCCAGGGTCAGGCTAGCGCGGAAATAACCTCATCGGGTCAGGTCACGGTGCGTGGCGCAATGGTCATGATTAATTAAAATAGAGACCACGACATGCCTCCAGCTGCAAGAATTACCGACATGCACGTTTGTCCGATGCTGACACCGGGACTACCACCGATTCCGCACGTTGGCGGCCCGGTGATTGGCCCGAGCGTTCCAACCGTTATGATAGGAAAGCTACCCGCCGCTGTGGTCGGCGATATGCTGGTCTGCGTCGGTCCACCCGATAGCATCGCTATGGGTTCGAGTACGGTCATGATAGGCGGCAAGCCAGCCGCACGAATGGGCGATACCACTGCGCATGGCGGCAGCATTGTGCTGGGTTTTCCGACCGTCATGATAGGTGGATAAAGTGGCGGCTTCCGACGGTAGTTTTCTGGGGCGAGGTTGGGGCTTTCCACCCGAATTTGATCACAATCAGGGAAGCGTGCGAATGGTGCAGGGTGAGCAAGATATTATCGAAAGCCTGCACATTCTGTTTTCAACGACGTTGTGCGAGCGCACCATGCTACCCGCCTACGGATGTACCCTGGAGCACGAAGTATTCGAGACCATCGGGGTCGAATTGTTTAGCCGCATCGAAGACTTGCTGAAGCGCGCCATCTTATTCTTCGAACCGCGCATTCTTGTCATCGATATTGTGGTTGAGGAGGATGAGAGCAATTCGGGGCAGCTCAACATATCGTTGAGCTACTCTATTCCGCAAACCAATACCCGTAGCAACATGGTCTATCCGTTTTACCTGCTCGAAGGCAGTAACGTGCGCCAGATCGGCTCGCCCTGATGCGCCGCCCGGATTGGGGTACCACTCAAAGTGCGCGCTTCACCCCCGCACTAGATCCGTCGTCAGTATTAGTGGACGAGCGATCGATAGCGCATTTCCTGACATTTGCACAAAAGTTTTCCAAATTATTGAATTTTTATGGACCGGATGAAACCGGTGGCGCGCAGCCGCAAGGCGATTGGAGTGTCTTTTTTAATGCCGATATCAGTTTTTTGTTGGCAGAAGTGTGTAATTACAAAGTTGATCAAGCACTTTTCGACACCAATCGCCTGGCACGTCAGCTGGTATGGGATGAGACGGCTGAACGCGATTTGATAGACGCCATCTATACACGGTTGTGCTGTATTGACGACTGGTATCTGCGTACACAGCTGGCCGACAATGACGCGATGTCCAACAATCTGGCATCGACGCTAGAAGCATTGATTCAACCTGCCTTAGCGAACGTTCTGGATTTTATACTTAACAATAAAAAATGGGCTGCGCTATGGGATAGTCGCGCCAGGGACGCCACCGGTGCAGCGGTGAAATGGTATGCGCAGGCACCGTGGCGTCTAACCCCAGCGACAGCAGCGGGGGAGGGCAGCTTCACCATCGACGATACGCTGGTGAAGCAACTCAACGCTGTGGATGCTGCACTGACGCAATTACAAGGGGTAGCGCAGGAGGAACTGCAGCTTAGTCTCAGCAATAAATCAGACCATCCGCCACACACTACTTTGTTGATTGCACTCTTGCAATTAATGCAGTTTTTGCAAAACGATCTAAATAATTTTACCGAACGTCATCTTGACTATTACTACCGCAGCGTGCTTCAACTGAGCGAACGTCGAGGTCAAGCTGATAGTGTCACCGTGATGTTCGAACTCGCCCCCGGCTTTACATCGTGGCTATTGCCGGCCAAGAGTTTGCTAATGGGCGGTAAAAATCTGGTTGGCGAAGATATTCTGTACGCGACCGATGCCGATATCGTTGTCCAACCGGCTAAGCGGTGCTCCTTGTATCGTCTTACCTTGGAGCGAGATAACGCGGCACCAGCCTGGGTGCGGCGTGCACTGGTGACTCTGGCGGCCAACACGGAGGACGGCATTGACGCTCCTTTGAAAAATCCAGCGCTGGGTTGGCCGATGTTTTCCGCCTCCTCTCAGTCGCCTTCCGCCCCGTTTACGCAAGATGCCGAGCTCGGATTGATGATCACATCACCTGTGTTGTTGCTCAGCGAAGGCGAACGGAAGGTCACAATCAAGTTTATTATCGATGCTGCCAATTCAAGCGCCATTCGTACTGAGCTTTCCCGACAGAGGGAGCAGCAGACTGCAAATATAAACACGCTGTTCGGCGAAGGTTTCAAGCTCTTCGTCAGCACCGCCAAAGAATGGATGCGGGTTGCGTTTGAATATTCCCAAGAGCAATCTGAAGCGCAGGACGACATCGTTATCGATGTTTGTTTTAGCTTAGGTCCAGATCAACCTGCGATGGTGTGCAACCAAGCCTTGGCTGGCGCACCGCCTGGCCCATGGCCTTGCGTGCGACTGGTATTGAACTCTGACGCCAGTGTGTATCAATATTCCAGTTTTTCTAACATTCAGCTCAAACAGGTTGATCTCAACGTCGTGGTCTCTGACTTACGGAACCTGACGTTGAGCGGAGATTTGGGTCAGATTGCCGTGGATAAGCCGTTTTTTCCGTTTGGCGCACTGGGCGCGTGTGGTGCGCATTTCGATATTGCGCATGCCGAGTTAGGCAAAGACAATCTCAGGGATGTAAAAATTTCCCTAATCTGGCTTAATTTGCCGCTGGCTGCTGCCAGCTTTGACAGCTATTATGCGTATTACGCGCCGGCGATTATATTAGCCGATACATTTCAAATTCAACCAAGCGTCTACAACGGACGCCGGTGGATGGATCAGACACTTCAGCCGCTTTACCCCAATCAGGTCAGTACAGCCGCTATCACTTTCAACAATACGCCTTTGGTGGATGCTACAGCTTCCCCGCGCGTTCCTTGTCCGGCACCTGGTACGCTCCGGCTAGCGTTGGCGTCTCCCCAGGACGGCTTTGGCAGTGCAGTGTTTCCGGCCGCGTTCCGCAGCCAGGTGCTGCTTAACGCTAGTGCAACGTTGAAGAAATCAACGGGAACGCCTGTTCCACTGCCCAATCCGCCAATTGCCCCCCAAGTAAAGTACATCAGTTGCGAGTATGGTGCCAGCGATTCCATTGTGATCGCGGAAAGCGAAAGGGGTGAAGAGTTTCCTAAACTACATTACCTTTATCCATTTGGCAGTTGCCCAATACAGAAGGATGCGCCAACCTTTTTGCTGGCAGACGACGGTTGCGAAGGACGCCTGTACATTGGCCTGAAAAATCTGACCCCTCCGCAGACGCTCAGCCTTCATTTTCAAATACGCGAACCTAGTGCCACTAAACATGTATGGAAGCGCGACGATGCGGGGAATGCTACCGACGAGTCGGTCCCAAAACCAATGGCAGCGATTCGCTGGCGCTACTTGAGTAGCGACCGCTGGCATGATTTTCCAGCATATGCGGTACAGTCAGGCACGCAAGACTTCACACGTTCAGGCGTAGTCAGATTTGCATTGCCCGCAGACTTGAATGACAACAACAGCGTGATGCCGAGCGGTCAGTTCTGGATAGAAGTGCGGGCCGCCAAAGAAGCGCTGGATACACTTTGCGTTGACATCGTGCCTAACGCTGTCACTGCTACCCGCTGTTTGGCCGCGCAAGATGCCACTACTCTGTCCCTTATGCCAGCCAGCATCAAGGCACTACTTAAGAAAACCCCTGCGATCAAAAAAGTCTTACAGCCGTATGCCAGTGACAACGGTAGGGCGGCTGAATCCCCATCGGTATTCCGTAGCCGAATTAGCGAACGCCTGAAGCATAAGCAGCGGGCGAGTCAGCCTAGCGATTATGAACAGCTTGTGCTGGACGCATTTCCTGCTGTGCTCCAGGCCAAGTGCATAACCGCTAATAACAGTGCCGGATTTCCGGAAGGGTTACGGATAGCGACGGGAACTGTGGTGATTGCTGTGGCGTCCAGCGCCACACCCGTTGACAACCTTGAAGCACTTGTTATCGAGCCAGCGCCCTTCACCTTGCATACTTTGACGGATATTGCAGATAGCTTGCAACCTTACATTTCTGAGTTTGTCGGCGAGATTCACATCTGTAATCCGGTCTATGAGCCACTAAAGGTGTACGTGAATGTCGTGTTTAAGGCGGATCAATCCGACGGTGCATGCATCAAGCAGCTTAACGCCGATATTTCCGACTATCTTGCGCCTTGGCTGCAGAACCCGTTGGTGCCGTTAAATATCGGTTGCGGCCAGGTTCATGGTCACGATCTGGCCCGCTTTATCCGGACTCTGACTTATATCGAACGCATCAGCAAAGTATGGATGGCGCAAGAAAATATCACAGAGCAGGGTAATAAATTCGTCTGGATCGCTGAGTCCGATAGCGCGCTGGCATTGACACCGTTGTCGGTTTTTATGCCAGTAGCATTGCATCAGATTAAATCCGGGAGCGACTTGGACCCGCAGCCTCAAACTGGGGTTGGAAAAATGACATTGGGTGAGAATTTTATTCTCGGTGTCGGTGGTGCAATGCCGCTTGCCCTGGTCGTTGCGCCGACCGCAAGCCCCACCTATGTCGTGGCTTTTAATCGCATGTATGCATCTACTGAGGACAAATTATGACTAGCATTATCAAAAATCTCAGCCCTAAAGATGAGCTGAAAGCGCAGTTCAAAAATGGCAGTATGCCCAATGAAAGTAATTTTTCCGCATTGATTGACGCGATATTCAAAGCAGATGATCTGTCGTTTCCAGCAGTAATTTCACCTCCTGTGCCGGAGTTACCGCAAACCTCGAACCTGGTGAACCTGGCTCCTGGTTGGTGCGGCGCTTCCGCGCACGTCGACCAGTATCAAGGTTCGGATTCGCAAAAACAAATCCAGTCAGCGATGAATCTCGCGGTGGGCAGTGTGCCCGCCGATGGACGCAGTCATCCGATCATGACCGGCCTGTACGATTGTTATGGTTTTGAGATTGTCGCAAGTGCCTCAGGCGTTGTCACCTCTAAACATCGCCATGCCGTAACCCACGCGATTGTGCTACTCAGCTTTAACGGAAATGCGGACGATATTAGTCAGACCTGTAGTTGCCGCAGCTGGGATATTCGCCACAAAATAAAGCTGCGCTGGAAGAAGAGCGCGGCTAAATATGATCTGTGCATCGGTACTGGAATCGACTTTGGCCTTGACTCTGAGGGTAAGCCGGTGGCGATTCAGTTCAACATCACCCGAGTCTGGTAAACAATCGATGCGAATTTTTAGTTTAATGTTCGGCCTGATCGCATGAAAAAACCGGCATTTATTTCACGGACAGCGCCTCTATTGACCAGCGTGGATTTTGGCGCGCTGCTAAAACAAGGCATACGCAATAGCCAGCAATTAGGCGGCGATATCTGGACCGATTACAACGAACATGATCCCGGCGTTACCATTCTGGAGCAACTCTGTTACGCAATGACCGATCTTGGTTTGCGCATCCAGACCCCCATGCCGGATCTGCTGGCACCAGCACCTCAGCGACCCGGTGCAACCCCTTATCAATCACGCGACGCGTTGTTCGGCGGCGAAAAAATATTGACCAGTGCGCCGCTGACTATCAACGACTACCGCAAACTTCTTTACGATCAGTGCAAGAATCTGAAAAATGTTTGGTTGAAGCGGGATACCAAGAGTGGGATACAAGGCCTTTACGCGGTCCAGATAGAAACCTTTGGCGAAGAAGTCGCTGACCAAAAAGCCGAGTCATCGGCAATATTAGCGCTAGAGCAAGCGGTGCAATCATTGCTCAATCGGCATCGCAACCTTGGAGAAGATTTTCTGACGGTACATGTACTTGAGCCACTACCTGTGTGGGTCGAGGCCCTCGTAGAAATTGATGAGGCGGCAAATCCTACCGCCGTGTTGGGCAATATCATGGATGCGATACAAAACCAGTTGATACCGTATCCGCATGTGACATCTTCGCCCGATGCCGCCATAGGCGCATCCTACGATGCTATATTTTGCGGTCCAAAACTGGAACTTGGGATTATCGATGATACGCAACTATGTCCGCTTCCAATAAAATTTAGGGTCGAGGACGTGGCCCGTATCATTACGAGTATTGCTGGTGTGATCGCTGTTGGTGGCCTCTGCATTACCGTGGATAAAAATAAATACCTGACGGGAGACGTGCCGATTGAGGCTGGTACCGTTCCACGCCTGGCACCGTCTATTTTTACATCACTCAATCCTCCATCCGAGGCAAGAAAATCGTATTCAGGCGGCCACGCTCCGCTGCCCGCGCTCACTTACCCTATCGTCATCAGGCGCAAAAGCATCGCATGTCTGGTCGACTCCGAACGCGTGTTCCGACATATGCAGACGCTGATGGCAAACAGGAAGTATGCCGAAAAAATGTCGGAAAAAGCGAGCGCCGAGGATCTCTATCTGCAGCCGCCGGCGGGTACGTTCCGGGATCTCGGTCGGTATTATTCTATTCAGCATCACTTTCCAGTCACCTATGGCATTGGCGACAAAGGCGTGCGCTATCGTGACAGCGCGCCAGAGAAGCGCAAAAAACAACTGATACAAGCGCGGCAACTAAAAACTTATTTACTGTTTTTTGAGCAGATACTGACCGATTATTGCGCCCAGATTGCCCACGCAGGAAAACTGTTTTCTCTGGACGATGATATTCCTAATTCGTATTTTTCGCAGGCATTGGTCGATGGCTCCGATGCCCAGCGGAAAGACAGGAACGCGCCGCCTGATCTACTCAAGCTCGCTGTGTTCAATACGCGCAAGGCGGCCGCAGAGAGCATTCCGCCAAAGGACCAGGATCATTACGTGGTCTATCTTAAGGGCGTGCACCCTCTGTCGATGATCCTGCTTGTGAGCAGAGAAGCGGGTACGCAAGAAGAGGCGGATAAATTGCGTTCGAAGTTGATGACGCACGGCGCGCACTCTCGCCATTATCACAGCGTGGCAGTACACGCGGAGCGCTGGCATATCGTCCTGAATGACGAGCATGGCGCTGCAATTGCGTTCGGTGGAGAACGTTTCGCCACGCGCGAGGCGGCACAGCGCAGGATTGCGCGGCTCGCGCACCTGCTGGAAAACATCGCAGGACAAGATATAAGACCATTACTGACCATCAAAACCCGCGGTGTAATGGCTGTGCATTTCAACGACCTTAAGGGCCGCAGAGTATTAAGCGCAGAAAAACTGACAGTTGCTCAACAAAAATCTTGCGTTGTGGATTTGCTCGAATATGGCGTGAATGCCCATAATTTTCGCATTATTAATCACAAAAACCGTCGTTTTCACGTCATGTTGTGCAAAAACGAGACGCAGACTATTCTGTCCGGCGTTGAACGCTTTGGCTCGCATGCATTAGCTGTAACTCACAGAGATATGCTGGTTGAAAAAATCGGCGACCTGTGCTGCGACCTTACCGCGCAAGCGCAGCACATACAGTTACTGCCAGCAGCATCGGTACCCTTGGTATCTCCCGCCGTCGAGGACGACTTACAGTCTGGGCTGCAAGCGTATCGTGTCGGTCTCGCCCGCCTGGTAGATGAGCTTGACGATATGGTACATCGCAGAAACCGCTTTCTCGATCATTTGCTGGCGCGCGTTGGTGAAGCTTTTGACGATGTCGCATTGTCAAGCGCGGATCCACGGTCCTTTGGCGAGAAGTCTGATTTCTATTCAGATGTGATGCATTGGAAGCTAACGTTTCTACGTCATTATGACAAACTCAGTAGCCGGCGTAGCAGCGCTTACGATTACACCGCGCATCATCAGATCAGCACTGCCACGCGTTCTGGTCTGGAAAACCGTTTGTTTTGTTTGTTAGGTCTGCTGGGCAACGGACAAGAAGTACATCCGACTCACCGGGGCCCGGTTTCGAACAAGTTTAGCTATCGTCAGCACACTCACTACAGTTATAACAGTAAGCTGAACCAGACGCAGGCAGGCCAATTTGTCTATTCTTATGATAATCAGAATACATTTCAAAGTCTTCTGAAACACGGCATTGACCCTCGTCGATACAACATTAAGACGCTAGACGACGGGCGGGCTATATTGTTGTTTAACTGGCCCCAAGTCGCAAACCACCAAGAAGAGAAGCAAGCCGTTCACCAGCCACAAGTAGTGTATCGCGCCATCAATCGTGAGCAAGCGCATGCTGCACTGAAAGATATCACGCAACATCTGGGGACTTTTTTTAATGATCCCCAAAATGTCTACGTCGATGAAGAGTTGATTTTGTTAGAACATGTGTTGTTACGCCCCCAGCCGACAACCGAGCAGCATCAACAGAAACATCTTATCGACGTTCACGTCGAGATTGACTGGGAAGAATTGGAATGGGAATTTACGCCTGCGCTTGAAAAAGAATTCAAAGCCGACCCTGAGAAAGTGCTGGAGTGGTTAAGTAACCTTGGTAAGCTATCCGTACAAACTACACAAAGTGATTGTCATCGAGCGGTGCTGTACGCCAGTAGCGGAGTCTTGATTGCTTGCGACAAACAGGAACACCCGTCCGAGTCGGAAGCGCGGCGCCATGGTGCGCGGTTAGCGCGGCACGTCGCAAAATTAAAGCAGTTACCCAGACTGCCATCCGCTCCTTTTTATTCGATGCGGCTTAGCCTATTTTTCCCGGAGTGGCCAATTCGCTTTCAAAACCACGGGTTCAGAGACTTTGCCGAACGCAGCGTCAGAGAAAACTGTCCAGCGCATCTGGCGGCCCAGTGTTATTGGTTGAGTACGGTTATGATGGCTAAATTCAAGCGCTTGCATGGCGATTGGATGCAATGCAAATATGCATGCCATGCTCCATCTGCGAACGCAACCCATCAGAAAAACAACTTGGATTTGTCCAACCGGTCTAACCGAGCTGACCAAGCCGCAGCCTTGAATGAAGCGGCGCGGCGTTTGTGTTTGTTTATCCAACGTTTACCGACCTCGGCCTAGCATATGGGAGCCAAATTGCCGACGGCAACTACCCGCATCCACAAACTTTTATTTGAACTGGAGTTGGGGTCCTCAGCGCAAGCCAATCCGGTACAAGACCGCGTCAGCGTATTTTGTCACGAAGGCTTCGAAGATGCGATTGATGCAGCGCTCGGGTCGGTACCAGGCGGAATGCCAGATATTGTGCTGGACTCTCTTGTCCTTGAGCTCGGTATCGTTAACGCAGAGACGCTGGAAAAAGATCTGGCGCTCAAGATAACTGAGACGCTGAGCGTCGCGCTGCGGAAAATAGCAGCATTTTCCAATCCGTATCCTGCAGGGAATTCGGCGGCCGAGTCGTCGCCTGCGTCGTTCGTGTTGACATCTGAGCCGGCGCTCAGCGAATTGATCGTTTTTTTGGCAACTAACAGCACCGCTGGCAATGCAGATAATTTGGTACGCGATGCGCTCGTCACAATACCAGAAGCACTGGCCACGTATCTGCAGACCTTAGGCTCCTACGAGAGCCGCCGCTCTAAGCTTGCGCATAGTTTGTCGCGGCCGGTCCTCGTGGCGCTGGTCCAGCTGCTGGCGAAAGGAGATGCGGCGATCATTATCAATTTTGTCTCAGACCTGAAAATGCTGCATCAGCAGCAACCTCTGGTCCGTGAGCCTATGGACACATTCGAATCAGTGTTGTGGAAATTCGTTCTGGACTACCTGTTATTGGACCGCGGTTCGCACTTCAACACCAAATCTTTTATCGGCAGCAACTTGCAGCGCATGGCGCAACGGTATCGGATCGCATACCCTGAACTGCTTCAACAAATGATGCAATGCGTTGACGGTCTCAGCCTGCCAGCGTCCCGCCGCTATGCATTGCCAGATATATTGTCGGCGCTGCGTCAGGAAACGGAGCCGAGAGCAGGGGAAGCCACAAGTACGGCCACAGTTACGTCCACAGCTTATATCGTTTCCGACCCTGCATCTAACGCTACCTATCCCATAGTTGCAGCGGCGCAGGACCTGCATACTCTGGAAGTTTTTTTTGAGTATGGCGTATTGCCCGAAACCTGCGCATATGGAACCAACGTTGCGGTCATCATCGTCGCCCTTATGCGCCGCCAGCCACAGCACTTGTGCGCGATGGTGCGTCGTCTGGGAGCGCGATCTACAGTGCGTACCCGACTTCTGGACGCGCTAACAGAGCCGGCCTTACAGCAATTGGTGTGTTTGCTCGAGCCAGTCGGTGGCGTGCAAATTAATGACTATGTGGCCGATATACGGCAGCGCCATGTAAGCCAAGCCGTCATACAGCAAGATAGCCGTCGCTATGCCCGCAGCTTATGGGAAATCGTTTTAAATTATTTGTTGGTTGAACGCGGTTCTTATTTTAATACCCGTTCGTTTATTAAAAACCTGATACAAAAGCTGGCGGCACGCCACGGACTGCGTTTTCAGGTTCTGTTAAAGGAACTCATTAGCGCTGCCCCTCAGGTAGTATCCGGCCATCGTTTGGGCTTGATCTTTCAAACGTTGGCGGGGGAATCGCTGTCAGAGATGTGCAGCGCCGGGCCGGAAACCGCATTGGCAAACAGGTACACGGCGCAGGAGGTAGCGTTGCATTATCTGGAATACGGGCGCTTGCCATCGACATTCGCTGCTCACACGACGCCCAATGGCCTGGCGCAATTACTTCGACAAGGCATGCTGTTCGATGACCTACCGGCTGCGTTGCTTCGCCTGCGTCCGTTGATGCGCCAGTCGGTGCTGAAGGAAGCGATAGTAAAGCGTTTGCTACAAAATGTCGCACCGTTCCAATTGTTACGGCTTTTACACAGAACAGCACTGGGTTACGCTGGCTTTATCAACACCTTGCTACAAGCCGCCGCCGGTTTGTCGAGGCATGCCGATTTAAGTCAGATGCAACAGGCGAGGGCCATGCCATTGCATGTCGGGGAAATAGTGAGGCTGTTACTGGAAAATGACCTACAAGCGTCTTCGCCGCGGCGTTTTCTGGATGAGCTTAGTAAAGCCTGTGCGCGCACACTTGGTCTTAAGCATGCGCGCTATATTGCAATGTTGCACGAAGTCTGTATTGCTGGCGCAGAAAGTCAGACGCGTTTTATGCCGTTATTGGATATGCTGGCGCATACGGCGGAAATGACAGATCTCGCGGAGAGACTTCCACTCAATATTCCAGCGGAGGCGGATTACGCGGGGCACATAGAGCCGGATGAAGATCCCCTGCAAATGGGGCCGTCTGCGACTATCGATAGTGTTTCTGTCCTGCGCCATTTTTTGCAATATGGCCGGTTGCCATCAACATCCGGGAGTACTGTAACCCTGACCAGCCTGTTCAACGCGGCTTTGACCGGCTCGCCCGGACGACTGCGCCAACTGTTGTTGAAATTGATCGGGCGTGATCTGGAGCGTGTACGGTTGCTGGAAGCCGTGTCGCCGATGTTGCTCGAAAAAATCGTGCAGTTATTGCTTCCCGATGCCTACAAGAACGTGACACTTTGCATGGCGGCTGTGCATGATGGTCTGGGGCGCTTGCGTGCAGGGCGAAGCAGCAGTATTTTCGCTGACGAAGTATTGCGCCAGATTCATGCCCAACGCAGCACCATCTTCAACTTAAAACCACTTTTACGCAAATCGTTACAGCGCTTATCCGTAGCAGAACAATTGCAGTTGCCGGATTTACTTGATGCGGTGAAAGTAAGCCTGTCCGGCAAACGCTACGCGACCGCGGAACGCCTGATACTGCTTGACGCGATACGAGAAGTCAATATCCAATGGCTACGTCGGGTCAAGGCGCTTCCTGAGGAGAAGGCCGCGCAGGTTGTAATAGAGCCATCGGCGGAGCTACCAACCAAGCAAGCGTTTTATGTTGAAAATGCTGGCATGGTTTTGCTGTGGCCTTTTTTCGATCATTATTTCCGTACGCTTGGGCTATTAGAAGGTCAGCAATTTCGTGACGTCCATAGCAGCAGCCGAGCTGTCAAGCTCTTGCAGTTTCTGGTAAATGGAGATGAAGATCCGGCTGAGCATGCCTTGCTGCTGGGAAAAATACTCTGTGGCATGCCAAGCTGTGCACCTTTGTCGTTCTGCGATCCTGTTACCGATTTAGAGCGTGAATTGTCTCGCCAATTGCTGTTCAGCGTCACGCAAAATTGGGACAAACTCAAGAATTCATCCATAGAAGCGCTCCAGGAGACCTTTCTGACGCGTAGCGGCACGCTGACCCGTGGCGATGACGATTGGACCCTATCGGTTGAAAAAAAACCTTTCGACATGCTGCTCGGTAGTTTGCCCTGGGGCTTATCGACGATACGCCTGTCATGGATGTCGCAGGTGTTATGGGTCAAGTGGACATGATGAAACTGGAAAAAAATGGTGCGACATTAGCTCGGGAACTGGCTTGGGCCGGGCAACTGATTGATGTTGGCCTGCGTCTGCATTTCGGCGATACGTGCGATTACCAACATGTGCGCCAGATTGCACCGCCAGCGCTGCTTCCTGACGACTCCGCTTATGCGGATACCTTGCTCACGCATGCTATGTCGTTCGATGAGCGCCTAATATTGGTTTTAGCTTTAGCCCCACATTTGCAGCCAGATTTGTTCGATCCTTTCTTGATCAAAAATGCATTAACCGGGCGTAACTATACCGAATTTGGCGGTATCATTTCTGGCAGCCATAGCGGCTTCTGGCCCAGTATCGAAACCGGTGCATTCATCCTGACAGGCGGTGATATGGTGCAGCGTCTGGCGCTGAAATCGTTATTTACGCCAGAACATTTTTTTCGGCGCCACAAACTGCTGGATCTCAGCGAAGAAACCGATGCAACGCGCTCGCTCAGTGTGTTCGGTCAAGCCTTAAAAATAGGACACGAACGTCTCGATTTACTCACTAGCGGCGGTGTATTCCAGCCCACCTTTTCGAATAGTTTTCCTGCTCAGCGCCTGACCTGCAAACTTGGTTGGGGCGACTTGATTCTGGCGCAAACCATCCGTGAAGAAGTCGAGGAAATCAAAGCCTGGATAGAACACGGGCCGACGCTGATGCAAGACTGGCAGCTTGACAAACATCTTAAGCCAGGCTTTCGCAGTCTGTTTTACGGTCCGCCCGGTACCGGAAAAACGTTGACCGCAACACTGCTCGGAAAAGCCACCGGTCTGGATGTGTACCGGGTTGATCTTGCAATGGTGGTGTCAAAATTCATAGGTGAAACCGAAAAAAATCTGGGCAGCGTATTTGATCAGGCAGAAAACCATGACTGGATTTTGTTCTTCGACGAAGCCGATGCCCTATTTGGTAAGCGCACTCAAACCTCTAATTCGAATGACCGCCACGCCAATTCGCAGGTTGCGTATCTATTGCAGCGTATTGAAGACTTTCCAGGAGTGGTGATTTTAGCAAGCAACCTGAAAGCCAATATCGATGACGCGTTTGCGCGCCGTTTCCAGTCGATGATTTATTTTCCCATGCCGCGGCTTGAAGAGCGTCTGCAACTTTGGCGCAATGCATTTTCGCAGCCAGACAGACTTGATGCTTCGGTCGACCTGCAGCGCATCGCCGAAGAGTTTGAATTAACCGGTGGCGCGATTATCAACGTGCTGCGTTATGCCGCTTTGAATGCGCTGCGGCGTGCTGATTCGGATAGCAAGATCAGCCAGATTGACATAAGGAATGGCTGCAAGCGTGAGTTACGTAAGGATGGAAAAGTGTTGTGACCAGGGAGGTTTTTAAAAACAATATAGATAACAAGTTAAATTTTTTGGCTCGGACGATACGCTCCGATCTACTGCGTTGAATGATTGGCTTTATCACGTTCTGTGTGTGGGTTACGCACCAGGAAAAAAAAGAGTTCTTTTTCATTAATAATAAAGGGATACACACATGAGTAACTTTACGCAAATTACAGGTAGTAATAGCGGCGGTCTTGCCGTTCTCGATCAGCTTGGCGTTTTATCCAATATAGAAACAACGCCTGGCGCCTTTTGGCGTCCTTCCACTACCACTGCAGCCACTCCGAAGGGAATCAGTGGGAATAACGCCAATGGAGTGGTAGCTTATTCCGACAAAGATGTGCGATATCTTACTAGCCTGGGTAACCCGCAGGCAAAATGGAAAACAGCGCCTCCTGCGCCGTTTACTATTTTGGGCATGGTAGGTGATCCAGTGAACGGCATCACTATCTATGGCCTTGATGACTCTAAGGATTACACGCCCGCAGGTTCACAGATGGCCCAGATTAATCTAAGTGAAGAAAATCCAACATGGAAATGGAAAACTAAGCCCCCTTTTACTGTGGACGGAATCGCTGGCGATAATAAGACTGGTGTCGTGATTATTGGTATCCCGGTCCCGGCCAGCGTTGCGAGTGCGCCTGTTGTTTCGAATGACGGCGGTAGCAATAATCAAGCGCCTATGCCTGAGCGTGTCGCAACTTCCATGGCGCGTAGCGGGCCCGATTGCAATTGCGATTGGAAATCCCTGCCGACAATACAGATCGTTATTGAAAAAATTTGCGGAGACTGTACCAACGGCGTGGTGTTTTTTGGTGAAGGCCAGTTGCTATCATATGATTTGGCGAAGCCTGCGATAAAACTACAAGCTCCGATTTTTTCGATTCGTGGCATGACGGGCAATCCAAAAGATGGTCTCGCCGTCATCGCTGGGGCAGGTGATTTTGTCGTTACCTGCGGTGATACGTCAAAGCCGATTACCTGGAGCGTGTCTAACGGTCCAATGGTACCTAAATAATCTTATGGAGTCCGCGTCTGTATCGATGTGGACTCGTGCGATTGCGTTGTTGAAGAACGCTAACGGCTCTCAAATTATCTTTGCACATTCCATGATAGAAAAAACGCTGACCTTTATCGCTGCTGAGTTAAACAACTTCCTTGGCGCACGCTATCCCAGCAATGAAGCGCTATCGATCGTTTCTGGCTTGATAAATCCGGATGGCTCGACGCCTCCCGGTATAGACAACCGAATCGTATTTTCGTTGGTCAACATTGAACGTGAACCGGCGGTTGCGGGTGCCGGGGTCGTGCCGCGTAGTGATGGAGGATACGCGTTGCAACAAGCGCCTCTGCACCTGAATTTGTATGTGTTGCTTACGGCTTCATTTGCGGATTATACCCAGGCGCTGCAGTTGTTAAGCATGGCGCTAGGCTATTTCCAGTCGCGTACTTATTTCGATGCGCAAAGCAGCCCGGCTTTTCCACGTGAACTTGACCGGCTGCAGCTGGAACTGGTCAGCCTGAGCATCCACGAAATGAATAATTTATTTTCTCTGCTAGGTAGCAAATATCAGCCTTCAGCGTTATACAAAGTGCGCATGTTGACCATACAGGAAAATTGGATGACAGCGTCAATTCCTGCAGTTAGTGCGACCGATACCCGGATAGCAAGCCGAAATGGGTAAAGGCTACCAGCGCTGGTTTGACATCAGTTGCACGCATAGTTATTTTGCCGATCAGACGTGTCGGCCTTTGAGCTTTATACCGACGCCTGATTGTCGGCGCTTGTTGCAACGCTATCGTTTGTTGTTCCGGGCCGTCCCGGGCGGTGCCGAAGTGTATTGCAACCCGGAAGACCCGTTAAAATTGCTGGATGGCTATGCCGAAAATCAGCCATTCACGTTTGCGATTCATTGCAGTGATCCGGCTTTGCTCAGCTACACCGACATTGCTTCACCAACGCAGTGCCTTGATGTGCCCGGCATCTATTATTTTGATAATCTTGCTAGTGCGCTGATCGATAATGATAAGCGCTTGCTACACGCGCCAGGCTCACCGTTCGGCACGGGGAAATTGCCCCTAAGAGCACCACGCTTTAACGTTTCATCCACAGACAACTCGGCAGCAGGCGCAAGCGTCAGTCTGCACGGACAATCTGACGCTGTATGGCAAACCGACGGGCCGCTCCCTGCCACGGTCGATTTGGCCGGGCTGGACGATGGCCGCTACCGTCTGCACATCGGGGACAACTCAACGCAGGATTTTTATTTGAGCGCAGACATTAACGCTGCACGCCAGTGGGGCGTTGCCGCGATTCATATTGCTAGCGATCCAAATGCAAAACTTGGACAGTCGTATCAAATTCAGTTGGCGAGGCGCGAATGTGTATGGTGCTACTACCTGATTAGTCGTTCCTTAGAAGATGGACCTATCGCGGGCACCATTCTGACCAGTGACCGTCGTCGCGAGATCGGAGAACCAGCAGCGGCTATTAACTTTGATTCAGTGCAGCCATCAACTACGGTCAACGGCTTACCAGCAATGATGTACAAGTCGCGCCAGCGATTGCCCTTATATGAAGTTCCGGACAGCGATCTAAGCTTTTCTTTTCGGGCTGACGCCGGGCGAGCAAATCCTGGTGCAGAGCGCAGTCTGCCCTATGCAAGACCTGCTGAGCTGGCATATCCGGTCTTAGACGATTTGCTGCCAGATTCACCGCAAGAGCTGCAAGCAAATATTTACGTATATTGGTGACATAGTGCCAATTGAACCATCTTATGACATTCAACAAAACATTCCTAAATCGCGGAGAGCACCATGACCAAACAAGACCTGATTCTACAAGTCGTATCAGGCGGATTACTCGGGATGTTGGGCCAAACAGTGCGCGTTTGTGGCGGCATCAAAAAGATCAGCGATTTGGCTGCTGTCAATAACCAGCAAGTATCAGACTTATTTGACGGAGGCCGTCTCCTCACCAGCTTATTGATTGGTTTTGCCGCAGGCGCGCTGGCAATGGTTGTCAGCGACACGCAGGGAGCTGCAACCAACTTGAGCAACAGCGTGATCGCCGCTGTTGTCAGTGCAGGCTACGCAGGAACAGATTTCATCGAAGCTTGGGCCAAACGCTTTCTTCCTGGGGGTACCACCGGCCCGTCGGGCAGTGAAGTCGCAAATCAGGCCAAGGATGAAGTGCAGATTCCCCCAATGGGTTGATTCCGACAAAGGTCCAAAAGCATGACATTCAATCTTAAATACGACATTATTCCGCGTTATTTGCCACAGCCATCGGCGCGCCGCCGTGGTTACGCGATGATACCCGGCGTTCGCTTTATCGTTGCGCACGATACCGGTAACCCTAACACGACAGCTAGCCAGAACGTGGCCTATTATCACAACAATCCCAATCCAGTCGCCGGCGCAATCGCCTCGGCGCATTTGTTTGTCGACGATAAACAGATCATTGAATGTATTCCTGTCATGGGAACAAGCCAGGAAAAGGCCTGGCACGTACTCTACACAGCTGAAACCGATCAAAAGATGTTTGGACATCACGCCAACGATGCCGCAATTGGCATCGAATATTGTTATGGCACGGCTATCGACGCTGACCAGGCCTATGCGCGCTATGTATGGCTTATGGCGTACGCCTGCCAACGTTTCCAGCTCGCGCCATCAACCAGCATTGTCGGCCATCACATACTGGATCCACAGCGCAAAACCGACCCGCAAACCGGTTTGATGCAAAGCCGCCGAAGCTACGAACAATTGTTACGCGATGTCGTGGTCGAATATACCGAATGCGGCGGTCAAGTGCTAACAACTCCGACTGCATCCTCGCACCCCGGACCCCACCTACCGCCGCAGTCCGGTAGAGTCGTGAGCACAACCCGTTTGCATATCAGAAAAGGCGCGCCAAACACGCGTGCAGCCATCGTCCGCATTGCCGCAGCCGGGGCAAGTCTGGCCTACGTCGCGAAAGTCAAAAACGGCGAGCCGGTCAATGGTAATCCGATTTGGTACGAGGATCCGCAGGGAAATTATTTTTGGGGAGGAAGCGTGATTGTGGAGCGGTAGTAAAACCGGTTTTCAAATTAATCGGAACGTAAAATTATGTTGGCGTTTCGATAATATTGGACTGCCTAATATAAGACGTTACGATATCGGGAAGTATTGACCCACAGAGTTTGTACTACATTTCTAATGTTTGGTTTTCGAATGCAATTCTAGGGGCGCGACTTCTGCGAAGTGAGCGATGAATTCCGAGGGGCCTACGGATAAGCTGATACCAACCGTCGTGAGAGTGTCCGCTCAATTAAGCTAGGCCGGAATGACGCGCACCCACTTGATTGGCTGGCGATGATCTAAGCTGTAATATATGTTAACGTCATTAACATAGCCTCGAAGCTTGACGCTTTTGCTCCAATCAGTTCAAAAAAATGCCATAAAGGTGGCGTTAGTGTATCGTATAGAACATTGTTTGAATCTTTCCTCACTCGGTATAAATATTTATCCCGCAAATTTTCGAGTGGTTTTGCACAGCGAGGCGTCTGGAATATTAGCTGGGCACGCTGTTTGACCTGCAAAAATTAAAAGAGGCACGGGCGATCAGACGTAATCCTACCTGCATCTGGCCAGGGTCTACACCGGGTTTTTTGCGCTCGTTTACGCTATTCGGATACAAAAACACCGCATCCTTCAGAGTCGATACATGGCTCAAGTATCGTAATTAACTGTTGGCGAGACGCTTTTTTTGCCACCTGCGTGCATGTGTATTGCTATTAGCAATAATCAAACCGGGGGAAAGATGCACATAGGCCTAATAAAAGAACCTTCCATGCAGAATCCGGCTAATCCGCTTCCCCAATCGCACCCTCGAACAATCGGTTGGCTCGGGGCCACCGCCCTGGCGATGGGCGGCAGCAATCAGAGCCTGTTCTTGCTATCGGCGCTCTTCATCGGGCAGGAGACTATTTCCGGACAAGGGAGCGCCACCATACCCCTGCTCATTGGTGGCCTTTTGCTAGCCTGGGCGGCTGCGCCCGGTTGGATCGAATTGGTATTAATGTTTCCGAACCGGGTAGGGGGTATTTCCGCGAGCTGCGTTGAGGCTTTCCGGCCTTACAGCCCGGTACTCGCGAATCTGACTGGCGTCTGTTATTGGTGGGGATGGATCCCCACCTGTGGGCTAACCGCCATTCTTTCGGCATCGGCAATTCATGCGTGGTATTTACCGGACGTCCCGGTCAACCTTATGGCAGTGTCGCTGGTGGCATTTTTTACCTGCGTCAGCCTGTGCGGCATCAAGTGGGTAAGCCGGCTTGCGATTCCAATCGCCAGTCTATCAGCGCTGCTGGCATTTATTTCCGGATTAGGGCCGATCTTGGCTGGTGAAGTCGACTGGCAACAGGCCACCACCTTCCATCTGACTACGCCGTTTCCAGGCTGGTTCGGCGAATTGACCAGTCTCATGGCAGGGCTATATCTGATTGGATTCGCTGCACCCGCGTTCGAGGCGGCGGCCTGTCATGTCGGCGAGATGGTCGATCCTAAGAAGTCCTTTCCGCGTGCCATGTTCGCCAGCGCTTTGTTAGCAGGTGTATTTTTCATATTGCTGCCGGTGGTCTGGCTTGGAACGCTGGGTACTGATGCGATGGGAAAAGATCTGGCGCTGGAGCTGGGCCCCACCTTTGCACCGCTGTTTGGCAGTGCCGGTAAGGCAATTGCGATCTGGTTCATGATGCTGAGTATGTTTTCTGGTACCTTGCAGCCGCTTGCCGGGGCCTCGCGCACGCTATCTCAGTTGTCGGAAGACGGATTATTGCCACGGTTTCTGGGGTTACGCTCGCGTACCGATACGCCTTGGGTTGCGACGTTGCTGACGGCAGCAATGGCGATCCTGTTCTTGCTGATAGGAGATCCGATCTGGTTAATTGCAGCCGCCAATTTCACCTACCTGATCAGCATTGCGCTGCCCAGCGTTGCGGTATGGCTGCTGCGGCGTGATGCGCCCAATATGGCACGCCCTTACCGCGCTCCCCGAGGCACTATCAAGCTCGGACTTGCTGCGGCCATTATGTGGGCGGTTTCTGCCCTGCTCGGATTCGAGCAGTTCGGATTACCGACAGTGTTGATTGGTTTAGCCTTCGCCTATTCCGGCTCATTGTTGTATATGTGGCGCAGGTATGCAGATCGACGCCTTGCCGGATTGCCGGGCGTTGCGCGGACTCTTCACTTGAAGCTGACCGGTGCAATGATACTGGTCATGGTGTTGGACGGCACAGGCTATCTTCTTGCGGTCGCCAACATTCCGCATAAACAAGGCGACATGATGACAGTGTTGGCAGATATTTTCGTCGCCGTGGCCATGCTGACCATTGGCGTTGGGCTGGTGCTGCCCGGCATGATTGCCCATTCAGCGGTCGAGATATCCGATGCCGCAAAACAGCTTGCCAGTGGCACTCTCGCAGAGCTATCGCGTGCTATGCGAGCGCTCGGGCGCGGTGATATCGACGCCGCGCATGCGAGCGTATCGGTCACGCCGGTGCTCGCTCGCTCGCGGGATGAAGTTGGCGATATGGCCGCTAGTTTTAATTTGCTGCAGTATGAAGTAGCCAATGTGGCGACCGGGCTTGATGGCGCCCGGGAAGGGCTGCGTCAGGCGCGGCGCGAAGTGACCAATGTCCACTTAAAACTGGAGCAACGGATACGCCAGCAGGAGCAAGTCGAAGAAAAATTGTCCGGAGTCCTTGATTCAATCCCGATGGTGGTATGGTCAATCTCCACCGCGTACGCGCTGCTTTACATGAATCCGGCTGCGCACATCATTTATGGCCGGTCAGTAGCCGAGTTTGATGTGGACCCGACCTTATGGCGCAGCATCGTTCATCCGGAAGATCGCACCAAAGTAATGCGCTGGCTGGAGCAAGTATTCACCGGAGAGGCGCAAACGCTGGAATATCGCATCGTGCGGCCGGATGGCGAGGTGCGCTGGCTTGAAGATCGCGCGCGTTCGGTGCGCGATGCACTTGGCAACCCACTGCGGTTGAACGGTGTTGCAACCGATATTTCCGAACGCAGGTTACACACTGAGCGGATCGAATACCTGGCGAATTTTGATCCTCTGACGGGGCTACCGAATCGCAACCTGTTTATCAACCGCATGGAGCAATCGTTGCGGCAGGCGCGTCGTGCCCGTTCAAGAATCGGCCTATTGTTCCTTGATATAGACCGTTTCAAATACTTCAATGACAGCTTTGGCCACGCATTTGGAGACAGCGTGCTCAAGGAGTTTGCCTCGCGGATCAAATCTGTCCTGCGCGACGAAGATACGCTTGCACGATTCGCAGGCGACGAGTTCGTCATTCTTTTAGCGCATATCACGGAGCCGGAAGACGCCGCTGGCGTGGCCTTGAAGATACTGAACGCATTTGTGGAGCCGGTGTTGGCCGAAGGGCGCGAACTGCACATGAGCGCAAGCATCGGCGTCAGTGTCTATCCTGAAGATGCTGATGGCGCTGACACCATGCTTAAGCACGCCGATCTCGCGATGTATCGTGCCAAGGACCAAGGCCGCAATTGTTTTCAGTGTTACACCCTGGAGATGGGTGCCAAGGCCGTGGAAAGGGCGAAGCTTGAAGACGCGCTGCATCACGCATTGGAAAATAATGAATTCGTGCTGCATTACCAGCCGCAGATAGACCTGAAAAGCGGCTACATCAAAAGCATCGAAGCACTGATCCGCTGGCGTAGTCCAAAACTTGGTTTCATTGAGCCAGGACGCTTCATTCAGGTGGCGGAAGAGACCGGGCTGATCGTTCCGATCGGAGAGTGGGTACTGAAAACGGCGTGCGATCAGGCCAGCGCCTGGCACTACGCGGGATATCCGCTGACCGTGGCGGTCAACGTTTCGGGGCGGCAGCTTAAGCAAAAAAACATACTGCAACTCGTTCAGCAAGCGCTTGATAATTCCGGCCTCAAAGCAGCCTACCTGGAGCTGGAGCTGACCGAAAGTATGTTGATGAACGATTCCGAAGCCACAATTGAAATCCTGGATCGCCTCAAAACCCTCGGCCTGAAGCTGTCCATTGACGATTTCGGTACCGGTTTTTCGAGCTTGAGTTATCTGAGTCGATTTCCGATCGATATCATTAAAATCGATCAAACTTTCATTGCAGGTCTTGCTACAAAACCGGAAGCGGCTTCGATTACTTTGGCCATCATTGCACTGGCAAAGGCGCTTGGTCTAAGAACCGTCGCTGAAGGTGTGGAAACGGCGGAGCAACTTGACTTTTTGCATGAGAACGCCTGTGATGCGGTACAGGGATATTATTTCAGTCGTCCGTTGCCTGCAGGTGAAATGACCGCGTTGCTTCTTAGCGGTACCAAATTGCACCTCGGACAAGTTCACCGGCTTGGTCCTTGTCTTCATCTGATTCATAATTAAAAGATATATAAATGCTTCACGATCTGCAGACCTTGGCAGTTTGTATGTTTTGGATTTTATTTATACAACAACGCCCTGGAGATCAGATATGTCGTTTTATCCCACGCTGTCACAGCGTCGCCACTTTCGCCTGAAAGGCATTGCAGCTGTATTGTGCCTGGCATTCGGTGCTTTCACCGAAGCCGTGCTGGCCGATACGATTGCCATCAGGCCAGCGGCCAGTATGGGGGTTTCCGCAGTATCTGTGACTCCCCCCTCCGAGTTGTATCCGGCACTCTTTGCGGCGGTGCAGATGGGACATGTGTTCAAGGATGGCAAGACGTTCGCTGATGCGATCCCGAAAGGCCAGCCATCCGTCATCGCGGCGCTCTACAAACATGAAAAAAATCGGCCCGGTTTTAAACTGGCCGACTTTGTGCAGCAGCATTTCGATTTGCCGCAAGATCGCAAGGATGTGTATGTCAGCGACCGTTCACAATCGCTGGAACAGCATATAGCCGGCCTTTGGACTCACCTGACGCAGCAGCCTGCAGAGGTCGGCCTGGCATCGCCGTTATTGCCGCTGCCGCAACCCTATGTGGTGCCGGGCGGCCGCTTCCGGGAAGTGTATTACTGGGACTCTTATTTCACCATGCTGGGCTTGCTGCAAAATGGCAAACCGCAATTAATCCGTGCCATGGTAGATAATTTCGGCAGCCTGATTGACCGCTACGGTCATATCCCTAACGGGAACCGCACTTACTATCTGAGCCGTTCGCAGCCGCCTTTCTATTACAAGATGGTCGGCTTGCTATCCACTGAAGATAAAGCCGGCGCTTACGCGCGCTATTTGCCGCAACTCCGACGTGAGTATGGATTCTGGATGGACGGCGCCAGCACTCTTAAGCCCGGCTCGGCGCACCGACGTGTGGTGGCGCTGGCCGATGGTAGCCTGTTGAATCGCTACTTTGACGACCGCGCCGTGCCGCGCGACGAGTCCTTTGCAGAAGACGTCAAGGTGGCGCAGCAGAGCAAACGCCCGGTCGCCCAGGTTTATCGCGATCTGCGTGCCGGCGCTGAAAGTGGCTGGGATTTCAGCAGCCGCTGGTTCGCAGACGGCAAGTCGCTGTCCACTATCGAGACCACCGCTATCCTGCCGGTCGACCTCAATAGTTTAATGTATGGATTGGAAAATGCCATCCGTCTTGGTTGCGAACGCGTACAGGATCTGGCTTGTAGCAAGGACTTCACGCAGCGGGCCGAACGCCGTCTGCTGGCAGTGCAAAAGTATTTCTGGGATGAAGTTGCTGGTAACTATGTCGACTATCAGTGGATTAAGCAGCAATCGACCGCACGACCCAGCGCCGCCACGCTATATCCGTTGTTTGTCGGTATTGCGAACCCTGTGCAGGCCGTACGCGTGGGGCAGTGGGTCAAAAATAAATTGTTGAAGCCATCCGGTATTGTTACTACGACGGTTGACAGTGGCCAGCAATGGGATGCGCCGAACGGCTGGGCACCGCTGCAATGGATTGCAGTGGATGGTCTCAATCGTTATGGCCAGCATGCCATGGCGCATGATATTGCCACACGCTGGATGAGCAAGGTGCAACAGGTCTACGCCGTTAGCGGCAAGCTGGTGGAGAAATATAATGTCATTGACAGTAATATCGACGCAGGCGGCGGTGAGTATGCCTTGCAGGACGGCTTCGGCTGGACCAACGGTGTAGCGATGCAGTTGATGACCTTGTATCCCGAACTTAAGCAGCCTTGAACGGTGTTAAAGATGAAATCGCGTTTTATCGGGAAGCGATGACGTGCCCTGGCGTATTTTGGAATGCGCCAGGGTGAAGCGCGAACGAAGAGCGGAGATTCAGTTGCTGATAAAGCGCTCTTCTAACAGGATAAAGTCTTCGTCATCAACCTGCGCAACGATCATTTCGTAACTGTGGATTGAGGAGTGCGTTGTCTCTATTGGATGCAGGTGAGTGGACGTCACAACGATCACTTTTCCACCCGCCGCTTCGCCGGCACGTATCCCAACCTGCGCATCTTCAAATATAAGGCAGTCGGCGACCTCGACACCCAGTTTCTGCGCCGCCAGCAAGTAGCAATCAGGATGTGGCTTGCCGATGGTGACGTCCTCGGACGTAACCATCACGGCTGGAGCAGGAATACCGGCCGCTTTCATCCGCTGCACTGCCAACGCCATGGGCGCTGAAGTCACGATAGCCCATTTGTTAGCCGGTAACGAGCGTAGAAACGCTATCGCGCCAGGTATCTCAATAATGCCTTCGACATCTTCGATTTCAGAGCGTGTAATGGCGCTGGCTTCTGCTTCCGGATCGAGGCCGGGAATTTCCAATCGGGCCACGGTGTCAATAGCGCGAGCGCCGTGAATGGTCGGTAAAAAGCTCTCGACATCCAAATCGTGCCGGAGTGCCCACGCCCGCCAGATACGCTCTGCTGCGGCGATAGAATTAAGAAGCGTGCCGTCCATATCGAACAACAGTGCACGATAACGGCCTTTAAATACGGATGAGTGATGGTTAGACAATATTGTATTTCCTTATACGGATTTAGAAAACCATGATCGGTACGGACAATGCAGCATTATTGCCAGTAGCGTCATCACTGTTAGATTACTCCTGACATTGTAGTTGCTCCGCAGCAGCTATCTCAAAACGTTCTTGCAAAAATGCCAGAAATAGCCGCACCCGTCCCGGCAAGTTTCTTCGGCTAGGGTAAACGGCGTAAATATCGAGTCCAGTCGGCTTATACGTTGGTAGTACCAGACTGAGTCGCCGCTCCAGAATATCTTGCGCCACCATATAGGTAGGATGCATGGAGATTCCCTGTCCCAGCAGTGCTGCATGGCGTAAAGCATCCCCGAAGTTCGCTCGCATGCTGCCACTCACTCGTACCGAGGCCTTGCCGTGCGGTCCGGCGAAGTTCCAAAAATTGGTAGGTGATTTCAAGGCGTTGACGAGGCAGTCGTGCGATAACAAATCCTGTGGCACCTGCGGATACCCCTTAGTAGCGAGATACGCAGGTGAGGCGACCAATACCTGTGGCGCATTGCCTAACTTTTTGGCGACCAGACTCGTGTCTTTCAACCACGGGGCGATGCGCACTGAAAGGTCGAGCCCCTCGCTGATGAGATTAAGTTTACCGTCGTCCAGATGGATCGCGAATTGTATATCTGGATGTAGTGTCGAAAAAGCGGTGATAAGCGGGATCAATTCGACGGCGCCGAATGAAGGCGGCGTTCCGATCCGAATGATTCCTCGCGCAGCCATGACCGCGCCGCGCACCGCCTCCTGCACCAGATCGAAGCGATCGACCAGATCTTGTCCGCGTTCCAGTAATGACAGTCCTGCGTCAGTCAGATTAACGCTTTTGGTGGTACGCGTCAGCAACTGCGCACCCAACATTTCTTCAAGCCATGCGACATGTTTGCTGACATTACCTTTGGCCATGCCCAGTCGAAGCGCTGCCGCCGAGAAACTACGGCTACGCGCCACTTCATTGAATACCTCAATACATTTCAAGCGATCCATCTGTGTCTCTTTGTATTTGTATTCGTGTTTGTTTTTGTTTCAGAAATGAGAACAATATGTTCCCTATTGGATTCTATCTGGATCAAATACGAGGGGGTAGAATATTCGCTGCCATCGATCAGTTGCGCTTAACGATTTCTCGAACGCGTTATAAGTGCGAATAAGACAATCCAAGCAGCCAACCACGGGGAAACAACGCATGACGATGGATTCGCTTCACACTTTGTCGGAGTCTACTCAACTCATACATCAACTATTTTATTATCTGGACGAGTCGAGAAACGACGATCTCATTGTGCTTTTTGCACCCGAAGGAAAATGGCATAGGCAGGGGCAAATCCTCACTGGTCGCGCGCAAATATTGCAAGCGATGCTGCAAAGATCAGCCACGCAGCGCATTCGGCATGTCATCACCAACGGTTTTATTACATCGACGTCGCCAGTTGCGGTGCAATTTGTAGCGTATATGACGGCCTATCGATTTGACGATGGCACGTTACATGTCGGCGCCGTGAATATTACCCAGGCGCTGCGCCTATCCGTCGTGCGGGCCACGTTACAACAGACTGCAGGCGTTTGGAATATAGCAGAACTAACGCTTACGCCTGAATTTGAATTTATCCTTCCCGAGACGGCAATCCAGTCTTCAAAAATGGAGAAACAGTTATGAATTTTGTCGAAAGCGGAAAAATACTTGGTGCGCGCGTTGAAGGTATCGACCTATCCCAGCCGCTGTCCGATGCGCAATTTGAAGTGCTTGAGCAAGCCCTCGGACAATACGGCGTTCTTAGCTATCCAGAGCAGAACCTGACCTCTGCACAGCTGTGTGATTTCGCGGCGCGTTTTGGGCGTCTGGAAGTCAATGTCGCTAATGCTTATCAGGAGCCGGGCTTACCGCAACTTATGATTCTCTCCAATAAAGTTGATTCAGACGGCAAACCGCTGGGGTTGAGCGATGCCGGTCAGGACTGGCACACGGATATGTCATATAGCAACATGATCGCATTCACCAACGTATTGTATGCCCTTGAGGTTCCACATAGAGATGGCGAACCGCTTGGTAATACCGAGTTTTGTAATATGCACGCGGCCTATGAAGACCTCCCGGAACACTTGAAGGCCACACTCGATGGCATGACGATCACACACGATTTCGCCAAGTTTTGGGATAAGATGCGATTGGAAAAAGGCAGTTCGCGGCCACCGCTGAGCGCTGCACAACGCCAGGCCAAACCGCCGGTCTCGCATCCGGTGTTTTTGAAGCATCCGATTACGCGCAAAAACGTTCTTTACGCTAACCCCGGTTACTCGATGCGCATCAATGAACTGCCAGAGGAAGAAAGCGACCGCGTTCTGGCATTTTTGTTTGAACATCAGTTGCAACTCAAATATCAATATCGACATCGCTGGAGTGTGGGCGATGTCTTGATGTGGGACAACATGGGAACGCTACATAATGCCGTTGCCGATTACCGTCGCGACGAGCACCGTTACATCAAGCGTTGTCAGGTAGCTGCCACCCGTTATTTTGGAGATGTTAAAGCATGAAACTGATTACCTATCGTAAGCAAAATAGCGCGGTACTCACTGGCGTCGTGATTGAAGATCGGATTCTGGATGTCAGCGCGTGGCTGGCGGCTTTACCTGTATCGGAGGAAACCCACCGTCAGACCGCCGCCGCGGGGATCAGGCCTGCAGCATCCGGGATAATGCGCTGGTTGCAATCCGGCAGTTTTGCGATTGCGGCGTTGCAACGCCATGTGCAGCTGGCGCTGAAAGATCCTGCGCTGACGTGGGATATGCTGGCGGACGTGCAGTTATACGCACCAGTCCCGCGCCCTGGAAAAATAATTGGAGTGGGGCGTAACTATGCGGACCACGCTAAAGAAACCGGCGTTGCTCCATTCGAGCACCCGCGCATTATTTTTAAGGCGTCTTCTTCTGTAACGGCCCCGGGCGCGCCTGTTCCCAGACCGGAACTCGTCACCAAACTGGATTTTGAAGTCGAACTGGCCGTTGTCATCGGCGGCTATGGCAGAAACGTGCCTGAGGCCAAAGCACTTTCCCTGGTAGCGGGCTACACCATCCTGAATGATTTGAGTGCGCGTGAATTTCAGCTGGATACTTCGCCACCTCAGACGACGTTCGCTAAAAGCATGGACGGCTTTGCGCCGATGGGACCCTGGATCGTGACCCGCGACGAAATACCTGATCCTCAGACGCTTGAAGTATCCACCTGGCTAAATGGTAGCCGCATGCAGCACGGTTATACCGCAGACATGTTGTTTCCGGTCGCAACGCTGATTGCCTATATCTCCCAATACATGACATTAGAGCCTGGCGACATTATCAGCACGGGTACACCTGCCGGAATTGGCGCGTTCCGGCAACCTCCGCAGTACCTCGAACCGGGAGATCAGCTGCGTTTCGAGGTAACAGGTGTAGGAACGATGGAACATCGGATCGTCTGACGACCAGCAGTCCTTAACGTAAAAGATGCGTAAAAGATGCGTAAAAAATACATAATAACAGGTAGGAGACTTCTGATGAAAAATACGCTTTACGGTGTGATCGCAGCGGGATTGTTGTGCGCTAGCGTACCGTCACCAGCATTCGCGGCTTCTGACTATCCGAACAGACCTATCCATCTGCTGGTTGGTTTTGCGGCAGGGGGGCCAACAGATATCATTGCCAGGGTATTAGCCAAAGACATGTCAGCGGTACTGGGCCAATCAATTTATGTTGAGAATAAACCTGGTGCAAGTTCGATGATCGCCACCCGGGAAATCAAGGGTGCTGCCCCGGATGGGTATAGCCTCTTATTTACGTCGCTGGGACTCAACGTCAATCCAATTTTGCTTGGCGTGCAGGCCGGTTACAACCCAAAAATTGACTTCGTGCCGGTATCGAATGCAGCAACCTTGCCTTTGGTCGCGGTGACAGCCTACGATTCACCGCTCAAGTCGATGCAGGATCTGATAAAAAAAGCCCAATCGCATCCAGATGCAGTGACGTTTGCGTCCTCCGGAAATGGTGGTTCCGGACATCTTGCGGGTGAGCTACTCGCCGCGCAAGCCAAAACCAAAATGGTCCACGTAGCGTTCAGGGGAAATGCACCGGCATTGATGGAGGTGATGGCTGGGCGGGTGGATTTCATGTTTTATCCGATCATCGGCCTGGCAGAGAATGTCGCCGCAAAACGGGTGAAGATTTTGGCGGTTGGGACGGCAACAAGAATGCCAAGGTTTCCTGATTCACCCACCATGTCAGAGGTCGGCTTCCCAAGATTTGAGGAAACAGCACCGTGGGTAGGTCTGCTGGCACCTGCCAAAACTCCCCCTGCGGTGGTCAGTCGGCTCAATGACGCAATGGTAAAGGCACTTGCCAAGCCGGAAGTGAAAGCTCAGCTTGAGAAATTGGGTGCTGTAATTGTTGGCGACTCACCCCAGGAATTCACTATTTATCTGAAGCGTGATTATGAACGATGGGCTGATTTGATCAAAGCGGCTCACATCAAGGCCGAATAACGTCTATCGATCGGTCTTTTAGTCGGTCTATTAGACTGTCTATCAATCTGTTTATCAATCCGCCTAATAGTATTTTTACTGGATATAAGTATGTTTTATAACGTAGCCAAAGCTTATTCCATCGAAGATTTACGGCGTGCGGCTCAGCGACGGTTACCGCGAGCTGTCTTCGACTTTTTCGATGGTGGGGCCGAGGATGAGGTAACGCTGTGCGATAACATGGCAGCGTTCCGGAGAGCCCGTTTAATGCCTGAAATTTTAAACGATGTGTCGCGCATTGATACCAAGACCATTATTCTGGGAGCGCCATCGGCATTGCCAATGGCAATCGCCCCGACCGGGGCAGTCGGTTTTGGCTGGCGCGGGGGAGATATTGCTATTGCCCGTGCGGCTGTCGCTGCAGGAATTCCTTATACATTGTCGAGCACAGCGACCGCCTCGATTGAACAAATTGCAGATGCAGCGCCCGGCCGGCTGTGGTTCCAAGCCTATATTTTACGTAACAAGCCGTTCCTCGATAAACTGATCGCCAGGGCGCTTGCCGCCGATTACGAAGCTCTGATGATCACTGTCGACCTGCCGGTAGGTGGCAAGCGTGAGCGGGATTATCGGAATGATTTTTCAATCCCGTTCGGCTTTACTCTTAAAAACATGCTTGATTTCGGGACCCATCCTGCGTGGCTTTCGGACATCATCAGATATGGTATGCCAGTGATGGAGAATCTGATAGGGCTCGAGGCTCAGGCCACCAGTTCGACGGCAATTGCGTCGTCGGTGGGGCGTAATTATGATGCGTCCTTTAACTGGGATAGTCTCAAAAAAATCCGTGATGCGTGGCCACGCAAGTTGATCGTCAAAGGCGTGCTTAACCCTTTGGACGCAAGCCGCCTTGCCTATATGGGTTGCGATGCTCTGGTGGTCTCCAACCACGGGGGACGCCAGCTGGACGGCGCGGTGGCGACGTTCGATGCGCTGCCAGCTGTGGTCGCGGCAGTCCACGGTCGCATCCCGGTATTGCTGGATGGGGGGGTGCGGCGCGGTAGCGATGTTGTAAAAGCACTGGCGACGGGCGCGCAAGGCGTGCTGCTTGGGCGGGCGACCTTATTCGGCGCAGCGTGCGCGGGGGAGGCCGGTGCTAGCCGTGCATTGTCTATTTTAAAAGATGAATTAGTCAGGACAATGCAGCTGTGCGGAGCGCGTTCGACGGAAGAAATCAATGCAAAATTGTTGTTTAACGCTACGGAATATCTGGAGCGACCCGAGCAGGCGGTAAAGTACGCAGCAGCCTAGATGAAGGAACGACGGAATATTTTGGTATGCCCGAGCAGCACGGGATGATATCAACGTTGTTTCACCGATTTTCTTCGTATGGTGTATCTTGTGGATAGGAAATTGGAGGTGATGAGACTGCAACGCAAAGGACAATCTTGCTACCGCGGCCATCTGTATTTTAAGAATCTGCGCTTCGCACATTCTGCACTTCGTTCTGCTGTGCGGACAGCCTGTCTGCCGCCGTCAGTACGCCGTGTTCAACCGGCCCGACCACGATCATGATAGAAACGAAAGAACAAAAAATTGTTGATGCGGCCATCACCACCCGTCGTTCGATACGTGCCTTTCTGTCGACGCCAGTAGCGCGGGAGGATATTGAAAAAATTCTCGAGGTGGCAGCCAGAGCGCCATCCGGCACCAATATCCAGCCATGGAAGGTTTACGTGCTTACTGGTGCCCCGAAAGACCGGCTCTGTGCAGAAATACTAAAGGTTCATAACAACCCCGAAGAAGCGAGCCAGCACAAGCAGGCGTATCGCTACTATCCCCTAAAATGGGTGTCGCCCTATATTGACCGACGCCGTAAAGTCGGCTGGGATCTCTATGCGCTATTGGGACTGACGCGTGATAACAAGCTTGGGATGCACACGCAACTTGGTCGTAACTACACGTTCTTCGATGCGCCGGTTGGACTTATTTTTACAATAGACAGCGCAATGGAGCAGGGTTCCTGGCTCGATTATGGGATGTTCCTGGAGAACATCATGGTTGCGGCGCGGGGGCGCGGGCTAGACACCTGTCCGCAGGCAGCTTTCACTCAGTTCCATCGCGTCATTAGCGACGTTCTGCAATTGCCCGAAAGCGAAACGTTTGTATGTGGAATGTCGCTCGGGTTTGCTGATTTGAGCAAGATTGAAAATTCACTTGTGACCGAACGTGTCCCTGTTGCAGAGTTCGTGAAATTCCTGGAATAGCCGTTGAATAACCTTTAGAACAAATGCCGCCTGGCTTTGACAGGGGAATGTCAAACGCTCTGGTATTCCCGTCAAAAAAACGAGTTTGTCTGACCATTTTTGAAGTTATTTCCAAAATCCTTCATGCGGTTTGGCCGCTTCATCTTCCAGCATTGGCCCGACTACTGTTACCTTGCGTTGTCCACGCGCAAACACTTCGCGACATGGCAGCGAGAAAGTCGGGTTTTCCGGATGATCTCCGGTCAGTCCTAGCAAAGTATGCTCGGACAATGCATAGACCACGCGGCCGATGCCGGTCCAGTAAATCGCCCCTGCGCACATGCAGCAAGGCTCAGCGCTGGTATAGAGCGTGCTCTTCGCCAACTGCTCCGGGCTTAGTTTCTGCGCGGCGCGTGCCGCTACAACCAATTCTGCGTGTTGAGTCGGATCGCCTTCCGGCGGCATCGAGTTGTTACCCGCTGTGACGATGATGTTACCGTCCTGGTCTGCTACCAACGCGGCAAACGGGTGACGGCCGCTTTGCCTGGATTCTTCCGATAATGTGATCGCCTGGCGCAACAAAGCCAGATCGCGGTTGGAAAGAGGATCGTTGTCGATTGATCGTGGGTTGTTCATTGTGTATTTCGTGGAATTTATGGAAAACCGGGCCAATGCGTTATGGCCGACGGCGGTCAGCTTTCCTGGCAGCTAAAAAATCCCGCCGTGTAACTGCCGTATAACTGACGTGTAACTGCCGTGTTACACAGCGAAAGCGAGGCTTCTTAAAGATGCATCAGGTTCGCTTTCGCTGGATATTATCAGCCGTTTAGGTTGCCGGACGTATGTTGTTACTGTCTTTTTTACTGAGCGCAAGTTGCACGATAGATGCGACCAAAATGTTTAGGACCAACGCAACGATACCAGTGTAAATCGTGAAATTCGTGCCGCCAAGCAAAAAGGTATGGACGGGTTTGATGCCATCGGAAAATGCCAGCCAACTACCACCGACAAGTCCCACGGCCCATCCGACCAATAGTGCCGGACCACGGAACCATCCGAAGAATAGCCCGAACACTACAGCAGGGAAGGTTTGCAGAATCCAGACTCCACCCAACAATTGCAGATCGAGTGCAAATTTCGTCGGTAGAAACAGGATGAATACCAACGCGCCGACCTTCACCAGCAACGACACAATCTTGGCGACCTTGGCCTCACCAGCGGGCGTCACGTCGGGCTGTACGTAGGCTTTCCAGAAATTACGCGTGAACAGATTCGCTGCGCCAATTGACATGACCGCCGCCGGGACCAGCGCACCAATCGCAATCGCCGCGAAGGCAAAGCCAGCGAACCACGGCGGAAATAAGGCATTGAATAACGCAGGGACCACGTCGTTGTTGTTTTTAATCGGAAGGTTGGCTGCATAGGCCATGTAACCCAACAACGCAATCAGGCCTAAGAGCACCGTGTACGCAGGTAGGAAAATAGCATTCTTGCGGATGGTATCAGCACTCTTGGCTGCAAAAATACCGGTCAATGTGTGCGGATACATAAACGCAGCCAAGGCAGACCCGATCGCCAGACTGGCATAGGGCAACATCTGGGCCGGGTGCAAGATCAGGCCCGTGGCACCACCCTTTGCGGCGAAGGCGACGCCCGCAGCATGGAACACATTGCTATAGCCCCCAAGTTTGGAGGGCACCAGTATCACAGCCGTCAGCACCACGATATAGATCATCAGGTCCTTAACGAAGGCAATCAATGCCGGGGCGCGCAATCCTGCCTTGTAAGTATATAACGCAAGGATGACGAACGCCGCCGCCAGTGGAAACTCACCGGTCAGGCCTAGCGCCTTGATGACGACTTCCATCCCGACCAGTTGTAGCGCGATGTAGGGCATGGTGGCCATGACGCCGGTCACTGCGATGGCCAGTTCGAGCGGGCGCGATTGGTAGCGGCCATATACGACGTCCGCGGCGGTGACATGACCGGCTTTTTGTGCCTCATGCCAAAGCTTCGGCATGATCATAAAGACGATCGGATAGACCAGAATGGTATAAGGCAGTGCAAAGAATCCATAGGCACCAACAGCATAGACAAGGGCAGGGACGGCGATGACCGTGTAAGCGGTATAGAAATCGCCACCCACCAGAAACCAGGTGATCCAGGTGCCGAAATTGCGGCCCCCTAAACCCCACTCGTCGAGATGTGCTTCCTTTTTTTTACCACCGGTTTGCCAGCGCGATGCGGCAAAGCCCATTACGGTGACGAGAACAAAAAAGAAAACGAAGACAGCTAGCGCGGTCCAATGAATTTGTCCGTCCATTATTCCTCTCCCTTGGCATGTCCATGCTGGTAAACAATCCAAATCAGGAATGCGGTCACAGGGACCCACAACAATTGATACCAATAAAAGAAAGGAAAGCCGAACAGCGTCGGCAGCTCACTATTATAGAACGGAATCCATAACAGGCCGATAAAGGGAAGTAAAAGCAGAGTCCACATACGCTAATCTCCGTGTCTAAATTTTAACAATTGACACGGAGAACTATATAGGAATATGCCAGGACACGCACGCTGCCTGATGCGCTAAAAAATTCCCCGTTTGGTTATGCTGATAAGGAATAACGGGTAAAAGGCGTTCCTATGCACTCGATGGGCAATTTCATTATGAAAACGGGATTGTGCAGAGCGGAGATTAAAGGAAAGAGGCCTGATTAAAAGATCCCTGTTCGCAGCAATGCCGTAATGAACCGGTCTGGGTCATTACGGCATCTGTAATACGGCTTAGTGAGGGCGCGTCATCGTTTCGTCTCTGTAGTACGACCCGCTCCCGATTTTTTTCCACCGCCACTGACCTTATTCTCGGTTGCCCATGCACGTCGTTCCGCTTCGTCTTTGGGAATACCCTTTTTTTCATAGCCATCTTCGATGTGCTCGGCCTGGCGTTTTTGCTTGTCGGTGTATGAAGATTTGTCACCTCTTGGCATGGCAACCTCCTCTTTTTAAAGCAGTAAGTTATTTCTTCGCATCAACGGTAGATTTTAGTTGCATTGCCATCTGCAGATGATCCTGGAGCGCTGGCAAGTTGGTCGCGGAAAACTGTTTAATATCCGCATCCTTGGCGTTGGCAGCGGATTTCTTAAACAGGTTGACTGCGTCTTTGTGCGCCGAGACGCCAATCATGCCAGCATATTGTTTATCAAAGGTGTGGCCGTCCAGTTTGCTTAGTACGAGAATTTTGGCTTTTTGGGCGACGCTAGGATCGTCCGGTACCGTCACATTTTTCGATGTCGCGAGCGCTTTCAGGTCATCGCCTACCTTGGTATGGTCGTCAATCATTTTCTGGGCGAAGGTTTTAACATCTGGATCGCTACTTTTTTGCAGAGCCAATTGACTGGCCTTGACTTCAGCATTACCGGATTCAGCGGCGTTGGTCAAAAAACTCTTATCCGCGCGGGCCAGGCTATCTGCGGCGCGGGCATGATTTGCTGTCATCGCCATTGCAGCCATTCCCAACACAGCGATACCGAACATCTGCACCATTTTAGGAGATGTTTTTGCGTTCAAAACGCGTACCTGGGAACGGGATGGGATAGTCATAATTTCTCCTGAAGTCGATTTAGATAAATCAAACTTTACCGGGGAAGGGCGGCTGCCAGCATCAGACATTGCCTGTTTTTGCTGTAAGACTTGGTGAGGTCGTCAACATCCCAGGCTTGCTAAATTAAGTGTGGTAGCTGAATTTCTACGGCTCGATTTTGGAGGCAGTGTAAAAGGCGGGGAAAAGCAGGATCAAGCGAAGAGATCCGAAATCGAACATTTCGTCCGGACAGGTCATTTGTTTTAACTTTGGACGCAGACCTGACCTGGTCGGGCTTCGGGAGATCCCCTCAGTTCGACCAGGTCGGGTCAGGCGTTTGATCAGTTATTGCCTGAATATGGCGCGCGAGGCAATACTGGTGCGGACACTTTGCCGTTCGTTAACGAGTCAAGGACAAAACGTAAATAGATGCTGCTACTCCATTGGCGATAGTCGCGTCCGTTATTAATTTCAAGGGCGCTTCCAACCGTTAACTGCGGGGTCACCAGATATTCGAGCGCAGCACCAAAGCTGTAGGTAAGCGCGGTTTTAGAGGTTCCTAGGAAGGTAGCCAGCGCGGAATTGTTACTATTCCGGCCAGCGGCTTGGGCGGCTGCTGCAACGGCTTCTGCCTGTAGTACACCGCTGGTCGGGAAATACGGCGCATTATCTTCTTTAAAGTTCTGTACGCCTACGCTACCGTGCAACTGATAACCAAGGCGTCCATTCGTTCCGCTCATAGTAACCGGTAACGCTAGCGCATAAAAACTTTGAGGACTGAAATAGCCACCGTTACCATAAGTCATATTGCCAAGATTTTTGTTATAACTCATGGTCGTCGCGGAGAGACCTGTCGTTAACGATGTATCGGCTTCTTTAATCAGGTTCATATAAACGCCACCACCCGCCTGAAGGGCGGTGTTTGATGCAACATTATGTCCTTGCAACGACTGCGCTAGCCCATAAATGTACGCGCCACTGCCTTGTACGTCCCAACCAAGATCCGCACGCAAACTGTTTGCGGTTACACCACCCCAGCTGACGCCGGTTCGATCGTCTCTTGTCCCGGCAAATGAAACAAGGCTTTCAGTGACCGCGCGGCGTGACACGCCAACGGACATTTTGACCTGATCAGATAACGGGGTTCGGAATTGCAACCCTCCTACCGCATTCGTGTAGAGGAAACCGAGCGGTGTACTGCCGATATCCGTGGTCCATGTATCACCCGTATAGCCAAGCGCAAGCCCCACGCCCGACGCCGTTTGCGAGCGCACGCCGCTGGTACCAGTGCTGTTTGCCAGCGCAGCTGCCGGACCGCTACCGAAGCGGCTAGCGGTATTGTAATCTGCCGATAACGTACCCGCGTCGAGTGACACCGGCGCAGCACTGACGGTAATGTGTCCGTCCCCAGCTTTTATATTGGCCTCTAGCGTGGAGTAAATTTCGGTGAGTTTTCCCAGACCATTTTCACCGGAGTGAACAATCGCGCCAATTTGCCCGGTGACGTTGCTGCTTCGTTGTTGTGAGAATGCAGCGACTTCCTGGTGGAGGTTATCCGTTAGCGCAGGCGGACGCGTTCCGGTGTTCGATGTCTGACTAATCAGCTCCGGAGGAGGCAGTACGCGTGATACGTAAGGTAATGCATTACGATTTTCTCCGTAGAAATCTTGCTGTAAGGGGAGCGTATCGTTATTGTTGCTCTCAGGTAGTACATAGGCTGTCTTTATGAAACCTGATGCCTGAGTTGCCGGCAAAGCCCTTGGCCGGGGTTGAAGCGGCGCAACGTCAGGCTGAGTATAAGAGGCAAATGCAAAGTTAGCAGGCTGTTCCGCCTGAGTCGTTCTGTCGGTACTGCGCAGGGGGACGAGCTCACTGGCGTTGCGACGGAACGGATTGTTGTCCGACTGAGGCTGCTGCGCGATTCCAGCACCGCTGGCGTTACCCAGATTACCTAAGCGGGAAGGGCGACCGCGGTTTTCAGCGACCAGTGCGGCACGGTAATATTCTTCCGCTTTGCTATTCTTTCCCTCGGCACGATACAGGCGCGCCCATGCTGTCAGAACGCGGACACTGTTGCCGTCGACACCGGCGGCGCGCTCAACTAAAGTTTGCGCTTCGTTAAAGGCCTTTGCATCAACTGCCGCACTCAGCGCGCTTAACAGCAGTTCCAAATCTTTGGGTTTTCGATCCAAGGCACGGTCGTACCAGACCAACGCTTGTTTATGTTCGCCGGAAGCGGCGTAAAGACGTGCCATTGACGATAATAAACGCGGATCGTCTGGACGCTGCATCATGAGCGGCGCTAACAAATCATAAGCGGTTGCCAGATTGTTGTTCTCGCGTTCGACGTCGACCCTCCGCAACACAAAGGCGACATTAAGCTCACTGTAATTCTTTGCGTCTTGGGAAGACAGATTTTTTTCGCGTAGTTGACGCATGACAGTGCTGAATTCCGCATCTTGGCGGGTATTCAGAAGTACCGACGCATATTGCAACATCAGGCTCGTATCGTTTCTTCGCCGGGCGACCATTGGACGCATAATTGCCATGGCGCGTCCGGCATCCCCTGTTTCCGCATAGGCAGAGGCCAGCGCCCCCATGGTTTCGTCAGTATGGTCGCTGGTTTGCTCCAGTTGGCGCAGTTGCGCATTGGCCTGATCACGTTGTCCCTGACGGGCCAATTCCATAATCTGGTCGATCTGATTATGCAATGACACCCGCTTCATCAAGGCTGCGATATCTTTGTTGCGCGCAGCCGTTGGGATGCGTTCAAGAATTTGCTGGCTTCTATTCCAATCCTGGTTTTCTGCGGTTAGTAACGCCGCGGCATACATCGCATCCGATTGATCCGGGCCAGCCAGCAGCAAGCCGTCAACAATACTGCGCGCTTCATTGGTTTGGCCAGTCATTATATATAGCCGACCGAGATCAAGTCGTACCCATACATTCGACGGGTCGTAAGACATCGCGTCTTCTAATGTATTACGCGCACCGTTCAAGTCGCCAGCCGCCTGCAAGCTGCTCGCATGCTTGCGCATACTTTCAACCTGAATTCGACCCAGACCGCCCAACTGATCACGCTGCTGAGGGGTCAATTGGTTAAGCACTAGTTGCGCTTGCTCGAATTTATCCTGCTTTGCTAATAAATCAGCGTAAGCCGCTATGGCCGCAGTTTGTTTGGGTTGACGGGTAAGAACATCACGCAATAATTTTTCCGCCGAATCATACTGCTTGAGTTCGCCGCGGACCTCGGCCAGCGCAATTTGTGCCGTCACTTCTTGCGGATCGACCTTCATTGCCTGCTCAAGCAGCTTTTGCGCTAACGGTATATCACTGGCTTGACGTGCTGTGTTGGCCTTTTGTAACAGCCCCCAATAAGATGCGCTTTTGAGCGCGCCACGCCATTGTTCGGCATGACCTTGTTTGCTAGCGCGTTCGAGCAGTTGTTGTGCCTCACCAAAGCGATTTTGACGCAGGCGTATCAAGCCTAACCCACCGAGCGCGTTGGTATCGGTCGGCCGAACTTTTAGTACTGCCTCAAATTTCGCAGTCGCAAGCTCAAGTTCGCCACTATTGATTGAATTAAATCCTTGCTGAATATTGAGCCCAATCGCCGGCGTGGGCGCGCTCGGACCATTTTCCCTTGTAGGAGGCCTGTCTAACTGAACGGTTTTCTCGGCAGGTTGGTCGCGGTAACGTCTGCCAGGTTCCTCTTTGCCACTGATTTGCGTTGGCTTTCGAGTGAACTCAATCGGCTGTCCACCGGTCCGAGTTGCAATTGCCTCTTCAAGGCGTGCTTTAAGCGGGTGTCTGGGCTGTAACTCTTTGAGCTTGGCGAGCCATGTGCGTGCGCCCTCGCCATTGTTTTTGTCGAGTTCGCTGATTCCCATGCCGTATAAGGCATCGGGCTGGCTGGGATCGAGCCGCAGTAGCTTTTGCCACGACTCGACAGCTAGATCACTACGACTATGGTTTTGCCAATAGCGTCCCTGATCAACCAAAGTAGACACGACCTGAGTATCAGCAGCCCATGCTTGCTGGACTAAAATAAACAGTATGCTTAATGTGAGCGTTTTGCGGCGAATGGACATGCTTTTTCCCAATTAGTTTGCAACTCCCCAGCTGCGGAGAAGCGAAATAAACCTTCGCTCCAGCCATAGCCGAACAGTGATAGTACAGAGTCGTAATAATTAAATTCAGGCGATTTGCTGCGCGCAAACACGGCCAATTGACGGTTCACGCGCGTGCGCATTGCGTTGTAGTTGGTCGGATCTCCACGGGTCTTCAGGTAGGGCAAAATAGCTGCATCAAAGCCGACCGGTGCGTTACCGCTGGCATTACCGTTCACGGTATCAATTTTTTCCGGCAGCTGTACGTGATTGCTCAGCCAGGTTTGCGGACCGCGAAGGTGCGCCGCCTGTTGGAGCGCTAACGGGTCCGTTGCGCCACTCATGCCGAGCCACAAGTAAACCCGAATGGCATCGTAGCTGCCGATTGCCTGGCTGGTGCCGTCGGCAACAAAACCGACATTCGGTAACCAACCGACCCAGTCTGCTGCCATGCCGCGAGGAGTACTTTCGGCGATCATCCGAGTGCTACTTTGGGCTAATCCGCTCCATGGACCCGCTGCATCCACATCTGCAAAACGCCGTAAGAGGGGTAACGGGCTGTAACTTGGATTGAGTCGCAAACGGCCTTTACCGTCGACAAAACCGGTCGGACCAGACAATAAAACCGGACCTAGATTGTCTACCATGAGGACTTCTCTGGCGCTGATGTTCGCCAGCATCGCCAAGCCGCGATGGGTTAATTTGAAGTCGTGCCACAAGCGACCAGCCTCGATTAAATCGTAGGCAATCCAGAGGTCAGCGTCGGATGCCGAATTCGGATCTAACACGCCGCTGGCTGCATTCCACTCCCATGCAGGCAACGTCGTGCTTAAATTACCATCAGCTAATACGCGTTCAGTCCAGCCTAATATCCGGTCAAAGGCAGGACGATCATTTGTCACCAATGCGAAAAACATGCCATAAGCCTGACCTTCGGACGTACTGTGCCGCAGCGGCGACTGAAAATCGATGATGTGTCCATCCGCCTGCAAATGGCGTTCCGCAAAGGATTGCCATAGGGGCCATTGAACGACTTTGCAGTTGGCCCACACTGAAGGAATCAGGCTCAGCAGCAACGCCACGGTGAGTATCAAGCTTCGCATAGGGCTAACTAAGTCGATCGGTTGCACGTTTGCGCAACACCAGAAAGGCAATCATCCCCGACAAGCACGCACAGATTACTGCGAATAACGCCAATATCCATGGACGTGAGGACAGCCACCAGCGTATATGCATCGTCAACGGCAGCCTGCCTACTTCGTAAGACTGCGCATCATCGACCGTGATGATCTGCTTACCATGTAGAGAAACAGCGCTGCCATGTACTTTGCCGAAGTTTTCCGGATCTAACAGCGCCTCAACGGCCTCTGCATATTCCGCATCCTGGCGCACTTGTAACGCGACCACGCTGCGACCTGCATGCAACGGCGATTCGAAACCCATCAGCAACGGACCGGATGCAGCCTGTCGTAGCGTCAGCCGATCTTGTGTTCTGGGCGGCTCGCCCATCAGGTTGTCCCACCAGTCACGCGCCCCTTGAACCAGGCTCGAAAACATGAATTGTTGATCTTGTCCGTCAGTTAAAAATGGTAAGGATGGGCGCCATTGGGTAAATAGTGGTTGATCCCGCTCTGAACCGATTACCAGAAAGTCCTTGTCTGGAAAGGATTGTACATCTGAAGACAACGCAAGCTTGACACCTGTCGCGGGATAGCCTGTGGACTCACCCATGCGACCCATTAGTCCCAGATATGCGCTCACCTGGGCTGGCAGGACTGTGGCGGGTAATACGACCACAGTATTGGACAGATCAGCCATGCGAGTGAACGGAAAACCATTGTTGACAAAAACGGCCAGGTTCGGCATTTCAATGAAGTGCGGTAACGAGGTAATGTCTATATTGGAATCCGCATCAATCGTCCCGTTGACGTTTTGAATGATGGTGTCGGTACAACTCTTCTCCTTCAAATATTCGTAGCGATATTTAAATTGAAGCTGACCGTTATGGGACAAGTCGTACGGCGGGATTAAAATTTGCTTGGCATTCTGCGAGTTTGTAGCAGGCAATATACGATCGAACCAAGACAGAGCGCCTTGGTGTGCTACAGCAGGCAACTTAATGGATTCGATGAATTGTTCATTGAAGTCGACGTCGAGCGTTGATTTGTCAGGAGTCGGACGTGGCGTAAAGCGATATTTCAGATTTAATGGAACACCTTTTGAGCCCCATACAAACAGGTCCGGTGGCAGGCGCAGGTTGACACGTACCGGGTCAGCGTAATAACCGGATGTCGTTAGATCTTCGGGGGTAGCAAGGTCACCCAACGGGACAGGATGTTCAGTTGAAATCCAGTTTGGTGCGTCATACGGCACCCGCGTTCCGGCAACGGGCAACTCGCGGACCATTGAAGCAACCCCATTCATTGCCCGGTTGTCCAGTGTCAAGGCTTGGGCTGCTTGTTTTAACTCATCACCAGTGCGGCCTAATACCAATAAGATTTTGCTGCTGGAGTCATTCGGGTGATTCACAATAACCAGGGTTGGGCCCGAAATTTCCGGCAACGTGATACCTGCCGGTATTTCCTTTGTAGTAGCAAATAGCACCGCGTTACCGCTTGAAGGTAATTGATTAAGTTGCGCATCGAAGCGCGCACCACGATAGGTGGCAAGCTTACCAAACCAGGAAGCGACTGTCCCTGCAGCCTCTAGTGTTGACAAAGAAGGATGAGCACCAAAGACGAATGGTAGCGTCAGACGATCGCTATCCCGACGATCAAAGAATGGGGCGGGCAGCAATGCTAAATCGTTATCTAGGGCGATTGGCGCAACCTTGATTTCTAGCGTGCTTTGATTGCTGATCGTCGCCCATAAACTGGAATGCATCGGATCTTCACACGTGTCGGTGTAGTGGCCAATAAACTTGAGATTTAAGGTGTTGAATGCGGTAATAGTGCTGGGATCAAGCGCGATTTCGCGCATCAGCATTCCGGTGCTCTGTATTTTCGGAAGTTCTATCGTTCGGGCCACTTCACCATTCACTAATACGGCGATATGGGAAGTTTCCGGTATCAAAGCAGGAGAGTAGCTATACACAAGTTTTAGCTTGGCGCTTACCACGACTTCATCCGCGCGAATATTAAAGGGAATCTTTGAAAACGATTCCACCCCGTGCAAAGTGAGCGGAACACCTACGCCAAGCTGCTTCAGCGTTAGCGTGTAAGTGCGTGATTTAGAAAGGGGTGCTGGCGTAACAGTCTTGGTATTTTTGGTAATTTTGTTCGGTTTAGCCATCACGTCGTGCGCGCTACTGGCGAGCAGTATCGCCGTCGAAGAGACCAGAAAAAACGCAACCGATGATAGCGTGGATAAGGGCTTAGCTTTGTACATTCGATTAATCACTTTTTCGTATATGAAATTTGGGGAGTCCGAAGTACGCGTTTTGAAGCGGCGCGCATAAATCCGAAAATGCCGCCTGCACCAAGCCAAAATATCTTCCCGAGGGCACGCATTGGCGTATCGGTGGTTACCTTGCTCAAACGTTGTAGCCAAAGATCACCGCGTGCGAATGTGCATTGCACTAATTCTTTTTGCTGTTGCGTAGTGAGCCCCTCAAGCTTTAAACCTAACTGCTGTGTTCCGACGTACATCACTTTGACCGGAAAAACAAATTCTTCACTGCCCCGATAGAGCGACACTTGTAGTAGCTGGCTTTGCTCAATGTTTAACGGTGCGGGAAGAACGACACTGAAACCTCCTTCAGAAAAATTCTCTGTTTCGCAGCACATGGTGCGGCCGCCAGGGAGATGTAGCGTGGCAGTTATTTTCATCTCAACGCGAGGATTAGTCCGAATTTGGCGCGTTTCACTAGCTACCGCCATTGCTGCGCCCAGAATGAGCAAATTGTGAGTGGTCCACAACATGTTTAGAATAACCGTCAAGGTTTCGCCATCGTTCCAAACCGTCAGGCGCAGCACGCCTAATATGAAGCCGACCAGATTTAAGAGGAATAAAACGATGAAGGGAAAGGAGTTCATCCAGTCGAAATAGGCGGACATGATGGTGCCCCCTTTGTTCGTCACGTTGAACTTTCTGATCTTCGGATTAATAATCGCGTAAAGGGTTGGTCGTAAAATTGACCAGGCTAATACCGATTCATAGACTTCGTTCCAGAATGGATGACGGAACTTACCCTGAATACTGGTATTGGTGATGTTGGAATGCATCAAATGGGGAATGACAAACAGTCCAATTTGAATCGCGGAGGCGGCAATCGGATGCGCACCAAACATGAGATAGGCGAGAGGAGCTATTAGAAAGATGATTCGCGGAATGGCATAAAAGAAATGCATCATCGCATTCAGATAACACAGGCGTTGACCTAAATGCAGTCCCTTGCCGAATAGAGGGTTATCCAGCCGAAAAATTTGTGCCATTCCACTTGCCCAACGGGTACGTTGTGCCACGTGGCTAGACAAGTTTTCGGTTGCCAGACCAGCTGCTTGTGGAATTCTCAGATAGGCAGTTTCGTAACCCTTACGATGTAGTTTGAGTGCTGTATGCGCGTCTTCAGTGACGGTTTCAAAAGCGATACCGCCGATTGTTAATAGCGCTTTGCGTTGCAGGACGGCGCAGGAGCCGCAAAAGAAAGATGCATTCCATAAATCGTTACCATCCTGGATCAAGCCATAAAACAACTCGCCCTCGTTGGGCGTGCTTTGAAATGTCTGTAAATTGCGCTCAAATGGATCTGGCGAAAAAAAATGGTGGGGTGTCTGCACCATCGCAATATTGGGATTTTTTACGAACCATCCCATTGAGATCTGCAAAAATGAACGGGTAGGAATATGGTCGCAGTCGAAAATGGCGATGTAATCGCCCGAAGTTTTAGGCAACGCCGCGTTGATATTTCCAGCTTTAGCATGAATGTTATCCGGACGTATAAGGTAGGTTACGCCCACTTCACTGCAAAATTCTTTAAAATCCGGACGTCGACCGTCATCGAGCAAATAGATATTGATTTTTTCAGTTGGCCAGTCCAGTGCCAACGCTGCAAATATGGTCGGTTTGACTACTGACAGTGGTTCATCATAAGTAGGAATAAATACATCAACGGTTGGCCAGCTTCGCAGGTCGACCGGCATCAACAATGGTTGACGCTGTAACGGCCATGCGGTTTGGATAAAGCCAAGCACAAGCACAATAAAGGCATAGATCTCGGCACTGACCAGAATAATCCCAAGTACGATATCAAGTGCTGTGCCGGAATTGAGCGTCTCCGTCAAACGCCAATACATGTAGCGAGAAGACGCGATCAGGGAGACTGCAACCATGATCATCGTGGTGGCCCGCGTGCGCCATTTCCTAGCCCAAAATGCCAACACAAGACAGCAGGTCGCGAAAAGAATCTGACTCCACATATCCAATGGCACCGTTACCACTAGCCAAAAGAGCATAGCACTCAGGCACAGCAGCAGTATCCGCACACAGCGTGCAAATAAGGTGTCCTTAAACCAAACGTTATCAGTGAGATTAATTGCCGCCCGCCCTGCACGCGTCGAAAAAGCACCGATCATAACTGGCCCTGCCTATCTAAACTACGTGAATTGACTGCTTCAAAAATCTGTTCGGCGAGCACGACGAAATCTTTTGTTGATTGCGAATACGGATCATATTCGAGCACATCTTGTTGAAACGCGAGCGCTTCACTGACCGCCTGATCGCGATGAATTTTCCCAATGACCAGGTCGCCCAAACGTAATTGCAGTACGTCCGCCATACTCCGGCTGAGCGAATTTGTCTGATCGATCTGATTGATCAAATAGCGCGCTCCGATAAAGTCCGGTCGATTTGAACAATATGTCTGATGCAAACCTTCGATTGCTGGAATAGTTGCGTAAGAAGCTGCATCTGGCAAAATCACGCTCAACGCAAAATGGGCCCGCGCCAGAACTTGTCGCAAGTACACCGAGGCACCCGGAGAGGTATCTATCAAGACGATGCAATCTTCGGGAAGGCCTAGCGTTTCCAAATTGTCTAGCAACCAGTCGTCATCCTCGTATAGGCGGCTTTCCAGGCTATGTCGGTCATTCTCGTTAATAGAACCAAACGGTAAACAGTACGCACCGTGTTTTACCTTAACGGCGACTTCTCCCCAAGTTCTGCCTCCCAATGACGCGCGCGCAATACCTTCGATGGACGACGGATCTATCCCGAAATGCAAACGTAGCGCATTTTGCGGGTCAAGGTCCAGGGCGACTGCATGATGGCCAGCGGCCGCAAGCGCGATGGTCAAATTGGCAGTTGCCGTAGTTTTTCCTACGCCGCCCTTGGCGGATATAACAGCTATGCGTTTCAAGATGTTCTTAATACTTTGCTGGGTGGCAAGATATCTGCGATGGAATGAGTCGGAACTTTCGCCAAGCGCTCAATCAGCGTGGATAAAACATTAGTCGTCACGCTTTGTGGGTATTTCACAGTGTCGGGATGCTGAAGTAAACTGGCTTTCATGTCTTCGTCTTGCGCATATATGGCGCGCGGATTCAAAGCCGCTGGTTGTGATAACTGTACGTCCGGAAATGCTGAGGACTGGGACGAAGCAGGGGCCTCATTCATCCGGACCTGGGGTGGCGTAAGTGCGTAGGAGATGCTTAATCTCGACAGTAAAGGCCAGTTTAATTCCGAATCATGGATGCGCTTGTCCGTAAGAATTTCCTGATAACGACCCGGCTCAGCACCGAATTGAAGGAACAAGTCTTTGATGTCGCCAGCACTCGAAGTAGCTGACTTTGCTTCTTTAGATGTAGGCTTGATAGCATTGTCAAAAGTTAATTTCATATCTTCCTCATTATGTGCGGCTCAAAGTGAAGGACAGTAGGTTCTCATCCTCTACGCCAGCGACTTGCTGAACGCGTAACACCGGGTCGATACCAATACTCTCAAACCAGCGCTGATAAGCGCCCTCAAGAAAAGCCGGATTCCAGCTAGAGCTGACACCACCGAAAACTGCGCGCAGCGGTGAGCATGCATGCTCGATGCGAAGCAGGTTATTACTCTCAGTAAACTCCACCATGCCCCAGTCCAAATCAGTCCATACCGTATTGATGCAGCGCTGTAAGTCATCTAACGTCACGCACTTCGTCACCTCAAAGCGGTCGGCAAAGCGCATCCCGACACGGGTCATGAGTTGGCGTAGCTCCCGGTGATCGAGTTGAACCGTTAATTCCGCACCCATTGAATTAAGGAAATCTCTCCATTGCCTGGAAGATTGCTGTTCTGCGTAATAATTTATTGATTTATTGGCATGCATAAAAACTTTCACTTAAGGTCGTCCGTGAGCCAAAGTTTTATAAAAGACGCTGTTCTATCAACTAAAAAAATTGTGTTTTTCACGTTGTCAACTGATGCGGTGCCCAACGGTGAAATTTTTAACCAGCAACATGTGACGAAAGCTGACATTCCCAACTTAACTATGCCGACAATTTCACTGTCTCCACTGTCTTTTCAGGTGCACCATGCTCTTCGAAAGTTGCTGGTGCTCTAAGCTGAGTTTCCCGTATACATATAAATAGAATAATACGGGGATCAAGATGTCAGTATTTCTACCAATCTCGACATTTCCTGACAATTAATGCATTTGAAATATTTTCGTGGTTGACATTTATCAACTTTGGATCCTCGCTGACACCGAATCGCCCAAGTATTCGAGATCTCGGCAGCACTGAGGAATAATCGAAGCGCACGCAATTTAGCGCAAATTTTCGATCCACTGCCATGAGTTTGGTTTTCTGATCAATTCGAACTGATTATTGAGCGGCTTGACCGTATACGTTGTCTTCGGCGGACTATCGCATCAGCTATTGCTCTGGAGGGCGCCAAATATGGACGGCACAATACCCATTCGTTTGAGGGGTAGCGCAACGGAAAACCAGCACCGCAATTCATCATTTTCTGCGTAATTGATGCCAAAAGTTTTCCTATTTACTGTTTGAAATGTCCAAACATATGCATGACCGTTTGCTTGTGGTCCATTTTTTTCTTGAACGCTATTGAAACTGATATAAAAAGCACTATTCTTAACTTGCTGGCGATTTGATTCCTCCATGTTGCATGTCATGTCTCGCAAAAAAATATTGCTGATTCGCATGCAACGGTGTGCCGCAGGCAGCGCTAAGAACTCCCTTAGATTAGATATCGAATATCGACGATGCGCGGTGGTGCGTATAACGTCTGAGATTGCTGTAACTGCTGACTTACGTTTGATGTGCGGATTGAATGAGAATTTTTTACTTGTTTTTCTAACCCATAAGTAAGGAGCTGACATGTCCATCAAAAATCAAACTTCTGATAACTCTCCGAACCCTACCAGCAGCAGTCCTTCCGAATTGGCTCTGGACAATGCCAACGAAATGTCATTTCCGGCGAGTGATCCGGTGTCGTCCTCGAACATTACCCGTATTGAGACGGCCCCTGAAATGGCGCCGGCCGCGGATGACCATCAAAACAGTAACGCTGTAAACGCAGGCGAAAAACTGGATGCCCAAGCATCGGATTCAATCCTGCAGGATATTAAGATTGCCATTCTGGTGACAAATGGGTTCGAGCAGGCTGAGCTAGTAGAGCCCAAGCAGGCGCTGGAAGCGGCGGGTGCCACTGTGCATGTGGTGTCGGATCAGACCAAGGTTGTGCAAGGGTTCCAGCATACCGAAATAGGCGATACTGTCGACGTAGACTGCCTGCTTTCGGAAGCATCGCCGGACGATTATTCAGCGGTCTTGTTACCAGGCGGTGTAGTTAACGGCGACGCGTTACGCATGTCGCCCGAGGCGCGTGCATTTGTACAAAGCATCAATGACGCTAACAAGCCCATCGCTTCCATCTGCCATGGTGGATGGTTGCTCATATCGGCAGGCATTGTTAAAGACAGAACCCTCACCAGTTGGCCTAGCTTGCAGGATGATTTCATTAACGCGGATGCCAACTGGCTCGACGAAGAGGTCGTCTGCGACAAGAATTTTGTTTCCTCGCGGAAGCCGGATGATATCCCCGCCTTTAATAAAGCTTTTATTGCGTTGCTCCAACAGCCATCCGAGCCGTTTCCTGAAGTATCGGAATTAATCGGATGACCCGCAATACCCGATGGCAAGTTGCCTGAAGCAGCTTATGGCGACGCAATACAGTCGATTATTTCGTTGGCATAAGCCGCATCGTAAATTATCGAAGAAAACCGTGAGAAACGTATGCCTAAAAAATCCAGTTCTACAGAAATTAATACCAAAAAGAAGGTTAAAAATGATGGTGTTCCACGACAGCCGAATGAGCGGGATGAGGCGCCGGAAGAGCACACACAACCTCGTAATAAAATGAAACAGGCAGCCATTGACTTGGAAAATGGATTGGTCGATACCGATTTACACGGGCAACGTGGCGTCGAGGAAGTCACCAGGAAAAAGTGAGGAACGACAAGGGAAGTCTGTCGAATTCTGCGATTAGCGGATTTTAATGGCCTTTTGATGGCGCCAGGTAATATTTTGGCGTGGTCGGCAGCGCACAAGGACTGCCTTCCAGAAAGCATCAAGAGAATCGACGTGAGAAGTTTCGCTGTAATGAAGCTCTATTACAACCCAACCATAAATGTTAAAACGGCTTGAGCAAACGCTTCAGGCTGTTCGACTGCACTCAGATGGGATGCGTTCTCCAGCACAATTAGCTGCGCGTTTGGGATACTTTCACATAAGGTCTGCGACATGACCAAAGGCGTTCCCTGATCTTGCGCACCGGCAATCACCAGTGTCGGCACAACAATCTGCGACAGCCGTGCGGTAGTATCCACGCTGCCAACCGCATGACAGCAAGCTACATAAGCAGCGGGATCAATGTTAACAAGGCACTGGCGGAAACGCGTTACAGTGGCGCTGTGTTTGCTGCGGAACTGGTCGTTAAAGTAACGTGCCATTACAGCATCTCCAATGGCTTCGATTCCTTGCTGGCGCACAGTCTCGATCCGCTGCTGCCACGCGTTGCGCGCAGCCTCAGGATAAGCGGAAGTGGTATTGGCGACTATCAGCGCTGCAACGAGCGACGGGTGATTCAGCGCGAGTTCCTGACCGACCATTCCCCCCATGGATAAGCCGATCCACACCACCGGGCCAGAATCAAGTTCACGTAATAGTCGCGCCGCATCATCAGCCAGCTCGGCGATGGTGGTTAATCCAGCAGTTGCATCGGAACTGCCATGACCGCGCTGATCGTACGTAATGACGCGGCAGTCGGCTGCCAATAAGTTGGCCAGGCCGTCCCACATGGTCAAATCGCAGCCCAGTGCATGGCTGAGAACCACCGTATGGCGCGGTGCCTTGCCACTGCGGGGTGCGCGCACACTGTAATGAAGCGCCGGTTTACTGGTCGTCGCACCCTCGCGACCGATGCCCGGGTGGCAGGTGTTTGCCGGCAACAATGGTGCTAGCGGGTAGCCAATTTGTGCGCCAATCTCTCGCAGGATATGCTGTGCATGCGTGAAAGCAGTATTCGCCGCTGGCACGCCCGCGTAAATCGCAGCCTGCATCAAGACTTCCTTCATCTCGTCTGGCGTCAGGCGTGTATCGGCATCGCCTAGCAGAGCCGCACGGGCGTGGAGTTCGAATTCTTCCCAACGGCTTAGCGCCATCGTAATGGCTAACACGATGACGCGGCGGGTCTTTTTCTCCAGTCCCGGACGTCCCCAGATATCATTCCATGCAAAGCGCGTGATCAGGTTTTGGAACTCAGCGTTGAATTCAGTGGCGTTGGCGACCGAGCGATTGACCCACTCGTCACCAAGTATCTGCCGACGATTTTCCATCCCGCGTTCGAAGTCATGGTCTATTGGGTCGTAACTCATGGTTTGTTTACCTGTATCAAGAATTGATGTTGAATGGATGATGTTGCAATGGATGCTGATGCAACGTTTGTCTAACGTTGGAATGTTGGTGCAATGTTTATGTAATGCTTATGCGATGCTTATGCAGCATTCATGAGGGAAGGGCGGTTAGCGATGCTACCGTTATTCTGATAGTTTTTAATTGTCCGCGTGCCAGAGCTTCCGCCGGAGCTGCAGCAGCGACCGGATCAAACAATTTTTGAAGCGCCTGAAGATCAACGGTACCCCGTAACCGGTCATCGTTGCCCACGGCGTCGGCTACCACAACATTCAGATCGGTGCCACTGTGCACGGCTGCCTGCGTCAATTGCTCCATCAGCGCGTGCGCCTGAGGACGACCAATTGCGCCAGCCAGACAAATCGATACCGCCTCCGCAAATACCAATCCGCGCAGACCATCAATGTTATGGCGCATGCGCACGGTATCAACCTGCAGGCCTGCCATTGCTTCAGCTAGCGCACTCAGAGCACCGTGGGCGCTGAGGAATAAACCGGGCCATTCGGCTAACTCGGCCTGCCAGTTGCCCAGCCCCCGTTCATGTTGCTGGCCCATACAGGCGAGCAAGGCTGCTGCATGTTGCGGGGTGCGTGTCGCGGCCGCCAGTGCGATCATTGATGAGACCGGATTGCGCTTGTGCGGCATTGCTGACGAGCCACCGCGTCCACTTCCCGACGGTTCTGCCAACTCAGCAATTTCACCTTGCGTCATCAAACTCAAGTCGGTGGCGATCTTGTTAAGGCTACCCACCAGCACGGCCACTTCCAATCCAAGCCGGACCCACTCGTCGCGTTGGGTGTGCCAGGCTGCGTCCGGGACCGCCAGTCCCAGATCGGCGGCGACCCGTTGGACTACCGCCGGACCTTGTGCTCCCATAACTGCCAGCGTTCCGACGGCTCCTCCGAGTTGTAATTGCAGCGCGCGTTGGGCGGTCTGGCGCAATTGAACGCGGGCCCTGACAAGCGGCGCAGCCCAGCCGACCAGCTTAAAACCGAAACTTGTGACCTGTGCCGGCTGCATGAGCGTGCGCGCCAATATCGGCGTCGAAAGATGCAGTTCGGCCAACCCCAGCAAGCTTTCGGTGAGCGCTTCTAATCCCTGGTCCAGCAGCTTTAGTGCCTGACGGGTCACTAATACCATGGCGCTGTCGATAACGTCCTGACTGGTGCTGCCCCAATGCACAAAAGTCGCCGATTCTTGATTGAAGAGGGCGACTGTTTTGGTTAACTCCTTTACCAGCGGTATCGCCAGACTACCTGCGCGCCGACTGGCATGGACCAAGGCCGGAATATCATACAACTGGGCATTGCAAACGCTCGCAATAGCCCGCGCAGCCGTTTCCGGGATGATCCCTTCAGCAGCTTGCGCACGTGCCAGAGCGGATTCAAAGCTAAACATGGCCTGCACCACGGAAGCATCGTCGAATAGCGCGATCATGTCCGGCGTGGTGAGAAAACTATCAAATATTGAAACGCTCACTTGAGCTCCGATCGGCTGATGAAAACGATGACTGTAATGCTGACTACAACGACGACTGTGATACTTACATATAGTCGAAGAAGACGGTTTCCTTCTCGGTTTGCATCCAGATATCCCACTGATATTCGGTATTGGACAGCTTCCGCGCAATCAGCGTATCGCGCCGATTTGCGGGCACCTGGTTGAGAATGTCGGACTGGGCGATGCCGCTATCGTCCTCAAGAAAAACTGCAGTGAATTGGTGTTTTACCAGGCCGCGTGCAAAGATCGTCGCAAACAAAACCGGTTTGCCGGATACGGCAGGAGTCGCTAGCGATACCTCAATGCGGAAGCCCCCTTGATCATTGCTAGGAATCCGGCGAAAGCCCGGGATCGCTTGTGACGATTCCGCGGCAACTGCTTCGGGCAGCCAGACTTCAATCCATCCATCATTGATCGGATGGCCATCGCCATCGTGCAATATGCCACTAATGGAGATAACGGGTGCATTAGTTACCAGCGTGTTGGTAGCATCAACGCCCCAGCGCCATGCCTCGTGGGGGAAAGGGCCTATGGTCTGTGATGTGGTGATTGTAGAGTCCATGTTGTATTTCCTTTTTTAAAGATCCATTGGCGTCGCATCGCGACCGCGCAATACGATATCAAACTGATAGCCTAGCATTTTGTCGTCAACCGTCTCGTCCATGCTGAAGTGTGCGATTAGACGCTGACGTGCGGCGAGGTCGGGAATGCTTTGAAAGATTGGGTCGTAGTCAAACAACGGATCGCTGGGGAAATACATTTGCGTGACAAGCCGTTGCGCGTAAACGTTGCCAAACAATGAGAAGTGAATATGGGCCGGACGCCACGCTTTGTGATGGTTGCCCCACGGATAAGGGCCCGGTTTGATGGTCACAAAACGGTATCGTCCTTCGTCATCCGTGAGCATCTTGCCGAAGCCGAAAAAGTTTGGGTCAAGCGGCGCGTCATGTTGATCGCGTTTGTGCCAGTAGCGACCGGCGGAGTTGCATTGCCACACTTCCAGTAACGAGTTACGTACCGGCTGTCCGTCTTCATCGAAGACCCGTCCGGTCACCACGATTTTTTCGCCCAACGGCTCGCCCTGGCCTTGCGCGGTAAGGTCCATGTCGTGCGGCAGGATCAAGCTTTTGGAAACCGTAATGTTTGTCTCGACTGGCGCTGTAGCGCGAATACGCAGCGGTGGCTGGGTCGGACCGCGCTTTAGCGTAGAGGCATAAGGTAAATAGACCAGGCTCGGATATACCCCGGTCGTCGTAGGTTCGAATCTCACGTAAAACTCCTTGTTGTGATAGTGCTTCAACGCAAATTAAGTCGCCAGTCCGGTATGAGCTATGCCGAGGCATGTTTGCTTGTGGGTCTCATGTTTTGTTTAAATTATTGAAATTGATCATAAGCGCTGATCCCCGGTCGAACAAGTAGCTGGTGCGCGGTGACGGCCGTATCGCGCCCAAATTGTGCGACAATCGCCCAAAAGGGAGGATTTATGAGCGAAACAGATTCTAATCCAACGACGCCGAGCCACGATGCCGGAAGGGCGGCGTCGAACACCACACGCCAAATACCACAGGAAGACGCACCTCAAAAGCGAGATTTGATTGCGGGACTTGAAAAAGGCCTGCAAGTGATAGAGGCTTTCGATCAGGAACGATCCCGGCTCACCATCAGTGAAGTCGCCCGACGCATCGGATTGACGCGTGCCGCCGCGCGGCGTTATCTGATCACTTTGTCGCACCTGGGGTATGTCAGGCACGAGCAGAAATTGTTTTCACTGACTCCTAAGGTATTGCGACTGGGCCAGTCGTATTTGCATTCGGCCCGGCTACCCCGCATCGTCCAGCCGTTACTCTATCGTTTGGCGTATTCGTTGGAAGAAGCAGCGTCCGCTGGCGTCCTGGATCATGACGAGCTGGTATGCGTTGCTGCAGTCAGCGCTGGTCGTCTGGTGTCGGCGACCTTACAGCCGGGAACCCGTGTCCCGGCATTTTGTACTGCTAACGGCCGGGTTCTGCTAGCAAGCTTATCTCAGCCTCAGATAGAGGCACTGTTAGCGCGCGTTCAATTGGAGCCTATCACCGCGCACACCATCATTAATAAAGAAAGACTACTGCTGGAGATTGCTCGCACCCGGTCCCAGGGATACGCTGTGGTAGACCAGGAGCTTGAATTAGGGCTGCGGACCATTGCGGTGCCGCTCAAAAATTTTCGGGGCGAAACCGTAGCTGCGGTGAATGTTAGTGTTCATGCAGCGCGAATTCCTATTGAAAACATTGTGGAGCGTTGCCTGCCGGCGTTGCTAAAGGTGCAGATCGAGCTGGCAGCGTTGCTCTAAGCCGGCGCGACAGGATTACGTGGGAGGAACGAAACCGGCGCAAGACAAAAAACAGCCGCTATCACACCCACATCATCAACGTATTCGCGGTCGCCTGCAAAGCGGGAACGCAGCGTGCGATGGCTTCGGCTTTTGAGCAACTCGAAATCAGCATTGACACGCTCAGCGCCCCGATTAGTGCGCCGCTACGGCTTTTTATAGGGACTGAAATGCCGCGTAACCCAATTTCATATTGGTTTTCGGTCAATGCGAAACCGTCCGCGCGGATCGTCACCAATTCATTGAATAATTGTTCTTTGTCCAGCACGGTTAAATGGGTAAATGAGACCAGTTGGACGCGCTCGAGATAGACACGTAAATCTGCGTCGGGCTTCGCGGACAAAAGCACTCGGCCAGCGGTGGCGGTGTAGGCAGGCAATCGGGTTCCGGGTTCGAACCCGGACGTCAGCGCTTGTGGGGCGTTGACCCGGCTCACATACACCACGTCATCGCCCTCGAGCACGGAATAATTGGTGGATATTTGCAACTGTAAAGTCAGGCGCTGAAGAAAGGGCACAATTGCGCGAGGCAGGCGCGCAGAGTCTAAATAGGAACGTCCCAGATTCAAGACTTTTGGCGTTAGCCAGAAATTGTGGCCATCGGTCGATGCCAGGCCAATGTGCACCAGCGTCAATAAATAGCGACGTGCCGCACTGCGACTGATATCCACTTTCTCTGCGAGTTCTGTTGCGGTCATGCGCGCCGCGTCATCGTTGAAAGCGGTAATGACGTCGATGCCTTTGATCAGGCCTTCAATCAAATCGCGTTTGGCAATCGTAATATTTTGCAACGCCGGTTTTTTCATCTGAAAATAATCCTGAAATTGTGCGTTAATCGCGCCGACTGAGCGATTAACGCAGTATAGCGGTTTTTCGGCACTGGTCTTCCCCGCATCACGTTTCTATACTTCGCATATCAAATTGCAAAGGATCCCCATGATTGCGCAAGAGCAAAACCCCGAGCCTAATAATCCCCTCGGTATTGATGGTATTGAGTTCGTTGAGTATGCGACCGCGCAACCACTGGCGCTTGGGGCACTGCTCGAACAAATGGGCTTTGTCTCCACGGCACGTCATCGTTCGCGTGAAGTAACGCTGTATCGACAAGGCACAATGAATGTGATTGTCAATGCAGATCCACGCGCTTTGCCGCAATCGGACACTGATTTGCAAACCACCGTCATCAGCGCCATTGCGCTGCGAGTGCGTGATGCTGACGTGGCTTATCGTCATGCGATCTCGATGGGAGCCTGGGCGATCGAAACCCGCGCAGGGGCCATGGAATTGAATATCCCCGGCGTCCACGGCGCTGGCGATTCGATTCTGTATTTTGTTGACCGCTTTCGTGATTTTTCCATCTACGACGTCGATTTCAAATCAATTCCCAATGCGCCGGTTAATCCACCGGCAATCGCAGGTTTGCATTTCTTCGGGGTGGTGCAGGCCATTGGCCGCGACCGTTCGCCGGAGTGGATCGACTTTTATCAACAACTGATGGATTTTCGGCCACTGCCGCAGGGCCATTACTTTGGCGTACTACCCAAAGGGACCCTGCTCGAAAGTCCGTGTCATCGTTTTTATCTGCAATTGGTGGAACCGCCAGACGGTGCAGCAGGACTGCAATGGGACGAACAACTGATTCGGATCGGACTCGGCGCGCCGGATGTGCTGGCTGCGGTTCGGGAACTGAAACAACGCGGCATCATTTTTATTGACCGTGAACCGACTCAATCGAGCGAAAAGGGTGCCTTGACGCAGTTATATAAGAGTGGCATCAGTTTCGAACTGGTTGTCAGCGATCTGGAGCGTGGCGATGCTTAATATTTCTGGTACTACGCGCATTTTTCCCGTTATCGGATGGCCCGTTGAGCAAGTCAAAGCGCCCGCGTTGTTTAATGCCTACTTTGAAAAATACGGGATAGATGCCCGTGTTATTCCGCTCAAAATCGCGCCAGAGGCTTATGGTGCGGCGGTTCGCACCTTGATGTCGATAGAGAACGTGGGTGGCATTTTTGTCTCGATTCCGCATAAGCCGATGAGTGTGGACGCGGTGGACCAGCCAACTTCCCGAGCAATGCTGGCTGGTGCTTGCAACGCCATTTTTAAAGCGGACGACGGCAAAACAATTATCGGTGATCTAATCGACGGCGAAGGGTTTGTACGCGCTTTTGATCGCACCTTAAATGGAGCGGCATTTAACTGGGCACAAGCACGCGCACTGGTGGTCGGCAGCGGTGGTGTCGGTTGCGCCGTAGCGGCATCGCTGGCAACACGTGGCATCGGCCACGTGGCGATTTACGATACTCGGTTACCACAGGCAGAAGCGCTGCGAGAGCGCTTGCAGCAAGCATTTCCGGCGACTCAGGTGGTGATTGGAACGCCGAAGGCTGAAGGCTATGATTTGGTGGTTAATTCCACGCCGCTAGGCATGAGCCCAGACGATCCGATGCCAGTCGACTTGAGTCAGGTCGCGGCTTCCTGCATCGTCGCCGATTGCGGCATGAAGACTGAAATGACGCGCTTGCTGATCGAAGCGCAAAAGCGAGGCTGTCGCATTCAGAAGGGCCGGGAAATGATGATCGAACAGGCGCCTTTATACCTGGCGTTATTTGGCTGGCCTGGCGTTTCCTCGGACGATTTTCGGGCGCTGGAGGCAATATGAATCTGAGCAACTTCGGTATGGACAGCATCACGCTGGCTGGGCCGCTTGAATCAAAGCTGATGGCATCCAAGGTCGCTGGATTTTCTCAAATTATGTTGTGGGCCAAGGATTTGGCCGGACATCCGGGCGGCTTAAACGAAGCCGTGCGGCTGGTGAAAGCCAGTGGGGTCCGGGTCACCGGCATTCAGGTGATGCGCGACTTTGAAGGGCTGTCCGGCACGTTGCATGAATATAAACTCGACATCGCTAAAAATTTATTGCAGATGTGCAAGGCCGTCGGCGCCCCTTTGCTGATGGTGTGCTCGAGTACCTCTGCACACGCCACCGGAGATATGTCTTTGATCGCCCGTCATCTGGCTAAGCTGGCGACTTTGGCGGTGCCGCTGGGTGTCAAGATCGGCTTCGAAGCTTTGTCCTGGGGGCGTCATATTAATCAGTACACCCAGTCGTGGGAAGCGGTTGAACTAGCTGACCACGCCAATCTTGGTGTGGTGATTGATTCGTTTCACATGCTGGCGAATCAGGCCGACTTCGACGGGCTTGAAGATATTCCAAGCGACAAGATAGCGATGGTGCAGCTGTCGGATTTCATGTGGCGCGATATTCGTAGCGCTGAAGAACGGCTCGAAACGGCGCGCCATTTGCGCGTTTTCCCGGGTGAGGGTGCCCATTCGCAGGAGCTGTCCGATTTGTTGCGGCGCTTGGACCGTGCAGGTTACCGCGGCGACTACAGTTTTGAAGTGTTTAACGACGATTATTTACAATTATCACCGGATATTGTTGCCCGCCGGGCCCACCGCGCCACCAAGTGGGTCACGGATCAAGTGCTTCGGCGCAGCCTTCAGGTGCGCCAGCCAACCGCCGGGCATCCGACCATGGCGTAGTAATAGTAACGCGGCGATACCAACAACGCGGCGAGCCAAAAATGTTGAATAAAAGTAGTTGAATAAAAAAATAACAAAGCTTTAAGGGAGACAGTATGACGACAGACCTAAAATCCGTCCTGGTCCTCAATGGGCCGAATCTTAACCTTCTCGGCAGTCGCGAGCCTTCGGTGTATGGCGGGCAGACACTGGCTGACGTCGAGCGCCTGTGTCTCGGTGCTTGCGAAACGCATGGATTCACCCTCGATTTTCGCCAATCGAATCACGAAGGCGTGTTGATCGACTGGATTCACGAAGCAGGCGCGGCACAAGCGGCGGGCTATCTCGCCGGGGTGATATTCAATGCCGGCGCTTATACCCATACTTCGATCGCTTTGCATGATGCCATTAAGGGTGCATCTGTGCATCTGATCGAGCTGCACATCTCGAACGTGCATGCGCGTGAAGCGTTTCGCCATCGCTCGTGGTTGTCGCCGGTTGCGCATGGCGTGATGCTGGGCTTTGGTGTTGAGGGATATGCGCTGGCAATTGCTGCGCTCGCGATGCAACCTGCACCTCAACTTTCGCATTGAGGTTGAAGGACAAGGCCAGTCAGCAAAAAATGTGAACAAAATGGAAAAGTCTGAAGCCACAGCTGGTCTGCCGTCTCAGGCGGGTATGAGCGCCTGACAGCACGGCGCCACGGTTAAATTTTGGTATGGAAGTACGGAGGCCCCTCACTTCGGTGGGTACTTGAGGGGAATATAGCGTGATGTCTTTCTGAAGCATTGCGGAACACATAAAAAACAAACTATCTGGAGATGTAATGGGGAAAAAATTAGCCGTAGCCTGCGGCCTGGTCGCGTGTTCCTTCGCGCAAGCACAAACAAATGTCACAATATATGGCGATGTGGATCAATACATCGGTTATATCCATAGCAGCAGTGGAAAGAGCGTCATTGGTTTGGACGACGGGGCGATTTTGCGCAGTCGCCTGGGCTTTCGCGGGGTCGAAGATCTGGGCAACGGCTATCAGGCCAAGTTCACGCTCGAGCAAGGTTTCGGCGCTAATACAGGTGCATTGGCTGATGCTCCGCGTATTTTTGATCGTCAAGCCTGGGTTGGTATTAATACACCGGGGGGTGAATTTCGTATTGGTCGCCAGAACACCATCATATTCTTTATCGGCGGCGCCATTGACTATACCGAGCGGACGACGTTCGGTTCGATCATCAACACCTTCGGCGTACCATCGCGCTACGATAATGACATCTCGTATAAATCCCCGCGTCTAGCCAACTTTCAGTTCGATCTCCATTACGCCATGAACGAAACTGCGGGCGAAACACTAGGTAAGCGCGGTGTGTATCAGGCGGGAGTCGATTACACCAATGGTCCGTACCGCGCTGGCTATGCAGGATTGTGGGCCAAACCAACGGCAAGCGCGATCTACGCGAACGCGGTCGTCTATCACAACCTTTATGCTGACTATGATTACGGCAAGGGCAAGGTTTATCTTGCTTACGTGCGCAGCAATAATGTAACGGGCAATGCGAACGGTAATGATGCCACTGCCATCCTGAGCAATGTCAGCATCCCGACCAACTTGTTTACCGGTAGTAATCCAAGCGTACTGCGGATGTATAACATCTATCAGGTATCGGCCGACTATCGTCTCACGCAGCAGTTCCGCGTGGGTGCATTGTACGGCGTCATGAAAGACACTTCGAATGGAGGTGCCGGTGCACGAGGCGGTAACGTGGGTGCTTATTACGATTTGTCGAAGATGACCACGTTCTACGGTTTTGCGAACTACATGAAGAACGATACGAACGCTGGGTTCCGTTTCAGTGGATCGGCTGGACCTACGGCAAATCTGGCGGGCACCGATATCAACGGCCGAAGCCTGGTGGGTCTGCAAGCCGGCGTTTTACATCGCTTCTAAGCCTTTTTGGACCGGAGACATTAAAAGAATCCGTTCTTTTAATGTAAGACTAATCAAAGTTTATGGAGGACGCTATGTCTACATCGACGTTTTCGCAACAAGATCGGGCCCAGAGCCGCACGGGCGAAGAGCAAAAAACAGCACAACGTTCGCCGCGTAAAGCGGCCTTCGCCAGTTGGATTGGTAGTGCAGTTGAGTATTACGATTTTTTCATTTATGGCACTGCCGCGGCACTAGTATTTGGAAAGATTTTCTTTCCCTCTTTTGATCCGGTGACGGCGACAGTTGCAGCCTTTGCTACCTTCGGCGTCGGCTATGTTACGCGTCCGATCGGCGCTGTTTTGCTGGGGCATATCGGCGATAAATATGGTCGCAAAAAAGTACTGACCTTTACTTTATTGCTGATGGGGATTTCAACGTTTATGGTCGGTCTGTTGCCTACTTACGGACAGATCGGCATCGCCGCCCCAATCAGTTTGGTGGTGCTACGCATGTTGCAAGGCTTGTCGGCTGCAGGCGAGCAGGCGGGTGCAAATTCAATGACGCTTGAACATGCACCTGCGCACCGTCGTGCATTTTTCACCAGTTTTACGTTGAGTGGCACGCAGGCGGGACTGATTCTGGCGACGTTGATCTATCTTCCGATTTCCGCATTGCCAGAGGATCAGCTTTTGGCGTGGGGATGGCGGATTCCGTTTTTCCTGAGTGCGATTGTGGTTGCGGTCGGTATGTGGGTGCGTCGTACCTTGCCTGAAACACCGGCATTCAACGAGGAAGAAAAGTCGCATACCCAAGCTAAATTGCCGGTCGCTGTGCTGTTGCGCGACTACAAGGCGAATCTGGTCAGGGTTATTTTTGCTGCGCTAATATCGGTGGTAAGCACCATCTTTAGCGTCTTCACACTTTCGTACGCCGTCAATACGGTGCACATCCCGCGCGCGACCATGTTGACCGTACTGGTTTTGGCCAACGTGATTGCGTTAGCAGCGATCCCTGCCTTTGCGATGTTATCGGATCGTATCGGTCGCAAGCCGGTATTTGTGTTCGGCGCGCTTGGGTCGGCATTCCTGATATGGCCATATATGTGGGCGCTTAGTCATGCCAACATTCCCCTCATTTTTGTTCTGGGCCTGCTTTTGTCTGGCGTTGTTTACAGTGCGGCAAATGGGATATGGCCGTCGTTGTATGGCGAGATGTTTAATACCCGGGTGCGTTTATCGGGCATGGCTATCGGTACACAGATCGGCTTTGCGCTGGGTGGTTTTGCGCCAACGATCAGCGCCGCGATTCTTCGGCCTGGAATAGATGGGTGGGTACCGGTTGCGGTGTTCGTCACGATCACGTCAGTGATTTCGGCGGTCTCTGTGTTGACAGCGAAGGAAACCTTCCGTACACCGATGAATGAATTGGGTAAGCTATAACTGATAAGAATTTATCGGGTGCTGTTACCGCGTTAAAGCACATGCGAACTTCTGGCAGATAGTCACTGCGCCCCATTGATGCAGAATTGCATCAATGGGGCGCAGTATTTCCCGGTAACCCTCAGAAGTCTTGATTTTCATCCCTCGGAGGGTGATTGCTAACTACGTGGTGCTAACTAAGTGATTGGGTTGAAAAAAAACGCATCATTTCTCGTGACGCATCGGGGCCTTTGCCATCGGTATAGGTACCGCTCCTATCGCCACCGGCCCAGGCATGCCCCGCGCCATGAATCAACCAGTGTTCAGCTATCGAGCGTCCGCTATCGTCATGATGCGAGGTCTGGGTGTAACGATGCCCGTCCGAGACCTTACCTTCCTGAACGATCACGACCGGCCTGATTTGTTGAGACCTATCGGGTTCGTTTTCACCCTGGTTTGAGGTGAATTCCGGGACGTTTTGGGTCATCAATTGCTCGCTGTTATGCGGACTGACCGTCGCATCCTGATCGCCATGGAAAGCAATAATAGGGATCGAATGCAGCCGCGTACCAGCAGGTTGTTTGCTGTTGAATCGCACGCCTGCTGCATTGCCCTTCATCGCCGCAAGAGCGGAAGGCAAATCATGCGCAGCCGCGTAAGGTAAGCCGGAATGTACACCCACTGCGGCATACATATCGGGATAAGTGGTTCCCATGATAATCGCCATTGCGCCACCGGCAGAAAGCCCTGCCACATACACTTTGCGCGCATCGAGTTTATAGTCATTCAGGATCGCCTGGGTGATCCCGGCGATGATCGATGGCTCACCCTGATCGCGCTGCTGGTCCACGGCATTAAACCAGTTCCAGCATCTCGAAACATTTGCTGCCTGGGTCTGCATTGGATACGCAACAAAACATTGAGACTCTTCAGCGACAATATTCATTCCGGTGCCATTTGCAAAATCGTCTGGATTCTGGGTGCATCCATGCAACATTATCATCAGCGGCATCGCCTGGCCTTGGTACGAAGACGGAATATAGAGTTTATAACTGCGCGTGCCGGCGTGGTTGGTGAACGATTTGGTTAAAAATTGACCATGCCCTTCAGCCCGTTCGGCCTCTAATTCCTCCGGCGTAAGCGATGCGCGTTTTTCCTCAAAATCTTTGACACCATTCGCTGCACCATCAAGCGGTGACGGCACGCCTAATCGCTTCAACAGGTCGGACACGAAGTCTGTCGCCGGGACGCTTGCGGCCGCGTGGTCGGCATCTTTGTTTTGCGTCCTATCACGTAAAAACGTCGGCAGAGGAGGAAGTGATGCGCCGGGTTGCGCAGGCAGTTCGTCAAGCACTTTTTGAATCGCCGCACTCGCTTCTGCAGTTTTGCCCGACATTAAGTGTCGGGTGACTTGGCGCATTTGATCGCGGATGTATTGGGTTAGGTTCATTGGACTCTTTCGGGTTGGTTGGTTTAATGGATGCGCTGCGACAATGCTGCTTTTACGGCGGCGCTTGCATGGAATGCACCCAAAACAGAGATGGACGCAATGGTTGCCAAAGCTAATTCTGCGGACACATCGGAGGCGATGGTGGCTAGTCCAAGCACCTGTATATGTAACGTTTGCCCGCTGTCGCGTAATGCTTCCAAATCTGTCCGAGAATAAGTTTGCAAACCCAGCACCAGACTTTTACGCGCAACTGTTTGCTTCACTGTTTCCGCGTGGATTGCGAGTTGATTGCGAATGGCAGTGCGGATGAGATCAGTCCGATTTGAATAAAATCCCTCTTGCACCAACAGGTCGATCTGACCCAAATCAATTAATCCCAGATTAATCGTGATTTTTTCGCTTTCACTGATTTTGGGTTTTAAGGCGACTACGTTCATAACTCCTCCAGATAGAATCTATACACCATCTACATGGATGTTATTTTAGGCTTCGGACGATGGTTGTCAAGGTGAAATTTAGCAAAGCTACTAAACTTCTCTTATCGACCCGGCCGACTGGCAGTAACTTTGGCGATGCTTCAGAAATTAAATCTGCTCAAATAGAAAGCGGATGGTCGAAATGGCGGTGAGCGACACGACAATGAGGCGGCAATGAGACGAGGGGAGGTTAGGGCAAACAACGGAGAAGTGTAACGGTTGCAAAAAAAACCGGCGAGGATGGGACGTCTGAGTTGCGTTTAAAACTCTTTTGCCGAAGGTGGCTGAAACAGATCTATTAGCGATCTAACTCTTGTCAAAAAGTAAAACGGCCGCAAATGCGGCCATTTTACTTATATTTGAATTCCACCATTTTGGTGTAATTCTGGTGTGACTTTGGCGATTAAGCAGCCTTTTTAGCCGCTTGCGACAGTTGCGTGGTCGCTTTAGCAACATTCGCTTCTACAGTTTCCACAGCTTGCTTGGTAGTCTTGCTGAGTTGTTCGTAACCAGCGTTGGCATTGCTCACGGCAGATTTCAACATGGCGACTGCATTTTCTGAACCTGCAGGTGCGCTCTTGACGACTTCGTCAACTAGCGCTGTAACCTTGATTTTCGACTCTGCAATTTGTGCTTCAGCCGCTTGCGTTAAATCGGCTTTAACGATAGAGGCGATTTCAGTCAGGTGGCTGCTATAAGAAGCCGCTTTTTCTGCGTTCAGTTTAGCTTGTGAAGCGATAAGCGCGAAAAAAGCTTGCGGGTCTTTAGCGGAAAGCAACTGTTTGCTTGATATGCTGGATTCTTCAGCGTAAGCTTTAGCAGCGGCGATATTCAACGCTACTGTCTTTTCAGCGCTTTCTGTCAGCTTGCTGATGAGTGCATTCGTTGTCGAAAGTTGTGATTCAAACGCGGCTTTTGTTGCAGCTGAAAATTTATCTAGGTTCGAAAACATAAGAAACTCCTGGTAGGTCGAGAATGAGGTTATGCAGAAATTCGGTAAATGGTGCGCTGCAACAAATATTATTCTACGCGAAGATTAATGGATGTCTAGCTTTTTTTTGACTAATTCTGTTTTTGGGAAAAGTCGGTAAAGAAGCGTGTAGTAATTGCAACAACATTCTCCTTTGCGGCACATGACATGGCTTTTAGCGGGGTGTTGGCACGATAGCCGCACCGGCAACATCTTTCGATCAGACGCTGGCCGCCCAACATAAGAGAATGACTTAAATTGCCAGGAAATCGCCCTCCCGCGATCAATTACATCGCTACAATACTCAACTTTTTACCCATGCGCTATTCGATAAATGACGCCATCGAGACAATCATTTGCTAAATACATTCGCGCCAACAGATTCATTTTTGGACAGAAGGGCAATGAACTGTGTATGCTGCGTTCAATTGCAATTTCAGCAATCTATTTGGCAAAATGAAAAGTAAAACCTATTTTAGTAGTTATCTCGGAGATAATATTATCAGCAAGTTTGCAAGGTAAAATTTAGAAGCTATTAGCGGTACGCATTACTTGGACGTTTTTGTCGTCTCAAGTCACATCGGAATGACGCAACAATAATAGGAATTTTGATGGCGCCATACCAAAGCCGGAAATTTGAGCTAATGATATACGTGGCTATGGGAATGTTCTTTGCTGGCTTGCTTGCCTTTGTATTGAGCAGCAATCAGATGGAAGTAACATTTGATGCTGGCCGCCTGGCAACGTTTGGACTTTGCATAGGCGTCATTTTAGCCACCATAGTATGTTTTATCATCGGAAAATATTCTCTTCACAATGTAAGCGGCGGTACAAAGTTAGCAATAATTTTGATGTTCTGGCAAGGAGTCACACTGGCCACATGTGCTTTCGCTTTTTATTCAAACATCGCCATCGCCAGTAAGCCACTACAAGTCGAGTCAATGACTATCCTCGGTAAGGAGGAGGGAAAGGGAATGGTTCAACATTGGTACGGATTAAATGTCGTGGTGGACGGACATGGTGAACAAATCTACGTTTGTCCTGACGCCTGGAAGAATATCGGTATTAATCAGCGTAACTATGATGTGCCTGTATCGACGGGCTTCTGGGGATATCGCTATACGTCGACACCCAATTGCAATTGAGGCCACGCATCGAGACGCAGGTAGGGGAAGAGGTGTTCGGCGACACAATGGCGGTCGGTGAAACACAAACGCCAGCAACTCCGCAGGAGAGGATGGGCCAGGCGTTTTGAGGCGCCCGATATGGAAGATCAGGTTGTCAATTTTGACTTAATTTAAACCGATCATAAAACGAACGGTAACTAACCGATATTAAGGTTGTGCAAATTCAATCCAGTTTGGATTTTTTCCTACCACCGCACTGCCGACTTCGATCAATGCGCCGCTGTCTGGCGCGATGCGATGCACCATTACCGAATGTGACAACTGGCCTGCTGCGACCAGAAAGGCTCCGCTCGGGTCCAGGTTAAATCCGCGCGGCTGCAAGGCTGTCGGAAAATGGCCGATCAGTTCCAGGCGATCTTCGGCATTGAAGCGATATCCGCTAATGGTGTTCGATACGCGTTCCGAGGCATACAGGAAGCGGCCATCGGCGCTCGCGTGAATGTCTGCACCCAGCGCTGCCTCGGCAGACGGTGTGATGACGACACTTTGCTCGCTAGCGCCGATGCCGCTCTTTGCGTCAAAACGCAAAGCCTCAAGCTTGCCGTCGCGCTCGTTGACCGCATACACATGGCAGTTGTCAGAACTAAATGTGAGATGGCGCGGGCCGCCGTCAGTGGCCATTGGGAAGACCGTCGGTGCGCTGTCCGATAACTGGCCGTTGCTCGCGTCAAAGCGCCATTGACTAATGGTGTTGTCGGCGAGACTGGTCACGAGTAACCATTGATTGCTGTGATCCAGCACTACCGAATGCGGCTTGGCCGCGGTTGTGCGCACGCAAATCGGTGCGCCAACCAGGCCATCGTTACTCACTGGACTGATGCTCAATATGTGTTCACCGAACGAAACAGCCAGCAGAAATTGTCCGCTCCGATCCAGCGCAATGTAAGCCATATTACCGGGCAATTCAGCGCTCGAGAGTTCCGTCAGCTGCCCATTAGTCTGGTTGATTCGCAGGCTGGTCACCCGGTAAGGCGATGAACGCAGCGTGACGAAAAGGGTACGTTGGTCGTGACTGACCGCCATTGGCATCACCGTTCCACCGAGCGCGAGGGTCTGTACCAAACTCAACTGCCCACTTTCTGAATTGAGCTGGAAGACAGCCACTTCGCCACTGTCAGCGCAAGCCACATAGCAGTAAATCGGGCGCGATGCGGCGGCGGTGGGCAAGGTGGTGTCTGGCGTAATGTGGGTTGGCATAAGATTCGCTCTCGAATTGGTAACTGGTAATAGCATTTAAAAATTGATCCTGGATCAGTCCTGCTTGCCTGATTCAAGCAGGCCGAATGGCGCCATCGGAATTAACCCGCTTTGGCAGGATGGTCGAGGACGATACGCGATACCGGACCCATCAGAAACGCATAGGAACAGGTGCCAATCAACGACAAAATGCTGATAAAGCCAAGCCCCCATGCGAATGAGCCGGTTTCGCGCACGATATAACCGATGACGATAGGCGTGACAATCCCTGCGAGATTGGCACCTACACTGGTTAAGCCTGCGGTAACGCCAATCAGGCCCTTAGGTGCTACTTCGGACATTGCCGCCCAAGAGGTGGCAGACAGGCCCTGCGCGAAAAATGCACCCGTTAGAATGGCAATGCACAGGGCGTCGGAATCGGTAAAATTTGCCAGCACGATGGTTGAGCCCAGCAAAGAGCCAGCAATCAGCGGAAATTTTCTCGCAAACGACACTGAAGCGCCGCGACGTATTAATTTGTCTGCGCCCCAGCCGCCCAACAATATTCCGATTGTTGCCCCAACAAACGGCAGAATGCTAAAAAAACCGGTCTTGAGAATCGTGATGTGGCGGTCCTCCAGCAAGTAGGTGGGGAACCAGGTCAGGAAAAAATAAAGGGCCGAAGAACTCGCAAACTTACCGATGCACAAGGCCCAGATTTGACGGTAGCGAAGTAACTGTAGCGCATGGCTCCATTTGAACTTGACTGCATCAGCACTGGTTGCCAGACCGCCGCCATCGGAAATCAGACGCAGCTCTTCCTCGTTGACCAATTTGCTTTGGGCCGGATCGCGATACAGTGCAAACCAGATCAAACCGAATACGACGCCCACAGCACCGGAAACGTAGAACACTGCGTGCCAACCGAATACAGTCGTCATCCATAACAGCAAAGCGGAAAACAGTGCCGTGCCGAGATACTGCCCCATCACGTAAATGCCGGTGGCCATACCCCGCTCATTTTGTGGAAACCACATCGTTACGGCGCGTGCGTTGGCCGGAAACGCGGGTGCTTCGCAGGTACCGATCACCAGTCGCAAGCCGAGGAGGCTGGCGAAACTGCGCGCAGAACCCTGCATGAAGGTGGCGATCGACCACAATATCAGCGAGACTCCGTACACGACGCGCGAACCGAACTTGTCGACCACTACGCCACCAGGAATCAGCGCAATCGCATAAGTCCAGGCGAACGCTGAAAATAACAACCCCATATGAAACTTGTCAATTCCCAATTCTTTCGACATGAACGGTGCCACCACGGATAAATTGGTGCGGTCCAGATAGTTGATGATGGTGGCAAGCAGAACCAGCGCCAACATGAAAAAACGAACATGCGTCGGGCGGGTGCGTTGCACAACATTTGCGGGCGCTACCGTGGCATGGCTCTCTCGTTCAGAGAGGGCGCTGATAGATTGATTCATAGGGTTGTCTCCTAATTCTTAGCGGTTAACTTGTGTTTTTCACCACCAAGGTGCCGAAAGCATCGGCAACTGGTGATCAATGCTCATCCAACGCGTTTAAGCTGCATAGATGGGCGTCATTAATTTTTTTATGTTAAAGGACATCATACAACATAGTCGAGAGATTGCAACGTATAAGGCAAATTTTTCGCCCTATTGCGTGTTTTTACTCGTAAAGCCTCGATGAAACCTATAAAAAAATGTCTTTTATTTATTTAAGTTATAGGATGACTGATCTTTTAGTTTTTTTGGTGACAGTTGGGTTAAAGAACGCTAAGGCTGAAATAATCCGTCGCACGACGCGACAAGCCTCAAATTTGCTGATGATGTGTGCCTCGGAGATTGTTATGGTGCAGAGTGCAGGTTGCAGGTTGCAGAGTGCGGAGTGCGGAGTGCAGAGTGCGGAGTGCAAAGTGCAGAGTGCAGAGTGCAGAGTGCAGAGTGCAGAGTGCAGAGTGCAGAGTGCAGAGTGCAGAGTGCGGGTAAACTCGTCTAATTTCCCGCCCTCGAATTGGCGCCAGCGCTTAAGACTGCTTTATGGTGATCTGGGACGAATCTGGCGTTGATGGCGCGGGCGCAGTATATTGCAGAGGAGGAAGGGAAGTATTTGAGGGAGCCTATATCGTTTAATCTGTTTTATAATAAATCTTATAGGACATCCTATAACTAAAACCATAGCTGCCGACACGATCATTGGACATAGCGTTTACGGCTATAGTTAAACGCTGCTTAATTCTGTGCTCCACTTATGTGCTCCACTTATGTGATCCACTTAGGTGATCCACTTAGGTGATCCACTTAGGTGCTCGACTTAGGTGCTCGACTTAGGTGCTCCAACGCTCAAGATCTGATTGCAAAATGCGCGTAGCCACGCGCTCAAGAATTGAAGTCTTTGAGCGACCGGGCATGCAAGGCCGTTTGATTCAAGCACAAATTTGACGTTGCATCTGAACCCGCCAGTCCGGCCTGAGACACATCGGCCTCCGCGGACACTGGCGGAAGTGAGAATGCATTTACATTACTGCGGCGTGCCAGACTCTATCAATTCCTGCGCACGGCGTAGACGTTCGCGGCTATTGCTGAGATGGATGCGCATCCCGGCACGGGCGGCCTCGGGATCCTGGCGGGCGATGGCGTTAATGATGTCCTCATGCTCGCGCGTTACACGCTCCAAATAAGTCGCTAATTGATCATGCGCGAGCTTGGCAGAGTTAAGGCGCGAGCGCGGAATAATATTGGTGCCGAGCTGACTTAATATGTCATGGAAATATCGATTGCCAGAGGCCTGTGCGATAAGCAGATGAAACTGAACATCCGATGCCACCGTATCACGGCCGTTAGTGATGCAATCGCGAAAAGTATCCAGCGCGACACGCAGCTCCTGCAATTGCGCTTCAGTGCGGCGGCTGGCCGCCAGTCCTGCAGCCTCGGCTTCCAGGCTGATGCGTAACTCCAGAATGGAGAGCACGTCCCGCATTGTAATGACAGTTTTAGGATCGATGCCCAAGTGTTGCACCTGCTGAGGCTCGAGCACAAAGGTGCCGATACCGTGCCGCGTTTCCACCAGGCCCGAAGCCTGCATATGGGATATTGCTTCTCGTACGACCGTTCGGCTGACGCCTAGAATCCGCATAATTTCCGATTCGGTCGGGAGCTTTTCGCCTGGATTAATACTGCCATCGCAAATATTGTCATTGATATAGGCGACGACGCCTTGCGCCAAATTGCGATGTTTTTTTGGCGGTGCCGATGGTGGGGATAAAGAAGTCATAGTGCTCGTTGCGCCCGAAAAATTGAATCGAAGATGGTTGCTAATTCTAGATGTGCTGATTATACTACGACACTTGTTGTCTGATGACTGTTGACTGTTGTTGGGGAATACAGGCAATTATTCGGCAATTCAGGCAAAAAAAACAGGGGGACGTGAACACCCTCGGAGTGCCGTTAAGCGCAATCAGGATTTAATTTGAAGGAGACCATATGAAATCGATACAAAAATCGCAGCAAGGGCGCAGCGCAACGGACGGAAATAACAGCGGCTATCAGACCCGCGTGCGGTGGGGAATTCTGGCAATTCTTTTCATTATTACCACAATCAATTATGCCGATCGCGCCACCATCGGCTTGGCCGGGCCAAAAATCCAGAAGTTATTGGCTTTGTCTTTTCCGCATTTGCCTGGTCGTATGTTTTAGCCCAGCTTCCGGGCGGGTGGTTACTGGACCGTTTCGGATCAAAGATCACTTACTTTTTTAGTATTTTTTTATGGTCGCTGTTCACCATGATGATGGGCGCCGTCGGATTTTTCACCGGCGCTGCAGCCGTTGCCGTCTTATTTGGATTGCGTTTTCTTATCGGGGCCGCAGAAGCGCCTTCATTCCCCGGCAATAGCCGCATCACCTCAGCGTGGTTCCCCACTTCTGAACGCGGCACCGCTGCCGCCATTTTTAACTCTGCACAGTATTTTGCTACAGCGCTGTTCGCACCGTTAATGGGGTGGTTAATCCATACTTTCGATTGGCAGAGCGTGTTTTATGTCATGGGCGCGCTCGGTATCGTGATGGCCTTCGTATGGCAAAAAACAATTTACGGTCCGAAAAATCACCCGCGCATCAATGCGGCTGAACTTCAGTATATTGCGGCCGGCGGCGCATTGGTGGACATGGACAGTGGAAGCAAAGTAATCAAGCCTGTCCAAATCAACACGTGGGCGATGATCAAGGAATTGTTAAGCAATCGTATGTTGCTAGGAATTTACATTGGCCAATATTGCATCAATGTGTTGACCTATTTTTTCCTGACATGGTTTCCGGTCTATCTGGTGACAGAGCGCCATATGACCATCCTGAAGGCAGGCTTTCTCACCGCACTGCCTGCTATCGCAGGGTTTTCCGGCGGGATATTGGGCGGGATTATCTCGGATAAGATGATCAGGTCTGGTTACTCGTTGTCGGCGTCACGTAAAACGCCCATCGTATGCGGCATGCTGTTGTCGATGTGCATGGTCGTCTGCAATTATGTATCGGCCGATTGGCTTGTCATCGCCATGATGTCGCTGGCTTTCTTCGGAAAAGGTGTGGGCGCGTTAGGCTGGGCCGTGGTATCAGACACCTCACCGAAAGAAGCCGGCGGTCTTAGTGGAGGGCTATTCAATACCTTCGGTAATGTTGCCGGTATTACCACGCCTATCGTGATAGGCTACATTTTGCAGCAAACTGGTTCATTTGCCGGGGCTTTGATTTTCATCGGCTGTAATGCCGCGGCCGCCATTTTTTGTTATCTGGTGATTGTCGGTGAGATCAAACGCGTCGAATTCAAGACTTCGTTAGGATTGCCCACGAGTGTGCCTGCAGGTAAAGCCACAGCGAATAGTCATTAACGGTTGGCGGGTGAGTTCATTCTCGGTTTAGATCTGAGCTCACCTCTAACGCTATTGCAATAGAGCGGGGTCCCTGAGGGGCCCCTCTTGCTTCATTCCTTATGCATCGGTCCGGATGGCACAGTTATCTTCTCAGCGCTATTTCTAGTCTAGCCAATTTACTCTTCTTGTCTGCGTCTTACTAAACCCTCGCACCGCCAGACCTGCCCAATCCCGCGTGAGTTCTACGTACCTTGCAAACACCACAAAAAAATTTCGAAGCATATCGCCAGCAGTGTTTTGTCCGGCATTGTAATAAGCCTGGCGGTAATTTTGAGCAAGGAGTGTTGGCGCTGAGGAAAGGAGAGCTGGATGGTCCTCGGTTTCCATTATGAATCTGTGGTGCGTTATTAGCGGTAGTGCGGGAAAATTGCCGACAAGTGAAGCGGAGGGTAAACGAAACTGTGCAGGAGAACGATCTCCTGCACAGCTAAAAACGACGATCGAATTAAAACCGCTTAGCGATTAGAAACGAGTACGAACGGCAACAGATAACACAGTTTGATTAGCGTTTTGTCCTGCGGCAGTGCCATCGACACCAGGGTTATAGGTGCTTGAGGCACGCAGGTTTGAGGCTATAGCGTAAAGATCAGTACGCTTCGACAGGAAATAATCAACGCCCAGATTGAGTTGCGTCAGCTTACCCTGTGGGTGACCGCTACCGGCAAAATTCAGCACGGAATGTTGCACGCTGGCGATGATATGCAAAGGAGCTGTGACACTGTAATTCGCGCCGATTTCATAGACGTTGGTCTTGTCGTTGTTCGCGCCGCCGATAATATAGCCCGACGGTAAAATACCAGTCGCAGGAACCGCCGCAATGGTTGCCAATGGTTGCTTGATCTGCGACCAGTTAGCGTAAAGGCGGGTATCTTGCAATTGGTAGCTTGTGCCCAGATTGATAACCTTAACCGCAATATCGCCAGCCTTGCCATTACCCGCTACCAAGGTGCTGGTATCGCTGGAGATGTCGGTCGCAGCAGCGCCAAGTCGCGATTCATAAAAGCCGGTAAAAACGGTCAATGGACCGTTCACATATTGGGCACCAAGGCCTAAAGCCTGACCAGCATCGTTTTGGCCGGCAACTTCACCGAAACCATAGATCGCGCTGGCGGAAAAACCACTATACGTCGCGCTGTTGAAACGGATCGAATTATTGGTCCGCAGTCCTTCGAATCTATCCAGATTATGACCAACTGCACCGGTGATGCCACCGAAATCGGCCACCGAAGTGTATTGTCCGGTTTGATAAGCCAAATCAGTCTGGCGACCCAAAAGAACGGTACCGTAGCTGCTGGACAATCCCACTACTGATAAACGTCGGAACAGAGTGCTAGTGTTCGCAGCACCGTTGTTGCTACCGTCCAATGCGCCGGTATCCATTTTAAATCCCATTTCCAGCTGAAACAGCGCGGACAGACCGCCGCCCATCTTCTGTTCCTTTGAAGCCCATACGCGAACCTGAATTCAGGCCCGAATCCACGCTCATTTTGCTGCCGGTAGCGCCGGTAGTGGTGCCGGGAATTAACGCTTTGCTGGTGTAGCTTACGCCGGTATCGAGAATGCCATAGATGCTGACGGCGCTTTGTGCCTGGGCTACGTTGGCAATTGCGCTAAGCGCGGTCAATGCGATGAATACTTTTTTCATGGAGTCTCTAGTTATACTTTTTTTGAATTTTATGTGTACAGATATTGCAGCGGTAAGAATTTTTTTGTCCTTTTATTGTTCTCCCTGATGTGTTTCTTCATGCGCTGCAAGCCCGGTTTTGAATCGGAAAGCTTGCAGCGATTTTTACAATTAGGCGTGGACTAAATCACCGTCACGGACGCGCCAGAGACTCAACGAGTTTTCATCTGAGAGCGAGGCTGGCAATAGATCAGCGGGCATGTCCTGATAACTCACAGGACGCAGGAAGCGATCGATTGCACTCGCACCGACCGAAGTGCTGCGACTGTCCGAAGTAGCCGGGAATGGACCACCATGTACCATCGCATGCGATACCTCGACACCAGTCGGATAGCTGTTGAACAAAATCCGACCGACTTTGCGTTCCAATACCGGTAGCAACTGCAGCGCAATCGCACGATCCGCCGCAGTCATGAATACTGTCCCTGTAAGCTGGCCTTTAACGTATTCGGCGACCTGCTTGAATTGCGCATCATTCTGGCAGCTCACAATCAAAGCGCTTGCGCCGAAAATTTCCTCTTCCATCGCTGGTGTGGTTAAAAAACTGGCCGCATCGGTGATGAACAGCGCCGCCTGTCCGGCGCACGCTGCGGTACCGACCTGACCCCGGGCTAGCAGGCGTACGCCACTGGTTTCAGCCAGCTGAGCGACGCCTTTAACGTAGGCTGCATGAATTCCTGGAGTCAGCATGGTAGAGGCCGCTTTGCCCTGCAGCGCTTCGCTGGCAGCTTCGGTAAACGCAGTCAGATGCTCGCCTTCCAACGCGATGATAAGACCTGGATTGGTACAGAATTGTCCCGCGCCTAAAGTCAATGAATCAACGATCCCTGCGCCGATTTTGCGGCCCATGGTCGCCAGTGCGTCCGGCAATAGAAAGGTCGGGTTGATGCTGCTCATCTCTGCATACACAGGAATTGGTTCGCGGCGTTGGGCGGCAGCACGTACCAATGCCAGGCCGCCTTGACGGGAACCGGTAAAGCCAACCGCTTTTATAGCTGGGTCACTGATCAACGCTTGTCCCACAACACTGCCGTCGCCGAACAGCATGGAAAATACACCTTCGTGCAGTCCGCAGTTAGTCACCGCAGCCTGGATTGCTTTACCCATTAATTCCGACGTGCCAGGATGCGCGCTATGCGCTTTGACGACAACCGGGCAACCGGCGGCCAAAGCCGACGCCGTATCTCCACCAGCGACCGAAAATGCCAATGGAAAATTACTGGCACCGAACACTGCAACCGGACCCAGACCAATTTTGCGTAAGCGCAGATCAGGACGCGCAGGCGCACGGTCCGGCAGGGCCGAATCCAGCGTAGCCGCCAGCCAGCGGCCGTCACGTACGACTTTGGCAAACAAGCGCAACTGGCCGACGGTGCGGCCGCGCTCGCCTTCGAGTCGGCCTTGGGGAAGACCCGATTCCTGCATCGCGCGTTGAATCAGGGCTGGGCCCAAATCGAGAATGTTGGTGGCAATCTGCTCCAGAAATTGCGCACGCTGCTCCAGCGTTGTTTCACGGTAGCTGTCAAACGCATCTTGCGCCAGCGAGCAAGCCGCTGCAACATCATTGGCGTTCCCGGCATTGAAAGCCGGTTCACATTCCAGTCCGGTGGAAGGATCAACTGCGCGAAGCTCGCGCCCTGTGCCGCGTACGGCCGTTTTGCCGATCAGCATTTCGCCTGTTATTTGTAGGTTCAAACTATTCTCCAGAATGGGGTACAGCAAGTAGTCGTCCAACGTGCAAGGCGCAAATGCGTATACAAGGTAAAGCAGCGGCGTAACTAACGCCGCTGCCGCCAACGTTGTTGGATGCTCTACTCAGGTTGGATGGATGACGAGACCCTACTCACGGTAATTACGGTGTTCACTATGCTGACAACGCCGACAGTTATCGGAGTGTTTGCCATAGTCATCCAATGGAATTATTGCGGGCCTTGCGCGACGATTAGCGCGTTCAACTGCTCGCGCTCTTCGCCGCTTAAATCGATTAACGGTGCGCGGACCGGACCCGCGTCCTGACCAACCAACGTCGCGCCAGCCTTCACAATGCTCACGGCGTAACCGGCCTTTTTATTCCGGATAGCCAAATACGGCAGGAAGAAAGTGTCGATCAAATGATTGACTGTCGTTTCGTCATTGGTGCGCACAGCTTCGTAAAACTGAATAGCGGTTTTTGGAATGAAGTTAAAAACGGCTGACGAATACACAGGAACGCCGATAGCTTTGTAGGCGGATGCAAACAACTCGGCAGTTGGCAAACCGCCCAGATAACTAAAACGATCGCCAAGGCGACGACGAATTGTCACCATCAGTTCGACATCGCCGATACCGTCTTTGAAGCCGATCAGGTTAGGGCAGCGCGCAGCCAATATTTCCAATGAGTCAGCGCTCAGACGGCAAATACCACGATTGTAGATAACTACGCCAAACTTTACCGAATTGCAAATTGCTTCGACGTGGGCCACTAAGCCGTCCTGGCTTGCCTCAGTCAAATAATGTGGCATCAACAAGATACCTTGCGCACCGAGGCGCTCGGCTTCTTGAGCATAGGCGATCGCAACGCGTGTAGGGCCACCGGCACCCGCCAGAATAGGGACCTTGCCGCGGCAGGTTTCTACCGCTGTCCGAACCACATTGGTGTAGTCGCTCGCGGTCAGGGAAAAGAACTCACCCGTGCCGCCGGCGACGAACAACGCCGTTGCGCCATACGGTGCCAGCCATTCGAGTCGCTTGACGTACGTTTCAGGACGGAAATTGTGCTGTTCGTCGAAATCGGTAACAGGAAAAGAGAGGAGGCCGGATGAAAGGACTAGCTTTAGTTCTTGAGGGGTCATGGTATAGCCACATAAAAATAACAGATGGTTGAGGAAAAGTTATGCTTACAGTGAAGTGGCACAACTTGTTATCTGTCATCGTACAACATAAATCTTTGCGTTGCAAGCTGATCGAATAGTTTCTTTGATGACTTTGGGGGAGAGCGCATGGGAAACCCAACTGGAAGAGAATTAGACTTTCATAGCTAGATAGAGAACGTTTGGTTCCCTTCCGGAGCTTTACTATAAGAAACCATTGGCTATCAATAGAGATAGATTGCGGAATCTAAACAACTTGACTATACTGCGATCCATGTTATACGACGACTGATAACAATAATGTCGCAGAGGACATGCAGCAGACCCGATGCGTTGGAACATTATTTAGACCAAAAAATGGTAGCCTTAACACGCTTTACTGCGCGGATTTTTCATTTGCTGAAAATCCGACCGGCACGCGAGAGGGCGCTTGAAAAGCAGTTTCATAGAAATGGATAGTGCGATGAGTATAGTTAACACCGACACAGTGACTACCAAGGCCATGACCATGGCTGCGCGAACAGCGCCTTTATATATCCGCATGCACGCCAACGATAACGTAGCCATTGTCGTCAACGATGGTGGGCTACCTGCCGGGACCGTGTTTCCCGGAGAATTTGTATTGCGTGACCGCGTGCCTCAAGGACACAAGATCTCATTGCGCGATCTCAAAGAGGGTGATGCCATCATTCGTTATGATGTCGTAATTGGTTACGCGGTGCGAGATGTTGCACAGGGTAGCTGGATCGAGGAATCGCTAGTGCGCATGCCACCGGCCCGAGAATTGATCAATTTGCCTATCGCCACACGGGTACCGGCTGCCAGCGAACCGCTGGAAGGATATACCTTTCAGGGTTACCGCAACGTGGATGGAACCGTGGGGACCCGCAATATTCTTGCCATCACCACGACCGTACAATGTGTGGCCGGGGTAGTCGAACACGCGGTGAAGCGGATCAAGGCCGAATTATTACCTCAATATCCCAACGTCGATGACGTGATTGGCCTTGAACATAGCTATGGATGTGGGGTAGCGATTGATGCACCTGACGCTATAATTCCCATCCGCACCCTGCGTAACATTAGTCTCAACCCCAACTTCGGTGGCCAGGCGATGATTGTCAGCCTTGGCTGTGAAAAACTCCAACCTGCACGTCTGATGCCGGAAGGATCGATTCCGATTCAAAATGGTGCCTATATCGTGGTCTTGCAGGACGACGCACACGTCGGCTTCAATTCGATGATCGACTCCATCATGGCCATGGCAACCATTCGGTTAGCCGCATTAAATTTGCGTCAGCGCGAAACTTGCCCGGCCGCAGATCTGATCGTGGGCGTGCAGTGCGGCGGTAGCGACGCATTTTCCGGTGTGACAGCGAATCCCGCAGTTGGCTTTGCTACCGATCTGCTGGTGCGTGCCGGTGCTACCGTCATGTTTTCCGAAACAACCGAGGTGCGCGACGGTATCGATCAGTTGACTTCACGCGCCATCAATGCCGATGTCGCCAATGACATGATTCGTGAAATGGCATGGTACGACAATTACCTGCAAAAAGGCGGTGTTGATCGCAGCGCCAACACCACACCAGGTAACAAAAAAGGCGGACTGGCCAACATCGTTGAAAAGGCGATGGGTTCGATTGTCAAATCTGGCACCAGCGTGATCTCCGGCGTACTTTCACCGGGTGAAAAGCTCAAACAGAAGGGCCTGATCTATGCTGCCACACCTGCCAGCGATTTCATCTGCGGCACGCTGCAGCTCGCTGCTGGCATGAATCTGCATGTATTTACGACCGGACGCGGGACGCCATATGGGCTGGCCGCGGTGCCGGTTCTCAAGGTCGCTACACGTTCTGATCTAGCTCGCCGCTGGCATGATCTGATGGATATCAACGCCGGGCGCATTGCCACCGGCGAAGCCAGTATTGACGATGTCGGTTGGGAACTGTTTCAGATGTTGCTGGATGTCGCAAGCGGAAAAAAGACCTGGGCCGAGCACTGGAAATTGCAAAATGCGCTGACCCTGTTCAATCCGGCTCCCGTCACCTGATGGCGCCTGAATTCAGACAAAATTATTTTCAATACGGTACGCAGGCAGGATCATTTTCCCGCAATGAAACACAACAAGGAAACGCATGAAGCCAGAAATTTTAGTGTTAGGGCAACTCGCATCGCAGTCTGTGATGGAACAATTGGAACAGCATTTTCAATGTCATCATGCCTGGCGTATTGCACCGCCAGAGCAACTCGCCTTTGTCCAAAGTGTTGCAGCGTCTGTGCGTGGTGTTGTTAGCACCGGTTCAATCGGCATTTCCGAGGCGCAGGTTAACCTGTTGCCTGCTGTTGAAATTGTGGCAGTTAATGGCATTGGCGTGGATGCTGTCAATTTTGCTGCAACCCGACCACGGGGTATTCTCGTCACCAACACTCCCGGAGTGTTGACCGACGATGTCGCAGATCTGGCCGTTGCATTATTGCTCGCATCAGCGCGCAGAGTGCCCGCATTGGATCAATTTGTCCGTAATGGCGACTGGGCGCGCCGGGTACCGATCAAGCCAGCACGCGGCGTGCGCGGCAAGGTCGCCGGTATTTTTGGCTTCGGCCGAATCGGTCAGGCCATCGCACATCGGCTCGACGCATTCGGCATGGAATTGCGGTACTACCAACCACGCGCAGTCGCAGGCACTGCTGTAACGCTTAGCGCATCCTTGCTGGCTTTGGCCGAAGAAAGTGACTACCTGATCGTCTGTGCACCGGGCGGTGCCGCAACCCGCCACAGCGTTAATGCCGAGGTCATGGCGGCGCTCGGCGCAGAGGGCACACTGGTAAATATTGCACGTGGCTCTTTGGTGGATGAAGCAGCATTGATTACAGCCCTGCAACAAGGGCATCTGGGTGCAGCTGCGCTCGATGTATTTGCGGATGAACCGAATGTGCCGCAAGCCTTGTGCGAAATGAGCAACGTCGTCCTGATGCCGCATGTCGGTAGCCTGACAGTCGAAACACGCCATGCAATGGGCCAGTTAGTCGTAGACAACCTGTTGGCACACTTTTCCGGCAAACCTTTATTGACGCCGGTTGCCTGACGTTGCTATAGCAATTTGATTCAAAAGGTTAAGCCGCCGAGCTTAGCAAAAAAAAATGCCAACCGAATCAGGTTGGCATTTTTTTTGACCGTTGTTCATGTGTTTCGGATGAACAACCTAAGCACTAGCGATGCAACGTTATGCGATGCAATCGGCCGAGCAGTAGCGAATAGGATAGGGCGCCCAACACGGCAACCCCTCCAACAAAATTGAACGCCCAGTAGAACGAACCGGATTTATGCAGGATATAACCGATGACCGTCGGGGTAACGATGCCAGCCAGATTGGCAGAAAAGCTGGTGATGGCACTCGTCACGCCGATCAGCTCTTTGGGGGCCACTTCGCCGACTGCCGCCCAGGATGTCGAACATATACCTTGCGCAAAAAATGCCACGGTTAAAATCGCAATGGCGATCCAGTTAGAGCTGGCAAAATTGACCAGCACAATCGAAACGCCTAACGATGATCCAATTACCAGCGGCAGCTTGCGGGCAAAGGACATGGAATAGCCGCGTCGTATCAGCAGGTCGGAAAAATAGCCAGCCAAAAGAATACCCACGATCGCTCCGATGTACGGCATCACGGAGAAAAACCCAGCCTTGATGAAATTGATTTTTCGTTCGTCCACCAAATAGGTCGGGAACCACGTCAGAAAAAAGTATAACGCGGTTGTGTTAGCGAATTTACCGATACAGATTGCCCAGATTTGGCGATGTTGCATCAGCACACGAATATCAGCCCAGCGAAATTTCTCGCTGCCCGGATTGGACATTAATGCGCCGCCTTCGCGGATGTAATCGAGTTCTTGCTGATTGGCGCTGCTGTTCAACGGATCGCGATACCAGAAGAACCACCCAATGCCAAACAGGATACCGGCTACGCCGGAGATCAAGAACACAATCCGCCAACCGTAGAGACCGGCGACAGCAATCAGAACGGCGGAAAAGAGCGCTGTTCCAAGATATTGCCCCATGACAAAGATGCTGGTTGCCAGTCCGCGTTCCTGAACGGGAAACCACATTGCCACCGAACGGCTGTTGGCCGGAAAAGCCGGGGCCTCCATCAATCCAACTAACAGGCGCACCCCAAACAGGCTGGCAAAACTACCAGCGAGAGCTTGTCCTGCGGTGGCTATCGACCAGCCTATCAACGACACGCCATAACAGACGCGGGAACCGAGCCGGTCCACCACATAACCAGCTGGCAACAACGCAAAGGCGTAGGTCCAGGCAAACGCCGAAAAAATCATCCCCATTTGAAACTTGTCGATATGCAGTTCCTTCGACATAAATGGCGCAACGCTGGAAATATTCACGCGATCCAGATAATTGATGACTGTCGCAACAAGAATCAGCATCAGCATGAAATAGCGTCGGCGCGTCGGCGCAACCGTCGTGTGGGGTAGATTGGCAAGCGGTATTTCTGACGCCACCGCGTTAGGTATTTCAGGCACGATATCGGCGGTCAGGACCGCATCGAAGTTCCGCTGCGCAGAGTGCTTATTCATTTTTTGTCTCCAGTCATTGATTGTTACGGGCGAGACGCGTCCGCCAGCTCACTTGCGTGGGCGAGCCAAACTTGGGTCTATGCCGGGTCTATGTCCGGCTACGACGTGAATATGTTCGAACCGCTAGCTCAGGTCGATAAGCTAGCTTCTGGTCTTTGCCCGGCGAGTGCCTGAGCCAAGCTAAGCAGCACCATTTCACCCATGGCGGTGCGGGTCTCTATCGTGGCACTGGCGCGATGGGGTTGGAGCGCTACGCTATCCATGCCAAGCAGTGCAACAGGGACATGGGGTTCATCGACAAAGACGTCGAGTCCTGCACCAGCGATCTTTCCGGCAACCAGTGCCTGCACCAAATCGGTTTCGTTGACCAATTTTCCGCGCGCGATATTCACCAGAAAGCCGTCCTTGCCGAGTGCATCAAGCACCGCTGCGTTGATGATGCCTTCGGCCTTGTCTGCAGCGGCTGCCAGAATCAACGCATCGCTCTCACGCGCCAGTTGCACCAGATCGGCGACAAAGGCGTACGGCACGTCGCTCGTCGGTTTCAGGTCGGTATAACTGACCGGGCAACCAAATGCGGTTGCCCGAGTAGCAATGGCGCGACCGACCCGGCCAAGGCCAACGATACCAACGCGCATGCCGCTAAACCTGCGTGTCAGCGGCAGACCGCTGACACCCCAATTTCCTTCACGTACATAGCGGTCCCCCGTGCAGATGCCGCGGCATGTGGCAATCAGCAGCCCAATCGCCAGGTCGGCTACGTCTTCTGTCAGCGCCCCCAAGGTTGCCGTTACATGGATGCCGCGAGCGCGGGCGTAATGCATATCAATGGCGTCCGTCCCGACCCCGTTCACTGCGACCACCTCAAGCGCCGGAAGTTGGTCCATTAACGCGTTACTGATACCGGTATGTCCACCAGTCACGACGCCCCGAATCAGGCTGCCCCATTCACGGAGATAGGCATCCTTTTCGGTCTGACTGTCTTGCGCGTAATAGCGACGGACGTTATATAACGCTTCCAGTTTTTCGTTGACAGAAGGGATCAGTATAGGGCTCAACAGCAGGATTTCGGGTTTCATTGATGTCTTTTAAGGTGGGAAATGGCGCAGATCAGCCGCGGCCGACAAATGGCATATTGCTGGCCATCACCGTCATGTTTAACACGTTCGCGTTTAGCGGCAAGGACGCCATATAGCGCACCGCGTCGGCGATATGCTTAACATCAACCATCGGCTCCACGGCAATCGTTCCGTTGGCTTGCCGTACCCCTTTAGTCATGCGGACCGACAGCTCGGTCAACGCATTGCCGATATCAATTTGACCGCACGCAATATTAAATTCACGACCGTCCAGCGCGATACTTTTGGTTAATCCAAGCACTGCGTGTTTGCTCGAGGTGTAAGCAGAACTTAAAGGACGCGGTGTATGGGCCGAGATCGAGCCGTTATTGATAATCCGACCACCCTGGGGTGTTTGCTTTTTCATCAGACCGAACGCACCGCGTGCGCACAAATACACGCCGCTTAAGTTGGTATCGATCACATTTTTCCACTGCTCAAAGGTCAGCTCGTCGATGGTCATCGCTGGCGCATTAACGCCCGCATTGTTGAACACCACGTCAAGTCGGCCATAAGTAGCGGCGATCTTTCCAAACAAAGCATCCACACTCGCAGGATCGCGGACATCGGTCGGCACTGCCAGCGCTTCTGCACCGGCGGCTTTCGCCTCTTCGACCAGTGCCTCAAGCGGCTCCGGGCGGCGTCCAGCCAGCACCACCTTAAAACCATCCTCCAACAAGCCGAGCACTACCGCGCGTCCAATCCCGCTGCCAGCGCCGGTGACTAGTGCTACTTTACCGCTTGATTCGTTGCTCATAAATTATCTCCTGAAGGTTGAATTTCTAAAAGTTCGTGGGAAATTTCGTTGATTTCCCGGTTTTTGGGCGAAGTCGCGGCCAGCCTTCTGGTTATTAATTAACCGCCTTACTATTTATTTGGACTGATGTTGCCGTCTGTATTTTCCTGGCGGCATGCCGTGGGCCTGACTGAAGCGCCGGGAAAAGTAGGCCTGATCCGCAAATCCACAGGCCCAGGCAATCTGGCTGACAGGTTGCGAACCATTGATCAGATGGGTGCGGGCGAGGAGCATACGTCGCACCAGCACCAAATCTGAAAAGGTACTCCCCGTTTCTTTGCGTAACAGATGCGTCAGATAATTTGGGGTAAGGAACGCTGCTGCGGCGGCATCGGTGATGTTCATCGACGGGTTAGCTATTTCCTCGCGAATATATTTCGACACCCGGCCCAATGCATCGCGCCGACCACGCTGTGCGGCCTTGTTCGCCGAAAGCGCCAGCAACTCGCCCTGATAAAGGTTGCAGATTTTACCTAGCAATTGCAGCAAATAGCCTTTTAGTAGCAGACTGGTTCCCAGTTGGCGTGCCTGATCCAGCTTACGCATTTTTCCGAGCAATATTTCAATTTCACTGAAATGATCATCATCGAGAATAAAATCCAGATGCTCCTGGAAACGAAACGGTGCCAGTTCCGGAACCTCGTTAATGGAAATATCTTCCAAATCCATCGGATCGCACTGTAAATGTGGCAGCAGAAAATTCTGCGTAAAGTTAATCAGGACGAAATTCCCGTCCTCCGGATGCGGAATCATATGCAAACGGTGCGGCAGGATGAACGCCAGCGTTTTGCGCGCAAAAGGCCGCAGCGCCCCGCCAATGTGCTGCACGGTATCACCACCCAGATTGATTTGAATCTGAAAGTACTCATGCCGATGCGGCGTGGTTGTGGCCGGACGTGCTTGCTTGTCGCGAATATAAAAATCCGGACGGTCACTTCTTTGCTGCATGCCGTAAGTAGGGACACGCGATAATGTTGTCATCAGTAACGTCCCCTCTATTTACGGCATCTACATACGGCACCACAATCGATCAGTCTGCGCTAATCAAGCAACATCAACAAGACTCACATTTTTACGCTCACCGATAGTGACCGTAAACTGGTTGATACCATCAATTCCTGCGGTGATCACATCGCCCGGTTCAAGCGCCGCAACACCTGTTGGCGTACCGGTAAATATCAGATCGCCCGCGCGCAGTTTCACGGAAGACGATATAAAGCTTATAACATCTTTAACCGGCCAAATGAAATCCGACAGATTCGAGCGTTGGCGTTCAACGTCGTTCACATTTAACCAAATAGCGCCTTGTTCAGGATGGCCGATAGCCGCCACCGGGACCAACGCACTACACGGAGCCGATGCATCAAACGCTTTCGCGCCTTCCCATGGCCGTCCCGCTTTCTTCGCCTCTGCCTGAAGTTCACGACGCGTCAGATCCAGGCCAGCAGCATAACCCCAGACGTGGCTCAAGGCATCTTCTGGCGCAATATCAGCACCGTCCTTGCCAATCGCCACCACCAGTTCGATCTCATGGCAGAAGTCGGCTGTGAGCGGAGGGTACGCAATGCAACCTTCGGCTGGAACCACCGCATCGGGTGGCTTCATAAAGAAAAAGGGCAGCTCACGCGCAGTGTTCTGAGCGTCCTGTCCAGCGTCCCACCAATAATTGCGGCCGACACAAAACACCCGCCGAATGGGAAAACGGCTACTTTCATCCTTGATCGCCAGGGACGACGGGGCATACGGGGGAATTACGTAATCGCTCATTCTTCTCTCAGAATTCAAATGTCTAGTCGGTTGCAGGCTGGAATTGACTATACACAGGACGAGACGCCATAAGTTGGACAGAAGTGTGAGGATTTTGGACGAAACATGCGCTTGCGCAAAAACGATACGGGAAAGTGCAACGTACAGCGACATGCATCCGCTTTGCTAAATGCACAACGCACATCGCGTTATTTGCTTTCGGTTATTTGCTTTAAATAACGCGTTCGGCCAGAGTGGATAGTTCCGCTTGCGCTGTTACCAAAAGGGCTTGGGTGGATTCGAGGACTTCTTGCACCGTTGATTTGGGAAGGCCGTCCGGGCTGTCAAACGCCATGGACAGGGCGGCGAGAATGGCAGAGGTGCGACTGTGAAGAATCGTGATCGCATCCACGGAGGCGATATTTTGTTGGGTGCGTTCTTGAGCGTGTTTAGGCATTAAGTTTTCCTCACTTGCGGTTGAAACGCTCCCCATCAGGCAATGGGGTGGGCGGCAATTGGCAAGGTTTGCAGACTGGCGCAAATAAGATAAAACCAGCAAGCCCGAAGGCTTCCCTGTCAACGCCGCCCATTGCGGACAAGCGAAGACTACGCACGAAAAAAAACGGCGTTGCGCCGTTTGTGCGCTTATTTGCGTGCAGGCTGCAAAACCTGTTCCCGTTTTTCTTTGGGACAACATAATTATCCGCTATTTGCTTGCATCGCGTCAAGCATCGGACGCGTCAGTTCCGCTCCGGGCCTCCGATAACGCAATAGTCAAATGCTGTATTTTCTTTTTCAGCTGCACGCGCTCTTCGGTGAGTTCTGTCACCAATAGCGTTAAACGGTGTATTTCTATTTGATCTGGCGTGGCGTCACTCGGTGGTTGTTCCGGTTCCGCCTTGGGTGGCAGTCGGGCCTCGCGTACTTGCCTTGCCGCTTGACGCAGTTCTTTTTTGCCACCGGCAACTGCGGCGACCTGTTCCTCGTTTGGTAAGGATGCGACGGCGACGGCAGCGTTGATAGAGATGACGCCGGACTTGACGGCGCTGACCAGTTCAGGCGCGGCGGTTTTTTGAATCTTTTCGATCTGGGCCAGGGTTGTGCTGCTGAGACGCGCGGCACGTGCAATTGCGTCTCGATTTAACGGCACTTCGATTGCTGGTTGACTGGCAGCATCAGCGCTGTCCGGCTCGTTAGAAGACCGTTGAACCTGCGCCTGTGCCACCCGTGCTGAGACGATTTCTTTCTTACGCAACGCTAGGATACCGCGCTGGAAATCCGACACGCTGCGGCGGCCAAGGTGATTGTCGATCATCCAGAGATGCACATCGTCCATGGAGGTAAAGGCGGGGTTTTGCATGGTATTGAACGGGATTTCATGCTTTTGGCAGATGCCGTAACGGTTATGGCCGTCTACCAGAAGATCGCCCCACAACACCAGAGCGTCGCGGCAACCTTCGGATAACAGACTACGTTCTAGCGCAGCATATTCGTCTTCGGTTAGTGGATCGATGTAGGCGCGCAATTCTTCGTTGATCGTAATGGTCATGGTTCTGGCAAGTTTCAATAATGGTGCGCGGAGTGGGCGCAAGGCCGTCATTTTAAGCCACATGGCAATCCTGCATTCAAAAACTCTCCGCTTCGATACGGCCGAAACGGGTTTGGTCGGTCCGTAAGCTTTACTAAAACATGGCAATCACTTTTGTTTCGGTCATCGTCGCAGTGGTGGCCGGCGGCATGGAAGCACCGGAAAAGAGCCACGGCTGAACCAGTTTGTGGGTTAAAATTCGAGCGCTTCGGTAGCATCTGACATTAGCCCTGATTGTTCAGGGCTTTTTTCTTTTTGTCTGTAGATGGGTCAAGTTGTTTTTGCAATAAGTATTTTAGAGTTGCGGCCCGTTTCCAGCCCTTCAGCATCAAAATAGACAACTTGTTTTCTATTCGCCTTATGATGCTTGAATGCCGTCTAAAAGGACGAGGGCCGAATGTCATTCAGTTCGCAATCTCGCTCGGCACATCATCGTTTCATTTTATTTTTAATATTTACATCTGGGAATCTGTACCATGCTCATCATCACCATTAAGCAAGGCAAAGAAAAAAGCCTGTTAGTGCGTCAGCCTTGGATTTATGCTTCGGCCATCGAGCGCGTGGATGGAAAGCCGGGCGAAAATATGCAATTTGGCGCCACTGCGCTGGTGCATTCGTCGTCGGGAAAATTTCTGGCACGCGCCGCGCATAGTCCAAAATCAGAAATTCGTGCGCGGGTCTGGACGTTTGACCAGAATGAAGCGGTCGATCATGCGTTTATGAAACGCCGCATCAAGGCGGCTGTCGCTGCACGTAGTCTGGCTGGTAGCGGAAAAAATAGCGCAGTCACTGACGTGGTTCGCCTGGTTCTGGCGGAAAAAGATGGTTTGCCGGGTTTGTTGGTGGACTGGTACGGGGGACGAAAAGGTTATTTGATTTGCGAGTTCCAGTCGGCCGGGGTGGAGGCGTGGAAGGTGCCCATCGTTAAGGCGTTGATGGCCGAAACCGATTGTCCCAACGTGTATGAACGATCGGATGAACTCATCCGCAAAGGTGAGGGACTACTCAACGTATCAGGCGTTTTGGCGGGGGAGGAGCCACCGGATGAAACCCAGTTCACTGAAAACGGCGTGCGCTTTGCGATAGATATCAAAACCGGCAAGAAAAGCAAATACCGGTGACTTGTTCCGGTGATCACCGCACCATCTCTTAGGTTAAAAGAAAGTGCGGGTCATCATTCACGCAGAAAAAAATTAGCCGAGGTTTTCCATTACTCTGAGACTGCTGCTCTCCACCAGATCTTTGGCTTGGGCTATCCAGGCAACCACATGTGGTGCCTTAAAGTGTTGATGCAGCAATTCGCGGCTTTCCCAGCGCTCGAAGAAAATGAACGACCGTGGATCATCCAGATCGCGATGCAGGTCATATTGAATAAAGCCGGGATCACGTTGGCTAGGCGCGATGAGTGCGCGCATCGCGGCTTCCATTTCCTGTTCTTTTCCTGGCTTCGCAGTGTTGATCGATACAACAGCAATGTGGGACATTTTTTTCCTTTTTTACGATTGGTAGCAAACGATACAACAGGTTGGGTTCCGGCGCACGGGCGGTGTTGAAAGCAGCAAATTCTTCCAGATTGAGAGAGCTTCAGATGAGCGATAACGTAGACCTTGTGACCGCCGACGATTTTCTGCCGGTGGGCATGCTTGCTAACGGCCGTGGACCCGCAAAGGCTATGGAAAGCGTGGCCAAACGTAAGCATAATGTTGACGGTTGGGAGCCATTTCATTATGAGCAGATTTCGGCAACTGAATTCGAGGTGACCGGCGGTATCCCTGCGATCATCGGTGGTGCCAAAAAATGGCCTGAACCGCATACGTCGGTGATTATTTTAGATGACGAACTGACACAAGAACTGCAACTGATTTTGGGAGCGCAACCGACGCACGGCGAACAAACCGTGACCACCAATACCGTTGCCGCGCCTTCGCAAACCTCGCATGTGGTCGAGGCAAAAACTGACCTGCCGACGCAGTCAAAATATATGACCGTTATCTTGCGTATGCCCGACGACACAGCAGGGCATCGGCGGATCGCTGAGATGCTGGCTTTGAATAAGAACTTTTTTGGTGCCGACGTGGTGGCGACAGCCTTTCAGGACGATTTCATGGTCAGTAAAACGTTGTTGGTAAACTGATGCCGAACAGGCTCGCCTGCTTTGATGTGGGTGTCTCGATCGGACCAATCAATAAGCACTATTTAAGTCCAGTCCGTGGTGGACTCTGCTGCTCAGTTCCGCCGAGGTCGGGGAGATGATTTCTTCCGGTATGTTAAATTTTTTGGTAAGTCGTTTATGGCTTTCGAACCCGTACGACACCATAAACGGGTGCATGCCAGCCGCGGTCGCGGCTAAAAAATCCTTCTCTTCATCGCCGCAAATATAACTGCGCGCCGGATTAATATTAAATCGTTCTCGGGCAGCGCGAAATTGCACGCTCTTTTCTTCGCGGACCGGAATGTGGATAAAAAAGTCGAGTGCGTCGAGGTCAACGTCGTGGCGGCGAAACAGTTGTCGTAGCGTTTCTTCCGGTTCATTAGTGATATTCCGGGTGACCAACCCGACGATGACGTCAGGGGCTGCTATCAGCGTTTTAATCATTGCTGCGATATGCGGATAGAGTTGTGCTTCCTCTCGGTATACTTCGGTGAGGGTTTGAATGATTTGTTTCCTGCTTTGTTTGCCAATCTGTTTTTTGATGTTCGATGGAAAATCTCTTAAACCTCCTAGATATTTAAAAATATGGCGGCGCTTTTGAAAGCTTTCTTCGTCCCCGATAGTCATGTTGTGACGCGCAAACGTTTTATCGATGGCGCTAAAGGCGTCTATGGTGGTGCCATCCGCATCAAGAATAATGAGCCGCTTGTTATCTTTGTACATTCGTTATCCATCAAATTAAGGGGGCTTTTACTCTATCATCGTATCTGCCCGCCGATTGTTCCAGTCGGATTGACAGCGATTAACTGCGGCATTACTGCACGATGATTCCGTGAGAACCCTACCGAAACAATATGACCAGCGCATGACGTTCGCAATAGTTGAGAGCAATTAAAACCGGAGGCAACCGATAAAACAGATTTCGCGATATATTTATTGCCTCACGATCCATTGAGGAGCTTGTCATGCGGATGATCATCGAAGCTCGAATTGACGACGACGTTGGCGGCGACGAGGCAATACGATTGGCTGAATTTGAACGGCTTGATGGCGATCTGAAGTAGCTAGGCCTGAGCTTGGCTGAAGGCCGAGGTCTGCTGCATGAGGCGCAGCACGTTTTGGTCAACGCACAAGCGCACGTTTTTGTTGTCGCTTCCAAGGCTTGTCCGAAGCGCGGTGCGGCGTTGTCGATCAAAGCGAAGCACACAATCCGATACCGAACAGTCTTCGGTAAGGTTTCGATCGACAGTCCGCTTGCGATTGCCTGAGGCATATTACAGATTGAATTATTGCAACAGGTAAGCGTCGTACACCACTGCAGCTCCGAGGCGCATCGCTGAACCTACTCCAATGACCCGGTTTAGCCAGGTGTAACGCGGGTCTGACGTTTCGAAATTCATCGTCATGCGAGAGTATATTTCGTTGGATCGACTGGATTGCCTTTTCCAACCTCCGCCATAACGTCGGCGGGCCTATAACGGAATCCTTTGGTTTGCAGGTAAATTAATGCTCCATCGTTTGTTTCCCACACCGGCGTCCCGAGCTGGCCGGCGTGCGCGGACGGCTGGGCGCGGTGGAAGAAGCGCTGGCGGCGTCACGGCTGGGTTGCGTGCAGCTAGAAGGTGAGCGTGCGGCGGCGAACAAGCTGGCGGCGGGCGATGTGGTAGCACGGCCGGGTCGGGTGGCAGGTAAAGCGCGTGGTAGCTTGGTACCGCTGCGTCGACGTAAGTGATGATGCAATTTAAGTAGCTACAAAACTATATTTGGTCTATATTTAGTCTATATTTAGTCTATGTTGAACCATTGAGGAAAACGTGGGTGTTACCTCAACCATCTGGCACCACAAGGAAGCAAACATGAAATTTTCTGAACAGATAAAACCGATTTCTTATCTCAAATCCCATGCTGCCGAAATTATCAGGGATTTTAACGACAACAGAAATCCTCTCATCATCACCCAAAACGGCGAGGCGAAGATGGTTGTCATCGATATCCGCAGTTACGAGCAACAACAAGAAACGATGGCACTTTTGAAAATTCTTGCACTTGGCCAGAAGCAGATCGAGCAAGGTAAATTTCAAGATGCCGAATCCTTTTTTGCTGAGATGGAGAAGGAAGATCAGCAATGACTCACAAAGTAAAAGTTCTTGATTATGCCAAGATGGATTATCGGGAAATCAGGAAGTGGGTGAGGATGAAATTTGGTGAACATGTCTGGACGGAAGTGGACGCCGATTTCAAAAAAATTCTGACTCAGATTAGCGAAATGCCTTTCGCTGGACTGATAGTAGAGGAAGTTTCAGAGCTTGGTTTAACGGATTATCGCCAACGGCTTGTTGGTCAAACCAGAGTGATTTACCAAGTCAAAGAACACGACGTATATGTTCATATGTTTGTGGACGCCAGCCGCGATTTTTTTCCACCATGCTCAATCAGCGACTGATACAAGGCATTTGAGGCGCGAATATGATCGTTATGAATGTGCGCGATTTTTGGTTCTGTTGCAATTGAGGTAGCCTGACAAATTCGGACACACAAACTTGATAAACCACGATCAAAGAAGTGTGAATGAAGACGCATAAAAGATATAGCCAAGAATTCAAAGCTGAGGCTGTAAAAATGGTATTAGACCAAAGTTTATCCGCAAGAGAAGTTGCTAAGCGATTAGGTATGTCGCAAAGCAATTTAGCCAAATGGGTGGTGCTTGCCAAGGAGCCAACGTTAGACAAGGTAGCCGGTGGTCCTGGTTCGCGTACGATGCTAGAACTAGAGGATGAATTGGTCAAGTTGCGTCGTGAGCTACATGAAACACGGCAGGAACGCGATATCTTAAAATAAGCAACGGCATACTTTGCACGGGAGTCGCTGCCCGGTACGCGCACATGAAGACCTTGCGACTCCAGTATCCGGTGACGCTGCTGTGTATGTATTGGGCGTATCACGCAGCGGTTTTTACGACTGGCTTACGCGTATTCCATGCGTGCGCGATCAAGAAGATGAACGCGTAAAAATCGCCATCAAAGTAGCCCATCGACGTACCAGTGAAACGTATGATGTAAGGCGTCTACAACCAGAGTTGGCGAGCGATGGCTTTACGGTTGGGCGAGATAGATTAACGAGATTACGCCGTCAATTAGGCATCGTTTGCAAGCAAAAACGGCAATTTAAAGTGACGACGAACTCCAATCATAGCTTTTCGGTAGCCGACAATGTACTGGATCAAACGTTTAATCCGACTAAACCGAATCAAATGTGGGTAACAGATATCACCTATATTCCGACACAAGAAGGATGGTTATATTTGGCGGGCATTAAGGACGTATTTACCTGTGAAATAGTAGATTATGCGATGGGTGATCGGATGATGCAAACACTGACAAGCCTTGCTCCATGGCGTGCAGTAGCGCATTAGCGACCATTGGCTGGGTTGATCCACCATTCTGATCGTGGTAGCCAGTATTGCGCGCATGCTTATCGCCAATTGGTAGAGCAGTTTGGCATGACTGTTTTCATGTCACGCAAAGGAAACTGCTATGACAATGCGCCGATGGAAAGTTGCTGGGGAAGTTTAAAAAATGAACTTGTACATCATCGTCGATATGCGACCCGTGCCGAAGCTGAAGCCTCCATCGTTGAGTACATTGAAATTGAGTCCAGTTAAAACCGGAGGCAGCCGATAAGGCGGATTCGCGATATATTTGTTCCCTCACGATCCATTGAGGAGGTTGTCATCCGGATGATCATTGAGGCGCGAATTGACGGCGGTGGCGGCGAGGCAATACGATTGGCTGAATTTGAACGGCTTGACGGCGATCTGAAACAACTGGGCCTAAACCTGGCTGAAGGCAGAAGTCTGGTGCATGAGGCGCAGCGTGCATTGGTATCCGCACAGACTCGCTTCGTTGTTTCGGCGTCCCTGAATTGTCCGCAGGGTGGCAGGGCCTTATCGATCAAATCGACCCATGCAATCCGATACCGAACGGTTTTTGGCAAAGTAACGATCGACAGCCCGCAGTTGCGCGTATGCGAAAAGTAGCGTTCGTTGCGAACGCTTTGCCTAGTCCTGCCTCAAGTTTTGACTGGACTCCAATAGTTTGTTGTCAAAATGGGATTTTAGCTGGCGCTTCAAACAGAGCGCACTGCTGATGTATGGAGGGAAACGATGATGCTGCCAGCAATCGATCTTTTGTCTGGTTGAAGAAAAGCCACGTACGCGACGTGGCTATACCTGACGTTCAGGTCAATCAGGTTGTCCGATTTGGTCGGACTGAAAATATCAATACCGCAAATAAACCCACTCGAACAGCCCGATCGTAGCCTAATTTACAATTTTTCTTCTGCGACTGCGGTTGCCTCTGATTCCACCGGTGCCGATGAAGCAATGGCTTCCATTGCTGCTGGCATTGGTTTCATCACGCGCTTCTTGCCCATCAGGCCCAAATCAGCACCGGTAATGCCGTATTCCTGCATTTTGGTTTTAATTTCCATAATGACGCCCGCGAGTTCGATCATGCGAACTTCTTCCGCTTGCGCGCGCAGTTGGTCGATTTGTTCCTGGAGTTCTCTGTATGTAGACATTTTCTAAGGCTTTCTTTCTGCTAATCAGCCGCGAAGTATACATTAACCTCGCAGGTCAGCGGCGGGCCAGATCAAATAACCGCGTAAAATTTCTTTTGAAACGTTGAATGCTGCCATCGTTCAAATTCAAAAGAATGTCAAATTTTTACCGTTGTATTGCATACAAACCGAGGCTTGATTATTTATAAGCGCACTCCTGCGGGCAACCGAAAATGGTGGATCGCAGCTGCGACAAAGTTTTTGTGCTGCTATCCTTAGCGTGTCCTGCGTTTTATGCGTCCGCCCCTATGGCGAGTCGCCACTGAGTTGCCAATAAGGGTTTCAATATGCTGCGTTATTTACTTACTTTATTGGCGGCTGCAGGATTGCCGTTTGCTTCTGCTAAACAACCGGTTGTTTCCTCCGCTCAGCGCAATCAGCAAGATGACATCGGACGTCTTCAATACGAGGCCAAGATCGTGGCAATTGTCGAACGCCTGGCGCATCGCTGCGTTGTTCGCGGTGATCAAACATTGGATTTGTTATTGTTGTCGGGCGGGGGGCAGCACGGTGCCTACGGCATAGGTTTCTTGCGAGGCTGGAAGAGTCGGCATGACAATGCGATGCCAGTCTTCGATCTGGTGACAGGTATCAGTACCGGCGCGTTGCAGGCGCCGTTCGCTTTGCTTGGCACGCCGGAGGTGCGTGCCGTCAATGCAGAAATGCCGGGCTTGCGACTCGAGCTGCGCTACACGGCCATTCCGTCCGAGCTGGCAAACGACCCCGGTGCAGCGGACTTATTTAATCAGGAATGGATGACGCGAATCGAAAAATTTGGATTTGAGCGGGCGCAGAGTGACAGGCCGTGGGATGAAGTTACCACGCCTTTTGCGCGTCCTGTACCTTCAAAATTCCAGGTGGCGTAAGGCAAGCTTTCGAGAAAAAAACCGGAGCGCGCAAGGAAAGCGCGTTATTACCAACGTTTCTTTCGCTATTTAGTTATATTTTTGACTAGCTTTTTTTGCAATTATTTACTATTGTAATGGAATGGGCCAGATTGGCTGGTGATCCACGCGGGTCTGGGCGGGAGTAAATAAGTTGCGGTGATGCAACTGACATTAAGGGCGACGTCATACAAAAAATCGTCGGGCTGGGACGATGAATGTGTCGCCATGGAAATTAGTGTCCGTCGCCGTTACTAAACAAGAGTCTCGGTTCAACCAAGACCACGGTTCACATTTTAACCATAGGGGAGGGTGAAAAAATGAAACGAATGTCACTGTCGTGGATGACCATCACTGCATCTAGCATAATCCTGTTAATTTTATCGGGGTGTGCGCCTGCCACACTTAAAACCGTCGAATTACAGCCCCTTCTGGTCACGACGGGTACGACTGTGACTAGCGGGTCCTTTGGGTTCTGTAGTACTCAGGGCAATACGCCCGGGACGACATTTTCAGCCGCTTCAGGAACAATCATGGTGGGTTACGATGATTATCTTAAGGCGGGAAAGCCGCCGTTTGCTTGTGATGACGTACACGTTTCCGTGTTCAGAGGTGGCGTAAAATTCGACCTCAGTCAGTTCGATGAGATCGTTAACGCTGAGTTGCAGTTGGACACAGCTAAGTCAATTTCGCGGAGCGAGGGAAAGATGGTGCGTACCGCAGCGCCGATTTCATACGCTAACAAACTGTGCATGGCGACCGAAATTTTTTCATCAAAAATGCTGTGTGATTATCCTACTTTATTACCGGTAGGTGAGACTATTAGTTTGGGTGTAACAGAGGAGGTGCGAGATTGGATCAGCATGCGTCGAAACAATTTTGGCTTTGTTCTGAATGGACCTCGGCCAGATTTTTCCGCACAAACCCCGCCGCGGGACAATGATGCAAAAATCAGTTGGTACAGTAACTTTCGCCTGCGCGTTACTTATGAGCCAACGCTTAATTCCCGTATGCCACAATGAGATCGCGTGATAATTCGCTTGAATTGAAAAATGCTTTGTACGAATGATTGATGAAGAACAATAAAAAAACGCTCCTGAGAGCGTCTTTTTTTAACTTGCTGACGTTGATTGCCAGTTACTTATTGGATCTTTGCTTTTGCGCGCAATTCTTGTTGATATGCTTGCAATTTTTTCTGTTGCAAAGCTTCCGTAATTTGCGGCTTCACTTCAGCCAGCGTTGGAATCTTCGCTGGACGTGAATCTTCCAGTTGAATAACGTGGTAACCGAATTGCGTTTTAACTGGCGTGTCAGTCACTTGACCCGGTTTCAATGCGACCAGAGCGTCCGAAAATGGCTTGACGAAAGAAACTGGCGTTGCCCAACCGAGGTCGCCGCCATTCGCTGCAGAGCCTGGATCTTTTGATTGCTTAGCCAGGTCTTCAAACTTTGCGCCAGCTTTCAACTTAGCGATGATCGATTTTGCATCCGCTTCGTTATCAACCAAAATGTGACGAGCGTGGTATTCCTTGTCGCCAGCAGTTGCCTTGAATTTATCGTATTCAGCTTTGATATCAGCATCGCTGATAGGGTTTTTCTTAACATAATCAGACACCAACGCGCGAATCAGAATTGATTGGCGGGCGATATCAGCTTGTGCCTTAACGTCTGGATTGTTGCCAAGACCTTGTTTTTCAGCTTGCTGAATCAAAACTTCGCGGTTGATCAGTTCTTCTTTAACCATTGCGCGCAGCTGTGGAGAATCAGGTTGGCCACCTTGTGCCGCCATTTGCGTAACCATCAAGTCAGCGCGTGAAGACGGAATAGCTTTGCCATTTACTACAGCAATGTTTTGGGCTAAAGCAGGTAACGCAGCTGCAGCAAAAAGAACCACCAGCAAGCGAGCAGGTTTAAAAGTCATATTCGAATCCTAAATAGAATGGGGGAATGGTAGAAGAATAAAACAGAATATAGCCAGAAATAATGAAGTGTTCAATTAATGTGTAACTAAATCTTACCGTGAATGATTATTTTTGCGTTTTCAAGAGTTATTTAATCTCCGATGGCGCCAACGCAGTGATCGCCAAAGCATGAATCTTCTGTTGCATCATGTCATCCAAACAATCATACACCAGACGATGGCGGTTTAACCGATTTTTCCCTTCAAAAACTGCGGAAATCAGTCGAAGCCTGTAATGACTGCCGCCTGAAGCCGCCCCGGCGTGGCCAGCATGTGCTGCCGATTCGTCTTCCAATAGACATTCCGTGGGAGAGAAAGTTGCAATCAGTTTTGCCCGAATGTCATCTAATTGCGTTGTCATTTCGGTTCCTTGATGTATTTAGAAAGATAAAGGCTTTGCCCAATAACAAACGCAAACATCAAACCCATACCACCGAATAGTTTAAAGTTAACCCAGGTATTGATCGGAAAATTAAACGCTACGTATAAATTAAGCAAACCCATGAATATAAAAAATGCACTCCATGCGAGGCCAACTTTAGCCCAGATCGGCTCAGGCAAGGCCATCTGTTTTTCCATCATTGTCCGGATGAGATTTTTACCCATGATTAGCTGACTACCGAGTAGCGCTGCAGCAAAGCACCAGTATAAAACGGTGGGCTTCCACTTGATAAATGCGTCATTATGGAAATAGATCGTCGCACCACCAAACACAGTAATGATCACCAGCGAAACCCACAGCATTGCGTCCACTTTTTTACGCCGCGTGAGCAAATAACCAATTTGGGCCAAGGTAGCGATGATCGCCACTGCCGTTGCCAAAATGATAGGAGCCTGAGTAGCCGTGACAACGCCGCCTGATACAAAGCCCGAGAGATATTGCGACACCAGCGTTTGCGCGGCATCGGTATGGCCTTCGCCCCACTTAAAAATGCCAAAAAATAATATAACCGGGAAAAGGTCAAACAGAAACTTCATGGAGTTGGCTTTCTTTGGTAGTTGCTGCTTAAAAAGATCTACAAGTTTAAGATGTAACTGGTTAATGGCTAGAATTTTCTGCAATATGGGCGCGAACGCCTATTCAGGCATTCGGATTACGAATTATGCCGGATCAAACCGCAACGATGCGGAGTTAATGCAGTATCTTAAGCCAGTTGGTGGCGGACCATCCGGAAATACGTGACCCAGATGCGCGTCACAAACATTGCATAAAATTTCAGTCCGCGTCATGCCATGCGCCCGATCAACACGTTCACTGACATTTTCTGGATTAATCGCCTTGAAATAACTCGGCCAGCCGCAACCAGAGTCAAATTTCGCATCTGATTCGAACAAAGGCGTGTTGCAGCAGACGCAGGTATAAATGCCGTGTTCGTGATGGTCCCAAAATTTGCCAGTAAAGGCGCGTTCGGTTGCGGCCTTGCGGGTAACTTCATACTCCATCGGCTCAAGCGCAGCGCGCCATTCTGCTTCTGTTTTTGTGACTTTCGAGTTACTCATGGTGGTCTCCTATTTTTAGCGGATAGATTGTATGACTATCGGTGCTTCTTGATATTTTACAATTCAAGTGGAGCAACTGACTTCCAGTCCATTGGCCCAATCAGGTGGCAACGCGGCATAATCTGCGTGCTCAGGTTGTTCGTCAAATGGTCGTTGCAAAATTTTGCGTAATTTGCTGATCTCTGAATAGTCTTTGTTTTGCGCTTTTTCGATTGCAACCTGTGCCAGATAATTGCGCAGCACATACTTGGGGTTAGTTTTTTGCATTGCAAGGCGTCGGCTCGCGTCCATGCTATGTTCTGCCTTCAAACGTGCTCTATATTGCAAACTCCAGGTATCGAACCCTGCTGTGTCGATAAACAAATCTCGCAACGGTGAGTCTGATAACGGATCGCTAATTTGAAAATCACCCAGACGGCGGAAAAATAATGTGAAGTCGGTATGGCTAGTTTTCATTAACGCAAACATTGCATCGAATAATTGCTCATCTCCATGCTGAACGGTTTGCAAACCAAGCTTCGCATGCATCAAGGCATCGTATCTCGCGACATACTGGGGCTGATAATCCTTCAGCGCGTCCTGTGTGTCTTCAACGCTACCGATCAATGGTAGTAGCGCCTGACCCAGCGCGTAGCAGTTCCAATGGCCAATTTGGGGTTGCATATCGTAGGCGTAGCGGCCCTGCTGATCCGTATGATTGCAAATATGACCAGGATCGAAAGCTTCCATAAATCCAAAGGGTCCGTAGTCTAGAGTCAGCCCCAGAATTGACATATTGTCGGTATTCATAACACCGTGCATAAAGCCTACGGCTTGCCAATCTGCCATCAGGTGTGCGGTTCGTTTAGACACTTCCGCTAAAAACGCCTGGTAAGGATTTTCAGTTGCCTTTAGTTCTGGATAAAACTGCGCGATGACATAATCGGCCAGAATTTTAAGAGAGTTATGTTTTTTGTTATAAAACCAATGCTCGAATGATCCAAAACGTACAAAGCTTGGCGCCATGCGCGTAACCACTGCCGTTGTTTCGGGTGTTTCGCGCATCACCAATTGGTCTGATCCGATGACGCTTAAAGCGCGTGAAGTCGGAATCCCAAGCGCAGCCATCGCTTCAGAGCACAGATATTCACGGATTGAAGAACGTAGCACCGCTCGTCCGTCGCCCATGCGCGAGTAAGGCGTTGCGCCAGCGCCTTTGAGTTGTAATTCAATCCGGTGAGTGCCATCGTGTGAGGGCACATCGCCCAACAGGATCGCGCGCCCATCTCCTAACTGCCCGGCCCATTGCCCAAATTGGTGACCTGAATACACGGCGGAAAGGGGTTGGGATCCCGCCATTAATTGATTGCCCGAGAAGACATCGATAAATTGCCGGGATGAGAAAGCGGCGGGATCAAGGCCTATCAATGCTGAAGCCGTATCATTTCCATCAACCAGATAAGGTGCAGGAACGGGCGTTGGCATTAGCCGTGTGTAAAATTCTGGCGGTAAAGCGGCAAATCCATTCTCCACTGTCAGTTGTGGGAAAGTCGATTCGATAGTTTTTGCGGCTACGTCTGGCATGCGGTTCCTTGAAGGCGGAATATGAGGCAACCCATATTTTGACAGAGATAGCTGATGTCGTTACTAAACACTGTCAATTAGCGGCTGAAGGAGGGGCCTATCAAGGCGAATACCGCATACTTGTGATTGGTAACATTGGGAGCAGGCGCGGTAAATGCAGCAGGCAACCATCTGATTTCACGGGAGGCCACTGAATATTTACCAATAGTCCTCAGTGACAAATTGTCCCGGTACCGCTCTGCGGCAAGGGCGCATTCCGCGCTGAACCAATATTTCTCTGGTGGCAGTAATCATTTCCGGGTTTCCACAAATCATCACGCGAGAAGCTTCCACCGTAATGGATGTTCCTGCCGCAGTTTCCAGAGTGCCGTCTTCTAACAGAGTCGTAATCCGGCCATGTAAGTGCCGCGAACTTTCTGTTTGGTTGTCTCGCGTGGTTGCTTGCACTAACGTTAAATGGGCGCCGCCGGCGGCAAGTTCGGTGCGGTGTGGCAGGGCTTGTAGTAACGCCTGATAGGCCAATTCTTCCTGGGTGCGAACGCAATGTACCAGAATCAGATGTTTAAATTTTTTCCACACCGCAGGGTCTTGTAAAATCGAGATGAAGGGACCGAGTCCGGTGCCGGTCGCCAACATCCATAAATTTTCTCCATCCAAAAAACGGTCTACGGTCATGAAGCCATAGCTGTTTTTTTCCACCAATAGTTGATCGCCGGGTTGCAGCTTTGCGAAAAGCGCCGAGAAGGGGCCATCCGGTACCAATACCAAAAAAAATTCCAGCGTGTTTTCTTCCATCGCTGAAGTGACCGAATAAGCACGTGAAACAATTTCGCCGTCCGCCGTCCTCAAACCTAAGCGCGCAAACTGGCCGGGGGTAAATTGATATGCCGGCGGCCGAGTGCAACGAAATGAAAGCAACGTAGCGGTCCAGTGATGCACACTCGTGATCGTTTCAAGGGTACTTTTTTCGTCGTTTTTCAATACGCTGTCTGTGTTAACTGTTGACATGAATGGGGGACTCTTCTTGTTTGCACCCTACCAACGATACACGTTTAGCCGATAACTTTCAGGCGTTCAAACTATGGCCAGGCAGACGACTGATTTTTGTCTGGGGCACAACAACCCTCCAATTCGCCACGACTGTCAAAAAAGTAAATACTCGAATTTATATTTTTATTGTTCTTAGATACGGTTTGCAAACACTTGATTCCTGGAAGTAACGCCACCCATCACCCAGGAAAGAGATCATCTCTCCGGGCGCTATCAGGACCTCCAGATCTTGACCATATTGCGACCAGAATGCTTAGCCTCATAAAGTGCCTTATCGGCGCGATCCAGTAATGCGTCGAATCCATTGACAGTAGCTTCCATGGTACTGATGCCGATACTGATGGTGTACTTAATCTCTATACCGTCCGATTTCACGGTCGCCGCTTCGACATTTTTGCGAAAACGTTCTGCCAGCTGCAACGCGCCGCCGAGATCTGTGGAGGGAAGAAGGACGGCGAATTCTTCGCCCCCGATTCGCGCCACCGTGTCAATGTCGCGCATTGTATCTTTCAGTGTCGTTGCAAGATGACATAAAACAAGGTCTCCGGCCGCGTGTCCGTAGGTGTCATTCACTTTTTTGAAGAAGTCCGCGTCAATGATCATGAATGACAGTGGGCGCGGATGGCGATGCCAACGTCTGAACTCCAGTTCAGCCGCCTCGAACAACGTACGTCTGTTCGCTATACCTGTCAGATAGTCGCTTGACATCGCATTTAAGTGCGCGTTCTCATCACGATTGCGATCAGTTATGTCGCGCATAATCAAGGCGTAACTCAGCTCGTGGGTCTCCGCTAAAATCGTAATTTCGTCACTCTGTGCCGTAAAGTCATCAATGGGAACAATCATGCTGCTGCTCCAGAACTGTGTGCCGTCGCCTTTTATGCGCCAGCCTTCAGTCAGACTCCAGCCGTCCTCATCGGCTTCTTTCAGATAATCTACAATCCTTTCAGGGGAAATGCCACTTGAATGATAAAACATAGAAAACGATTTTCCAACGATATCTGCTGCATTGTATTTAAGGACGCGGCCGATACTAGGATTCCATTCATGTATTTTGCCGTTCTGATCCAGGCTCATCAATGCATAATCGGAAACGCCAACGGTAATCGCGTTTAACCAGGCCGTGTTGTACTTCAACTGTTTCTCTTGGGCGATCATTAGGGTCATATCGGTCAGGACCGCCATCATCCGGTCGTCATCGAGTTTAATGAGACTTATTCCCAACATTTTGGGGTCTTGTTTTCCACGAATGCCGGCTGTCAGTTGGGCACGCAAGCCCTCGCAGATGGTTCCTTGCGAGTTCGTAAAATCTGCGCTCATCCGTCTCAGCTCTGGCGCCACCGACTCCAGCGCTTTGAACAGATTGGACAGACCGCCGTCTTGAGATAACGGCATTAAAAGTTGGGCAGAGAGGGGATTCATCAGTTCCACCTCTCCCGCTAAGCTGGTCTGCACCAGGCCGACGGGAGCAAGGTAAAGAAACTGCAATAGGGCCTCATGCTCTGCGGCAATGTCTTGCACATCGTGATTGCTCATAGTGCCCGCTGCACTAAGATAAACCGCATTTTTTGGTCCGGACTTGCAAGCAGGCGCAGTTTCACGCGTATGGGACGCATCCGTAATGTAAGCACGTAATCAATCGTGGCATCCAAAGGTGTGCCATTTTCCATGGCATCCTCAAAGCGTTGGGCGACCATAAAGTTGTTCATACACGGCGCAACGTTGGTAAATAAAAGTGAACCGATGACGTTTTGGGCGCGCAAACCGGCTATCTTCGATTCAAACAGGTTATAGCGTTGCACTACACCGGTTTCGTCAATGCCAATGACGCCAAAACCCATTTCATCCAGTTCCTCCTTGGAAGCCTTGGCAATGGTGGAAATCAACATTTCCTGACCAAATTCTAATGTGTTCATTTCAAGCATGGATCCTCCTGGGTTTAAGCAAGCGTGCCTGCAATAGGAAAGCAGACACATACGTGCTTAAAATACAATCAAAGTGCCGTTGTCAGAATGAAACTTGTTGCATAAACTATTTTTGTTAGCAGTGTGAGCAATGTCTGGCGACATCACCATTTTGCAATGAAGACTTCTTGATATGCTGATGAGACCGCGAGATGCGGCAATTGTGAAAGTTGAAACTAACGCGTTCTTTGGTGTTAAAAACTTAATTGAACTTTGTTACCGCGGATAACGGGATGAACCTCGCTACCAGCGTGCGCTATAGAGCTATCTGATGAAAAACATAAGGGGCAATGACTATGGGTATAAAAGCAATGTTTTTATAACGTTGATAGTACCGTAATATTGAACAAATACCATAAGACTTTTATTTTATTTCAACGGCGCTAAGGTTGATTTCACCTCGCCTGACCTCACCGTTGGAAGGTTGGCGGGCCGGGTTGGGTAACCCTGTATCGTTAGCTTGAAAGGCTTAGGCAAATCAAAGCCAATAGCCCAGTGATCGGGCGGCCCACTCCTTAATGCGATCTGCCAGTGATCTGTTGTCCCATGCGTCCTTCGTAATTTCATCAGAGCTGCTCAAGTCTTCGTCGAACGCATTTTCCATCTCGCCGCCGAATTCGTCGCCCATGATGATGACGTTCGCTTCGTAATTGTGTAAAAAGCTGCGAATATCCAGATTGGCGGAACCGACCGTGGACCAGTTGCCATCGATCACCGCCGTTTTGGCATGCAGAATTGCGACCTGTAGCCGATAAATTTTAATCCCGGACGCTAACAGCTGATCGTAATACGATTGACCTGCCTGAGACGCGAGCCCACTATCGGAGACGCTAGGAAAAATCATCGAAACTTCGACCCCGCGGCGCGCGGCGTCGGTCAACGCTTTTACCATTTGCTGATCCGGTGCAAAGTAGGGGGTTGTGATGTGAATGGTTTTCTTCGCATTTTGAAACGCTTGAATGTAGGCCTTATAAAGAATAAAGTCGCCCCGGGGCCGACTAATGAGGACCCGCACAGTTTTATCACCAGCGACGCCTAATGGCGGAAAATACTTTAGATCAGGTAGATCGTCAGTGCCCTGGCTGGCCCAGGTACGCATGAAGGATAGCTGTAAAAATGCGACAGCCGGACCTTCAATCTGAATGTGTGTATCGCGCCAGCCGACTGACCCGGTTTCCTTTTTCCTGGATCTGAACAAAGAGCTGTTGGCGTAGGCCGCGCTGATGTTCACGCCACCGGTGAAGGCAATTTTCCCATCAACTACGAGGATTTTGCGATGATCCCGATTGTTGAGACGCCATGGACCAAATCGTTTGAGTGGATTGACGGGATTGAATTCCTCTAATTTAATACCGGCTTTACGCATACGATCAAAAAATTCGGTCGGCGTGCCAATCGTTCCAACGCTGTCGTAAATGATATTGACCTGAACGCCAGCGCGCTGTTTTTCGATCAGTAAGTTGGCGAATTGCATGCCTAAAGCGTCCTGATCAAAAATATAGGTCTCAAAATTGATATTATTCTTGGCATTGGCGATCGCCTTAATCATGGCGCTGAGTGTTTGCGGACCATCGAATAACAAGGTTATTTTGTTCCCTGATATGGGTGGCGCGGTCACTGCAGTGTCTTCCAGCGCCGCCAATTTTTGCAGGTCGACCCCGGAATGGCTTAGCCGCGCCACCAGAACCGATGACGCACGCGCATTTTCTGGTCGACTCTTAATCGCCAGTGAGCCGTCTACGGGCCGAATATCGAAGGTGCTTACGTCGGGTAAGGACGCACAGGAAGGAATGGTCAGGCCGAGAAAAACGACCACCAGCAACCTGCGTAGCCGGGAAAATAATTGAAGTTCCGTTAGAGCGAATCTCATGGAGGGCATTCTTATCATCAGGTTCGGAAACGCGCAGGCTTTACTTACGCTTGTCTCCAAAGTATATAGTTAAATTATCACTTTAACTAAGTTGGTTGGCAAACCGTGCGTTGATTCTGTGCAAATGGCATTTGAATCCATGGCCTGCGGTTTGCAGGTGACCTCGTTTATGCCTTTCTTTATGAAATGTCGCTTACTATCCCGCCAGATTATGATCAGCGTCGGCCAACGCGACGCTTTTGGGTGGAATAAAAAAGTCGATAGGTCGCTGAAGAAAGCGCGCAAATATAGCTTTGGCTAATGGCAACCCTTGCTGAAAATGGACCTGGCGCGAGCGTAACGCCACGAATAATGCCAGGGAAAAGCTCACCCAGAGATTGATTGTTCCAATTGCGAGAATGCCTGTTATCGAACGGAGTGCAACTTGCCAGCCCATCTGGTTGTCGAGACCAACCAACGCAATGGCAAAGTTGGCTGCAGAAAAGGTGATGTGGCGGATGTCGATAGGCAAGCCGACCATAAAGCCAATCGTGCCGATCGTGCCAAGCAGAATGCCAAAATAAAAGTTACCCATCAGACCGCCTAAATTGGCTTCAAGGTAATGCGCAACTTTGCTGAGCCTTTGCTTGCCACATAGTCGGCGTAGCCATCGCGCCCGCTCTATGCGTTGCGCCATATGCGTGTAGAGCGCACGGTTATCGTAATAGCCCGAAATCAGCCCGGCCAGGAACAGGCAGACGCCGGCGATGGCCGCATGAAAGAGCGCGAGACTATGTAACGGATCCAGATCATGGAGCAAATGTTGCGCTTTATCAGGCGTTACCAGATGGTGCCCAAACAGGTGAAACCATCCAACGCTAATAATGTACGCGACGGGGAAAACCAGCAATAGATTGCCGGTAACGGCGATAAACTGGGTTCGGAAAACTTTGACAATAAGCCCAACCAGACTGTCAATATCAATATGGCGACTATCTTTGCTATGCAGGCCAGCCGCTATCCGTGAAGCGGTCATTGCGGGTTGTTTGGTCGCGACGGTAAAGTGCAATACATGAATCAGCATAAAACCTGCCGAGTAATTCATGCTGAATAAAAAAGCTTCCACGAGGGGGGCGGCGCGGAGGTATGAATAAAGAATTTTCATCATCGCCATGAATCCGATAACCAAGCCGGCGCCGGCGGCTGAGCGAAACATGGCAACGAATTCATTGCGATCTTCTGCGATGTAATGCTCTCCGGTCCGACTCGCATTTTCGGTAATATTTCGGGCCAGCAAATTGATGTTGCTGGCGAACAGTTCGCGAACCGCGTATTTGCGGTTATGCGCCTCGATCAACTCTCGTGCCAGCGCCACTGCCGCAGTTCGCTTGGCCAGTTGTTCTGAAGGCGGAGGAGGAGGGGATACAGCAATAGTTGGATCGCTATAACCGTCGCTATCGCTAGCACTGACTACATCTGCGGATGCTAGTTGTGGCTGGTTTTCTGGATCGCTGGTGTCGCCCGCAGCAACCAAGGTGAGCAGCTTGCTCAAACGAGAAATGCTCTGATCCAGGCGCACCAGTAGATAAGTGAGCGCGACACTGGTGCCCATTTTTAGGGCTTTCTTGCGAATTTTGATCACTACATCGTCGCATTGATCGAGCATGACCTGTAAATGCCTGGCGTCTTCGATGAGCGCTGGTATCAGCAGCTCGCGCGACGCCGCATCATCTGGATTATTTTTAATCGCGTCGGAACCGTTACCGATCGCGTTGCTTATGGCATGCGTTGTTGTCCCAGCAGGGTCTAAAAGATGACGATAACCGGCAAGATAGCGGTGTAACTCAACGTTTTGCATCAGAAAAGGCGACTCGAAATCCTCCATTTCCGGATATAGGCGAATTAACGAGGGTTCCAACCCCATGGCGCTGATCCGATAAGACAACGTTTGCGTTGCATCGAGTAACTCGGTAATGGTCTTGTGACGGTCACGGGCTTCGTTCGTTTCGATCTCGTTGGCCTGCCTCACGGCCGCGTTAAAAATCGCCAAATTGTTGCCATCAAGATCTTGATCTGCCTTACTACCATCGGTGCTTTCCACGTTAAAAGAAGGGGATTCTTTTCTCCGTGCAGCATCATGCAACACTGCGATTAGCGCTAACCACGTCGCCGTGGGTACGGCGTTAAGCCAGATATAATCGGTTTCGAACGGTAGCAGACGATCCAGGCAATCGCGGAGATAGTTTTCATCCAGTGCTGGCGGCAAAATTCTATAGGCCATGCGCTGGAATAGTTCTGTGAAAAACCCCGCGTTTGGAAGAATGCCGATATCGGTATAAAGACTGGTTTGGCGGCGGGTAGCGTAGATGCGCAATAGGTAATGCCGCAGAGCACGACAATAGTCAGGATTATTTTGTAAAATTAAAACGAGTGCGGCAACGTTCTTCTGCGCTTCGTCGCTATTTCCGGGCGAACGGGGACGCAACGTTTTGACCAATGCGATTGCATATGCGACGTCATCGGAAGGTAACGCAGCGCTGACGTCGGCGTCGATCAGTTTAAGAAGAGACAGCATAAAAAATGTTTCTAAGGTGCAAAAATGATAGTGTACGTTTTATCGCTATGTATTGTGTTGTTACTTGTACAATATTTTATGCCAAAACGAGAAATTTCCCGGAATACCTGATAACGTGTCTCCAAATTACAATAAACAGTAAAAGAAACTTTTCATGCCTACACCCATTTTGTCGAAGTCTCCTGTGTCCTACTTGCGCTATCTAGGGTGTTTAATCGTGTTGCTAACGTTGAGCGCTTGTCAGGCCTACTCGCCGACCCTGCAGGACGGGGCGAAATCGGAGAGGAGCGTTATTTCACCTGCTGACGCAAAGAAAATTGATTATTTATTGGGCCTGATGGATCAGCGCTTAAACGTTGCGTCAAAAGTGGCAAAATCTAAATGGAATTCCGGTGCCGCGGTGGACGACCCGCAGCGTGAGGTGCAGATTCTGGATGGTGTCACGGCGCAAGCCGCGACCTTGGGCGGTGTGGATGGCGAGATTGTTCGGGCTTTCTTTCAAAATCAATTTGATGCCGGAAAAATTATGCAACGTGATTTATTAGCAGGTTGGCGCAATACGCTCCCACCCGCGTATAAGTTTCAAGATGCACCTAATCTGGCGCTTGAAGTCCGCCCGGTATTGGATAAGCTGACACCTGAACTGATCGCGGCGCTACGTGAGGTTACGCCATTGTTGCCGATCTCGGGCGCGCGGGCGTATCTGTCGCGTTCTTCGATGACGCTAATACGCGGTGATGTGAACGGCGATGTTCGTCGCCAGGCGCTGGTTACATTGGTCGCATTACGGGTAAACTAATGGGCGACGCCCGAACAGTTTTGTTAAGAATTTTGAGATCGAATGCGTAATATGGCCCAGATACCCATCGTCACACTGAATGCACGGCAGCAAGAAATCATCAATTACGTTCAGCGCGAAAGTTTCGTCACTGTTGAAAATCTGGCGAATCGGTTTGGAATGACGCAACAAACGATCCGTCGCGACGTCAACATGCTGGCGGAGCAGAATTTATTGCAACGCTATCACGGAGGCGTCGGTCTTCCTTCCAGCGCTGAAAATATTGCTTATGGCGATAGGCAGGGGTTGCAGTCTGAAGAAAAACGCAGAATCGCGGCGTTGGTGGCTGAACATATTCCCGATCAGGCAACATTGTTTATCAATATCGGTACCACCACCGAAGAAGTCGCCAAGGCGCTCAGTCGCCGTCGTAATTTACGCGTCATCACGAATAATCTTAACGTGGCTGCGATTATGAGCGGTTATCCGGGCTGCGAAGTGATCATTGCCGGTGGCGTAGTACGAGCCCGTGATTTGGGTGTCACTGGCGAAGAAACGATCGATTTTATCCAACGCTTTAAAGTGGACTTTGGCATCATAGGCATTTCCAGTATCGATCCCGACGGGGCATTACGGGATTATGACTATCGGGAAGTAAGAGTTGCGGAAGCGATTATTGCCCATTCCCGAAGCGTATTTTTAGTGGCTGATCATTCAAAGTTCATGCGTCCGGCTCTGGTACAGCTCAGCGAGTTGTCCAAGATCGACGCATTATTTACCGATCAACCGATACCGGAAACGTTAGTGAATGTATTTAAAGAAGCGAATACGAAAGTGTTCGTCGCAGAAAAAATCGTAGATTAGAATCGCCTGCCGCCCGTTATTGTTCGCCCGCCAAAGCGCGGGTGAATCTTCTACTCGTTAGTTGCCGCCCGCCGCACCCCCATCTGTTTAGTTTTCTTCCCCTGCGCTATTTTGATTGTCACCACTTGCCTGCATTCAGAGCAGCCAGTGTTGTAGCGCTTGTGATCAAAACGTATGCCATATTTCCCAATCGAATCTTAAATCGCGTTGAAATCGATTTTAAATCGCTTTCAAAGCGATCAATGCATCATTAGAAAATGATTGAAATTTTGCTCATTTACATGGGCTTATATAAGTAAAACATCTAACTTTGCTATTGAGAAAGGGTAATAACCGCGGTTTATTTCCTTGGGGAATTATAATCTTCTTCGCTTAGTGACGTTATGGCAACTTTTTCAGTGTCGATATTTATCAGTTCGAATATCTGCGCTGTGAATCTTCAACTTAATTCACCTTAACGAGCAGAAAGCATTATTTTCAACAAAGGATAGAAATTGAAAAAAACATTATTCGCATTAGCAGCCCTCAGCTTAATCGGCGCTAATGCGCAAGCACAAACCAACGTTACCATCTATGGGATCGTCGATGCGGGGGTAACATACACCAGTAAAGTCGGTCCAAACAATGGCAGTGGTCTTAGTCTGGATTCTGGTGATACCTCAGCTTCCCGCATTGGTTTCAAAGGGACGGAAGATCTTGGGAACGGCCTAAAAGCCATTATCCAGTTGGAAAACGGGTTTAATGTCGATAACGGCGCGTTTGCCGCTGCAAATACATTGTTTGATCGTAAAGCAGTCGTCGGTTTAACAGGTGCGTTTGGTACGGTCACCGTAGGCCGTCAAACCGACTTCCTGGAAGATATTGGCGGTAAATATACATCAGTTCAAACCTTCGGCGGTAATGGCATTAAAGGCGGCCATTTTAATAATCTGGACCGTGTCGCCGGTATGCGTGCCAACAACTCGATCCGTTATGACAGCCTCAATTACGTCGGCTTTACCGGTAGCCTGTTTTACGGCTTTGGTGAAGTCGCTGGACAACTTTCGGCTGGTCAGTCGTTTGGTATCGGCGGAAATTATGCCAATGGCCCATTTGGAGTCGGCATCGGATATTTTCAGAGCAAACTCGCAGTTGGCGCGTTGCCCGCAAAACCCGGCTACACCGATTTGAAAACCTTTACGCTGGGATCCAGTTACCAGTTAGGCCAGGCCAAGCTCTACGGCGCGTGGTCCCACGTAAAACAACCCCTTGTGAGTTCGGTAGCGACGGTGGGCCTGGTGAATATCACTTCTGCATCTGAAGCGAATATCATTGACCTGGGCGTTGATTTTGCACTCTCTCCGAGTGTTCACTTGCTGGGAAGTGTCATTCATGACCGGGCTGATATCCGACGTCAAACGGTCGGTTCGACCAAAGTCAGCACCACCCAGCTTAACCTTGGGGTTGACTACTTCGTCTCGAAACGCACTGATTTTTACGGGTTTTATACCAAGCAACGTGCAAACGGCGCAAATAATCCCGGTGTGATTAACGCTGCCTATAGCAATGCGCCGGACGACGACGCAACGCAACATGTTTTACGCGTCGGCATTCGTCACAAGTTTTAATTGGTTTTAAGCCAGTTCTCCAACCAGCGGCATCAGACCTTTGATACTTGAGGTTTCGGTGGGACCTGGTAGGCTGGTTTCTCGGCGGGTTTCAACTTCAAGCCCGCCGAATTTTCATAAGATCGTTTATCTCAGCGGCCCGTCATTTCACTGGTATGGAAACCGGCATCGGATCTACGAAAGTAGGTACCAATATCAACCCATGAATAAACCAGCTATGACTTCGTACTCTGGAATGTCACCCTTTAATCAGCATAAGACGGTGGGAGAAGTTAACGCACCATCTATGGGTTGATCTAGCTTGTTCACACCTCGCTCGTACCTTATTTGCACCTCGCTCGAACTTCACTTGCACGTCAGATCGATTTTTGATTTACACGCTTGCTCAACGCTTCCCCACTTTCCTTCCGTTCGCTATAGCGGTCTACCAGGAAGGACGACACATCGCGGGTAAGCAAGGTAAATTTGAATAACTCTTCCATTACATCAACGACACGTTCGTAATAGGCCGAGGGCTTCATACGACCAGTGTCATCAAACTCTAGAAATGCCTTGGCAACTGAGGACTGGTTAGGGATCGTGATCATCCGCATCCAGCGGCCCAATATGCGCATCTGATTGAGGGCATTGAACGACTGCGAGCCGCCGGATACTTCCATCAGTGCGAGTGTCTTTCCCTGTGTCGGACGCACGGCACCGATAGCTAGCGGTATCCAGTCGATTTGCGCTTTCATGATGCCAGTCATGGCGCCATGCCTCTCAGGCGAACACCAGACCATGCCTTCGGCCCATTGCGCCAGAGCTCTGAGTTCCTGCACCTTTGAGTGGCTATCCGGTTGCTCGTCCGGCAATGGCAGTCCGTGGGGATCGAAAATTTTAACCTCTCCGCCCATTGCTTCCAGCAATCGGGCAGCTTCCATCGTCAGCAAACGGCTATAAGATTTTTCACGTAACGAACCGTAAAGCAGCAAAAAACGCGGCGCATGAGACGACCGAACGGCACCATCGAAATCCGATGCGACCGGCGCCCGGAAGAGCTCGGCTGCGACATTCGGTAAATTAAACAGATGGTGTGACACGTTGCCCCTCCGCATTGATGACCACTTCGCCGTCCTCTTTGGCGAATGGGCCTTTTTGAGTAAGGGGCAACATATCGAGCACCAATTCGGATGGGCGGCATAGGCGCGTCCCGTTCGGCGTGACCACGAACGGACGGTTGATCAACATTGGATGGGCTTGCATGGCAGCCAGCAGATCCGCGTCCTGCAGTTCGTCCTTATGCAGCCCAAGTTCCGCATACAGAGTTTCCTTTTGCCGAATAGCATCGCGCACCGTGAGTCCCGCATCGGCGATCAATTGCGCAAGCGTGGCAGTAGTCGGCGGATGTTTCAGGTACTCAATCACTTCAGGCTCAATTCCCGCATTGCGTATCAATGCCAGCGTGTTACGCGAAGTGCCGCATTTGGGATTATGGTAAATGGTGATGTTCATGGTGAGGCTTTCTTGAGGGCTTGCTGGCCAGCGGCCTGCAATGAAAGATTGATTAAATAAGTAAAAAAATAGCATCCAACAACGCGACGCCAACTAAGGAAAAGAGATTTCTGCTTCCCGCTCCCGGGTTCCTCTACAAAAGATAAGCACTGAATGATTCTCTATCCAGAAATGCGCCACCCTGAATGTTTGCTCACTGTCAGGGCCTACCGTCTTTCGTACCAGCCTTGCGTTCGATTGACGATGCGAACAATGAGCAGCATCACAGGCACTTCGATCAATACCCCGACTACGGTGGCAAGTGCGGCGCCGGATTTAAAGCCGAACAAACTAATCGCTGCCGCAACTGCCAATTCAAAAAAATTTGATGCACCGATCAATGCCGATGGGCATGCAATAGAATGCTTTTCACCGACAACTCTATTCAGCCAATACGCCAGCGCAGAATTAAAAAAGACCTGTATCAAAATTGGAATCGCCAGCAACCCAATCACTAGCGGTTGCTCAATGATCGCATTACCCTGAAAAGCAAAGAGCAAAACGAGGGTGAGTAATAGGGCGGTGATCGACCAAGGTTGGATACGGTCCATCGCCTTGTCGAAGTTTGCTTGTCCGCTCGCAAGCAAGCGTTTCCGCCAAACTTGTGCAATGGTCACCGGAACGATAATGTATAGCGTGACCGATGTCATTAGCGTTGCCCATGGCACGGTTATACTGGATACACCTAGCAATAAGGCGACTAACGGTGCAAATGCGAACACCATGATCACATCGTTCATGGCGACTTGCGAGAGCGTAAAATAAGGATCGCCGCCGGTCAGCCGACTCCAGACAAATACCATCGCTGTGCAAGGCGCCGCCGCCAGGAGAATCAATCCAGCAACATAAGAATCCAACTGTTCAGTGGGTAGATACGGCGCAAACCAATGTCGGATAAACACCCATGCTAAAAACGCCATCGAGAACGGTTTAACAGCCCAGTTGATGAATAACGTTACCCCGATTCCACGGACATGTCCTTTGATTTGATTCCAGGCAGAGAAGTCAATCTTAAGCAACATGGGAATGATCATGACCCAGATTAGGGCGCCGACTGGCAGATTCACTTTAGCGATTTCTACTGCGCCAATGGCTTGAATCGCATGGGGAAAGCCCCGGCCTAGCAGAACCCCAACGACGATGCAGAGCGCCACCCAGACCGTGAGATAACGTTCAAAAAGATTCATGGAGACACCAGCGGCACGCCTACCGGTCAGTTCACATTGGGCGGACATTATTTTCTCGCAAAATTCGGATAACTCTGGGTTTCGTATGACAGCAGAATGGGACTGGGATTGCGTACCTTCGTCGCAATTTTGTCCCGGCGATGACATTGATCCAATTAAACACGTCGTCGTTGTCTTATTACAGAATCTTGGCCGGAGATACGGACAGGGTTGCAGGGCTGCAATCGGGGAGGCACGGAATACCGCCACAACAATTTTCAGTAAGAAACGCGATGAGTCCATTCATCGTACTGAAATTAGCCGCGTAAATCACAAATCGCCCCTCATTGCGCGATGTCACCATTTCCGCATGGGCTAATTCTTTCATGTGAAACGAAAGCGATGAAGGAGAGATTCCCGCGGCTTCGCCGATTTTTCCGGCCGGCATACCCGCATGACCGGCTTGTACCAGAAGGCGAAATACCGCAAGCCGCGAGTCTTGCGCCAACGCCGATAGCGCGGTGATAACGCCTTTAGTTTCCATAGCGTTTGTCCTATTTATAGTGTGCAGTAAAGCCGATGCTTCGATATTTCAATAATAATTGAAATATCGAATAAATTCAAGAATATATCTGAAAGAGAGCCTCAGTAATGGTAATAATGAAGTCATTACTCAAGATTCTCTGCGACTCCTCCTTAAGCGTCTTGACGCTGGTTTGCATCTAGTGATTTTCTGCTCTCAGATCGGTGATTTCAGCGTGTGCCAGCTTTGCGGCATTGTTTAAGGATGCCATTTGCGCGAGTATCGTATCGAGCTGACCACCCGCAGCTGCCATATCAAGCTGCTCCCCATTCGCCAGCGGCTGCACATCCGCCTACAATAAAATGCCTTTCCCGCCACGCAGGCTCAGATGGTCATCGGTGCGCAACCCGGCACCGGCACCGCGCTGGCTATTTTTATGATCGACAAGATGCCCAAGATGGAGCTGGCTCTTGCCGAAATCGGTGGCGTTGCGACTGTTGCGGCGGTCTTTGGCGGTGATCAGATCGCTGTTTTGGTCATGAATCCCCAGACATAGTTTGGCTGCGCGCTTCGTTTACAACAGAGGAAGCGCCGCTTCAGATTTAAAAGAATTATATGGCCTTGGCGGGCGCCTGCATCGCGTTAGCCGAAGCCTGCGCCTGCAAGGTGGCGCGCTCCTGCATAAGACCCATTTTATCTTCTCTGAGTTGATCCATTTTGACTTCCGCTTCAGCGATATGCTTTTCAAGCATCCACTTTTCTTTTTCATCAACAGCACAGCGCAAAGTGATTTCATTGAAGGCTAGCTGGGTCGTTTCCAGTCTATGTTTCAGCTCCGCGCGCTCCGTCATCAATTGTTGTACCTGAAAGGTTAGTTGGGTATGTTCTGCGCCGATGACTGCTGCTTGTTGGCGCTCAATGTTCGCGATGTCCTGCAATCGCTGCACTTCCTGCACTAAGGTTGGAAGTTGGGCAAGCCGATTTTCCTGCTGGATTAATTTTAACTGTTGATCATTGGATTGTTGACGAATGGTGGCAAGTTCTTGCTCTCCACGCATGAGCTTTTGCTCAAATCCGCTACGCTCTTCGGCCCGTTGGATGGTACTGGCTTCCTGATAATGTTCAAACTGTGTTCGGGCGTAACTTAATTGTTGATGCATCGTCACAATTTCTGCAGCGCGATCAGCCAGGCGATTGAGCAATCCTGTATTTTCGGCCTGGGCCGTCGCCAGCGCTAGATTTAGTGCGCGTTGTTCAGCGCGCAGTTGTTCGAACACTTGCTGCGCGCGGCTCGCCTCTTCATTTAATTGGGCATTCGTTTCAACGGCGATGGCATTTTCTTCCCGTTGCTGCTGGACTATTTCGCCCAACTCTGCCAACGCGATTTGATGCGCATCTTGCACCAGGGCGATTCTTTGCTCCACGTCGGCCTGAAGGTTGTCATAAACACTTTTCATAGCGTCCACCAAATTGGACGGCATGCCGACGCCCGCGCTGGCCATGTTTTCCTGATGTTCTGCCTTCCAACGTTTCAGCAGAGGGGCAAGAGTGCTTTTACTTCCGGTACTTCCTAACTCTTCCCGAACGCTATCTACCGTTGGATTTTTGCCTTCGGCCACCAATTTATCGGCTGATTGACTAACGTCGACGTACGAAATTCCAATCCGTCCCATTTTTTTCCTTTAATAACGTAATACATAATACGTAATATTACACCAAATTTTATAAAATTAATATCTTCTTGTGCGTATTTATAACGTTCGATAATGTATGTTATCGCATGTTATGATTGTCGTTGCCAGCTTCCTGTTTGTAATGGGCATTACGCTGCAAAATGGGGCAATTTTTGACGTTTAAAGCGATCCCGCATGGTTGGCATTTTTGCGGAAAGGGATTCATTTCGAGATGGTCGTTAGTCATCGGTTATGGCAACACGACTGGAAAGTAAAAATAATTACACCTGATGCGGTGTAATTTGAAGCGCTGATTGGGATGAACTGACTAAATGAGTATTCAAATTATCGATGGTGCAGATGGGGTTAGCATAACGCCCAATGATTCCCTCGCGGAGTGGCGTCAACAGCACCATGAATTTCTTGCCGCAGCCACGTCGGACAACACGCGTCGTACTTATCGCTCCGCGATTCGCCACTTTTTAACATGGGGAGGCGTGCTTCCTGCCGATGAATCGTCGGTTCTTCGTTACCTGCTCGCTTACTCTCACGCGCTCAATCCAAGAACGCTGGCCTTGCGCTTAACAGCGTTATCGCAATGGCATATTCAACAAAGCTTTCCTGATCCTGCAGCGACGCCTACCGTACGCAAAACGTTGCTGGGCATCCAGCGCAAAAATGGGCTGCCTGCTAAAAAGGCAAAGGCGCTCCCCGTGGAGGATCTGGCGTTGATCGTCATGGCGTTGCGGGAGCAGGGCACATTAAAAGCGCTTCGCGATAATGCATTACTGCAGATATCTTACTTTGGGGCTTATCGACGCAGTGAGGTTGTGCGTCTTCAAATTACGCATCTCACCTGGGAGCCAGAGGGCGTTCTTATCACGCTACCGCGCTCAAAGACTGATCAAAAAGGTGAAGGGATTACCAAGGCAATTCCTTTTGGTGAGCAAGTCTGTTGCCCGCCCAGTGCTTTGCGTGACTGGTGCCAGGCCGCGGAAATCACTTCGGGACCGATCTTCAGAAGCATTAATAAATGGGGACAGCTTGGTTCCGAAGCGATCCATGAAGCCAGTCTAAACGGTATTTTGGCGGCAGCGGCTACGCTTGCCGGTTTACCTTATGTTCCTCAGTTGAGCAGTCACAGCCTTCGTCGCGGCTTAGCCACCAGCGCTTATCGCGCCGGTGCACGGTTTCAGGATATTAAACGGCAGGGTGGCTGGCAACATGACGGAACAGTGTCGGGGTATATTGAGGAGGCGGGGCGCTTCGATGAAAATGCCGCAGGCCATTTGTTGCGTCGACCAAAATAGCACGCTAAGTAGGTACGTTTCTGCGCCCGCGTAAGTGCAATCATTTCCTTTGCTTAATATTCATGGCTGTTGGATAAGCCGTTAAGAGCGCGACGAAAAGGGTTGAGCCCGTATCCCCGTCGTGCTCATACGGCATGCCACGAAACAACATTGCAGCGCGTTATCTGCTCAAAAATTTCCCTCCATTACTAACTTGAAGTTTCTGTTAATTCCACGGGAACTTTGATAATTCGTCGAAGTCTAGCGCTTACGTTCGGTACGTTTTAATGAACGTAATCCATCTTGAAATTTCTCGAAAGGAGCAAAAAATGAGCTACCTGGATCGCGATACCTACGGCATATATAAAAACAATGTGAATGGAGGGCCTGGGCCAGACGTTCTCGGCGCAGATACGCTAATTGGAAACGACGTATGTAATCAATCGGGCGAAGACTTGGGCGACATCAAAGAACTCATGATCGACACCCGCACAGGTAAGGTGAATTATGCAGTTCTGTCATTTGGCGGTTTTCTTGGAATGGGCGAAAAATTATTCGCCGTCCCTTGGAGCGTTCTGAAACTTGATTCGGTGAATGAGCGCTTCATCCTGGATGTCGATAAAGATCGTCTAAAGAGCGCTCCAGGTTTCGATAAGGATCATTGGCCTGATATGGCAGATCAAAGTTGGTCAAGTGAAATTGATACCTATTATGGTTCTGATGGGTATGTCGACACTACGCCAAGATTGTAATGCTTAAAAAAAGTATTAGTACGCAATTAGGGCAGGTAATATCCTGCCCGCCTTTCATTCAAAAACAGGGACACAAAATATCGTCACTGATTAATTAATTTATCAACGCCAGGGGAGTACAGCGATGGCTACTTCAAGCAAACGTGTCTTGTGGAAAGGCGCAATTTCGTTTGGGTTGGTGCATATTCCCATCGCATTACATTCCGCTACAGCAGAGCAGGGCCTCAATTTTGACTGGCTTGATAAACGTAGTATGGACCCCGTGGGTTACAAGAGGATCAATAAGAAAACCGGCAAAGACGTCGACAAAGATAATATTGTTAAAGGCATTGAGTATGAGGACGGCCAGTACGTGATTTTGTCGCAGGAAGAAATAGCTGCGGCCTATCCAAAAGCGACACAAACGATAGAAATCGAAAGCTTTGTGGATGCTGGCGACATTCCGTTTTTATACCTGGAGAGACCTTATTATGTGTCGCCGATTAATAAAGGTGCGAAAGTCTATGCGTTATTGCGGGAAGTGTTGCTTAAAACAGGAAAGGTCGGCATTGCTAAAGTGGTGATCCAGACCAAGCAGCATCTGGCAGTGTTGATGCCCTGCGGCCCTGCGTTGGTATTGGATTTGTTGCGCTGGGGAACCGAGGTCCGGGGCTGGGATGAACTTGATTTGCCGGCTGAAGGCATCAAGGCGACCGGTCTTAGTGATAAAGAAATGAAAATGGGTGAACAACTGGTCCGCGATATGAGCGGCGCATGGAATCCGGAAGAGTTTTCTGATTCATTCAAAGAGCAGATCCTCAAATTGGTAGAAGAGAAAGTCAAGGCTGGCCAAACCGAAATGGTTTCACCTGTCGAAAAAGAGCCCGGTGAATCAGGCGCTGGCGCACGTATTTACGACCTTACAGAAATGCTGCAGCGAAGTTTGAACAATGTCGGTAAATCGCCGACGAAAAGCGCTCCCTCCAAACGCGTTGCCACCAAACCGAAAGCGGCTGACGCACCCGCACCCGCTAAAAAAACTGTTACTAAACGAAAGTCGGTTTAATCACCACTCAGATTGTCACTCACATCGTCACGCAGGGTCACCCAGACTCATCGCGTTAAGGACCTGGAATATTAAAATACGGGAGATCGTCATGGCACGTTCCGATCCGTTGAAGATTTACAAAACCAAACGTGATTTTAATAAAACAACAGAACCTCAGGACGGCGGTGACACCGTCGGGTCTGGTTTTGCCTTTGTTGTGCAGAAACACTGGGCCACGCGTTTGCATTACGACTTCCGGCTTGAATTCCAGGGCACTATGCGGAGCTGGGCGGTGCCTAAGGGACCAAGTTTTGATCCTAAGGATAAACGCATGGCGGTGCAGGTTGAGGATCACCCGATTGCGTATAACCAGTTTGAGGGTGAAATTCCGGCCAAACAATACGGCGCCGGTAAAGTGATTATTTGGGATAGGGGTATCTGGCAACCGCTTGATGACCCGGAGATCGGATTGCGTGACGGTAATTTAAAATTTTCGCTGCAGGGTCATAAATTGCACGGGAACTGGGCGCTGCTCAGGATAAAAAATAGAGACGATACCGACACGGCGTCCGATAAGAACAAAAAGCCAACATGGTTACTGATCAAAGAAAAAGATGCGTTTGCGCGGCCAGCCTTGGACTTCAGTGTGGTCGATGAAATGCCGGATAGCGTCGCAAAATTGCCGCCGCCGACATCCAAAAACACCACATCGCCAAAAAGCGCCCTTAAACCCAAGAACGTCACCACCGCCAATCGCGACGCCGCGAACGCCACTAAAAAGGAACGCAAACCCCAGTCACCACTTGCTACCAAAAAGTCCGTGCCCATAACAACAGAAAAAACAGAAAAAATATCAGGTTCAAAAAAAATTGCCATGCCTTCTGGTGCGATAAAAGCGCCACTTCCACCTAAATTGGTTCCGCAACTGGCAACGCTGGTAGATAGCGCGCCCGCTGATTCCGAAGACTGGCTGTATGAAATAAAATACGATGGGTATCGATTATTGTCCCGCATTGATGGAAAAAAGATTTCCCTGATCACACGCAACGGCCATGATTGGACGGAAAAACTGCCGGCGTTGGCCGAGGCGCTGAGAGAGGCCAAACTCCCTAACGGATGGTATGACGGTGAAATCGTCATGCCGGGTGAAAATGGCATTCCTGATTTTCAGGCGTTACAAGGTGCCTTTGACGCAAAAAGGACGCAACGCATTGTCTATTTTTTATTCGATCTTCCATTTTCCTCCGGATTTGATCTACGCCAGGTCCCTCTGATGGCGCGGCGAACGATCTTACAATCTTTGCTCGAAAAGAATAACTCACAAACGATCCGCTTTAGTGAAAATTTCGAGGCAATTGGCGCGGATATTGTGAAATCTGCTTGTCAACTCGGAATGGAGGGAGTGATTGGCAAAAAGCGGGACGCACCCTACCTTAGTCGTCGCTCCCCGGACTGGATTAAACTCAAGTGCAGTCACCGACAGGAGTTTGTCATCGGCGGCTATACCGATCCACAGGGAAGCCGGTCCGGTCTGGGAGCATTGTTACTTGGGGTACATGATGCCGATGGAAAATTGCGTTATGCAGGCAAGGTAGGAACAGGTTTTGATGAAAAAACCTTGCGCTCGCTAACAGCCGCATTGACCGCAATAAAGAGTGAGAAATGCCCGTTTAACGCCGTGAGCGATGTACGGCCCGAAGGGCATTGGGTCAAGCCAGAATTGTTAGCGGAGGTCTCGTTCGCAGAGTGGACCAAAAGCGGACGGATAAGACATCCGGTTTATCACGGATTGCGCAGTGATAAACCGGCACGATCAATCGTGCGTGAAGTTCCAAAGCATGTGGAAGAGAAGCTCGGCGCTTCGTCTGCGCTACCATCTTCGTTGAAGATTACGAATCCAGAACGTGAGGTAGATTCTGCCAGCGGCATCACCAAAATCGAGCTTTTGCGATTTTATGCTCTGGTAGCGCCATTGATGATGCCTCACCTTAAAGGACGTCCCGTGTCGCTGATGCGCGCCCCTGATGGTGTGGGAAAACAGGTTTTTTTCCAAAAACATTTAGCCATCGCGCAGATGGCTGGCATTGCACAGCTGGCGGCCGACCTTGATCCTGATCATGAGCGCTTACTTGAGGTTGCGCGACCCGAGGGACTGTTGTCGGCGGCACAGATGAATGTGGTCGAGTTTCATACCTGGAATGCGATCAAGACCGCAATCAACAAACCGGACCGCATGACCTTCGATCTTGATCCGGGGGAGGGCGTGGAATGGGGAACCATGCAAGAATCAACCTTGCTCGTCAAAGCGCTCCTCGATCAGTTAGGACTGACATCGTTCGTGAAAACTAGCGGCGGGAAAGGCTTCCATATCGTCGTGCCGATTGCGAAGCGGCACGGCTGGGAAACTGTCAAGGCATTCTCACGCGCTATCGTTGCGCATCTGGTCTCAGCAATACCAACGCATTTTGTGGTGAAAAGTGGCCCGCGTAATCGCGTCGGAAAAATCTTCGTCGACTATCTTCGTAATGGTTTTGGGGCCACCACCGTATGCGCATGGTCTGCGCGCGCCAGGCCGGGAATGGGCGTCTCGGTACCGATCGCATGGGACGAACTGAATCACGTGACCGGTGGAGCGCACTGGACCATCCGCACCATTCATACTCGTCTCGATCAAGGGAATATTCCTTGGGACAACTATGCCACCTCTGCGCAAGGCTTGGCGGCCGCAATGCGCAAACTAGGTTTCAAGCCGGATGCGACGGAGTAAATTGGAGAGTTTCGTCCAGGGCGCTAAGGTAGAACGAATCGCTTCCGCTGAGCTGTATCGTCGCAGCGCCGAACATCCAGAAGTTAAATCCGGCTGTTGCGGGTGGCAAAAACAGGTCGTCAAAAAGAGACAAAACTAGTTTTACTGTATATCCATACAGTTGTTATGGTAAGCTATGGTTTCGATGTTAAGAATCTTAGGGATAACCCGCTATGACAACCTCTCATTCCATTACTCACGAGACTACCTTTCAACCAAACCCTGCGATGGTGGGCTTGCGTATCGGAATCGGCGGGCGCGAAATTTCGATATCGCGCGACAATCGCAAGCGCTATTACACACCGAATCCCATCATTGAGTGGAGAACAGGCCTTGCTCCGGGGTATCTCGAATTACTGTTTCTTCGGATATGGTTAATTCGCTTGTGTGCAGCACGGTAAAAATCCGCTATCTGGTGCGGTCTCTTGCGGTCTCCCGCAGTCTCTCGCGACGTCTCGTTATTTCGCTATACTAAGTATCTACGCCCGAAACGTTTTTGCGTTTCCTAAATGACTGCTCTGGCGAAAAAACATCAATATGTTGGCGCCGTCGGGCGTCCGCAAAATGTCGGAACTATTTTTCAATCGAAAATGGCGAAGTTGCTCGAAAATCGTTTTTATTATCTTGATAACTTTCAGCTTGTTCTGACTTGGGTTGCGCAACGCTACGACGACCTTTTAAGGCATGAAGAGCGGCAGTTCATTGAACATTTCCATTCGCTGCCTCGAGCGTCCAGAGCGCTATTAACACGCATGGTAATGCGTAAAGGTGATTTGTTTCGTTCGGATAAATTAATATACGACGAAATCGGGGTAGTCGATGCCGCAATGGCACCACTTGTCGCATGTGGATGGGTCGACGACAGGCCCTTACTCGACCTTGAAGCATTGTTCGGCCAGTTAAAGAAATCCGAAATTACCCATATCTTTGGGTCGGATCTTTTAAAAACGGCCAATCGAACGCCGACCAAAACGGAACAACTGTTGGCGTTGCGTACTACCGCTCAAGGCCAACAGTGCTTCTCAGGTTGGTATCCGCAGTCGGTGGAGTGCGTCTATCAGCTTCGTATCAGCGCAATTTGCGACGATATCAAGTTGTTGTTTTTCGGGAATCTTCATCAGGATTGGACTGAGTTCGTGCTCGCCGATCTCGGCGTGTTTACCTATGAAAAAGTGGCTTTTACGTCGTCCTCACGCGGGTTTCAAAGTCGACAAGACGTCGATGATTATCACTACCTCTTTCAATGCCGCGAACGTTTCCTGGAGGGCGAGGATCCGGAGGTGGTGCTGAACGATATACCAAATGCTTGTTATAGCAACACGTTACTGGAAGCGCGACGCAACAAGCTGCTGTTTCAGATAGGACAGCATTACGAAAAAAACAAAGCGTATGGCGCTGCCGTTGCTGTGTATGAGCGTAGTAATTATTCCGGCGCAAGGGTCCGTGCAATTCGGTCGATGGAGCGATGTGGTCAATTTGGATTGGCTCTCGCGCTGGCTGAAACCGCTCAGTGCCATCCAGAAAGCGAAGCAGAAAAACAGCAGCTTGCACGTATACTCCCCAGGTTAAGTCGTCAGTTAGGTCGACCTAAAGAACCAACGATTGCCAAAATTTCGCATCAACGCATCGACTTGTCAATATGGCCAGCGATTGCGCCAGTATCCGTAGAAGAGCACGCCAGGGATCATTTGGAAAAAATCGAACAAAGGCAAGTAGACTCGCCTGCGTTCAACGCGCAGTCGCGGGTTTTTTATGTGGAAAATGGTCTGATTAATTCTTTGTTTGGTCTACTTTGCTGGAGTGCGGTTTTTGCGCCGATTCCGAATGCTTTTTTTCACCCCTTTCATACCGGACCGGTTGACCTGCAGAGCCCGGATTTTCACCAACGTCGCGAGCAGCAATTTGGTGAGTGTCTGCGACAGCTGGATACCGACCAATATCTTTCCACCATACGGCAATGCTTCAAGGAGAAAGCGGGAGTGCAGTCGCCGTTTGTGTTCTGGCATCTATTGACCGACGAATTGCTTGATCTGGCGCTACTATGCCTGCCCGCAGATCATTTAAAACGATGCTTCGAGCGGGTTTTGTCAGATATAAAATCCAACCGTGCCGGAATGCCGGATTTGATCCAGTTCTGGCCAGATCAAAAAACATACCGCATGATTGAGGTGAAAGGGCCGGGAGACAGGCTGCAAGATAACCAGTTACGATGGCTGGACTATTGCGCGAAGCACCAGATGCCGGTTGCGGTATGTTACGTCCAATGGGCGGCGTCATGACATACGTGGTGGCGGTTCGTAACTTATGCGAATTTACCGCCAAATGCGGCGATCTTGATTTACGTTTCACGCCATCCCCCTCGGCACAGGACGGCATCGCTGGTCACGGAATCGTTCGAGCGCGCCGCAAAAAATCCTATCAGTCGGAGATATCGCTTTCTGGGGAAGCACACAATTTGCGTGTTACCGGGCGGGCCGATGGTTATGATCCAGACAAAAATCAACTCGAAGAAATCAAGACATATCGTGGCGACTTTAATCAGATACCGAACAATCATCGCCAGCTGCATTGGGCGCAGGTAAAAATCTACGGATGGTTGTTTTGCCAGGAACGTGGCCTTTCTGAAGTGCGCCTGGCGTTGGTCTATTTTGACATCGGCAGTCAGCAGGAAACGGAGATAGCCGAGCTGCATACGGCAGACGCTCTAAAGATTTTCTTTGACAATCAATGTGAGCGATTTTCAGATTGGGCGGATAGGGAGCTCTTACACCGCGCGTCAAGAGACCAGGCGCTAAACGCATTGCAGTTTCCGCATGCCGTTTTCCGCCAGGGCCAACGCGCATTGGCCGAAGATGTTTACCGCGCCACGACGAGTGGCCGATGCCTGATGGTGCAGGCACCTACAGGCATCGGAAAAACCATCGGCACCATATTTCCGACTTTGAAGGCCTGTCCCAAACAAGGCCTGGATAAGATTTTTTTCTTAACGGCCAAAACCTCCGGCCGTAATCTGGCTTTGGATGCGCTGAAATTAATTAAAAACAGCGCCTCCGCACTACCGCTTCGCGTACTTGAGTTAGTGGCACGCGATAAAGCCTGTGAATATCCAGACAAAGCTTGCCATGGTGATTCTTGTCCGCTCGCCAAAGGTTTTTATGATCGTTTGCCGATGGCACGTAAATCTGCCGTTAGCGCCCATGCGATGGATAAAGCGGCCATTCGTGCGGTGGCGCTTGAGCATCAGGTGTGTCCCTATTATTTGAGTCAGGATCTGGTGCGATGGAGCGACGTGGTGGTGGGTGACTATAACTACTACTTTGATTTGAATGCGATGCTATATGGACTCACCGTTGCAAACCAATGGCGAGTCACTGTGCTGGTTGATGAGGCGCACAATATGGTAGAGCGTGCGCGCCAAATGTATTCGGCCGAACTAGAGCAGGGCGATCTCAAACGCGCGCGGCGGGACTCACCGCCAGGACTCAAAAAAACACTTGAGCGTTTCAACCGTCAGTGGAATGCGTTACACAAAAATCAGACAACTCCCTATCTGGTGGTAAGCGCTATACCGCCAGCTTTTATCAATGCAATGCAGCAGACCATCAGCACAGTGTCTGAATATCTGAATGATACCCCTGTCGGCCTTGATTCCTCTTTATTGCGGTTCTATTTTGACTTGCTCCATTTCTCTCACATGGCGGCGCTGTTTGACTCTCATTCTTTATTCGATGTATCTAAAAATACCGAGGTATCAGGATCGCGGGCTATCCAAAGCGGGGTAAGTCTTTGCCTGCGAAATATTATTCCAGGGCCTTTTCTTGCCCAGCGCTTTGCCGCAGCGCGCTCGGTCATTTTGTTCTCCGCTACGTTGACTCCATCAAATTTCTATTCTGATACCCTCGGGCTACCAGCCGATACGGCATGGATCGACGTGCAGTCGCCGTTTGGTGCGGAACAATTATCTGTGCATATCGGCGATATCTCCACGCGATATAAAGATCGTGAAAAATCATTGGAACCGATCGTCGGGCTAATGGGTAATACCTACAACAAAATGGAAGGGAACTACCTCGCTTTTTTCAGCAGCTTTGATTACCTTCAAAACGTAGCGGACCTTTTTGCAAACCGATATCCGGACACGCCTGTATGGATACAGTCGCGCCGCATGGGAGAGTTGGAGCGTGAACAGTTTTTGGCGCGTTTCTCATCCGGTAGCAAGGGCATTGGATTTGCCGTACTGGGTGGAGCCTTCGCGGAAGGTATTGACCTTCCCGGGGACTGTCTGATTGGCGCGTTTATTGCCACCCTTGGATTACCGCCGCTCAATCCCGTTAATAACCAGATGATGCAATGTATGAGTGCGACTTTCGGGTCCGATCTCGGTTATGACTATACCTACCTGTTTCCTGGCATTCGCAAAGTCGTTCAGGCAGCTGGCCGAGTCATCAGAACCCAGCTTGATCGCGGAACCATACATTTGATCGATGATAGATTTACAGACCCCAAAATTGTTCGTCTTTTGCCAAAATGGTGGGCGCTTGAAAATTAGTCGTCGCTATTTCCACTTTTAAGCGAACCGGTCAATTCGGCCATTTAAAAGAAATTTCTATATGCAACGCTATTTAACCGCTTAAGGCGCATCAGGCTTTAAGGTTAATGATCGTTGTATTTTTTCGTCACAGTGGATATGTATTTTTTTGCTTTTGTCGTATTATTTTGCTGGATAGCACAATTGCCTTTTCAAAACGAGGGGAGAATATTCCAGTGGATAGCACTAGCGTCGAACCTGAAAAAACCTGGATTCAAAAACTCGGTCCTGGACTGATTACCGGTGCTGCTGATGATGATCCTAGTGGCATTGCCACCTACTCCCAGGCAGGCGCCCAGTTTGGCGTAAATATGCTCTGGACGCTGGTACTCACCTATCCTTTGATGGTGGGAATTCAAATTATCAGCGCCAAAATAGGTCGTGTAAGCGGGCATGGTCTAGCCACCAATATTCGTCGGTATTATCCACCATGGCTGCTTTACGTCATCGTGGGGCTGTTACTGATTGCCAACACCATCAACATTGCTGCAGATATTGCAGCAATGGGAGAAGCGCTGAAGTTGCTGGCTGGCGGCCCGGCACATCTATTTGCGCTGGGATTTGGCATTTTGTCGCTCATCCTGCAAATCTTTGTTCCTTACAATCGCTATGTTCGCGTGTTGAAATGGCTTACGCTGGCGCTATTGGCCTATGTGGCGACCGCGTTCGTTGTCCACATTCCCTGGACGCACGTGCTAGAAAAAACGTTCCTCCCCAGCTTAAGCTGGAAGCCAGAATTTATTACTTCGGTCGTGGCGATATTCGGCACGACCATCAGCCCGTATTTGTTCTTTTGGCAAACGTCCCAAGAGGTGGAAGAGCAGATAGCCGATGTACGGGCCAAACCTTTGAAAATCGCCCCTGAGCAGGCACCTGCAAATTTTCATCGCATAAAGATTGATACATTCGTCGGAATGGGTTTCTCTAATATTGTTGCATATTTCATTATTCTAACCACAGCGGTAACCCTGAATCAACATGGCATAACAAATATTCAAACCTCTGCGCAAGCGGCCGCCGCATTGCGTCCCATTGCCGGAGAATTTGCGTTCTGGCTCTTTAGCGCAGGCATCATAGGCACCGGACTTTTAGCCGTTCCTGTGCTGGCAGGGTCCGCGGCGTACGCAATGGCAGGTGCTTTTCGGTGGAAGAATAGCCTTGAACTAAAGCCCATGATGGCGAAAAAATTTTACAGCATCATTGCGATTTCGACGTTACTCGGAGTTGCACTTTGCTTTACCCGCATCGATCCAATTAAGGCGCTGTATTGGAGCGCAGTGCTCAATGGCGTCATTTCGGTGCCGATTATGTGCGTGATGATGTTGATGGCAACGCGGTCAGAAGTGATGGGTGTGTTCGTTATCAGCACGCGACTAAAAACGTTAGGTTGGGTGTGCACAGCCGTCATGGCGATTTCGGTTATAGCTATGTTTTACGCTATGTTGAAGTAACCAAGGACGACGCCGAATTGTTTTTATCAGCCTGTTGTTTTACGCGGCTTTTGAATATTGTTCCGCCCGTTGGCAGTACAACTGTCATGAGGACACAGCCGGTAATGGCGGAAGAGCGAGGAGAAAGGATAGGGCGGTATCGCAACTAGTGTTTTCGCAATACCGCCCATACATGCATCAGGACTAATTTAAGGACTAATCTGACCAGTAAGCCATCCCGTCAAAGAGCCGGGTTGACGGACGCAGGTGGAGAGCTGAGAGATAGCTCCCGGCGAGCGTCTAGTTGCGGTTGAAATTTGGTTCTAGATACCCTCCGCAGATAACTGGTCTTTTCGCTCTATCATTTGATCCCTTAAATCAACGAGGTTTAGATGTGACTTTCTCGCTTCCGGAAACATTTCACCTTCTTCTTCCTTTACATGGTGATCGATCTGTTCAGACAAGACCTTTACCTTGGCATCGAACAGCTCATCGTCTGCCGACATCGCCTGTAGTTGGGCGATCAGTTCCTTGGCGCCGGCATGTTCAACGACGGCTTCATTAACCAAGGGAGGCCCTTCTTTTAACGCCCGTCGAACAGCTGGATAAAAAATCTCTTCCTCTATGACGCAATGCTCGCTCAATGCAGAACATATCTCGTCCGCCAAATTTTTCTTGCCAACGTAGGCATTCTCGCCCAATCCCTCATATTTTTTAAACATTGCTTTCACCGTGTCGTGATCATGCACAAGCATGGTGATGGCATCTTTGAAGCGTGGTTTATTTTCGCTGGTGTCCATGTTGCTCCTTTGAATAAAGTAAAGCAGTGGCGAAGATAGTCTCCCGTTGATGAATTTAAATGTAGAAGACCATTTAAAAAAAGTAAAGCCCGCTGCGTGCGCATTTAGTTACCCGCTCGTATCATTTTGCAGAGCGATCGAGGCACAGCGTCAAGCGATAAGAAAACCATGGCAGAGTCGTATCGGTGTTTCGCCGTTTCCTACAGAAAAATCAGTGTTTCGCCGATATCTGCTAACTACAGGGGCCGATAATCTCTAACCGTAATTTGGGAGCGGAACGTTTTTTCGTGCGGTTGGGCACAAAATCTGCCGTACGCCGAGCTAGTAGGTTTCCGCCGAGTAGCATCAATTTAATTTCATTTTTTTAGACATATTGAGGAGAGTCAGATGGATGCTCAACCCAGAGTTGCCGGTTTAAATCCGCTCGAAGTTGATAGGGGCTATGCTGCCTTTGATGGGAATAATTCTGGTGTTTCGTGGGCCGCGGTATTTGCCGGTGCTGCCGCTGCGGCGGCCTTATCTCTCGTGCTATTTATTCTGGGCGGTGGTCTAGGATTATCTGCGGTGTCGCCCTGGTCAACCAATTCCGTACCTATGGGCAAGGCCACGATCATCTGGCTCGCGTTCACCCAACTCGCTGCCGCTGGAATCGGCGGTTATATGGCAGGTCGCCTTCGCGTGAAATGGTCGAGCGTGCACACCACAGAAGTCTACTTTCGCGATACCGCGCACGGACTATTAGCATGGGCTGTGGCAACTTTGCTGACCGCTTTGTTCGTGACCGGTGCATTACGTGCCGTCACGAGTGGCGCGATTGATGTCGGCGGTGCAGCGGCAACAACCGTGGGTGCCACAGTGGGGGCGAGCGCTAATTCGGTGAGCTACTTCTCAGATATGCTGTTGCGGCCAAATTCAGCTAACAACGCAACCACCATGTCCACCGACAATGCCAGTTCAAACCCTAACGCTAATGTGAGTACGAACGGGAATGGCGCAATGCCAACGGGTACCAGTGCAACGGGAACGCTTGCGATGCCTTCGTCAACCGCCGGACGAATCGGCGATAACGCCCCCCTGCGTGCTGAAGTAGTGCGAATTTTTGCTAACGATCTTCGTACCGGCAGCTTGTCGCCCGATGATAAGCAATATTTGTCGCAGCAAGTTTCCCAGGTGACTGGTATGTCCAGAGCCGATGCCGACAAGCGCGTGGATGATGTTTATGCACGCATGTTAAAAGCAAAAACAGATACCGAAAATGCTGCCAAACAAACGGCTGATACCGCTCGTAAAGCCGCCGCGCAGTCAGCATTGTGGATTTTTGTAGCGCTATTACTGGGAGCGTTCTTCGCTAGCTTGATGGCGACGATGGGCGGAAAGCAACGTGATCGGGTCTGGGAGCGGGCGGCACGGTAGGCTTGCATCTCACCTTTTTCTCGTCAGACTACTTTTGAACAGCGCACCATCTTACATTTTTTTACCGGAGAACATTATGGGCTCAATACTTCTATGGCTTATTGGCATTCCTATTCCGATTATCATTTTGCTTGCCTTGCTACATTAGTTTTATTGTCGTCTCAGTGATCATTAATTCAAACCGCTCGAGCGATTGCCGCCAAATAAAGAAGCCTTGCGGCAAGTTGCAGGAACATGGGGATGAATGATTTTGAGTGACTTTAAAACAGGAGAATAGTGACAGGCCACAATATGTGGCCTGTAATTAGAGGAGAGTTAAACAGATATCGCTTCACTGATGTCACATTAGCTCGTTCGGTGTTTTGACTTGGAAGGATGCATTATGGCAACGGGTACCGTCAAGTGGTTCAATGACTCAAAAGGCTTCGGCTTTATTACCCCAGACGACGGAGGGGAAGATTTGTTTGCTCACTTCTCCGCAATCCAAATGGGGGGATTTAAAACTTTAAAAGAAGGACAGAAAGTAACGTTTGACGTTACGCAAGGCCCCAAGGGAAAACAAGCCTCAAATATTCAAAATCCTTAACGCACGCCAGGTACAAAATCCAGTACCTGCTCATGACTAGGCTCACGTTCGGGACGGAGGGTGAGCCTTTTTAATCTGCTGTAAAACTATTGAGACACAGTAACGAAAGTAGACGAAAACCTTTCGCACACAGAACAATATTTCAAAATCATTAATACGCAAGGTGTAACTCGGCGGTTCATAATCTGCAACAAGATTATCCTGTTGGTTGTACTGAATAAAGTAAGCCGATCTTCAATTTTTATTGAAACTTTGTAGGGTTTATTGAGTCTGAATTGTGGTGGTTTGAATTGCGCTTCTCCTTCCCATTCGTCAGAAATTATAATAAATTGTTTAACCTGGTCTGTCTTCACTCGGCCCAAATCATATTCCGCCGTCTCTGATTTCTTCAGAGCACAAAAAAATAAAAATTGTAGGTGGCCCCCAATCATCTTGTTTGAAATGGAATGAATTATGCCTCGTGGCCCATTGTTTCGCGAAGAAGATAAATTTTTACAACGCCCTCATCTAAACCAGGATATCCCAGGCCCAAATTTATCCCCCAACTTAGACCCCAATATCGCTGAGAAGGAAGTGGCTAAAAAAGGAGGGCAGCATGACGCGCTGTGGAATCGCATGAATGCAGCGATGCGCTTATCATGTCAGCAAGTCAGACCGCAAAAGAAACGATAATTTTTTGTTCCTTTGCGCCGTAAATAAGCATGCTGTTGGGGCCAACAGCAACGAGATAACACATGAGGTTTTTGAGAAGTTTTTGGCTCAAAAGCCAAAGGTGACAGATAAATAATTGAATGCAATATCGATTAATTATAAAATCCGATAATGTCCTCGAAGAGCTTGTCCGCAAATTCTGCATGATTGGCCTATTCACGATCAGAGCGCAATAGAGCGAGACAAAGCACCGCTATCACCGGAAAAGCCTTCTCTGCCACGCTATTACTGCGTCTTCACCTTACTTAGGTTGCGGGCAGAGGAGGCTCACGTCCACTTAATCAACCATTGTCCCCCTAGAGCTGCTTGTTCACATGTTCCCGTTGCGTACCCGTGCCTAATCGGGAGACGCAAAAGCAGAATTATGGCGACAACACAATCTTTCGACATTCATCTTCTTTCTTATCGAACATACGATATCCGGTCGGCGCTTCTTCGAGCTTCATCCTATGCGAAATAATAGTTTCAGGGCGCAGCTTTCCCGCTTCAATAAATTCCAATAATTCCGGCATAAACCGTTGCACATGCGTTTGTCCGGTCTTAAACCCAATGCCCTTCTCGAAAACATCGCCGAAAAGGAACCCATGAATGAACCCGGCATACACACCGGGGACACTGACCATGCCGCCGCGGCGCACAGCGGCGATGCACTGACGCAAGGCATTACCGCTACTGCCTTCAAGTTTCAACGTCGCCATTACGGTCTCGATAGTGCTTCCCTTGGCTTCAAAACCGACGGCGTCGATCACGGCGTCCACGCCGCGATACGAGGTATTGTCGATAATGAATGCGGCCGGATCGACCTCATCAAAATTGACTGGGATCACGCCATATTGGGCACGGGCAAATTCAAGCCGGTAGGGATGATGATCCACCATAAATATACGATCAACACCCAACATGCGCGCCGATGCGGCGGCCATTTGCCCAACCGGGCCAGCACCAAAAATCGCCAGAGAAGATCCCTCGCCAACGTTGGCGTTCAATACCGCTTGATAGCCGGTCGGCAAAATATCGCTCAGAAAAAGAACCTGTTCGTCGGCTAAAGTGTCAGGAATTTTGATCGGTCCGACATTCGCTTTCGGCACTCGCACATATTCTGCTTGTCCGCCAGGGACGCCGCCATAGAAATGGCTGAAACCAAACAGCGCCGCGCCGGATCGCAAGCTCTTTTTGTTCATGATGGTACCGCGGTCCGGGTTGGTGGTTTCGCAGGCGGAGAACAAATGCATATCGCAAAAAAAACAGCTACCGCAGGCAATTACGAAGGGAACTACCACTCTGTCGCCTTTTTTTAAATTTGTCACGCCGGGGCCTGCATCGACAACAATTCCCATAAATTCATGTCCAAGAATGTCCCCTTCTTTCATTCCTGGTACTTTGCCGCGATAAAGATGCAAATCAGATCCGCAAATGGCGGTCGCCGTTACCTTTAATATTATGTCGTCCGCCTCCTGGATAACAGGGTCTGGTACGGTATCGACTTTGACGTTATTGCTCGAATGATAGACCAGTGCTCGCATAACAGTTCTCCTGATAATAGGTTAATTTGCTAAATACGCGCTTCCGTATCGCGCAGCGAATGTTGATATTTTGCTGTCAAATTATTATCTTAAAATTTTTACGGGGATCGTACGATCAGTCGACGGATTTAATACGCGTAGGAGGAGACCTACATTGATCAAATATCCTGTACTTAATATTTGCCGGGTGAGTCTGATCACGGTTTTGGTATTAGAAGCGTGAAGAAACAGTTGCCGCTACGCAGTGAGCCGTATTAGCTTCCTTAGAGAAAGGGCCGGAAAGTCGCGGTTCGCAAAAATCGATGGTCTGCTGACCAAGTCGAATATTTGGCGCTGGAATATTGACTGCCTCGGTCCGAATAGAGAATCAACTCGGGCGCGCCAGAAGGGAAACCCGCTTTCCGATCAAAGATGGGTCATGAAGCTGGGATGAAAGCCTCAACTGAAGTTCCACTGGCGTCCTTGCGACGACCGATGGCGAAGGTTCCTCCTAACAACAGGACCCGCTCTCGCATTCCTAACAATCCGTGCGATTTTGGCTTGGTAATCGCATCATCTGGAATGCCTATGCCGTTATCGAGTATTTGCAACCAGATTCCGCCTGGACTTCGTTTTAATGTAATTTTTATAGTGGAAGCGTTAGCGTACTTCATAACATTATTGAGCGACTCTTGTACTATGCGAAACAAGGCAATCGCCCAGGCCGGATCGATATTGTCAAAATCTTCCGTGATATCCGTTTCATAAATGAGTCCCGCCATGTTAGTGATATTTTCACAGTGGTTTTCTATTGATGCACTCAAGCCTAAATTGTCCAACATACTCGGTCGTAAATTTTCTATGATGCGGCGCTTGACGCTTACCGTTTCTTGCAAGGCCTCTTTAGCTCTGAGTAATTTATTGGCGATTGCCGGCGCGGTTTTTTCCAACTCCGATGTGACATTCGATAACGTCATGCCAATTACGGTTAAAGTCGATCCCATTTCATCGTGTAGTTCACGCGCCAGTTGTGCTTTTTCGTCTTCTGAAACTTTTAACAGATGCCGGGATAATACGGACAGTTGCTCAGTCCGGGAAAACACTATGGACTCCAGATTTTCATTCGTCAGTTTTAGTTGATTTTCTACAACACGCTGTCTGGTGAAGTTCGTTTGGATCATCCGGTAAAACAAAATGAGAATGATTAATCCGAGACAATTGATGCTAGTCCCGACCCACAATGCGCGATTGAATTCCAGATAGAAGCGACCACGTCTCGACGCCAATAATTCCAATTCATCTTTTTCCATGACAAATTCGAGTGCGCGCACTTCGTCCATGATTTCTTTTCCTTCGCCGATTTTTACTCTCTTGACAATGTCCTGCAAACCTCCGGTTTCAAATAATGAAACCCCTTCGTCAAATTTTTTGAGCTTCCGATCAAATAAGATGCGCAGACTGGCGAGGTATCGTTGCTGGGTGGGATTGCCATCAGTCAACGTCGCTAAGGTAGAAAATTCCGGATCTAATTGTTCTTTCGCGGTCCTCCATGGAATGAGGAAGGATTGGTCGCCCGATATGTAATATCCGCGCAGGCTGCTTTCTGCGTCAATTATCAATATATTAATATTCTTAAGGTGATCCTTAACGCTCCAACTACGCTCCATCTCCTCATTATTTTGTTTCAGATTCTGTAGGTTTTGATAATTATTGATGGCTATTCCTGCAAACATCAATAGGCAAATCACAAACAGAACCATTACATACCCCGGTAGCGACGCAGAAGTAATTTTTTTCACTTGGATTGCCTATGGGAATTTAGTTAACAAAACAATCACAGAATAACATATCAACTGGATTTAGTGAAAGATTAAAAATAGGCAATACTCTGGAGTAACGTTGGGGTGAACGATGGAGCAATAAAAGAGGACAGAGGGGTAATCAATCCTTTGCTATCAACCAGCGGACATCACCGTTGATGTCGTTTATGGCCCCCGCGGATAGTGTTCTCTATCTTTCTGATATTAATATAAAATTTCTTCAAAGAAATTTTATATTAATAACTTGCGTGTCGATTCAGATGCGCTGAAATGGCGAAATCAGCTTATCATCGGGGCTATTTATTTTTATAAATTACCACCAGCATCCGGCTATCGTAAGGCTGTTGAATGCAATCGATAAGGAATCAACGATGAAATCGGCACAGTCGCCTTCACTGGGAATTTTATTAGCGACGAGCTTTGCTTTTGTCATTGTTCAGTTAGATGTGACCATTGTGAACGTCGCTTTGCCGCAGATTGGCCAGGAACTGAGGGCCAGCGTAAGTGATCTGCAGTGGGTAGTCGACGCTTACACGCTGGGCTTTGCTGTTTTTCTCTTGTCGGGCGGCGTGATGGGCGACAAGTTCGGCTCCAAACGCGTCTTCCTCTGCGGGTTCGTGCTTTTCGCATTGGCTTCTTTGTCCTGCGCCCTGGCCCCGAATGCTACCTCGCTCAATATTGCAAGGGCAGTGCAGGGGGTGGGTGCCGCATTACTTGTACCAAGTTCCCTGGCGATTCTTAATTTCGCTTACGCACACGATAAAAAGTTACTTGCCAAGGCTATCGGCTGGTGGACCGCAGCTGGCGGTGTTTCGATAGCCGCCGGACCTGTGGTTGGTGGTTTACTCGTGTCCAGTATTGGGTGGCGCAGCATTTTTTGGGTCAATGTTCCCATTTGTATTGCCGGATTTTTGCTCACGCGTAAAATCGTGCCGCTTATGCCGAGCAAAGACACCGGACGCTCATTCGACGTGCCAGGTCAGTTATTAGCAATTGTCGCCCTGACCGGATTTATAGGTGCGGTCATTGAGATTGAGCCGCTGGGTATATCGCACCATTTTGTGCAAGCCGGTTTTGCTCTGGCCTTTATTTCCGGCGCGGCATTTTTGATCGTTGAACAACGCTCAAAGGCACCGATGTTGCCGTTGCGTTTGTTTCGTCAGCGCAGTTTTTCCGGAGCGGTCCTGTTTGGCGTACTGGTCAATTTTTCGTATTACGGCGTGATTTTCATTTTAAGTTTTTATCTACAAAAAGTACGTGGATTTTCTGTCCTGCAGGCGGGGCTGATTTTTCTGCCGCTCACCGGCACGTTTATCATTTCGAATATCGCTTGTGGATGGATGGTGGCGCGTACCGGCTTGCGTATACCCATGATGTTGGGCGGGCTGATTGGCGCGGCGGGGTATGCGATGCTGGGGGCAATCGGAATATCGACGAGTTCCACCTTTCTTGAGATGTTGCCGGGGTTGGCACTAATTCCCGCCGGTATGGGACTGGCGGTCCCGGCAATGACGACCTCAATTTTATCGAGCGTGGAACGGCATCAGGCGGGCACCGCGTCTGCTATCCTCAATACCGCGCGACAAGTTGGCGGCGCGATGGGTGTTGCCATTTTCGGCGCATTGATCGCCTCTGGTTCCACCTCAGACATCATTATCAACATACGGTGGGCCATGTTGACTTCGATGGTGATGTTACTAATGGCCGCTGTCTTGGCGTATTGGTGCAAAATTGGGGTAATACACCCACGGTTCGCTTCGCAACCATCGCATAATTGATGCATCAAAGCAGGTGAAGACAAGTGGGCTATTTTGAACTTGCGCGGTCCATTTTCAAACAGGATTCGTTTCGATTAAAGAATGGTGGGTTGACGATCGCCCAAGCTATTACTTCTAAGTAATGAACTGTCTCACGTTTTATCGGTCTATATTCAGAGACTTTTTTTTCAATCTTAACGATCAATCAAAGTCGTTTAGGGCGGGTCTCTTCGGAATCAGCATATGGTGTTCGCCACATTGCTGCATGCGCATAAAGCTTCACAACATAATGGAGTCCAGCATGAAAAGTAAAATATTTATTTCCACCGTCATGGCATTATCATTGTCTGCGGGAGGATTGGCTTTCGGTCAGGATTACGGGAATCGGAATGATCGAGACCACGATAATCAAGGGCGCAATAATCAAATGCAACATGGTAACGACCGAGACCACGATAATCAAGGGCGCAATGATCAAATGCAACATGGTAACGACCGCAGGGGAAACGATCACCGCAATAATAACTTCGATGCTCGCAGAGACGAACGGGGAGCCGGCCCTGAGCATCAATTTCACCGCGGAGAGCGGCTTCCTCCAGAATATCGTAACAATCAATATGTGGTCGACGATTGGCGCGGGCACCATCTAAGTGCCCCACCGCGCGGCTATCATTGGGTCCAAACCGGGGGGGACTATGTTTTGGCCGCTATTGGGACCGGCATCATTCTGCAGCTTCTGTTGAATAATTGAAGCCGGCCACATTTAGCTTTAGCCAAAATCATTAACGCACATTTCTAAAGAATCGGGCGCGCATGCGCTTGTAAACTGAGCAAATCACGTACAGACCATTCTAAAGTCGCTCCTTCAATAGCGAACCTTTGATCGCTGTTGAAGGACGCAATCTCGGTGCAGGTCAGTGCTAATTTGGGTCATTAGGACGTCCCAATGACAGATCGGATCACGCACAAGAAAATGATGACCAGCTCTGCTAATGCGCTGTGTTAACATGCCTTTCGACGCCAGATTCGCCCTAAGTCATCACCTTATCCAAAGTAATCGGCAAATCACGAACCCGCTTGCCGGTCGCGTGATAAACGGCATTGGCGATTGCCGCACAGACGCCGGTAATCCCAATTTCTCCAATACCTCGCGCACCCAATGAATTAATATGGGGATCATTTTCATCCACGACCATGACCTCGATAGAGTGTACGTCAGCATTGACCGGAACATGATATTCGGCAAGATTGCCGTTGACGGCACGACCAAAGCGCGCATCAATATTGGTTTCTTCCATCAGGGCCATCCCGATTCCCCAAACGATACCGCCCATCAATTGGCTATGTCCCGTCTTTGCATTAAGTAACTGACCGATACTATAACTGGCCACCACGCGTTCGACCCGGGTTGTACCCAGATCGGGATCAACATGGACTTCCACAAATACCGCCCCAAATGAATGAAAAGCGTATTGTTTTTTTTCATCACCAGGTTTTGCATCCATCGTTGCCACGACCGGGGAACCGCCATGACGTGCAATGACAGCAGCAAAGGATTCTCGTCTCTTTGGATCGGTGCTGGATGAAAGCCAACCGTCCTCGACCAAAATATTTTCCAGCGGCACGCCAGACAGCGACGATCCCGGATCGGCAATAGCCAGATTAATAAGTTGCAGGCGAGCTGCCAGCGCCGCAGCCCTTACTGCGGGTGCAACGCTAGCGGCCGATTGCGAACCGCCGGACACCGGCGCTTTCGGCATTTGAGAGTCACCCAACAAAAATTGCACTTTATTGAGCGGCAAGCCGAGCGCATCCGCCGCTACCTGGGTCATGATCGTATAGGTGCCTGTGCCTAAATCCTGCGATCCCGAACGGACGATGGCAGACCCATCCGCCAGAATGGTCGCGCTTGCTGAAGCTTGACTCCGATTGGCCGGGTAGGTTGCGGTTGCCATGCCCATGCCCACCAGCATGCCATTCTTTTGCATGGAGCGAGGCTGTGGCGTGCGGTTGGCCCAACCAAAGCGCTCGGCGCCGGTGCGGTAACATTCGCGCAATGATTTGCTTGACCACGGCTTACCATCTTCCGGATTCTTGTCAGCGTAGTTTTGGAGTCGCAAGCTGATTGGATCTATCTGCAACGCGTACGCCATTTCATCAATAGCAGATTCTAGCGGAAAGGTGCCACTCGCTTCGCCCGGAGCGCGCATAAAGGTAGGTGTCGCAGTATGAATTTTCGTCAAGCGATGGCTGGTTTGCTGGTTAGGACAATCGTACAACATGCGCGTTGTCAATGCCGCCGTCTCCAGCCAGTCTTCCATGAATGAGGTGGAAGCGATGACTGCGTGCTGCATTGCAGTGAATTTGCCGCTGGTGTTTGCCGCCAGCATGAAGTGTTGCTCGGTATTGGGACGATGTCCAACCGGACCAAACATTTGAGGCCGTTCGAGTGACAACTTCACGGGGCGTCCCATTTCGCGCGCGACCATCGCCGCCAACACCACATGGGACCAGGTCGACCCTTTGCAACCGAAGCCTCCGCCAACGTAGGGACAAATAACGCGTACGTTTTCTGGTGATATTCCCAGCGTTTTGGACACGGTGGTTCGTACGCCAGAGACATATTGGGTGGCATCATAAAGGGTTAAATGATCGCCATCCCACGCCGCAATCGTTGCATGGGGTTCCATCGGATTGTGATGTTCCATCGGCGTGCTGTAGACCGCATCGACCAACGCCGCGGCGCCACGCCGTCCCGCTTCGAGATCACCTCTGTTGGTATCGGTAGCTTCATCTTTTGCTTTTTTTGGCGAGAAAACATTATTTTTTGCGACCGCAAAATCGACTAAAACATCTTCCTTTTTGAAAGTAAACCGAACTTGCTGCGCCGCCGCTGCGGCATGTTCCAATGTATCTGCAACCACCACGGCAATCGGCTGATTGTTGTAATAAATCCGGTTATCCTGCAGCAAGTTTAATATTCTTCCGGCTGGCGGGGAGCCCGCACCTCCCTTACCGCCAGCCGGGAGTTTGGGCGCTGTCACATGCGTCATTATCATTAAGACGCCTTGCATGCTGGCTGCGTGCGCTGAGTCAATGGACATGATGCTGCCGCTGGCAATGGTACTGGTGACAAGCACTGCATGGGCCATACGTGGCAACGGGTGCTCCGCAGAATAGAGTGCCGTGCCGGTCACTTTCGCATGTCCATCAGTGCGGCTTATTGCCTGGCCTATTGTATTCATACAATCGCTCCTTGCTGTCCCGCCTGCTGTCCCGCTATGTGCAGCGCACGAATTATCGCGCGCTGCGCCAGCGCAATTTTGAAATTATTTTCAGAATATCCATGCGCGCCGCGTACAGCTATCGCCGCTGCGTTAGCGCGCGCATTGTCATCTAAAGGATGACCGAGCAAAACTTGTTCTGCATCGATGGCACGCCAGGGTTTATGGGCCACACCGCCCAATGCCAGCCGAGCCGAACGTACCACGCCATCGCGCAGTTCTACCGCGGCTGCTACAGAAACCAGCGCAAATGCATAGCTAGCGCGGTCGCGAATCTTTAGGTAATGGGAGTGCATTGCAAACGGCGATGGCGGCAAGTAGATCCCCGTAATTAACTCACCCGGCATTAGCGTAGTGTCCAGCTCTGGTGTGTTGCCGGGCAGCCGGTGGAATGCATCGAACGGGATGCGCCGTTCACCTTGCGGGCTTCGCACAGTGACGATAGCATCCAGCGCCGCCAGCGCAACGCTCATGTCGGACGGATTCACTGCGATGCATTGTTCACTGGCACCGAGGATGGCGTGAATGCGATTATGGCCTTCTTTAGCGCCGCATCCAGAACCCGGAATGCGTTTATTGCACATATCGAACGCGGTATCGTAAAAATAATAACAGCGTGTACGCTGCATTAAATTCCCTCCGATCGTTGCCATATTGCGTAACTGCGGCGAAGCGCCGGATAGCAATGCCTGCGTCAGCAAAGGATAGCGTTGTCTTATGAGTGGATGATTAGCCGTATCGCTGTTGCGGGCCAAAGCGCCGATTCGCACACCACCATCCGGTAGTTCCACGATATCAGCCATCGCCAGATGCGTGATATCCACTATCTTCAGAGGTCGCTCGACGCCACCTTTCATTAAGTCCAGCAAATTGGTGCCGCCACCGATAAACTTCGCACCCGGTTGCGCTCCCAGCTTTATAGCCTGCTCGAGATTTGTCGCACGATCGTAGGAAAAAGATTGCATGAGGACTCCGCTGGTTAAGTCTCGCTATGTGGCATAACAATCGCTTGTCGAATCGCCGTGACGATGTTCTGGTACGCGCCGCAGCGGCAAATATTGCCGCTCATACGCTCACGGATTTCATCGTCCGTAAAAGATACCGACAGTAATCGGACGTCCGGCGTTACTGCGCTGGCAGTATTGGCGCGCAATTCATCCAACATCGCTTTTGCCGAACATATCTGTCCAGGGGTGCAATAACCGCATTGCAACGCATCGCAATCGATGAATGCCACTTGCAGGGGATGTAGATTTTCTCCCTGCGCCAGGCCTTCGATGGTTTGAATTGCTTTGCCATCTTGCATAACGGCCAGTGAGAGGCATGAGTTGATGCGTTGACCGTCGATGATCACGGTGCACGCACCACATTGTCCGCGGTCACAGCCTTTTTTTGTGCCGGTTAATCCAATTGTTTCGCGCAAGGCATCGAGTAACGTGGTTCGTGGCTCAAGTGATAATTGATGCCGCATGCCGTTAATGTTTAACGTTACTGGTTGCGGTGGAACTAGAAGCAATTCGGCGTCGGAAGGGCGACTTTTTTCCACGGTATTCTGTGATTGCGCCATCACTGTGGGTGCGGCCGCAGCCGTAGCGGCCCACATCGCCGATTGCATGAAGTTTCTCCGTCCCCGATCAGGCGCTACATTGGACGAAGCCTTCGGCGCTTCAGTTGGACTATGCTTGTAGACAAATTCTTTGGGCATACGAACCTCACAAATTAGTGGAACACACATCTCAGGTGACGGTTTTTTCTTGCATCTGTGCATTTGTTAATCTAGGGAATTACCGATGCTTGTTGTTTGAAATTGCGCCCCGTCTATAGTGGTGCGCTGCCCCTCAAGAAAAAAGGCAGTAAAGATGCTTTCCATGCTGAATTTATGACTGAAAGCAGCTCAAAAACCATACCAAAAAATCTTCGTCTATTAGTTGGCGGGCCATTCAAAAACCTTTGCATGGGCCTGGCCTTTTGCTGGGATCTGAACGGTTTCCACAATCTTGCTGTCACCAACTTCAGCCTGGATTTGATAAGTGCCGGGACGCGGAAAACTGATCAGCATCATCGGCCCGGAACAGGTAAATTGGAGCGGCATCTGGCCATTCTTATCCTTGATAGCAATCCTGATATCCGCGAGATAGCTGCCGTCGCGACGGGCAAAGGTTGACATTAAATCGTAATTTTTAGCGATCTGTTTCAGATAGGCTGACTCATCCGAACCCACGCCACCGCAGACATACCTGTAACCGCTCTGATTTTTCTCATGAACGTTGACGCCAGAAGAGGGCGCCGATTCGGCCGGTTGGATGTCACCTGGAGCGGGATTTTGCCCTAATGCGATGTCGGTTGACGTCAGACTTAAAACGATTAGCATGAGATTGATCGCTTTCATGAACGCAACCTCCTGAAAATGTCATTTATCGATGACTGCATCTTGTCTCTAACCGGATTCCATGATGTACAAATGCATGTGCAAATAGAGATGCCCTCAGGTGGAATTCAGGTGCGCAATACGGACGTTAAAACATCCGTATTTTTTGTCGGCAGCTAATTAGTCCATGTTCTTAAGGAGATGAATTCGTGCTGGTACCATCGCTTGCGGCTGAAGGCGTCGAAGTTGCACCCGGTGCCATCGCAGGCGCGTTAGGTGAAGGCGAGGTCGAATCAGCAGGGGCCGGTGCCGGCGTCGCCGGGGTGGTGTCCACTGCTGGCGCCGTCATGGATGCCGCCGGGGATGAGTCCGCTGCCGATGAGTCGCCTGTTTTCTTGCAGCCGACCAACAAGGTTGCAATGATCATGGTCGAAATAATTAAAGGTTTGGTTAACATATTCGCTCCCTGTAAAGATGGATTAGTCAAAATAAGGCTACTTTTTTCACACTTTTGTTATCGATAATCAGGTCCTGTTGTGCGGATACTGAATAGAGATGGTGAAACCAACATCGGCTGCACTTCTTCCTCCATCCACGTGTTTAATTTGACCGATCGACGTCGATAGGATTACTTGAACCCGCGAACTCCTAGTTGTCTCCAGTGACTCTGATAGAGTTACGAACGGAGTTGACGCCGTCTGTATCTTTTGCGATGGATTCGGCTCGGTTCATTTCCGCTCTGGTAGCGACCGTCCCGCTCAATCTCACCACGCCATTACTGTCCGTCTCGACTTTAATATCTTTTGCGTAGGACATCTTTTCAGCAGTCAATTTGGATTTTATTTTGGTGGTAATAACGGAATCTTTAACGACCAGTCCTGGTTTTGAATGCGTACTTACATCGTCGTCAGCAGAATGCGCCATCGGTGCCAGCAAAACACCAATTGCAAGGCAGGTTGCGGTCAGCTTGATTTTCATGATCTCTCCCTGTATTGAAAGTTGATTCCAAAAACGTCAGACCTGATGTGATGAGTGTAAATATATGTGAAGCGTTTGTTGCTAGACTTATTTCATCAACAAATGTTCCGTGAAAATGCAGTTTTATTCAATCACCAACAGTGTTGTATTTAATACAACATTGTTATTTGATAAGTCTAGTTGAAATGATAGATTTTGCAAGGTGTAGTTTTGGCAAAAAAAAATGCCGAGAAGACTATTCTCGGCATTTCATTAGATCGAACAACAACAGTGGCGTGCTTGAAATTTTTGCTTATAACGCGACTAACTATTCCAGCTAAATTGCTTCAAGATCAGAGCCTTAGGTAGCCAGTTGTCTATTAATCCCGAATCTCTAAAGCCCGATTGAGGCTCAAGGCTGCCAATGAACACGCGGCACCCGATAACAGGTAAAAACTGACATAGGCGAGGCCAAAATGGGCGGATAGTCCAAGCGCCACCAATGGGGCGAACCCTGCGCCTACCAGCCATGACAGATCCGATGTCAGGGCCGCACCGGTATAGCGATATTTGGGAAGAAAATTGGAGGTTACGGCCCCTGCGGCTTGACCGTAAGACAAGCCCAACAAACTAAAGCCGATCAGGATGAAGATGTTCTGTCCAAGTTCGCCGCCGTTCATTAACGTCGGAATAAACCCGCTGAGCACCGCAATCAATATTGCGCAGCCTCCGAGCGTGGTCCGACGGCCTAAGCGATCAGCAATTAGTCCGGAAGCAATCACCCCTAACGCCATGAGGCCTGCACCGATTACCTGAATCACCAAAAACTCACTGGTCGAACGCAATGAATATAATGTAATCCAGCTGAGTGGAAACACGGTGACCAAGTGGAACAAAGCATAACTGGCCAACGCCGCTAACGCACCAATGATCAGATTGCGTCCCTGTGATTTGGTCATCTCAATAGCATTGGTCGGCTCCAATTCGCGTTCGTCGAGCAAACGGGCGTATTCGTTGGTAGAAACCAGGCGCAAGCGCGCAAAAAGTGCCACAACGTTAATAGCAAACGCGACATAGAAAGGATAACGCCAGCCCCAATCAAGAAAATCGTCGGTAGTCAGGTTCGATAACATGTAGGCAAACAGGCTGCCAGCAATCATGAATCCCACCGGAGCGCCTAATTGACCAAGCATGGCGTACCAGCCGCGTCGATTCTGCGGGGCGTTAAGCGCCAGCAAGGAGGGTAGGCCATCCCATGAGCCGCCGACAGCAATGCCTTGTCCGATACGCAACAGAGACAATATGACGATCGAGGCAAAACCCAAATGTTCGTATGCAGGAAGGAAAGCGATGCCGGCAGTCGAAATTCCTAGCATAAAGAGTGCGGCTGTGAGCTTTACCTCGCGCCCGAACTTGCGCTGGATCGCCATGAAAGCAATGGTGCCAAACGGTCGCGCAAGGAAGGCAAACGAAAATATGACGAAGGCATACAACGTTCCTTCCAGTCGGGATTCGAATGGGAAGAAAACCGACGGAAACACCAGAACCGACGCCATGGCGTAGACAAAAAAGTCAAAGTATTCCGAAGCGCGGCCAATGACCACGCCAATGGCAATCTCACCCGGCGCGATCTGGGTGTGATCGGATTTCTTGTGGTGAACATCAGAACGCGTCGAATCTAGATTAAAATCGGCTGGAAGTTCGCTATTATGGATGTGAATGCTGGTCATGATTAGTTCTCAAATTAGGTTTCGGTATTGAACGGGACCAACCCTAATGTCGCTAGCGAGGGTAGGACAAAACGTCCAATTGCCAAGGCATACCGCTAGAGGTACATTATCATATTTTGTTGCTTCGACTGGAATATTCCTGCATGGTTTCTCTAATTGCTCGTCGCGGATGGATACTCTTACCCGCCTTTTTGTTGGCCGGCTGCAATACGGTGCTAATGAACCCATCGGGGGATATAGCCAATCAGCAAGGCCACCTTATCGTCGTCTCAACATTGTTGATGCTGTTAATCATCGTACCGGTGATTGCGCTCACGATATTGTTTGCATGGCGCTATCGTAAAAATAACACCAAAGCGGCCTACGAACCGGATTGGGACCACTCGACGCAGCTTGAACTGGTGATTTGGGGAGCACCGCTGCTCATCATTATCGCGCTTGGCTTGTTGACCTGGATCAGCACCCATACGCTGGACCCATACAGAAAACTAACCCGCCTGGATGCCACGCGCCCGATTCCCGCAGAGACCAGGACGCTAACGGTTGAAGTGGTGGCACTCGATTGGAAATGGTTGTTCATTTATCCAGAACAAGGCATTGCCACCGTCAATGAATTAGCGGCGCCTGTCGATGTCCCGATTCACTTCAAAATCACCGCGTCTTCAGTGATGAATTCATTTTTCATTCCTGCACTCGCTGGTCAAATTTATGCGATGCCCGGCATGCAGACATCGCTTAATGCTGTGATTAACAAGCCCGGCGAGTTCGAGGGATTCTCCGCAAATTATAGCGGCGCAGGCTTCTCGGACATGCGTTTCAAGTTTCATGGCATGACTCAGGATAATTTTGATAAATGGGTGCAATCAGCTAAAACAAGCGGCGATACGTTAAAGCGTGTCGACTATTTGCAACTCGAAAAACCTAGTCAAAGAGATCCAGTGCGTCATTACGGCACGGTCGATGCTGACCTTTATCATGCAATCGTGAATCGGTGCGTTGAGCCGAACCAGTTGTGTATGGACAAGATGATGGCGACTGGAATGAAGATGGATGCCCCTCATGAGTAAATCCCTACAAGAGGGCTGTGTAGCGCGCCGCCCTGCAGACAACGGCACAGCAGCAAGCGCCGCGTTCCTCTTTTTCCTCGGAAAGTAACGATGCTAGACCACATTAATCTGACGAAGCTTATCTTCGGCCGTCTCACCTGGGACGCCATTCCCTATCACGAACCTATTCTGCTTGCCACTTTCATTATGGTCGGTGTTGGCGGACTGGCAGTGTTTGCTGCGATAACCTATTTCCGTCTATGGGGAACTTTGTGGCGCGACTGGTTTACCAGCATCGATCACAAACGCATCGGTGTCATGTATATAGTCCTTGGTTTAATTATGCTGCTGCGTGGCTTCACCGACGCCTTGATGATGCGGGCGCAACAAGCGTTTGCCTTCGGCGGCGGGGACGGCTTTCTCCCCCCCCATCATTACGACCAGATTTTTACGGCGCATGGCGTCATCATGATCTTTTTCGTTGCCATGCCGTTGGTAACCGGTTTGATGAACTATGTGGTGCCGCTACAAATTGGCGCCCGTGACGTTGCTTTCCCATTCCTGAACAATTTCAGCTTCTGGATGACCGCTTTCGGTGGCGTGTTGTGCATGGTGTCTTTATTCATCGGTGAGTTTGCACGTACGGGATGGTTAGCGTATCCGCCGTTGTCAGGCATATTGGCGAGTCCGGATGTGGGGGTCGACTATTACATCTGGTCATTACAGATTGCCGGGGTGGGAACCTTGCTGTCCGGTATCAACTTGCTGGCAACCATCGTCAAGATGCGTGCGCCGGGCATGAACATGATGAGAATGCCGATTTTCACGTGGACAGCATTGTGCACCAACGTACTGATTGTCGCCGCCTTTCCTATTCTCACCGCTGTTCTGGGCATGCTGGCGCTGGATCGCACGGTCGGAACCAATTTTTTCACCAACGACATGGGCGGCAACGCCATGATGTACGTCAACCTGATCTGGATCTGGGGCCATCCTGAGGTATACATTCTGATTTTGCCTGCGTTCGGTGTGTTTTCGGAAGTCGTCGCTACTTTTAGTAGCAAGCGGTTGTTTGGTTATACCTCGATGGTCTACGCTACCGTGGTGATTACGATCTTGTCCTATCTGGTCTGGCTACATCACTTTTTCACCATGGGTTCAGGAGCGAGCGTCAATTCATTCTTCGGTATTACGACGATGATTATCTCGATTCCGACCGGAGCAAAGATTTTCAACTGGTTATTCACCATGTATCGCGGTCGGATTCGCTTTGAAGTGCCAATGCTCTGGACCATGGGCTTTATGATCACTTTCGTTATCGGTGGTATGACCGGCGTGCTGCTGGCGGTTCCACCAGCCGACTTCGTGTTGCATAACAGTCTGTTCCTGATTGCGCATTTTCATAATGTGATTATCGGTGGCGTACTGTTCGGCATGTTTGCCGGTATTAACTACTGGTTCCCGAAAGCATTTGGCTACAAGCTCGATGACTTCTGGGGCAAGTGCAGCTTCTGGTTCTGGACGATCGGCTTCTACTTTGCCTTCATGCCACTTTACGTACTCGGGCTGATGGGTGTCACACGACGTTTGAGCCGCTTTGAAGATCCGTCATTGCAAATCTGGTTCCAGATTGCCGCGTTTGGTGCGGTCCTGATCGCACTGGGCATCGGGTCATTCATTGTGCAATTGGTTGTGAGCTACCGTCGTCGTGAATCATTGCGCGATACTACTGGCGATCCTTGGGGTGGCCGCACGCTGGAGTGGTCGACGTCTTCACCGCCGCCGGACTACAACTTCGCATTCACACCGCGGGTTCACGATAATGACGCCTGGACACATATGAAAAGCGAAAATTTCGAGCGACCAAAAGAGGGCTTTGTCGCGATCCACATGCCGAAGAACACCAGCGCCGGATTTATCATTGCGGCTCTCAGCGCAGTGGTCGGTTTTGCCGTGATCTGGCACATGTGGTTGCTGGCTGGGGTCGGCTTCGTAGCGATGCTAGCTGCGGTCATTGTTCATACTTTCAATTACAACCGCGATTATTTCATTCCGGTGGACGAAGTCGTCCGCGTGGAAGATGCGCGCACACGACTGCTGGGTAGCCATGTCTGAACTTTCTACGTCAACCGCTAGCGCTGCAGGCGCTGTCCCCAGCTCGCATTTTTACGTGACCGAGCATCACCCGGAAAACGGCACACTACTGGGATTTTGGCTCTATCTGATGAGCGACTGTCTGGTGTTCGCCGCATTGTTTGCGACCTATGCCGTACTGGGACGTAACTATGCCGGTGGCCCCACCGGTGCCGAACTGTTCGACCTTCCATTGGTGGCGTTGAATACGGCATTGCTGTTGTTCTCGTCGATTACGTATGGTTTTGCGATGCTGGAAATGCAGCGCAAACGGGTGCGCGCTACGATGATCTGGTTGGCGATTACTGGCCTGCTGGGTGCTTGTTTCATCGGCTTTGAACTCTATGAATTTATCCATTTGATTCATGACGGAGCGGGACCGCAACGCAGTGGTTTCCTGACGTCTTTCTTCGCCCTGGTAGCGACACATGGTCTGCACGTGAGTTTCGGCATTGTATGGCTGGCGACACTGATGTTTCAGGTGCGTCGCCATGGCCTTACACCAGAAAACAACCGTCGGTTGATGTGTCTCTCCATGTTTTGGCATTTTCTTGACGTTGTCTGGATCGGCGTCTTCACCTTTGTCTACCTGATGGGAGTGCTGCCATGAGCGGACATCAAGAACATCCTGCGCACGGCCCCCAACATGGTCACCATGAAGATGATCACGTCGACCATGGCAGCCTGAGAACGTATGTTACGGGCTTTGTGCTGGCAGTTATTTTGACTGCGATTCCGTTTTGGTTGGTGATCGGCAAAGTATTCGACAAGTCGAGTACCACTGGCCTGGTTGTGCTGGGGTTCGCCGCGGTTCAAATCGTCGTGCACATGGTGTATTTCTTACACATGAACACAAAGTCCGAAGGTGGTTGGTCAATGTTGGCGTTGATCTTCACGGTGATGCTGGTCTTTATCATGCTAAGCGGTTCAGTTTGGGTGATGTACCATCTGAATCACAACATGATGCCCGGCGTGATGACGGAATCTGCACAAGAGACTGTTCCTGAATCAATTCTGCAATCTGCTCCCGAGTCGAAGGACATGAGCAAAATGCACAACATGCACAATATGCCATGAACCCTGTGCCGCGTGGTACGGCGGGCGATAAATCACCGGGACGGCCTGTAACATCAGCTGCCCGGGATGCTTCTCCTCGCTCCCGGCCTGCGGCCATTCGTATTTTTTTAGGAATTTGTGCCGCTCTGCTGGTTTTAGGCTTTGTCGCACTTGGTACCTGGCAACTCAAGCGCCTGCAATGGAAACTCGACCTGATAGAACGCGTCGACCAGAGAGTTCACGCTCCCGCCATAGCCGCTCCGGGTTTAGCGCAATGGTCAGGCATCAATGCGGATGCCGACGAGTATCGCCATGTGCGCGTAACCGGAAAGTTTCTTTATCCACTCACGGTGCGGGTTCAAGCTTCAACTGACTTTGGTAGCGGATTTTGGCTACTTACACCGTTGCGCAGCGAGGATGGCAGCGTCACACTGATTAATCGTGGCTTTGTTCTTCCCAATTTCCAAGACAAACACGATAGCGCCGGAGTATTGAACTCCGCTCCATTCACCAACTCCGCCGACCCTGATAATTCCGCCAATTCGGTGGTAACGGGGTTACTTCGTATGAGCGAGCCAGGTGGTGGTTTTCTTCGCCATAACGACCCTGCAAATAATCGCTGGTATTCCCGTGATGTTCACGCCATTGCGTTGGCGCGCGGCCTGCGCTCTGTGGCACCTTACTTTATAGACCAGGAAGCAGGCAACCTGCCTTCAACGGAAAAGGGCGACGCCAACAGGTCGCGTCAACCGGTTGCCGGTTTGACGGTAATTGCTTTTCCCAATAATCATTTGGTGTATGCGTTAACCTGGTTCGCACTCGCATTGATGTTAGCGGGCGCTGGATTCTGGGTTGTGCGCGACGACCTGCGCTTGCTTCGTGTGCGCCGCGAAAATGTTGGCAGGGCTATTGGCTCCGGCCCCGGCATCAATCGTGAAAGTGAAGATGCCAACAAAAAATGACACCCTTATCCCAACAACGAACTTAAAAGAGTTATGGGCGGAAGCGACGGGCTTTGAAAATGCCGCAGGGCACAACAACATGCTGCAGTTAATTCAACTGCGCTGGATTGCAGTGTTTGGACAGATCACAACCATCGCTATTGTGATTCTCGGTTTTGATATCCACCTTCCTTTACCGCAGATGCTACAGGTATTGGCGTGCCTGATTGCCTTTAACATCGCCAGCCACCTGCGTTGGCATGAACAGCGCGTGGTGAAGAACGGTGAGCTCTTTCTTGCGCTTTTGGTGGATGTTGGGACCCTGACGTTCCAGTTGCATCTTAGCGGCGGCACCACCAATCCTTTTGCGTTTCTCTATTTATTACAGGTGATTTTGAGTGCTGTGTTGCTCGAAGCCTGGTCGACCTGGACGATCGTCGTTATCACCATTGCCTGCCTGGCTAGTCTTTCTTTATTTTCCGATCCGCTGACATTACCACCGGATCATGGCAATGGATTGTCTAACCTCTATGTCGAAGGAATGCTGATCTGCTTTGCGTTGATCGCTGCGTTACTGGTGATTTTTATCACGCGCATTGGTCGCAATCTTCGTGCCGGTTATGCCCAACTCGCCGACTTGCGCCAGCGCGCCGCCGAGGAAGACCATATCGTGAGGATGGGCCTGTTAGCTTCCGGTGCCGCGCATGAGCTGGGTACGCCTTTAGCGACGTTATCCGTCATTCTTGGGGATTGGAGGCGTATGCCCGAATTCAGTCAAAATAGTGAATTGCTGGAAGAAATCCGTGAAATGCAGACCCAGCTAACCCGCTGCAAGTCCATCGTTAGCGGCATCCTGCTGTCAGCCGGAGAAGCACGTGGGGAATCATCTGTAAAGACCACCATCAATACTTTTTTGAGTGATCTTGTCGAAGATTTTCGTGCTACCCGAGCCATCGTCACTTTTGTCTATAAAAATCATATAGAGCATGATATGCCGGTGGTGTTTGACTCTGCATTGAAACAAATGATTTGTAACGTATTGGATAATGCCCTCGAAGCTTCTCCCCGCTGGCTATGCCTGGAAGCAACGCGTGAAGCCGATGCATTAACGTTATTGGTGACCGATATCGGTCCCGGATTTGCCCCAGCGATGCTAACGCAGATAGGCAAGCCTTATCAGTCCAGCAAAGGGCGACCGGGCGGTGGGCTGGGATTGTTTTTTGTCGTGAATGTTGCCAGAAAATTGGGCGGTACCGTCGACGCACGCAATCGGGAAGAGGGTGGCGCGGCGGTAAAACTCAGCTTACCGCTTGCTGCGATCAGTCTCGAAGAGGCAGCCCTGAATGTCGACTGACCCCCTTGACCGCCTTGAGCGTCTATTATTGATCGTTGAAGATGACGCCGCATTTGCGCGGACCCTTGGACGTTCGTTCGAGCGTCGCGGCTATACCGTATTGCTTGCCGCAAACCTGGTGGAAGTTGCCGCATTATTGCTTCTGCATACGCCTGGCTATGCGGTAGTCGACCTCAAACTTAACAGCAACACCTCCGGGCTGGTCTGCGTCCAACTGCTTCATAAGCACGATCCCGCGATGTTGATCGTGGTGCTGACTGGCTTCGCTAGTCTTACCACGGCGGTGGAGGCCATTAAACTCGGCGCGTGTCAATATTTGGCCAAGCCTTCAAACACGGACGATATTGAAGCTGCCTTCGGCCATGTTGCTGGCGTGACCGAAGTCGAAATACCCAACCGCGTGACGTCGATCAAGACGCTGGAATGGGAACGTATTCATGAAGTTTTGGTGGAGACAGATTTTAATATCTCTGAGACGGCGCGCCGCCTGGGAATGCATCGGCGAACACTAGCGCGAAAGCTGGAAAAACAACGTATCAAATAAAGCAGCCATTAAAATCAACCATAAAATTGGCCACTAAGTTAGTCACAAAGTCAGATACTAAGTCTGCTGCTGAGTCCGCTGACAATTTAGCTACCAGGGTAGCGTCGCGCCATTGTATGCGTAAAATCGCCCGGTATCGGCTGCTGTAAGTTTGTCGATGACGTCCAGCATATCTCTGGCGGCCGCATCGGCCGTGCGTCCAATTTGTGCCCCGCGAAACGGCTCCGATAATCTTGAATTAACCGTGCCGGGGTGAAGGGCAATCAACACTGCGCCGGGTTTCGTTCTGTTGATTTCGATCGCAGCCGTTTTGATGAACATATTCAATGCTGCTTTAGAGGCGCGGTAGCTATACCATCCACCCAAACGATTATCTCCAATACTCCCCACCTTGGCCGAGAGAATCGCCATCACACCTCTTTCGTTATCCAATAACTTTGAAAAATGGCGCATCACCAGCGCCGGACCAAAAGCATTTGCCCGGAAGGTTTCCATCATTTGATGATAGGACACATCCGCTAGTCTTTTCTCCGGCATAAAGTCGGAGCTGTGGAGTATACCGGCGGCATTGATGATCAAATTAAATGGCCCTTTGACGGCCAGCGTCTGGGCTGCCTCGGCAATACTCTCTTCACGGTCAAAGTCGATCGGCGGTTGGGATTGCCGGTGGAGGGCTGCGATAAGCGAACAATCCGGATTCGATTCCAGCACGCTCACAAAAGCTGCACCAAGCGCACCGGTCGCACCGATGACTAACGCTTTGAAAGGACGGGGAAAAGAATGCAGTTGCATGAATACTCCAGGCTCGAATGTAACCTCGAATGTAACCTCGAATGTGACGCGTTCTGAAAAAAATGAGGGTTCCAGCAAACAAGCAGTTTGCTGTCTTTCCTGAGAGACTGGCTGGCAAATTCACGGCTGTTAAATCTATTATTGCTAAAGCCCCTATGACAGACGTATTTTACGTTTTTGTTCCTACCAATGGGTCAATATTTCTTCTAAGGTCTCCCCCACTAAAAAATAGAGTAATAGCGTCACTAACGCAGTTATGCCGGCCAATACCCACGGAGATAGTGTTGGCAGCAACAAACCACCAATTTCAAAGAATTTTTTTTTATCCCCTGCATCATTGCTCGCAGGCTGTTCGAGGGAATGCGTTGAGCGAAGCGTATCAATTTGCGCATCGAGTTGAGCCATTAACGCGGTTCGTTCTTTCTCGTCGGCTAACTTGTATCGGCCACTGAAGCCCAGGTGGAGGATCGCGCTATAGCACTCCAACATGGCGAGGTTCGGCGATATTTGCGCCATGCGCGCTGCGAGACGTTCATAGATTCGCTCTCCTGCATCGCGATGTTGAAATAAGGCGAAATGCAAAGGAGAGGCACGCCATTTCAATTTTACATTTTCTGGCAGGTGGGACATCACCATTTCATCAATTAAACCGCATTGCGCATACACCGCTTCGTGTCTGACATCGTCAGCTACTTTGCGATGTTCTAAGGCGTGATCAAATATAGCGATCAACTTCAGGCATTCAGCGCTGAGATGCTCCATGGATGCTGGCTCTGCGTGCTGCGCAAGTAGGGCGACTTTCAATGCAGTATCGCGCAGCAGGGCACCGATTGATAACTTTAGATGCGATGTGGATAGTGTCATTTGCTGATTCCTCCGGTAGTGCTGAGGCGCCTGGATATTGCTCTGATCGGTGACTTAGTCCATTGCGCAGCATAAAAATCTTTGTCGTTCGAGAGTGCCCATTTGTTTTAAATGCTTTTGAGGAGAGAAGGTCCTAACAAGACCAGGAACGAAATCCGCACCAAACCAATCTATCAAGCCACTGAACGTTTCTAGTTTGATACAAAAAAATAGTTCAGGGTCATAAAAGTTATGTATTTCACAATAACTAACATTCTATAGTTGTTTTTTTGATAATTCAAGGATTAATTTAAAGTTCAAATTTGTACACACCTGCCGTTCAAATCCAGCGCATCCAGGGCTCAATCAAACCGCCAGCGGGATTGACACAAAGAAATTTCGGCCCTATTCTTCGTTTATTGGTCTTACCACTGAATTTCAAAGTGATCTCATAGATATGTCATTCGATCCCATCATTCAAACCTCGGTTGCCGAGCAAGTAGCGCAACGACTCTTGCATATGATTCGCACTGGGCAGCTCAAGCCCACTCAGCAATTGCCGCCGGAACGGGAGCTGGCAAGCATGCTAGGGGTAGGGCGTCCAGCGGTGCGTGAGGCCATCCGAGGCTTGTCACTATTAGGATTACTTCGAATTCGTCATGGAGAAGGGACCTTCGTCGGTACGTTGCAGCCGCGTGAACTTCTTGAACCGTTAGAAATGATTATCGATCTCAACGCAGGCAGTCTGGATGCGCTGTTCGATTCGCGCATCATTATTGAAAGTGGCGTGGCGGCTTTGGCGGCAATCCACATCAGTAACGAACAGTTGGATTTTCTGGCAGCTACGGTGCAAAACGAAGCCACGTTACTCAGCGATGGAGCCACTTTTGCCGCCGCCGACGTTGCCTTTCACGAGGTGATTATTGATGCCTGCAACAATCCTTTCATGCAAAGTATCGCTGGTAGCTTGTACGTATTAGGAAAAAAGAGTCGCGCCATCACTTCCAGTATTCCCGCAGTTTTGAAGCGTAGTCTTCAAGATCACCGCGATATTCTGGCGGCGCTGCAGGCGCGTGATCCGGATCGCTCCGCGCAAGCCATGCGCAGTCACCTGATGCGGGTACGCGATGGCTATAAAAAGGCTAGCCAAAACACCAATGTGGCCCAGACACATTCGCCGCTCACGTAAACCACCATTTTTTAATCTTCATACTTCTAATCGCATGCACGGATCGCAAGCCCCTACCTTATCCGCGCTGTTAATTGCTGCTGGCGCACGCTGGAAGTTCAGCGTTGTATTCCTTCACCATTATTTTCCAGGAGTTCTTCATGACCAATCGTTTAGCTGGAAAAACTGCGCTGATTACGGCCGCTGCGCAGGGTATCGGCCGCGCCACCGTCGAGGCGTTCCTGCGTGAAGGTGCCAACGTGATCGCCACGGACATTAACGAAACGTTGTTAGCCGAACTTGCAACGCTACCGAATTGTGTTGTGCGCAAATTGGACGTCACTAATAACGAGGAAGTAAAAGCAATTGCGGCCGAGTTTGGCGCCATAGACGTTCTGTTTAATTGTGCCGGGTTCGTCCACCATGGAACCATTTTAGAGTGTGATGAAGAAGTCTGGAATTTTTCCTATAACCTCAATGTCGGTTCAATGTATCGCACCATTCGCGCCTTCCTGCCGGCCATGCTGGCCAATGGCGGCGGTTCGATCATAAATATGTCCTCCGCCGCATCCAGTATTAAAGGGGTGCCGGTACGTTTCGCTTACGGTGCCACCAAGGCAGCAGTGATCGGATTAACGAAATCCGTGGCAGCCGATTTTATTTCAAAAGGCATTCGCTGTAACGCGATTTGTCCGGGCACGGTGGAGTCACCGTCTCTGCGCGGTCGTATCGCTGATCAGTCTCACAGTAGCGGTCAGAGCGATGAGCAAGTGCGGCAAGGATTTGTGGCCCGGCAACCGATCGGCCGCTTAGGTAGAGCGGAAGAGATCGCTGCGCTGGCGTTATATCTGGCCTCGGATGAATCCTCATTCACCACGGGTACCAGCCAAATTATCGACGGTGGCTGGTCAAATTGATCTGATCCAGACGATCTTCGCTCAGTCTCAACCAATGCGCGCAAAGTATCAAACCTTTCTTCGAATTTGGCATCAGACTTATTTTGTATCCATTTAAAATTAACAGCAGGAGTCTATTTTGAAATTATTACGTCACGGTCCAAAGGGCCAGGAGAAGCCAGCGGCAATTGATGCCAGCGGCAAGATACGCGATCTGTCATCGATCATTAGCGATATCAATCCGGATGTGTTGTCGCCTGCAGGTTTAGATAAATTACGCGCGCTGGACCTCTCTATCTTGCCTGAAATTGAAGCACCGCAGCGCATTGGCGCTCCCTTTACCGGACTTGGAAAGTTTGTTTGCGTCGGACTTAACTATAGCGACCACGCAGCAGAATCGGGCTTAGACGTTCCCGCCGAACCAGTGCTGTTTAACAAATGGACCAGCTGCTTCGGCGGACCTAACGATCCCATCGTCATGCCTAAAAATTCAGTCAAAACCGACTGGGAAGTTGAACTCGGGGTCATCATCGGCAGCAAAGCGCGCTATGTGAATGAAGCAGACGCATTGACCCATGTCGCAGGTTACGCGGTGATTAATGACGTATCCGAACGTGAGTACCAGATCGAACGTAGTGGTACCTGGGATAAAGGCAAAGGCTGCGACACATTTGGTCCGGTGGGGCCTTGGCTGGTAACAGCCGACGAAGTTGGTGACCCACAAAATCTTGCCATGTGGCTGGAGGTTAACGGTAAACGCTACCAGAATGGGACCACCAAAACGATGGTTTTTAATGTAGCGTTTTTGGTGCATTACATCAGCCAGTTCACCACGCTTTATCCTGGTGACATCATTTCAACGGGTACACCACCCGGCGTAGGAATGGGCCAAAAGCCCCCGGTCTTTCTGAAAAATGGCGATGTCGTGCGGCTTGGGATCGAGAAATTAGGTGAGCAGCAGCAAACAGTGCACACGTGGAATGCCGGATTGCTTGATTAAAAACGTCGACTGCGTTGGTGATCTCGAAGCATCGACGCAGTTAAATCGGTTTTTCCGTTGTTTATCCATTCGCGTGGGTCAACGCAGGCGGCGTATATCGCCGCTATAGTGACTCCCTGGCTAAGCAATCACGACTGCCATAAAAACGGTCGACAAGCTCAGTAAGGTTAAGCCTATGATGAAAGCGCCATCGGCATAATTTTCAAGTCGGGAATTCCCGGCGGATCGCATCGCAGCATAGGACAGCACGCCGCTGGTCAGAAACACCAGGCTATTGACCGCCAGTAAATGCCCGAGCCGCAATGCCAGGCCATGGAACCGGGCTAGTTTAATAATCGAGAGGGCGGTAATGCAGACACCAATCATCGTGGCTGAAGATGGCAGGATATGTTGCGACAGGTTATTGACGTCTTTCGAACTCACTTTTGACATTTCGATTCCTTCATAACCCGTCATCTGTTAATGATGCAGGTAGCTTTTGAGGCGCGCTTTGTCTTTGCCGCTCAGCCTTCGCATCCTGTTATTGCGCATCGTTCTCGGTAACTTTACCTAATTTTTTCCATGATTGTTAATAAATGACGAGTGGCCCTTTGCCAATTTCCTTGCCCTCACTATTCAATTTGCACAAAGACCGCCGGGTCAAAAACCGGGCGGCCCAATACTATCCAACGCAGGCAATATTAGCTCAATGTAAGCGGGACGAAAATCTTCTGTCCATCCCGTTGGACCAACAAGGCAACGTTCTTACCTGCTTTGTTCGCCAACTGTCGCAGTTGTTCGGCGCTACTCACCGCAGTGCCGTTGACCGATAGGATCACATCGCCGGCCTGGATTCCGGCTAAAGCAGAAGGACCGGATACTTCGCCCACTACCAAACCACCGGTGACACCGGCCTGTTGCCGTTCGTCAGGACTCAACGGCCGCACGGCCAAACCAAGCCGACCTTGCGCGCCACCGTTTGCATCATTCGCCGCCAGCTTGCCGACCTCCATCTGACCGACTTTGATGGCTAGCGATTTAGGCTTCCCATTCCGAACTACATCAATATTGGCTGTGGTTCCAGGTTTGGAATCGGCAACGAACTCGGGCAAATCGGCTGAACGATCAATTTGTTGGCCGTTAAATCGCAATATAACGTCGCCCGTTTCGAGCCCGCCTTTTTCAGCCGGGCCGCCTTTATCAACCGAACCGACTAAAGCCCCTTCGGCCTTCGGCAATCCAAACGAATTTGCCAACGCCTGATCGACTTCTTGAACGCTGACTCCAAGGTGACCTCGGGTTACCTTTCCATGTTGTACCAACTGCTGCTCGACATTCATGGCGACATTAATCGGAATTGAAAACGACAGTCCCTGATAGCCGCCGGTCTGGCTGTAGATTTGCGAATTGATTCCGATCACTTGTCCCTTGATATTAAATAAGGGTCCCCCTGAATTACCAGGGTTCACGGCAACGTCCGTTTGAATAAACGGCACATAATTATCGTCCGGCAAAGAGCGCGATTTGGCGCTCACAATGCCAGCTGTAGCGGTATTTTCAAAGCCATATGGCGACCCTATGGCTAGCACCGGTTCACCCACTTTGGTCAGCGCAGGATTGCCAATCTGTACTATCGGCAAATTTTTTGCCGCGATGCGGATGACGGCTATATCGCTCTGCTTGTCCGAACCCAGCACCTTCGCCTTGAACTCCCTGCGATCAGTCAACTTAACCGTCACCTCTTGGGCTCCGTCGACCACATGCGCATTGGTCAAAATTAAACCGTCGGAGCTAATGATGAAACCTGAACCTAAACCACGCATGATTTGTGGCCCGTGCGGAATTTGTAATTGCGGGCCGAAACGCTTGAAGAATTGAGAGAGAGGATCATTAGGGTCTAGCTGTCCAGAGCCACCTTCGGTGCTGGATGCATCGCTCGCCTTCGCACTGCCGGTCACACTAATATTCACCACGGCAGGGCCGGCCCGCTCAACAATAGAAGAAAAGTCTGTTGGCATAGCTATTACGTTACCGGTAGGAGCGGCCACGGGTGGGGAGGGCGGAGTGGATGCCAGTGGCGTAGTCACAACGTTTGCGGCATTGGCATCGCTGATACCTGAGCCAATACCGTTGGAATGGACGTATAACCCCGCAACGACAACCAGCACCGCGGCGGCGATAGTGCTACGAGCAAATGTCTGACGATTCATGCTGCACTCCTTTGAAAGTGGATGGGTTCTGTCGCTCCGCCATCTCATCAGTCTTGCTGCCAGGCACCGAATCACAAAGTGCCAGGTCAGCAAATGATGACCGACGCGGAAACAAACATCCCGTGCAATACAGCATAAATTCAAAGAATTAAGCCAGACTTAAGAACTTACAAAAAAGCATACAAAATTAAAAAAATATGCAATTTAGTCGTCGATTCTTTTTTTGCTGGTTGCCGCCATGCATAGTTCTTCAAACCTCAAAGCGTACGCTTGCGCCTAAGCCGGTAACGGCGTTGCTGGTGTGGACGGTATTGCCTGGGTTTATGACGTTGCTCAAGGTCACCGTCGCGTGGTGGGCGTCCGCTATCTGTTTGACGATGGCCAGACCTAATCCGCTTCCATGAAATTGCCGCTGATTGACAGACGCGCGATAGAAGCGATCAAACACCCGAGGAAGATCCGCGTCCGGTATGCCGGGTCCGCTATCCCGTACAGTCACTGTTACCGCATCAAGGTCCGCGGTGATCGATACGTCAATGACGCCATGTTCTGGCGTGTGACACAGCGCGTTATCGACCAGATTATTGAACAGCACGCGTAACGCGTCCACGTTTCCCAAGATAGTCGCCTGCGTGGCGGTGGTGATGCCAAGATCGATATTGCGGGCGACCGCAGCGGTAGAAAAATCACCCACTACGGATTGAAGCAACGCTGTCAGGTCAGTGTCCGCAAACGCCGGCTCGAACGCGCCCGGTTCCTGGCGCGCCAGAGTGAGCAATTGCGTTAGCAGGTGCGTTGCACGTTCCAGTCCTCGTTTAAGGTCCGAGAAGGATGCTTGTCGATCGACATCACTGACCGCACGTTCCGCAAGCTGAACCTGTAACCGCAGCGCCGTGAGCGGGGTTCGCAGTTCATGCGCTGCATCAGCGACAAAGGCGCGCTGTGCATTGATCGCCACGCCGAGCCGGGCCAACAGATCATTAAGAGCTTGCGTCAACGGTTGTATCTCTTGCGGCAGACCAGCATCCTCAATCGCCGCCAGCGAATGGAAATCGCGTGTCTGGACTTCCGCAGCTGCGCGCTTGATGGGTGCCAGCCCGCGCCCGATGACCACCCAGATCAGTAACCCCATCAAAGGGAGAAGCAAGAGTAACGGGGCAACGGTCCTGACGGCCATTTGCGCCGCAACGATTTGTCGCGCCCTTTGTGGCTGTGCAACTTGCACCACGGTATGACCGATCTGAGCGCTATACACCCGCCAGATGCCGTTATTTTGTTGAATATTGGTAAAGCCAAGTTCGGCCTGCAACGGAAGCGTTGCCCGCGTATGCGAATGGTAAATGACCACGCCGGTATTGTCCCAAATCTGAATCATGATGTCGTCGGTTAACTCTGGCGCAACGTCGTGATCGGAATCAATAGGAGAAAAGGCCTGCCGTGGTAACGAGGCGACGATCTGTTTCATTTGATAGTCGAACAATGCATTAGCTTCGCTACGCGCTTGAAAGTAGAGCGCTATCCCTGCCAGCAAAATGGCGCCGCTCAATCCTAGCGCTAACCATAAAAGCAAATTGCTGCGTATAGACTTCATTTGGACGCCGCTTTATTGACCGGGTTATTGACCATATAGCCGACGCCGCGCACATTCTTAATGAAATCACTGCCCAACTTTTTACGTAATGCATGGATATACACTTCCACTGCGTTACTCTCGATACTGTCATCCCAGCCGTACAGCTTTTCCTCCAGCTGCGCCCGTGACAGTACCGCACCGGGCCGGTCCAAAAAAGCCCGTAACAGCGCAAATTCACGCGCTGACAGGCTAACTTCGCTGCCTTGGAGCCGCACCTCATGCGTGGCGGGATTTAGCGTGACGTGACCAACTTCGATAATGGGATCGGCGCGCCCGGATTGGCGTCGCAATAAGGCGCGAATGCGTGCTGCCAACTCTTCCAGATCGAACGGTTTAATCAAATAATCATCCGCACCGGCATCCAGCCCCGCGACCCGATCCGATATGGCATCCCGTGCCGTCAGGACCAAAACGGGAATCCGGCAGCCATGTGCCCGCAGCGACTTCAACACCTCCAGGCCATTTTTTTTCGGCAATCCAAGATCAAGCAGGAGCAATTCATAATCTTCCTGTGCGACTGCGGCTTCGGCAGTTTTGCCGTCCTGCACCCAATCCACCGCAAATCCATCCAATCGTAGCCCCTTGCGCACGGCTTCACCGACCATCAGATCATCTTCGACCAATAACAGACGCATGGGAGTTTTCCTTAATTTAAGTCACTTGAGGCGAACTTTATGACGCGGAGCAAAAAATGCGTATTTTGAAGAGTTTAACCTTAAAGAATTAAGCGACCCTTAAGATATTGCCGCCCAGAAGCGGCATAAAGTGATGTCGCAGCAATGTCGCTGGAGACATTCGCCGATTTTTTCTTGAGCGCTTTTACCGAAGTGGCCGAAGTGCGAGTAAACTTATCATATCGCGATGATATGGCATTTCGCATTGTGAAATATTTCTCCCTGAAAGTGCATTACAGATTAATTGAGCAAGTTATCGTGAATGGCGACAGGGAGCGCCGTCCAACGAGACGGCACATCGATACATTAACAAGACACACAACGACAAGAGGATCACCGTGACTGCAGGTAAATCAACCATCATCTACACGCTTACTGACGAAGCGCCGCGCCTGGCAACTTGTTCTTTCCTACCTATCATCAGGACATTTACCGCGCCCGCCGCTATCGACATCGTCAAGAGCGACGTCTCGGTTTCCGCACGGATTCTTGCAGAATTTCCAGATTGCCTGACCGCAGACCAGAAAGTGCCAGACAATTTGGGCGAATTGGGTCGCCTCACTCAGGAGCCGGATACCAATATTATCAAGCTGCCTAACATTAGCGCTTCGGTCCCTCAGTTGGTTGCTGCTATCCGGGAACTACAGGGAAAAGGCTACGCCATTCCCGATTTCCCTGAAGATCCGAAGACCGATGAAGAGAAATCGATTCTCAAGCGGTATTCAAAGGCCTTGGGAAGCGCGGTCAATCCGGTATTGCGCGAAGGAAACTCGGACCGTCGCGCGCCTGCTGCCGTCAAACGTTACGCACGCAAGAATCCGCACTCCATGTCTAAATGGAGCCCGGCATCCCGCACCCATGTTTCACATATGCACGGTGGCGATTTCTATGCCAGCGAAAAGTGCCTGACGCTGGACAAGGCATGTGACGTCAAAATGGAACTCGTCACCAAGAGCGGTGAGATCATTGTATTGAAAAGCAAAGTATCGCTACTCAAGGGCGAAATCATTGACAGCATGTTCATGAGCAAGAAGGCGCTGTGCAAGTTCTACGAAGAGCAGATGGAAGACGCCCTCGAAACCGGCGTCATGTTCTCGCTTCACGTTAAAGCAACAATGATGAAAATCTCGCATCCGATCGTTTTCGGCCATGCGGTGAAGATTTTCTACAAAGACGCTTTTGCCAAGCATGAAAAGTTATTCGAAGAGCTCGGCGTCAACGCCAACAACGGTCTCAGCAGTGTCTATGACAAGATCGCGACATTGCCGGAATCGAAACGAGATGAAGTCATACTCGATTTGCATGCCTGTCACGAACATCGTCCAGAACTGGCCATGGTTGATTCAGCCAAAGGCATCTCCAATTTGCACGCACCTAACGACGTGATCGTGGACGCTTCGATGCCTGCCATGATTCGTCTTGGCGGCAAGATGTGGGGCGCAGATGGCCGTCCAAAAGACACCAAGGCTGTGATTCCGGAAAGCACGTTTGCCCGGATCTATCAGGAGATGATTAACTTCTGCAAAACTAACGGCGCTTTTGATCCGACTACGATGGGCACGGTGCCGAACGTTGGCCTGATGGCGCAAAAAGCGGAAGAATATGGTTCGCATGACAAAACCTTCGAAGTGCCTGGCGATGGCGTAGCGCGCATTGTCGATTCTGAGGGCAACGTATTGTTAGAGCAAAATGTGGAAGAGGGCGATATCTGGCGTATGTGTCAGGTCAAGGATGAACCGATCCGTGACTGGGTAAAATTAGCGGTAACACGCGCCCGGCTATCCGGCATGCCAGCGGTTTTTTGGCTGGACGAGTACCGCCCACACGAAGCCGAATTGATCAAGAAGGTCAAAACTTACCTGAAAGAATACGATCTTTCGGGCCTCGATATTCAGATCATGTCTCAGGTTCGCGCCATGCGATACACCCTGGAACGTGTCATCCGCGGCAAGGACACCATCTCGGTGACCGGTAACATTCTCCGCGATTATCTGACCGATTTGTTCCCGATTATGGAACTGGGTACCAGCGCCAAAATGCTCTCCATCGTGCCTTTGATGGCAGGTGGCGGTATGTTTGAAACTGGTGCCGGCGGTTCTGCCCCGAAGCACGTCAAGCAACTGGTCGAGGAAAATCACCTGCGCTGGGATTCGTTAGGCGAATTCCTGGCACTGGCTGTTTCTCTGGAAGATGTCGGCATCAAAACCGACAACAATAAAGCTAAAATCCTGGCCAAAACGCTCGATGACGCCACCGGAAAATTGCTCGATAACAATAAATCGCCATCACCACGGACCGGTGAACTCGACAATCGCGGCAGCCAATTCTATCTGGCGATGTATTGGGCTCAAGCATTGGCGCAGCAGACCGAAGATGCGCAATTGCAAGCGCATTTTGCCCCGTTAGCCAAGTCCCTCACGGACAACGAGGAAAAAATCGCAGCTGAGTTCAAGGCGGTGCAAGGCAAACCGGTGGATATCGGTGGTTACTTCCTGATTGATCTTGACAAGATCAAAGCGGTCATGCGGCCTAGCGCGACGTTTAATGCTGCGTTGAAAGCTGCACAAGCCTGAACTTAGGTTACGTAAGTAAATAGGGTAATCCGGGTCTGCGCCGTGATGGTTGCAGATCCGTTACCGGCTTGTTATTTTTGACGGCCGTTGGCCGTTGGCCGTCGGCGTTCGCAGGAGACGTTCGTCTCCGCATCGTTTTTTGTATTAATCTTCCTTTTTATTTTATTTCGCCTGCAGGGGAACGCGATCAACGTTCATCTCTCGCGTTATTAGCGAATCATTCTGCCCATCACCTGGTCTTTTAAAACGAAGCGGTGAAATAATGCAGCAGAGACGTGCAAAACAATTAGCGCGAAAAGTACCCAGGCCATAACACCATGCACGTCTCCCATTGAATGCCCCAGAGGTGAACCTTTGGCTGTCAGCGCAGGCAAGGGAATTATATTTAAAATCCGCACGACCCAACCGCGAGATGAGGCGTTTGCCCATCCTAGAAGCGGTGTGACAACCAGCGCAGCATACAAAAGAAAGTGGGTTGCTCCCGATAGAAAACGAAGCAGGGGTGTCAATCTACTTGGGGGTGGTGAATGGGTTAAACGCCAAACCACGCGAATGAAAATGACGAGGATCAATGCTCCGCCAACGAAGAGATGCCACCAGATGCCGCCCTCAACTTTGGTATTGCGATCGACATCGTCCATGAGCCATCCGATGACAAATTGCGCCGAGATCAAAAGTACCGTTAGCCAGTGCAGCGCACGAGCGACGCCATCGTATGACAATTTTTGCTCGAATTGTGTATTTATCAAAGTACCTCCTGTGTATTCATTTTTTTCGCAGATGCGCGTTGCGCAAATAATACTTGCTGCGCTTTATTATTGGCAAAAAAAGTTAGCTGAAAGATAGGGCGGTAAGATGCAATTAAAGGGGCACCCGTCAACGGCTAATCTTGATACTGTCTTCATCAGGGTTCTGCCGATACACTTTGCTGTCTGAATTGTTTGGGCGTCATCCCGGTGTGACGTTTGAACGCGCGGCTAAAATATGCCGGGTCCTGAAATCCGAGTTCATAAGCGATACTCGATACGCTGGCTGGCACATAGGTTAACTTGCGTCGCGCCTCCAGCATCAGACGGTGCTGTGCCATATCGAAGGCCGTTTTTCCGCCCAATTTAAGGCATAACCGGTTTAGGCGAATCTCAGCGATATGCAGCTGATGGGCATACTGCGCTACGCTCCATTGTTCTTGATAATGGGCTTCGACCAGCGCCCGAAAGCGACTGAACGTTTCGAAGCTATCTCGTCCGCTGATGTTAGCGCTGCGATAATCTGTGTGCTGGCGTAATAACAGCAGTAAGACGCTGCGTGCCAGCCAGTCCAGCATTAATGCGTGACCGTCCAGCGGACGGGCGAACTCAGCCATTAAATGCCCTAGCAATGACTCTATGCGCTGGCGTATTTCGGGTGCTGCGGACAAGTCAATTGCGAGGGGTTCCAAAAACAGGTCGGAAAAAATGTCGTCATGTTGTGTTGCCTTCGTACCGAACAGGAGACTTTGATCCATGGTTAACACAAAGCCATGCGCTTCTTTCGAAAACTCGAATCCATGCACCACCGAGGGATGAATGGTGATGACGGTCGGACCCGTGCAATCCCAAGTGGCGCTATCGATCCGGGCTTTGACCTGCCCTCCCAGCAAAAACACTATCTGGAATAATCCTTGATGGGTGTGACTGGCGATGTGCCAGTCGTACATACGACTGCGCGTCTCAATCAATTCGATATGCAGGAATTCAGCAGAATTGATTGGGGCGAGTTCGCCGTAAAGCGTGAACTGCGGGATGTCGGGCGTTCTCATGACGCTTTCCGTATTGGTGGTCTCTGTCAAAATAGTACAAGAAATTGACGGTTTCATCCATTTTTTATTGATCAAGCTTGGACTACGATAGATGTCATTAAAAGAATAGTACCAAAATGGAGAATCCACATGAAAACTCAGGTCATCATCGTCGGAGCCGGTCCTGCCGGATTATTGTTGTCACATTTACTGCATTTGCAGGGCATTGAATCGGTCGTCCTGGAATCGCGCACCCGGGCTGACATCGAATCCACCATTCGCGCCGGAGTGCTGGAACAAGGCACGATGGACATATTGAGCGAAGCTGGTGTAGGTGCTCGAATGCGCAGCGAAGGTGCGCTGCATCACGGCATTGAACTAGCGTTCGGCGGCAAACGCCACCGCATTGATTTGAACGAACTCACCGGTCGTGCTATCACCGTTTATGCGCAGCACGAAGTGATCAAGGATCTGGTCGCGGCGCGCATCGCTGCCGCGGGACAACTCTTGTTCGAAGTCAGCGCTGTCAGCCTGCATGATATTGACAGTAAGCAACCCTCAGTGCGTTTTACCCATGGCGGTGAATCGCAGCAATTAACTGCCGATTTCGTGATTGGTTGTGATGGTTTTCATGGTATTGCACGCCCAACTATTCCAGAACCACTGCGGCGCGACTATCAACGTATCTATCCCTTCGGTTGGTTCGGTATTTTGGTCGAGTCCGCTCCCTCATCGGAGGAGCTGATCTACGCGCAGCATGAACGTGGCTTTGCGCTGGTCAGCACGCGCTCCCCCACGGTCCAGCGACATTATTTTCAATGCGATCCGAAAGACGAAGTGGCCAACTGGTCCGACGATCGAATTTGGTCGGAAATGCATACGCGACTCGAAAGTAGCGATGGCTGGAAGTTGAAAGAAGGAAAAATCTTTCAAAAGAATATCATCGGCATGCGCAGCTTTGTCTCGACCCCGATGCAATATGGCCGTCTTTTTCTGGCCGGTGACGCTGCACACATCGTGCCTCCGACTGGTGCCAAAGGAATGAATCTGGCGGTAGCCGATGTACGTTTGCTGTCGATCGCGCTGGAGGCATTTTACAAAAAGGGCCAGGAAGAACGGTTATCCACCTATACAGAGGACGCGCTTAAACGTGTTTGGAGAGCCGAGCATTTCTCCTGGTGGATGACTAGCCTGCTGCATCGGTTTGATGACGCCTCGCCATTTCAGCAGGAGTTGCAACGTGCCGAGTTGGACTATCTGGTCAGTTCAAGAGCTGCGGCAACGGTTTTGGCTGAAAATTATGTCGGATTACCATTCGCATAAAAGCGCTAAGAAACTCCGAATCGCGGCCAAAGGAGGGTTAATATTAAGACAGCATGCATCGACGTAGTGCATGCATTAATCATCAATCATTCGGTCGCTGTTCCTCGATTCATTCCTTGGAATGGATAGCAATTGCGGTACCGGTTTTGCACTGACAATAGGCATATCAATGCCAAAATTTAATAATAATAGGAGACACTTCATGCACCAGAACAACGCCCTCTCTGAAAAGGGTGCAACACCGCCGGCAGTAGCCGGTTCCAACGCGCAAAGCGTTAATGTCCAGGACTTTCTTAACCAGCACCCGTTCTCGCGGTTTCAATGGTTAATCTTTGCATTGTGTTTTATCGTCGTTTTATTGGATGGCTTCGATACCGCCGCGATTGGGTTCATCGCTCCATCGCTGCTGAAAGAGTGGGGCATGACAAGACCAGATCTTGCACCGGTTTTAAGCGCGGCGTTATTTGGCCTGGCGGCCGGTGCGTTGATTGCCGGACCGCTGGCTGATCGAATGGGCCGCAAGCTGGTATTGAGCATCTCGGTTCTTTTGTTCGGCGTGGCTTGTACGTGGTCATCGTTTGCTCCGAATTTGGGACAACTCACTGCTTTGCGCTTCCTGACCGGATTAGGACTTGGTGCCGCCATGCCGAGCGCAGTCACACTAATGAGTGAATACTGCCCTGATCAACGCCGTTCAACTCTCACCAACGCCATGTTTTGTGGCTTTCCTCTCGGTGCTGCATGTGGTGGTTTTCTCGCTGCCTGGATGATTCCCCAGTGGGGCTGGCGCAGTGTGTTGCTCGCTGGTGGTATAGCACCTTTGCTGCTGGCCGTGATGATGCTGTATTTTTTGCCCGAGTCAGTACGCTACATGGTCGCAAAGGGCCAACCTGCTGCACGCATACGTGCTGCTCTCAGCCGCGTATCCGCAACCTTGGGCGATGCCCGATCGTTCATCATGAGCGAAAAGAACATCACCGGCAACGCCAGAAGCGGTGCCAGTGTGGTGCTCTCGCGTCCTTACATCACCGGTTCTGTGATGCTTTGGTTGACCTACTTCATGGGCCTGGTGATTTTCTACGCGCTCATCAACTGGATGCCGCTGTTGCTGAAAGATGCGGGATTGGCACCGAAGACGGCTACGCTGGTTTCCGCCTTGTTTCCATTAGGTGGCGTAGGTGCCATATTGTGCGGGTGGCTGATGGATCGATTCAATGCTAACCGCGTGATCGCCGTGTGCTATGCGCTAACCGCAGTCTGCATCTACGCGATTGGTCAGGTCACCGGTAATGTGGGCGCCCTGATGTTAGTCGTGTTTGTAGGCGGAACATTGATGAATACCGCACAGTCATCGATGCCGGCCCTTGCTGCAGCATTTTATCCGACGCAGGGACGCGCGACCGGCGTTGCATGGATGTTGGGTTTGGGACGTTTCGGGGGAATCGCTGGCTCGTTTCTGGTGGCTGAACTGGCGCGCCGTCAGTTTGGAATTGGCGGTATTTTTTCGATTCTGGCTGTCGCCGGCTTGATTGCCGCAGCCGCTCTGTTAGTCAAACAATCCGCGCAGAGTAAAAACACGAAATAGGCTTTATTTCAAGTGGGCCTGTATGGCTAACTTTGGCGCACGTTGGCTTACTTCGGCTCACTTGTTATTGACATCAACCTCTGGCCAACATGGCCACCAGTACGTTCCCGTCCCATTCAACAACCTGGGAGCGTGCTGCGATAGGTTGCTCTTGCTTCACATCACATCACATCACATCAAGCATCCCCTGATTCGCCAATGTCGATATCCCAGGCACGCTATGTGTGCGGCTGTAATATTTGAAAAATCGGATTCAAGCTTAAACACAACAAAAAAGTAGATGTCATAAAACGTTCATAAATCTCCCATTTAGAACTGTCAGAATGCGCTTCGTTCAGTTATTGGAACCGCAACTGCATTCTTAAGGGAGTACATATGATAGTGGTAAAACGAAATGTATTTAATTTATCTTTATCTGTATTGGCAGTGGCCTCCGTGCTCACTGGCTGCGGCAATGGCGGTAATAGCGTCAGCAGTGGGACCATACAAATGGGCGGCGTCGTCACCGCTAGTGCATTCAAGCCGGGGAGTACTACGGACCCGACGATACTGGCGGGATATTATCAGGGCGCGATGGTGTGCGTCGACGCCAATAACAATGGAAAGTGTGATCCGGGCGAAAATCCAGTACTGACTGACGCAACAGGACATTTCAGTTTAAAAAGCGCATCGGTCCAACCCGTTTTAGTTGATACCGGAACTACTGCCATCAATACCGCGACCGGGGCGAAGGTCCTCACGCGGACGGTATTCCGGGCGACAATTGACCAGGTGAACGAACAAGGCAGCGCGATAGTGGTCGGGCCGCTATCCTCGGAAGTAGCGCGCCAGATGGAAGCCAATAGCAGTACCTATGCCGCCGAGAAGCAAAATCTGGCGACGCGTTTAGGTGTGCCCGTCACTAGCATCCTAAGCGATGTCAATACAGCCTCCGGCGTGACGCAAAAAATAATGATCAGCGAATCAAATGCGCTGTCCAATCGTTTTGCTTTCGCGATTACCAAGCTGGATCGAGGTGATTTGTTTCCCGACGCTTTAGCAGTGCCAGGCGGCGATCCTCGGCTCAAAGGTCTCGCTAACGTGACGGCGGCAACGGCCACGGTGACGGACACCCGTTCGCCGATTACATTCCTTCAATCGCAGCAAGCCGCCTTTAACGTCGAAGGCATCCCGCGTTATGACCATATCTTTATCGTCATGCTGGAAAACAAAGCATCGTCGTCGATTCTGAATTCGGCCTTCGCACCAAAAATCAACGGTTATTTGAAAGCCGGTAATCAGCTCACGACCTACTATGCAACAGGTAACCCAAGCGAACCGAACTACACGGCGCTGGGCGGGGCAGACGATTTTGGTATTACCGATGACAACCAATGGAACTGTGCGGCGACCGGTCCCAATGCCCCGCAAGACTTGCCATTGCCAGATAACACGCAGCCAGGACTGGCGAAGTCACCATTTATAGCGAATCCGGTTGCGCCGACCAATTGTGCCACAGGCGGAGCCTCGCATAACATCGTGGGCCGGCCCAACCTGTTCAACGCACTGACTGCGGCCGGATTAACATGGCGCACCTATAGCGAATCGATGAATCCGGGACAAGATTTCCGTATCGACAGCGTGGCTGATCCTGCCGTTATTGCAGCGGATAATATCTATGCGCCAGGCACCTTGGGTGGAAACGCTGCGACAGTTGGCACCGCAGGGCTTAATCTGCCATTGCCAGCACAACTGTATCGCACCAAACATCACCCCGGCATGGCTTATCAGAACGTTCGCAGCGCCCCTGAGTTCCTTTACAGTAATCGTACGCTGGGTGGCGGTCAGTGGGATGCAGCATTGAAAAACAGCCTGGATTACACCATTCCAGCCGGCTACAATTTTGATCAACTGAGTTCCGATCTGGTCAGCGGCAATATTGGTACATTGAACTTTCTGGTTCCGGATCAATGCGATGACATGCATGGCATTACCGTCAAAGGCACCGTCGGCTCCAATCCGGCGTTGGTAACGGCCAGCGACTGTAGCAGCGTCGCCAACAATGTGGCAGTTGCGACGGGCGGGGCGATCATCACCCGTGGCGATAATTATGTCGACGCAGTGGTCAAAAAAATCGAGGCATCGCCGATCTGGCAAAACCCGCAAAAACGGGTCGCCATCGTGTTGATGTTTGACGAAGGCAGTGCTACCGCAGGTTTCAACTCTTGCTGTGGCTGGAATCCCGCCAACAGCACGGTCGCCAACCCGTTACGACAAAACTCCGACGGTTCATGGTCGGTTGACAGTACGGTAAGTGCCTACACCAAGGGCAATCGCGGTCACGGAGAAAGTATTTTCGGTATTTTGACAAACCAGATCAATGCACCGACGGGCATTGTCGATAACGACGCCTATAGCCACTTTTCCTTTGTTCGCACCTTGCAGGATATGTTCCAGCTGGCAGATCCTGCGGTGGATGCTTCATACATGAACCGTTCGAAGTATTCAGAAAAATTTGTCTCCGCGAATATTCTGAATTTGCCGGAATACGCAGGCAGCGCCGATACCCACTTCGACTCTGTGCGTCCGATCAACCACGCGTTTATTGCTCCGGCAAGCTATACGGCGAAACAGTCGTCCGATGTGAGTATAGCGGCGCAAGTCGGTCCAGATGCAACCCAGACTAACGTCTGGGCCATAAAGAAATAACCACCTGCCCTGAAGTGCACCCCACTTCAGGGTAATTTTTATTGGTGCGAGCATCGTAAAAGTGAATCTTTTTCTTATCTCTTTTATGTCATTCCGCGGTGTTTTTTTGATTGAAAGAAGCATGCTTTTCCGATTAAATATTTCCTTATTTGCTGCTTCCATAGCACTCAGCTTAGCTGGTTGCAGCGGCGGTGATAGCGCCACCGCCACCGTCACCGCGTTAGTTGCACCCGTACCTCCCGCGACCACACTGAGTCTGGCGGCGCAGGTAGGAAAACAAATGTTTTTTGATGAGACTTTATCCGGTTCCAGAAAAATGTCGTGCGCCACTTGCCACGATCCAAAGTTTGCTTACGGGCCGCCAAACGATCTGGCGGTGCAATTGGGAGGCTCCACTCTGACCGAATCCGGCGACAGAGCTGTTCCATCATTGCGGTATAAAGAATACACCCCGGCTTACGCAGACCTGCTGGACAATCCCGATGGCATTAGCGTGCCCGGTCCAGGTGGTGGATTTACGTGGGATGGCCGCGCTAACTCCTTAGCAGATCAGGCCAAAATTCCATTACTGGACCCGCATGAAATGGCGAACACCAGTCCCGCCAATGTGGTTGCGAAAATTCAGGTATCCACCTACGCGCCATTATTTCAGCAGGCGTTTGGAGGCACGGTGTTTGCCGATCCCGCCGCCGCATTTAATGCGGCAGTGGCAGCGCTTCAGGCCTTCCAGCTGGAAGACGTCAGTTTTCATCCCTATAACAGCAAATTTGACCTCTACGCCGGCAACAAGATCGGCGGCACGCTGACCGCAGCCGAAACGCGTGGACTGAAATTATTTTCAGATCCTGCGACCGGCAATTGCGCGTCTTGCCATTATCAAGGCGCGGGACTGGGCGGTAGCTCGGCGTTATTTACTGATTTTTCGTATGAGGCGATTAGCGTACCGCGCAATCTGGCTATTCCAGCCAACAATAATCCCCTGTATTACGACATGGGTATATGTGGCCCCATAAGGAGCGACCATGTCCCGACCAGCGCCAACGCCAAAGATGCATTCTGCGGCATGTTCAAGGCACCGACAATCCGTAACGTCACCAACCGTAAAAGTTTCTTTCACAATGGCGTCATGCACTCATTGCAGCAGGTCATTCAGTTTTACAACACCCGCGACACGATGCCGGAACTCTGGTACCCGACGATTGGCGGAGTTGCAAAGACAGTCAACGACGTGAACTTTCCAACTTATGGATTAATCCAGACGCAGTACGTTGGTGGCACAGTACAGAAATATAACGACTTACCGGCAGCCTATCTAGCGAATATCGACACGCAATTGCCGCTTGATGGTCGCGCAGCGGGAAGTGCACCACCGATGTCGGATAACGATATTGCGGATCTAATCTGCTTTCTCGGCACCCTCAACGATGACTATGTTGCCACCAAAACGCCACCGATTTCCGGCTCCTGCGTGAACTAGTTACACCTCACTTTTATTTAGTTATAGCCCATTATGAAAAAAACGATTATCGCCGCAGCGTGTTTGCTCTTTGTTGTGCTCTCTGTTGCTGGATGTAGCACAAAGTCAGACGCGAATCTGGACAATTTTACCGTCGGAATGAATGACTATCTGGCAAAAAAAGGTGACTTGTGCCTGGCCAAATACTCTTGGCCGATAGACGTAACGCCGCAGGAAAATGCCGCAGGCGGAAGAAACGCGTTGCAAATGCCGGTATTGGAAAAAGTCGGGTTACTGCGGTCTACGATGACAGAGGTTGCCCAAAAAGATGCCGAAACGGGTGCCAGAACGGGTGTCATGTTGACCGTCAAACGGTACGAACTTAACGCAGCGGGGAAGAAATATTACGTGACCAAAGAGATGCGGAGTCCGACATCCGACGGCAGTATTCTGGTCCACCAAGGTGACTTTTGCGCGGCTAAACTTACCCTGGACAAAGTTGTTGGATGGGAGCTAAGCAAGTCTGATAAGGGCGCACAAGAAGCCCTGGTCACCTACACCTACAAAATCGACGCCGCACCTTGGACCAGGGATGCCGAGGTACAAAAGGTATTTCCGATGGTAGCCCGCATTGTGACCGGTGCAGGAACCATGCAACTGCAAGAAAGCTTCCACAAAACGGACAAAGGATGGGTTGCGGCGAACTTATAGCGCCAATCACCCAGCTCCCAGCCTGCATCTGTACTCGCAGCTAACGCACTGTAATCGTAATGGTTCAATTGACTTCCAATGAGCACTGTCATCCGTTTTTCACCTGGTTTAAGCACCTGGATTTTGCATAATTTGCAGCAGGGTTGCGACCCCATGGCGCTTATCCAGCAAATGCAGGCGCAACAGATGACCACACCGGTGGCATCGGCGATTGTTGCAGCGTTTGTAGACGCATATCGATCTGGTCGGCCGGTGCCCATCGACCAGATCGAATTCGACGAGCAAGCACCAGCGTATGTAGTTGAAAAGCCGATTTTACGGCCAGGAACTTCATTCCAGACTACCGACCGCCTAATGCGCATCGCAGCGAGAGCCGAACGTCCCATGCTGGCTGTGCTGGAAGGGGTACTTAGCGCAGACGAATGTGACGAGTTGATCGCGCTGGCCAAGCCCCGGCTCACACGATCAACCTTTGTCGACCCGCAGACTGGAATGAACGTTGTGAGCGGACAACGCAGCAGTTTCGGGATGTTCTTCCGATTGCAGGAAAATGATTTCATCGCACGCCTTGATCGACGTATTTCGGAAGTAATGAACCTGCCTTTGGAAAATGGAGAAGGGTTGCAAATTTTGTTCTATCCGACGGGGGCTCAAAGCGCGCCGCATTTTGATTTTCTGGTGCCGTCCAATGTAGCAAATAGAGATTCGCTGGCAAGGAGCGGTCAGCGCGTCAGCACCATGGTGACGTATCTGAACAATGTTGCATCCGGCGGCGAAACAATCTTTCCAGAAGTGGGATACCGGGTTTCACCGTTGCGCGGCAATGCTGTCTATTTTGAGTATTGCAACAGTTTGCAGCAACTTGATCATGCTTCGCTGCATGCCAGCAGCATCGTTGAATCTGGAGAGAAATGGGTCGCTACGAAGTGGATGCGACAGCGCCGTTTCATTTCTGCGGATGAAGCCGGACGCGCGTCAATGTAGCGCCATTTTTGGCTCACTGATTATCAGAAAACTGTGAGTTTTCCTCTGCAAAGTATCAGAACTAGCTATGCGATCTAACCGTTTCGACAAGGATTTACATGTGTAATACCCAGTTTCCCGGCACTCAGCGTCGTTATACGGCCACGGCTCAGCGCGGGTTCACGCTGATCGAAATCATGGTCGTGGTGGTCATCATGGGAATATTGGCAGCGCTGATCGTTCCCAAATTGATGGGGCGGACCGACGACGCCCGCGTGATGGCGGCGCGGCAGGACATTGCCACATTGATGCAAGCGCTGAAAATATACAAACTCGATACACGCCGCTATCCGACTACTGAACAAGGATTACAGGCGCTGGTAGTGAAACCAGCCACCGCCGCGGATGGATGGAAAACCGGCGGTTATATCGACAAGGTGCCGAAAGACCCTTGGGGCAGTCCTTACTTATACCTATCGCCGGGAATCAAGGGCGAGATTGATGTATTTACCTACGGTGCCGATGGACAGCCGGGTGGCGACGGTAACGACGCAGATATCGGCTCGTGGGATCTTTAATGGCGCTGGTAGCATATCGTCGTTTCCACAGCATGAGACGGTCTCAGGGCTTCACATTGCTGGAGTTGCTGATTGTTGTTGTCATCGCCGGTATCACCTTGGGAGCAGTGTCATTGAGCGCTTTCAATAATGATCGCCAAGCTCTGCAGAACGACGCACAGCGGATTGCCTTGCTGCTTCAATTGACCCGTGACGAAGCGATACTGCGCAATCGTCCCACTGCCTTCGAGGCTGACGCTAGCGGCTACCGGTTTCTGATAAGCGCGCCCACTGGCTGGCAGGAACTTGACAAAAATGACATATTGCGCCCCCGCAAATTTGCGCGATTTCCCCTTCATTTGTCGATCACTCCTGTACGGGTTGATGCTGGAACCCCAGATCTCTTACGAATACCATTTGGTCGTGAACCGATCGACAAACCTTTTGTTCTGACTTTTGATGCCGGTGACGCCATGGTGGCGGTTCACTCCGATGGCCTTGGTCACTTTTGGACCGAATAGATGATCGTTGTCCCGATGCAAACCACCAAAAAATTTGAAGTGATCCGATGTGCAGCAGGCTTTACCTTGCTGGAAGTCCTGGTAGCGCTTGTCATCGTTGGCACCGCTCTGGGTGCCAGTTTACGTGCAGTGGGAAGCCTGGCCAAAAATAGCAGTGGCTTACGCGCAACGATGATGGCCACCTGGTCGGCCGAAAACCGATTGACGCAAATCCGCCTTTCCCATACATGGCTACCGATCGGCGATAGCGCATTCGGCTGTCCGCAAGGAACGTTGCAACTGGTCTGCCAAGAACATGTTCTATCAACGCCGAATCCCTACTTTCGGCGCGTGGAGGTGTCGGTGTTCGATGCCGCCGACCCGCAGCGGCAAATCGTCAAACTGACCCAGGTGGTGCCGAATGCTTCCTGAGTTTGCTATTCGACGCATCGTTAACAAACGCCCATCCGGTGGTTTCACACTGGTGGAAATGATTGTCGCCATCAGCATACTTGCGTTGGTAGCCGTGCTTGGATGGCGCGGTCTTGACGGTATCGTCAGGGCACGGGTTGCGCTCACCAACGCGCTGGCGCAAACGCGCAGCATGCAGCTGACTTTTGCGCAAATGCAAAGTGACAGCGCGCAGCTTGCACCGGCTACGCTGATCGGAGCTCGGCCAGCTCTGGCCGCAACGTCCAATGGAGTGGCGATGATTCGAATGGTGTTTCTCGACCAACAGCCAACGCAGATTGAAGTGGTCAGCTACCGTTTACAAAACGGTGTACTGACAAGGCAAGAATCTGTGCCAACCCGCGATCTGGCCGCACTGGACGCGACCTGGCAGGCGGCGGTCAATGAAATCGATATCGGTACCGCCGATACGCAACCCGTGGCGGTTCAATCTGATATTGCATCCATGCGCATTCGTGTCTGGGACCAGGTTCTCCAGAACTGGAGGCTTGCTGGCGCAGTGACGCCGGGCCGCACGCAATATGCCGCAGCCTCGATTAACTGGACCGGCCTGGAGATCGCGCTTCAATTACGCGGCCAGGAGGGTCTTGTGGTGAAAGCATTTTTCCTCGGTGCTGCTTGAAAATGCCGTTTATTCAGTCAGCGCGGCCTCTGCCATCATCGCGGCAAGAAGGCGTCGCGATCATCACAGCGTTATTGATCACCGCACTCGCGGTCACCATCGTATCGAGCTTGTTCTGGCAGCAACAAGTACAAGTCCGCTCAATCGAGAACCAGCGGTTGCAGTTACAAAAAGAATGGGTTTTACGTGGCGCGCTTGACTGGGCGGGAGCCATTTTGCGCGGTGATGCAAACCGGTCAAGCAATGTTGATTATCTCGGTCAGCCCTGGTCCATTCCATTGGCCGAAACCAGACTCAACAACTACCTCGACGAAAATCAAACCAGCGGCAGCAGCGAAGACAATGAGGCGGGAGAGGTCACGCTATCCGGTCAGATTATCGATGCGCAGTCGCGTTATAACCTGACCAACCTGGGAAGCGGCGGCCTAGTGAATCCGGTTGAACTGGCGACTTTCGGGCGCCTGTTGACGACCTTACATTTACCACCTGATCTCGCCAGTGCGGTCGCCACGGCGGTAGCTAATTCCGTTGCAGCGGTACAGTCATCAAAGCCGCAGGTAACGCCAGCGGTCAACACCGGCAACTCGACTGACATCATCAGCGCTCCACTTATCTATATAGACGATTTGCTGGCAGTGCCCGGAATAAGCCCTGAGATGATCAGGAGTTTGCGCAATTTTGTAGTGGTGTTGCCGATAGTCACGCCGGTCAACCTGAATACTGCCTCGGCCGAAGTGCTGGCAGCATGTTTCGATGGTTTGACTTCAGCCGATGCTGCATCGTTGATCTCCAGTCGCACGATTGCCTATTTTCGCGATGCCGCAGATTTTTCTACCAGGCTACCCGGAAACAAGAACATTTCCGCGACCAGCAATGCGGAGCCAGTCGCATTTTCGACCAACTTTTTTTTGGTGAATGGCAATGTCCGGATGGGCCGTGCGACCAGTAACACTCTGTCGCTGATCAAGCGCGTATCGAATCACAGTGCCGTATTGTGGACTAAAGAAGAATAGAAAAATGGGTGAGACGTTTTGAGTATTTTATTGATCCGACTTCCTTCACGGGCGATATGCGACAACGCCCTCTCATTGTTGACGCCTCCCTGCTTGCATGCGCTGGTATCTGAGCAAGGTGAGCTGATGGAGCAGGGATGCGCGCCCTTATCGGATCTGGGCGCATTGATCGTGCAGTCGGAACAGGTGGTGTTGCTGCTTGCCGCCGTTGATGTCACCTTGCTGCGAATGCAAGTCCCGCCGTTATCCGCGGCCAGATTAAAAGCGGCGCTACCGCACCTCGTGGAGGACCACATACTGATCGCTCCTGACGATTGCATCATTGTCGCCGCCTCAGAAAAAAATACGGCACAAGATAAGCTGAGTAATCTGCGGCAAATTGCCGTGGTTCAGCGCGTCTGGCTGGAGTCTCTGGTGAAGACCTTTACCGCATTGGGCGCACGGGCCATACAAGCATTGCCTGCACAGCTTTGTCTGCCATGGCGCGAGGATGGCGTGGTTGCGGTAGTCGCCGAACACGGTGTGGAACACGTTGTGGAGCACGGTATCCAACTTGATCTGGCGCTGCGTTTATCCGAGCACCAAGGCTTCGGTTGGTCCACTCGGACCATGCAAGAACAATCCACGCCGTCAGACGTCGTGGAAGAACTGCGCGTAGTGGTGCCGCAACTGCCCATCACACTCTATGTCCCAGCATCTGGCTATGCGCTTTACTCCGCACTTGATGTTTCCGATGTGACGGTGCTGCCGGACGACTGGTCGCATTGGGCGAGGGCAGTGCGCGAGATGCGCCGCAATCGCGGTCTTGACCTTGTTGCTGGCTTGAATCTGGGCAGTTCCACGGTCAACTGGAAAAATTGGCGGTGGACAGCGGCGCTGGCAGCCGGTTTCTTGCTAGTGAATATGGTGGCTCTTAATGTTGCGTGGTGGAACCTGCGCAGCGAGGCTGACCTTCTACGCTCCGGGATGATTCATCGTTATCGCAGCGCCTATCCGCGTGAAAGCGTCGTCGTCGATCCTATTGCCCAGACCCGTCAAAAAATTGCATTTGCTGAAAAGCAGGCGGGCCACCTTAACGCCGACGACTTCCTCGCGTTAGTGACGCAATTCGGCAGCGCATGGGCGCGCCTGCCTGAAATGCACTCGACCAAAAAAGATGCTATTGCAGGACTGGAATATCGGGATCGTCATCTTTTCGTCAGATTTAAGCCATCCGCAAACGTTGAAGCCTACCGCGCGCCACTTAAGGAGATCCTGCAGTCCGCGCAGTTAAAACTGACGCAGTCCGAAGCCAGTGTCTGGCAGATAGAGAGCATTAAATGAGCGCGTTGATAACGGCATTCGACCAGTTCACAGATAAGGTCGGCTCACCATTTAGACAATTCTGGCAACTAAGACAACCGCGCGAACGCACCGTCTTGCGTTATGGCGCTGCGATACTCTCAGCGGTCCTTTTTTATCTGCTTTTGATCGCGCCCGCGGTTAGCGGACGCACCCGCCTTGAGAAAATTTTACCTTTATTGCGGCAACAATCAGCCGAGCTCCAGTCGTTAATTTCGCGCGCGGCAACATTTTCGGATCATCCCGTAGCCATGCGCTTGCCACTCAACCAGGCGACCATCGAAAGCGCATTGTTGAAGAAGAATTTGATCGCAAAAAGTATTGTTATCGGCGGCGATAACGCCACGGTGCAATTCTCAGGCGTCACCTTTTCCGGATTGTTGGACTGGCTAGATGAGATGCAAAAAACCGCGCACTGGGAGGTGATCGACATCAACATCAATGCGCAGGTCGATACGGTGACCGCAGTTGTAACGCTGAGACAGCAACAACATGAGTAACTTCCATCGCACTTTTTGCTGGATCGGCGCAGCGCTGTTGAGCATGCTGATCACGACGATGGTCTTTTTGCCTGCGGCGTGGTTAGCCCCTTTGATGGAACGGACCACGGCCGGTCGCTTTGTGTTAGGCGATACGCAAGGCACGCTATGGAGCGGGTCGGCGGTGATTGGTGTTCCAATGCATGACGCCGCCGATGGCAACACGATCATGCCGCTAATACCGGGGCGCATGGTCTGGCGCTTTTCACCAGGCGTTCTATTCGGGCGTATCGCGATGAGCATCGACAATTCGCTTGTGCTTTCCCAGCCGATCCACGTCCGCGGTAATTGGCGGGCATGGGGCATCACGGCCGCCAGCCTATCTATGCCAGCGCGACAATTGGTGGCGTTGGGCGCGCCGTGGAATACATTACAGCCCTCCGGCCAGATAACATTTTCCTGGCAACCATTGCACATTGCCAAAGCTGAAAGAGACCCGAATGGCATGGACATAAACGGTGAGATGTCCGTGGAATTGGCGGCATTAGCTTCCCCGTTGTCACAGGTCAAGCCGCTAGGTAGCTATCGTTTGCAGTTCAGCTGGGAGCGGCAACATGCGGCGCTGACCCTCACCACACTTGACTCTTTCACCGCTGCCACCGCACCGAGTAATGCCATGTTGTTAGAAGGGAAGGGAACGTTGGAGAACGGTCATTTACAGTTCGCAGGAACCGCGCAAGCAGCAGAGGGCCAGGAAAATAAGTTAGCAGGAGTATTAAGTTTTCTGGGCCAGCCTAGCCGAATAAACGGCAAAAATGTCATCGAATTAGCATTCAAATCATGAAACTTAAATTGTTCAAGCCGTCTTCTGTCGTACCTTCGTCGTTAAAGCCGCCCAAGTGGGGTGCCGCAAGTCGTATTAGCGTTACCGTTATCTGTTTGCTGACGCTGCCCTTTGCATCGATAGTCAATGCCGCCGCTGTAGCAGACAATCAAAATGGCCAGGCAGTCATGAACTTCGTGGGCGCGGATATCGAGTCGGTCATTAAAGCGGTGGGTCAATATACGGCGACCACATTCATTATCGATCCCCGGGTTAAAGGAACGATCAATCTGGCATCGGAACAGGCCTTATCCAAAACCCAGGCGTTTGATCTATTGGCAGCGACGTTGCGCTTGCAAGGTTATGCGTTGGTCCGTGGTGACGGATTTGTGAAGGTGGTACCCGAAGCGGATGCCAAGTTACAACTATCGCCGCTACAAGGACGTCCAGTGAGAGGCGATCAGATAGCGACGCAAATTTTTCCGCTGAACTATGAGTCGGCGCTAAATATCTTGCCTGTGCTGCGACCGTTGATCTCTCCTAACAACACAATCAATGCCAACCCCGGTAACAACACCTTGATTGTTACCGACTACGCGGAGAATTTACAACGACTCGGCAAAATGATCGCCGCAATGGACGTCCCAGCGGTGAGCGACCTGGACGTGATACCGATACGTTACGCGGTTGCCAGCGACATAGCCGTCATGGCGGGAAAGTTGCTGGACACAGGACCAAGCGCCCCTGGTGGCAACGACAGCAGCAGAGTCGTTATTCTGGCCGATTCCCGCACCAATTCTGTCATCCTTCGCGCGCCGTCCAGCGGCCGTGCCAATCTCGCTAAATCGCTCATCGCAAAACTGGATCAGCCGACGACGCAAGCGGGCGACGTCCACGTGGTCTATCTCAAAAACGCAGACGCCACCAAACTGGCACGCACTTTGCGCTCAATTGTGTCGTCGGACACCTCATCATTGACGGCTACTGCGGCGTCTTCACCCGGTGCAGCAGCCAGCGCGGGAAGCATGCTGCAAAACTCCGGAGGTGGCGCAGCGGTTGCGACAAGCGGCGCAGCCGCCATACAACCTTCGGCGCAAAGCTCCACGGGCAACGGCGCTGGATTTATCCAGGCTGACGACACCACCAATACGCTCATCATCACTGCCAGCGAGCCGGTTTACCGAGACCTTCGCGGCGTTATCGACCAACTCGACACGCGCCGGGCGCAAGTCTACGTCGAGGCGCTCATCGTGGAAGTAACCGATGCGCAAACAGCACGTCTTGGCGTTCAGTGGCTCGGTTTGAGTGGAAACTCCTCAAGCACCTACCGAGTCGGTGGCGGCACCAGTTTCGGCACCAACGGCGACAATATCGTCAATCAGGCGCTCTCGCTGAGCGCAAGTAGCTCCACAGCTTTACCACCCAGCAATGGTTTAACGATCGGCATATTTCGGCAAATTGCCGGAAAAATTGGCTTAGGTGCGCTGGCAACCGCTTTGGACGGCAAGGATGGTAGTAGCGTACTGTCGATGCCTAACCTGCTGACGCTCGATAACGAAGAAGCCAAAATCATCGTCGGCCAAAACGTCCCTTTTATTACCGGATCATACGTACCGAATTCAGGCGGCGCGGCCCAGAACCCGTTCCAGACAATCGAGCGTAAAGATGTGGGGGTTGGCTTGCGCGTAAAACCGCACATTTCTGAGGGCGGCACGGTCCGGATGGAAATTTCTCAAGAGGTCTCGAGCGTTGATCCGACTAGCCTGACCAATCCGGCCGGACTGACCACCAACAAAAGGTCGCTGGATACCAACGTGGTGATGAACGATGGTGAGATTATCGTTTTGGGTGGTTTGATTGGCGATAACAAATCAAACTCGGTCCAGAAAGTGCCGCTGCTGGGTGATTTGCCTTTTATCGGTAATTTCTTCAAATATCAAAGCGGTTCACGCGCCAAGACCAATTTGATGATTTTCTTGCGTCCCACCGTAATCCGTAATCAGGACCAAAGCGGCACCGTGGTGGCAGACCGCTACGATTACATGCGTCAAGGGCAGATGAGCGTGGAGCCAGGAAAAAGTCTGATGAAGGATTTTGGCACAGCGGTAGTCCCAGCCTTGCAAAACGGCGGCCCCTTTATGCATCTCCCCGCGAAGCCACAAAACTTGCCAGGCATTCCGTTGTCGGAGGCGATAGCTTCCCCCACGTTGACCGGCAACACGACACTGGCTCCAGCGTCTGCCTCTGCAGCGATGGACCGAGCACCATGAACGAATTGAAATTGAAAGCCACGCGCTTGCTTCCTTACGCGTTCGCACGCAAATTCGGTTTATTGGCACAACACGTCGAGGGACCGCATGCTAGCCCCGATACAGCGCTTGCATTATGGGTGTCCGAGGTCACGCCACCGAGCGCGATTGCCGAAGTGAGTCGGTGTTTTGGCCATATCAAATTACGCATGATGCCTCAGATGCAGCTTGAAGAGGCTATTGCCAAAGCTTATGCTGGCGCTGGCGGCAATGCCGCACAAGTAGTCGACGAATTTGAGTCAGATCTCGATTTTGCCCGGCTAATGCAAGATCTGCCAGCGATCGAGGATCTGCTGGAATCATCCGACGATGCGCCGGTGATTCGTATGATCAACGCGCTCCTGACGCAGGCGTTACGAGAAGGCGCATCGGATATTCACATTGAGCCATTTGAACAGATTTCGGTAGTACGTTTTCGCATCGACGGCGGCTTGCGCGATGTCATCCGTCCAAAGAAAGCTGTGCATTCGTCGCTAATTTCACGCGTTAAAATTATGGCCCAACTGGATATCGCGGAAAAACGCTTGCCGCAAGATGGCCGTATTACGCTCCGCATCGGGGGCAAACCGGTAGATGTACGCGTATCCACATTGCCGACCGGGCACGGAGAGCGCGTGGTATTACGTTTGCTGGATAAAGACGCCGGACGGTTGGACTTGAAACAACTGGGAATGAGCACTACGATGCTGCCGCAGTTCGAGCGTCTGATTGCCCAGCCGCATGGCATTGTGCTGGTGACAGGACCAACCGGTTCCGGCAAAACCACGACGTTGTATGCAGCATTGTCACAGCTCAATACCAGTCAAACCAATATTTTGACCGTCGAAGATCCCATTGAATACGAACTGGCCGGGGTAGGGCAAACCCAGGTCAACGCCCGCATCGACATGAGCTTTGCCAAGGCCTTGCGCGCAATACTGCGGCAGGATCCGGATGTCATCATGATCGGGGAAATCCGTGATCTGGAAACCGCCCAAATTGCGGTACAGGCATCACTCACCGGGCATCTGGTGTTGGCAACCCTACACACCAACGATGCAGCAGCGGCCGTAACGCGTTTGCTGGATATGGGAATCGAGCCGTTCCTGTTGTCATCATCATTGTTGGGTGTCGTAGCGCAACGTCTGGTGCGTAAACTATGTACTGATTGTCGCCGTCGTGACGGCGAAACGTGGCACGCAGTGGGCTGCCAACGCTGTGGGCATACCGGGTATCACGGGCGCATTGGCGTCTACGAACTATTACTTGCCACCGATGAAATACAGTCATTGATCCACAATCGCGCTTCCGAAGCGCAGATTGAACAAGTTGCCCAACGTGACGGCATGCAACCCATGCGGCAGGACGGCAAACGCTGGCTTGAAACCGGTATCACCACGCAAGCCGAACTGTTGCGTGTAACCAAAGAATAATCAAAGAATAACCAAAGAATAAACCCAGGTGAAGTGAGATAGCATGCCAGCATTTCGTTATGAAGCAGTGAACGCCGCCGGCAATACGATTAAAGGCGTGCTCAATGCCGATAGCGCGAAAGTGGCGCGCACCGATTTACGTATGCAGGGGTTATTACCGATTGCGATGGAGCCGCTTGCGCAACAAATCGATGCCGCTGGGAAGTCGAAGCGACACCGGTTTGGTGAACGTCTGTCAACCATTGAGCTGGCCTTGTTCACACGACAGCTAGCGAGTCTGCTCGAAGCCAGCCTCCCGCTGGAGCAAGCCCTGACTGCGTTACTGGAACAGTCTGAGCGCACCTATCAGCGCGATCTGATTGCTTCGATTCGTTCGGACGTTATAGGAGGCGGTTCGCTGTCCAGCGCGCTCGCGAGCCATCCTCGCGACTTTGCTGAAATCTATTCAGCGCTGGTCGCCTCCGGCGAGCAAATCGGTCAGCTATCACGGGTTTTGTCGCGCCTTGCAGATTACATTGAGCGGCGTAATGCACTGGTGCAAAAAATCAAATTGGCGTTCACCTATCCCGCCATCGTGACAGTGGTAGCGTTCGTGATTGTGATTTTTTTGCTGACCTATGTCGTGCCACAGATAGTCGCGGTTTTTGCGAACACCAAACAAAAGCTGCCATTATTAACAGTACTGATGTTAAACACCTCTGATTTTGTACGCCGCTATGGCTTGTTTGTCGTGTTGGCGGTAGTCGCATTGTTAATGGGTGCGCGTGCCGCGCTAAAGAATCCCGCCACCAAAATCCAATGGCACACCTGGCTGCTGGGCGCGCCGTTATATGGCAAATTCGAGCGTAGTCTTAATACTGCCCGCTTTGCCAGTACCCTGGCGATTACGACCGGTTCTGGTGTGCCGATTCTGAAAGCGCTGGAAACCAGCCGCGACACGTTATCCAATCTCGCCATGCGGGATCAGGTTGATGTTGCGGCGGCCAGTGTCAGGGAAGGGGTGGGGTTGGCACGCGCGTTGGCGCTCCACAAGCACTTTCCCCCAATGTTGATTCACATGATTCGGGCAGGCGAAGTGACTGGAGAATTGCCCGCCATGCTGGACCGCGCCGCAAATGCGCAAGAGCAAGACCTCGAACGAAGGGCCATGACGATCGCCGGCTTACTGGAACCTGCACTGATTTTGGCAATGGGCGTGGTGGTCCTGTTGATCGTCCTGGCGGTGCTGATGCCAATTATTGAAATCAACCAATTGGTCCATTAATAAAAATTAACAGCAACAACCAACAACCAACAACCAACAATTCCAGAGACATCCCATGGGCATTTATTTCTATACAAACATACGACAAAGTATTCGCCGTGATACCAGACATTTAAGCGCATTGATCAATCTGGTTTTATGCATGTCGATATGTTCCAGCCTCGCGTATTGGGGCACGCAGCTTATCAGGCCAAAATCACGCATCGTAACGGCCATTCCGCAAGCGAAAGCTGCAGAGATCAGCATTTCTCAGGCAGCAGGCTTGTTTGGCGGAACAGGTGAGTTGGCGGTCACGGCCAGCAATTTTCGCCTGATGGGCGTCGTGGTAGCAAAGACTGCATCCCAAAGCGTGGTCGTGATCAGTGTTAACGGTAAGCCTCCACAGTCGCTCAGAATTGGCAAAGAAGTGCTGCCGGGAACCAACATTCGAGAAGTCCACGCGACCTATGTGGTGGTCTCGGAAGGGGGAATCCTCAAGAAGATAATCCTGCCCGAGAAGGCACAACCCTCAGCGGATTTAGTCAATAATGCACCCGTACGCTCATCGTGATCGCCCAGATTGACGAATAGTTACACGCTTTTGTACCCCCGGTAGTGCTCATTGCAGCTGGTTGCTTCACCGGTGGCAGGGCAACCGTAAGCAGAAAGTAGCCTGCGCGACATATCAGAAAATATCGAATTTCATCAGTTTTCCCATGCGTAGATGTCGTAATGTCATTGGTATGGGTAATTCGCGGCACACATAATCGATGTCATAAAATTTAAATAACAGTCGAAAATTTCCCGCACAACGCAATTGGCTCTGATGGCCGCCCACTCATTAAATGCTTATTAGCGCGAACTCTTATACTTTTTGCTTAGTCCAGGCAGGTTAAACATCGTCGATGTGGCTTCATCCGTCGTCACAGTTATGAACAAGGTCGTTTCAGTTTAGCTGAAGCCTGGTTCACGTCAACGTGCCGGCGGTGTTGATATTTCAAAAATAAAAAGGAAAAACAGGCATGAGACAACTTTCTACCAAAAATGCGATTCCATTAATATTCGCGCTGTTATTTGCTGCGAACACCGTCACGGTGCAAGCGCAAGGCCTTCCTGTGGTTGCGCCGGAAACAGTGGGACTTTCGTCGGCGAAGCTCGAAAAACTCAAATTGACCCTTCAGCACGAGGTGGATCAGGGCAAATTTCCTGGCGTAGTGATAATGATCGCGCGCAACGGGAAATTAGCGTATTCGGAAGCTATCGGCTTCCAGGATAAAGCGGCCGGAACGCCTCTTAAAAAAGACGCTATCTTCCGTATTTATTCGATGACCAAACCACTGGCGTCGGTCGGCGCGATGATGCTGGTCGAAGATGGAAAAATTCAACTCACCGATCCCATCTCAAAATTTCTTCCCGAGTTTACGAAGATGGGCGTCAGTGTTGCGCAAACCGATGCCGCTGGCGTGACAACGTACACCATCGTTCCGGCTAATCGCCCCATCACCGTGCAGGATTTGTTGCGTCACACTTCCGGTATCGCGTATGGCGAACTCACGCGCAATCCAATCATTAAAGCGGCTTACATCGACGCCGGCGTCTACGAAGAAAAAGGCACTGATTACGATCATCGAAAAGTCACCCCACAACAGGAAGTAACCGGTATCGCAAAAGCGCCACTATCTACGCAGCCAGGCAGCACCTGGGAATACAGCATGTCTGTGGATATTTTAGGACGGGTGGTCGAAGCGGCCAGCGGGAAACCCTTGGATATCTATTTGAAGGAAAGGTTATTCTCGCCTCTTAAGATGGCCGATACCGGCTTTCAGGTCCCGCAAAAAGACATTGGCCGCATCGCCCAGCCGCTTTCAATCGACCCAGCCACCGGTGCGCCAAATAAACTCCTCGATGTCACAATCGTTCCTTCCAACGCTTCCGGTGGCGCCGGTGGCGTATCCACAGCAAGCGATTACCTTCGGTTCGCGGTAATGATGCTGCAGGGCGGAGAGCTAGGTGGCAAACGCATCTTAAGCCCGACCACCGTCAGCCTGATGTCTTCGGACCATCTGGGCAGCAAGGTCGTATTGTCACCCGGCCCCGGCGAATTGCTGATGGGCGTTCCGGGCTATACCTTCGGCTTAGGTTTTATGGTACGTCAAGGCGCGGGCATGGCGGGGGTTCCAGGATCTGAAGGCGAATACATGTGGGCTGGCGCCGCAGGTACTTTCTTCTGGATTGATCCGAAGCAAAATCTGGCAGTAGTGACGATGATGCAATCACCAGGCCCTAGTCGTCCGGGCTATCGCCGCATGATTAAGCAATTGGTGTACGCAGCGATCAACAAGTAAGCGCGTACAGGAACTTCAACGGGACACTTATGCCGCTGAAGACCGAGGCGTCTGGCGTTATCGCGAGACGCCTCATCTTCATGGAACGCTGATCGGTGGCTCATAGGTCAGGCAAACGGCGTATCCGATTTCTTCAATGTGCGTAATACAAAGCTCGACTTGCTATGTCGAATGCCCGGTATTTTGTACAGCTTTTCTCTTAATAACCGCTCGTAGTCCCGCGTGTCTTTCACCGCTATGCGAATGTAATAGTCATAGTCGCCCGAGACCAGATAGGCCTCTACCACCTCCGGTATCAACTCAAGAGTGCGGCCAAATTCATACAATGTTTCATCTGTGTGGCTCTCCAGATTGACCTGAACAATCACCGTATCTTGATAACCCAGCTGAGCGAGGTTGACCTTCACCGTATAGCCTTGAATCGCACCAGATGCTTCCAGGCGTTTGATGCGGTTCCAGCATGAGGTCGTCGACAAGCCGACTTCCTGCCCCATGTCTTGCAGGCTTGTGCGTGAATCCTGCAATAAAATCCGCAAAAGCGCCAAATCCTGAATATCGAACATTTTTCCGTAATTTTTCGAAATAGCCATTTTATTTTCCAAAGTGGTGCCAATTAAACTGAAAATATGAAGCCTTTTCAGTGGCAAGTAGAATATCATTTTAGTATGAAAACACACCAAAATGCACCCACTTACGACGCTTTGATGCTTGAATCCGCTTCTAAAGCCGCCTTTCAAATCGATCATCAAATTGATAATCACGTTTCCTTGACTGGTGCACAGGTTCTATTGCGTACTTTGATTGCGTGCGGGGTAGACACCGTTTTTGGTTATCCGGGCGGTGCGGTCTTGCCCCTTTATGATGCACTCCACACAGAGCCACGCCTTCGCCACATCCTTGTACGTCATGAGCAGGCCGCAGTGCATGCTGCGCAAGGCTACGCGCGTTCAACCGGACGTCTCGGGGTCGTCTTCGTCACCTCCGGACCGGGCATCGCTAATACAACCTCCGGTTTACTCGATGCCCTTAGTGATTCGATCCCGGTCCTTTGCATCAGTGGACAAGTTGCCACGACTGCGATCGGCACCAACGCATTTCAGGAATGCGATGCACTGGGTATCTCCCGCGCGGTCACCAAATGGAACGTTCAGGTGAGGGACGTCGCCGACATTCCAGATACGGTGCTGACCGCAGTAGAGCAGGCGACGACAGGACGACCAGGACCGGTTTTAATCGATATGCCGAAAGATATTCAGGGGCAGCTGTTTGTCGCCCGTGCCAAGTACGCTTTCTCTGCTGAATTACCCGCGCCCGCATTAGCATTGGCGTCCCTGCCAGACGACGCTGCAGTACAAGAAGCGGCACAGATGATCGCCGCCTCCCGCAAACCGATTATCTATGGCGGTGGAGGCTTGATCAATTCGGGCCGTGAGGCATGCAAACAGTTTGCTGCCCTAGTGCACACCAGTAATGCACCGTGTACGCTCACCCTGATGGGCCTGGGCGCTTTTCCGGCATCTGATTCACAATGGATTGGTATGCTGGGCATGCATGGCACTCTGGAAGCCAACCTTGCCATGCATGAGGCCGATCTGGTCGTCTGCGTCGGCGCACGTTTTGATGATCGGGTGACTGGTCGGTTAAAAGATTTTTGCCCTGAAGCCCGCATCGTTCACATCGATATCGACCCGACTTCGGTCGGCAAGGTGGTCAAAACAGATATTGGTTTAGTGGGAGACTGCGCCAGGGTACTGCTCGCCCTGAACGAACAACTGGCATTATTACCGGTGGATGCCACCCGCACGGCCGACTGGTGGTTAAAAATCGATCAATGGCGCAAAGAAGATTCGCTCGGCTATACGAACACGCGGGCCACAATCATGCCGCAGCACCTCATGAAAACACTGGCCGATAATCTTCACGGAACCGACGCAATTGTATCTACCGATGTCGGTCAACATCAAATGTGGGCCGCACAATATCTACAATTTGAAGAGCCGCATCGTTGGCTTACCTCCGGCGGAGCAGGCACCATGGGCTACGGTTTGCCTGCCGCAATTGGCGCTCAGATTGCCCATCCGGAGAAGTTGGTAGTGTGTGTCAGCGGCGATGCTTCGATTCTCATGAACATCCAGGAAATGGCAACGGCAGCCCAACATCGCTGTCCGGTCAAAGTCATTATTTCGAACAATAGCTGCATGGGGATGGTCCGGCAATGGCAAGAGCTCCACCACGGTGCGCGGTATAGCCACAGTTATAACGAGGCATTGCCAGATTTTGTTGCTTTAGCCAAAGCATTCGGATGGGGAGGTCGTCGCGTTACGCTAGCTTCCGAGCTTGATGAAGCCATCGACGCATGCCTGTCTTCACCCGGACCGTTCCTGCTAGATGTTGCGGTCGAACAGTTTGAAAACTGTTTTCCGATGATACCGGGCGGTAGTGGTCATCACCAGATCATGCTCGCGGAGAACCGTTGGTATGACAGCCGAACAGGGTTGGTCGTTGCACAGCCCCCGGACTTGTCGAAATAAATCGATTACTTCGTAAGAATACAGGTCGGCAACGGTTAGCTCCGTATTCGGCCTTTTTTTATAGGCGGAACTCTAAAGCGCCGTGCAGGTGCGCCTCAAACCAATTAAGTTCTTTGTGTAATGCAAAAACTGCGGTAACAACAGGCGTTGCCTGGCTTACAATAGTTTGGTGGCAGACATTCACTGCATCTTGCAGACATCTCTTTCTTTCAGTGGTCTTTCAGCGTCTTTCAGTCGTTTTATACACGTGTTCACAACCATTCGAGGCTCACATGACATCTTTCAAGATTTTTACTGCGGCGGGTTTAGGTGCGATTCTGTCATTGTGTATCGGTAGTGCGCATGCCGAAGGCATGCGCGTGACTTCCACCGCATTTTCCGACAACGGCGTTATGCCCGCGCTGTATGCAGGCGAGGGCGCAGGCTGCGGAGGAAAAGGTGTGTCGCCTCAGGTTGCCTGGTCAAATCTTCCAGCAGGTACTAAATCAGTCGCTATCTTGCTGTTCGATCCGGATGGAAATAAAGGCCTTAGCGTATCTCATTGGGTTGCCTATAATATTGCCAGTGAAGCGGGTCAATTAAAAGAGGGTGCCGGGCAGGTTGATAGCGCAGACGTCACCGTTGGCAAAAACATCTCTGGTGCGGCGGCCTATCGCGGAGCATGTCCGCCAGCAGGTGATGTTCCTCATCATTATGTGATGACCGTCATTGCATCCGACCTCGCACCAATGAGTCTGCCTAAAGGCTTGAATCGGGACGAACTGCTGGCAGCCTTGAAAGGCCATACGTTTGCCGGGCAAAGCGTGGTTGGAAGATATGGGCAATGATGCGTAGTCTTTGCCGACTATAACTAGTACGCGAGGTTATTTTGCGTACTAGTTTGTTTCGAGGAATGCATCCCTGTCGACTAATTTGAGTCTTTGATTGACGGAAATTATCACGGCGCTTACTCTTTGCCAGTGGTGCTGAACACACCTTAGGAGCCGGAATGCCACCCCGAAAGTTGTGGCATTGAGCAATTAAGGGAGAACGCCGCGTCCACCATTTACCAATCGTCAAATCTGCCGGTTATCCTCACCTACGGCACTAGCTCCGTGCGCACGATCAAAAAGAACGGACAATTCTGGTTCTTCGCGAGCGACATCAGTGGGATATTGCACATCACGAATCCGGGGCAGAGCTTGTTTCGGCTCGATGCAGACGAACTGGATAGCGTTATTTCCAATGATGCCACAGGTCATCCTCAAAAAAATAACCTCATCAACGCTTCAGGCCTGTACAGCTTAATCTTGCGCAGTCGCCACCATCGGGCCAAGGCATTCAAGCGATGGGTAACGCACGTAGCATTACCCATCATCCTGAACAACGGCCAATACGAAAATCATAGCAAAGGCCCTGAAACCATTGATGTCAATACACTTTTGCTTACAGGAATGGCCACTCCTGCTATCGCCAGACCGGCCGTGGTCGATGGTGCGATTGATCAGCGCGCCCGCCAACTTGCCGGTGAGGCCTACCACTTGATTCGCGAGCATCTTCAACGGCACGTTGCCTACCAATGTGAGGTCAGTCAGCCTAACCGCCGACTGGCGGTTCACAAAGCGCTCGACCTCATTGCCCGAGGAACATTAGGGGCCGCGCTGGCACACACCTATCGCACGGAGCTGAACATCTGCGAACGCTGGCTAACCTTGGCACAAGATGATATCAAGGAGTCGCTTACTCGGTTACAGGCGCAGAAAGCGCAGAACCCATCGAAGTAATCTTATCGGTTGAGGATGAGTGCCAGCGCGGCTAGAACTGCGAATGTCGGCGGCCCATCCAGGGACAACTGTGTCAGATGCCGGGAGCCAACACGCTCAACCACAAATCAATTTGATGAACACGGTCGACAAACGCCAGAAGGATATGCTTCTTTCACTTAATTAATAAAAACTTTATGCGGATATCGGCGATTCCATGGCAGAATCCGCAATTGCGAAAATGTTTCTTAAATATTCACAAAGTGATGTTTTCATCTTTTGACACTGATTGTTGTACATATGCTGGTGGCGCCGAAGCATCGACTGATCGATGGCTACGGTACTACCGACAGATGCTTCTCTAAAGAGTACGTAAAATGTTTTTGCATTTCTCTGCAGGTTCTGTACGTTCCAACTTAAAAAAACTACAGAGGACTTCGCCTTACGTGTTGGCTTCGCTTGGCGTACTCAGCACATTTTGCTCCTTGAGTATAGCTGCTGAAGACGCGTCACAGCCGCTTCAGGAAGTGGTGGTGTCAGCCAGTCGGACTGAACAACGGGTCATGGACACTGCTGCGTCAATTGATGTCGTGAATTCTCGACAGATTCACGACGGCACCGCTGAACAGAATATGTCGGAGCCGCTTGCGCGCGCACCCGGTATTTTTGCGCTGAATCGGCAAAATTATGCGCAAGATTTGTTGATTTCTTCAAGAGGTTTTGGCGCGAACTCCGCGTTCGGTGCGCGTGGCATCAAAATATTTGTGGATGGCATACCCGGGACGGCGGCTGATGGGCAAGGCCAGATTTCGCACATCGATCTGGCTTCCGCCGATCATATTGAAGTCATGCGCGGCCCCTTTTCTGTCTTGTATGGCAATTCCGCTGGCGGTGTAATCAGTGTCTTCACGGAGAATGGGAAGCCTGGTGCGGAAATAATGCCTTATTTTTCGTTAGGATCGTTCGGACAGCGCAAGTACGGCGTAAAAATCGACGGCGATGAAAAGGGGTTCAACTATCTCTTGGATGCGGGCGCGTTGCATACAGACGGATACCGCGATCACAGTACTACCGATAGGAATAATGAAAATGCGAAGTTGCATTTTAAACTGACGCCGGACACTGCCATTACCGTTGTCGCCAACAAGGTGCATCTGACTGCGCTTGATCCATTGGGATTGACTGCCGCCCAGTTACAGGCAAATCCAAGAGGGGCGGGCACGGGCGCAACAACGTTTAACACGCGCAAAAGTGTCGATCAGTCACAGCTTGGCGTAACCCTGGACCAGCGTATTAGCGCTACCGACTCACTTACCTTTACGCCGTATGGTGGTGAGCGCAAAACCGAGCAGTATCTCGCCTCAACGGTGAACGGCGTTGTGAATCTGAAGCGCGATTTTTTTGGTATGGATAGCAAATGGTTGCACACGGAAAATATCGGGGGCGTGCCGCTGAAAGTCGTTGCCGGAATCGATGGAAACGAAAACAGAGATCACCGCTTAACGTTCTCCAATATCGCAGGTCAGGAGAAAATTGCGCCGACTGATCAAGATTATTCGATGGAAGCGCGCAATCTGGACTTCTATTTGCAGGGGGAGATACGTCCTACCGACCGCCTGGCATTCACCGGTGGATTACGCCAATCGCAAATTACGCTGAGCGCGAATAGCAACAATAGTCTAGCCTCATTAGGCTCGCATACCTATCAAGCGGTGACGGGGATGGCATCGGCACAATATTACGTGCAGGAAGATGCGAACGTGTACGTGTCTTTCGGTTCCGGCTTTGATACACCGACGCTCAATCAGATCATCTATAGCCCCGGCTATGTCAATTTCGGCGGCACGAATACCGGCAATATTGGCATCAACGCCGCCAAAACAAGACAGATCGAAATAGGATTTAAGAGCGAAATTTCCAAGAGCGGGCAGGTAAAAGTGGCTCTGTTTCACGCTGACACCACCGATGACATCGTGATTGCGGCAAGCAACGGCGGAAAATCATCGTATATGAACGCGCCCAAAACACGGCGTGATGGGCTGGAACTCAGTACGGAATTCCAACTGCCGTATCACTTGCAAGCTAACGTAGCCTACACGCTGCTGGACGCCAAGGTGGCACAGGGTTACACCGAAAACATTACGAATACCGCTAATAATGCGACGACTTCCTACAACGTGGCGAGCGGCAACCGCATTCCTGGCGTGCCGAAACAAGGATTATTCGCCGAGTTGGTCTGGCGTAAATCTGACAATTCGCTTGAGCTAGCGGTGGAGGGGAGAGCAGCAGGCAGCATGGCCGCTAACGACCTGAACAAAGCCTACGCCGGCGGCTACAGCCTGATGAACCTGCGCGCGGTTTTCCGGCAGACGATTGGAAAATGGGCCATCTCCGAATTTGCGCGGGTTGATAATGTGTTTGATCACTCCTACGTAGGATCTGTGATCGTTAATCAGGCCAGCAGCCAGTTTTATGAAAGCGCACCGGGACGCAATTGGTTAGCGGGCTTGAATGCGAGTTATCGGTTTTGAGTTTTTTAGGGTCTCGAAATCGTTATTAATGAATTAACCCTGCTGGCGTGTTAAGAACTCGAAATCAGACGAAGACCATGCAATATCTGCAATCTATGATCGAGCGATCCGCAAACCGAGCAGGTTGTGAACTTACCGTTACTTTCGATGGAAACGCAGCAAAAACAGCTGGTATGCGGCTTGTGAGTTGACAAGAGACAATCATGGATTTTGATTTTACAGCGCTGGATAGTTGCTCTCAGCGGCGCAAACTTTCAAGCGCTCACAAATTTTTCGAACCGGTTTGGTTCTTTTGCGATAATGTTAAAGGGTACATTCTGGAAGAAATAGAGGAACTCTGCCGGGCTACCGTACCAAGCGCTTGGATTCTCATTTTTATTTCCTTTAGACAATATAGTGGGCCAAGCTAAACGCTCGATCAAGTGATTTTTAAGAAGTCACAACTTCGCATAATTAGTATTATGTTAAATAATAGAAGTCAATTTCCTCAAAACTCACCCCGAGGTGCGGATTCGATAATTTATTTACCTAATTCATCCTGGCGGACGAAAATCCGGTGCCGGCACGGTCGCAATTTCCTGCGACAGCGCCGCCCGTTCTTGAGAGTCCATTGCGCGCCGGAAGCCGTCGCGCCCACGCAGACGCTGCCAGTAAGCTAATACGGCAGGCGTGAACCGACCAGACAGACCAAGATGCTCCGCAAGGAGCAACGCATATCCGACGGAAACATCCGCGGCGGTGAAGCGGTTGGCCGCCAGATAATCGTTACGGGAAAGAATCAGATCGAGGCTGCGCAGGCGTGATAAAAACCATTTGGTATAGTCCTCGGCGACGTGAAGTGCTTGACGTTCGCCTGTCTCAAAATGGGTGTAGCGAAGTATCAGGGTCTGAGGAAAGGTTAACGTTGCTTCGCCAAAATGCAGATAGTTCAGATAAGCCCCGTAGCCAGCCTCTTGCGGCGCCACATCCATTGACGTGCCCGGCACCTGTGACGCCAGATAGTGGCAGATCGCCGCTGATTCGGTCATTTTTACCGCGCCGTCCAGCAGTGTCGGCACTGTACCAAGCGGATTCACATCCAGATAGCGCCTGAACGTCACGCGAGGCGGAAATGGCAGCATCCGTAATTCGTACGGCAGACCTAGTTCTTCGAGCATCCATAACGGGCGGAAAGAACGGGCGCTCATGCAATGGTAAAGAATTATCATAGTAGACAAAATCCAATGCTGTTGACATGCGGCTAGTATGGCCGAAGTAATGTGTAAATGTTGCGGGTTTTTCATCGTTTCGATGGACCTACCGGCCTGATGCAGCCAAAACCACTCTCCCCTCAATCGCAACGATAAATTCGCTAATGCGTCCCCTCTCCTTTTAGCGGGTTTTTATAAAAACCCGCCCTAGATGTTTTATGGGCCAAATCGCGCATATGATGAGGACATTCGATTCTCTGCAATTGAGGACCGGGCTACTGCAAAACGTATCGTTTAACAGTACATAAGAAATGACCAAAAAAGACAACTAACGAAGCGCCTGAATAAGGAGACCCGCATGCTCAAAAAGAAGCAGACTTACGCCGAAGTACAGACCCAGTTTACCTGGGAAGTACCAGAACGATTTAACATCGCAGTCGCAGCGTGTGATCGATGGGCCGATGGTTCTGGACGACCCGCGATCATCGTCGAGGATCGCGCTGGTGATGTCACCACGTACAGCTATGATCAGCTGAAAGCTCTTTCAAATCAGCTGGCCAATCATTGGCGTTCGCAGGGAGTCACCCAAGGCGATCGAATCGGCATCTTTGCCCCGCAATGTGTGGAGATCGTTATCGCGCATATGGCAGCTTACAAACTTGGTGCCATTGCACTTCCTCTATTTTATCTTTTTGGCCCCGACGCCCTGCACTTTCGGCTGAGCGATAGTGGCGCCACGATTCTGGTTACCGACATCGCGGGTGCCAAAAAAATGAAAGATATTCGTCCCGAATTGCCTCTCTTACGATCAGTGTATTGCATCGACTCTGACAGTGCCGCCGATGCGAATCCTGCGGACGATACAGAAGGTTATCTGCCGTTCTGGGAAAGCTTTCATAATGAATCGACTTTGTTCACGCCAGTGGATACATTTGCGGAAGATCCGGCTGTCATCATTTACACCTCAGGTACGACCGGCAAGCCCAAGGGAGCGCTGCATGCACATCGGGTGTTACTTGGGCATCTACCTGGCGTAGAAATATCGCATGATTTTTTTCCGCAAGAAGATGATCTCATGTGGACGCCCGCAGACTGGGCGTGGATCGGCGGCTTGCTCGATGTACTTATGCCCTCGCTTTACCACGGCGTTCCGGTGTTGGCGCGACGCTTTGAAAAGTTCGACCCGGCCGCCGTATTCGTCCTGATCGCAAAACATAAGGTTCGTAATATCTTTTTCCCGCCGACCGCACTCAAGATGTTGCGATCAGAAACCAATCCGCGCAAGCAGTGGCAATTTTCCTTACGGACAGTCGCCAGCGGAGGCGAGTCTCTGGGTGACGAGCTCATCACGTGGGGACAAGCAGCGTTAGGTGTCACCATTAATGAATTTTACGGACAAACGGAGTGCAATATGGTGGTCTCCGGATGTGCGGGTCTCTTCCCGCGAAAGTCCGGCACCATTGGATTTGCTGTCCCCGGACATGAGGTGGCGATTGTTAGCGACGACGGCGTTCCAGTCAGTGCGGGCGTTACGGGAAATATCGCCATTAAGTCGCCCAACCCGGTCATGTTTTTGGGGTATTGGAACAATCCGGACGCGACTGCAGAAAAATTTGCTGGTGGGTATCTGTTAACCGGGGATTTAGGCGAAATTGATTTTGACGGATACATCCGCTATGTTGGTCGGGATGATGACGTGATCACTAGCTCGGGCTATCGGATTGGTCCTGGTCCCATTGAAGAATGTCTACTGAGTCACCCGTCGGTAAAAATGGCGGCGGTGATCGGTAAAAAGGATCCGTCTCGTACCGAGATCGTGAAAGCATTCATCGTCCTGGCGGATGGATTTGCGCCCTCCGCGCAATTGATCACAGAGATTCAGGACCACGTACGCTTACGCTTGGCCGCACACGAATACCCACGCGAGATTAGTTTCATGGAGATGCTACCAGCCACGGTCACCGGAAAAATCATGCGACGAAGCCTGCGCGAGCTGGAGAACGGCTAAAAAATCGTATCATTCTGCGGTCGCAATCAAGACCCGCAGTCATGCATTCGCCGGTATAGTTTCGACCGGCGAATGATTTATGACGTCAGCATGTGACGTTATTCGGCACTCTTCCCAGTACCACACGCCAGATTGTCAATTCGCGCCTCGGCAGCTTCTGCCAGCATCTTCGATGACGTTGCCACTAATCGCAGCAAGCGATCTGTGTCTTCAACATTGAGCATGGGCGTGGTCTCGCTATCTCTGTCCATGGTGCTGAAATGCGCGATCTCAACGCAGGTCTGCAGACCACGGCAGATATCCTTGGTGAGAGCATAAAATTCCGCAACCTCTTCGTTTTTATGCGTGGAAGGGACCCAGGAAAATGCTTGATGGAGTGAGTCCGGTGCGGTTGAAGATTCGGTTGGCGTCATGCGTGGGTTACTCATGATTGTGCTCCCCGGCCGGTGAGAGCGGTGCAGGACTTAACGATAGTAAAACGACGTGAGATAGATAAGATGGTGCTGAACATTATTAATTCCTTTTTTGCGGTGATACCGCGCCCCGCTGCTAAGTAGGGTGGGCGGCAAATAGCGGGGTTAGCAGACTGGAGCAAAAGAAGAAAACCCAGCAAGCCCGAAGGCTTCCCCACCACCGCCGCCCTTTGAGGGCGAACGAAGGCAGACACACGTAAAGATACGGCGTGAAGCCGTTTGTGCGCTCGATTGCGGTCAGGCTGCTAAACCCGTTCCCTTTTCAGGGACGAAAGAAGTATAGATCATTGCGGCAACTTCTGGAAAGCGTTTAACGATTATCCGCGCCTGGTCGCCATGGTGCGAAGCATTGAGGGCCACTTTTAGGGCATTACTCCTAAAACTTCTTATCCGAAAAGGTACAAACCATAGGCCAATCGCGCTGGATAACCCATTTGTGATCAAGGACGTCGGTCAGCCAAGGGAAAATAGTATATCGTAGCGCCTAATTTTAAAAATATCACCCGAAGGAGATACCGTTGGATCTGTCAAACGCCTTGTGGATCGCCCACGATACCCGTCTTATTGTTTGTTGTGCGGTGGCGATTGGGGCCATTATTTTCCTTATCAGCGCGACCAAGTTGCCGCCTTTTCTGTCGATTCTTGTCGGTACTTTTATCGCGGGCATTGGGGCGGGATTACCTCCTGAATTAGTTGCTAAAGCTTTTAGTAAAGGTGCCGGTGGCATTTTGGGCGAAGCCGGCATTATCATTGCGCTCGGCGCTATGCTGGGTGCGCTCATGGCCGTGTCCGGTGCGGCTGACAGAATCGCAACCACACTGCTGAGCAAGGCCAACGGGCGCTCTCTTCCATGGGTAATGGCGTTGGTGGCGATGGTCATTGGTCTGCCGCTGTTCTTCGAAGTCGGTCTGGTAATGATGGTGCCGATCATTTTCGTGATTGCGCGCCGCTCTGGTCAACCGTTGTTGAAGATTGCGATTCCCGCACTGGCTGGGATGACGACGCTGCATGCGTTGATGCCACCGCATCCGGGGCCGCTGATCGCTGTCAGCGCTTTGCATGCTGATCTCGGGCTAACGATGTTGCTGGGTTTTATCATTGCCGTGCCCGCCGTCATTCTGGCGGGTCCTGTATACGGAATCTGGTTGTCGCGTCGCATGCCGATTGAACTGCCTGCCACGATGGGTGCCGTTTATAGCGCTAAAGAAACTAAGAACCAGCAGCCGAGTTTCGCGCTGTCGTTACTCATTATTTTATTGCCGGTGATTCTGATGTTAGGCAGCACATTGGCGAAAGTAGCGATGCCAAAAGAAAGTCAGCTGGCTTTGATGTTGAAATTCCTTGGTGAACCATTAGTGGCGCTGGGACTTGCGGTATTGGCGGCGGTGATCTTTTTGGGCTGGGGCAGCGGCTTGCCACGTGAGCGCGTCGGTGATTTATTGCGCAAAAGCCTGGCCCCGATTGCCGTGCTGCTATTGACCATCGGCGCCGGTGGCGGTCTGAAACAGACGTTACTGGATGCGGGCATGAGCACGACAATCAGTAAGGCGGCGGAGATGGCCCATCTGCCATATATTTTGCTGGCATGGTTAATCGCTGTGGCGCTGCGTCAGGCGACTGGCTCCGCCACCGTGGCGACTACCACCACGGCAGGTATTCTGGCACCGCTGGCGATGGGTATGACGGCGACGGAAGGTTCGTTGATCGCGCTGTCAATCGGTGCCGGTTCAGTGTTTTTCTGTCACGTGAATGATGCTGGGTTCTGGATGGTGAAAGAATTCTTCGGATTGCAGCTGAAACAAACTCTGTGGGTCTGGTCGGTATTGCAGACCATTGTCTCGGTGGTCGGACTGGCTGGCACATTGATACTTTGGCAGCTCTTGCATTAAGTTTTGCTACAAGATGCCGGGCCAGTCGCTATTTAACCGAATTGGTCCGACATCACTGCCGTACCTTATTCACCGTACTCAGCTTACGGTTGTGCCCGCACCAATATGTTAATTTTGGCCGCAGCCGCCAATAACGCGGGTAAGCAGGTTTCCAATAACTGCGTTGGACTCGGATTATTTGCTTGTCCACTGATGTTGATTGCTGCAACTACCCGGCCGTTTCGATCCACAATTGGGGCCGCCATTGATACCAATCCTGGTTCCAGTTCCTCTCTTACCAGACTCCATCCCTGCACTCTGACCTGAACGATTGCGGCCTCCAATTGGGCCGGATCGACGATGGTGTGTGGCGTGTGCCGGGTGCGTGCCATCTCGTTGAGGCGGGCGCGCAATGTGGCTGGCGGCGAACCAGCCAGTAAAACGCGGCCCATGGAAGTACAGTAAGCGGGTAAACGACTACCAACGCCGAGGTTGATCGACATAATTTTATGCGCAGGCACGCGCAGAATATAGACAATTTCATCGCCGTCCAGCACCGCTGCGGAACAAGATTGCCGCAAACTTTCTACCAGGTCTTCCATCACCGGCTGCGCCTGGGTCCATACCGGCAAAGACGACAAATAAGCAAACCCAAGTTCCAATACCTTCGGCGTCAAACGAAACAAGCGCCCTTCTGTTGCGACATAGCCCAGATGTAATAAGGTCAGCAAAATACGACGGGCTCCGGCCCGCGTCAAAGCGGCACGTTCTGCTACTTCCGTGAGCGTTTGCGCTGGCGCATCGGCACCAAAACTGCGCAACACAGCGAGGCCCCGTGCGAACGACTGCACATAACTATCGCCGGGTTTTGGTTGGTCAGACGTGAGCGACGTGGATAGTAACGGGGATTCAGCCGGCACCGTATCGGCCGGATCAACGACGGAGGTAACTGAATCAACCAAGGTGACAGGAACTGACATGGTAGGTGCTCTTTCTAATCTTCTGTGTTCTGTGTTCTGACAAACAAACTTTGGCTTACGGCGCTGCTTCTCGTTTGAGTGCCCTATTGAGGGCCGCCCGATGGACACCGAAAAGTTTGACTCTTGCAATGTCACGTCTTTTACGCGTGCGGGACTGTGCCCTCCGTTCGTTCGGCCGTTAATCAGCCGCTCTTGGCCTTGCCGTCAAACTCGCTGCGCGCCTTCTCGACCTGGTTGAGGTTTTCGGCGACCCATACCCATACTCCGCAGAAAGCCGCGCCAAGGCTGAGGCCTAGAGGCGTTAATTTATATTCGACTTTTGGCGGCACGACGGGATGCACGGTCCTCTTAATCAAGCCATCGCGTTCCATGTGGCGCAAAGTCTGCGTAAGCATTTTTTGGCTGATACCTTCGACAAATTCGCTTAAGCGAGTGAATCGCAGTTCGCCTTTTTCCGTTAATACCTCAAGAATCAGCATCGTCCATTTGTCAGCCACTTTTCCGATTAAATCCTTTACTAAGCTTTCAATCCTGGGATCGAGATCGTCGGGTGGCGTTTGCGCGGCATAAAATTTTGCCGCTGCAACTTGCGCCTCGGTGAACTGCGAAATTTTTGCCATTCTTAACTCTCTTTATCAAACTCTCTTTTTACACTCTCTTTTAGGGAGGTATGAAACTTTTTCGTGCCTACTTTCTTTTAGAGAGTGTATAGCGCAATAATAGGCAGAGCAAGTACGATTAATAAAAGGTAAGGAGAACTATATGGAGTTGGCGAATAAAACGATCCTGATAACAGGAGGTACGAGCGGTATCGGACTTGAATTGGCGAAGCAACTTCACCGACGAGGCAATACCGTAATCGTCACTGGCCGTGATCAAGAGAAGCTGGATGAAACTAAGCAGCTACTTCCTGGCGTGCATACCATTAAGAGCGATGTGAGCGATCCCGCCGCTATCGCTATATTGTTTGAGATGGTGCTCACCCAGTTTCCAGCACTCGACACGCTCATCAACAACGCTGGAATAATGCGCAACCTAAACCTTAATCTACACCGCGATCTGAACGATGTCACACGCGAGATCGAGATCAACTTGAGCGGGCCGGTGCGGATGATTCAGCAGTTCTTGCCCCATCTCAAAACGCGTAATGGCGCGCTGATTGTCAACGTCTCGTCTGGGCTCGCTTTCATCCCTATGTCAATATCGCCAGTCTATTGCGCCACCAAGGCCGCTATTCATTCATACACCCAATCTTTGCGCGCGCAGCTCAAAGGGACCAACGTTACTGTGATTGAGCTGGCCCCTCCCGGAGTCGAAACGCCGTTGTTCCGGGGAGAATTTGCGGAGGAAATGAAGGGCCAAAAGGGAATGGACGTGAAGGTGCTTGTCGATCGTGCGATCGCCGGGATAGAAGCGGGCAAGCTGGAAATTCGGCCCGGCCTTGCTAACGTACTGAAGATGATGAGCCGCCTTGCTCCTCAATTCATGTTTAACCAGTTAGCGAAGATGACGAAGCCAAAAAACGATCTGGCTTCCAATTAAACGGTCGGTAGCAATCCCTCTGCCCGATATCATGGCGCCTGATGAAGACGCGTCATCACATCAACTTATTGCAGGTGGGTTTGGCTATCTTGGCGAAATCACCTGACATTTCCTCTACAGGTGGTCACGTTCGGCCAGCTATCGCGCTCAATTAGTCACGATCCATTGTTTAATTCCCATCACGACTTACGGCATCACAATCGTTCTTATACTCGATGACCATGTCTACTCTTAGCCGCCGTTTCTCGCATCGCCGGCCTGGCAATCCGTACGGACGCGTGCGGTTGCAAGATATGGGCTGCGTTTCTACACGGTTGTGCATTCCGCCGTCCGTCTTCATTAACAACAAAACAACCAAAACGCATGCGAACAAACGTTGACAACCACGCGCCCGATGTCTATTCTAGCTTAATAAGTTCTAAGGACGAATATTTGTTCACTATAAGAACTTTAAACGATATTTCAACCCAACGTTCATAAAAAAACCATGATTAACAAAATTATTCCTTCAGTTAGAGAAGCGCTGGCAACTATTCATGATGGTGCAACGATCATGATCGGCGGCTTTGGTGGGGCTGGACAACCTGCCGAATTGATCGATGGCCTGATTGCGCACGGCGCAAAAGATTTGGTCATCGTTAACAACAATGCTGGTAACGGTGAAACCGGATTGGCCGCCCTTCTCAAGGCAGGCCAGGTGCGCAAAATCATTTGCTCCTTCCCGCGTCAGGCTGACTCGCATATATTCGACGCCTTATATCGTTCCGGCAAACTGGAGCTGGAACTGGTTCCACAAGGCAATCTCGCTGAACGCATCCGTGCCGCCGGTGCTGGAATCGGTGCGTTCTTTACCCCTACCGGTTTTGGAACCTTGCTGGCGGAAGGCAAGGAAACCCGGGAAATCGATGGTCGCATGTATGTGCTGGAAAGTCCGATTCATGCCGATTTCGCTTTGATCAAGGCAGAGTTTGGGGACCGTTGGGGCAACCTGACGTATCGCAAAACAGCGCGTAACTTTGGCCCGATAATGGCGAGCGCAGCGAAGGTGACAATTGCATCGGTTCATGAAATCGTCGCGTTAGGCAGTCTTGATCCAGAAGCGGTTATTACGCCCGGACTATATGTGCAGCGGGTCGTTGAGGTTCCACGTACTGCGACCGGACCGGCCGGCTTTAAAGCCGCTTAACTTCGCCAGCATCAGTTTAGGCACATCATCGCCGGATGCATCCGGTCGGATAACCAGCGGCGAAAAATGGACGATACCAGTTTCAGCCAGCCGCATACCAGAATAAGCGAGAATAAAATGAGCAAATGGACCAGAGAACAAATGGCGCAGCGCGTGGCGCAGGATATCCCGGACGGCGCGGTAGTTAACCTTGGCATCGGATTGCCGACGTTGGTGGCGAATCATTTACCGAGCGACCGGGAAGTTATTTTACACAGCGAAAATGGTGTCATCGGCATGGGCCCTGCGCCTGTTGCGGGCGAAGAAGATTACGATCTCATCAATGCGGGCAAGCAGCCTGTGACATTGTTGGACGGTGGTTGTTATTTCCACCATGCCGATAGTTTTGCGATGATGCGTGGCGGGCACCTGGATGTGTGCGTATTGGGTGCGTTTCAGGTTTCGGTCAGTGGTGATCTGGCAAACTGGCATACTGGCGCACCGGATGCCATACCGGCAGTCGGCGGCGCGATGGATCTGGCAATCGGTGCCAAGAAAACCTTTGTGATGATGGAACATCTGACCAAATCGGGCGAAAGCAAACTGGTGCAAGCTTGCACGTATCCGCTAACCGGAGTGGCGTGCGTGAGTCGCATCTATACCGATTTAGCGGTCATCGATCTTGACCAAGAAGGTGCTAAAGTGATCGAAATAGTCGAAGGAATGACGTTCGACGACCTGCAAAAATTGACTTCAGTGACACTGATCAATCAGGCGCGCTAAGCGAGCGCAACGAACATCTTTCGAATAATAATATTCTAACCATTTAGTCCACGGAGATAGTCATGTCCCACGCTTTCATTTGCGATGCGCAACGCACGCCCTTTGGCCGTTACGGCGGCGCTTTATCGGGCGTTCGCGCCGATGATCTCGGCGCGATCCCAATCCGCGCTTTGATCGCCCGCAATCCACAGGTCGACTGGCAAGCCATTACGGATGTCATTTACGGCTGCGCCAATCAGGCTGGCGAAGACAATCGCAACGTTGCGCGTATGTCAGCACTGCTGGCAGGTCTGCCAATTGACGTGCCCGGTGGAACGGTTAACCGTTTGTGCGGATCAGGTTTGGATGCTATTGGCACTGCAGCACGGGCCATTAAGAGCGGTGAAGCGGGGCTGATGATTGCTGGCGGCGTTGAAAGTATGAGCCGTGCACCGTTCGTGATGGGCAAGGCTGAGAGCGCATTTTCACGCGCTGCAAAGATTGAAGATACGACCATCGGCTGGCGCTTTATCAACGCGCTGATGAAGGCCCGGTACGGCGTCGATTCCATGCCGGAAACCGCTGAAAATGTGGCCACCGAGTACGGCATCAATCGAGCGGATCAGGACAAAATGGCGCTCGCCAGCCAGATGAAGGCTATTGCTGCGCAAACAGCAGGTGTTTTTGATAGTGAAATCACGGCGGTGACCCTCACGCCGAAGAAAGGCGAGCCCATTATTATTAGCAAGGATGAACATCCTCGTGCTACCTCAATGGAAGCGCTGGCCAAGCTCAAACCCATCGTTAAAGCGGATGGCACGGTGACCGCGGGAAATGCCTCAGGCGTGAACGACGGTGCTTGTGCACTGCTGTTGGCAGATGAAAGCACCGCATCGAAATATGGTTTAACGCCAAAGGTTCGCATCGTCGGCATGGCGACCGCAGGCGTGGCACCACGGGTGATGGGTATCGGACCATTTCCTGCGACCTTAAAAGTATTGGCCCTGACCGGTTTACGGCTTGATCAGTTCGATGTCATCGAACTAAATGAAGCGTTTGCCGCGCAAGGATTGGCCGTGCTCAGACAATTGGGTTTGCAAGACGATGACCCCCGTGTGAATCCCAACGGCGGTGCTATCGCTTTAGGGCATCCGTTAGGTGCCTCCGGCGCACGTTTAGTGATGACCGCAGCGAATCAATTGCAACGCACGGGCGGACGATATGCTTTGTGTACTATGTGTATTGGCGTTGGGCAGGGAATTGCGATTGTGCTGGAACGGGTGTAATCCGATTGCAGATGTATTTTTGATTATTCTGATGAAATCTCTACACCGCGCATCGGAACGTCAAAATACGCGTTAAAAAAGTGCGAAACTAAGCCTAAATTTTCATTCAAATCATCAGTGAAGGAAATAGCTTGATTTCGCACGTTTTCGTTGGTGTGGCAGATTTTCCGTCGGCGTACCATTTCTATTCCGACATTATGCAGGTTCTTGGATTGACTTTAAAATTCAACGAACCTGAAAAATCGTGGGCCGGTTGGGTTGCGCCGGACATGCCTAGACCGCTATTCGTCATCGGCAAACCCTTCAACGGGTAAAAGCCTCCGCTGGTAATGGTCAGATGATCGCCCTGCTTGCTCCCAGCCGCGCGATTGTTGACGCCGTATATGCTAAAGCGTTATCGAATGGCGCGACCTGCGACGGGCCGCCCGGTTTGAGGCCGCACTACCACCCGGATTATTACGGTGCTTACTTCTTCGATCGGGACGGAAATAAGCTCTGTATTTGCTTTCACGACGCTTGCCCTTCTTCATCAATATCACGATAAAGTATCTATTCAATAGATATTCAATTAAACTGTAAAAATGAATTATTCATTCTTGCGGTTTTTTTAAATATCTATTCATATGCTATTCAAAAATAAGAAAGAGCAAATAACGACATTGCGTCAGCTCCTTACCCGGGAGCCATCCAACGCGAAGGCGCTGGCGGTTGCGCTTGGTATTAGCCAACCCACGTTTTCGCGCTTGTGGCCTATGGCTGGCGACGACGTGTTGGCAATCGGTGCGGCGCGCGCAACCGTGTATGGACTGGCCCGGTCGATTCGTGATGTCGGCCCATCGTTACCGATCTTCCGCATCAATGCGCATGGCGAACCGTTAGAGTTCGCACAACTCACCATATTGTCGGGACATTGGTACGCTTATCAATTTGCGGGTTCTAACAGCGTGTTTACCTGCGAAGGCTTGCCGTATTTTCTGCAAGATCTGAGGCCGCAAGGCTTTCTGGGGCGGTTGGCCCCGCGAGAAAATAAAGATCTGAATCTTCCCGCCGATATTGTGGAATGGACGGATGATGACGCGTTGTATTATCTGGCCCGCCGCGGTGAAGACAATATGGGCGATCTTGTGATTGGCAACGAGTCTTACCGGCGCTTCTTTGAGAGAAAATCAGGCGTTGATCAAAACGTTAATGACAACGTTCAGCATAACGTTATCGCGGCATCCGAGCGCGAAGTGCGTTATCCGCAATTGGCAGAACGTGCGTTAAGAGGCGAAACTGTGGGCTCGTCGGCCGGCGGCGAACAACCGAAATTCACCGCCGCTGTTGCGCATGATCAAACAGATGATCCTCTCGCAGTGATTGTCAAATTCTCGCCTGACATACGCACAGCCGGCGGTCGGCGTTGGGGCGATCTGCTGATTGCCGAACATATTGCTCTCGCGACGTTACGTGACAATGCCATTCTGGCCGCCGCTTCCAGCATTCTGGTAGCGGACAATCGCATATTCCTCGAATCGGTCCGTTTTGATCGTGTCGGGCGATTTGGGCGGACCCCGATGGTCTCTCTGTCCGGGCTATTAGGCGAAACCGGGGCTGCCGATAGAACCTGGTCCTATGTTGCGACACTGCTTGCCAATCGGAAGAAGTTATCTCAGGCCGACCTGGCGGCGATTCAATTATTGGACGTGTATGGGGTTTTAATTGGTAACACCGATCGCCATCCGGGGAATCTGTCGTTGTCCTGGACTGCGGAGGGATTGTTTGCGTTGCGGCCGGTATATGACATGCTGCCAATGATGTATCGACCAAACTCGCAAGGCGAAGTGGTGCAGCGGTCGTTCAATTTATCGGGTCTGGATCGTCTCGATCTCCGTCAACTGCCCAAGGCTTTGGGGCTCGCAGAACAGTTTTGGGCCAGCGTATGCGCAGACACCCGTATATCCGATGATTTTAAACGCGTTGCCAGGTTGCATATGGCAGCGATGGCGATTGCGAGACCGATCAAAAATGCTGACGAGGCATGAACAGGTTTCGAGCATAGACCGCCCGAGTTGACTACGAGAATTGACTACGAATGGTGGGCCGCGGATCGGCCGCATTTATCGGCGACATCCAAAGAAACCGCATTCATCGCACACCGTACCACGTCGCCTACCACGATGATGCTCGGGCTGCCAAGTTGCGCAGCTGCCAGCGCGCTCGACAATTCTCCCAGCGTTGTGATAAGTTGTGATTGCTCTTCCATGGTCGCTGACTGAATCACGGCGACCGGCGTGGATGCGGCCTTCCCGCCAGCCAACAGTGCTGCCTGGATCTCGTTGCAGCGCGCAACGCCCATGTAAATAACCAGCGTTAGTCCGGTTTGTGCCAATAGCGCCCAGTCGGGATTCGACTCGGGTGTTTTTCCATGACCGGTGATGAAGATGGCACCTTGAGCCCAATCACGGTGCGTGAGTGGTACTCCGATAGATGACGGTGCCGCCAGACCGCTACTGATGCCATTGATCACTTCAACAGCGATTCCGGCCGCCATCAAATGGTCGCGCTCTTCGCCGCCACGGCCGAACATAAAAGGATCGCCCCCCTTTAGCCGCACCACGCATTGCCCTGCTTTCGCCTCGGCGATCATCAGGCGTTCGATGAACGCTTGCGGCGTGGATTTGCAGCCGCCCCGCTTGCCGACATTCACGATCCGTGCACTCGGTTTGGCGTGCTCAAGAATGGCGGGATTCACCAGATCATCGACCAAAATCACGTCGGCGCGGGCGATTGCTTTTGCTGCTTTTAAGGTCAGCAAGTCCGGATCGCCAGGACCGGCGCCGACCAGAAAGACTTTTGGGAGATTTGTCATGATTCGTGGCGTTCAGAAAGTGTATATGAAAATATATAGCACTAAGCAAGCATTGTTCCAGTGGACTCAATTTCCCGGCCGCGACGAGGAAATTATTTGGAGTGAGGCAAAAGGAGCAATCAAATCGAAGATCAGTAGACTTAGGTAATGTTAAAGTTTCGATTAAGAAACATCGATTCCTAACAGATGCCTTTTACTGGGATTAATTGCACCTTTTCGGTGCTGTTTCTGCCTATCGCCCTGTATAAGGGAGTGAGAATAGATCAGATCACCAAACCCACCAATTCCGCGATACTTGTAAATTGGCCGTATCTATTGCGCTATCTATTATGCAGCCACGCCTACGATAACATGGGACGCCTTGAAAATCGCCGTTGCGGGCTGCCCTTCTGCCAAATCCAAGTCAGTTGCGCTATCCAATGTGATGATGGCGCATACGGAATTTCCGCCTGGCAACTGAATGACGACTTCCGCATTAACCGCACCGAGCGTTAGTTTGGTCACGTTACCGCTTAACTGATTTCGGGCAGAGAGTTTGATGCCATGATCAGCGGTAGCTACGATTACCCAGGGAGCTTTGACCAACGCGATCGCTTCGCTGCCAACTTGCAAGCCGAGGTTTTGCGTGCTTTCGCGCGTAATGACGGCGACGAGCTTGTCGCCACCTGATAATGTAATTTCGATTTCGTCGTTTACGGCGCCGGTCTTGATCTGGCTGACCTTGCCGGAAAACTGGTTGCGGGCGCTGGTTTTCATAGTCATATTCCTATGTCGATAAAAGGTTAGGTTGGTAGATAGCGAGAGAAACTTGAAATACTTGAAGGTATTGACACTTATGGCATCATGTCGACTTTTTGAAATTCGTATTCACTAAATACCGACATCTTGAACCCAATCACGTTCTTCCGAACGGCGGCATAACGTAACGCATGCGCAATAGTAATCCACGGTGCCTCTTCATGCACGATCAGCTGTGCCTTCTCGTAAAGTTGTGCGCGTTCGGTCTGATGCGGGGTGCGTTTTGCGCTTTGAATCAAGGTTTCGAACGCAGGATTGCACCAGCGCGCTTTATTCCCTCCGCCTTTGATGCTGTCACAACCTAGTAGTGTCGCGAAAAAATTATCTGGGTCGCCGTTATCACCGTTCCAGCCGTACATCATAACCTGTTGCTCACCCTGATTGCTACGTTTGACATACTCTGCCCAATCGTAAGTGGCTAGCTTGGTTTTGATGCCAATTTTTGCCCAGTCGGACTGGATTAACTCGGCCATGCGCTTGCCATCCGGGTTATACGGGCGAGTAACGGGGAGATACCATAACTCTACTTCGGCACCATTCGGATACCCCGCTTTAGTTAACAACGCTTTGGCTTTCGCGGGATCATAAGCATAGTCGACGACTTTATCGTTATATGACCAGAGCGTGGGAGGTATCGGATTTTTCGCGGCCTGCCCTGCGCCTTGATAAACGATGTTGAGGATCGCGTTCTTATCAGTTGCCAGCGTCAGCGCCTGACGTACCAGCTTGTTATCAAACGGTTTTTTTTCGACATTAAAGGCGATATATCCAACATTTAATCCTTCCTTACTCAGCAAGGTAAACGCAGGATTGGCTTTAATCAAGGGAATATCAGCCGGTTTCGGCAGGGTCATTACCTGGCATTCATTGGCTTTGAGTTTGGCGTACCGCACCGATGCATCGGGCGTTATAGCATAAATCAAATTATCGAGTTTCGGTCGGCCACCCCAGTAACCGGCAAATGCTTTATAACGGATAACTGCATCCTTTTGATACGCCACAAACTGGAATGGCCCAGTGCCGATGGGTTCGCGATTAATTACCTCCGGCATGCCGAGCGTTTTCATTTTTTCAGCGTACTCGGCTGACATGATCGAGGCAAAATCCATTCCCAGATTCGCAATAAACGGAGCTTCTGGATGCTTGAGGGTGAACACAACAGTGTAATTGTCCAATTTTTGGACTTTATCGATGATTTTATCCATCCCCATATCCAGGTAGTAGGCAAAACTTTGCCCGGTAGGAAGTTGGTGAAATGGGTTAGCGGGGTCGCCCATTCGGTTAAAGGAAAACACCACGTCATCGGCATTGAAATCACGCGTTGGCTTGAAGCGTGCATTGCTTTGAAACTGTACACCGTGCCGCAAATGAAAAGTGATGGTAAGGCCGTCCTCAGAGATCGTCCAGGACTCGGCCAATGCAGGCAGTATTTTGGTGGTGCCAATTTCAAACGCCACCAATCGGTCGAACACCGGCACTGAAGAAGCCTGAAAAGAAATGGCCGTGGTGTAAAGTTGCGGATCAAATCCTTCTGGACTGCCCTCCGAGCAAAAAACCAGTGTTTTGGCAGCGACGGCAAAACCGCCATGCAAACAGAGCGCTCCCAACAAGCTGGCGTTGAAGATCGATTTGAGGTGAAGTCGCATGCTGCCCTTTTCTATTTAATTTCCTTTAGCAAATAAATATACAGCGGCGCGTGCTTTTTTGACAGCATAACTTTCGGAGTGCGATGGACGAATATGGAACGGGGTACGGCGGACCGAAACCTGGAATTTAACCATTCTGAAAGCTAATTCAATTGCGTCAATTCAAAAATCGTTGGATTGATCAGGCCAGCAGGTATAAAAATGGACGCTCAGTGCGTCCATTTTTTGCATTTTTCACGTGCGCTCAATAGGTGCGATCAAGATGCGCATTTAAAACATGCAATCAACACCTTTGGCTCAGCTAAGGAAGTCACCCACCGGTATTGACACCGCCCGACTTGCCCATGATGTCGTCATAGGGAGTTTGTGCCATCTGGAACGGATAAGCACGGGAGGGATATGTCTCCGTCTGCTGGGCGATGTCGGGGTTGTCTTCCAGCGCTGGTTGAACTCTGGCGCGGTTGGCACGCACTTCTTCTTCAGTATAGGGCGCAGAGGCAGGATCAAAACTGTTATAGCCTTGTTCTCGCCAGGTTTCCACTTGCTTTTCGATATCTAAAGCGCCCGCGCCACGCAGGGCTGATTGCGCGACTGTTACCAATGCATCGTCTGCCACGGTGATCGCGACCACCACATGACCACGCCGTACCGCTTCGGAGTAATGACCTATGTCTTCATGGTTACCGCCAAATAGATTTCCCAAAAGTTCACGGAGGCTATCGACCAGACTGGAACCGACGCTTTCGGTACCTGCTGCCACCGCATGCGCTGCATGCATGCGGATGTGTACATCAGAGGATTCAAAACCGGATGAAATAAGCTCTTGCTGCGCATTTTCGGCGGATTGATAGCTATCAAAAACGCCAACGACAGTTTGTGACATACAGCCTCCTGGTGGTGTTTGCTATCGACAACGTAGGCTAGAGACGGGGGCTATAGATGACAGTTTTTGCCGCGCGCCAATAGTGCTTTCAGCAGTCGATCCCATAGTTACAACAATTGTCCCGATTCCATTTTACCTGTTTTGAGGAATGACTAATGATATAGCTCAGAAGCAAATTTTTAGCCTTATTTACAACCTGATTTACAACCTTATTTACAACCTTAATGGGTCTATTTTTTCTTACGAGGGAAGTGGTCCCTCACCCCCGAGCCTCCAATTTATCACCATATTGGCACGATCCTGGGTGGATGCAATCAAGCGCGCATTCGGTTCGTCGGTCTGGTGCACCCATGCCTGCGCGGTCGAAAAGTCTCGCCCAAACTGCATGTGACGTGCGATCAGCCTTTGTTGCCGCAAGTCGGTATCTATTTCGAGGTACCAGCTTTCATCCAGCATGCGTTGAACTTTGCGCCAATGGCCGCGATCAAGCAGTAGATAGTTACCTTCTGTAATCACTAATTGCGTTTCTGGCTGGATCGCAATGGCATTTGCAATTGGCTCGTCTATTTCCCGGCGAAATTCTGGTGCATACACAATCTCGTCTGCAGCCTGATCGCGCAGTCTTTTAAGCAATGCTACGTACCCACCGCTGTCAAATGTATCTTCGGCCCCTTTCCGGTTTGCGCGTTCCAAACGGTCTAGTTCATTATTGGCCAGATGAAATCCGTCCATTGGAAGCACGCTCGCGGTGCCCGGAAAAGCCGCCATGAGCGTTTGAGCGAGGGTAGATTTCCCGGAACCTGGTTGTCCCACGATTCCAAGGATGAAGCGTCGGCCATTCGCTACTCCTGCCTGCAATTTTTCCAGACATGCGTCGATTGTCAGAACTTGCGGTGTCTTTGCCATGACAAATGCCTTGTTTCGATTGTTAGTCTGATGGTCGTTAGTGCGCCCTCCGGGTGGTATTCCGTGGGTACTCCGTTTAATGGCTCTTAGTTCAGGCTTTGGATGATTTGCTCCACACCATCAGCTTTGCATTCAATATCTGGACGACCTCTCCGCTCTGGTTAATTGTCTGGGACCGCACTTGCAGCATGCCACGATCAGGACGAGATCGCGAGGGAGCCAGGGTAATAATTTCACTTTCCACATGTAACACGTCTGCGGGGCGGGTTGCCTGCGGCCAGGAAATATCTCCTCCTGCACCGATGATACCGCCAGCTAACGGCATCCCGCTTTCCACCAATAATCGCATCGTGAGAGCGGCTGTATGCCAGCCGCTTGCGGCCAGGCCGCCAAAGAATGTGCTCTTTGCTGCAATCTCATCTAAATGAAATGGCTGTGGATCGAACTGCTGCGCGAAACGTTTAATTTCCTCCGCAGTGACCTGAATTGACGCTGACCGAAATTGTTGGCCAACAACAATATCTTCCATATACAACTGTGATAACTGGGTGGCTTCGGTGGAGGCAGCGCCTTGGCCGCTGTCCTCGACTGTATGGGTACTCGTCATTGCTATCTCCTGGTTATTTTGCGTATTGCTCAATCAACTTGTCCATCCCGTCACCACTCTACCCAATAAGCTAGATACGCGTCGTCAATACAGTCAGCCATTCCGGGCTGATGGACAGTAACCAACTTTCAATAGTGCGGTCCAAACCGGTTAACATTAATCCGCCCACGATCAACATCATCGTCCCGAGTAAGGTTTTTCCGAGCTGTCCAAAGGTTTGCAATTTGCCGCGCACGCGAGCGACTCCTGCCCGTGAAGCCATTCCAAGCACAATCAAAGGCAAACCGGCACCGAGTCCGAAAACGATCATTAGAAGCGCAATTTGGGGGAGATTCTTGCCTTGGGAGGCTAACGTTGTAGCCGCTCCCAATGTTGGTCCAACACATGGCGTCCAGATGATGCCAAGGAGAAGTCCGATAATAAATTGGCCTGACATCCCGTCCACTCGTGCACGGGATAATCCCTCGCTGCCCAACCTTCCGATGCCAGCCAACGCCACAGACCAGCGTTGCTGCAAGCGCGTTGATAGCATTAACAGAGCAAACAGGATAAACAGGATCGCGGCTACCAAACGAAATCCATCCTGGCCCAACCCAATGGATGCCCCAATTGCACCGATAAAGATGCCTAACGTGGCGAACGACAGGGCCAATCCCGCAGCCAGTGCGAAGACCCCATATCGATGAGCGGTGAGTGTGGAGGCGAGCAGGATGGGTAGGAGTGGCAAAACGCATGGAGACAGGGTCGATAAGACGCCAGCAGCAAAGCTGAGCCCATAACTAGCGAATCCAAAATCCATTAAAGTGCTTGAGCAAACGTCGCCTGTATCGCAGGTTTGGTGGTTTGACCAGTGGCGCGCGTTACTTCTTTACCGCCTTTGAATACGACAAAGGTCGATTGCTGGCTGATGTGCATGGCTTTTTTTAAAGCGATTTCTTTGTCATAGTCGGCGATCAGCAAGGTGATGCTTTGCATGTCCGGTTGCCTCAAAAGACTATCAACGATCGGTTTTTGCACTTTGCACGTTGGGCACCAGTCAGCATGAAAATAAACAATCGCTGGCTTTCCTTCGGCTTGTAACTTGTCGAATGCGGATTGGCTAAAAGCGATCTGAGCGGCGCTGGCAGCATAGGATGCCAATAGCAACGCACAGCCGACTAACGCTGATGAAAGAGATTTTCGCATCATGCTCTCCAATAAGACCAAAAAACACCAAAAAAGACCGCATGGAACTCCAACAAATATCTTATCGCAAAAACGCCGAACCGTTGTTCTCATCGACAACACTAAGACTGCCGTTATTTGGCGCAGTCTACGCGGTCTAGGTAGGCTCGTCCTGGTGTTCCGCTCCTTCATTAGGTAACAGGTGCCCAAGTTTGGTCGCCTTGGTGTCGAGATAGCGGGTATTAAACGGATTTCTATTCAAGATCAGCGGGATGCGCTCAACGACGGGCACGCCCATCTTTTTTAGTGCGTCCATCTTGCGCGGATTGTTGGTCATCAGGCGTAATGTCTTGATCCCGAGATGTTGCAGCATTGGCTCACACATGCCGTAATGCCGCAAATCATCTGCGAAACCAAGTTGTTGATTCGCCTCAACAGTGTCGGCCCCGGAATCCTGAATTCGGTAAGCACGAATTTTGTTAAGCAGGCCAATTCCACGCCCTTCCTGGCGCAAATACAATACCGCACCGCGCCCTTCCGCTGCAATTTGCTGAAGCGAACCTTCAAGCTGCGCACCGCAATCGCAACGCTGACTAAACAGCGCATCGCCGGTCAGACATTCTGAATGGATACGCGCTAACACCGGCGATCCGTCTGTTACCTCACCCAGAACAAGTGCCAGATGCTCTTTGCCGGAAGGATGATCGATAAAAGCGTGGAGCTGAAAGGTTGCCCAAGGCGTTGGCAACTCGCAAGAAGTGACGTACTCCAGTGTTTCGTGGATTTGGGCAGCGGCGGCGTTACTAGGTGTAATGTGGGTGCTCATGAGATAGATACGTTACTTAAATATAAAAAGCACGTCATTGAACGAATGACGTGCCTTATCAATAGATTTAATAATTCAGGCTGGAATTAATTCAGTCATCGTACACCGAGAATGTAAAAGCGCGCTGGTAACTGCCTGTTCGCGCGATGTCAGGACAATCGGTATGGGTGAAATCAGTAATAAGGTCACTAAATAGGGTCATTAAGTTAGAGCAAAAGCCCTGATACGTCGAAAGCATCCATCAAAAAGTCTTAGGGAAATGCATGGCTTTTGCTGTTACATTGCAAAAAATGTCGCCTCGGATATTAACATAGTGTCCTTTCCCACTAAAACAAGTCCGTTCGGACCGGAATTAGCGGGTTGAAAGCCCGACTGGCGCATCTGACGGGATCAATTAAAGCGACAAAGCTAGCCTGATGATTTTAACGCAGCGCATCATTCAGGCGGCAGCGACCGGAAAAGGCCGGCCGTTGGTATATCTGCAATAGTTAAGACTTGAGCTGACAACTTGCATAGTCAGTACGGTAAATCGAATACCAATACTTCCGCCGCGTCCGCTTGGGCCAACGTTATTAACGCCTCATCTGTCAGCTTTAGCGCGTCACCGGTTGAGAGCACGATACCATTGACCGTTATCGCGCCCCTTATCACATGAACGTATCCTGTGCGACCGGCTGCCAGATCATGTGAGATTTGATCTTTCGGCCCAAGGACTCCCGCGTAAATACAGGCATTCTGATGGATCAACACTGTGTCATCACGCCCGTCTGATGAGGCGATGAGGCGTAACTGTCCTTGTTTTGAAGCTGGCGTGAAATGCTTTTCTTCATATCCGGGAGGAATGCCCTTCACATCCGGCTCGATCCAAATTTGCAAAAAATGCAATGATTCTGATGGAGAACTATTGAATTCACTATGCCGTACGCCCGTTCCGGCGCTCATGCGCTGCACGTCGCCGTAATGTAAAACCGAACCGGTTCCCATGCTGTCTTTATGCTCCAGAGCGCCGTCGAGAACGTAAGAAATAATTTCCATATCACGATGGCCGTGGGTGCCGAAGCCCTGTCCGGGGGCAACCCTATCTTCGTTGATCACCAATAACGGGCCGAAACCTGTGTGTTGCGCGTCTTGGTAATGTCCGAAAGAAAATGTGTGGCGCGATTGCAGCCATCCGTGGTCGGCAACGCCGCGATCACCGCTTTTACGTACTTGTAACATGATATTTTCCGTTTCTTAATAGACGATAATTTCGATCAAACCGTTTTGTCACTCCCATTCGCTTCGTTTAGCTTGTTGGTTTAGGCTAAAACGTATCAATAAGTCGTAGTATGATCGACAAAAATTGAAAAGAAAAACGGAAAATATTGATCCGTACTATCGAAAAAATCGAACATCGTTCAGATGATTCATTTGTAGGGTGACGAGGTGCATTGAATAACCCGATAATCGTTGGAAAAGTACTCTAATTGCGGTTTGCCAACAGCTTAATCACCTAAAGCATAACAATAAAGCACTAAATTCCATCAAAATCGCATCAAAACTATCCCTAAACAAGCCTGCCTGTTAGACTTCCTTCCCCTTGCTGTCGACGAACGCCACTGTGACTACCTCCTCCTTTTCAAATCTTCCCCTTTCACCGGCACTTTTGCGCAACCTTGATAGTCTCGGTTACCACGAGATGACGACTATTCAAGCGCAAAGTCTGCCTGTCATTCTGGAGCGACGCGATTTGATCGCGCAGGCTAAAACCGGTAGCGGTAAAACAGCCGCTTTTGGTATCGGCATTTTGCATAAACTGAACCCCACTTACTTTGCGATTCAGGCACTGGTATTGTGTCCGACCCGAGAGCTGGCCGATCAGGTGGCAAAAGAACTGCGAAGATTGGCGCGCCTGGAAGATAACGTCAAAATATTGACGCTGTGCGGCGGTTCGCCAATGGGGCCGCAGATCGGTTCGTTAGAACATGGCGCGCACATTATCGTCGGCACTCCCGGTCGCATACGTGACCATATCGGGCGTGGCAGCATTAACTTATCGACGGTACAAACGCTGGTGCTGGACGAAGCTGATCGCATGGTTGACATGGGATTTTATGAAGAGATTTCGGGGATTGTGAGCGCCTGTCCAAAGCGCCGTCAGACATTGCTGTTTTCCGCGACTTATCCTGATGATATTCGAAAAGCGAGCGCTGAATTTTTACGTCAGCCGGTGGAAGTAAAAGTTGAAGCACAACATGATTCGGGCCAGATTGAGCAGCGCTTCTACGAGGTTTCTTACGATGGACGTAACGGCGCGGTTGCGCAACTGCTTAATCATTATCGGCCGGTGTCGACCATTGCTTTCTGTAACACCAAAATTCACTGCCGCGAGTTAGCTGCGGAACTGCGCGACCAGGGTTTTAGTGCCCTGGCGTTGTACGGCGAACTTGAGCAACGTGAGCGCGATGAAATTTTGGTCCAGTTCGCTAATCAGAGTTGTTCGGTGTTAGTTGCAACCGATGTCGCCGCGCGTGGTTTGGATATTCAGACGTTAGGCGCAGTGATTAACGTGGATGTGTCGAAAGATACCGAAGTGCATATTCATCGCATCGGTCGTACTGGACGCGGTCATGACAAAGGCCTGGCATTGAGTCTTTGTGCACCGAATGAAAAAAAATGGGTCAAGCTCATTGAAGATTATCAGAATGGACCTGTGTCCTGGTTTGATCTGGCCGCATTGGAGCCAGCCGAAGGCGGACCGTTGCAAGCGCCAATGGTGACGTTATGCATCATGGGCGGCAAAAAAGACAAACTACGCCCAGGTGATCTATTAGGTGCACTGACCGGCGACGTCGGCCTTACCAAAGAACAGGTGGGGAAAATCAGCGTATTTGAATTCATGACGTATGTCGCACTGGAACGGCGCATGGCAAAGCACGCGTTTTCTCGCTTAAGTAACGGCAATATTAAAGGCCGCAATTTTAAAATGCGCTTTATTTCCGAACTCTAGGAAAGATTGACCGTCAGTTCGTCATGAAGAATCCGGAAGCAAACCCACTGGGTCACGCAATTGCAGGCTCAGTGCTTCGACTTCACCAAAGGTTCACTTGACGACTTGATCGAATGTCCGTACTTAGAGTCCGCACATAACGCCACTAAAAACGTCAGTATTTAAGCTCAAATTTTAAGCTTAGAATTTAAGCTCAATATTGACCGTATAACTGCCCCGCCAGGAATTTTGGCACTTTGGCAGCAGCTAACTTATTCACCGCCACCAGCAAATCAGGGTGTATCGACGTCACCTGATATCGATCGGTCAGATGCTTAGCAACGTGCAGCAGCAAATGTGCGGACACTTCAGCATCTGCTTCCGCTCTATGCGCGTTACCTAAAAACGGAATCTGTAGCGCGGAGGCGAGCAACCCAAGTTTGTAGCTTTTCATGCCGGGGAAAACCCGCCGCGACAACTTAAGAGAGCAGATCAGCGCGCTATGGCGCGGCTGTAAGTCCAACAGAGCGCTCTCCTTCAATAAGAACTTGGCGTCAAAGCTGGCGTTATGTGCGGCCAGTGCATCATTACCAATGAACCGCAGAAGCTCCGGCATCACTTTAGAAGCCGACGGGGCCCGATCGACCATCGCTTGGGAGATGCCGGTCAGATGCGAAATAAACGGGGGGATCGATACGCCGCAATTCACCAGCGATACAAAACGCTCGACAATTTTACCTTCAACTATCCGCAAGGCTGCGACTTCGGTGATGCGATCGCCCATCTCTGGACTCAATCCGGTAGTCTCGAAATCCAGCATGACTATCGGTTTCTGATAAACGGTCATGAATCCCTTTAAAGCAAATTTTTGATGGGTGGATATTACAGCATGTGAACGGGAGCGAACCAAACTTTGCATCGCGTGCGGAGAGCGGCGCTCAAAATGACGACCGCGACGATTGCTCAAAGACCACAAAATCGCTCTTCTTAAACATGGAACCCAAAGCAAGATTACAATCTATTAACATTCATGCCAGGGCCTGGCTGAGTCATGACCTACTCCACCATTAGGCAAACATCTCAAGCTGGAAGAAAAATGACACTATTAAATATAAATGGCAAACAACACACTATTGATTTGCCGGGAGACACACCAATACTCTGGACACTGCGCGATAACGTCGGACTAACGGGAACAAAATTCGGTTGTGGAATGGCCTTATGCGGGGCTTGCACGGTTCACCTTGATGGAGCACCGATCCGTTCATGTGTGACGCCAATTAGTGCCGCAGTGGGGAAAAAAATTACCACTATTGAAATGATCGCCCATGATGGTGTCGGCAAAGCTATTCAACAAGCGTGGGTCGCGCTTGGCGTACCGCAATGCGGCTACTGCCAGGCAGGACAAATCATGTCGGCCACTGCATTACTTAAGACCACACCAAAACCGACAGATGAAGAAATCGACAGTGCCATGAGCGGAAATATCTGCCGCTGCGGCACTTATACACGTATCAAAGCCGCTATCAAACAGGTAGCCGCCAACAAAGGAGTCGCATAATGAGTGCAACCTTTGACAATGCGATCGCGTCAATGCAATCGACGGGCGATGCTAACGCGAATATGAGCGCGGATATGAGCGCGGACGTGGGCGCAGCGAATAGCATTTCGCGCCGCAGCTGGTTAAAAGGTGTGAGCGCGTTCACCGGACTGGCGTTGACTGTTGGGATCAACGGTATCGTCAGCGCAGCGGATGCACCGGTTCCGGAGAAAAAATATGGTTCCGCGGCAATGCCGGGTGGCACTGTCGCCAATCCGCTGGTTTTTGTTTCAATCGGCACTAATGGGATCGTGACGATCGTTGCCCATCGCTCAGAAATGGGCCAGGGTATTCGTACCAGTCTGCCGTTGGTCGTTGCGGAAGAACTTGAAGCGGATTGGAGCCGCGTGCGCGTAGTGCAGGCAACCGCTGACGAAAGTCGTTTCGGTAACCAAAATACGGACGGCTCTCGCAGCATGCGCCACTTCTTTATGCCAATGCGCCAAGTTGGCGCCACTGCGCGCTTAATGTTGGAAACTGCCGCTGCGAGCCGCTGGAACGTGCCGGTATCAGAAGTTAGCGCAAAAAATCATGAAGTGCATCATACCAAATCGGGACGCAAGTTAGGCTATGGTTTGCTGGCAGAAGATGCCGCCAAGTTGCCATTGCCGACGCCAGATCAAATTCACCTGAAGGATGCGGCCCAGTTTCGGTATATCGGTAAAGATAAATTCGGCAGCATTGATTTTCAGAATATCGTCACCGGCAATACGCAATACGGTATCGATACCCGTCTGGATGGCATGGTCTACGCCGTGATTGCGCGTCCACCGGTGTTCGGCGGGAAAGTCGCCAGTTTTGACGCAGCGGACGCCATGAAGGTCCCAGGCGTGATCCGCATCGTCGAATTGAAAGGTAGTCCGCCGCCAGCGCTATTCAATCCGCTAGGGGGAATTGCGGTGATTGCGAACAACACCTGGGCCGCAATCAAGGGGCGGGAAGCATTGAAGATTACCTGGGATGATGGTCCAAATGGCAGTTATGACTCCACCGCTTTCAAGGTAACGCTGCAGGATGCAGTACGCAAACCGGCTAAAGTGATGCGCAATGACGGCGACACGATGGGCGTACTTGAAAAAGCTGGCAAACGGATAGAGGCAGAATACTACATCCCGCACCTGGCACACGCCAGTATGGAGCCGCCAGCGGCGACAGCCCGTATTGTCGATGGAAAATGTGAAGTCTGGACCTGCGTCCAGAATCCGCAGGCAACGCGCGCAACCGTTGCTGGTACTCTTGGGCTGAAACCGGAAGACGTAAAAATCAACGTTACTTTATTAGGTGGCGGCTTTGGTCGCAAATCGAAGCCAGACTTCGCTGCTGAGGCCGCGCTGCTATCAAAAGCGATGGATGGCAAACCGGTAAAGCTGACGTGGACGCGTGAGGATGATCTGCGTCACGACTATCTGCATACTGTTTCGCTAGAGCATCTGGAAAGCACGCTTGATGAGAAAGGCATGCCGCTGGCATGGTTGCATCGCAGCGCAGCACCGACTATTTCATCGACGTTCGTGCTTGGCGCGATGGGTGAATCGGCGGGCGAACTGGGAATGAGCGCCATCAATATTCCGTTCGTGATTCCGAATATTCGAGTGGAAGCACCGCCGGTCCCGGCGCATACGCGGATCGGCTGGTTCCGCTCGGTATTCAACATTCCACATGCGTTTGCCGTGCAATCTTTCGTCGCTGAACTGGCTGCTGCCGCCAACCGGGATCATCGCGAATATCTACTCGAATTAATTGGTCCGGCCCGTAAGATCGCGCCGAAAGATTTGTCCGATAACACCAACTACGGTGAATCGCCGACATTATATCCACTCGATGCCGGCCGCATGCGGAACGTGGTGGAACTTGCTACACGCGAAGCTGGTTGGGGCCGTAAGGTTGCCAAAGGTCACGGTTTAGGTCTTGCGGTCGCGTATAGCTTTATGAGCTACGTGGCGGCGGTGATCGAGGTCGTGGTGAACGATGATGGAGGAATCAGCATTCCGCGCGTTGACGTCGCCATTGACTGCGGTCCGGCTATCACGCCAGATCGGATTCGCTCACAAGTCGAAGGCGCTTGCATCATGGGCCTGAGTCTGGCGATGAGCGGTGAAATTACCTTTAAAAATGGTGCTGTGGTACAGAGTAATTTCCATGAATACGAGGTATTGCGTGCGCTCTCTGCACCAAAGGATATCCGGGTGCATATCGTACAACATGCCTACGACATGCCATTAGGTGGCGTGGGAGAGCCAGGGACGCCACCAATTGCACCGGCGTTGTGTAATGCGATCTTTGCGGCCACTGGCAAGCGTATCCGCGACCTGCCAATTCGTGAGCAACTAAGAAAAGCGTAAATAATCTTGCTCAGATATAGTGTTTTTTTTGAAGACATTGTGGCTGGATGCGGAAATGTAAAAAATCCCGATAGCGATATCGGGATTTTTTTTTGATAGAGGCTTGGTCTATCGATTTTTGCGTGACCTGCGCGCCGATTTCAGGGTGCTCGATGGCACAGCCCGACCATTCGCCAATACTGAACTTATTTCTCTTTTTTAGGGCGTCCGGCTTTAACCAGCGGCAGACTAGCAATCGCGGCTTTCAACTTCGCATTATCCAGTTGCTTGATCAACGCCACGCCGATTCTCAATAATTCACTTTTCTTCACTGCTAAACCGGCTTTAAGACAGGCTTTTTTGACGTCACTCAGCACTTGATATTCGTCTTCTGGCATTGTAAAGCTATCGCGCACCAACTTGGCTTTCCTGGCTTTTACTTTTGGCTCAATAGCTGGTTTAGCCGGGCTCACTGGTGTGGCACTAGTTTTTGGTGCTTGCAGGACTGGTTCAGGAGCACTGACAGCACTTTTTTTAGGGGCTGCTGTGACCGCTTTTGCTGATGTTACTTTTTTTGCCGCGGCGGGCTTTTTGGCCACAACCGGCGCTTTCGATACTTTCAAAGGTGCCTTCGCTGCCGGTTTCGTCGCGACTGCCTTCTTTACGCTGGCTTTTACCGGCGGCTTTTTTGTCAATGCGGTGGCGGGTTTAGTGGATGCGCGGGTAACCATGGATACTCCTAAAATTTAATAGTATAAATAATATATGCAATTTATTTAAAATTAGCAACTACTGTTTCTAATGGTCACCGTGTTTCATCGACACGCAACCAGTTTAGCTGAGAATATTTAACATTCCCGGAGTTTAATTTGACGGTTAGGGTAAAAGAAGATAACGGCCAAAAACTTCAATCGATGGAGAAAACGGCCCTGTCTGCTACGCGATCATTGAGCAGGCCTTCAATCGAAAATTTAGTTATGAAATGCGGGTATCAAACGCGTTTAATGGCGAATTCCACACCGATTTCGCGCCACCATTCTCGTTCTTTTTCCATCCAGTAAGTCGCGGTGGGATGATCTGCAACCCACGCTCGTTTGATATCGAGTTCAATCTTGCTTTTCATCTTGACGCGTAACTCATCAAGGTTCACTTCTATCCGGGAGTGCAGGAACATCACTGCGAGCCGTAATGACAGGACAGCTTTTGAGAAATCGCCGTCCAGCAAACTCTCGCTAATCTTACGTAAGTTTCCCTTTTGGCCAAGTATCAATTGGCTCATTGTCTTTTGTTCTCTGGTCGTGAATCCGGAAAGATCCGCATTAGCGATCAGATAGGCAGCATGTTTATGATAGCCACTTTGCGATACAACCAAACCGACTTCATGCAACAAGCCACTCCAATGCAGATATTTTTCAAGCGCATCGTTACTTGGCTTCAGCAGGCCAAACAACGCACTGGCAGTCTCCGCGACCCGATTTGCGCGCAATTGATCAACGTGAAAGCGCTGGGCAAAATCCCGCACCGATTGCTCACGCCGATCCAGACGCGTGCCGCGTAACTGCAGATCCCACATCACGCCCATGCGCAAGCCTGCCTCGATGGGTGTCAACGCCTCGATCCCCAGTTCTTGCATCAACCCACTCAAGACCGCTACGCCGCCGACAATGACCGAAGCACGGTCAGGTTTCATGCCGACCATGTCAATCCGGCTAACATCGCCCATTTGAATAAAACGCTCTTTCAGGGCTTCGAGGCTTTTATACGATAAACGCCGATCCCCCAAGTTGTTCTTTTCGATAGTCTCGGCAATGGCGCGAATGGTTCCCGATGAACCGTAAGCGTTGGTCCAATTTTGCGGGCGATAAGGCGGAGCAGCGTCTTCAAAGTGACTGCGGGCAGAAAGTATCGCGGCATCATAGGCTGCAGCGGTGATGCTGCCATTGGCAAAAAATGCCAGACTTTGATTGACTGTGCCAATACCAAACGATTCCACCCGTTCAATTTGCTGCCCGCGACCCAAAATCAATTCGGTGGATCCGCCGCCAATGTCCAATACCAAGCGTTTTTCATTCGGCAAGCGCAACATGCTGGCGACGCCCATATAAATCAGTCGGCCCTCTTCCTCGCCAGAAATAATCTCAATCGGATACCCGATAGCCGCTTCTAGCGCGGGTAAAAAAGCCGCTGCATTTTTTGCGATACGCAACGTGTTGGTCGCCACGACGCGGACCGCCTCGAGCTGGTAGTCTTCCAAAATAGTGCGAAAGCGACCGAGTGAATCTAACGCAGTCTGCATCGCACTTTCGGTCAGGTTACCTTTACTATCAAGCCCGCCAGCTAAACGAATCGGGTCTCTAGCACTCTTGATGACACGAATAGCATCGCCATTGTATTTACCGATATGTAACCGAAAGCTATTTGAACCCAGATCTACCGCTGCAAACATGACATCCTCACAATCTACTGAATACTGCACTACTTTCAACAATTTCGACAATGACCAACAAGTAACTTGAAAGATTTTAGGGGGAATTAAGATGAAAAAGAGAAGATCGACGTTTTCTGGCTTTGAGAACCATAGGTCCTGATTGTTACCAGTTAATGACAGACGGGCAAACCACTCTAAAAGTTCGCGTCAGACATGCCGAAGTCCTGCTTATGGCGAGGTGACACTCGCTGTGACTGTAACATCATCCCGCGAAATGGAACGATCAAACGAATGACAACGAGGAATCTGCCATTCTAAATAAGGAGGCGGAGCCTCAGACAGCGAGCGGTACGGTATTAAAAAACTCGGTCGCTACACTCAAATCGCGAGTCCGTTTAAACGGTGGCAAGCTTTGCCAGATACGTTTGCCGTAACCCTTTGAAATAAGTCGTGGATCGCAAATCATCAACACGCCGCGATCCGTCTCGTCGCGAATCAGACGCCCTGCCCCCTGTTTCAGATTGATGATAGCGGCAGGCAGTTGATGGTGCATGAAACCATTCATGCCTTTTTTCTCGAGCGCCTCGATACGCGCTGCGAGCACCGGATCGTCGGGCGGAGAAAATGGTAATTTATCGATAATCACCAGCGACAAGGCTTCTCCGCGGACGTCGACCCCCTCCCAAAAACTCTGGCTGCCGATCAATACCGCGTTACCAGCGGCGCGAAACCGGTCGAGCAATTCGGTACGCCCTGCTTCGCCTTGCACAAATAATGGAAACGGGAGTTTGCGTTCTTCGAACTCGGTGCGCAACCTCTCTGCGGCCCGATTGACCGCCCGAATAGTCGTGCAGAGCAAGAAGGCGCGACCACCAGCCGCTTCAATCACGGGCAGCGCCGCGTCAATCACCGCATCGGTGTATTCAGGCGAATTTGGTTGCGGCAAGTTTTGGGGCACATACAGCAACCCCTGCTCGCCGTATTCAAACGGGCTCGGCCAGGATTGCGCCGGTTCGCCTGTCAGCCCCATTTGTGAGGCATAGTGCTGAAAATCGTTTTTGACTGCAAGCGTTGCGGACGTAAAAATCCAGGTGCGCGGAACGCCTTCGCGCTGTTTATTGAAAATTGGCGCGATTGATAGCGGGGTCTGATGTAATTGCAAAGAGGTCGAAAAAGCCTCCACCCACAGCACGCGACCTTCGGCGTCACCATGCACCGCATCTTTAATGCTAGTGGTCTTTGCTTTGGCTTTTCCCGATTCCGGCTTGTTCCACGCATCAATCCGCATGCCAAGTTCGATTGCCCGGGTACGGCATTGCTCAATGGTCTCAGCCCGCTCAGCTTGTTTTTCCAACGTGGCGATCATTCCGTCAAACTCTTGTCGTAACGTCTCCAGCGCCGAAAAGAATATGCTGGACGGTGCGATCTGATTGACCGCAAGGCGTACGACATCCTGCGGAAACGCTAACCGTAAATCGCGGGCAGCTTTCTCGACCGGCATCACGACCTTGGCCCAGTCGGCGCCGTCTCGGGCATGCGAAAGGCCTTCAGCCAGTACGTCTCGACATAATTCGAGGATGTGCGAAGTTGAGACCGTGTCGCCAAAAAATAACGTCGCGACCTCGGGTAACTGGTGCGCCTCATCAAAAATGATGGTATTCGCCGAGGGAAGCAGTTCCGCTACACCCGTGTCTTTTAACGCGACATCAGCAAAGAACAGATGATGATTGACGACGACGATATCGGCTTGCTGCGCCTCTTTGCGCGCCTTCATGACAAAGCAATCCTGATAGTACTGACATTCGGCGCCGAGACAGGTGTCGCGGGTCGAAGTCACCAGATTCCAGATTAAAGCCGTTTCGGGGACCTTTGACAATTCCGCCTTATCGCCGGAGCTTGTGGTTTTCATGAAACGGGAAATTTCACGTAAATGACCTGTGTCTTCGCGCGATGTCATGCGCCCATTCTGAAGCGTCCGTTCCAGATGAAAATGGCAGACATAATTCGCGCGTCCTTTCAATAGCGCAATCGATACCGGTGCGCTGAGCGCTTTGCGTACTGTGGGAATATCACGTAAAAATAATTGATCCTGCAGATTTTTGGTGCCGGTTGAGACGATGACCTTGCCGCCCCATAGCAGGGCCGGTACCAGATAAGCAAACGTCTTTCCGGTGCCAGTGCCCGCCTCGGCAATCAGCGTCGTCTGTTGCGCGATAGCTTCAGCAATTGCCTTCGCCATTTCTGTCTGGGCGAGTCGTGGCCGAAATCCGCCAACGATCTGGCCGAGTGGCCCTCCGGGACCAAATAATTGATCGATATCGGCATCGTGCGTGCCGGCGGGAGTGGCGTTTTCGGCAATGGGGTGGGATGTATCTTCGGTCAAGGTAACTGTCGGTAATAGGCTAGGAGGTTCAGAACCATGCGAAAACATTGTCGCTGCGTCCGGTAGCGGCGCTGAACTAGTGTTGAGTGCAACTTGACGATCCGGGTGCAGACGATAGTATCTATGCGGGAATATCTGGAATTAATTGCATTCTTAACAGCGTAATGTGGTCTTTCAATTGCAATTTGCGCTTCTTCAAACGTCGCAATTGTAACTCTTCGCGTCGGACCTCGTTAGCCATGACATCAATCACAGAATCAAGATCGCGATGTTCGACTTCTAGCTCAATGATACGCCGGTGAATATCTTCCCGATCTAGCATAGTCACTTCCCTGCAATGAAATTCAATAAATGTGAAGGGTTTGGCTTGTACTTAATACAAGTTATTCCTGCGTGTAATAATTTTTTATGACAAGCATTGACTGCTGGCGTCCGTTTGCGAGTTGCTTTCGTTTTCTTTTTCTTTAATGCATCCCTCGTTGAGCCGCCAGATACGCGGGATTGGCCGCTTGTCAGCCAACTCTATTAAAGGATCAGTTTAATCTACCTGGATGAATGCGCCAATACAAAGTCGATGCGGGCAAGCGGCAGGCACCAATTCGGAAGAAAAATACGCAAAAAAAGCAGACGACTCTTTACGAGGTCGTCTGCGCAGACTTTAATAAGAATGGAAGAGACAAATAAAATAGCAGCTTGCTACAGAAACAACTTCCTTACCACATTGATGGCATCGAACAAAAGTAGGTCGTCAATGCGTCGCAATTTGCCGTTCACCGATTTGCATCAACTAGCGGTCACCTTGATTTGCTTGACTTCCAGTTTGGATGTCCCAAAACGGTTTTTATCAAATTTTCCGGTGATTTCGACCGGCGTATTGCCGTCAATTATTTGATTCGCCGGAAAATATTTTGACGAAATTTTTACCTTAATTTGCCCGCTGGCGTCAGCAAAAACGTAATCCTTGCTTCCCGCATGGCTAATCAGCTTTCCATTTAACGTGACGTACTGATCGTCTGTGCCGTTATCCAGCAATTGTTTTGCCGTCATTTTCGGAATCGTTGACGGGCCGGTATAGTGCGGACTGGCGCCTGCCGAACTGGCGGTAGGCCCGGTATAACTTTGCGCCATCGCCGCTGCGGAGGAAACAGTTAAGACAGTGATGGCAATAACTTTAGCGATGCGATTCATGAGGGTTCCTTTTGATAACGATGAGTGTATTAGTGGGGCCAGCGCATTCTTCTTGTTCGCCGAACCTGGTGCTATTAAACTCCCTCAACATTAACGTTATCTTAAGAACCAAAAATTCCTCCTTATTTGTCGAACGGTCAATCACTTTAGCAAACAAGATGTTCGGGCGGGAAGTCCAGATAAACGCCGAGACCACGATCATTAAGGCCGCTCCCAAACGTCAACTTCGCGCCGTGTAACTCAGCGATCTGGCGCACGATCGACAAGCCCAATCCACTGCCAGCCTCCCGGCTTCCCAGCACCCGAAAAAATCGTTCGCTCAGTCGCCCGCGTTGGTCCTCATCAACCCCAGGACCATCATCACAAACCGCGATGCGTACGCCTCCCGCCCAGTTGCTGGTTCTAATCTGGACCGTGCTTTTTTCTGGACAATAACGCATCGCATTGTCCAGAAGATTACGCAATGCAATGTAAATCAATTCCGGATTCATGTTCATCGTATTCACCCCATTCTGTATTTCAAGGCGAATATCGCGGCGTCCCGCAGCGGCCGAATGCACCGCCGTTAAATCCTGAAGGAACGGTGCCAGCGTGACCGCTCGCCGCGCTAGTCCATCGCGATTAATTGGATCAAGTCGCGCCAATGCCAAAAGATTTTCGACCAGAGCGGTCATGCGATCAACGTCGTGACGTAGTTTTTGAAAAGGCACTGCCAATCCGCTGTGCTGACGTTGCAATAATTGCACGTGCATACCCAGTGCAGCAAGTGGCGTTCGCAACTCATGTGCCGCGTCGGCTGTGAAGCGACGTTCGGACTGCATTGCCGTATCCAGACGCAACAGCATGCCGTTTAAGGCGCTGACGATCGGCTTAAGTTCAGTCGGCTGCCCCTCCACCAGCAAAGGGGTGAGGTCATCGCGTGATTTCAGCAACAGCGCATCGGCCGTGAAGTTGATCGGCTTCATCACACGATTAACGCAATACCAACTCACCAAGCCCAACATTGCCAGGAGTAACAATGCAGGAATGGTCAGGCTACCCGCTAGTTCCTCCAAAATATCCAGGCGCTTTTTTAGCCTTTGACCGACTTGCACTTCAAAATGGGCATCCTTGCTACGCACCACGAAAATACGCCAGCTTTTTCCATCGATCACAATATTTGTAAAGCCCTTGCGCTTGTCAAAACGGGGAACGAAAGGACTATCCGGCGCCTTATTGGTGCGTTGAATCACGCGATTATTCACCACGATCTGATATTGGATATCAACTTTGCGAGGCTCGTTGGTGCCGGCGCCGGTTTCAGCCAGCAAGCCACGCTCATTGAAGTCGGTGGTAGCAGCCATTATCAAATAACTGGACTCCTTGAGCGCATCATCAAACACCTCGTTGGTTTCATGCCAGGCGATGAATACCATGATGGTGATGCTGGCGATCCACATGAGCGTGCTGGTGCCGAGAATCGTCCATAGCAGCCGTAACCGTAACGAATATGCGCCGCGCTGGTGTGCCGCACGATCATGGTTAACCTTGTCCGGCGGCGCTTCAGACATGATCTTCTTTTAAGCGATAACCGAGGTTACGCACCGTGATAATCAATGATGCGCCCAGCTTTTTGCGAAGATGATGAATGTGCACTTCGATTGCATTACTTTCCACCTCTTCACCCCAACCATACAATGCTTCCTCGATTTGGGCGCGGGTAACAATCTGCTTACGATGTAACATCAATGCATGCAACACCGCGAATTCACGGGCGGTCAATTCGACCAGCGCGCCGTCACATGTCACCCGCTTGCTGGCGATATCCAAGGTGATATTTGCATGATTTATGAGGTTGTCGGCAAGGTAACCATGACGCCGCATCGCCGCCCGAATTCTCGCGGACATTTCTTCCAGGTCTACTGGCTTGATCAGATAATCATCAGCGCCGAGATCAAGGCCGCCGATCCGGTCTCCCAAGGTATCTCTGGCCGTGAACATTAGCACCGGAACGAGATCTTTATTGGCGCGCAATTGCGTCAGAAGCTGATCGCCGGATATGCCGGGCAGGCCGCGATCGAGCAACAAGCAATCATAATTGTGTGTTTGAAGTGCCATTGCGGCAGAATCGCCGCGCTGAACCCAGTCTACCGCATAGCCGTCAAGCTGAAGCCAGGATTGTACGGTCGCGCCTAGCGAGGGGTCGTCTTCTGCAAGGAGGATACGCATAAGCCTGATAGTACCTCAGCCGGATTAAGGCAGTCTTAAGGCCGCACGAGGCACTCGGCGTAAAGCCGGGAGCAAATGTGGGGAGTACGCGTCAACCGTTTTTTGATCTGGCGCAATACCGATCAGAATTCACCGCTATTCGGTGCGAACCAGAGACGTGGTTCTCGGCTTAAGAGAAAAACCTTTCCATGCGATCTGACCGGCGCAATAATGTGCCAGCGTTGGGTTCGGTATATTTAAGGTTGCGCCGGCAATTTTGTGGTTGTGGGTGCTAGTGCTGGCGAAGTGGCGGTTGGCGCTGCTCCAGCCTTCTTCTCGGCCAGTTGACGCGCCTTTTCTGCTTTTTTCTCAGCTATGTCGCGCTGACGGTCCGCCGCATCCTGGCCTTTTTTGGCAAACGCAGCCCTATTGGCTGCTCGTTCAGAGGTTTTTGCAGTCTCATTTTGTTGAATCTGTTGCAATTTTTTTGCATTGTCCGAGACCCGCTTCTCAGCTTCACCTGCGTGAAGCTTGGTGTTCGCTGTCACCGCCGCGTCGTGTTCGCCGCCTTGTTTCACTTTATCGGCAATCGAACTTTCTTTGTCCTTTTGATCCTGTTGCAGCTTGGGCGCAGATATGTCGTTTTTTGCTTGCTGTTCTGCGAGCGCTTTATCGCGGTCATCCGCAGTAGCGCGACGCTTAAATGCGTTCGCCTCAACTTCCAACGGGCGAATTTGCTTTAACGCCAGGCGACGTTGTTCTTTTACGGCGTCTAAACAGTGATTCGTAAAAAACTTTTTATAGCAAACGCGTCGTTCATTGGTGTTACGTAATTCGACCTCAGCCCGCGCTTTGGTGACATCGGTCAGCACATCGTCAGCGCCGACCACTGAGCTAATGGAGCCGGGCGGATGACGCGCGACAAATTCGGCAGCGGGGATCGACGCGTCGAATACTTTATTAGGATCTCTTAACGCATCAGGATTGGCAACCGCACTATCGGATTGTTTAATACTTCCGTTGACGCCCGCCGTACCACCCACCTCGGCATTGGGCTTGTTTGCATTGATGTTTGGTGTAACTTGATCAGCACCGACTTGGACGCTACCATTATTGCTGGGTGCGCTTTCGGACGTGATACTGCCGTTTTGAACCGGTTTCGCTACCTCTTGCGCATGGATCATGCCTGTGAGGCCACACCCGACAAAGAGCAGCATCGCAGCCAGCAGTAGCGTTGGTTTTACGCCCTGAGAATCAACGGCCCCGGTGGCTTTATGGGAGGATTGCGTAATCTTTGAATGCATTGTATGCGGCGTTTTCATAACAAAAGTAGCGAATCTCACGTGTTTCCATCCATTTCTTACATTGCATTATTCGGTTCTTCAACGCTGTCACCCAAGGATGACGCATGCCATCGCTTTATGCAGGAAGATAACAGACGTTTCAATCTGCCTTGACCTGAACGGTCAAGCGATCGCGTCCGCACTGCCACGTTGCTCGGAGTCCATATACTCCTGCGATTGCATCTCACTAATCCGTGACACTGTCCGATGGAATTCGTTTGCCAGCATACCTTGGGTATAGAGTTCTTCTGGCACCACCGCAGCAGACATAATCAATTTAATCTTGTGATCATAAAACACATCAATCAGCCATGTAAACCGGCGTGCTTCGGAAGACATCGCCGCGGACATTTGTGGGATACCGGACAATATTACTGTATGAAACCGACTGGCGAGTTCGAGATAATCATTCTGTGAACGTGGCCCACCACACAAAGTTGCGAAATCAAACCAAATAACACCACCCGCACGCCGCAATGACTTGATTTTACGCGCTTCAATGTCAACCACCGGATCCTGGTCTGCCATTTCAGCCACTCCGGCGAAAGCATGCCGCAAGGAGCGATCGCTATCACCATTGAGTGGCGTGTAGTAACTGTCCACCAAATCCATTGCGCGTCTGCGATAGTCAATACCGGCATCGATGTTTATCACATCGAGCTTATCGCGCAAAAGCTTAATGGTTGGCAACATGCGATCCCGATGCAGGCCATCCGGATATAAAGTGCCGGGCTCGTAATTGGACGTCATGACGAAAGAAACGCCGTTATCGAATAAGGCCCTGAGCAAGTTATACAGAATCATGGCATCAGCAATGTCGGACACATGAAATTCGTCGAAGCAGATCAAACGATATTTTTTTGCAATCCGTTTCGCCACTTCGTCTAAAGGATCTTCAACCCCTTTTAACTCATCCAGCTGGCGATGCACTGCGCGCATGAACTCATGAAAATGCAGGCGCACTTTGCGCACTACCGGCACAACGGAATAGAAACTATCCATCAGGAACGACTTACCGCGTCCGACCCCACCCCACATGTATAAACCACGGGGCACATCGGGACGATTGATCAACCGTTTGAAAGAATTGGAACGCTGCGCCTTGAAGGCGACCCATTCGTCATACGCGTGCTGCAATCGCTCAACCGCCAACAATTGTGCCGCATCGGACGTAAATCCACGCTGGGCCAACGTCTGTTCGTAGAATTCTATGACGTTCATGGTCAACTCTCGCATACTTCACTTGCCCAGCGTTCGTAATTGCATGTTAAGAACGTCCAGGTAAAAACAAAAATGGGCGAGCCTCCGCTCACCCACACTTAGATGCCAATATTAAGACACCTACAATCTATCCATTTCAACCAATATCCGGCTCGGATACGCAACATTACTGTCAACGCTCACCGGAAAACTCGTGCCCTGCCCCAGACCGATACCACCGCCGCCAACACCGCTAATTCCCATGCTGGGTAAGCCAGCGCCCGGGGACGCTTTGTATACGATCTCACCGTTGCGGTAACCGTTCTTGCTACAGGCAACATGCAAATCACCGTCCGCGACGGTTATCACAACTTCTGCAGGCGTCGTCAGGTTCCAGGTTCCACCGTCCGTTTTAACGATGCAACGAGCGGCAGTCAGGGGCTCCCCCATGGATCCGGTTTCGATCTGGATTCGACCGTTATCTGACCCGGTTGTCGCGCAGCCTGCGAGTAAAACCATCGATAACAGGGTCAGATGACGCATCGTCATTTCCTTTAGAAGTTGAGCGAACGCTTATCGACCGCCAGAGCAGCTTCTTTTGTCGCTTCAGACAACGAAGGATGAGCATGACAAATTCGAGCAATATCTTCCGCAGATGCGCGGAATTCCATTGCAACAACAGCCTCGGAAATAAGCTCTGATGCCATTGGTCCAATAATATGCACACCCAGAATCTCGTCACTCTTGGCATCGGCCAAAAACTTTACCATACCGGCAGTATCGCCCAGCGCTCGCGCCCGACCATTTGCCAAAAAGGGGAATGTACCCGCTTTGTAAGCAACGCCTTCGGCTTTTAACTGCTGCTCAGTTTTACCAACCCATGCAATTTCAGGGGAAGTGTAAATGACCCAGGGAATGGTATTGAAATTGACGTGGCCATGCTGACCGGCTATGCGCTCTGCGACGGCAACGCCCTCTTCTTCAGCCTTATGGGCCAACATCGGACCGCGCACGACGTCACCGACCGCCCAAACGTTTGCCAGATTGGTTTTACAATCGCCATCCACATTGATAAAGCCGCGCTCATCGAGTTGCAGGCCAATACCTTCGGCGTTCAAGCCGGTAGTGTTCGGCGTGCGACCAATGGAGATGATCAATTTATCAAATACCGCTTTCTTAGCTTCGCCTTTAGCGTCGGTATACTCTACTGAAACATCTTTCTTTCCAGCAGTAATCGCACCGATTTTGACGCCCAGACTAATGTTCAAACCTTGCTTGGCAAACAATTTTGCCGCTTCTTTTGCGATTTGATCATCCACCGCACTCAGTAAAGCTGGAAGCGCTTCCAGAACCGTCACTTCGGCTCCCAGACGACGCCAGACACTTCCCATTTCCAGCCCAATGACACCAGCACCAATCACGCCAAGTTTCTTTGGCACGGCACCGATAGTCAGCGCACCGGTGTTCGACAGAATCAATTTTTCATCGAAATCTGCGCCCGGCAATGCGCGTGCATTAGATCCGGTCGCCAGAATGATGTGCTTGGCAGAGATCGACTCTTCCGTCTTGCCCGCTACCTTGATCTCATATCCGTTCGCGTCGCCCTTAACAAAAGAGCCACGTCCGTGGAAAAACGTTACTTTGTTCTTTTTCAGCAGGTACAAAATACCTTCATTGTTCTGCTTGATGACCGTATCTTTACGCGCGAGCATCTGCGGCAGATTCAAGGTCATTTCCTTGATATCGATACCGTGATCCGCGAAGCTGTGACCGGCATGTTCGAAATGTTCAGAAGACTGCAACAGCGCTTTGGATGGAATGCAGCCAACGTTAGTACAGGTTCCGCCAGGTGCAGGACCGTCATTTGCGTTTTTCCACTCATCAACACAAGCGGTGCTGAAGCCTAGTTGGGCAGCGCGAATTGCTGCGATATAACCGCCAGGACCGCCACCGATAACGATAACGTCAAATTGCTTACTCATAGTTTTTCCTTCTTTTTTTACGGTGCTCTTGGTGTCAAGGCATCACGCACTACTTCAGTGAATTCGGTATTTTTTCCTGCTTAGAACAACATGGCTGAATCACGAATTGCTTTTGCAACGGATACGTTCCGTCTGTCCCGCGTATGCACAGCGCAGCACGTTTAACTGCGACTGCAATCACGGTGCATTGTGAAAAACGCATTCGAGGCAACCCACAAACCAACGCGCTTGATACTTCTCCTGCGATGTCTGATCAGACACCATCAGGATGGGTATCAAAGCGTTAATACTTCAAAAGTTATAGATCCAACAACAGGCGGGCTGGGTCTTCCAGCGCGTCTTTGATAGCTACCAAAGCCAATACTGCTTCACGACCGTCGATAATCCGGTGATCGTAAGACATCGCCAGATAATTCATTGGACGGATGACGATTTGACCATTTTCAACAACTGCGCGGTCTTTGGTTGCATGCACACCCAAAATAGCCGACTGCGGTGGGTTGATGATCGGAGTCGATAGCATGGAGCCGAAGGTTCCACCGTTAGAGATCGAGAAAGTACCGCCGGTCAAATCTTCCATCGTCAGCTTGCCGTCACGGGCTTTCGCGCCGAACTCACCAATTTTCTTTTCGATTTGGGCGATGGACATCTGGTCAGCATCACGTAATACCGGAACCACCAGGCCGCGCGGCGAACCGACAGCGATACCAATGTCGAAATAACCATGATAAAGAATATCGTTGCCATCAACGGAGGCATTAACGACTGGATATTTCTTCAGTGCGGCCACTGCCGCTTTAACGAAGAAAGACATGAAGCCGAGCTTAACGCCATGCTCTTTTTCAAATTTATCTTTGTACTTGGTCCGCAAATCGATAACCGGTTGCATGTTGACTTCATTGAATGTCGTCAAGATTGCATTGGTTGCTTGCGATTGCAGCAAGCGCTCAGCGATACGCGCGCGCAAACGGCTCATCGGCACGCGCTCTTCCGGACGCTCTTCTTTATTTGCTTTATTCGGCGCAGCGACCTGTTGCAGGGCCGGTTTGGCGGAAGGAGCAGGAATGGCAGGGGCCGGGGCTGCAGGCTTCGCTGCCAGCGTCGTGAGAACGTCACCTTTGGTCACGCGACCATCTTTACCGGTGCCAGCAACCTGGTTCACTGATAGATTGTTTTCGGACAAGAGCTTCGCTGCGGATGGCATAGCAATGCCAGCGGCTGCAGTGCTGGCAAGTTCTGGCGCGGCAACCGGGGTCGTTGCATGGCCTGGCTGAGGAACCGGTATCGCGCTTACTTCCATCGGGCTTACTTTGGCTGCAGCATCAGTGTCGATAATAGCGATAATTTGACCTGCGACTACCGTTGCGCCATCAGGCTCTACGATTTGTACGACGACGCCATCATTTGGTGCTGGTAGCTCAAGTACGACTTTATCTGTTTCAATATCAATCAGGTTTTCATCGCGTGCGACCGGATCGCCTACTTTTTTATGCCATTGCAAAAGAGTTGCTTCAGCAACGGATTCTGATAGTTGGGGGACTTTAACTTCTATAAGTGCCATGGAATTCTCCGTATTAGTTTGCATCAGACGAGCCTTTTTGGCCCGCCTTTGCTTCAGTTATTTGGTAAGTACAAAGCCTTTGAGCTTTGAAAATGCAGTGTCAAGCAATGTTTTTAGTTGTGCATAATGCTTGTCGTAATATCCAACAGCAGGAGATGCGCTGGCTGGACGACCTGCATAGGCAAGTTTTTGACCATCGCCCAGATTTTCAAAAATATTATGCTGAATCTGTAACCATGCACCTTGGTTTTGCGGCTCGTCTTGCGCCCAAACCAATTCATTGAAATTCGGGAACTGCTTCAATTCAGCGGCAAATGCCTTGTGCGGGAACGGATACAGTTGTTCAAGACGAATAATCGCTACGTCAGTTTGACCACGCTCTTTACGCGCATTCATCAGATCGTAATAAATTTTCCCGGAACAGGCGACGATCCGCTTGACCTTCTTAGCCTCGATCTTGTCATCGATTTCACCTATGACGGTCTGGAATGTTCCCTTCGCCAGATCAGACAATGGCGAACCGGCATCCTTATTACGCAACAGCGATTTCGGTGTCATGATAATCAGCGGCTTGCGGAACAGACGAATCATCTGACGGCGTAACAAATGGAAAATTTGAGCGGAAGTAGTTGGCTGAACAACCTGCATGTTGTTATCCGCGCATAGTTGCAAGAAGCGCTCAAGACGTGCGGACGAGTGTTCCGGACCTTGACCTTCGTAACCATGCGGCAGCATCATGACCAGACCCGATGCGCGTCCCCATTTCACTTCGCCGGAGCTAATGAATTGGTCAATAACAACCTGAGCACCGTTAGCGAAATCGCCGAACTGTGCTTCCCAGATGGTTAAAGTATTTGGTTCCGCTGTCGAATAGCCATACTCAAATCCCAATACAGCTTCTTCAGATAACACCGAGTCGATAACATTGAACGGTGCTTGCTGATCAGAGACATTTTGCAGAGGGATGTAACTACCGGCGTCCCAACGCTCACGGTTTTGATCATGCAATACCGCGTGACGATGGACGAAAGTACCGCGACCCGCATCTTGCCCTGTCAAACGAATCGTGTAACCGGAGGACACCAATGATGCGTAGGCCAGATGCTCGCCCATACCCCAGTCGAGGTTGAGCTCACCACGGCCCATCGTTGCGCGATCGTTAAGTACTTTTTCGACCAGCGCGTGCACCTTAAAGTCGTCAGGCACAGTTGTAATGCGGGCGGCCAGACGTTTCAGTTCGGTTAGCGGTACAGCAGTATCAGCAGCATCAGTCCACTTGCGATTCAGGAACGGCAGCCAGTCAACAGCATACTTGCTCTTGAAGTTCGTGATGACCGGATCGACGGTGTGCTTACCGGCATCCATTGCATCGCGATAAGCTTTAACCATCGCATCGCCTTCACCGGCTGCAATGGTACCTTGCGCGGTCAATTTGTCGGCGTACACCTTGCGCGTGCCAGGATGTTGAGCAATCTTTTTGTACATCAGCGGTTGTGTCAATGCTGGCGTATCTTGTTCATTGTGACCAAGCTTACGGAAGCAAATGATATCTACCACGATGTCTTTTTTGAACTCGACGCGATAGTCGAGTGCAATTTGCGTAGCGAAAACGACAGCTTCCGGATCATCTGCATTGACGTGCAATACCGGCGCTTCAATCATCTTTACCACGTCCGAGCAATACAGCGTCGAACGTGAATCGCGCGGATCAGAAGTGGTAAAACCAATCTGGTTGTTAATGACAATGTGAACGGTACCGCCAGTGCCATAACCACGGGTTTGCGCCAGATTCAGCGTTTCCATTACAACGCCCTGACCTGCAAATGCGGCATCGCCATGGACGAGAATTGGCAATACCTGGGCACCGTCTTTATCGCCCCGGCGTTCCATACGCGCTTTTACCGAACCCTCTACTACAGGGTTGACGATCTCCAGATGCGATGGGTTAAATGCCAACGACAAATGAACCGGTCCACCCGGGCTGGTAATGTCTGATGAGAAGCCCTGGTGATACTTTACGTCGCCGGCTGGCAGATCGTCACCGTGCTTACCTTCAAACTCGGCAAATAACTCTTGTGGCATCTTGCCCAAGGTATTCACCAAAACGTTAAGGCGGCCGCGATGTGCCATACCGATAACGATTTCCTGAATACCCTTTTCGCCGCCACGCTGGATGGTTTCATCGAGCGAGACGATAAAGCTTTCTCCGCCTTCTAACGAGAAGCGCTTCTGGCCGACATAACGTGTATGGAGATAGCGCTCTAATCCTTCAGCGGCTGTCAGGCGTTCCAGAATGTGTTTTTTCTTTTCGACCGTCAGCGTCGGTGCCGAACGCGTCGATTCCAGACGTTCCTGTATCCAGCGCTTTTCAGTCGGATCACTGACATACATATACTCAGCGCCGATCGAACGGCAATAAGTATCGCGCAATGAATTCAACAGGTCGCGTAGTGTGGAAGTCTCTGTACCGAAATAGGTATTGCTGATGTTGAACACGATATCCATGTCCGCATCGGTGAAGCCGTAGAAAGTCGGGTCTAATTCAGGAATTGCCAGACGTTCCTGGCGCTGCAATGGGTCCAGATTGGCCCAGCGCGAACCGAGGTATCGATAAGCGGCAATGAGTTGTGTTGCTGCGACACGCTTGCGTCCCATTTCAGCGTCAGCTGAGGCGGAAATTGTCCGAATAGGACCTTGCTTTGCGCGCTCGGCAAATGAAGCAACTACCGTGGCATGGGCGACGTCAGGCTTATCTGTGCCATCGAGGGCAGGTACATGTTGCATGGCGTCAAAATACGAACGCCAGTTATCTGAAACAGATCCGGGGTTATCGAGGTACGACTCGTACAGTTCTTCAATGTACGGTGCATTACCTCCGAAGAGATACGAATTAGAGCCATATTGCTGCATCATCTTGCTCACCTTTCTTCGCGTATCGCGAGATTAGCGGGTTAACAAAACCTTCCGCGACACGGCCTGACCGGTTAGCGGATTGCACATCAAGTTGTGGGGAAGGGATCAAATTACAACTATTTATTACTGTATTCTTTTTAATCAACGCAAACTGCTTTGACCGTATGCTCACACTTTGCGACTTTGTCATCGTTGCCACTTCAAATAAGAAAGCAATACAAAATCTGAAGCTATCCGTTGCAAACCGATCAAAACTGTTGATGCAGTAGAATAGCATAACTCCTATTCAACAATGCAAAAAAAAGCGAATCATTCGATTCGCTTTTATGTTTACTAGTATTACTTGCTTGCAGTACGACTTTCGATTGCAGCCACATCGCGTGCCGGAGAGCCAATGAACAATTGGCGCGGACGACCAATTTTTTGTTCAGGATCAGAGATCATCTCGTTCCATTGAGCGATCCAGCCTACGGTGCGGGCCATTGCAAAGATTCCAGTGAATAGGGAAACCGGAATGCCTAACGCCGACTGAACGATCCCTGAATAGAAGTCGACATTCGGATACAGCTTGCGAGAAACGAAGTATTCGTCTTCTAGCGCGACTTTTTCGAGTGCCATTGCCAGCTTGAATAAAGGATCGTTTTCCAATCCTAACTCGGCCAACACTTCGTAGCAGGTTTCACGCATCAAAGTTGCGCGCGGATCGTAATTTTTATAGACGCGATGCCCGAAGCCCATCAGCTTAACGGTCGAATTTTTATCCTTAACTTGCTTAACGAACTCAGGGATATTATCGACGGTGCCAATTTCTTTCAGCATGTTGAGGGCCGCTTCATTGGCGCCGCCGTGGGCAGGGCCCCACAAACAAGCGATACCAGCTGCGATACAGGCAAACGGATTTGCGCCGCTCGAACCAGCCAGACGCACGGTCGATGTCGAAGCGTTTTGTTCGTGATCAGCGTGCAGGATCAAAATACGATCCAGAGCGCGAACCAGGACTTCGTTGACTTTGTATTCTGCGCATGGCGTTGAAAACATCATATGCATGAAGTTCGCGCTATATGACAAGTCGTTACGTGGATAAACGAACGGCTGTCCGACGTTATATTTGTACGCCATTGCGACCAAAGTTGGCAGCTTGGCGATCAAACGAATCGCCGACACTTCACGGTGACGCGGATCAGTAATGTCTAACGAATCATGGTAGAACGATGACAAAGCGCCAACTGTACCAACTAAAACGGCCATCGGATGCGCATCACGGCGGAAGCCGCGGAAGAAAAATTGCATTTGCTCATGCACCATCGTGTGCGTCGTCACGGTGGCATCAAATGTTGCTTTTTCAGCTTCGGTCGGCAATTCGCCATTCAACAAAAGATAGCACGTCTCTAAAAAGTCGCAATTAACCGCCAATTGCTCGATCGGATATCCGCGATAAAGTAGTTCGCCTTTGTCGCCATCGATATAAGTAATCGATGAATTACAGGCTGCGGTCGACATAAAACCGGGGTCATAGGTGAACTTTCCAGTCGCACCATATAACTTACGGATATCGATTACTTCAGGACCGACGGTACCTTTGTAGATCGGAAAATCGATCGATGGGCTACCATCAGAAAATGATAGTGTGGCTTTAGTTTCAGCGTTGGTCATGGCTCTTCCCTCTTTTAACAGGTGATGCTTGAATCGAACATAAAAGACGTTTGTACGCACTGCTATTCCGCATGCACACCTAATGCATCGCAACGACAAATGCCGTCTATGACGGATTTGTTCTTGCTCAGATTACGCGTAATCGCGCTACCAAAGCATGTACCTGGGGCAAATCCACTTCGCCCTCGGCCTCGTTGCGTCCCATTAGCAAATTCATCAGATCACCGTCGGATAAGTCCATTAATCGCGTGAAGGCATCAACGTCGTCATCTGTCATGTTCGACTCATTAGCATCCAGGAATCTGGTGAGAATTAAATCATTTTCCAAAAGGCCGCGCCGCGCGCGCCAGCGCAATCTTGCGCGCTTTGCGGGATCGTCTTGGTGGGTAACGGTCATGATTTAGTGTATTCCAATTAGCGCAGCGGCTGTGATAGCCACTGAAGGTTTGATACGGCACTTACTGGCTAACTTATACGAAGTTTGCCAGGTATTCGCTCGCAATTTTTGCAGCAAATAAAACGAACCAGAAAAGTTTGCGCTCAGCAATGATCCGTTATCGACGGATCATTGCCAATCGCATTTACACCGAGCGGCGAACCATCAATTCCTTGATTTTGCCAATTGCTGCATTCGGGTTTAACCCCTTAGGACAGACGTCGACGCAATTCATGATTGAACGGCAGCGGAACAAACGATACGGATCTTCCAGATTATCCAGGCGCTCACCGGTTGCTTCATCGCGACTATCAGCGATGAAACGGTAAGCCTGCAGCAAACCGGCTGGACCGACAAATTTGTCTGGATTCCACCAGAACGACGGGCAAGATGTTGAACAGCAAGCACAGAGAATACACTCGTACAGACCGTCCAGCTCTTCACGCTGCTCAGGTGTTTGCAAACGCTCTTTTTCCGGAGGAATGCTATTGTTGATCAGATACGGCTTCACTGAATCATATTGCTTGAAGAACTGCGTCATATCGACGATCAGATCACGGATCACCGGCAAGCCAGGTAACGGCCGTAAAATGATTGGCTCTGACAATTCATTCAGATTAGTCGTACATGCCAGACCGTTCTTACCGTTGATGTTCATGGCGTCAGAGCCGCAAACGCCTTCACGGCACGAACGACGTAATGACAATGAGTCATCAACATCGGCCTTGATACGTTGTAACGCGTCCAGTAACATTTTATCCGTCGGCAAAAGTTCAACCGTCAGATCTTGCATATAAGGCTTAGTATCCTTGTCCGGATCGTAGCGATAGATTTTGAATTTAACTGTACGTGACATGGCTAGACCTTATTAGAAAGTACGTGGTTTTGGCTTGAACGTATCAACCGTCAGCGGTTTTGTGACCACCGGCTTGTAATCGAGACGATTACCTTCGGAGTACCACAACGAGTGCTTCATCCAGTTTTCATCGTCGCGCTTTTCGTAATCGCGATGCGCGTGAGCGCCGCGTGATTCTTTACGGGCGGCGGCGGCTGTAATGGTCGCTTTAGCTACTTCGATCATGTTGTCGAGTTCCAGCGCTTCAACCCTCGCGGTGTTGAAAACCATCGACTTATCTTTGAAGGAAACATTCTTACGACGCTCATCGAGCAGCATAATTTCTTTGTAACCTTGTTGGAGCAATTCGTCAGTCCGGAACACGCCGCAATAATGCTGCATGGTTTTACGAATATCATTGGCAACATCTTGCACGCGTTCAGTACCCGTGCTGGCTTCGAGCTTTGCAACACGCGCCATGGCAGCATCAGTTGCACCTGCTGGCAACGGCTTGTTGTTACGTTCTTTGAGCTTGCTATCAACGATATGGTTCCCCGCTGCGCGACCGAATACGACCAGATCCAGCAACGAGTTGGTACCCAAACGATTAGCACCGTGCACTGATACGCAAGCACATTCACCAATCGCGTAAAGACCGTTGACAATCGCATTAGGAATGCCGTCTTTCGGCACGACCACTTGACCGTATACGTTCGTCGGGATACCACCCATTTGATAATGGATAGTTGGTACGACCGGGATGGGCTCTTTAAGCGCATCGACGTTAGCAAACTTGTGGCCGATTTCCAGGATCGAAGGAAGGCGTTTTTTGATGGTCTCGGCACCAATGTGGCGCAAATCCAGCATCAGGTGATCCTTATTTGGGCCACAGCCGCGGCCTTCTTTGATTTCCTGATCCATCGAACGCGACACGAAGTCACGCGGTGCCAAGTCCTTCAGCGTCGGCGCATAACGCTCCATGAAACGCTCGCCCTCTGAGTTGATGAGAATACCGCCCTCACCGCGAACACCTTCAGTGATCAGTACACCAGCACCAGCGACACCCGTCGGGTGGAACTGCCAGAACTCCATATCTTCCAACGGAATACCAGCACGCGCCACCATACCCATACCGTCACCGGTATTGATAAATGCGTTCGTTGACGCCGCCCAGATACGGCCAGCACCACCGGTTGCCATGACAGTCGTCTTGGCTTCCAGCATCATGATTTCGCCAGTTTCCATTTCGAGTGCGAGCACGCCTAACACATCACCGTCAGCGTCTTTAACCAGATCAATTGCCATCCACTCAACGAAGAAGTGGGTTTTGGCACGTACGTTGCGTTGGTACAGCGTATGCAACAACGCGTGACCGGTACGATCGGCAGCGGCGCAAGCACGCGCGACCGGTTTTTCACCAAAATGCGCCGAGTGACCACCGAACGGACGCTGATAAATGGTACCGTCAGCGTTACGATCGAACGGCATACCCAAATGCTCTAATTCATACACGGCTTTCGCCGCTTCGCGACACATGAATTCAATTGCGTCCTGATCACCTAAATAATCTGAACCCTTGACTGTATCAAACATGTGCCAGTACCAATTGTCCTCGGACATATTTCCGAGAGACGCACCAATACCACCTTGCGCGGCAACGGTGTGCGAGCGCGTAGGGAAAACTTTCGACAACACGGCGACATTCAAACCAGCTTCCGCCAACTGCAGCGAAGCACGCATACCGGAACCACCGGCACCAACGATTACCGCATCAAAGCGGCGTGTAGGAATTGTGGATTTAATAGCTGCCACGATTACACTCTCCACAAAATCTGCGCCGCCCATCCGGCACAACCGACTAGCCACAAAATTGTGGCAACCTGCAATACCAGTCGCAGAGCGACCGGTTTAACGTAATCCATCCAGATATCGCGCACGCCAATCCAGGCGTGAAAAAACAGCGCCATGAGCGCGACGAAAGTCGCCAGCTTAAACCATTGATGCGAGAACAAGCCCGACCAACCCTGGTAACTAAAATCACTTGCGGTCAAAAACGCGATCAACAAAATAACGGTATAAATCGCCATCACAACCGCTGTCGCACGTTGCGCAAGCCAATCGCGCAGACCGTAATGTGCGCCGACGACCAGGCGTTTGGATCCAATATTATTATTCGCCATTTTTAGAATGCTCCGAACAGTTTTAATGCGACCACTAGCGCCAGCGGCAGACTAATTGCAAATACGCCGACCGCAGATTTACGCGCGCTATCTTTGTCGAGACCGATATGGTTATCCATCACCAGGTGACGGATACCAGCGCAAAAGTGATGAAGATAAGCCCAGGACAGCGCAAGAATGATCAGTTTCACGAACCAGTTGGACGTAATGCCCTTAAAGTATTCAAATGAACCTTCCGATACGAGACTGGTATCAAGCAGGAACAGAATAAAAGGCAATAGTAAAAACATCAACAAGCCGCTGATTCGGTGCAAAATCGAAATAAAACCTGCCAGAGGCAAGCGGTATCCCATAATTTGACTTATGTGAATATTGCGAAATTGTGGCCGCTGATTTTTTTCGGCTTCGACTTCAGGCATAACAGGGTTCTCCTCAGTTTTAAAACAATTGCGTGATTTTCGCTTATTTTGCTGCAGCACACCATTAGTTATTAAGTATTCAGCTAAATTACTTGCAAAAATGTATTTATTGCTTGATTACAACTTCGTTACAGGCGAGCGCTCAGATAAATGATGGCACGCAGCATGCAGGCCACATCCCTTAGCCAGTCTCCTCAATACTTTCAACTTAATTCATTCTGGTAATGATGGTGCCCCGTAACGTATAAGCCGCGCCGAACCTCGACCGGCTTGTCGCCATAGGTAAATGACACTCGCTCTACGCTCAAAAGAGGCGACATGGGCGGCACGGACAATAACTGCGCTACTTCCAGATCAGCACTTGCGGCACGTATCTGCTCGGTAGCGCGGATCATGCGGGTTGAAAATTCGGTTTCAAACAGGCCATACATCGGCCCTCGATATTCAACCAACCGCTCCAATGTCAAGCTTTTGAAGATAGCGCCCGGCAGCCACAACTCTTCAAGAATCGTCGGCGCACCCTCAAATGACATAACGCGCTTAACGAATACTACAGAATCACCGGATTTCATGTTTAAAAGGCGCGCGATTTCTGCGGGAGCGCGTAAACGCTTCAGTTCGAGCACTCTTTTGTCTGCGGGTTTTGGTTGTCCATCGTCGGGCATCAGACGCAAAAATCTGAATTGCGCCTTGTCCTCATGGTGCGTCGCAACAAAGGTGCCTTTCCCCTGTCGCCGAACCACCAAATTTTCTGCTGCCAATTCGTCAATCGCCTTGCGAACGGTTCCCTGACTGACTTTGAACCGATTTCCAAGCTCTACTTCGCTCGGAATCAACTCGCCGGGCTTCCACTCGCCAGATTGCAGGCGCAGCATAATAAGCGCTTTAATCTGTTGATAGAGGGGGCTAAAGGTGGGCGATGTTGCGGAGGCGGCGGCACTGCCGGCGTTAACTGGATCAGTGCTATTAATATTGGAGGGGATGGAACTCATAACATGGGATTTCAACACATAAACACCCATGTAGTCCAGTAGAAAATGCCCCGGTAAGATGTCTTATATAAGATATAAGATAGTGATTGACAGAAGAACTTCGTGAGCCTACACTCGCGGGAAACCTCTGCTACGAGGCAATATTGGGCGGCGGATGTGTTTTTATCCACAGAAACATTTTATTGAATCACCCTCTTATGCAGTCGTAGTATAAGAATTTTTTACCGTGCGATCCTTTTTTAGTCCTGCAGCGTCGTTGACTGGGCGGCCAGTTTGCCGTTCTTACCGAAACAAACTGACGGACGCTGTTTTCGACGGTATCATAATAGGTTGAGCATTACAGATTACGCTTTTCATCACCACTCTGGAGATTCAACATGGCTAAAACCCCAATGCGTGTTGCCGTTACCGGCGCCGCTGGACAAATCGGTTACTCCCTTCTATTCCGCATCGCCAATGGCGACCTGCTCGGAAAAGACCAACCAGTCATTCTGCAATTATTAGAAATTCCTGACGAAAAAGCCCAAAAAGCACTAAAGGGCGTCATCATGGAAATCGACGACTGCGCATTCCCATTGCTGGCTGGCGTTACTGCGCACAGTGATCCACTCACCGCATTTAAGGATATTGACGTTGCCCTTTTGGTCGGTGCACGTCCTCGCGGCCCTGGCATGGAGCGTAAGGATTTGCTTGAAGCCAATGCGCAAATTTTTACCGTACAAGGCAAGGCGCTAGATGCAGTCGCTTCACGTAATGTCAAAGTACTTGTTGTTGGCAACCCAGCCAACACCAATGCTTACATTGCGATGAAATCGGCACCTAACCTGCCAGCAAAAAACTTCACCGCAATGCTACGCCTGGATCACAATCGCGCATTGTCACAAGTCGCTGCTAAATCAGGCAAGCCGGTTGCGTCCATCGAAAAAATGTTCGTATGGGGAAATCACTCGCCAACCATGTATGCAGACTATCGCTACGCGACAGTTGACGGCCAGTCGGTAAAAGATTTGATCAACGATCATGAATGGAATAAAGACGTGTTCTTGCCGACAGTTGGCAAGCGCGGCGCAGCCATCATTGAAGCACGCGGCTTATCGTCAGCGGCATCGGCAGCCAACGCAGCAATCGATCATGTACGAGACTGGGTGCTTGGCACCAACGGCAAGTGGACAACCATGGGCGTTCCATCTGACGGTTCATACGGCATTCCTGAAGGCACAATCTTCGGTTTCCCGGTTACGACCGAAAACGGCGAATACACCATCGTTCAAGGCCTTGAAATCGACGCATTCTCTCAAGAGCGTATCAACGTTACGTTGAACGAACTGTTGGAAGAGCGTGAAGGCGTGAAACACCTGGTTGGTTAATCACCCGCCTGAAGATGTAACTGCCATTGTGACCCAATGACGGTTATGTCCAAATAAACTGGCGTTGGCGAATTCCGTTCGATTTGCCCTCGTCAGTTCTGTTGAGTTATATAGTTCGTAGTTGATTTATCGTGGTTGATTTTAAAAATTGGTAGTAACAATAGATTCGCTTTTTAAATTTGTATTTATTTTTTGTAGTTAATTTTTTCGTAGTTAAAAGTTAAAATTATCGTTAGTTTTAGCGATTTAATAGCTCTTAAAGATTACCGCGTCGTTATTGCAACTCGCACGCAATACCCCTATTCAGTTCATTCAATCAAGCTAAGTCGCATGCACCCTACCGAGGTTTTATTCCTAGGCAAACATCCACCGGTCTTGTTACCGGCATGTGACCACTACGCCGGTTCCGAAAAACTCATGCGCAAGTCGGTCGCCCTTCAGCACGAGCTGGGCGCAGTCTTTGATATTACGTTCGATTGCGAGGACGGAGCAGCAGCCGGCAATGAAATCGGCCATGCCCAACTGGTAGCTGAGGTTATCGCCAGCACCGAGAATCGTTTTGATCGCATTGGCGCGCGCGTGCATGACATCAGCAGCAACTTTTTCGAGCAAGATGTAAAGATCATTTGTCAGACGGCGGCAACGCGCCTCGCCTATCTCATGTTACCGAAAGCGGAAAGCCTGGCCGATGTCAGCACTGCTATAGAACTGATTAACCGTCATAGTCAACACGCAGGTCGTCAAAATTTACCCATACACGTTTTGATCGAAACGCACGGTGCGCTGGCAGATTTAGCAGCGATTGCTGCCCTGCCCCAGGTTGAATCTTTGTCATTCGGGATTATGGATTTTGTATCAGCGCACTATGGCGCAATTCCTGGCAGTGCCATGCGCTCGCCAGGTCAGTTCACCCACGCTTTGGTGACGCGCGCCAAGCTCGAGATAGCTGCTGCCTGCCATGCGCATGGAAAGGCACCTTCTCATAACGTCACAACAGAAATCAACGATAGCGCAGTCGTGGCAGAAGACGCTCATCGTGCCAAAACCGAATTCGGTTATACGCGGATGTGGAGTATCCACCCGCAACAAATACGCTTTATTTTGAGCGCATTTTCTCCAACGGAAACAGAAGTGAGCGAAGCGACTCACATTTTACTTGCCGCCCAAAAGGCGGATTGGGGTCCTACCCAGTATCTCGGCACCTTGCATGACCGTGCCAGTTATCGGTATTACTGGACCGTTTTACAGCGAGCGAAAAACAATGGCGTGGTGCTGCCGCCGCTTGCGAATAGCTTATTTATACATTAAACATTGCACTTTTTTCACCTTACCAATATTGTAGCGCGCCCTTCGACGCAATTCGACGTAATTAATAACTGACCAACTATCAGTTCACCCAATATGAAAAAAACTTTATCACTCCTCGGTTTGCTGTGTGCCAGCCTGATCATAACGGCACCATTGACCTCGTTCGCTCAAACCTCAGCGGATCAGCCTAAGACGACGAAAAAAATCGTCAAGAAAAAGGTTGTTAAAAAAACGCTGGGCAAGAAAGCTATCCCTGCTGTCGAAGCAGATGACGGCGAAGACGAAGGTACTCCGGACATCAAAGTCGATGTCGCGATTGAATACAATTGCGAGCTAGGCAATAAGTTAACCATCTATCGCAACGCGGCAGATCCTAAGCACATTGCTTTACGCTGGGGAAAAACGCTGCACCGCCTGACCAATGTTGCAACGACAACCGGTGCCGATCGATTTGAAAATCACAAGTACGGCCTGGTATGGATCGGTATTCCGGCCAAAGGTATGCTGCTGGACTCTAAAAAAGGACAGCAACTGGCGAACGAATGTAAATCACCGGAGCAAAATGCAGCCCCGGCGACGGCACCGGCAGCCAATCTTATAGCGGAACCAGTCCACGGCTAACAAACATTAAATGCGGTCATTTTATACGGCATGAAGTTGAAAATGATCGCATTGATGCTTGCATAGGGTAGCCATCGCAGTTGGCTTAAATTCATGTCATTGCCATATTATTTTGTAAGTGGTACAGCAGCATTCAAAGTATCTTTTTGGTATTTTTGAAGATTGAAAAAAATAAGTGTGTAAGAGACGCGCGTTTTAACGTTCCGTTTCAAAAGCTGCACGTAAAAAGAACGTCGATTACCGCCTCAAACAGTACCAAAAAGCGACCTAAGTACCGTTTTACTCAGATTGTAAATTAAGGAGAAACCATGTCCCGCAACACGTTGAACACCCTCAAGGAATTTAAAATTTCCGATACCAAGAAGGGCAAATTTTATTCATTGCCTGCACTTGAAAAAAAGCTTGGCATCAATATTTCTCGCCTTCCTGTCTCTATCCGTATCGTCCTGGAATCAGTGCTACGTAACTGCGACGGCAAGAAAGTAACGGAAGAACATGTTCGCCAACTAGCTGCGTGGAGCGCAACTGGCGCGCGTACCGAAGAAATTCCTTTCGTGGTTTCTCGTGTTGTGCTGCAAGATTTTACCGGTGTACCTCTGCTGGCTGACTTGGCTGCGATGCGTAACGTTGCCGCACAACTCGGCAAAGATCCAAAAAACATTGAGCCTTTGGTTCCTGTTGATCTGGTCGTCGACCATTCTGTACAGATCGATCATTTCCGCGAAAAGAAAGCCCTTGATTTGAACATGAAACTGGAGTTTCAGCGCAATAACGAGCGCTACCAGTTCATGAAATGGGGTATGCAGGCATTTGATACGTTCGGTGTTGTTCCTCCGGGCTTTGGTATTGTCCATCAAGTCAATCTTGAATACCTTGCGCGCGGCGTGCATAAAAAAGGTGACGTTTTCTATCCAGATACATTGGTCGGTACAGATTCGCACACCACCATGATCAACGGTATCGGCGTTGTCGGTTGGGGCGTTGGCGGTATTGAAGCCGAAGCGGGCATGCTGGGTCAACCGGTCTACTTCCTGACACCGGATGTCGTCGGCGTCAACCTGGTCGGCCAATTGCGCGAAGGTTGCACCGCAACCGACTTGGTGCTGACGATTACAGAACTGCTGCGTAAAGCAAAAGTTGTTGGCAAATTTGTTGAATTCTTCGGCGAAGGCACTGCGTCTCTCAGCCTGACGGATCGCGCAACCATCGCCAACATGGCACCGGAATACGGCGCAACGATGGGCTTTTTCCCGGTTGACGAAGCAACGCTTGACTACTTCAAGGGTACTGGTCGTAGCAAAGCCGAAATCTCAGCTTTCGAAGGCTATTTCCGCGCACAGAAATTGTTTGGCATTCCAAAAGAAGGCGACATCGATTACACCACTGTCATCGAGCTTGATTTGCGGACAGTTGCACCATCATTGGCGGGTCCGAAACGTCCACAAGATCGTATCGAAATCGGCAATGTAAAAAATAACTTCGCTGAACTATTCAGTAAGTCTGCTGCAGAAAGTGGCTTCAACAAGAAAGCAGAAGACCTCGACGCTAAATATGTAAACGGCGACGGCGTTGGCCTGATGAACGGCGATGTATTAATCGCGGCGATCACTTCATGCACCAACACATCGAACCCAAGCGTCATGCTGGCGGCTGGTTTGCTGGCTAAAAAAGCAGTTGAAGCGGGCCTCAAAGTTTCTCCGCACATCAAGACCTCGCTAGCGCCTGGCTCGCGCGTTGTGACTGAATACCTGACTGCTGCCGGTCTGCTTCCGTACCTGGAAAAACTCGGTTTTGGCGTCACCGCATACGGTTGCACCACTTGTATCGGTAACGCTGGTGATTTGACGCCAGCAATGAACGAAGCAATTGTTAAGAACGACGTCGTTGCGTCAGCCATCTTGTCTGGTAACCGTAACTTTGAAGCGCGGATCCATCCGAACATTCGTTCTAACTTCCTGGCATCGCCGCCGTTGGTTGTGGCTTACGCCATTGCCGGTAACATGACGCGGGATCTGATGACGGAACCGGTTGGCCGTGGCAAGGGCAAAGATGGAAAAGCCAAAGATATTTATCTGGGCGACATCTGGCCGAGTTCGCAAGAAGTTGCCAAGCTAATGAAATTTGCGATGAATGCCAAAACTTTCAAGGCAAACTACGCAGACGTCAAAGGCGCACCGGGCAAACTGTGGGAAGGCATCAAAGGCGTAGCACAAGGCGAAGTCTACAACTGGCCGACCTCGACCTACATTGCAGAACCTCCGTTCTTCCAAGATTTCACCATGGAACCAAAACCGGCCGCGACTGGTATCACCGGCGCGCGCGCATTGGGTGTGTTCGGCGACTCCATCACTACTGACCATATCTCACCAGCCGGTGCGATCAAAGAATCCAGCCCAGCTGGAAAGTGGTTGGCAGAAAATGGCGTGTTGAAAGCCGATTTCAACTCGTACGGTTCACGCCGTGGTAACCATGAAATCATGATGCGCGGTACTTTTGCTAACGTGCGTATCAAGAACTTGATGATTCCGGCTACGCCCGATGGCTCACGGGTTGAAGGCGGCATCACGCTGCATCAACCAGCCGCTGTGGAAATGTCGATTTACGATGCAGCGATGCAATATGTGAACGATGGCGTTCCTACCATGGTCTTCGCTGGTGAAGAATACGGTACAGGTTCATCACGTGACTGGGCAGCTAAGGGTACGCAGCTACTCGGCGTAAAAGCAGTTTTTGCACGTTCGTTTGAGCGTATTCACCGCTCGAATCTGGTCGGCATGGGTGTATTGCCACTGCAATTCCTTGGTGAAGACAGCGTTGTGACACTTGGCATCACTGGCGACGAAACCTTTGACCTTAAAGGTATCGACGGTGAAATCAAACCGCAACAAGATGCAACACTGGTGATTCATCGCACCAATGGCGACATCCAGGAAGTAAAAGTTTTGCTGCGCATCGATACACCAATCGAAGTCGACTACTACAAGCATGGCGGTATTCTTCCATTCGTGTTGCGTCAGTTGCTGGCTGCGTAAAGTGCTTTGAGAAGTCGGGGGCTGAGTAGCGGTAAAGGCCCCCGACTTCCTTATATGCCTTTCAAAAAAATTTTGGGCTGGAACGAAACGCTTAATACATTTGTCAACAAGAACGTCTGACTATTTAATTGGTCCGGCGTTTTTTTTCGTCCCGGCATCCATACTCCACTACAATGGAACTAAAATAGTTCGGCAGTCTTCTGCCTCATTCTTTACGCCAAGTATCAAATACCACTATGCGCCGTCCGTCTAAAACACCTCGTAAGTTCTCTGCTGACAGCCACCGATTGACTGAACTCGCCCAAGCACTCGTACTCGCGTCCAGTCGCATGGAGCAGCGCGCCTGGGAACATGATATTGATACCCATCTTAATAAGCTCCTGAAGAGTCATCACCAAGAGCCCATTGACAGCGCACTGGAACAGTTATTCCCCGACCAGGCCGACGCTTATGACGCTTTGATGGATGCAGTCGAAGCATGCAGTGAATCATCGGTCATTGAGCAAAATGGCATACGGTATGACACGCTCCTGATCGCCATACCAATCCTGGCATGGACCCGCTTTTCCATTGCATCCGGCAACGTTCCTCCTGACATGGTGGTGACGCTCACCGGTCATTTGCACGCCCATATTCTGGCGCCGGGTGTGCTCGTCGCCCTCATGCCAACCCTATACGCCATTGATCAATTACCGCGCTCCCATGCTGATACGTACACGTTGATGCAGCGTATGACGCAGGCAGCGCTCACAGGCGTAGTGGTTACCAACCCGCCCAACGCACCCGAAACGGCACCATTTCTAGCCGACACCCGTTATCTGTTAGCCACGCTCGTGGTTCCCACCGGTCATGCGTTCTTTTGCTGGCAGCCTGGCGCATCCAGCGTGACCAGCATCGGCACCTCCGGCACCGCGACGAAAAAGGCGGTCGCACTTGAACATTGGCAAGCACAGGTAACGCCGAGCATAAGTCGTCTGCTACCGGGATGCGGCATCGATTTATTATTGCCGGAAGCCTATTTTGTAGCCTGCCGGGAGGGCGACAAGCAAATACGCCCAGTCTCCTTACGTGCAGCCAGTTACTACCTCGCAACGACACTGGAGATAGAAAGCAAAGACCTGCACGTGACCATCGGCCGATTTAGCGAAGAGCCAGAAAGTGATCGTGTGGATGAATACCGGATAGGTTTTTCCATAGGGCAAACCTCCGAGATCATATACGGCGTGGTCTGGCCGCTGTACGGACAAGAGGAGGCTATCGAAGAGACCGCGGACGCTACCGCAATGGACTCCGAAACCCAAACTCCGCTGGAGCAAATTCTGTCGCTTCTGCGCGAATGCGGCATCAACGACATCCAACGTCATGACGAACTGTTCGCAATGGAATTCTGCGACGACTGCGGCTCGCCATTTTACGCAGACCCGGAAGGCGAGCTGGTACATCCCGAAATGCCGGAGGATGCCCCTCCAAGCGGATCGGCGCATTTTCACTAAGGCGGATTTGCCTATCCGTTGCAAACCGTACTGTTAAAAAATTTGCCGCGACGACAAATTAAATCGCGCGGCAATTTTTTACATCTCCCGACAATCTCTTAGGCAAACGCCTTCAATATCGGTTGCAAACAGGCCGCGCCAAGTCGTGCACTACGTGCTCCGTTCCAGCCATTTATAACATCCGGTAAATTGGCATTATCTTTAAATGGCAGTTCCAATGTCAGCGACAGACATTTAAAAGTATGACCAACATATTTCGATGCCAGCGCCAACATATCTGCTTTGTACTTTCCAGCGCCATAACCATATCTACTCTGAAAATCAGGGCTAGCGCTTTCAAAATCGGCGATAAACTTATTTTGCTCCAACGCCTGCTCTGCCGTAAATCCTTCCAACATCTCGGAACCCGCAACAAAAATATACGGCAAAGCCTCATCGCCATGCACATCCAAAAAGAGGTCACAACCAATTTCGTGCATCTTGTTTTTAACTAAAAACACTTCAGGACTACTCTCCATCGACGGCGTCATCCACTCACGATTCAAGTTAGCGCCATCAGCATTCGTCCGCAAATTACCCCGCACAGATCCGTCCGGATTCATGTTCGGCACCATGTAAAATACCGACTCCTGCAACACCCGCGTAGCAAGCGGATTAGCAGCATCCAGCAACGCATCGACCATGCCCTCAACAAACCACTCTGCCATTGTCTCACCAGGATGCTGACGCGCAATCACCCACACTTTTTTTGCCGCAGATGGATTCCCAATCACCAGCATATTCAGATCCCGGCCATCTACCGTAGAACCCAAATCATGAATGGCGACCAGCGGTGAATGCCCTGCCCGCCCCAACAATCTCAAATGGCGCTCCCAGGTATAGGGCTCAAAATAAGCGTAGTACACGCTGTCGTGCTCAGGCGTATGCGCGATGCGCAAAACCTGGCCATCAAAGGTAGTCGGCACACGGAACCAGATCTCACGATCGTAACTGGCAACTGCCTGATAATCTTTCCATCCGTTGGTGTACGTAGCCTGCCCGGCATTCATCAGACTAATATTGCAAGCCTCACCGCGCGCGCCCTGCAATCGAAAATAAAACCACTGCGTAAAATCCGCATGCGAATCGCTGCGAATATTCAATTCAATATGTTGCGGCTGTTCCGCACGCAAAACTACGATGGCGCCACCATCAAAATGCTGGCTAATTTTTATGGTCATAAGATGTGTGAAGTTAACTTTGGCGGCCTAACCTTCAGTCGCAGATTGAGGACGATGCAACGACGTAATTTAGTTGGGACTTTCACAATCCGGCTGGATTAAATCGTCCCTGCCCTGATATAATAACAGGGTAGTCGGGGCGTAGCGCAGCCTGGTAGCGTACTTGGATGGGGTCCAAGGGGTCGAGTGTTCGAATCACTCCGTCCCGACCATTAGAATCAAAGGGTTAGCTAAAACCCTGTATGGAAACGCAGCACTGTATTTTATACAACCGTATAATATGCAGGCTGCGTTTTTCATTTTAGATCGTTCCAATCCCAAATCTACCCTTAATATTTGGTGGCCAGTTTTTGTCCGGCAAAAAAATTTTCCCTCTTCCCTTGTCTTATATTTGTAGCGCGAATGGCGACAAGTTGTGCGAGTCCGGCCGGTCGAGTTCGTATCCATTCGATAGATCGGGATGCTCAATATTCCGGCACAAGCGGGTACTAAGTCCCAATTGAAATTCCTAATGTGAGTGAGACCTTTGGCCTAAAAGCCCGACTCATCTATCCGCCACGCTTGTAAGAATTAAGCGTATCAAAAGAACATTTTTTTTGAAGCCAATTCTGGCACCTCGCCAAAATGTGCTACCCCTCGGGGAAACGGTAACATTGGTAACCTTTTTTGGAAATCGGCCGCAAAGCCTTACTGGGTAAGGGTTTAGCTAAATCGGCAAAAGGTAACATCGGGGTAACTATGGGGTAATGAGGTTACCTTTAAAAAGGTAATATAGAAAAAAAATAATACTTATATATATCAATGACTTAGAGGAAGGTTACCTTTTAGGTTACCCAAGGTTACCTTTAAAAGGTAACCCCATAAAGCTATATAAATCAATCACTTACATCAAAAAATAGGGTATGGTTACCAAGGTTACCGTTTCCCCGAGCCCGACCTGGGACTTCCCCGATCTTTCCGAGTGCCTTCTACGCGTGGCGATTTTTACCCTTCTAGGTGCGTCACTTTGCGTCATCTTTTGTTGCCTAAAATTGCCGTTAGAAGGCAGTTTTCTCCTATGTGCATCACTTTTGAAAATTTGAGTCAAAACCACCCAATTTAGCGGGCAGGCGTGGCGTGGGGATAGTTGCGCGCCATGGCTCAAAGGTGATACGATACTGTATATCCATACAGTATAAATATACCGCGCCATGAGCCCAATAATAAGCACGCAGACGTGCAGTCCAGTTAGCCTGGTACAACACCCTTGCCAAGCCCCGTTGGCTCCTGTCGCCTCCTCTCTGCCTTTGTTTCTCATCAAGGTACCGGCTGGCTTCCCCTCGCCCGCTGCTGACTACGTTGAAGAAACGCTGGACCTCAACACTTACCTTGTAAAGCATAAGGCTGCATCGTTTTACTTTACGGTTGAGGGTGACAGTATGACCGGCGCTGGCATCCTCGCGGGAGACCGGGTGCTGGTTGATCGTTCCATTGAACCCAAGCACGGTCATATCGTCGTCGCCGTGATCAGCAATGAATTCACGTTGAAGCGGCTTTATCGATGGCGCGGCGTTGTGGAATTACGGCCTGAGAATTCGGCTTACAAAGTTATCCGGATAACGGAGGACGATGACTTGCAAATTTGGGGCGTGGTGGCCGGTGTAGTGCGGAAGTTTGCCGTCTGATCATGGGCGGCACACCTCCCCAGTTATTTGCCCTGGTCGATGTCAACAATTTCTATGTAAGTTGTGAGCGCGTTTTTAATCCGCGGTTGGAAGGAAAGCCAGTCGTTGTCTTGTCGAATAACGACGGCTGTGCAGTGGCACGGTCCAATGAAGTGAAGGCACTGGGCGTCAAGATGGCCGCGCCGTGGTTTCAGTTGCAGGATCTGGCGCGCAAGCACGGCATCATTGCGCTGTCGTCAAACTACACGCTGTATGCCGATATGAGCAACCGCGTCATGACGATCTTGCGCGAGTACAGTCCCGAGGTAGAGGTCTATTCGATTGATGAATCATTTCTCAGCCTGAACGGCATGGCTGGACATTGGCCGACATTGACTGACATGGGGCAAGCCATCCGGCATCACGTCAAACAATGGACAGGCCTACCGGTATGCGTCGGGATCGGGCATTCCAAAACGCTGGCCAAGATGGCTAACCACATAGCCAAGAAGCAAGCATCTTTTAATAGCGTATGCGACCTCGCCTGTATGCACAGCGATGATATTGATGAAGTCCTGAGTCACATTGACGTCGGTGAAGTCTGGGGGGTCGGGCGCAAGATCAGCGACCGGCTGCGCAATATGCACATCGATACGGTCCAGAAGTTAAGAGTCAGTCCTCCGAAAGCGCTGCGCGAACAATTTGGCGTCGTCATGGAGCGTACCTGCAATGAGTTGCGCGGCATATCTTGCATAGCATTAGAAGAGGTTTCGCCACCAAGGAAGCAGATTGTCTCGTCCCGGTCTTTTGGCACAGCAATAATGACGATCAAAGAATTGGACGAAGCCGTGTCGATGTACATGGCACGCGCATCAGAAAAATTACGTCGACAAAAGTCTGTCTGTGGTGCGATTCACGTGTTCGTGGAAACAGACCGCTTTCGATTAGATGATCCTCAGTATAACAACGGCATCACCATATCGTTACAGGAACCATCAGACGACGTGCGCACGTTAACTGGTCTAGCACTCCACGGATTGAAACACATATTCCGCGAGGGTTTTAAGTATAAAAAAGCGGGTGTGATGCTGATGGACATCTATTCCGGATCAATCCAACAAGGGGCCTTATTTGATGCTGGACCTAAAGCCAAGCATTCGCCCGCTGTCATGTTCGCGCTTGATGCGCTGAACGCACAATACGGGCGAGATACGGTACAAGTTGGCTCTGCCGGGGGATTGGGACGCTGGGCAGCGCGCTTCGATAACAAAACACCCCAATATACGACCGATTGGAACCAGCTTCCAAAACTGAAGCGTTGAAACTTTTTTGCATAGGCCCCTAAAACATTTTGCCATTCTCAACAAACAGTTGATAGCCAATTTTCGGAATCCGACGCATTTCGCATAGTCCTTTGCCGCTAACATTTAGCATTAGGATGCTCTGCAAAAATTGAGCACTAATCGATAAACATTTAATGTATTATCTGACAACTAACTCAAGCTTGGGGATCTGAGATGAATGAAGAAACGTTACGTATAACCCGAGTCGAGAGCCAGGTCAAAGTTCGTTTAGCCCCCTCAGTAAACGGGCGCGAGAATAACCCTGTCAAAAAGGCGACTTATGCTGAAGTTGCAGACCGGGCGAGATCTGTAAGGGCGATTTTGGAAGAGCGCGGCATTCGCCTCCATCAAGACAGCACTCTAGGCAAACTCCTGCGAGACGCGGAAAACTTAGTCAAGGACCTGGACGAGGGCAAGAAGTACGATAGCACCCGACGTGCGATTATTGCCATGCACGCAAATCGTATTGCAGAGGCCATTATAGAAGTACGGGCCGACCCGGCAGCCTATCTGTGCCTTGAGCGTATTGCAAAAAAAAATGTAGATTTGTCCCTGCGCTTGTGTTCGCAGGGAAAGGACCACCTTTGGGAGTTGGTCCTCTTGTCTTTTTGTCGTAATCACGGGCTCTCTGCGAAGTTAGTCGATCCGCCCGATATCATAATTGATCTTGCTGGTGTTAATCATCCCGTTGCTTGCAAGAAGGTGTATTCAGAAAAGAGTGTAGAAGCCCAAATGCGTAAGGGGGTAAAACAACTTTCTGCTCAGAGCTTCATTGGTGGGATCGTAGCGTTTAACTTGGACGACCTTACCCCTGAGGACGTCATACTCGAGGGTCTCACTTATAATGAAACATCAGATTTTTTGGCAAAACTCAATGCAGCCTTCATTGAAAGGCACCGGCGGTTATTTGAAAAATATGTGAAAGAAGGCCGCTGCGACGGCGTCCTGATATCCACAACGGTCTTAGCTGGTCTAAAACTGGCGGATACACATTTCAACACAATGACGCAGACTATGTTGTGGACGTTAAGTAGTGCGAACGCAGGAACGCGGGCACGCATGAGCGCTCTTCAAATGGCGTTTGATGGCGAAACGGATTATTAGTAAATCCACGTTGCAGTCAGCCCAGTTTGTGACCATCTAAATCAGCCAAAGAGCAACCTCCAACAATCGAGGTTGCTGTATAGGTGAGGGCTAATACCGTTCGCTGTCATCCCTGCCGTAAGAGCGAAAAATACTTCGAACAACGACCCAAAAACCGCGAATGTAACTGTTTTATTAGAATATATATTATTCATAATTGATCCTTCCAGAGAGTTTAAAGTTGGACTGGAAATATTTGTTAACTGATCAGAAACGATCAAAAAGAACCAGCAACTCAAAAACAAAATGGCAGAAGCAAACAGCGACGGATTCGAACCGCCCGCACCTCCGAAGACTTAAAATCTAAAGATGTTTAAAGATTAATACCAGTAAAAATTTCCGTCAAGTATTTACTAGCAAACTAGCGTTTTTCCTCAACAGCCTCAACCATAAACGGCTCACTCCTCCCCGCCCGATTAACCTCAGTCGACACCATAAACCACTCAAAGCAATCCGGCCCCAGCGCCATCTGACGGGCAATCTGTTCAGCCTGCTCCGGCGACAAACCATTATCCATCCATGCCAACGCATCCTCAGCCGACAGCACAACCGGTCGCCGGTCATGCACATCCACCAGACCGCCCTCAGCCGCAGCGGTCACAATGACGAAGCCGGAACCTTCTTGTAATTCTCTGTCCGGCCTAAAATCCGTCATTGCGGCAAAGAACATCGGGCCACCGCTTTTCAGTTTGATATACCAGGGCTGTTTATGCCCCTTTTCCCCGGTCCATTCAAACCATCCATCAGCAGGAACAATAGCGCGTCCAGTCCGGAACATCGCCCGAAATGCGGGGCCGGTCGCGGCCTTCTCTAGCCGCGCATTGATCATCATCGGTAATTTTCTATCGACCGCCCACTTTGGACGAAAGCCCCACGGCACTGAATCGACGGCCCTCACCCCGCCGAATTGGTGCATCAATAGAGGCTCGCTACCGGGTGGGACATTCCAGTTTGGTTGCCAATCCTGTTGGCGGTATTGCGCATCCGTCCAGCCCATTTCTTTGGCGTAGGATTCGGCGGTTCTGGTTTGAGTAATGCGTCCACACATAGGAAGAGAAGTTCAATTAAAGGTTAGTTATTAAACATCCAATACCTCATATTAGCCCAAGAATGCAGTCATCCGAGCTTATTTGAATATCAACCCACAAACTTTCCCGAGCGCAGCAAAGCCGCCCTTTCCTTCTCAAAATCATCCCGACAATCAACATCACAAAACTGCCCCGTCAACGCCACTAGCGCATCGCAAAACCGGCACTGACCATTCGGCGCAATACGCTCTGCCCTTCGCACAGCTGCCAAAGAAATCGCTATGTCATTCGCAATCACCGCATCAGCACGGTCGGCAAGATCGCTCATGATTTTTCCTTCTCGTCGTCAGCCTTCTCGCCCGTTACCAGGGTGTACTCTTCAAACTTCACCACCTCGTGGCCCAGCCACTCATTCAGCGCCATGAACTGAGCCTGCAGCGGCACCAACTCATTGCGCGCAAAGACTCGCGCCGCAGGTTCCACCGCACCGAATCCACCGGTACTGTTCGGCATAATCCCCAATAATTGCGGCGGTACCCGGTGCGCGGCCAGCACGTCATCTCGCGTCACGCCCTTCACGTTGAAAAATTCATCCTTGGCCGCCACGTCGGAGACGGGCAATATCTGGATCCCGTCTTTCTTCCCGCTTGGGGAATACAGAAACAGGTTGCGAAAATTACCGGGGCCTTTGCTGTTGTGCATCGCCTTTCGCATGTTAAGAACATCCTCGTTGTTAACGCCTGGATCTGTCATGTAAAAGATGAAGCCAGCATGGGAGCCGTTTTTGTAATACTTGCGCCGGAACAAAGTCGCTGCTTCGTTGAGCCATGCCGACTGCAACGCGCTTAGATATTGGGGCACGCCATAGACCTCCTGATTGATATCAGGATCCATTAAATGAAAGATCGACCCCTTCTCAAAAACGTGTTCCTCCTGCAGGCTATTGATGAAGTAATACAGGTCTAGGTCCCGACCGCGTCGGACGTATTTCGCCAACGCGTGGTTGAATTGCAGAGTCAAGCCGGTGCGACTGGTGCGCTCCTCCAGGTAGGCATTTCCGAAGGTCAAAAAATCTAACGCAAAACGCTTGAACACGTCCCGCGACAGATATTTATTCGGCACGAAGGTCGATGTCAAAATATTGGTTTTAAAGTAGAGGGCGCTGCTGTGATGCACGCTGGCATTGAACGATTTAGCCAACCCTGGAAAACTCACTGGCGGCTCGTACCACTTACCGTTCAACCAGCATTCAAAGCTATCCAGCACTTCGCTATGGTCAAGAACCGGTGTCGGGTCGCCGAAGGTAAAGGCTTCGACACCGTGGCCGCCGCCCGGTACCGTCGCGGCCAGCGCCGTTTGTATGGCATGGTTGGCACGCTGGCCACGTTGCTGTCGTCTACTCATGAGGTGAACATTTCCATAAAAGAGGGAGTGCTTTGGTGTATGCCTTCGAACGGTTCATTGTCGAGAGCGTGCATGCAGGCCCACGCAAGATCGGCGTGACCGGTCTCTGCGGTGCGTCCTGCGTCGTAGGTGACTTGCCGACCGCTAGGGGTCAGTATCTTGCGGATGGTCATGAAAGATTGCGCGATGTCGGTCCAGCCTGCATCGAATTCCAACCGCCCTTTATTGATGATGTTTTGCGCCTTCAGTACCATCCGCGTTTTTACTTCCGGCGAATAGTTGATCGCCGTCACCATCGGAAAGAACTGTTTGACCAATGGAAAGACGCCGATCCCCATGCCGGTGGTGTCGATGCCGATGTACTCCACATTGAACCGTTCAGTAATTTCCTTGATGGCCTTCGCCTGCGCGTCAAAATCGATCCCACGCCATTGGTAACGCTCCAGGACGCGGAACTTGCCACCTGCGACCAGCGGCGACGCAATGACCGCGCAACCAGCGCTATCGCCGTTTAAGGACGGGTCGTACCCGATCCACACTGCGCGGTTGCCAAACGGACGTGCGGTAAATGGTTTGTAATCGTCCCAGTTGACCCACGAATCGATCATGCAGCGCTGCAATGCCACCAGCGGAAACACCGACTGCGTATCGTCGATGAAGTTACACATCAGCAGGTTGTCGAACTGATCCGGGCTGTACTCAAAATTGCGCAGCTCGTCGATATCAAACAGATTGCAGCCGCCCCGTTCGGCATCCAAAATCGTGACAATCTGACGCCAGATTTTGTCTTCGCCTGTGAAGCCCGATGCCAATCGCTTATGACTGATATCGATACTCAGTTGATCGGCCTTCGCCCGACGTTTATTGAATAGCTCGCCAGTCCAAAACGGATAAGCCTGATGCGTGATCGCGGATGGTGTTGAAAAATAGGTCTTGCGCCACTGCTTATGCAACGCCATGCCGGAAGCGACCTTGTTTAATTCGGCAAAATTATGCGTCCAGAAAAATTCATCAAAGTAAAAATTACCGTGATAGCCTTGCGCGGTTCTTGCGTTGGTTCCAAGAAAATATAAGTGGGCCCCGTTTGGTAAAACAATCGGATCGCCACTCAGATCCACGCCCGCCGCGTCCTTGGCGAACTGAATAATGTACTGCTTGAAAACATGCGCTTGCGATTTGGACGCTGACAAAAAGATTTGATTACGCCCAGTCTCAAGCGCGTCTGCCAAGGCTTCCCGCGCAAAGTACCAGGTCGCACCAATCTGACGCGACTTCAAAATCACGCGTGTGCGCTGGTTACTATTGCGATGCCACACCTTTTGATAGTCGAACAAAGAATCCTGAAACGCATCCAATAATTGCGTGCGTTGTTCATCGCTAAATTCGTTCCGGGTTGGCTTTTTCTTCGGTCCTGCATTGCGGTTGGCCAGCTTCGGATTCAGATCCACTTCGTTGCCACCCGGTGCCTCGTAGCGCCGCACGCGGGCGGTCTGGACCACTTGGCGCATCAGTAGATCAATCTCCTTAAAGTCGCCTCCGCTCTTGGTATCCTTCCCGATCAATTGCACCAAGCGCGCTTCCAGAGATGATTCGATCTTTTCAAGCGGCGTGGCTTTGTCCCATTCATCGCGCTGCTTCCAGCTTTCTATGGTGGTCCGCTTTTGCTGCAGATGCTTCGCAATGGACGTCACCCGCCACCCGCTCCAATACAAATGCTTGGCAACGCGGCGCGGATCAATCTCGGCAGAGATCTCCGGCATCGACGATTCTGCAATAAGCGGGGGGTTCAGCAATTCAGGCATGCCGCAAGCGTATGCGTCACGCGCGCGTAGCGGTGTTAATACGAAGTTGCTATGCCCCATAACAACTCTGTGATGGTTGAGTCAAGTGGCGCAAGGCCCGACTATGGAGTCCTCATCAAGTCAATTGGACCTCGATACCCACCATGACAGATAAACAAAAATCAAAATTTTTCCGCGTGGCATTGGAAGGGGCGACTACCGATGGCCGCGTCATTGATCGCGCCTTCATTGAGCAAATGGCGGCGCGTTTTAATCCTGCGACCTACGGGGCACGTGTCTGGCTGGAACATCGGCGTGGCTTGCTACCCGATGGCCCTTATAAAGCCTATGGAGATGTACTCGCCGTCAAGGCAGAGGAAGTGGTTTTGGATGGTATCAAGAAGTTGGCTTTGTATGCTCAAGTGTCACCAACACCAGATCTGATAGCAATGAACAAAGCACGACAAAAGATCTACACCAGTATTGAAATAAATCCCAGTTTTGCAGACACCGATCAAGCCTATTTGGTCGGCTTGGCCGTTACCGATAGCCCGGCCAGCCTCGGCACCGAAATCTTAACTTTCGCAGCCCAAAACCCCGCTTTTAGTCCATTTTCCAGTCGCAAGCAAGACCCCAACAACCTTTTTTCCGTTGCGGTAGAAACCGAACTGGAATTTGAAGATGACCTGCCAACGCAACCCGAAGGAATCAAATTGACCGATGCAGTTAAAAACATCCTTAAGCGGTTCACTACCAAAACCACCAGCGACAGTTTGCAGTTTGCCGACATCACTGAAGCCGTCGCCCTGCTCGCCACAAACGTGAACGATAACGCGGAACAATTTGCGAACAGTCAAGAGCGTATTAACGTCCTGGAAGCCGCATTAGCTGCATCCAATGAAGCCTTCGCTACTTTCAAGCAAGCAATCGATGCCACAGACGGCAATCCAACACAACGACCAGCGGCAACCGGTGGCATCGGTGCACAGCAAACCGACTATTAACGTCAGCGCCCAGCTATTCACGCACCAATACCACTTGCAGATCGGAGCATCACCACATGAAAAAAGAAACCCGAATCGTCTTTGACAAATATGCACAGCGTCTGGCCCAACTTAATGACACCGGCAGCGTAGCCCAAACCTTTAATGTCGATCCCAGCATTCAGCAAAAGCTGGAAACCAAGATGCAGGAGTCGAGTGAATTTCTCGGCAAGATCAACATCATTGGCGTCACTGAATTGGAAGGCGAAAAGCTCGGCCTTGGCATCTCCGGCCCCATTGCCGGTCGCACCAATACCGACAAGGCTGATCGCAAAACCCGCGATATGGCCACGCTCGACAGTCAGCGCTATCGCTGCGAAAAGACCAACTTCGATACCCATATCAAATATCAGACCTTGGATGCATGGGCCAAATTTCCAGATTTCCAGCGACGCATTGCCAATACCATTCTGACCCGTCAATCGCTGGACCGCATGATGATCGGCTTCCACGGGACTAGTGTCGCCGCCGATACGGATATCGACGCCCATCCGCTGCTTGAGGACGTCAACATAGGTTGGCTGGAGCAGATGCGTCGACAAGCACCGCAACGGGTGATGAATAAAGGAAAAGCGTCAGGCCCACTATTAATCGGCAGCAATGCCGATCTTCAAGGCGATTATGCCAACCTGGACGCCGCCGTGTATGACGCCATCAACCTGCTTGACCCATGGTTTCAAAAGGATAATGGCTTGGTTGCTATCGTTGGCCGCGCACTGCTACATGACAAATACTTTCCGCTCATCAACACCAAACAAGCGCCGAGCGAGACACTGGCTGCAGACATTGTCATCAGCCAGAAACGCATCGGCAGCCTACAAGCCGTGAGCGTGCCGTATTTTCCCGACAACGCGATATTAATCACGCGTTTTGACAACCTATCGCTCTACTGGCAAGAAGGTGGCCGTCGTCGTCGGGTCGTCGATGAAGCCAAGCGTGACCGCATCGAAAATTACGAATCCTCCAACGATTCCTATGTAGTCGAAGACTTCGGTCTCGGTGCCTTGCTAGAAAATATCGAACTGGTACCGGATGTGCCAGCGCCGAAGGTGTAACCGATGAGACACCTTTCCCCTGCTCTGCGTCATCAGGCACGCGTATTGGCCGAGCAAGCGGCGGCCAGTGCCGCGCCCGGCGCACGCACATCCGGATCGCAATATGAATTGCAACTTTACCAACTGGCCGAGCATAAGCGTTCCTTAAAATCGATCCAGTCAATCAAAGCAAAGATCGGCCTCAAAGCAAAATTGTTGCCGGACTATCAAGAATGGATAGATGGCGTCCTCGCTGCTGGAAACGGCGGTCAGGATGACGTTCTGACCACCATACTGGTCTGGACTATCGATGTAGGTGACTTTGATCGTGCCATTGACATCGCCCGCTATGCCGTCACACACAAGATGACCTTGCCCGACCAATACAGCCGCGATATCCCAACCATGTTGCTGGATGAATTTTCCGGTGCCTATCTGAGCGGCCCGCTGGCGGACGATCCTAAACACGCAGTGTTGATTCTGGGTGCAGTCGGTGAAATGACGCAGAACAGCGATGTGCCGGACCAAGCACGGGCCAAACTACACAAGGCACTTGGCTATGCCCTGCTTGAGGTCGCGAACGGCGGCGCGGATGACAAACAAGACTTTACTCGCACCAAACTTCCCATGGCGCAAGCTGCCTATAACAATCTGAAACGCGCTGTTGCCTTGTTCGAAGGTGTCGGGGTAAAAAAAGATATTGAAAGACTTGAACGACGCCTGAAAAAGGCAACCGTAGTAGCAGCTATCTAGGTAAATCGAGCACCCCATGGCGCACGGCGGCGCGGGTGGATCATTGACTGGTTAGTCTAGTGTGAAACCCGCCCACCGCCGTTTTATTGATAGGAGTCGCCCAATGAGCTTTATGGCTATCACCCAAGTAACATCGCACCAAGCGGATGATTTCACAACGGTGGAAAACGATGGCTGGTTTCCTCCCATCGACTTACCGCATATGCGAAATGCCATGCGTCTGGATGGTACGGTTACCGGCCCGCGCTTAACGCAAGCGGTCATCGACGCCATCCTCCACGTCAATGAAGAACTCTCGGCATGGAAGCAAATGCAAGTCGTGGCTGGGTACCTGGCATTGGTAGATATTCCCGCAAGCCAGGTTAATCGCGAAAGCAAACTAATGATCTATTACCGACGCGCAGTCTACAGCACCGCCAAAGCCGACCTGCTGGAAAAGTACCGCGACTACGACAGCACCGCATCGTCTATGGCTGATAAAAAATCTATGGCCTATCTAGATGAAGCACCCGGCGAACAGCGCCGCAATGCGCATTGGGCGATTGCCAATTTGGTGGGCCGTCCGCAGCTGACGGTTGAATTGATTTAACGACACTGACGATGCTCGTACGCGCCCAACAATACGACACGCTGGACCTGCTCTGCTGGCGACATCTGGGCGCGAGCGCCAGCGTGGTCGAAGCCGCGCTGGAACTCAATCCCGGTCTGGCCGAAAGTGGCCCGTTTATTCCCCACGGCCAGCTGGTGACGTTACCCGCGCCATCTGCCACGCCCGCCACACGCCAGACCATCAATCTCTGGGATTAACCTGTGAAAAACGCCATGGCCGACGCCAGCACCACCACCTTATTGCTCACCACCGGCACCGGCATCGGCCTATCGTCGCTGGTGCCAGGAATAGACGGCAACGCCCTAATCGGGGCCTTTGCAGGTGCCGCATTGGTCGCCATTTCCAGCAAGAGTCTGCCGCTCGTGCAACGACTGGCCTACTTGATGATTTCATTAGTCATCGGCTATCTGGCCGCGCCGGAAGTCATCCGCCACACACCGCTCGAACAATCCGGCGTCGCCGCCTTCTTCGCGTCCGCAGGCGTGATCGCCCTGACGCTACACGGTATCGATTTGATTAAAACAATTGCGCTGCCAAACTGGCTGCGCAAAGGAAAAGGCAATGATGAACGCTAGCGACGCAATAAACGCCACCACCACGATCTTCACGGCCATCGAACTGTTCAGCTATAGCGCCACCTGCGCCCAGCTGCTGTGCTATCGACGCGGGGTGTCCAACTACCGTGTCCATATCTCGCTCCTTGCGTGGGTGATGATCGTTTTTAGCGGCACCTCTGCGTTGGAGATCCTGCTCGGCTATGGTCACACGTCGTTTGGTCAGGCCGGTCTCGCGCTCACCTGGTCGGCTCTGGTGTTTCGCGCCCAGGGCAACGTCTCCCACATCCTCCGAGGAAATCAATGATTACGCTCACGCAACACTTTACGCTCCAGGAATTCATCTACAGCAACACCGCCCGCATACTCGGCATCAACAATGCGCCCACGCCGATCATTATCGGCAACCTGCGCCGCCTCGCACGCTTTGATGAACTGGTCCGGCTCGAGCTGGGCGGTGTCGGCATGACGATTTCCAGTGGTTATCGTTGCCCGGCCTTGAACCGTGCGGTCGGCGGCGCTCACAACAGTAGTCACCTCACGGGATTAGCGAACGACTTTATCGCCCCCGCATTTGGCACGCCGATGGCGATCTGCCGAAAGCTAGATCAGTCCTATCTTCAGTTTGACCAGTTGATCTATGAACGCACCGGATCGGCTGTGTGGGTCCATCTAAGCATCGCCGCTGAAGATACAAAACCGCGCCGCCAGGTATTAACGATTGATCGGCAAGGTACGCGGGTCGGTCTATGGTCCTGATCTTAAAATTGCTGATCGGATGCCTGCTGGTTGGCGGACTGTCGACCGTAATTATTAATCAACGCGGTCACCTGATCGCGGCCAAAGAGCGGGCCGAGCGCGCCGAGCAAGGAGTCATCGACCGCGACGGTCTCATCGCCACATTAAAAGCCACCGATACCAAAAACCGCAAGGCCCTCGCTGCCCTGCAAATCCAGCGCGACGGCATCGCCGCCACACTCTCAACACGTGAACAGCACATTAAAAAGCTCCAACATGAAAATAACGTTATTCGCCCTTGGGCTGAGTCTCCTTTGCCTGACGCTATTGCCCGGCTGCGCCAGCGTCCCGCACTTGCCGGCGCCGACGCTTATCGTCAATGGTTGTCCGCCAGTGAGCCGCTGTCATTTGCCACCGAGCGCACCAGACAATAACGGTGCGCTGCACCTTGCGCTCGAACGCACCGAATCGGCCTGGGCCACCTGTGCCGCCCAGGTCGACATGATCGTGAATTGCCAACAAGAGATCAGCCATGTTCAAACCAGACAGCCTTAAAGCCCATCTAATGGCGGCCAATCCCGACCTCCGCCAAAATCCCGACAAGCTGCTGGTGTTCGCCGACGAGGGCAATGTGGTCGCCACCGGGACCGGATCGCTATCGTTTGAATATCGCTACAAATTGAACCTGATCGTCACCGATTACGCAGGCGCTCCGGACGCGGTCATGGTGCCGCTGCTGGCATGGATTACCATTCACCAAAACGACTTACTGAACAATCCGGAACTGCGACGAACCGGCATTGGCTTTGACGTCGATTTTAATAATCATGAAACGGTCGATCTGTCGATCAAGCTGGACCTGACCGAACGGGTCGTCGTCAAACGCAACGGTGGCAGGCTCGACATCCGCCATCCGCCCGAGTCGCAACCGACGCCAGGCTACATCGACGAGTTCTGGACGCTATACCAGGGCGAATCCTTGCTTGCGGAATGGCATACGCCCATTCACCCTGCATGAGCGACGACCTGCAAGCTATTGAAGAATGGGCGGGTGCGCTGCTGTTAAAGCTGCAACCGGCACAGCGCCGCGCCGTGAATAGACAAGTCGCGCAAGATTTGCGCCGCAGTCAGGTCAAGCGTATTGCCGACCAGCAAACGCCGGACGGCGAGGCCTATACGGCGCGCAAACAACGCAAGAACCTACGGGGCAAAAGTGGTCGGATCAAACGACAAAAGGCCGCGATGTTCACCAAGTTGCGCAAACAGAAGAGCCTCAAAATCTTGCAAGATGCCAATCAGCTAGCAGTGGGATTTTACGGACGCGTGGCGAGCATTGCACGGGTCCATCAAGAGGGATTAATGGATCGGGTCACCAAAAGAGGCACGGAAGTGCGCTACGCGGCCCGACCTTTACTCGGCTTTAGTGCCGAAGATCACGCGTTGATTCGGGAATCGTTACTTAGGCATTTGAAACCTTAAAGCATCTTCTAAGCTAGTCTTGTTAGTAACGATAGGCCGCCACCATAGCGGGCAGTGCGGTGCCCCCCGTCGTGTCAGCTTTTAATTGAAAACATGCTCCTACATCGGGGAAAATTGAGACACCCCCAAAATGGGCCGCGTTTGCTATCGCGTTTGATCATTTTTATTCCGCACGATGCACAGGTTGGTGTCGTGTAATCACCCTCAAACGCATATTGCAACAAAGCTTTCTGACGCTCGTTAGGAAGTTCCATTATTTTGGAAACAAATCCCGGACCATCAAGCAATTGAATCGGATTACTCGCGCCAAAATTTAATGCATCCTTCGTATAGTTCCCAGTTGTGATGAAAATCCCGCGCCGGACTTTCTCATGCGCCATCACTCCTAACAACTCGCGCACTTCCTTCACGCCGACAGAGTACACATTCCACGCTTTACACTGCACGACGGCGACTGGTTTGTTTGGATCGATCTTATACAGCTTCACGTCAATCCCGCCATCTGCACCGCATCGGAGGGTCTCCGAAAAAAATCCAACAGCTTCATAATATTTTGCGCACAGCAACTCGAACCGCTTCCATTCAAGGGAGCGCAGGGCCTCGACATTCCAGTTAGTGTGGATAACGTCAGTTGCCGGGGCCATTTGCTGGTTTGAAGCACCCCAGCCATCTGCAGTGACCGGGGCGGCACGTCCCGGCATTGTTTTTGAATCTGGAGGGACGCGGATGTCAGGCGCGTTTTTTTCATGCGTCTTTATCGATGCTAAAAAAGAGAGCAAGCCCATTAAGCCGAAACCTACTAAAGGCACCCACGCGAGGGATTGAGACAGGATCGCCAGTCCGATTAAAATAGGACTTGCGGCAAAGAGCGACGGAATAAACCAACGCATAACGATATAAATTATGCACCCAAGCACAACGCTGATCCACCAGGGCGAAGCCAACAAATCGTCGGCTAACTTGGTCTTCTTGTTTCGACGGGCCATGAAATTTCCAATTTTTTTGGCAAAGTGGTAGTGAACTTTGCGGTGCTTAGTGAGCTACAACTACACAAATTGTTCGTTATTATTTTGAAATAATAATTTAACATGAAATGTTGCTATTAGGCATTTAAATCGGACGTAGACTCAAGAACACTATAGGTCAGTAATTTTTGTATAAACAAAAATTACTTGACGCAGTCAATTCTTGTTTATACAATAAATCGAATGAACTATGAATTTGACGCAGCCAAAAATAGTAGTAATGTCGATAAACATGGCTTGTCGCTGGCCCGTGTAGAGGATTTTGAATGGGAGAGCGCAGTCGTATCTGAGGACACGCGTCAGCAATATACCGAACGGCGCTTTCATGTTACCGGCTACATTGGTGAACGCCTGCATGTCATGGTTTATTGTCACCGCACCGATGCGGTACGCGTTATCAGCCTGCGCAAGGCCAATACAAGAGAGGTGAAAAATTATGCCAAAACTTAAATCCGGGACTATCCTTCCCACACCCGAGGAGGAGGCTGCCATCGATGCTGGCATTGCCGCTGATCTGGACAATCCAGAACTCACAAAAGAATGGTTTGCCAACGCCAAACCGGCCAGTGAGATGTTGCCGCCGGAAATCTATACCGCATTAGTGGCAAAGCGTCGTGGCCGTCCGAAAGCCGAGGAAACCAAGGTTTTTACGGCCATTCGGTTGGATGCCGACCTGCTGGATGTTTTCAAAGCGACCGGCAAAGGCTGGCAGACTCGCGTCAATGCTGCCTTACGCCAGTTTATTAGCGAACATCCATTTCATCGGTAGTGTTGTAATAGTTAGCTAAATAGCTGTCCGGAGGACAAAGCGTCCCGGTTCGTCATCACCAACTCAGGGCTGTTCCCCGGATGGTTGGCGCTGTCCACGTCGCCGCGTTCTGGGGCGCTACTTTCCCACGCGTGGGAGCGGTGCCAAAGGGCGTCGGAGCTGATAAGCGGCTTACCAACCCGCTGTCTAATGCGCTGAAGACCACAACGCGGCACCATGCATCGCATGACTGCCGACATCTCCGAATTACTCCGCTTGATCCTCAACCTGATCCGTCTTGGCACCATCGCCGAGATCGATCACGACACGCAACGCGTGCGGGTTCAGGTCGGCAACAATCTCACCAACTGGCGACCATGGGCGACGACGCGGGCGGGCGGCGCACAGACGTGGTGGCCTCCGACGATTGGTGAACAGGTCGTTCTGCTTTCCCCTGAGGGCAACTTTGATCACGCCGTGATTTTCCCCGCAGTGTATTCCGATCAGTTTGCCCCGCCGTCGACCAACCCCGACCATCACACCACGCGTTACGGCGATGGCACGATTGTCCAATACGACAGCGCCGTCCATACATTAAGCGCCACCTTACCGGATGGCACCAGCGTGACGGTTGAACCCGGCAAAGTCACCTCCAACGCTGACGACACGATCTGCACGGGCAACCTGACCGTACTAAAGAATTTGATTGTCGCCGGGTTGAGTTCACTCAACGGCGGCATGGCCGTCACACCCGGCGCCGGGGGCGGTGCGGCCGCCGTCATCAACGGCACGTTGACGGCGACCGACGATGTGGTGGCTGGCGGCGTCAGCCTGATGAAACACCCGCACGGCGGCGTCGAACGCGGTGGTGACCTGTCGGATGGTCCGCAATGAGCGGCATGGATCGCAGCAACGGTCGGGCGTTGACCGGCCTCGCGCACATCCGTCAGTCGCTAGCTGATATTTTGACCACGCCGATAGGATCCCGGGTCATGCGCCGAGGCTACGGGTCGGAAGTACCGGAACTGATCGATCAGCCATTACACGGTGCCACGACCTTACGCATCTATGCCGCCACGGCGCATGCGGTGCGCTTGTGGGAGCCGCGTATTCAATTAACGGGCCTGCAGCTGCAGCGCGGCACCGATGGTAAAGCGACCTTGCTGCTCGATGGCGTGGCCGCTGAACAGAGTGTCCAGATTAACGTCTCTATCGATCCGGGTGGCGCATGAGTACCTCTGCGATTGATCTCTCCCGCCTGCCGGTACCAAACATTGTCGAAGCGCTGGACTTTGAGACCATTCTGGCAGAACAACTGATCGATCTGACCGCCCGCGATCCATCCATGGATGGTTTGCTGGAATCGGATCCCGCCATGAAGATTTTGCAAGTCACCGCTTATCGTGAATTACACATACGCCAGCGAGTCAACGAAGCGGCTCGCGCTCTGATGCTGGCGTATGCCATGGACAACGATCTGGATCACCTGGGCGCATTGATGGACGTGCCGCGTCTGGTCGTCACGCCTGCCGATCCCGACAAGGGAACCGATGCGGTGATGGAATCGAATGCAGATTTGCGCAAGCGTATCCAGCTGGCTCCGCACGGCTTCTCGGTGGCTGGTCCCGAAGGCGCGTATATCTTTCATGCACTGGGTGCCGATGCAAGGGTGCTCGATGCTTCAGCCACCAGTCCGTCCCCAGGTGTCGTCATGGTCACGATCTTGTCCCGAGACGGTGACGGTACCGCGTCGCAAGAACTGATTGATATCGTAGCAGCCCGATTAGGAGCCGACAACGTCCGGCCGCTGACCGATCATGTCCTGGTCGAATCGGCCCAGATTATCCGTTATCGCGTCCGCGCCAAACTTTATACGTTTCCCGGTCCGGATGCCGCTGTCGTGGTGCTGGAAGCCCAACGCCGCATGCAGCACTACGTCACCGAAGCGCACCGTATTGGGCGTGGGCCAACCTTATCCGGTATTTACGCCGCGCTGCACGTTGATGGGGTGGAACGGGTCGCACTGACTTCACCGACCAAAGACCTGGCGATCTCTCGCCGTCAGGCACCGTTCTGTGACGATATCGTGGTCGAGTATGGCGGTGTGTATGAATAAGCACATTCCACCGCCGTATCGGTCGCTCTTGCCGCCCAACACCACGCCGCAGGAACGCGCTCTGGAAGCGGCAACCGCTCGCATCTCCGCCGTTCCGATTCCGTTGCGCACGCTCAATAACCCGACCACTTGCCCGATTGATCTGTTGCCATGGCTGGCGTGGCAATTGTCCGTGGATAGCTGGAAACCGTACTGGAGCGAAGAAGTCCGGCGCGCCCGTGTGCGCGGCGCGATGGCGATTCATCGCCAGAAAGGTACCGCCAAGTCGGTGAAGGATGTCGTCGCCGCATTCGGTGGCGCGATCCTGCTCAACGAGTGGTGGCAGAAGTCACCCAAGGGCGAACCGCACACCTTTGATTTGATGATGACCTTAAGCGGTGCTGGCGGCAACACCGCCACAGCGGCCTTTGTCGACGACGTGATCGCCGAAGTCAACCGGACCAAGCCGGTGCGCAGTCATTTTACGTTCACGCAAGGACTAGACACCTGCGCCGCCATCGCCGTGGTGAGCGCGCTACGTCCGGTGATTTATGCCCGCCTTAACCTTACCGAAGCCCCATAAACCTATGTCCGGTCTCCAAATTACCACCACCACCGTCGGTCGCGCCGCCTTGGTGAACGCAGAACACAACGGCACCGCACCGCTCACCGTGACGCATATTGGCCTGACCGCCACCGCGTTCAAGCCCGACCAGGGGATGACCGTCCTGCCGGGTGAATTCAAACGCCTCAACACGCTATCCGGCGGCGTGGTGGCCCCCGGCACCATCCACGTCACCATTCGCGACGATGGCACCGACACCTACACGGTGCGCGGTATTGGCTATTGGCTCAGTAACGGCGTCTTGCTGGGCGTTTACAGTCAGCCCGAACCGATCCTGCAGAAGTCCGCCCAGTCGATGCTGCTGTTGTCGGCCGACACCATTTTTACGACGATTGACGTCACCAGTCTGACCTTCGGCAACGCCAATTTTACCAATCCACCGGGCACCACGTCCCGACAAGGCGTGGTGGAACTGGCGACCTTTGCAGAGACCGTCGCGGGAAGCGATCACACCCGCGCCGTCACACCGGCTGGACTCACACCGGCGCTGGCTGCCGCTATCGCGCATCACAAAAAAGAAACCGATCCGCATCCTGCCTATCTGACGGACGAACGGGGCGACGCGCTGTATTTCCGCACGCTCGACGCCGTGACCGACAGCAATACCGATTGCGATACTTTACTCACGACCGGTGTGCGCGATGTGCTGGTGGCGAATGACCGCGGCATTCTGGCCGCTACCCATTTGCCGATGGGCGGTGACGGCTTCGGCACCTTGGTCACGCTGCGCGGCAAGGAGTTCGTGCGCCAGGTGTATACCGAAGGTGGTATCACGCAACGCACCTGGGAACGTACGGGTTTCACCGCACAAAAACCCCTTTTTAAAGGCCGTGCCTGGAAACTGGCGTGGGACACGGTCACCTTTGACCCCGCCACCAAACAAAACCTGATTGGCTACGCGCCTGCCCGCGCCGCCCAGTCGACCCATGGCATTGCGGTCACAGATCAACGCACCCTTGCCGAAGCGCCCAAAGAGCGTGGCATGGGCGTCTATTTTGACTTTAAGAACAATGACGTCGATGGATTGAGCGATGGTGGCACGGCGCACGGTGTAATCACGTTTCGGCCCTATGGAAGCGGATCCGATTTCACGGGCGGTCCCGCGCATCAGTTGGGTTTTACAAGCAACGGCAACCCATGCTATCGGCTTGGCGGGCAGGATAAGTGGGGGTCGTGGAAAAAACTCTATCACAGCGGCAATCTCCCCGAGGTCACCGGCAAATACCTGCCGCTGACCGGTGGCAATGTGGGTTCCCTGACCGTCGGCGGGACTGGTAAGCGCGCCGTTACCCAAGGTCAAAACGGCACGCTGCCGGATGGTGGCCCGCCTTTGGTTGCCGACATGAATGCCGCCCCTCTCGGCTGGGCCACCTATACCCAGGAAGCGACAGCCAATCGCCCAACGCCCTACGGACATGTTTTCACGTCATCGCTCAATGGCAGCGCCACACCGGCAAAAGACAATTGGTTATTGCAACGGGCGATCTCCACCGACAATCAGATCGTCACGCGGGTCAATATCAACAGCAAAGGATGGAGCGCATGGTCAGAAGCCTGGACCACCCGCAATTTGAATCCCGCCGACAAGATCAGTGGCAGTGCCAGCATCCGGTTAAATTGGAACGGACGCCCGGGCCAGCCCGCATGGCTGCATGGTGGCGATAGTGCGGGCGACTGTGCTGTCTACAGTCCGGTCAACTTCCACGTCGCTTATGCCCACACCGCTGGCTTAGCAGCGGCCAACGGCGGCACAGCGAGCTATGCCCATCAGCTAGCGGGACCGGGCCTGCAAGAAAATAGCGTCGGCTCCTACCGCTTAAATAAAAATCATGGTTCACCCGAAGTCGGCGGTGCGTGGCAGATACGCGGCTGGTCGTATGACCACGGCACCGGCAACGATGGCGGGATCGGTACACGGACAACATTATGGCAAAGGGTTGGATGATGGTGAAACGACACAAAGCAATGAAAGCGACAATGCACGTGGCTCCCCCGCAAGCCATGATCCCACCAGCACTGCTCGGGAACCGGTTTATCTATACAGACGTGCGCTCGCCGGTACGACAGGTCAATGGCATCCGTTGCGAAGTGAAATTCGACGCCAAAGACGACTACTGGTCGTTTTTAGCCACACCTAATGATGTCGAACCGCACGGACGCGCCATATACGCGGAATGCGATAGCGGTCGCTGGGGGCCGGTACCGGATTATTACCCCAGCGATGCCGAACTGATCGCCGCCGCCGTCGAACGCATAAGCACCGGTTTGCGCATCGCGACCACGGCGATCACCCGATATCAGGACCGGATCGATATCGACGACGCCACACAGGTCGATATCGCCTTGCTCAAAGCGTGGAAGATTTATCGGGTCGGCCTCAATCGGATAGTCGATCAACCCGACTACCCGCACCGACTGACGTGGCCGGTCCCTCCGGACCTTGCCCTTTTTTAATTATTTATCACCAATAGGAGTTGTTATGTCCACCGATTACCACCACGGCGTACGCGTCCTCGAAATCAACGACGGCACGCGCCCGATCCGCACCATCAGCACCGCCGTCATTGGCCTCGTTGCCACCGCAGAAGATGCCGATCCCTTGACGTTTCCGCTCGACACGCCGGTGTTATTAACCAACGTCATTGCGGCGCTCGGCAAAGCCGGTAAGAAAGGAACCTTAAGCCGCACACTCGAAGCCATCGGTCTGCAAACCAAGCCCTTTACGATCGTCGTGCGGGTAGCCGAAGGGGACGACGAAGCCGCCACCACCAGCAACGTGATCGGCACGGTGACCGCCAGCGGCAAATATACCGGCATCAAAGCCTTGCTGGCCGCGCAAGGCAAACTCGGCATCAAGCCACGCATCCTCGGCGCGCCCGGTCTCGACACCCAAGCAGTCACCAACGCCATGGTCAGCGTGGCGCAACAGTTGCGCGGCTTTGTGTATGCGTCGGCGTGGGGCTGCCTGACCAAAGAAGACGCCGTCGCCTATCGGAAAGACTTCGGCCAACGCGAGTTGATGCTGATCTGGCCCGACTTTGTCGGCTGGGATATGGCGACCAATGCCGAAGCCAGCATCTCCGCCGTCGCTTACGCACTCGGCTTGCGCGCCAAGATCGATGAACAAATCGGCTGGCATAAAACCTTATCGAATATGCCGGTCAATGGCCCGACCGGCATCAGTAGCGACGTGTTCTGGGACTTGCAGGATCCGGCCACCGATGCTGGATACCTGAACGGAAAGGAAGTCACCACGTTAATCAACAATGGCGGCTTTCGGTTCTGGGGTTCGCGCACCTGTGAAGTGCCGGAATTCTTCTTTTTTGAGAATTACACCCGCACCGCACAAGTGCTGGCCGACACGATAGCGGAGGCGCATTTTACGTATGTCGATAAGCCATTGCATCCGTCGTTAGTGAAGGATTTGATCGAAAGCATCAATGCCAAATTCCGTGACCTCAAAGCCCAGGGTTACATCATCGACGGCAGCGCATGGTACGACGAAGCGTTCAATAGCAAAGACACCTTAAAAGCCGGAAAGCTGGCCATCGATTACGACTATACGCCGGTGCCTCCACTAGAAAATCTAGTGTTCCAGCAACGCATCACCGACCGCTATCTGGCCGACTTTGCCAGCCGCATCACCGCTTAACTTTATTTCCGATCGGATATATCCATGGGCTTACCCAACAAACTCAAAGATTTTAATCTGTTCAACGATGGCGTGCACTACATGGGGCTGGTGCCGGAACTGACATTGCCGAAACTCAGCCGCAAGATGGAGGAATACCGTGCCGGTGGCATGAGCGGCCCGATCATGGTCGATATGGGTAACGAAGCGCTGACACTCGAATGGACAACGGGCGGCCTCGTTGTTGACGCATTAAAGCAATACGCTGCCAAATCCCACAACGCTGTGCAATTACGCTTTGCCGGGGCCTATCAAAATGACGATACCGGCGACGTATTAGCCGTTGAAGTGGTGGTACGCGGACGGCATAAAGAAATCGATATGGGGTCTGCCAAAATTGGCGACGACACCGCCCATAAGTACAGTACCGCCGTCAGTTATTACAAACTCACGGTCGATAACGTCGACCTGATCGAACTCGATTTTATGAACTGTATTGAAAAGATCAACGGCGTCAGCGTCAACGATGCACTGCGCCAAGCCATCGGTCTGTAACGAATCAGATCAACCGCACCATTCATTTATTTGTCCATTAAAAAGAGCACACCATGTCAGCCGTCAAAACTTCCGTTGCACCCACTTCCACCAACCACGTCACCGTTATTCTGGACGAACCGCTGCAACGCGGCGAAACCGTCATTACCGAAATTCAATTACGCAAACCAAAAGCCGGAGAGCTGCGCGGCGTCTCACTGGTCGATGTCGCCAACCTCGATGTCATGGCCCTGCAAAAAGTATTGCCGCGCATCACCCAACCAATCCTCACCACGCAAGATGTCAACAATCTGGACCTTGCCGATCTGATGGCACTGGGGGCCGAGGTGGCCTATTTTTTAGCGAAGAAAGCGGATCGGAACATGGTCTCCCCGACTGCGTAGAAAACGCCATGGCCGACATCGCCGTGGTGTTTCATTGGGACCCGGCGGCGATGGCGGCATTTACGTTAACTGAATTGATGGACTGGCGCGAACGCGCCCGATTGCGTAGCACTGCAGAGCAATAAAGGCACACCATGGCGGACCTACGATTACAAGTCATCATGACAGCGCTGGACAAAGTTACCGGTCCGCTTAAAAAAATACGCGATGCGGCCGCGCCGACCAGTGCCGCCATGAAAGCCGTCAATGACCGTCTGAACGACTTAAACGGTCAGTTAAAAGAAACCCGTTATTTGCGGAACCTGCAACAGGATTTTAGAGACACAACCGTCGATTTAAAAAAGCACAGACTGGCAGTCACTGCAGCGAAAGAAGCATATGAGAGTCAGCGCGCAGTCCAGCATTCTCTCGCCAGCCAGACTAAAACGTCGCGCACCGAATTCAAAGGCTTGCAGCGGGAACTTCTCAGCACCAAAGATCCGAGCAATCAGCTGACTGCCAGCTTTGCACTTGCCCGCGATAGCCTGACCAAACTCGAACATCAATACAGCAACTCGCAAAGTAAATTGAGAAAGCTGAAGACCACCTTCAAAGAGGCAGATGCTTCGGTCACCAAGCTGAGTGCCAGCAAGGCCACGCTTGCCGAAAGATTAAGCGTTACCCGCCAACGCCTTGACGCCGCAGGGATCAGCACGGCCAAACTACGTGCGCATGAGCAAACGCTCAATACAGATCTGGCGTCCACCAATGCATTATTAAGCGTGCAGCAAATCAAGTTGGCGGCGGTAACGCGCCAACATGAGCGCATGGCTAAAGTACGCGCCCAATTTGCCAAAACCCGGGACTTTGCCGGTAACGCCGCTGCGGTCGGCATCATCAGTGGTGCCATGGGCGGAGGCATGCTGATGGGCGCAAGACGCATACTGACCCCCGGCGTGGATTTCAACGCCGCCATGTCACGCGTGCAGGCCCTCAGTGGCCTTGATAAGCAATCAGAAGCCTTCACCGGCTTACGCGACCAGTCTCGCACTTTAGGTGCCACCACCAGTTACACCGCTACTGAAGCGGCCGAAGGGCAAGGCTATCTGGCCATGGCCGGTTTCAAACCGGATGAAATCCTGCAATCCATGCCGACCGTGTTATCGATGGCAAAAGCGGGCGGGTCCGACCTGGCGCGCACCGCCGATATCGCCTCCGACATCCTGACCAGCTTCGGCTTGCAATCCGACCAAATGGCCCGCGTGGGTGACGTACTGACCATGACCTTCACCACCGCCAACACCAATCTGGAAATGCTGGGCGACACCATGAAGTATGTCGGCCCGATTGCCAAAGCGGCCGGAATGTCGTTAGAGCAGGCATCCGCCATGGCCGGCTTACTGGGTAACGCCGGGATTAAAAGCAGTATGGCGGGCACGACGCTGCGCTCGATGCTGTTGCGCTTGGCCGCGCCCACATCCAAGGCCGCAAGCGCATTGGAAGAACTGGGGATCGCCTCGCGCGACCTAAAAGGCGACGTGCGCGACATTCCTGCCATTTTGCGTGACGTCGCCGACGCCACTAAACTGCTAGGTAGTGGTCAGCGTCTCGACTACTTAAAACAGATTTTTGGTGAAGAACCGGCAGCAGGCATGGCCGCACTAATCGACAAGCAAGGCGCGGATGGCATCAATCGCTATGTCGCCATTATCGAAAACGCCAAAGGCGTCGCCCAAAAGACGGCCACCATCATGGCCGACAACCTGCAAGGCGACCTACAAACGCTGCGCTCGTCGTGGGAAGACCTGGGTATTACGGCCTCCGACGCGATTGATCAACCATTGCGCCGGGTAACGGCACGTATCGCGCAGATCCTACGCGGCATCAGCAAATGGATGCAGCACAATCCGGCTTTGACGGCATCGTTACTGAAAATTGCCCTGGGAATTGGCGCGGTGATGGCGGTAACCGGCACGCTGGCGTTAACCCTGGCCAGCATCGTTGTACCTATCGCCGCGCTCAAAATGGCAATGGGATTACTGGGCCTCAAGGCATGGGGGCTACTGCCAGCATTGCGCAATATCGTTGGTGGCCTGTTATCCGTCGGATCGCGTGCTCTGGTCTTGGGCCGCACGCTTGCCGGACCCCTCACTATTCTCGGCCGTATCGTCCAGGGGGCAATGCTGGTCGGTGCGACAATCGCAGGACTACCTCTTTGGGGCATTGCCGCTTTAACCGCCGTGCTTGGGGGGGCGGCAATTGCCATCTATAAATTTTGGGGACCCATCAGTAGTTTCTTCATTGGACTGTTCAGAGGTCTGACGCGTGGCATCGGCAGTGCTGCGATGCCCGCATTTAGAGCCTTGGGGGGCGCTTTGTTATGGCTATGGGAAGGCATGAGGAACTTCGGCGGCATGTTGGTCCATTGCATGCCGTTCCTTGCCCTTCTCGCTAACGCCTTCGAACCGGTAAAAGTCGCTATCCTCTGGATTATTGAAGGCTTAAGCTGGTTGTGGCAACCCATGCGCGATACCAGTGCTGCCGCTGACAGCATGGGCGAAAGAATCGGTAACAGCGTGGGGAAAGTAGTCGGTTGGATCCTTGCACTACCGGCCAAATTTGCCACGCTCGGCATCAATATCATCACCGGCCTGATCAATGGTATGACGGGCATGCTGGGATGGGTGCAAGGAAAGGTCGCTGGCATTGCAGACAGCGTCATTGGCGTGTTTAAAGACAAGCTTGGTATCCGTAGCCCAAGCCGGGTTTTTGCATCCGTGGGCGATCACACGATGCAAGGTCTGGCGATCGGCCTGCAACGCAGCGCCAATGCGCCGGTCAGCCAAGTCGGCTCCATGGCAAAGCGCCTGACGCAACTAGGTGCTGGAATGGCTATAAGTGTGGCGGCTATGCCCGTGATGGCCTTTGATACACGTCCGCCGATAGCACCGCTTGGGGCCAGCGTCCCGCCAGCCGCGGCAGCGGACAACATCCAGATCCATATTCATTCGACGGCGGGCGCCGACCCGCAGGCGATTGCTAAAGCCGTCTCTGCCGAACTGGATCGCCGCGACCGGGAAAAGCGCGCACGCCAACGTTCCAGCCTGCATGACTATTAATCCACTACAAGGACACTTCCCATGATGATGGCCCTCGGCATGTTCGTTTTTAGCTTACCCACGCTGGCCTATCAGGAACTGCAACGCCAGACCGAATGGAAACACGTCAGCAACGCCCGTGTCGGGGTGCGTGACGCGTTTCAGTTCACCGGCAAGGGCGACGACACCATCACGCTCTCCGGCTGGATTGCGCCTGAACTGACCGGCTCACTCTATGCGCTCGACGCATTACGCCTGATGGCCGACACCGGTAAGTCATGGATTTTGATTCAAGGTACGGGCCGCATTTATGGCGCGTATATCATCACCAGCATGACCGAAGGCAAAACCCATCTAGGCATCGACGGCAATCCGGGCCGCGTGGAGTTTGCGATCACGCTTAAATGCACCGATGATGATGTGCGCAATACGTTGCGCAATCTGGGCAACATCGGCACATTACGCGATATGCTCACCCTTGATGGGCTGGCCAACAACGTGAACGCGGTCAATGGGATTAGTGACATCGTCAGTGGAATCGTCAACCGATGACTGACCGCATCCCTGATTTCCGCGTCACCTTAGATGGCCGTGACCTGACCGCCATCCTTCGACCGCGCCTGATCAGCTTAATGCTGACCGAATGCCGCAACGAGTCTGCTGACCAGCTCGACATTGCGCTCGACGACACCGACGGTCAACTTGCCATCCCGTCCAAAGGCGCAAAAATTCATCTGCACATCGGCTGGAAACATAGCGGCCTGGTCGACAAAGGCACGTTTACCGTCGATGAAGTCGAGCACAGCGGCGCGCCCGACACCATCACGTTACGCGCCCGAACTGCGAATCTGATCGACACGTTCCGGCAAATCGAAGAACATAGCTTCCATGACACCACGCTCGGCGCGATCATTGAAGTCATTGCCTTCCGGCAGCAACTCACAGCGGGTATTGCAGAGGCACTCCGCACCGTCAACATTAAGCACATCGACCAGACCCGTGAGAGTGATGCGGCCTTTCTGCGTCGTCTCGGCAAACGGTACGATGCGGTCGCTACCGTTAAAAACGATACTTTGATTTTTTTGCCCGCCAGCTTTAGCCAAACCGTGTCCGGCAAGCCATTGCCGACCATCCATATCACCCGCCAATCGGGGGACGGCCACCGTTATCACAGTGCCGAACGTGACAGCTATACCGGTGTGCGGGTGTTCTGGCAGGATGACAAACAAGGGTTGCGACAAAGCGTGATCGCCGGAAGGGCTGAGAATGCCAAGCGGCTTCGTACTACCTACGCCAGCGACACCGACGCCCGTACTGCGGCCGTTGCCGAATGGCTGCGCATTCAGCGCGGGCTAGCGACGTTTGAATTGAATCTGGCGGTAGGTAATCCGGCTCTCATGCCGCAATCGCCAATTATCGTTTCCGGGTTTAAAGCAGCGATTGATCGTGTGGATTGGCTGACCGAAAAAGTCACGCACAGCATTGGGTCTGGCGGTTTTACTACCTCTATTGCGCTAGAGACTAAAACAGAGGACGCGTAGCCTGTGAATAGTCAGCAGAATATCAGAATATTAAGTTCAAAAGTGCTAAGATTATTCGCTTGTAGTCCTTCAATAGTTAGGATTTGTGGCATAAACATCCGTCCCTGCCTGTTGGTCTATAATGAGACTAACGTAGTCTCTCAAGGAGTATTGCTATGAAGGCAACATTAATCAGAACGAAGCGCTTTAGCTCTCCTACCGTTCTCACAAATGAAACCCACGTGCTAGGCGCGACGGTTAAGGAGTGGGACGACGCTTTAACTGGCAATATGGAAAAAACGTTGGCTGAAGTGAAAAGACGGTCACAACTTGGCGCTCCCAAACGAGATGTAAAAAAAGCAAAATCGTTTGACTTGGCAAGTTTTGCCGGGAAACGTGCACATAACCTTTGACAATTTTCCTCACCCAATCTTGAAAACGCGGCCCGACCGCGTTTTTTTATATGTCCACCGATAAAAATCCCACAAAACTCGAACTGCATGTCATCGTTTTTGCTGGCCCGAATGGCTCAGGTAAAACGTCCTTAATAGATGAAATCAAAGTATCAGGTCTCAAAACAGTCGGCGGTGTCTACCCTCTTCCCGTCCGCTTCATAAATCCCGACCAAGTATCAAAAGACCTGCAAGGGGACTTCGTAGATCAAAACGCCCGCGACTGGGCCGCGGCTAGAGCTGCAGTGCAAATGCGCGCAGAAGCTACCACTAGTCAACAGCCATTTGCTTTTGAAACGGTCATGAGCCACCCTTCCCGAATCAATGAGCTATTAATGCTAAAAGAAGAGGGTTACAAAGTCCTGCTAACTTTCATCACGACAGACGATCCAGAAAAGAATGTCGCTCGGGTAAACCTGCGCTACGAGACGGGCTCAACGACAGGCCACTATGTTCCATCCGAAAAAGTTCGGGAAAGGTATAGCCGCACATTAGCGTTATTACCCCGCGCAGCGGAGATTGCCGATGCCGTATTTATATATGACAACTCGGCCGATTTTGAAAAGGCGCGCTTACAGGTTGTCATTGAAAAGGATGCGCAATTTTCGATAGCATCGGACCCGAAGGAGTGGGTCTATCAACAATTGATCAACCCGCTTCAGCAACGGGATAACGAATTTAACGACATGACAGCCCTACTGGCCGAACGAGGCTATGCATTGGGGGAGACTGACGAGCTACGCGGCACTTATCAAGGTAGTGTTTTGCACGTATCCACCTATTTCTTAGCACAATTCGATACCGTGCTTCAGCAAGCGGTGATACATGACCGGCTAATGCTAGACACTGCGCAAGACGTTTTACCGATTTATACAGAAAAGAAAAATTTGACTATTCGGTATTCACTGCGGGATGCACCAGTGGTCAAAGAGCGCCTCACCATAAGCCTGTCGGTGGATATATTAACGCAGTTCCGCGCTACCGGGGACGACTGGCAGACACGCATGGATGCCGCTTTGCGCGACTGGTTGAAAGACCATGCTTTAACGCACTAAGTAAGGTTTACCAGGATGCAAAGGAACGCTATGCCTCAGAAGAAAAATCCAGAACAGCTCAGCGATGACAATCCGGAATGGACCGTTGAAGATTTCGCCAAAGCCCGCTCCGCCAAGGACGTATTGCCAGAACTTTTTGGCAAAAAAATAGCCGCCGAGATGCTAAAACCAAAACGAGGACATCGTGTTTCTCTCGACAAAAAAATCAATTTCAATTCGCCTTGATGCTGATGTGCTAGCGGCGCTGAAAGCGTCTGGAGATGGCTGGCAAACGCGTATAAACGATGCCTTACGCGCATTGTTTATTGGTCGTTAATAGCCTAGATGTTAAGCGGAGAAGATGACAACCGAGAGAAAGTCTTCGGACACTTGAAGGACGCCACTTCACAGGAGAAGAGGCGTCCCAGTATAACGAGCTATCAGTATTAACCTTCAGGCAATAGTACAAGCAAGGAAGAAGCAACCTTCGTCTATAGTTGCTACATCACATAAATACCCGGCGCCGGATCTACGTAAGTTGAAAAAGGCTTAAAAATAGTGAAATAGTTAAGTCGACTGTGTTGATATGGTCGACCAGCAAGCTAAAGGTGCCTATTTTTCGTTGCTACTTTTAATGTTAAGCCCAACTATTTCTCGAAGAAAATTTCCTAATTCAAGAAGCTCGTGCGGGCTATTCAAAAGTATCCAAGAAACGATTCGTGGTGCGTCGCGAGTTTTTTTAAATTCATGACGCGCATCTGAGAGAGATGAAAAAACCTGCTTTAAAATATTCGCACCGCCCTCCGAATTTTTTTTTGCAATTTCCAGTGCTGCGGTAACTTGCTCCAAACTGACTAACTCTTTTAGATCGTTTAGTACCGCAGTTATTGCATCGGGCACGAGCAAATAGTTTTCTAACATCGTAAGTTTCAAAAACCTTAAGGCGCCATTAGAGTCTGCTTCGAGCTTTGCGCAAGCAGCCGAACTACGCAATTCGCTATCCAATAAAATTGCCACCATCGGCGGCACGAGCGCCGAAGATTCAGTTAAACGCTTATAAATATTTGCCACCTCTTTTGGATCTATACCTCTCTTCTCAAATGCCCCTGTATGCTCAACTCGTAAAACCGCAATCCCAGCAGCGAGTTCTGGACAGAAATGACGCAATAAATCTGGCAGTACAATTTCTTCCGTTTGGCCCTCTACCCATAGCACGCGATCTCGCCCATGAAGATCGGTCATTCTAATTCCCAAGTCCGACAAACCGGACCGAAGTAACGCGATATCTTTGCTATTAACTTGTTTAATAGTGGTGCAAGCACCATCAAATTCAAACAACGTAATTAGATTCGGATTTACAGCGGTTAACACGTCGGCAGAATGTCCCGTGAGAATATATTGATGCTGCGCCCCTTCAGTAGCGAAAATTTGAAGCAATTCACGTAAAGCTCGAGGATGTAAAAAAGAATTTGGCTCATCGATTGCTATCACTTGAGGATACCGAGACGTGAGAACGACATACAGCATCGCGATAACATTACCAATACCTGATCCCATTGAGCTCATTTGAATCGCTAGGTCACTCCGACGTCCCTCCGGAGCGACGGGAAGGCATTGCAGTCTAAAAAAGTTCGTGTTCGGGACGGGCGGGGCTTGAACCCACTTTACACTAGGAAATATACGGTTTACCAACTTACATAGAATTCGGTGACCATCAGCATCATTCGTCTGCAAATGATTAATGCAAAATGGCAGATTCGTTGCGTCCCGGTCAAGTATCGCCACGCCTTGATTTTGGGACTCTCCAGATGGTCTTCTTTGAGCAGAAAATCTGTAGATATATGGTAAAAATGCTTCGCGAACAGTTCCTATTTGAAGGCTGAGCCCGGAAAAATTCTGAAGGTTTGGTTCAGGCATCGAAGAGGACCAATCCTTGTACAAAAGCCGTAATGCAAAAACAGGATGGCCTCCGTTAGTATTTCTTGTCGAATTTGGAGATTTACCCACGACAGTTTCATAAGAACAGCTCTGTATCTGCCCAACTGATTCAAGACCGATAGTTACCCTTTGATCCGCTAAGAGCCTTAAAAAAAGATCCTGACTTCCTTCAATCGATGAATGAAAGGATTCGCCCTGAGGTACTGGCATCGGGATGTAAAAATCGTTTCCACACACCCGCCGCAATTCGTTAACGTCGGTTGACAGTGTCGTAGTAAATCTAGAATCGCCGTCCGATTGCGCTCCAAAAGTCAATAAATTTTTATGGGAACGGTGAGGTTGGTTAACATTCGAAGTTAATTCAAGACCCTCCAGCATAGTGGTCTTGCCAGAATTATTTACTCCAATAAATAAATTAAATCCATGTTCCAAGACCGCTTTCTGTGACCTCCAGAAACACTTGTAGTTTTCAATTTCTATGGATTTAAGATACACAAATCATTCCTTTATTTTGGTGGCACAACACACTATCAATGATGTACAGATATTAATATATTTGTACTAAAGTCACGGAAGATCGTCTTGATAATATTTGGCAACCACTATTTCATCTTTTTTTGAGCGGTTCGACTGGCTTTGGTAAAGATTTAAGTAAATCTCGGAATAGTGCGTTTAATGACGTGCTTTTTTTCATCATTTTTTGCCCAACCTAGCCTCACGAATTTGTTGTTCGACACATAGAAGTAATGGTGATCGATTCCAATGCGCACGTATGTCTTGAATACTAAGACCAGCCGACACTCTTACCCTTCCGAAATTCTCATCCGATGCCAAAAATAAGTCACCCAAATTGTTAGAGTTAGCATTCTTTCCGAACGTTGCATTAGCTTGGTCGCCCGCCCTATCGAACAGCAATTTGGCATGATCCCGCGCGTCCCCGCCAGCTCCCAGCGCAGTAAGCGCATTTTCTATTTGTTGTAATAAAATTTTGTGTTCTTTAGGCATACCAAAACCAAACATTTGTTTTCCTTTTTTTCTTCGTTCGAGTGCGGTTTTTTTAGCTGGAATCGGCGCGATTACCATACATTTATACTTGACCCTAGACAAGTGAATTACACCGTTATCCTTTAGTACGAGCCTTTACCCGACTCATAAAATCATCATAAAGATCGGTAAGGTCATAGACATACTCGACCATCGCATACACAAACTTTTGAAGGTCCTCCGCATCATTACGGGAGATGGTGATGTCTTCTGGGTGGGCGGCCATATTACGGAATGCGTGTAATTGCTCGCTCCATTTATACAAGCGGTCATCGATTAAATTGGCCTTATGGAGTTCTTTAATTCCTTGTCCCAGCATGATATATTTTTTGGTCTTAGCTGGTACATTTTCAGTGCCCCCCTCTTTAGGTTCGGCATTTAGCACATCACGACATAGAGCTTCGATGGCTCGGCCAAGCATCATGCAAGTGGCGATATTCGCCCCCGCCTGAAGTGTGCGATCAGCCTCTTTAAGCGAGTCTGTGACAACTGGGGGAATACGCAAACTCAAAAACGTTTTGGGAGGTTTTGGATAGACGCGAATAACCTCGCTCCATCGGTCGTCGTAGGAATCCACATCTTTAAAGTCAAGTTGATCTGACTCTCCAACCAAAATGAAATCGCACTGAGGGCAATTTCCGATAAATACCTTCTTGCCATAATTTTGCCACGCATCAGATGTATGGTGCACGGCCCTGCCTGATTCGATCGCCGCGACTTTGGCCTTACAGATGTGGCAGTCAACGATAAAAGTTTGTTGTTCTTTGTCCGCCATAGAGTCCTAATGCATAAATTATCTGAGCTTGCGCCACAGTGACATTATCCATAGCGATCAAATAATATCATTATATAAACATTATTTGCAGCACAATATTCGCTAAAAATGCTTTTCGCAACATTTAGGTATTCGTTTTTCCGACTTTTGGGGTAATGATTTTCGCAGGCTTTTATTTTGGCGTTGAGCTAAATATCTCAAGGATACCCAGTAGTTGCGATTTCTCGCGAGCATTAAGTCCACGGTATTTTACTAATAATTCATTTTCATCCTCGGCTAACGCCGTTGTTGACGACTTTCCAGTCAACACATATTGGACGTCTGCCCCCTTATCAGCAATCAATGCAAGAAATTCCGCGTTCGGGACCTGTTTACCCTTCTCCCAATCGATCTGTGACCTATTAGACGCGCCACCGATCGCCGCAAATTCTATCTGGTTGTAGCCAAGACGTTCTCGCTCTTCCTTTAGGCGAGCCCCAATTAATACGCGCAAGATATCACCTATAAATATATACATACGCAATTTATTGCGTTATATTGTCACCATCCCTAGCGACCACAAATCATAACATTATGAAAACATTATCTACAGCGCAGCGTTCTCCAAAAAACTGCCTTACGCAACCTTTGGGCATACGCCTAACCGCAGAGGAACAAGCATCCATCGAGCAATTTGCCTCTAAGGAATATCTGTCCCGTGCTTCATTTCTCCGTCGCATGGTGTTGCGCGGTTTGGAGCAATACCAGCGCGAACTTGCTAGCAATCCCTAAGAAAAGGACATCACCATGCAACGGCTACAGAATACAGATTTATCTGCCCCTCGGCACACAATTCTTAATGTGAGGTAATGATGAAGCGACCTATGCGAATAGAACAAGCTTTGCGCCGCGCCCTGACCGGTCCCGGTCGACAGAGTGTGCAAAAGCACGTTGGTTGGGATGATTCCCAGGTGAGTCGATTTCTCAACGGTGGTCAAGGTGTTGTGATCGACAAATTGGATTCACTCGTAGCCGCTGTTGGCTTTGTGCTGGTAACTGGTAAATATCTGGATGCGATGTCGACCTTGGGCGAAGTAGGTATGCATTGCGAGTGCGCACGTCAAGGTCAAGGCGAATGCGCTCGGGTGATGTCACCATAAACTCATTATGTCGCCATTGTAAGTTGTTTTGTAATGCGGTTTGAAGCTGATTGCTGCACCAGGAGATCGTCGATGAGAAATATTGGTTTGAGTTGCCCCCATTGTGAGCAAGCGCCACGTGCTGTCAAGAGCCGGGTGTTGTCGTCTTTGATGAAGGAAATTACCTATATGTGCCAGAACCCGGATTGCGGCTATGCGTTTGTAGCAAGGCTGGAGATTGCGCGAACGCTGTCGGTGTCATCGATTCCAAAGCCTGAATTGAAGGTGCCACTGTCGCAGCACATTAACTGGTCTGTAATTAACCAGTTGAGTTTGAATTTATTGCTTGAGCACTGACCAGCGCCGCTTATGAGCGGCCATTGCGGTCTGGCGTTGCCTTAAGTCCGGCTTAAGCACCCTCTTTCCTGTTGATATTTGTCATGCCTGGTATCAGGCGTGATGGTTTTGCACGTTCTGAAATAAGGAAATTCTATGCGGTCCTATATCGATCCTGCGTTATTACGTCCCTGCCCTGCTTCCGTTATTCAACGCCTGACATGGCGGCAGCGGCGGCGCTTGGCAGTTTGCAAGCGGATGTTGACACACCTGGGATTAGGGCTGCTTTGTAGCTTTGTGATGTTGGCGCCGGCGCTGGTTGTTGGTCTTGGTTGGGTGCAGGGTTGACGATCACTATGGCGCCCTGCTGACGAGTTTGAATAATTTTTACCGGAGGAGAAACATGATGCAACAGACTGAAAATGCCATTCTAGTTTTTGAAAATACTGAGTTTGATGTGGTTGATATACGCAATATTCCATGGTTAAGGAGTATGCAGGTTGCATACGCCTTGGATTATAAAAATCCACGGCAGGACATCCACAACCTATTTGAACGTAACTGCGATGAGTTCACGGAAGAAATGACGCAAATTGTGGAGCTTGACACTGCCGGTGGTCGCCAGCAGGTTCGGATATTCAGTCCTCGTGGCTGTTATCTGATCGGGATGTTGGCGCGGACTGAGAAGGCGAAGGCTTTCCGACAATGGGTGTTGGATGTATTGGAGGGTCGTCAGCCGCCGCGCCAAAGCGTTTGTATGACGGTGCCGCAGCAGTTGTCTGCGTTGCGCTATCGCGGGACATTGATTAACGAATTGGCGAGTACGCGGACGCAGGGAGTGGCCGTGGAGCTGTATGCCAATTTGCGCCATGTGTCTCGATTGCTGGCGATGCCACTTTCTGAGCTGGACACTCTGGCCCCGGCGATGCGACAGGGTTCGTTGGAGGCCATCGCGTGACGGATGAGGACCAACTGTGGGTGATGGCGATCAATGCTTACAGTGCTTTCAGTACCCTTCAGTGACTTTTGATTGACGACTATGAATCCTTCTTTACAGGCTGACATTCTTTCCCGCTTTGCTGAGTTTCATTTTAAGCCAGAGCAACAGGGATTTTTGCGGGGTGGTACTTGTCCGGAGTGCCAGAAAAAGGAGTTGTACGCGCATGGCGATCATCCTTGGGTGGTGCGTTGCGGTCGCTTGAATAATTGTGGTTGGGAGGGTCATGTTAAGGAGTTGTATCCCGACTTATTTGATGACTGGACCAAACGCTACCAGACGCCGGAGGCGATCTCACCGAATGCGGCGGCGGATGCGTATATGCAGCATGGACGCGGCTTTGTGTTGGGGCGTGTGCAGGGCTTGTATCGGCAGGAGAGCTATTTCGATAAAGATCTGAGTATCGGTAGCGCGACGGTGCGATTTGCGCTGGCGGACGGCTATTGGGAGCGGCTGATTGATAAGCCGCAGCGGTTTGGTAAGAAGAAGGCGCGGTTTAGTTATGGCTCGCATTATCAGGGGCGATTTTGGTCGCATCCTGGACACAGTTTGCAAACGGTGAAGGAGATCTGGATTGTGGAGGGCATTTTTGATGCTATCGCGCTTGAGCATCACGGTATTGCGGCGGTGTCGATCATGAGTTGCAACAATTATCCGGAGCAATCGTTGCAAGATTTGCGGGATGCGCGAGGTGATCAGGGCTGTTGTCTGGTGTGGGCACTGGATGGCGATACGGCTGGCCGTAGCTTTACGATGAAGCATGTGGCGCGGGCGCGGGAGACTGGTTGGGAGTGTGCAGCGGCGCAGGTGCCGCAGAGCAGTAAGGCTAAATTGGATTGGAACGATCTGCATCAGCGCGATAAGTTGGCGGAGTCGGATCTTGCGCAGTATCGCTATGAGGGCGCGTTGTTGCTTGCTGCGAGTGCGGCTGAGAAGGCGCTGTTGATTTATGGCAAGGAGTGCAAGCTCGAGTTTGATTTTGCTTTTCGTAACCGGATGTTTTGGTTTGAGTTGCATATGGTGGATTTTAATAAGGAAATGGAGCATTTGGATCGGGACGATGATGGCCGCGCCTTATCGGAGGCGGGCAAGCGCGAGAAGGCGCTGTTTGCTTCGCACACTATTCGACCGATTGCGAATTGTCGTTTTACGGCGCTTTATTATCAGAAGAATGAGATCACGGATGAGGCCTGGTATTACTTTCGGGTGGATTTTCCGCATGATGGTCCGCCGATCAAGAATACGTTTACGAGTGCGCAGATTGCTAGTTCGGCGGAGTTTAAGAAGCGGTTGTTGGGGATTGCACCTGGTGCGATGTTTAGCGGAACGAGTGGAATGCTGGATCGGATCATGGAGCGCGATTTGTTCCATATCAAGCGGGTTGAGACGATCGATTTTATTGGCTATAGCAAGGAGTTTGGGTGTTATGTGCTGGACGATGTGGCGGTGAAGGATGGGACGTTGCATGCGGTGAATGGTGAGGATTTTTATGATTTGGGCCGTGTGGCGGTGAAGTCGTTGAACCGGTCCGTGACGCTGGCCATTAATCGCGATCCTGAGGGCTATTCGACTGAGTGGGTGAATTTGTTGTGGGAGGCATTTGGGCCGAAGGGGATGGTGGCTTTAACGTTTTGGTTTGGGGCGTTGTTTGCCGAGCAGATTCGGGCGGCGCAGAGTTCTTATCCGTTCCTGGAGGTGGTGGGTAAAGCGGGTGCTGGTAAGTCGACGTTGATTGAGTTTTTGTGGAAATTGTTTGGGCGTAATGGTTATGAGGGTTTTGATCCGAGCAAGTCGAGCCTGGCGGCACGAGCGCGTAACTTTTCGCAGGTGTCGGGCTTGCCCGTGGTGCTCATTGAGTCTGACCGCGAGCGTATGGATGGCGAGAAGAGTCATGTGAAGTCGTTTGATTGGGATGAGTTGAAGACGGCCTATAACGGTCGGTCGACGCGGGCGCGGGGGATGAATACGGGCGGCAACGAGACGTATGAGCCGCCCTTCCGTGGTGCGATTGTGATTTCGCAGAACAATCCGGTGAATGCGTCGGAGGCGATTTTGTCGCGGATTGTGCATCTGTATTTTGATCTGACGACGCAGACGCCGCAGTCTGGCGAGGCTGCGGATGCTTTGAAGTTTATGCCAGGTGCGAATGTGTCGGGCTTTATCCTGGCGGCGACGAAGCGGGAGAAGAAGATTATGGAGACGGTAGCTGAGCGAACGGCGGTGTATTTGAAAGAATTGCGGTTACGGCCGGAGATCAAGATGCCGCGTTTGGTGGAGACGCATGCGCAGATGTTGGCGCTGACGGACGCCCTCGCGCTGGTGATTAAATTGAGCACAGAACAGTTATTAGCAATGCGTGAGCAAATCATCGTGATGGCGGGTGAGCGCCAATTGGTTATCAATGACGATCATTCGCTGGTGCAGGACTTTTGGGAGGCGTTTGATTATTTGGATAGTAACGTATTGCATGGCCTTAATCATTCTCGCGATCCACAGCTGATCGCGGTGAATCTGAATCATTTTGTACAGATTGCGGCGGAGCGTCGCCAGCAAATTCCGGTGATTGGGGATCTTAAGAAGGTTTTGCGGACTAGTCGCCGTAGAAAGTTTATGGATGTGCGTGTGGTGAACAGCCAGATCCGTGGACGAGAGCAAGGTATCGCTAGCACGGCAATTAAGTGCTGGGTGTTTCAGAATGACAAACCGACCGTTTAAACGCAGGAGAGCATGATGTCGCAATTAGTAAACCGAGTTGTATTGCTGGCGCAGGAACTGGCCATTGACCCCGATAACATTGAGATGATGAGTACTGGCGAGGGTGTGGCGGCGGCTTTGCTGAATGATCGCTTGGATCTGCTGCCGTCGCAATTTCATCATCCTTTGGATGCATTTGAGCGGTTGGATGAAGCGTGGATTAATGCGGTGCTGAAGGCGCATAGGATTGGGTGGAGGTAGCAGGATGCTAATTTACATAACGGCTGAGCAGTATCTTTCGCGTTACTTGACTGAAATGAGGGATTGTTATGGAGCGTATTGAGGAGGCCGTGTTGGTGGCGATGCAAAAGGCCGCAGAGAGGTTGGAAATTGGCATCGTTCCTATCACGCTGTCGCTAGCGGAAATTCATGCGATAACGGGATATATTAATCCGTCGAAACAGCTTGCTGTGTTGCGGGAGCTTGGCGTCCCTGCACGACAGCGCCCGGACAATTCGGTGCTTGTGATGCGTATGCATTGCACCCGCAGTGTTGCCCTCCAGGCTTCTGTTAGCGTCCCTAAACTGAAGCTAACAAGAAAATGAGTCGCAAACGAACGACCAATAAGGGTTTACCGCGCCGCGTTTATTTAAAAAACGGGGCGTATCGATTTCTCTCTCCGGTTCCCATACGAGATCCACGTGATGGCATTTTGAAGCAATGGATTCATCTGGCCTACAAGGCTGAGGGAGAATCCGTGATGTTTGCGGCGTTATCGGTGCTGCTTGACGATAAATCGGTCCTACAAAATGGCATGCCGTATCTGGTTTCGGAGTTTCGGGCAAGTAAATTGGCGCGATATTCTAAGGAAGTGCAGAGCCAATATAGGCAATATTTGTCTGTCATCGCTCACGTTTTTGAGGACTTTGATGTGGTTCAGGTGACGACCAAATCATGTGCGGATTTTATTCGGGCCTCATTTAGAGACAAGCACAATACTGCTCGTAAATATGCAGGATTGATGTACAAGCTCTTCAAGTTTGCCATTTCAGAACTTGGATTGCGCGAGGATAATCCAATCGCTCAGTTAGATTTATCTGATTACGCAGCCAAACGGCGGACGATACTTCCCACCCATGCACAAATTACAGAAATACGGGCAGCTAGCCTGGTGGGCGCAGATGGACGCCCTACCTCCAGCGGTCGGGTCTTTTGCTGCCTGGTAGACATGTCATATCTTTGTTGGCAACGTGCTATCGACATACGCACATTAAAAGAATCGCAGATTGATGGTGATTACATCCGTTTCGAGCCGAGCAAAACATTAAAATCAAGCGGTAAGAAGGTGGATATTTTTATTACGCCGCAGATTCGCGAGGTGATAAATCGGGCGCAGGCTATTAAAAAGGAGAAGGAGTTAGTGAACCCGTATCTATTCCCGACTAGAAAAAAACTACCTTATACGGGACAGGGATTGTCATCGATGTGGGACCGCGCATTAGAACGCACGAATATTACCGACAATATTGTTTTCAAGGACTTACGCGCTTTGGGTGCGACCGATGCGGCAAAGGCAGGGGAAAAAATGGCCGATATTCAAATGCGGCTTGCTCATACGTCGAGCAAAACAAGCGAAATTTACATCAAGGAGTCGGTGCCAGGAACCTCGCATCTGCAAAGCCAATTGCCTTGGTAACAGTATAATTTCGGGCGTTTTCGAGAATTTTTGTGGGGCTTGATGGGACGAACTATTTTTACTGTATATTATACAAATTAGGTCTGGAGCCAATCTAGGAGCCACTTTGACGAATACAGCCCGATGTATGGGGTCCAAGGGGTCGAGTGTTCGAATCACTCCGTCCCGACCAATAGAATCAAAGGGTTAGGCCAATCTTCGGATTGGCCTTTTGATTTTCTGGGGCCATAGGGTACAAAATGGCGATCGTGTATTAGTGCATTGAATTTCTTTCATAAGATCTCGGTTGATATACCAGTCCATGCTTTTGAGAATAAAATTTCTTAATCACATCCCGCAATTCTTTTATCTCAGTTTTATATTGTGTAGGTAATGGGGCCTCCATCGCATCCACCGAAAACTTGCCCGCGCGCACATCGGTGCTCGCTCTCCATCATGAAGCCGGACCGCCGGATTTCAACAGTTAGTACGAATGACCATTAATTTCACGTGGAAATGGTGCAAAATCCTTTCCTAATAAGTCGTATTGCGGCTGATCTTTTCCACTCTCACTCGATATTTTTAATAATCGTAGCAAGGTCGTATCCATCTTATCGGTTTGGTAAGGACGTGTTTCAAGTTCGGCTTTATTTACTTCCAAAGGGCTATGGGGGTTAACCCACAATAACGCTGGCACTGTATAACCGGATTCTTCTTTGATTGAGTGGCCAGCAAAATCACGGTTATGACCAACCTCTTGACCATGATCTGAAACATACATCAACGCAGTCGGGACATTTTTACTTAGTTCTGCGGTCAATCCTATTAAGTTGGCCAATACCTTGTCGCCATAATGGATTGCATTATCATATTCATTGCGTTTCTTAATGATGGATCGAGAGCGACCGCTGCTACGCATGCTTTGTGTAACCGCATCGTCGTTTGAACCAAACACCGCAGCATTCGCTGGGTAACGGCTTGAGTACATTTGATGCTGCCCCCATAGATGCACGACGATAAATTTGAGCGGGGCACGGTCATTTAATGCCGCTTTAACATACGGCAATAGAACGTCATCCTGTGGCGATGCTCCCCGGTACCCGGAATTGGTAAAAGTCTTCACATCTGTATTTTCTGTGATGACACTGACAAATGTATCCCCTCTGTTCGTGTGCGTCTGGTTCGATAACCAAAACACTTTATACCCAGCCGACTTTGCCAACATCACCACATTGGGATCTGTCTGCCAACGCTCTGGGTACGCAAGAGTGGCCGGGGTGAGTAACATTTTTAATGCATCCTGCGTGAATGCAGCAGCGGAAATCACATCGCGAAACACGATAATCTCGTTTCGCATCGCATCAAGTTCCGGTGTGGTCTTCCTCCCGTAGCCATACAAAGACCAGTTGTCCCGATTCGATGATTCACCAATAACTAATACGACTGTCCGCTGTGAACCTGCCTTACCTTGCAACGTCAAGGGATTACTATTGGTGACATTCGTTTTCATTAAGGTTTGCATTTGTTTAAAGTATGCAATGTCGCTTCGATATTCGAGATAACGGATAGGCCAGTAAGCTACCGGATTGGCATCCCGCAAAGTTGGATTAAAATGCAACGCAATAATGATAAGCGTCGCGAAGATGGCAACCATTTTTTCCGGACGTCGTGAAAAAAATGTTGAATCATTTAAAATGCTTCGGGATAAGACACCTAAAACAAATAGTGAGCCAATGGTAATCACTAAAAAAATTAACAATGCCTCAGTGATATCGCGCAGATTATTTATCAAAAACTCTACTGTCTCGTTCACGTTTGTATTAAACAGCGATTGCCAGACAATCGTCGTGTTTGGCGATACTCCGTAATGCAATTGTAAAAAATAGTTGACGGCCGCATCTAGAAAAAAAATCATCGCCACGCCACTACTGCAATAGTAAGCAGCACGACGTGTCAGCGGAAAACAAAATAGCAAATTAAGCGGCCCGATACACAGTAGGAACACTAGCGCACTTTTCTTCAACAGCGAATGCATGTCCACTCCACCCAGGTCGTACAGCAACAACCCCAAAAATATGACGCTGAAGTGCGACAGAAGGTTACGCGTGAACACATTTTTCAGTAGATTAATGGCAGAGTAGTTTGCTGGGTTAATGCGGACAGGCGTCATCTTTTCTCAATAATCGTTAAAGATTAGCCGCAGTGATTGCCAGCCGTAACAATGTTGCAGATGCATTCTACTGACGTAAGATCCACATTTTGGAAGTCGCTCAACTTAGTTAGGTGTTTTACTTAAGAGTTGCTTAGGTCGTCAAAGAGCTAGACTTGATTGACCAGACATCGCGTAACCGGATCAAAGCTTTTCCGACGGGTAGGCTTAAAAAGGTGCTGGCTGTAAGGTCATGCCCGGAGCCATGAAGTCGTCTTGACTGCGCGCCGAAGTCACTCGTCTGAAGCGAAAGAGTAAGTTCATAAAAAAGGCTGTGGCATACGTTGAGAGCGATCTTCTGTGGAGTACACTTCGGTTGAAGCGCAAGTCAAGACGTATGCGTTGGCCGAAATGCGCACGACCCTTGAGATCGGTATTAGCGGGTTTCGGGCGTTGCAGCGCGGCGTATTGCAATCCGGGCGAATTACCGCTACTTTGTCATCGCCCCATTTGAGAAGTCGGCATCCGAACTAACCTTTTACGTAATGCCATTGATGCGTTGACGGTGAGCTTAGGCTAGCCGGAAATGAATGCTGGCGCACAGGATCCTGAAAGCCAGGTATTAGGGGGAAACAGCTATGCTTATTCAGAAATATTCGTAGTAGCACCGAAACGAAAAATCTACACTACATGTTCGTTAATTTTTCGTCCGGTGAACATGACAACATTTTTGAAGGCACTCGCGCTCGTCCTTTCTTTCGGTAGTGTCGGCAATGCTCTTGCGCAAAACAAGGAAGTCGTCATTGCGTATCAGGACATGGTGGTGCCATGGCGCTATGCTCAGGACGCGCAAGCCCTTGAGAATAAGACTGGTTATAAAATCTCTTTTCGGAAACTCGCCAGCGGCGCAGATGTCATCCGTGCGCTGGCTTCCGGTTCGGTACAGATCGGCGAGGCTGGTTCGGCGCCGATTGCTTCAGGACTTTCGCAAGGACTGGACATTGAGTTGTTCTGGATTTTAGATAATATCAACAATGCAGAAGCGCTGGTGGTGCGTGACGGGAGCGGTGTTAAAACCCTCGCAGACCTCAAGGGGAAACGTATCGCGGTGCCTTTTGTCTCGACCTCGCATTTCCACACTCTTCTGGCACTGGAACAGGCAAAAATTGATCCGCGTAGCGTCAAAATTCTGAACATGCGTCCGCCTGAAATTGCTGCAGCATGGGAGCGCGGCGATATCGATGCGACTTTTATCTGGGACCCTGTGTTGGCCAAGGTAAAGAAAAGCGGCCACGTTTTGACGACATCCGGCGAGATCGCGCGTCAGACTGGCAAGGCAACCTTTGACGGTGTCGTCGTTAATAAATCCTTCGCACGTCAGAATGATGCGTTCCTGACTGCGCTGGTAAAAATATTAGCGCAAACAGACGATGACTATCGTCGTAACAAAGTGGCGTGGGTAGCGGACTCTGCTCAGGTCAAAGCTATCGCAAAGATATCCGGTGCCGAAGCTGCCGATGTACCTGCAAGCCTTGCCTTGTATGAATTCCCTACTCTCGAACAGCAAGGTTCTGCACAATGGCTAGGCGGAGGCGCAGCTAAATCCTTGAGCGCAACTGCGGAATTTCTGAAGAATCAGGGGTCGATCCAAGCGGTATTGCCGGATTATTCCGTGGGAGTAAACGCGACATGGGTACGCAAAGCAGCATATTAAAAAGTATCAGCACATCCCCCTTCATAGATCCTGGCGCTGGCGCAAGATTGGATGTTCGTGGCCTGTCGGTTCATTTCGCAGCCAAGCGTCAGGCTAGTGCACATGATTCTCTGGCGCTTGCAGATGTCAATTTATCGATTACGCCAGGCGAATTTGTCGTGGCGCTTGGACCTTCCGGATGTGGCAAAACGACTCTCTTGAATTGCCTTGCCGGATTCATCAAACCTTCGCAAGGAGAGGTCTTGCTTGACGGGCGTGTTATCGACGGTCCTGGATCTGAACTGGGTGTCGTGTTCCAGAAACATGCATTGATGCCATGGTTAAGCGTGCTCGACAATGTCGCGCTTGGTTTGCGTTTCCGACATGTCGGTCTGGCAAAGCGCAAGGAGATCGCACTGGAGACGCTGCGTCTGGTTGGGTTGGAAGATGTGGCGCATGCTCCGATCCATCAGCTTTCGGGCGGTATGCAGCAGCGCGTCGGGATTGCGCGTGCGCTCGCCAACGCGTCGCGCGTATTGCTGATGGATGAACCGATGGGTGCGCTTGACGCCTTCACCCGCGAGTCGATCCAGGAACTGCTACTGCGCGTCTGGCAGCGCACCGGCAAGACGATCTTTTTTATCACTCACAGCGTGGAAGAAGCGCTGTTCCTCGGCTCGCGCGTGATCGTGATGTCGCCGCGACCTGGTCGTATCGAACAGATATTTGAACTACCCTTTTCGCAAAACTACCTGAAATCTGGTGACGCGCGCGCCATCAAATCTTCGCCGCAATTCATAGCGTGGCGGGAACGGCTCTTATCGTTGGTACACCGACACGCTTCCACATGAAACCTTTTCTAGCATTGGCATCTTCAGAGGCCCGCGTGTCCGGCACGGCCTCGATTCCAAACGGCGCGACGTTACCACCTGCCATCGTCTATCCTCGCCCCGGCAGCGGTAAGACCTTGGGTATTACACTAACGACCATCGCTGTTTTGCTATTGGCGTGGGGTTTTGTTACCGCGAAAAACTGGATTGCCCCATTGTTCCTGCCCTCTCCTGTAGCGGTATGGAAAGCAGCGTTACAAGCATGGCGTGGAAACGTTCAGGGCGGTTTGCCCTTGCTGCAACATGTAGAGTGGAGTTTGTTGCGCGTCTTCGGCGCATTTTTGCTGGCTGCGGCAACCGCCGTTCCGGTCGGTTTGGCGATGGGTGTGAGCCGCGTTGCACGAGGTGTCTTCGATCCAGTGTTGGAATTCTATAGGCCCCTCCCTCCTCTGGCGTACTTGCCGCTCATCGTGATCTGGTTCGGCATTGATGAAACAGCGAAGATCCTATTGATTTATCTCGCCTGTTTTGCACCAATTGCCCTAGCCACGCGTGCCGGTGTAACCACCGTGCCGACTGAACAAATCCATGCAGCGCTGTCAATCGGTGCTAACCGTTGGCAATTGATCTGGCATGTGATGCTGCCGGCGGCATTGCCCGAAATACTCGTCGGGTTGCGGATTGCAATCGGTTTCGGCTGGACGACGCTGGTGGCCGCAGAAATGGTGGCGGCGACGGCCGGAATCGCCCAGTTGGTTCTCAACGCATCAAACTTCCTGCGTACCGACATCGTCGTCATGGGCATAGTGGTGATCGGCCTCATCGCTTATCTGTTCGATTTGTTCATGCGTCGGCTGGAACGGTTACTGGTGCCATGGAAACAATTTCGGTAATTGTTTGGGAGTCCTAATTGTCAATATTCCAGTTCTTTGAGTAGTTCCGGCCATGGCGTTCTTTTTGATCCATGTGCACGTGAAACCGAAAAAAAAGCTGTGCATGTGCACAGCTTTTCGGTTTCACGCGGGGATCGCTTGCAAGCGATTCCTGCAATGATGCCTTACTTTTCCATTACTAAATAAATTCTTAGTTCTTAGTTTGGTCAACCATGGCGTTCTTTTTGATCCACGTGCACGTGAAACCGAAAAAAAAGCTGTGCGTGTGCACAGCTTTTCGGTTTCACGCGGGGATCGCTTGCAAGCGATTCCTGCAGTGATGCCTGACCTTACAAGGGACCAAAATACTTATTAGTTCTTGGTTTGGTCAACCATTGCGTTCTTTTTGATCCATGGCATCATGCCGCGCAGTTTTTCACCCACAACTTCAATCTGGTGCTCTGCGTTCAGACGACGGCGAGAGATCAATGTTGGCGCGCCAGCCTTGTTTTCCAGGATGAAGCTTTTCGCGTATTCGCCGGTTTGAATGTCTTTCAGAATCGCACGCATGGCATTTTTTGTTTCTTCGTTGACGATGCGCGGACCCGATACATATTCGCCGTATTCTGCGTTGTTCGAAATCGAGTAGTTCATGTTGGCGATGCCGCCTTCATAGATCAGATCAACGATCAGTTTCAATTCGTGCAGACATTCGAAATAGGCCATTTCTGGCGCATAACCCGCTTCAACCAATGTCTCAAATCCCGCTTTGATCAACTCAACTGCACCACCGCACAGAACAGCTTGTTCACCGAACAAATCTGTTTCAGTTTCTTCGCGGAAGTTGGTTTCGATGATACCAGCGCGACCGCCGCCATTGGCGGTTGCATACGACAGCGCGATGTCACGCGCCGTGCCGGATTTGTCTTGATGGATCGCGATCAGGTGCGGAACACCGCCACCCTGGGTGTAGGTCTGGCGCACAGTGTGGCCGGGTGCTTTAGGCGCGATCATGATCACGTCCAGATCGGCACGTGGCGTTACTTGACCGTAATGCACGTTAAAACCGTGTGCAAAGGCCAATGTGGCGCCTTGCTTGGCGTGCGGCGCCACGTTTTCTGCGTACACTTGCGCGATGTTTTCATCTGGCAAAAGAATCATGATGACGTCTGCAGCTTTGACGGCTTCGTTGACTTCAGCAACTTTCAGACCAGCGTTCACCGCCTTATCCCACGATGCGCCACCTTTGCGCAGACCGACCGTCACTTTAACGCCTGAATCATTCAGGTTTTGCGCGTGCGCATGGCCTTGTGAACCGTAGCCGATGATCGTAACGTTTTTGCCTTTGATGAGTGAAAGGTCAGCGTCTTTGTCGTAAAAAACTTTCATGTATTTTTCCAAAAAATTATTAAGAGGTCCGAATTTAACGCATGTATTCGGGTTGATTCGAGGCAAGGCATTCCAGGGGGAATATGACTGCTTGACCGGGAGCGAACTTCGCCTGGTCACGCATATGGGGTATTTCAAGTTGCCGCAATTTTCGATACAACGATGCGCGACACATTCCTAATTGTCGAGAGGCAGCGGAGATGTTCCAGCGACAAACGTTCAACGCGTCAAGCACCCGCGAGCGCTCATCGTGATGGGGATGGCCGGTCGGAGGGACGGTCAGCGCAATGCTAGCGTCTGTTTGACCCAAATTGTGTCCGTACCCGCCAGGGACCGATCCGCGAATACGCTCTGGTTGAACGCTCGGGACGAGCGGAATCAACTCTTCCGGAAGATCCTTTATCTGTATCTGGCTGCCATTCATGACCGCGCATGCGAAGCGAATCACGGCGTGCATTTGCCGCAGATTGCCTGGCCAGGAGTAGCTAAGAAGCCGCTCGAGTGCCGGGGGAGAAATGGACTGCTCGGGCGAACGATTCAATGGCAATTCGCCACGCACCATCTGTAGAATAAGTTCGCGCCGGTCCGTGCGGTTTCGCAATGCTGGCAAACGTAATACACCGCCAGCAATGCGGTAGTAGAGATCCTCCCGAAAACGTCCCGCTGCGACTAATTCGTGCAAGTTCTGATGGGTTGCCGAAATCAGGTGCAGATCGACGTGGACCGGCTGCGCAGCTCCAAGTGGCATAACTTCACGCTCCGACAATACGCGCAGTAGTCGAGTTTGCAGCGCTATCGGCATGTCACCTATTTCATCAAGAAATAAGGTGCCCCCATCAGCTTGCTGAACTTTGCCTTTCATACCGCCGGGCAGTGCACCAGAGAATGCACCACCGCAATAGCCAAACAACTCACTTTCGGCAAGACTATCCGGAATCGAAGCACAATTCACCGTCACGCAGGAGGCTTGGCGACGTGCGCTGTAAGCATGTAAAGCACGTGACAAGTATTCTTTGCCAGTGCCCGTCTCTCCCAGAATCAAAATCGGGATCGCGCAATCGATCAGGCGCTTACCTTTTTCTATCGTGTCGCGCATCTGCGCGTCATCGCCTAGTTCTTCGAGGCCGGGATAATGGATAAAGTTATTCCGTCTTTGGATTTCTGCTACTTTTATCGACATGTTCTTGTCCTCGCCATTTTTAATAGCTTTGCTTTCGAACCTTTATTATTAGTTGTTAGTTGCACTCGGGTCTTTCAATCAGCGTCGCTAGGTCTTGCCGAAAAAAACAAAATGGGCCAGCATCCTTTAACGGATTGAACGAGATAGGCCAAGAACCGGCCGAAAAAGAGTCCGACAAACAGACGATAAACAATCAATCGAATTCTATATCCAGCCTATGGGCTTCGTCATGTGAAGGTATCGGATCAAGCCATGAATTCCGTGATTGGCGCATCATTTCGCGGGCCTTCCGGGGCTTCTGTCGCGCCATTTCTGCAATTTAATCCATAATGTGGACTATTAGTCCGTTCTTATTTCTCGCTAAGCTGGATGCTACGGCAACAATAATATCTATACAAGCATGCATTTCAAATTCATATTAAAATTTCGTTCCATATAATGGACCTAAAGGCAGGCCAATGATTATTCCCGTTCAAGGCGCACAAGCGGTGACCCGGGCGTTGCATGTACTCCGCGCTGTAGCACGTACGCGTGTAATTGGAATTACCCTTGCCCAACTGGTGCGCGAGACCAAGCTGAATAAGCCGACCGCGCATCGACTCCTGCTGGCGCTGATTGCGGAGGGCATGGTCGAACAGGAGCCAGATTCCCTTCGCTATTTTGTTGGACACGAATGCTACGCTCTCGGCGGTGTCGCAAATGAACGTTTTGGCTATGGCAGGATCGCTTCCGATGGCGTTGCACGGCTGGCGCAACTTTCCGGCGACTCGGCCTTCTTTTCAATTCGTAGTGATGTATTTGCCGCCTGCGTTTTGCGTGAAGATGGCGATTACCCGCTAAAAACCCACGTGCTTCAACCTGGCACCCGGCATCCTTTGGGCGTCGGCGCTGGTAGCCTGGCCATACTGGCTGCGCTTAACGACGTGGAAATCGAGCGCTGTCTGGCGGTAAATGCCGACGTGCTGGCAATCAAGCATCCGCAATGTTCGGCTGCAATGCTACGTGAATTAGTGGACATAACACGGGAGCGTGGTTACTCGATCAACGAGGGGCTGATTGCCTCAGGCTCCTGGGGTCTGGGTGCAGCTGTGTACTCACCTAAGGGCGACGTCGTCGGTGCATTCAGCATCGCAGCGGTAGAGGCCCACTTGCAGAAAGCACGCCAACAAGAGTTGGCGCCTTATGTCATCGCCGAAGCAAGGCTTCTCGAAGCGCACCTGAAACGATTGGAGACTGTGCGCCCGGATAATATCGAAGCCAGAGGCCGTACATCAATGTAAGTGTTGGCCGGCGCGGCATACTTCGAAACTGCGGCCCTCGAATAGATCCACTTCCGAGTAACCGAGTTCGCTATTTGGGCGACGGCGCACCGATGTTAGTCGGCATGCCAGCATGTGGACTCTGTCACACGCACTTGAGCGTTAGTCCGCCGTCAACCACCAGATCAACCCCGGTGATATAGCGCGCATTGTCGGAGGCCAGGAACAGGGCCGCATGCGCAACATCCCAGGCGTCGCCCATGCGCGCCATCGGAGATTGCTGATGACGCTGCTCGCGCATAGCCTCGATATCGCCGCCATAGGCCGCCTTCAAGGGTTCGCGAATCATCGGTGTATCCATCAGACCGGGCAATATGCAATTTGCCCGAATGCCGTAAGGTGCATATTGCATAGCGACGTTCTTCGTCAGGGCGATGATCGCGGCCTTGCTAGCCGAATACGCTGCGTACGGAAAACCGATCCAGCGGATAGCGGCAACTGAGGCGATGTTGACGATCGCACCGCTTCTTTGTTTTTCCATATGCGGCAGCACGTGTTTACAAGTTAAAAACACACTGGTCTGATTGACAGCAATGACGCGGTTCCAGCTTTCTTCACTAGCCTCAACCGGGCCGCCGATTTCGGCGATACCGACATTGTTGTGCAGAACGTCGATACGACCGAAATGATCCATGCATGCCTGCACCATTTGGGCCACATCAGTAGTTTTAGCCACGTCGGCTGCGACGGTGAAGCAAACGCCCCCCTCGCTTTCAATGATGCGGCGGGTTTCCTCTGCGGCCTCAGGATTGCGGTCGACCGCCAGGATTTTTGCACCTTCGCGTGCGTACAAGACGGCGGCGGCCTTGCCGTTGCCCCAGCCCTCGCCTACCGAGCCTGCGCCGGTGACGAGAACTACTTTGTCTGTCATCTGTGGGTTCATATTCTTTTGTCTCTATTTTTTCTAGGGTTATTAAATGAATTCGGCATTGAACCGCCGGACATCAGTTGATGTCCTTCAGCAGTTATGCCAAAGCGTTTTGGGCGCGTGCATAATCTACCAATGCATCAACATTTGCCGATACGACCGGTGTGAACTCGCGATGTGCAATAAAGTTGGGGCGCGTTGGATTCTGGATGGCGTTGGACACTGCCGAAAGCGTCAGATAAACGATTTTTCGTGGGTAAGGCGTGATATTACCGGCCGATCCGTGCACCATATTGGCATGGAACATCAACACACCTCCTGGCTTGCCGGTTGGGGCCACGATACCGTTTTCTTCCACTAGCTTAGTGACCGTCTCGTTGTCCAAAGTCCATAATGGATAGGAAGTTGTACCCTTATCATGGTCCGATTTGAGCGCACCCGATTTATGACTGCGTGGCACCAGCATTAACGGACCATTTATCGGCATCACTTCATCAAGGAATATCGCAATGTTCATCGCGCGCGCTTCAGGCATGCCATCGTCGGCATGCCAAGTGGGAAAGTCCTGATGCCACTGCCACACATCACCGGTGAATGCGGCTTTCGCATTGATCTTAAATTGGTGGATGTAAACTTGCTCGCCAAACAACTGCTGTAGCGGCTCAACCAGGCGAGAATCCGATGCCACCAGTGCGCACGCTTCGTTGTATGTATGACAGGCGAAAGCTGTACGCGGTGCGCCGCTTTTTTCGCGCCAGATTTCTTCCCGATGTTCGTTGAAGATAGTAACTGCCTCGCGCTGCAACAATTCCACCGCTTCTTGGGGAAAACAATCAGGCAGAAATATATAGCCGAGTTCGTCGAAATCATGCAATTGCCGAGGAGAAAGTTTCATTACTGTGTCCCGTATTATTTAGATGCTGTTAGGCTTGCTTGCGTTTTGTTGCGTACTCGTCGCTCATTAATACACTGGCCAAATGCTCCGCAGCGCTTTCTGCATGGCGCCTTGCGAGCGACTCGGCCTGCGTTGAATTTCCCATGATTACGGCATCCAGAATCGCTTGGTGCTCATCCCATACCCGATCTGAGGGACGGATATCGCTGAGCAAAATGGCCCCCATCGCACGCCGAATATGATTCCAGTGAATTAAGGCGGTTGCGGCGATCATGCGGTTCCCCGAAGCCTGGTAGATAAATTGATGAAAATTAATGTCGGCGATTATCAGATTGGCAGGCAGACCACTCGCTATCGCCTGCCGTCCGGCAGTGATCAAGGCCTCTCCGGTGCGCTGCTGCTCCGGATTATGTTGTGCCTTCATGCGCTCAGCAGCCTCGCGCGCAGCCAAGCCGTCCAGCGCCGCCCGAATCTGGTAAAGATCGATCAACTGCTGCGGGTCAAGTGGCGTGACCATCACTCCCTTGCGCCCCGCATCAGTAATGAAGCCTTCGCGCTTGAGCGCGTGGAACGCCTGCAGAATAGGCTGACGCGAAACCCCCAACGCCTCTGCTAATCCCTCTTGAGTGATACGCTCGTTTGGTACTAACCTAACGTCGCAAATGGCATCAAGGATGGCGTTGTAGACCGTCTCCATCAGCTGGGTGGGTGTCTCAAGTTTTTGCATGGGGCCCTTTAAAAACAGCGCGTTAAGTATATGTATACAGAATACATATCGACTATTCGCCTGTCAACTCTTTTGTGAATCCCTTGCCCATAACGCAATTTCTGTTGAAGCATTCAGGATGACTGTGAATTGGGGGTAAAAAAATGCGGCAGAATTTAACCTTGAAACGATCGCCCCACTTGCGCGCTTCAGCGCCTTTTCATTTCAAATAGCGTGAGGCTTCAAACGGACAAAGGGGCCGGTGTCCGGCATTAATCGTACGGCCAGCATGGCGGCAATTAGGCAGATATCGTTATTATAAAAAAATCCCCGGTAACCCCAACCAAGAACAGCACCTACGGATAGAAAGGTCCGAGTGTGCCTTTTACTTTAGTCATTAGAGGATTGTCCTTCCGATCTGGCGCTTCCGGCCGGGACTTAATCCATCCCTCGCTGATGCAATATCCTCGACATCGAAGTACTCTTTATCGTTGAGTTTAATACCAACATCATGTTCAAATAAGGCAGCATTGTAGAAAAGCTACTAGGATCGACTCAGAGCCGATCAGGGAATTGGGTTGGGTTTTAGGGTATCGTTCATGGCCACAATTATCGACTTTATGATTGACCAAAACAATTTTTTGCATGGTTTCGCTAAATACTCGGTTGAGCGCGCTCAACCGGAAGCGGTCATTTGGTCAAAACCCCTCATGAGAACCTCCGCTCAATTGCGGCAAACCATTACTTTGTTACTAACCCCCTATGAAAACTCCGCCTCCTGTTGCTCTTATCACTGGCTCGACCTCCGGTATCGGCGCTGCAATCGCCCGCAGACTCTCCAAGGAAGGATTCTCAATCGTCTTACATTCGCGCAGTTCGGCTGAAGCGGGACATGCGTTAGCCATTGAACTCGGCTCGGCAGTTTACGTTCAAGCTGATCTGGCCGACGACGCGGACAGGGTGAGACTCGTCCGCGAAGCTGTTGCTGTATGGGGCCGACTTGACGTTTTAGTCAACAACGCCGGAATCAGCCGCATAATTCCACACGCTGATCTTGCTGCCGCCACACCAGCCATCTGGCATGAGCTATATGAGATCAATGTTGTCGCACCTTTTCGTCTAGCGGCCGAAGCGGAATCTGCGCTCCGTGATGCTGCTGCACGCGGACGTCCTGGCTGCATCGTGAACGTAAGTTCACACGCGGGCGTACGACCAAAGGGGGCTTCCATTCCTTACGCAGCAACGAAGGCCGCGTTAAACCATGTAACCCGATTGCTCGCTGTTTCGCTCGCGCCGGATATCCGGGTGAATGCTGTCGCCCCCGGCCTGGTAGATACGCCTCTTACGTCGAGCTGGACGCAGGCGCAGCAGCTTTGGAAGGAACGAGCACCAATGCGCCGTGCCGCTAGTCCTGAAGATATTGCTCAGGTCGTCGCGTTGCTGGTCGCCTCAGACTATATTACCGGTGAAATTCTGCTCTCGGATGGTGGATTGAATCTCACCTAAAATGCGGGTCTCGGCCTGCCGGCCGCTTTGGGGCGCATTGTTGTCTGAAGCGCGCGGAGTGCGATCATTTCAAATGACTACTTCCTATCAACTTAAATATTTCTAACCTTATTCACACCACTCGATGCGCGGTCAGCCAATCCCGCAGCGCATCGTTGTCCCCTTTGGGTCAACAACGAGAGACAAGGCTTTCAGTGAATTTGTTTTGCGGCGTTAATCTGTTTTATACCTTTCGTCAATGATGTCAGAACCCATCATGTAGAAAAACAAATTCGGCCATGATTGACTCCTTTCAAATCTCGAAAGCAGCCACGTACAACGATGGGGAAATTCACTCCTCCCGCAACGATTGTCTTAAAAGTACCAAATACACAATTAAGAAATCAAACCCGCAAAACAAAAAAGCCCTGAATAATCAGGGCTTTATGTTTAAAACTGGCGGAAGCGGTGAGATTCGAACTCACGAACGGGATAAACCGTCGCTAGTTTTCAAGTCTACTGTCTAATTCAATAAAATCAAAGAGTTACCTCACTTTTCGTTCCGCAACCACCCTATTTCAACAGGCTGAAGAGCTAATGCTGGCGTGGGGCCTGATTTAGTTGCGGAACGGTTTTTCACGGCTTTCTACAGCTTTTGTATCATCCCTCAAGCATTAACCAACTTGCCAAATACAACCATACAGGTTAATATTTAGAAATGGAAAAAAGGACCGCTCACTGCAAGTTATCAGTCATAAAACGCATGATCGAAGCAGGACAGGTACGCACAACAAAAATGGCTCGGGAAGGTGCTACTGGATTGGGGTTTGATTTTGACGACATGATTGCCGTTATATTTAAACTGACAACTGCTGATTTTTATAAAAGTATGACTACACACGCTGACCATCGCATTTGGCAAGATGTATACCGACCGACCACGCGCGCGGGCGAAGTTTATTTAAAATTAACGGTCATTGATGACGTACTCATCGTGTCCTTCAAGGAGCTATGAATATGAAATGTCCATCTTGCGCAGCAGCGGGTTTGTTTCATGATACCCGCGATCTGCCATACACTTACAAGGGAGAAACCACTATTCTGCCCTTGGTGACCGGTGATTTTTGCCCTGCCTGCGATGAGTCCGTTTTAGGTATGGATGAATCCCGGCGCACCATGCAACTGATGCTGGCATTTAACAAGCAAATCAATGCCTCTATTGTTGACCCTGGCTTTATCGCGGATGTTCGCAAAAAACTTCACTTGGATCAACGCGAAGCTGCAGAAATTTTCGGCGGTGGTGTCAATGCGTTCTCTCGCTATGAAAACGGCAAAACCAAGCCGCCTTTGGCGCTGGTGAAATTGCTCAGAGTACTTGATCGTCACCCTGACCTGCTGGCCGAGGTTAGAGCGACATAAAAATTTAGGGAGGTAAAACGAATTGTCAAACACACTTAGGACACGTTCTGGCCGCGAGATAATTCTTCCTACCCTAGAGGAGGATGCAGCTATTAATGCTGATATTCTTGCTGATCTGGATGGTCATGAATGGACAGAGGAGGATTTCGCGCAAGCACGTCCAGCCAGCGAAGTTTTGCCGAAAATATTTGGCGAAAAAATTGCTCAAGAAATGCTAAAGCCTCGCGGACAAGATATTTTCAAGAACTTGAGTTAGAAATCCATCCCTCATCCTGGACAACTCATGCGCAAAGTTGAACCGATCAAACCTTAACCAAACATAAGTATGTAAGAAATATAGGATCAGACGATTCCTAGGAGACTGAGCGTCCCAGAATACCAGAGAAAGAGCCATGTGGTTCCCCCTAATGCCAACGCGACCAATCCATCTACAATTCTTATTAACGTTCGTTGTCGGTCCTCTCTTATTTTTAATTCTTTATAAGTTTCTGCGAATTTAGCCGCTATGGCCGAATGATTTTGTGCCAACTCCTCGCGCTGGAGAGAAATCTCGTGGGCAATAGAATTGAGAACATCAACTTGATTCCGAATAAGCATCGACATTAGTAAAGAAAATACAAAAATTCCCAAGAAAATAACTACGTTTTTAACCATAAGGTGATCGTGATGTTCCAACTGCCCACCAACAAGAACAACAGCAACGGGAATTGCTAAAAGCTGATTTTGAATATCAGAAAATGCTTTGTTAAATTTTAAAATGTAATCTAATTTTTTTTCAGTGACATCCCCGAGTATTTTTTCGAATGAAAACTCTGATACGTAAAGTTGATAATTGTCTTGAAAACGTTGATATAACTCACTAAATAATTCCAAGAATTTAATAAATCGTAGTCTAATATCAATCTGTTTCAGTGCGTCCAGAACCACAGTGCGAAAAATTACTTTCCTTTGTTCTTTATGAGCATCATCGGAAAGCATTGAAAGCCATCCATCAACTTCAGTTAAACAGTTTAAATTTAACGCATCGAAATAGATTGGAATCTCAAATTTTTCACGTTGCAAAAAGACAAGTTTTAAGGATCCAGTTGACATATCCTCGAAATCTGAAACATGCTTTAATAACGCTACCGCTTTAAGAGTTGCAAAGTAATTTTTAGCTGATTCGGATATAGGGGCCTCGGACACGGAGATCATTTCATCTGTTTGAGCGATATATAAATTATGAGGGGCCACATAACGAGCGCTAGCTTGACTTTGAAGAAGATCGTCTATAGATTTCGCGAAAATGCCTCTTTCGTTCTCGGTAACGTGAGTTCAATAGTAAATTTAATCTCAGGATTTTCTGTTAAAAAGTCACGTGTAGGAAACAACATATCATTGTCCAGCAGCGTGGCTACTAACTCGCAATTTGCTTTTGAAGCGCTTAGCTTGCCACTCAGACTACCCTTATCGAACTTTGATGCATCAAGTTCGAAAAAAATTTTTCGGCAAATAGCGAGCTTTTCTTTTTGATTTAGCACGGTTTATCTATCGTCTAATTGTTTTTTCAAATCGATTGGAAGATTTCTAATTAATAACGTGCCTTGCTCCGAGTCATAAATTATTCTGTTATCCAGTAGTTCTGCATCAAAAGAAAGTGTCAATTTCTTATCGCCTCCTCTAAACCGCTTCAGACTAGCGTAAACTCTTCTGTCTGGATCAAAGTCATCTGCAACGCCAAGTTGACTATTAGCATTTAAAAAATTCAAAAATGCCTCCGGCTCGTCATCACTTAGACGCGCCGAAAGCGCTATGAGACTTACTCGATCTCCGGCGTCTCGTTTTTCCTCACAATAATCAAATACTGTTTGGCGCCGTTTAACGCGCATTTCTGCATTATCGTCTTTCGCTAAACTGTAGGCATTCAAGGCCTCGAGCAAACTTCTCGTCAAAGCTCGTGATTCGGTGAACTCATCACAACCAATAAATTTTCTAAAATACTGCGAAAATTCGTCGCCAGAAGAGCGCCGTTTGGCAAAGGAAATGTAGCGCTCACCGCCACTGCGCCAGGTTGTCAAATTCACCCGCGCCATTTCATGGAGATGATCCAGATCGATATGCTCTTGATCGGCAAGTTCGAGAGCATCATCAAAAACGAAACCTGGCCTATTTTTCAACGAGGCAATAAGCAAAAATATTTCACCATTTTCAACGTAATCGGCAAATAAAATATACCCGCCCGTTGCGAACGTCACATCCTCAATTTTTGACTGTAAGAACCCCATAGCTCTTTTTGTGAAGTGTAAGAAATTCCAGTCAGCAGTCCCATGTCCGCTAAGCTGGCCACTAAAAGGATAAACATCTAAATTTTCATGAAAGACGCCATAACCATGCCCTGACTTTTCGTTGTATAACTGACGTAAGGTTGTAATTAGCGTTGTCACCTTATCGTTGATAGGTAGCAGTGTTTCCCTCAAACGGAGCGTTGAAGGAGTCTTTCGATCCTTTTCTTCACGAGACTTATTCAAAAAATGTGCAACCGCTTGCAGAACCTCCATACATCTAACCTCTTTTAATGGTTTCCGAATAGTAACTATCGGAGTGTACCTAACTTGGTGCATGCTGTAGGATAAAAATTGCTTTATTTGCAAATTTTTCACATCCGGCATTCGGTACCTTCGAAACTATTCGAGCTGAATGGGGCAAGCGTTTCAACATTAATTATACTGTTTATATATACAGTATATAAAATTTCTACTTTCTACTGATTCGCCAATAATTAATCTTAGTGCAATTATTAGCCTAAAAAAGCCCCATCGGTTCCGCTTCCCGATCCCAACTATAAATAATCAACTCCGTCCTAGCCGCAGCCTTCCCTCCTCCCCAACCGTGTAATCAATACCCACCTCTTCCATCTGAAATTCAGTAAATATCTCCCGAATATCCGGATGGTCATTGATACTTAAAATTGCCTTGCCCTTCAATGACCGCATCAATTCGGCCGTACGCACGTATTGCTCGATACCAAACGCCACACCATAGCCAGCAGTCTGCCAATACGGCGGGTCCCTGTAGAAAAACGTATGTGGCCGGTAGTACTTGGTGATGCAGGTGGCCCAATCGATATTTTCTATATACGTGCTGGAAAGCCGTAAATGCGCCGCAGAGAGGTTTTCTTCGATGCGTAACAGATTGAGTGGTGGCGCGGTGGTCGCGGTTCCCCAGGACTGGCCGTCGACCTTGCCGCCGAAGCAACGCTGCTGCAGGTAAAAGAAGCGGGCTGCGCGCTGGATGTCAGTTAGGGTTTCGGGCGGCGTGGCCTGTAACCATTTAAAAACGTCTCGGCTTGATAGTGCATATTTGAACTGACGAACGAACTCTTCCAGATGATTTTTAACGACGCGGTATAGATTGATCAGTTCGCCGTTGACGTCGTTGCTGACCTCGACTCTGCTTGCGGTCGTAGGAAATAGAGGGCCGCTCCGCCTGCAAACACCTCGACGTAACAGGTATGCGCGGGAAAGCGTGGAATAAGAATATCGGCAAGACGGGGTTTGGTGCCGAGCCATAGGATGATTGAAGTTGCCATTGGGAACCTTTGGTTGTGCTGAGATGCGCCCGCCTCGCGAGGTCGCAGAGCCTTGGCTTGGTTCACTGGCCTGTACAGTGGATTGAGGCCAGATCAGTTGTTTGCGCAACTGATCTGGCGCTCTGTGTTTATTGATTACTGATAGTGCTTTCGGATTGCATCTGGCCAGCGGGTGCAGATCTCGGATTATTCGATGCTGATAGTTCGCTGCCGATCAATCCATTTTTGAAGGCCGCTCAATTGGACTTCAAGTCTGCGGGTATAGGTGGCTTCAACACTATGCCGGGTCGCAACGTCTGAGAGGCCAATCCCGCTGGCCTGATCATCAACTCTGGCGGCGGTGCCGGGAAGTTGCACGCCACTATTTGCGGCGTTCCACAGGCGGACAAAGCCATTGTTAATAGTGCAGCCAAGATCGTTTTGCTTAGTGACATAGATCGGTACCTGTTGAATGAGGGTCGCGCCCTGAACGTGGACGATGCGGTCGCGGTTGATATATTGGGTAATGGTTTGGGTGGTGACGATGTCCTGCTTGGCCGCGATTGTTTGGATGGCTTGTTTCTTCCGGTCTTTGTCGGCATCCCATTGGGCGTGGACAGTGCGCCGTCCGTGCAGGTTGGCGGCGAGGCACAGCGCGGCCACTGTGAATAACCAATAACACCAGGCGGGTAAGATCCGGAGCATCGTCACCAGTGCGGTCAGGCTCATTGCGCGCGCATGCATTGCCCATGCACCCGTAAGCGGTCTTTCCACAATCCCGCGCAACGCGTGTTACCGGGTGTTGAACAGTCGAATCCCTTGAACATTTTAAATAGCAGAATGGCCTCACACGCGCCGCTGTAATCGTGGACGTTGAGTCGCCTGACCATCGTGCTTTTACAAAACGCGGTCGGGCCGATGTTGTAGGCGATGTCGGTGTAGGCGTCGTATTCGGCTTGCAGTAGCGGCACCTTGACGCACTGTTTGATCGCCCCTTCAAACTGTGACGCGTCGGCCAGTGCCCGTTGAACGGCTTTGACCGGCGTGGTGCTGTCGCCCAATGTGACCCCGTGCGTGGTGCCGAAACCTACCGTGGGCACATCGCCCGGTACCGGAATCATCGCCTGATCGCTGTAGCCTTCGCGGGTGAGTATGCCGACGAATGCGGCGGCGGAGAGCGATAGCGTGGCAATGACCAGACGCGGTTTGTTGTGAAGGTTCATTTTTTGCCTTTCGATTTGAGCCAGTCGCGTAAGAACTTCTTCCAGCACCAGTCAAATATCAGAATCAACGTGTAGAGAAAGGCCGCGGCGCTGGCGACGTCGGACCAGCTGGTGATGCCGATGGCAGTCCAGGCGGAGACTGCTTTGGCAAACGGCGCGACCACGGTCGTGGATTCATCCATTACTGGGTCTCCTTGCAGCACTTAACATGATTGGTTCTGACATATTCGTCCTGACAATAAAAAAACCGCCCTAAGGCGGCGTGAGGGAATGGTCCGGGTTTAACCGCGTTATGACAAACCGGTACCGCTGATCAGCCATTCACTGGCGGTGATTTTGAGCGCTTTGGCGATGCCGTTGGCCGCTAACGTGCGATTGCCGGTGTCACCGGAACCGGCTAAACGCATGACGTCGCTGGTGATGGCGATGGTTAATTCACCTGCACCGTCCTGGTTGATAAAGGTGATCTCCGTGCCTATCGCAAAAGCAACTGATGCGTTGGCCGGTAGCGTGAAGGTACGCGCTTTCAGGTCGCCTGACGGGTGCAGGAGATGATTACTGGCGTCGGTGGCCACGAGTGTGTAATCGGCGCTCGCAGACGTTTGCGGCAAGCGCCGATAAGCCCATGCTGGCGCGGCGTCGTCCCCTGTTCCGCACAGGACCTGTCCCGCAAGCCCGCCCTGTAAAGAATGAATGGCCTGTCGATGATCCTCAAAGGAGGCAATGGTCGTGGCATTCGTGGTGACAGCGTATAAGCGGACGTAGGCCGCTTGGTCATTCCAGTTGGCCTTGATGATTGCCTGACTGACGGCGCCGGTGGTTTTGCGTGCCACCACGTAATTGATCTTGTTCGCGATGAGCAATAACGTATCGTTACCGATGAGAGTGCTGTGATAGCGACCGCCATAGAAGCCGAACCTTAGCCCACTGGTGGTGGATTGACGTCGGCCGTATAACGTCGCCGGACTGGCGGCGTCGAGCGCGGCGTTGATGGTGATTTCTTTGGACGCCTGTGACTGAATCACCAGATCCAGATTGCTGGTGCTGTCTGACATGGGGTGCTCCTGTTGATTTGATTAATGCGCGATGCTGGTAATTAGGGGTGTGCCCCGACCGGTGTCGGCCGAAAGTTGATAGAGCTTGATGTAAAGCACGGCTTGATCGTGTCCGAAGTCGGCTGTTTGATCGGCGCTGGTGTAGTTCAGCGTCGGGGCGGCGGTGGTCAGCGTCCGCTTAATTTCACGGTACTTGTCGTCGGCAAAAATATCCATCACGTAGGATTCAGACGCTTCACTGAGTGCGGCATCAATGTAATCACGCAATTCACCGCCTTTGCGTGTGCGCCGTATCCAGTTCAACGTCCAGTCCCGGTTGGTCGGGTGACGATGGCCATTCAGGTAGACCGGTGCCAGACAACGCAGATTCACGCCCCGGTAAGTCATCGAGCGATTGTTGTCTGAATCCATCGTCTTGCCGCTGGTAATACCGCGATAGGTACGTTCGACGCCGATGACGTTAAGATTGCTGGCAACAAACTGCAGGCTAACGGCGTCTAGCAGGACAAGCTGATCATTGACCGCGTGCAGCCCGGTTGCCCACTCGCTGCCGAAACGCCCGCGCAACAGATCTGTGAGGACATAGGTGCCATTGGCCTGCAGCGCGCAATGTTGGGCGGCGATGATTTCCCAGCGGCCGTCGCTGCCATACGCAAAATGGTTCGCGCCATTGAGCATCTGGCCTTCGGTAACGCTGGATAGCGCTTGGTTGACCTTCACAGACAGCGTGCTGGCCTTATCGATCTGCAGTCCGTTATGGTCGGTCAGCTGACCGGCTGCATAGCCCATCGTCGCCCCCGGTTTGGAGAAACCTTGAATCTGTTCCCAGACTTGCCCGCCATCGTCCGAGCGTGTGAGAACGCCACCCGGCCATCCGTTTAGGTAACCCGCCATCGCCACTGGAAATCCGGCCTTGTCGAAAACGTCTTTCAATAGCGGTATATCCATCAATGCGTATTGTGATGGTCCAGGAAGCGTCAATGTTTGCCCGGTGGACGTCCCTTCCCCACCGACCGCCGCTGACGTGTAGACGGATGCGCTGTGATACTTGGCGACGCATTCCAGTCGACTATCAGAGGTGTAATTAATCTGCGTTAACCGTAAAGCATAGGTAGCTTCTTCAGCGACGATGGTAATGATATCGGCTGGTTCCAGATAATTGTATTCCGGTGGCAAACTGAAGGTGACGTCGTACCGTTCGAGCCAATACAGGTACAGCAGGATTTCTGCCTTTTGTGCGGCTTCATCAGCGGTCAATACAACCGGCAAATCCATCGACTTGATGTGAACCGATTGGGTGTTCAGGCGCTCCGCGTATTGTTCGCCTAAATCGTATTCCCGTGCGCTATCGAAATATTTTAAGGCGACCTTACTCGGTAACACGGCATCCATTTCGCGTATGGTGGTCACTTGCACACCAGGCTGGCCACCGATGCCACGTGCGTCCAGTTTGGCGATTGGAATCGTCACCACGGATGTGCCACCACGGCGTTTGCAGACAATTTTGTAGCCCGACTGGATGATATCGAACGGCCACGCGCCGATCAATGGATCGAACCCGCCGCGGATGGCACCGATGGCGCTAATGGTGTAACCACGGACCGCATTGGTCAAGTCAGTGACGTCCAGATCCTCCGCGGTCAACCAGCGGTTATTGCTTGCTTCGGCCCGGATAATGGACGAGAGCGGTACCGTGCTGACGTTTTGCTGAGCGACCCATGTGGTGACATCGCGGCGACCACCCGAGCCGATGTATAAGACACCAATTAAAGCGTCCCCATAGCTATGCAAATACCGTGGAAAGGTAGACGTTCCCCCTCCAAATATTTCTCCTTTCATCACTAGCACAGGCTCCCCGCCAAGGCGGTCTGTTCGAAAGAGATCCTGTTTAAAAGTTTTGTAGTACAGGTGACCACCGGTAAACGATAGATCTGACGGGGCGTTAACCCTAGGGTAGAGTTTTTTAAATTCGACCACTTGAATGAAGGCTAGCGTGTCTTTATCGTATATCAAAATGTAATCTCTTTGATCGTGGGCCGCCATCACCCCCATGATCAACTGGTTACCGACGATGCCCAAGACCCTACACCCGTTGCGATCAACAGCGGCAATCGTTAGAGGAATATCGACTGAAACGCCGGAACGCAGGTCTGATCGGGTCAGCGATATTTTGGAGGGCCAACCGCACGCAAAATAGACATAGCCTTGATGAACAACAGCATTCTCCGCAAACCCACTAGTGACTGCTGAGTAATAGGTTCTGAGGTTGTAGTTGGCGTCCAGGATTCCCAGGCTACCCTTCCCGGCGCTATCCAAGATACCCATAACGTCAATATCTGCCTTCATCCTGGCAACGGAACTACCCCTCGGCAACAGAACAGGTGCGGAACTTAATAGTATTGGATCGCCTTGAAATGGCACCAGGTACCTGCTGACCACGCGAGGGGTGCCTCCCGCCACGAAATCCGACATTTGCCACACTCGCAAGCCGCTTTCATCTTTGTATGGGCCGGTGATATTGTCATCTTTCCCCCGGGGAAATGATCCAGATATATTCGACATCACAAATTCCAGCTTGCCATGCGTGAATACTTCGGCCTTTACCTGGGCACCCACCAATGAATTCTGGTAATCCGCCATCGGTAAGTCATTAAAAACGATATACGCCAATCCGCGATAGGCGGGTGTGTTTGCCACGCCCAATGTTGCTTGCATGCGAGGGTCAGGATCTTGATCATCGGTGCCGTGGTAAATGGAAAATAAGGTTCTGACATTGTCACTTGCAATGACACTGGCTACGTCGTTCCCCGTGGCGTCATAGACCAGGTTGGGGCCAATCCAGATCCGCCGCACACCCTGTATTGGCCCTTTACATAGTCCCACTGCAAAAGTGGCGCTATAAGTAAAAGTGGTGGACTCTGCGCCGCCGCCGCCCTTACCTTGTCGTTGCGTATGTTCAGTTTCTTTGAGTTGATTATTTTCTAGCCAGAAGACGTTGCCCACTATCGGGACGGTGCCATACACGCGGGGGATGACTGCGCCGTAGGTGCTTGTCTGGGTCGTCAGATCGGTCAGGCGCGGGCCAACAATATGCGGCCCCTTGGGCGGGTCAACCATGCCACCCACCCCCATGCCGAGCTGCGCGCCGACTAGCGCGCCTTGCGGACCACCGAGATAGAAGCCTGCTACCGCCCCTACTACGCCACCGATAATTTGTCCGGCGCTACTCATGCGCAGTCCTTAAAACGGTATACACAAACGATTCTGGCGGCCCACATCGGCGACAGGCGATGCTCGCAGACCTTGCCAACGTGCAGATAACTATGGATCATCGTGTCACCCGCACAGATCGCAAGATGCTGCGGTTCACTGGAAAAACGCATCAGAAGAATGTCACCGGACTGGCGATCCGATACGCGGGCGATGCAGTCGTTGTCGTCCAGCGTGGCCTTCAATAAGCCCTGATGAGGAGAACGGCCATAAGCTGGCACGTCCATATAAGAAACGCCAATCGACCGTGCGACGTGGACGATCAGACCCGCACAGTCGAGCGCTAACCCTGCAATACGACCCTGATGGACAAAGGGTGTATCGAGTGCAGCGCGGGCGGCTGCGAGAATGGCCGCGCTCAACCGCCCCGCCCGATCTGCGCGTACTGGGAACCGGTCGGAATATGTGCAAAACCACCGTGATTGACGATGTTGTGCCACTTGTCGGAACAATCGACGGCGCGCTTGCGACAGCCCGGAATCATGTTGTACGTGTCGCCGAGAACGGGCGTGTAATAAAACGCCTCATAGGTGACGATATCGCCGCCCGCAGTGAAGGCCTTGATTTCCTGAGGCTTGAGTCCGGCATTGCGGCCGCTGGTAAATTGGATGGTGCCAGCGCCAAAATAATCGGCTGCTTCCTGACGCGCAACGTCGGTAAACTGGGTATTACTGACGACGGCCGTGATGCGACCGGTGACGGTCAACGGAACAAGATCGATCTTGCAACCAGCTGGCTCTTGACCGCCAAATTGCTTCTGGCACGTGACCGTATAAGATTGCCCCACCGATTGATTGAGTGCATCGATTAGCGCCATTTCTTCTATTCGGTAAGTGTCGTCGGTGAGCGTGGTCTTGCCAAATAACGAGGCGACAATCGGCTCATAGTCCTCCACTGGCTGGTCCCAGTTGGTAGCGAACAAATAACAGCGCGCACCATCAAACACGCCGGAGGTAATCGCCGCCTTGCTGATACCGGCAACACCCGCAATGCCCTGGACATCGATCATTGCCGGCGACGTTCCGGAGGCCGCTGTATAGCCGGTAAATTCATAACCGGAGTTGGTCAGATACACTGTTCCGTTGGACATAGTGAGGTCACGTGGATAGTGCGTCAGGCAGATGCTTGCGCCGACCACAGGGACGATGCGCAGGCATAAGACGCGGGTGGTGTAATGGGCTACCTGAGGTTTCATAAAGCAATTAACTCCACAATATCGATGTTGGATGTGTCACGGACATCAATCGCCACATGCGACAAATCAATGCGTGAATTGAAACGAAACGGAATATCGAACTGACAGCCTGCCGTGATCCGCTCACCGACTTGCGGGCCACTATCGGCGAGACCGCTCCCACCGTCGGCATAAAACATGGTGGTGTCCATTTCTATCGTTAGCGTCTGCTGCCATACACCAATAATCAAGACACGCAAGCCATTAAGCTCCCGCATACCGCTCACGTAACCAAAGACGATGGATTCACCTACCTGAAAGTTGTGTTCCTCAAATGTGACGATGGCGGCTGCTGCGCGAGAGATGCCGGTGATCCTGCAGCTTTTGTTGGCAGCGAAGCGCACCAGACCGGTCGTCGTATCCACCGACCATCCGCGAGTCGACCCCACGGCGTTAATGCCGATCACCGTGGTACCGGCCACCGGTTTATAGATGGTGCGCACCGGATAGCCAATCGATAACGGTGCGGCACCGATACCGTATTGCTTTTGTAACTGATATACGCCTTCTGAAATACGCAACATTGGCTGATCGACTGGCGTCGGTATGCCGGTGTCGCCATTGGTGGAAAAATCATCCATGGCGCGCACCCGAAACCCGGCGTACATGCCGAAGGCGCGGTGATAAAGGGCGACAATTCTGGACCACAATTCGGATGTCTTACCCACGTAGCTGATGCTGTAATGTCTGACGGCATACGGATGGACCAGACGGCGATACTCTTGCCCGCTGCTGGTTTGGGTGATCTCGACGTTGTAATCATCGCCGTAAGTTGCACCCATTTTGATGCCGATCGGAAGCTGCTCTTCCAGGAATGGATTAGTCATTTACACATACCTCTGCGCATGCTGGAACGCTGCCAACCCCTCCCGTGCGCCCTGACCCGCTGCACGGCGTACGTCCGGCGCTGCACCGCCCAGGATGTTGACGATAATGGTCGGAGTGGGCGCACCGGAGCTCGTACTGGCCTCTGCATTCGGCGAGACGCTGCCACTCTCCCCGCCCATCATCAGATATTGTCGGCCCGCGACATGCAGTAGCTCCGGTCCTTTTTCATTGACCTCATAGATACCCCCCGAGGATACCGGGCCACCGATTGCGCGCTGTCCGCGCACGGCACTGGCAAACCCATCGTTGAGATTAAAGCCATTGGCACCGTCCATTGCAGCCATGGCGCTGCCGCCTTGTGACGATCCAGAGGCCGCGCCGATTAAGCCCATCGCAGCGCTGACCCAGCCGTTACCGGAACTGCTGCCACCGATCAGGCTAGTAAGAATCTTCTTACTTTCTATCCGCGCCAGATCAGCAATGATGCTGGACGCCAGTCCTTTAAACGATAACTTGCCAGTGGTGATAAACGTGGTCAGGGCGTCCTCCATGCCCTGGAACGCGTTAGCAAACAGGTCTTCGGTTTGCGCGGCCATGTTGCGCGATGCATCGACATAATTTTGTAACGCGGCGCTGGCCCCGACTGACCAGTCGCCTTCCTGTTGCAGCCGTTGGGCAAAATAGGCGTCGTATTCTGTCAGCGCGGTGGCCTGAAACCGCTGGATGCGGGCCAGTTCTTCAGTGTATTTTTTCTGTGCGTCCGGACCGAAGGTGCCGCTCATTTCGGCATCGCGGCGGCTGTTGTCCACGTCCTGGCGTTGTGCGGAATACTTGTCTTCGATGTGTGCCCGACCTGTGGTGCGTTCGCGCTCTATCGATCCCAACCCCATCCCGGCAATTTCCCGGGTCTGGGATGTGCGGATCGTGTCGAGGTAGTCTTGCGCGGCGTCCTCGGCGTCGCGGTAGGACTGGGCGACATTATTGAGGGCTGAGACTTCCTGAATGGAAAGAATCTGCACGCTGACAATCGCATCTTCACGTACTTTGGCTAACTTAGTCTGCGCATCGCTGATCTTGCGGTCATTGTCCAGTCGGTCCTTGCCGTGCAGATTTTCTGCCTGCATGCGGGCAATTTCTTTTTCCAGCGCACTCTGTTGCGCTTCCGTGTTGAGATGCAGGAAGGCCAATTTAGAAGCGTAATAGTCGCGCTCATCGATCAACCCTGCGGCGCGGTGCGCTTGCATGATTTTCTCGGCATTGGCGTAGGTGTTGACGATGGCGTTCGATTGCTTGTCGATCTGCGCAAGGTCAAACGCCAGTTGCACTTTGGCTGCCTGGCTGGCGGCGTTATTGTTGCCAGCCTTTTTCCTGGCGGCATCCTCGCCAGCTAAGCCGGAAATGTTTATTTTCTGACGGTCGTCCGTAGGGGCTTGTGTTTCTCTTGTAGAGCCAGCCGGTGCAGTCTGACCTATGGACAGCACCTTAGCCTGGAAGCGGTCGAGTTCCCTACGTGCGCGTTCGCCATCCGCTTTGACTGCATTGCTAATGGCCCTGAAGCCAGACAGGTCGCCGTGTGCCAGCGTGACCAGTTGCGCCGATACCGCGGCGATTTCCCGACCTACACCGAGAAATACAAAGCCTACTTCCGTGGCGGCAATGGTCAGATGCTTAAATATTCCTATCCCTGTTTCCAGGGCCTTATTCAAGATGTCCGAAGCGATGGACATAAACATCTGATCTTTGGTCAGATCCAGAAACACGGACTGCAACGATGTCAGCGCAGGAATCGAGTCGGCAATCATGGCGACCGCCATATCGTTGAAGCTACTCTTTAAGATGACATTGGCTTTTGCCAGATCATCGGCGGCAGCAATTTGCGCTGCCGTGAGCGTGGTGTATCGCTGGCCCTTATCGGCCAGATCGTTGAGAAACGGTATCAGATCGGCACCAGCGCGGCCAAACAGCGCCACGGCCACGGCGGTCTTTTCTGAGCCATCGGCAAACCCGGCCATCGCGTTGGCGACCGCATCCAACTGCTCTACCGGCGAGAGCGCCTTGAATTGTTGATAATTCAGCCCCAGTGCGGTAATCGCAGACCCTGCGCCTTTGGTGCTGTCATTAGTTTTTGACAGCGCATCCGTCAGCTTGACCGAGGCGGTCGCGACCGTATTTAAGGCCACGCCGGACAATTCAGAGGCTAATTTTAACGAGGCGATATTGACGGCGGTGTCGCCCATCTTTTCACCCAAGCCCTGATAGCTGGTGATTTGTTCAATGATCCGGCCGGTGAGCGCGACGATAGCGGTCGTGGTGGCGACTGCGGCCGCCGCAACGGCGATAAAGCCTACCTTGAGGTTTTTGCTGACGTTCTCGCTCCGTTGATGGGCTTCGTTCAATTTTAACGCCGAGTCTGCCGCTGATAACTGGGCGTCCGAAGCCCCGCGTACCGATAATTTATACAGCGCCATTTCTCGCGCCGACATGTTGAGCATGGCGTTTTGGTGACCGAGCTTTTGGACGTAACGATCAATGGACGCCGATGCTTTGGCGCTGGTGGCCTTATTCGTTTCTCCGAGGCTATGAATCGACCGTTTGGCGTCGTCTATCCCGGCCTTGAGTTTGGTGGCATCGGCCACCACTTCAATGACGCCCCGCCCAATGACCGAATCTGACATATGGTTTCCCTATAATAATGCCCACCGAAGTGCGCTGAAATCTCTACTTTGCAGCTCTGATGTATGCCAGCGCCGCATCTTCCATCCTTTGGACGCCGGTAAAAACGTCAGCATGGTCCGCTTTGCGCACCCCGGACATCCGCATCACCACCGGCAACGCGTTGTAATCCAGACCCGAGGGGCCGGATAGCCCGATGCGCCACTGGCTGGACATGGCGATGAACACGTTGGTAATGACGACGTTATCGGGCCAGATTTCAATCGGCGGACCGCTGACCTCTTCCAGCGTCAGACCAAACGTTGCCGCCTCCTGCGCGCTGGGCGCTTTGGCGTAAAGCGCGACGGAGACGGCCTTTAGTTTTTTAGTTTGGCCTGGACCAGTTCATCGACATATGTGCGATAAGTTGCCAGCGCGGTGCCCATGTAATTCTGTAAAAGCAGTTCCACCGAGGCCGGGTTGAGTTCTTCTTCGAACTCCCATCCGGACACCATCTCCAGGAATGATTCCACATCGGACCTACCGGCGCGAGATTTGATGAAAAGCTCCAGCGCTGATTTAGTCCGGTGCTTGAAGGTCATTTCAACATCGGAAGGCTCGCCACCGGCGACAGGAATACGGACTTTGACAGTAAAAGTAGGATCGGCAATGAGGGAAAGTTTCGCCATGATTAATACCTTAGCGGTTCGGCTAAAAGAGAAAGCGTAATCTCACAGGCCATGATTTCGTTGACGGTCAGAGATGGCGTGGTATTGAGCGAAATAAAGGCGTTATAAATGAGTACCGATCCGGATGGCAGAGAAATCCGCACGGCGCGTGGCAAGCGGTCGTCAGCTGCGGCCGCAGCCAATATGTATCCCGCCTGTAATGGATCATCGGCAACGCTGAAGGTAAGACCTGCAGCCGTTTTGGAGGTCGGAATACGCTTCTGTGCATTGTCTTCCAGAAACTGGTATTCCTTGAATTGCTGCTCACCACCACTGCTCGCGCTGGACAGAATCTGGGACAGCTGGGTCCAGCCTAAAATTTTACGAAATGCGCCGGCACTGCTGGAAAATGGATACATGACCGCAGAAGTGGAGTCAATGCCATCCAGGTTAAACGCCGTAGCGGAAGGTGCACCAACGCGCACCACCTTATCGTTGACACGCGACCAGCCACAGGCAATCTCGACATAATCGCCCGCTACCAGCGTATTTTTGGCAGACGCGACGCCGGGCTTGGCATTGGTGATTGAGGTGATCGGCACGGCGGGTGCGTAACCGGACGCGATGGCGATGGTCGCGCCGTTGGGGAGTGAAATAGTCATGAATAACCTTTAGACGAAAAAATACCGCGCAAGGCGGCTGGATCGAAAAAGCCCGAGGGCGTGTGGTGAGTTAAAACGTTGCTAAAACCAGAAACTAAAATCCTGCCGTCGTCCATGCAGCTTGGTATCACTCTCGTAAGATCCGGTGGCGGCACCGAGGACCGTGGTTTGCAATGCCGCTGCCATCCGCAATTGATCTTCAATCTGACGCGACAGGCTGGCGACTTCAGACGGCAGCGCTGACCAGACGTCAATCTGCCAGCGGCTATTCCGTTTGGACGGTAGCGCCTTGTCGAGTAAATTGACTGCAGCGCCACCGACGAGCTGGTAGGTGATATATGGCGTCGGCGGTGGCGTCTTGCTGACGTTCTGAAAGACCTGGTCCGCCACCAGATGACGCAGCGTGCTGAAAATAACGGTTTCTACCGTGACCGCCGCCGTCATGGCGACTCCCTTAAGAATGACTGGATTTTTTGGCCCATTTTGATGACCATGACGTCAATGGCGCGATCCTTGACGCTTTCATAGGCTGGCCGGATGAACGGTTTTGCGCCTATTTTTGAGTTGCCATACTCCAATTTTGCGGCTTGCCGGTGTGCCTTCCATGCGGCTTTCTTTGCCTTCTTGCCGACGATCAGATGCCCGTTTTCTACCCAGCGCCAGTAGAAAGCATCGCCGTCGTTGCCTTTTTTGCCTGACCGTACAGTGACCAGATAAGTTTGCTTGTCCGCTCCGCTGGATTTCTCTTCGGCGCGCTTGATGATCAGGTTGGCTTTGATGGTGCCGGACTTTACCGGGACGCGGATCTTGGCTTCTTCCAAAAACACTTGCGCACCGGCAAATCCTGTGGCCCGCAACGTCGATTCGCCCGCTGCAGCGATCAGTTTATCGAGACCTTGCAGCATGTTGCCGGTCAGCTTTGTTTCAATGTTAACCATCGGATACCCCGCGAGAACACATTAATAAAAGGGCTTTGCGACCCTGCCCGAGGATGGCCTCAACGTTATAGATATTCTCACCGTGGACCACGCGCATGGAAGCAACGATTCCTTGCCGGTACCGGATCGTAATTTTAGTTTGTACGGCGTTTTGTACCGCAGCGGCGGCAATATATTCGCGTCCGGAGAGATCGACTATCGATGCCCATACTGTGGCGATATCGGTCCAGCCTGTGAGTGGATTGCCGGATTCGTCCTGGCCGGTTGGTGGGGACTGGAGCGTAATCCGCCTGGTAAGTCTTCCTGCAAGCATCAAACCCCCAGTTGTGCGCGGTAAGGCATTAACAATGCGTGGGAACCATGCGGCACCTCTGACACGCTGGCACCGACAACGACATCCTCGCGGTTGGCATATAAATGCCCTAAGATCAGGAGCATGCCTGCCTGAATCAGGGCGTTGATGACCATTGGGGACGGTCCAGCGATACCGGCCAGCACGGCGGCATCTAAGGCGGACTGATCCGCGTAGACATTGCGATTCATAAATGCCTGCGCGGAGAGTTCGGCCGCCTGCACGGCAAGCGAAATGTCCTCATCCGGGTCATCTAACTTTAAATGCAGGCGCGCTTGTGCATCGGTAATAAGCATTTATTTACCCTTGAACTTGGTTTTTATAGCGACAGCCTTGGTTTCTGGTTTGTCGTTGCTCTTGTCTTCCAGTTTCTCCGCACGGTCCACCAGTCCACGCCGCAATAGCGCATTGGCAAGACTCTCATCGACCGTGATGATATCGCCGCGTTGTAGTTCGTAGAAGCCGTGCGTAAGCCGGTCTTTCACCATAATTGTTACGTCCATCGTCGCTCTCCGTGGGTGGGTTCTGCGCCTCAACTAGCGCTGAGGCGCACAGTAAGGTGCGCTGTACTACGGCGCTACGGTCATCTCACCTTTGATAAATGCCTCAGGACGATAAACGGCCAAACCTAGCCGCTCCTCGATAAGGATGGCGACCATATTTTTAATGAAGTCATCTTCATTTTCCGTAGCGACCGCAACGCTGGCTTGCATCCGATCAAAGATTTGCGCGCCCAACTTAAACGCGCCGACCAGAAAAGAATTGACGGCCATCGCTTGCGTGCCTACGACTGGACGGCCCCACAATGCGGGTTGTGCCATGTTCTGCGGATTGGCAAAGATGTACGCGCCGGTGGTGTCCTTTTGCAGTTCAATCGCAGCCCAATCGGACGGATGCATAACGATGCCGGTCGACGGATACTCGGCCAACTCCGACTGCAGCAATGCCAGGCGCAGCACGTCGATGCGGGTGGCATTGGCGACCGCGATGGGTGCCGCGTACCCGACCGCTTGCGTGTAAATGCCGTTGAGGTTATTGCCGATGCCCGACCCGTGCAGCAATTGACCTTCTTCTTTGAGCGCCAATCCATAGCGCAACCGGCCGTCGATGTAACTTTGCAGCATGGGCGAGTCGGACAGGATCTCAGTCGATGCTTTGACGTAATGGGCGATCTTGACGACGGCTTGGGCGACTAAATCAAAGGCAATGTCGGACTTTGGCTTTGCCGTGCCTTCGACGACTGTCGCGGCCATGTTCTGGAACCCGGTCTCGCGCACGTATTGGATCAGGTTGGAATTGGTGGTGCCGGGCGTGAGCAAGTCGCGCACTGTCAGGCGACGATCAGGGGCGGCGATGATGCCAGCGCGGCGGTCCGGGGCGATGGTGCTGCCCGCGCTGGATGGATCGGACGTAATGCTGACGACCGCCTTGATCGGAAAATTGAAGCCTTTGCGATAGTTGCCTGCGGACACGTAGTCTTTGAACTCTTGCGAGTCTGAGACTTGCTGACCAATGGACTGGGACGATTGCTCCTGGTCACCCGCGCTGCGACGGTCTAATTTCTGTTCAGCTTCTTGCAAGCGGGCTTGCAGTTCCCCTTGTTTGACCAATAGTTCGTCGACTTTGGTTTTGGTTTCCAGAGACATATCGCCTGATTTACGGGCTTCGGCAAAGGCCTTTTCTCCTTGTTCCTTGACCTGGTCGCTAATTTTTTGAAGCTCAGTGGTGATGGCGGCATTGTCATCGTCAGGACCGATGGCTAATAGCAAGCCGGTACGCTGCATGTAAATGAATAACATGGCATACAACGGCTCAAACAGAGAGACGATGGATCGGACGAATGCCGAATAAGTGGTTTTCATGATGCTTCCTTAAAGTTGGAAATTCCGTAAAACGGAAAGCGAATCTTGCTGCGTGCTGCGGTGTTTGCTACGTTGGTCGCCACCGGACTCACTCCGGGAAAGCAATTCTTTCAAGCCACGGCTTGCAATGACCGTGGACTGACTTTTAGAAAACCCTGCCTCGCGCAGGATGTCTTCAAATTCGGACAGGCTGGGTAAGCTGCCGTTGGCGAGCGCGGATTTGACGCTTTCGATTTGCGCTTGGGCATTGGCCGGAAAGGTGACGATGCTGATTTCTTGCAGGTCTAATTTGGTGAGCGTCCGGACGCGGTCTTTTTCGTTCCAGCTGTCCTCGAGGACGTAGTAGCCGATGGACATGCCTTTGATGACACGGCGCTTCATGAGCGCGTAGGCTTCTGCGGCGCGGGTGACGTGATCCTTGAGCAGGAAGCCGCTTACTTTCAGGCCGTGTGCATCCTCGACCAGCTGGTCGTATCCGCCGATTGGTTCTTTTGAGTTGTGCTGCCAGAGTGCCGGGAGCGGGTCGCCCGATGCCTGAATCGCCTTGAGGCTATCCGCAAACGCACCCGGTGCCACGATTTCGCGATAGCTATCGATATTGCCAAAGACAGCACCATAACCTTCAAATGTGCCGTCGTCGTTCACGGCCGATGCCTTGAAGGCGAACTGCTTGTGCTTGACCGTTCGGTTTGTGCCATGGGTTTTCATTGGTCTCCTTTTGCTGCATTATCGAGCCAGTCATTCAGCGCGTTTTTAGCGGTGGTTCCGGTGTCGATACCGACGCCTAATTTATCGATTGGTAGCAGGTTCGATTGCACGGTGAGTACGGCGGCATTGCCTCCCATCGGTGGTAGATTTTCTAGTTTTCTACATTCATCGCGGCTCATGACGCCGTTTTGGGTCATGGAGCTGTAGAACGCTGCCCTCGCTGCGGAGTCGCCGCGCAGCAGGCCTTCCAAAGCAAACTCGGCACTGTATTCCATCCGCTCGATGGGGGTGAGCAGACTTTTGCGGATCGATTGTTCAATCCGGACGCACCAGGGACGTAAGACAAAGGTGACGAAGCCGATCATTTGCGATTCGATACCGGTGCCCCAGGTGGTGGATTTATCGCTATGCCCGACCATGAACGGCGGAACGCGAAACCAGCGGCATATTTCTTCGACGTTGAACGCGCGCGTGGAAAGTAATTCGGCGTCCTGCGGATTCATATGTAACTGTTCAAACCCTGCACCTTTTTCCAGCACCATGACGCCACCAGAATCAGATACGGACTTGATGTGATTGCGGATGTCTTCGCGTTGATCCGGTTTTAGTGGCGCATCCATGGTGACCAGACCGGATGATTTCATGCCATTCTTGAAAGTGTTGGCGCTGGCTTCATCCGCGGCCATCGCACCGCCAAAGACATTAGCGCCCATGGTGATGGGGGACAACCCATTAAGGCCGTCTATCGTAAAGGCCGGCGTGTGCCACATGTAAGATTCTGGAATCGTGCGCTGCCTTCTGGTAATGGGGTCGTCGTATTTCCATTGGACTGCGCCAGCCTCCAGTCGCCGGAAGGTGACGCGGTTTGGTAGTAGGAGTTCCAGCGATGTGATGACGCCGCCTGAGATGCGTAATTCTACGTAAGCCGCGCCCCACAACAGCATCGATGCAACATACGCTTGCCAGAACACGACAGCGGTCATGTCGGCGTTTGGCTGGGTGTGCAACAGGCTGTAAAGCTGGTGGTCTTTGGCGATGACTTTATTGCTGCTGGTGTCACGGTAAAGATTCATCGGTAGCGTTGATAAAGTTTCTGAAATCAACCGCACGCAGGCCCATGCTGCCGAAAGCTGCAGCGCGGAATTTACTGTGACTTTTTTGCCGGAGATGTTATTGGCACTTATCCACTCTGCCCAAAATGCGCCATTGGTGAGCGCAATCGGGACGCCCAGCCAATTGAGTAAGGCCGACTTCACGCGTCCTGGCGGTGTGGTTTTAATTTCGGTCATAGAGTCTTTACACAATGATGGGATTTCTAAGGAATTCGTCCAGGCTGTCGCCGTCTGTCATGCTGTTAATGAGTCCGGCTGCCATGACAGCGGCCAACATCAAATCGATGCGGCCCGTTGCGCACTCCTTGTCCAGCTTTCGATTGCCTGCACCGTCCGCAACGGTGACAGCGTTCCCGGCGCACATGGTTAAGATTTTGTGACCGTTGTGGACGATCTCACCGTTCAATAGCATGCGTTCGAAGTTCTCCAGGGCCGGTGACATGTCTTTGTAACCTTGGCCAAAGGGCGTCATTTCTGGCAGGCTGATGCCATCATCTTCGGCCATGGATATCAGGTCTGCCATGCGCCAGCGGTCGTAGGCAACGGCAACGATTTCGAAAAAGTCACACATTGCGGAGAGCTTTTGCAGTATCACGCGCTTGCTAATCGCACGACCGGGGGTGGTTTCCAGCAATCCTTCAGCCTTCCACAATACGTATGGCACACGGTCGGTATCTGATTTTCGCTGTAAGTCGGCGTCCGGTAACCAGGCGAAGGGAATGATCTTCCAAGGCTCCCGCGATGTGACCGGCTCAACCAGAAAAACCAAACCGGTTAAATCGGTTGTGCTGGACAAGTCAAGCCCCGCGACTACGCGGCGACTACGTAACTCTTCAATATCAAAGTCTTGCCGTGCGCCTTTCCATACTTCATGGCTGATCCATGGTGACTCCGCATCGGTCCATTGGCAGAAGTTCAGTCGACGAACCAGCGCTTCTTTGGATGGCATGCCCTTGGCTTCGGTAACCTGTTCGCGGATGTATTTATATCCAGGAAGGTCGGCGTCTTGCAGGCTGGGATTTGCCTTAGGCCAGCAGGATTCGTCGACGAAGGGATCGTCGTCTTCGTCCAGGCTGCAGATGTAGGGAAAGAATCCGTCATCCAACATATCGCCAGCGGCGACCCGCGCGCCATATTCGTGATAAGACCAACACGGCCCATTGCGCCCACTGCCTGCATTAGTGATCATGAAGATCATGGCTTGCCTGCGGCTTTTGGTACCGGCGCGCAGCATCTCAACGACCTTATTGGTTTTGTGTTCGTGCAACTCATCGATCAACGCGATGTGTGGTCGCGGGCCAGACTGACCATCGTCGCTGCTGATTGGGCGAAAGAATGCGCCTTGCGCCATGTAAGCAAGATTCCAGCAACGTTCGCCGGTACCGGACTTTTGTAATCGCTTGGATAATTCCGGCGACTGATCAACCATCGCAACCGCATCGCGGAACAAGATCATGGCCTGATCTTTTTTAGTGGCCGCGGAGTAGATCTCGGCGCGGGCTTCGCCGTCAGCGACCAATCCCTTCATGCCGATTCCAGCGGCTAATGGCGATTTACCGGAGCCTTTGGCGGTCTCGACATAGGCCACGCGGAACCGGCGATAACCGTCCGCGCCTTGCCAGCCGAACAAAGATCCGACGACGAATTGCTGCCACGGAAGCAATACAAAAGGGACACCTTCGAAGTCGCCACCATTGAGTTTTAATACATTGCTATAAAAGCGCTGCGCCTTGCTGGACTCATCAACATTCCAAAACAGGCCACGCTTTTTGCCGGTCTTGATATCGCTGAGATGGCGGGCGCATTGGGCACAAACGTGCGGTCCTGCAATTCTTTTTCCAGCAACGACGGATTTTGCGTATTCCGTTACGGTGTCAATTGTCCCTTTACCCGAAGAACTCTTTGAGCGGGTCTTTTTTATCGTCGTCATCGGGTATGGCGTGTACTTTCGATCTGGCGGCAGGCGTCAGGCCGAACTCGACCAGGTAACTTTTGAATTGGGAATCTGCGGCGCGTAACTGATTGACGGCAGGATTATTTTTGATGAGCGTGTTGCCGGACTGATCGACGGTTTCGTACGTGCGACCATCGCGCACGATTAAAATGCGGCACGCCAAAATGTCGGCGTAGCAATCGCACAGCCGCTCGAGCGCAAAACTATCGGCTTCGGTCAACACACCCATCCGATCTAACAGCACGGATAACCGGCCCCATGCAACTTTGCCCGCGTCGTCCAGATGCGCTGGACAGGAAGGGATTTCCCGCCGCGGCTTGGGCTCAGTTTTGTTCAGCGCACGCTTTCCGGCATTGCCTGTGACCAGTTTTAAGGCCGTGGGTTTAGGGCGTCTCCCGACCATAATTACCGTCCCAGAAAAAAAGTTTCAATACGCGGGTGTACACACGGAGATATACGATCGGTTTCCGCGGGAAGGTCTGGCGAGTTTTTACCCACCCCTGGGGGTAGTCAACTGCAATGAAGGATTCATGCGACGCACATCACTACTTACGGCGTCTGAAACCCGCCTCTGCCCTCCTCCATCGCGGCACCGTTGAGAGCATCGGCGATGCACTCGGCCAACCGTCATCACCTATCGTCATGCGTTGCTTTTGCCCGAGATCCGTAAGAGTCTTTAGTTCATGGCAAGCGTGACAGAGGATTTGCTGATTGCTGTCATCGTTGGTACCGCCGTTAGCCAGTGCTGTGACGTGATCAAGCTCAAACCCGGATGGATAGGCGGTCAATGCTTTGCACATGGCGCAGAATGGGGAGCAGGACCAGATTCGCAGGCGCATGGCTTGTAGCCTTCTGCCTCTAATCCGTTCTATGATCATCTCATTCTCCTAATCGCAAGACCTGATACGGCCATCCTTGCTACAAAATCGGTCTGGCGTTAAACCAATTACATCCACCAATAAACGATATGGAAACTTACATCCCACACGAAGTTGTTACTCTGATGGTCGATAACGACTGGAGGCCTACACGTGCATGGCGCGAACATCTCGGACTGACTCAAATCCAACTAGCAGAACGTCTGGGTGTTTCACAGTCGTCCTACGCGCAAGAAGAGGCAAGCTGCACGCTAGACAAACCCAGCCGTGAGAAGATCGCCGCCGCACTCGGTATAGATGCCGAACTGCTCGATCTATAAAAAAAAGCCCGCATGACCTTTCGGTTGCGGGCTGAATCCAAACCTTAGGAGGTGTTGGAGGAGACAGCTAAACTTTACCATAAAAATGGTGCGGTGCAATACGGTAAAAATACGGTAAGGCGAAATGCAAAAAGCCTCGGACCGATGAAGGTTCGAGGCTTAAATTGCTAATACAGGAGGTGATTCCCGAAACTCAGTTCTATCTGAAAAGTGGCTTCGACGTGTAACGAATCAACTCTTGTATTAACAATGCGAGGACAATATTTCTTTTCTTTTGGACGTCAGAAAACGCCCCTAAACAGAACATACACTGGGTTTACGTCCAGATCAAGATAATTTATCCAAAATGGAGCTAGCAATGGACCTTAATTCAATCAAAACTTCAGTCGACTACCAGATGGCGTTAAAGGAAATTCAGTCGCTGATGGCGGCCGAACGGGGTACGCCGGAAGGTCGCCGCTTAGTGATTTTAGCGACGCTTGTGGAGACCTATGAGGCTGAGCAATTTCCTATTGTTCTTGCAAAATTTGGTTGATGGAATCAAACCCCAGGGAACAAACTAAAAATTAGTATAAAAGTCGTGATGTGATTTGATAGGATGCGTCCGAACGGGGGCGTTGAGATTTCACCTCAAATCAGACGATCAAGCCTATTCTTGAACTTCTACAATGCACCTACAGCGGTGAGTCGCCCTTATCAATAAAAAATAAAAGCGCTTTAAAAACCTTCAATCTAGTGCGTGGCATTAGTCTTCAATCCTTCAATTGGATCGCCCAGCAATATTCTAATATGTTCGGGGAGACCAACATGGCAATAACGCATCGTTTCAAGCAATGGATTGCCATCAACTATCTTCTTAATTAATTCATCTGCCGCAATTCCTGTCTTTTCAGAAATCTTTTGAATGACAGAATCATACCAATCGTCCTGTTGAAGATTTATCATATAGTTTGCTTCAAGATTGACCGATTGTGAAAATGCTATATCGATGATACCCAATTTAACGAAGTGACGTAATACGTCGGTAACGTAAGACATTTGCATGAAACCAGCAATGAAGGTCCGCCAAGTTATGAGGTCAATCCCTATTGATTTCAGCGCAGGCAGATAGGCGCTAATTCGATATAGAATTCTCGCGATGAATATCGAGGATTCCGCCCCGTTTACTGGAAGAAACGTACCAATGACACTGAATGCACCAGATCTAAGCAGTCCGTTTGCGACGGAAGCATGTGAGCCACCTACAGGTGCCGTAGAACACGCGCTCAACATGACGATTGGCGGTATTCTGGCCTTATAAGCTAGTTCCCAAGTATTTGTGCGATCTATTCCGAACTGAAGCCAACCAGTTGAATTCGATCCGCCGTGATCTCCGTGGCAGTCGAATATAACGACAAATCCATTAAAATCATTCAAGGCTTGGATCGCTTCTTTTTCGCTTTGAACATCTACTATCTTCGTTTCCAAATGCTCATCAATTGCAAATGAATTAATGGAAAATTCCAACATTGGCTTTATAGGATCTCCATCTATAAATGATCTGACGATCAGAATTTTCTTCAAGTCATCCGCATGCAAGGTTATTGGCAATCCGCACGTAGCAGACCGAAGAAGAACATTCCCAGGTGTCATCGGAAGCTTCGAAACTTCATGGCTTATCATCAACGGAAGGTTGCCCAAATACATCCACTCCAACGGGACGTCGCTACAGATTTTGCAGGCCCGAGTTCTTGTGCATATCAATGCAGATATTTGGTCTCCAACATCATCTTTTAAGTCACTCACATACTTGTGAAAGGCCTTCTGGAGTAACATTTCAGCTTTAGAGTCGGACCGTTTTGACAAATTTTCTATTTGTCTCAATTGTGATGAGTGCAAATTAATAGAATTCGGCAGTCTTACACTTGCAATATTTTGTACACACGAAAGTACTGCCGTAGCCATCGAAGTCGCATAGATCTCGCTCTGTCTGATCGCTAAGAGTGAACCCATTACAGGGTCCTTATATGGATTGACCAAAGGATCTCCGTTAAAGCGAATTGTCGAAGATGAATAAGACTTTGATTTGAAAAGTAGGTGTTCGATTGCTTTTTTCTTCCAACTTTCCTTTATAGGTCTAAGGATCTGATTCCAAACATTACTTTTGAAGTCATAGAAAAATACTTTTACAGACGGTGCGTAAATTACAATCTCCTGCTTATGAGAAGACTCCTCTACGCATAATATATCCATGACTATTTCTGCTGTCGCAACTACAGCGTCAATTGCCTTTTCGTGATCATGCAAGATAGCGCCTTTTTCTCCGATGACGACATAACCGAGATTCTCTAGCAACATTATATTTGGCATGACCACACCGTGCAGCAGCGGCAGTTCCACCGATTTCGAGTATTTCTTCCTCTGCAGGCTATTTTTTCCTGACCGACAAGAAATCACGGACCATAACTCATTATCAATCCCATGACAAAATGGCTCATGGATCTCCCTAACGTCAATAACGCCTACTTGCACGGTTGGCGATAGTATTAGTGCAATGCCAGTCTTAATGTTCTGTGTTTCCCTTACGGTTTTAATGTGCGTGGGAAGACAGAGAAAAACAGTTACCTCGTCTATGCTCACAAATTGGATTTTTTTAAGTGAGTCTCTCCCAATGGCAATTACATACTTGAAGTCATTAACCCGCCTAGACTCTCGCAATTCATCGTGAGTCATGAGTACCTCGTCCAATGCGAGTGGCAAGCAACAAAGAATGCGCAGCAAACTCAAAAATACCGGATTCGCAACCCCCCGGTTCCACCCTTGGAAAGGGGTTACATCCAGCTGCTCAGAAACTCCCTCCGGAACGACAAGTACGTATTTCAAGCGCATAGAAAATTTCTCGTAGTTGGCGATATGAGTGGTTGGGGTAATCGCTTGAAGCGTTTTGCAATAATTTTATTTTATTTAGTAAGTCTTCCTTCAAGGATGAAACGTAAGAGGCCTACTAATCAAACCCATCATGTGCCAGCGTCAAATTCTCACTAAGTTCTTTGCCATTCCATTGGCACCCCTGATATGCGCGGTAATGTGTAAATGAGTTGCGAATTTATTATTTCATTTGGACAGCCACCATGGTCCATGAGTGGAATGAGAATTACATGTGAATTCCATTCTTAGCTGGACGTTGAGATTAGCCACTGAATTCCAGTTAGATCCTTAACTACTGCCATGGTGATATGAGCGCTCAACAAAGGCATTGATTGTTCATTTTCGGATAATCCATATTGCTCGACCAATGTAGCAAATGGCTTTGCAAGCGAAGTTTGACGTATTACCTCACTAAAGCCTTTAGCCAGAGCCACTATTGATTCGAAAGCCGGTTGCTCGCCAGCCTTTCGCTCCCGTAATTCTGCAAGTAAGTCAAAATATTCATGGCGCACTGGTTCACTACATGCCACAGAATGCGTGCCCGCAACTTTGAAAGTATTTCTTGCGTGCCCTGACAGATCAGCTGCTGGTCGAAAATTAGTATGGGAGATTATTTTACGGTTGCAGTGATAGTCAACGAGTTCATTTACGTCCTGCAATGCCGGAGCCGCATAGAGGATCAATGCTGATTGCTGAAATTTGCTGTGTAGGTGCTCAAGAAGGGACTGTTGCTCGGGATAGATATCATAGCGGAAGTAAGGTGATTTCCAGTGAGTCCACTCTGCAGCTCGGGCAGAGACAATGTATTCTGACCTCTTGTACTGAAACAAGAGATTTGTTTTAATATCTGGGATGTTTGCAACTTCTTTGCCAAGAAAGTCTTCCATTTCTGCGGCTATCTCGCGAAAGTCCAAACCAGAATATTTCATACGAAAAAAATATGGATGTCCTAACCGACGCCAAAAGTGTCGGTTACGGGTTAGCGCAACAGCATCAGTGCCAATGCTCCCTTCTTGAAACTGCCCTAACGGATAGTAAACCTTAGAAAGATTGGCTAACTCGATGTTAAAGTAACCTTCAAAAACTTTTTCTTCGTAGCGAATACGCATTGATGCCTTAGTCTATTGATGCATAACGTGCGGGCTAAATGACTCGCCGTTACGACGCGTCCATGTTAATCGAATGGTAGCTCTCGCTCGATTTTGATGCATTGCCATCAACATGCATGCTACAAGTAAAAACGCATTTGAAGAGTGCATGCTGCGAATAACGGCCAACCCAAGTAATATTCTAAAACCAAGAGAGCAAGCCGGGCAACCGATTAAAATCCGTGATCGAAGAAAATCAAAGGCGCGTGAGACTCTAGCTCTGACATTATAATAATGCAACTAATTTTACTTGTTCGCACTATTCTCGTGTCTGACGAATCAATCAAAAGTTAAATGAATGCGGTCAAATGCAAAAAGAGGGGGCTCTTGCGTTTACTGTAGGTATTTCGAAATTGATAAATTTATTCCGTGATACTAAGACAGGCGTTTAGATCGCACGCGGGTTTGAGCCGGAGCCAAACCCGAAAACCGGCCATTTCCTTATACCCATCAACGAAAATAATCCCTAGTAGCAGCATTCCGTTTCATCCGTTCAACAATCCCCACCTCCGCCACAGCCAGCACATCAACAAACACCGCATTAGGAAACCGCCAAACCCGCGAAATACCACAACGCTTGTTAATGGCCCAACGATGCATCTCCTTCATTTCCCACAACATCAAATGCACAGCCTCCGCGGTATTGATATCGGCTTGTGCATAAGATGCGTTATGCCACTCATCGTCCTGCTCGCGGTCGCGGTGGGCGTTTCCGGCGTCGTCGCGTCTGGTCCAACGCACGTAAATGTCCAGCACCTCGGTTAAAGGGTCTGGCACGTAGCCGACTACTTCGATTTTTCGTAGTGCGCTCATTTGGTCCCTTGTTCGATGGTCATTTGGTCTCCACGATATCGATCTCATGCACCCACTTCATGAGGTGGCGCTTGACCTTGTAGACCGGTGTAAGTACGCCTTTGACGTCCTCCACCACGTAGCAACCGGTCATAACATTCGTGTAGGAAAAGTCTGCCTTGTACTTCATCGCGGCTTTGGTTTTACCCTGGATAATTACCCTGGGAGCGAGGACAAAATCTATCTGGCGCGTGAGGTTGGATATCTGCCCTGCCCGCTCAAGAATCTGCAATTGTCGGTACCGGTTGAACTCGGCAATGCTGTCAAAGCGTTCTCCGTTGTGGCACACCGTGGTATTGCGATATTTTGGTCTGCGGATTGCTGTTGCCATGCTTCAAACCCTTTAAGTAAATTCTTATGCATCTGATCGAATCGCCTGTTCAAACCCGTTTAATCGCCCCGGCCACGCTGCGAGCAGGTCGCAGATTTCATAGCGATGACCGCGGCCTCAGAGCGCGGGCGGCTTCCAGCACGGCGGCGCGATTTTGTGGGGATGGGCCGATGTTTTCAGATTCGGGTTTGCTCCTGATCGCTGGCATCAGTCTTTGACCGGAAACTGAGACTGGGGGCTTGCCGCCGTTGTCCAGCGCGGCTTGAATCCGTCCTTTGAACGTGTAGAGCGATTCGCCTGCGTGTGGCTGCATCCCCAGTTCCGCTCCCTTGGCCGCCACCGATGACTCCGTGGCGTACCACGCGCCCTGTGCTTTGCCGTGGTCGTCCTTCACAATCCATTCGGCTTTGAAGCCAGCCCAACCGCGGACACAGCAAATTTTCAAGGCATCCATCAACGGAATGCCTGCCTTCACCGCCTCGGCCGTCGCCATGTCGAGGACGGTTTCGGTCACCGGCGCGTTCTTTGCCTTGCGCAGCTTCAGCCAATCGCCCGCCGTTTTGTTATCCACACCGGCCGCGATCAGGGCATTGATGGGTTTCCAAACCGGGTTTGGATCGGAAGGCGCTTGCGCCCCTTTTGGGTTCTCTTTGGGTTCCTTACGGTTCCTTACGGTTCCGTGGCCCGTTTTTGGGCCTGTTTCTGGGGAAAAACGGGCCTCTTTGAAGGGAAAAAACGGGCCTGTTAGATGGGAAAAACGGGCCTCTTTCATTTTCAGCATTTAACGCTTGAAGAGGCCCGTTTTCGGGAGTGTTTAGCCCGATACCCTCCCGTTTTTGGGCTTCTTTAACAGGCCCGTTTTCGGGATCGTTTCCACTATATGGCTCATCAACAGGCCCATTTCCGGGCCTGTTAGGGTCGTTAACGTCCCGTTTTTGGGCCTCTTTAACAGGCCCGTTTTCGGGATTCTTTAATTGATAGACGATAACCTGCCCAGTTCGGCCTTTTCGGACGTCAGTTGCAGCGATAAATCCCGCCTGCTTCAAGCGCCGAATGTTCTCCTGAACAGTCTTGCGGTCCTGGCACGTCGCAGCCGAAAGATATTGCACGGAAGGCCAACACACCATGTCGTTGTTAGCGCAATTCGCCATCGCCACCAGCACAAACTTCGCTGTTGACCGCTCTACCTTGAGATTTAGTGCCCACGTAATTGCTTCTACGCTCATTGCGTCACCTCCAATTGTTGCTTTGTATGCGCGAAATAAATTATCGAGCGTCGGTCCATCTCTGCCCTGTCGCCGCCTATGCACTGATCATGTTTGGTATGGCAACCCACCACGCCAGGACGATCACAGCACAGCGGAAAAGTCGCCAGATAATGTGCCTTCAGCCCTGCCCCCTTACCGTCCTGATGGCGATTGCTGTGCGCCGCCTGGGAGAATCCTTCGATTCCACAACACGCGCACGGCAAACCTGCCACGCGCCTGTAGTGCGCTTTCTCAATAGTCGGCACCACCTTCTGGCGGGACTTGATCCGCTTGGGCGGCTTCTTGGAACGCTGGAAGGATGTTAAGGACAGAAGACCAGTAAGGCCGCGCGTCATGGGTGCGCGCCTCATGGGTGTGGAACGGGGTTTGATGGTGCTGCGCTTCATGCAGCTAACGGCGGTTGCGATGTGGCCGACAAACCCCGATGGGGCCTACATCTTGGTTCGCTTAGCTTGCCGTTACTTGTCATCGCTTGAATTCTCAGCGCGGCAGTAAACCTTAAACATCAGGCTCATCATTTCCTGAATGGTCTTGTGGATTTCTTCGGCAATCGCGTTCAACTCCTTGCGCTCGCGTTTGTCGATCTCGCCATCAGCCGTTGCATCGGTGTAAGACTGCGACAGGCGACCAAGGCCAGCGTATAGCTTCTGGAATTTAAGATGCAGCAATTCATCATCAACATCCTCGCCTTCAAACAACTTAACGAACACCCCGCCGCTGGTGGTCGCGATGGCTTCGGCAAAAAACTTCGTACCAGAAAACGCCTGCATCTGAATCGCCGTTTCCACCAATATCGACTGGCCCTTGCGTTCATAGATCCGGTTTTCTAATGAGCTGCGCGTCATGCCCAGCGCCGGTGCAATGGCGTCCCACCCACCATTAAAAGATTTGATCATCGATAAATATGCTTTTCTGAGGTCCACTACTTGTTCCTTTTTGGGGTGGTTTAAAAATGTGGGGGCGGCTAATACACTGCCCTCAGCCGAACCGTATCTAGGCAATCCTAGGATGTTGCGGTTATTGATCCATTCGTAAGCGAAGGCCGACGAACCATTTCGACGAAAGTATCATTTATGGATTTCACCCTTATAGGCGTGGCCGCTTCCGCTATGTCCGCAGCCAAAGAATTCGGAAAAGCAGCATTAAACGTGAGGGACTTCGCCGAAATGGCACCCGTTATTGCCGGTCTTAACGAACAATTGCTCAAGGCCCAGGATGCATTGTTCATCCACAACACCCACCTTCTTGCTCTTCAACAAAAGGAGTTCGAAACCGCAAAGAAGCTGAGAGAAATGGAAGAAACTATCGCGCAGCGCGGCAGATACTCGCTTGTCGAAATCACCACAGGCATCTTCACGTATGGGATGAATATCTCCCCAGTAAGTAGCGATGTGTCCCATCCAATTGGAGCGGAGCCCATGCACTACTTGTGTCAATCTTGTTTCGATAAAGGGATCAAGTCGGTGCTGCAAAGAGATTCCCTTTACGGGAGTGTTTATCTCGACTGCGTTTGTTGCCAAAAAAAGCTCTACAACGGAGAGCGGGAGCGTTCCGGTCTTTGATTGTCGAGTAGTCGCTTCTCTTTCAGCCAGTTCGGCACGAATAGCGGGGTTAATCAAAGACAGCACAAAACGGGTATATAAGCTTTTCATTGATTCTGCCTACAAATTAAAGTGGAATTTCAAAAGCGTTTTATTCCACGCGATATCAGTCATCGGAGTCGATATGAAATAGTGGAAAAAACTTAAAAAGCGATATTGGGACACATATAGGCGACCTGGAGATGAGCTATATCCGCTGTTATATCTTGGCCCCACGCTACAAGAATATGCTAAGCGGATTACAAAGCTAATCCGAGAGAAACCCGTGGAATTTATATTGGCGTTATGCGCTGTTATTGGCGTGCTCGTTACCATTATGCGGTGATCTAATAACCGTAATTGCAGAGCAGTTTTCTAACACCACTAAACATCCAGGCCGGTATCCGTCCACGGATTTTAGATACGCGCGCAACTCTTCACGCTCCATCGGATGTAGCACCCGATCAAAGTGAATGAGGCCTAGGTCACCTGGGGTCAAGACCGCTAGCAGATCCTTATCGATCAAAATGGTGTCGGGCGGTCCGACACAATATTTAAGCGCAGCACGAAGATTCATCGCAACTGGATCTAGTGTCGCCTTTACCAAACGCGTGAGTAAACTTTTCAATATTTCTCCTGTTGATTAACGGTAGGACCAGTCGAAATTTCTTTAACCGGCATATGGGAAACGGACAATTATCTGACTCTGGTTTGTAGCTATCGCTGAACATCGCGAAGTGTCGTCAAGCCGAGGCGGGTACAGGCCTCGTAATATAGGTGCCGCTTCGGCGCATCTTTCACCCAACGTTTCTGCTTATTACACGCATCAATAAAAGCGCAAAACGCAATCTCAGAACGAATGGCCGGACGAATCAGCAGAAGTAGGAAACGGGTGTATAAATTTTTCATTGATTATTCCTTTAGCGTTTGTTACGCCGTCATGCACGGTTGAGTGTCATCGAAATCTCTAATGCGTGCTACTCCGCGTCACACGCCTATCTATATTTAAGCGGAGTTCTTGTCCAGATTGTCTCCATCACTTTGATAAAGGAAACCACATGAATAACGATAATCTTTTAAGACGAATACAAGCCATCGAAATTGCAAACGATGAACTTTTTGGTCGAATACTCGCCACAGAGGCCTTTATCGTCGCTTTGACAATCGGCGATTGTTCGGATGTTTTACGCGGTGTGAATAGGGAATTTGAGAGTGCGGCTTTTGCGCTAACGGAGAGTTTTGTGGCTCTTCAACAATCCGAAGTATTCCAGAAATCTTTCGCCAAAAGTGTAGCCGCGATTCGAGATCATTACACGCGAACATCGCGCTAGGTGAATAGTTGGATATCGCCCGACGAACACGCAACTCGAATAAAACGTGCTCCTTGTGGCAGTCCACAATGACTTTTACCGGGGGCGGTTCTTTACTAACTGCCGCCAGAATATCGGGTCCGAGAGACCATAAAACGAATCGCCTGCAAAGCTGGTGAAACTTAGAAATACGCATAGGTTTACCTTTTAAGATTGACTGAGGAACAAGGAGTCGGCGACTTGAATAAACGGAACACACCTTCACAATTGAAGATACCTCGACGCAAAATCTTCGGAAGTCGCTGGTCGGGGAAGATTAGTAAGAAGCTGGTAAATGTTGGATGCATCGGAATCTATATCGCTTACCGAATGCAATTGAGTTGCTCTATAAAACGCTGTCCCACGCACCGTGAGTGCCATCGAAAACTCTATATAGCCCATGTGATTTCCGAATGCTGAGAGCGATGCAAAGAAAGATTTTTGTGCATCTTGTGGCGTCGGTCTTTTGAGTCCGACTAAGAACTCATTGCCACCAAAGATCTCAAAACGCGCTTCTGCGCATTGGAATAGAAGATTTCTTTTCATCGTGTCCTTCGTGATTTGTTGTTTATGTCATGCATTACGACCCTCCCTCCTAGGAAGTCCATCCTTAGGATTGGGATACATTGTTGGATTCAGGACGTGAGGTGAATAAATAAAGCCGGTTTCTTTGGCTAGCCAAATGGTGCGCTCAGCAGGAAGTTTTTTTCGCCATTTTGCGACCGCCCAAGACGTCTTTAATCCGGCCCGTTTAGCAACAGCCGTGTCACCGCCAAGATAGTCGATCGCGTCGGCAATCGGGTTGGGGATGAACGTCGATAACATTTATGAGAACCTTAAAGATTGCTTGAATGGATAATACTACTTAAAGTAGCGTCAAACAACTACTTAAAATAGAAATGACACGACTTGAAGTTTTATCTATCCTTCTACCCTATGACGGATCGCAAAGAATTGAATGGGATGCCGGACAAATATCCGGAACTAGCTAGTCGCATACAGGCGGCTATGAAAGATAACGCCATTACCGTTACCGATATTAGGATTTATTTATCGATTAGCTACGAAATGGCTCGTCGTTATACGCTTGGTCAAGCCATGCCGCGCCAAGATAAAATTTTAATGTTGGCGGAACTCCTCAAGCTGTCGCCTGCATATCTTCAATTTGGCTCGGAAGGCCGAGTCGGAAAAAAGTCGCGCCCAGCAAGCGAGTTAGACCATCTGCAAATTGATCAAAAAAACGATGATCCAATGATGATCGATGCAGACGATCTAACGAAACTGATCGATTTATTTGCGCAATCTACGGATAAAGGAAGATCTTTTATTTTGAAATCAGCGGTTGCCGCTGAGAAGGTTGTTGTAAACCGCGGTCAGCGGTCCACCTTGGATTAATCGTAAGGCTGGTCGCGCATTTACATGCTCAGGACCTAGGCTCTTCGTCAAATCTAATATCATCTTTTTATCGACAGCAGGAATCACTTTAAACGCATTCAAAAGTTCGGTCTCTTGCTCGGTATGCATAAACTCCTTTTTCTAGTGACTAGCCTACGATCAAACTATTTTTCAACATCTCCATGACAAAAATGGATGTGCGGCCTAAAAGCTACTATTCGTAAAAATAGTATATTGGAAAATAGACCGAGAAAATTCTGTAAAGTAAGCACACTTGCTCTCCTGTCTCCGTTGTTGCTAGAGGTTTTTAATTTATTGCGTTACATAAAATAGCCCATGAACACGGAGGAAGTTGTGACGACTTGAAACCCTAGACTTAAGAAAACCAAGGACGTGCCGGGGCGATGGATGCCAAGATTTGCGTTGCTTGCAATATTAAGCCGTCATCTCGAATTCGTTTATCAAAGTAAAAATCCAAATCCGTTGTCTCAATTAATCGCGTCGTCTATCAAGTCCAAACACGGACCGACATGATTGTTCGGCAGGTGGAAATGTTCTCCCTGATTTGGTTCGCTTAGCAACTCCGCTATTCATTTCGCCTGGAAACTCACTGGTATCACCCTCCCCTATCCCGAGAGTTCCGGATTCCAATTTTTTAAAGAAAATCCCAAATTTGCCCCTAAAAAGGATTTTGACTTTCATAGGGGTAGGTTAGACGCGTTCGAGGTTGAACCGGAAACCTAGTCGCGCCGCGTTTATCAAATCTACTTTAAGTAGTTGACTTGAATTCTACTTAAAGTAGAATAACTCTTTGCCGGACTCAATTTACGGTAATTCGGAGCGATAAATGAAAAAACAAATAGAAGAACAGATGGTTTGCGCTAACAGCGCAATAACGGCAACGCGCCTTGAAGCCGCCCTTACCTTTTTATCCAGCAAGGGCATCCAACAAACCCTCGAAGACGTACTCGAATCAGGCCACGTTCCTACTCGCGATTGGTGGATTACCAAGCTAGATCGCGATATTCAATATCTTCAGGATAGAGAGATGCCACATACACCGACGCCCTGGGTCGCATTCCATGATCATCCTGATCCAGAGACTGCAGCGGGGCTGGGATATATTCGGCCCGTGGGGTCATCCAGGAACGACCTTTCTATCGCAAGTGTTTATGCTTGTGAAACTCCACGACAAAAGGCCAATCTTGGATTTATCATTCGGGCCTGCAATGCACACGACAGTTTAGTCGCCGCTTTGATGATAGCGCAACGCTACCTCAAATCGGTAGAACACGGAGACGCTCCCTGCATGGACCGCATCGATGCCGCCCTGCTGCAAGCAGGTACGTCATGACCATTCTGCAAAACATCCTCGGAGCTTTCGCTGCAATCCTTTTCATTAGCGTTGCAGGCGCCATGACCACCAACAGTGGCGACAACACGGCACCGACATCGGAAGAAATCGCCGTCGAAGTGAATGTGCAATCTGCGCGATGCTGCAAATCGGAACAGTCCTTCGCAGAGATTTCTCCCCAGGCACATTTGGTTAACGATATCCGAGCACACTCACCATGCTGCTGACAAACGTGACAATGACCGTCGGTGAAAAACTATTCGAATTTTCTAGTGTCGATAATTGGCTTGAGACCGTCCGGGATAAATTCTCCAAACATAAGGTCAACCGGGACCGTGTTACTTGTGTGAGCGCCAGCGGCCATGTTTGTACTACTGCGCAAGAACTTTATGCCGCAGATTTCCCCGTCAAGGTTTATCACAATCCTTAGGAGCATCAACATGCGCAAAGAAAATGCGAATTCATGACGGCATTCTTTGAAATGCCCATCACCACAGAAACCTTAGAGCCGGATGAGATCGCGACAATCACCGGTTGCAAGGCGCGACGCGATCAAATCGACTGGCTCTCCAAAAATGGTTGGACCAGTCATGCAAACAAAGCTGGCAATCCCATCGTAGGACGCTTGTATGCGCGCTTGAAGTTGAGCGGCATCAATCCGGCAACTCTCGGATCGGCTACCGGATGGGTACCAGACTTATCGAAAATACGGTGACGCTGACATATGCGACCTAAATCAACATCGCGGGATTTGCCACCGAATATGCTTCGGCGTACCCGTATCCGAAAAAGTGGTTTGAAGTGGATCAGATATTATTACAATGGCCGCGATGAAAATGGCAAACGCAAAGAAATTCTTCTCGGGTCCGACCTTACCGAGGCTAAGCGAAAATGGGCGGAACTAGATTGCGCACCCATTCCAATAGATACCAGCTTGTGCAGGTATATTTTCAATCGATACGAGCGCGACATCATCTCCCAAAAAGCTGTGGGCACACAGAAGGAAAATGGCTGGTCGCTTAAGCAATTGAGGATAACGTTTAACGACGCTCCGATCAGTTCCATCACTCCGCACCATATCGCCCAATACCGGGACGCCCGCACCGCCAAAGTTCGGGCTAACCGGGAGCTTTCGCTTTTGTCCAATATCTACAATATGGCACGCGAATGGGGCTTTACCGAAAAAGAGAATCCATGCCGAGGCGTTCGGAAGAATAAGGAACATCCCCGCGACTTCTACGCAGATGCACCCGTATGGGACGCGGTCTATAACGCCGCGTGCGAAGAATTACGCGATGCGATGGATATCGCGTATCTGACAGGCCAGCGCAACGCTGACACGTTAAAAATGATGCATGCTCATGTCAAAAACGGCGCGTTGGAAGTCAAGCAAGGCAAAACAAAAAAAATCCTCCGCATTGTCCTGGACGACCAGGATGTCCGCTCAGAACTTGGCACGACGATCGACAAAATTCTTGCGCGTAAAGGGAAAGTCAAAAGTGTGTACTTGGTAGCTAACAGGGCCGGACAACCGCTTAACAAGGGAACGCTACGTACAAGATTCGATAATGCGCGGATCGCAGCAATAAAGCAGGTCATAGATGAAAAAAATGGCGACTACGAAGAGCTGGCCATCCGGATTAAACAATTTCAGTTTCGTGATATCCGGCCAAAAGCGGCGTCGGAAATAGCGGATATTGGCGCGGCTAGTCGGTTACTTGGGCATACGGAGCAGGAAATCACTAAAAAGGTTTATCGACGTGTGGGGGAGAATGTTAAGCCGACTCGTTAGTAAAATTTTGAGCTGCTAGTCTATTTATAAAGATTGTTATTTTTACCAATTTTATTGATACTCTGTTTTTTTAAAATCTTATACGTACAGTTAGAACCTGCGTCTACGTAGGCGACAAATTGTCTCTTTTTCTTTAAATCTTAGGTGCATCATGCCAATTGACGTTACTCGTCCGTTAAAGCTATACAGATATTCTGAGAAAAAATGGTTAGAGAGGTCCTTGAATCTAGGAGAGTTTCGTCTTCGCCCCGCATCTGATTACAAGAATCAGGAAGTAGATCCTGCGCGACACGACGATGAGCTTTGCCGTTCATATGCATCCCCCACAAGTGCTGTGACTATCGCACTAGTGACCACCGGGCAGCAGATCAAGCCGATCGGAGACGTTATCTATCGGTCACACGTCGGCACCAATTATTTAACGATATGCTTTTCAGATTCTTGGGATGAGCTTTTGTTCGACGATTTTCGCGGCACAGACTCTTGCCTAGTTATTCATAATGTTGAGGAGTTTTGTGAACGGTTTCACGTAGCGATGGCGTCAGCGCTCCCACAAGGGGCGAGAATAGATGGTCCTATTATTTATGGCGAAAGAAGTAGCCTTGGGGCGATCTTCTCGAAACCAAAATGCTTCATTTCACAGCGGGAATGGCGCTTCGCTTGGCGCCCTTCTAACTCTACGCCACACATCGATCCGGTAATTATCAGTATGGGAAGTATTTCGGATATTGCAGAGCTTGTTGAAAAGCCGTTGCACGGAGCCACTCTCGCCCAATAATTCGTTGAGCGCATTAATTTGTTGAAATTTCATGTTTAATGCTCCTCATGTGGATCAGTTGTAATCCATACATTGATGTGTCCTCCACCAGCTCATGCGTGCGGAATGTGCGGTTGATGTTTAACGTTGAATTTCTCTATACCGAAAACCCGACCGACCGCTTTGGGTCGAGTACGGTCATACGAAGGCTATTTACTCGTGACTTAAATTTCCTAACCTGGATCACAAAACCCGATGCGTTGTCAGCCAATCCCGCAACGCGTCGTTCATCCTGGTCTGCAATCCGTCGCCACCCTGCTTGAATGCCTGAATCACCTCGGCGTCGAACCGGACTGTAGCTGCACTTTGGTACCGTCTACAGCAGAACGTCCGCGCATAGGGCGCAATTTTTTAAACTCTGTCTGAGACAAATCATAGGCGTCCGGATCGGCAGCGATTCCCGCATTAATCGCGGCATTCTCTTCTGGGGTAGGCATGATTGTGCCCAATTTAAGTTGTGGCATAGCGTTTCACCTCTCGTTCGTTCGCCTTGCGCTGGCTGATGATGCGGCGCACATCGTTGCGATCCCCAAACACAACCAAGTACAGACGCAAATCAATGTAAGTATAACCAATCATCCGCTCCTCGCTGCATGTGTGTCGCTTGTCGGCGGTCACATACAACGTATCCCATTCGAGCAACGCCGCCAAAGAAATACCGTGCTTAACTTCATTGTTGCTGTCTTTGGTTTGGTTAAATGTAATCTCCATACGTATATGGTGTAACAACATTAATGGTGATTGTGACGAGAAAGTTGTCACTACGTTTAGTTGTAGCCATTCTTCCAGTGGAAATTGATGGTTTTTCCCGGTGAAATGGCGACTGTTTTTTGACTTTAAAGCATCATTTTTAGTCAAAAAATAGCAGGGGTTGCGGACGCATTGTATTAGTTGCGGACGTTTGTCTTAAAAGATGCCAAACATACAATTAAGAAATCAAACCCCCAAAACAAAAAAGCCCTGAATAATCAGGGCTTTATGTTTAAAACTGGCGGAAGCGGTGAGATTCGAACTCACGAACGGGATAAACCGTCGCTAGTTTTCAAGACTAGTGCCTTCAACCACTCGGCCACACTTCCAGAGAGCCGAATTATACCTAAGTCAGGCCGAAATGACGAGGAATGGATGCTAAATTTTAGACAATATTTGATTTTTTTTGTTTTCAATGCGATTGCCTGGACATTTTTGATTAATCCACTAGAAACATCTGTTGCAGGTCATTCAGAAAGCGCTCACCCAGGGGAGTCGGTTTAATCAACTGATGATCACGATATAGCAAGCCTTTGGCCTCCGCATCGTTTAACGATTTTTCAATTGTGTTTAGGGACATGCCGGTTCGCTCAGCGAAGAGGTTGACCTCGAAGCCGCCATTCAGGCGCAAAGCGTTGAGCATGAATTCAAATCCTAACTCGCCTCTTTCAATCTCAACCTCTTCCTGCACCACGTTGCCGAGTCTTGTTTGTTCCAGATATGCTTTTGGCTGCTTGTAACGCATTTGCCGGATGACGCGATGCGGGAATGATATTTTGGAGTGCGCACCGGCACCTATGCCGAGGTAGTCGCCAAATTGCCAATAGTTCAAGTTATGACGCGCCTGCCGACCCGGTTGGGCGTAAGCCGACACTTCGTAATGGCCATAACCCGCCTCTGAGGTTAACTTAGTGATCATATCTTGCATTTCGGCGCTTGCATCATCATCAGGCACCTGCGGCGGATACTTGGCGAAATAGGTATTGGGTTCAAGCGTCAGGTGATACATCGACAGATGCGGGGGTGCAAAGCCGATGGCCGTGGTGACGTCCTGGAGAGCTTCTTGCTGGGTTTGTCCGGGTAATGCGTACATCAAATCCAGGTTGAAGTTGTCGAACGTACTTTGCGCAATTTCGACAGCGCGACGTGCCTCACCATCATCATGAATGCGTCCTAACGCTTGCAGATGACGGCCGTTAAAACTTTGAATGCCTATTGATAGACGATTGATTCCACTGGCGCGGTAGGATTTGAATTTCTCTACTTCGAAGGTGCCGGGATTGGCCTCCATAGTGATTTCTGCCGCGCCATCCAGCGGAAGTAAGGCACGAATATCCGACATTAATCGATCCAGCCCGGCTGCGGACATGAGGCTGGGCGTGCCGCCGCCGATGAATATGGAATAAACCTTGCGTCCCCATATGAGCGGCAGTGCGTTTTCGAGATCTGTGCGCAGCGCGTTCAAGTATTCTTCCTCGGGAAATCCACCCTTCGCTTCGTGCGAATTGAAATCGCAATAAGGACATTTTTTGACGCACCACGGAAAATGTACATATAGCGACAGGGGCGGCAACGCACTCAAATGCAAAGTCCCTGGCTTTAAATACGCCAGCGCTGCTTGTGCAGCGCCATCCAAAGTTTCGACCGATCTTTCAGCCGAAGCTACTTTGGTTTTGCTTGTCCCAGTGCCAATAAATTTGATAGGAATCATCGCAACTTTTCAACCAGTGTGCGCAACGCCTGACCGCGATGCGAGAGAGTATTTTTTTCGAGCGAAGTCAGCTCGGCGGCTGTCTTACCTAAGTCAGGCAAGAGAAAATGGGCGTCATATCCAAAGCCGCCCTCGCCGCGCGGTTCCGCTATGATTTCACCATGCCAGCTACCGTCGGCGATGACCGGCTGTGGATCGTCGGCGTGACGAACAAATACCAGCACGCAATAATAATAAGCCGATTTATCGTTGTGCTTAGCCAAGTCTGCGATCAGTTTGCGATTGTTCTCGGCATCAGACTTTGGTTCGCCAGCATAGCGCGCTGACAGGACACCGGGCGAACCTTGCAACGCATTGACGCAAACGCCAGAATCGTCAGCTAACGCTGGCTTCCCGGTCAGTCGGGCGGCATGACGCGCTTTAGTCAAAGCATTTTCGACAAAAGCAAAGTATGGCTCGTCCGCTTCGGGAACATTAAATTCGCCCTGTGGATGAACGTCGAAGCCGACGCGGGAGAGCAATTGACCGAACTCTTTTAATTTGCCAGCGTTATTCGAGGCTAAAACTAAGGTACGTAGCATAGATAGATGAATGGATAACTTTAAACAGAACGAAAGAAAAAAAGAAGAAAGACTGGCGCACCGCTGGAAGCTCGGCGTAATCGGTGGAACAGGATGTCAGCCAATAATTAATAACTAATAGTTACCCGTTAACAGTTAAGCTGACAATCCCAATACTTCCCGTTGCATCGCGATCAATTGGCCTATGCCGGTTTGCGCCAGATCCAACAAACTATTCAATGTGGGACGATCAAATGCAACGCCTTCTGCAGTGCCTTGCACTTCAATAAAATGACCTGCGTCGGTCATCACGACGTTCATGTCTGTATCGCAGCCTGAATCTTCAAGGTAATCCAGATCAAGCACCGGCGAACCCTGCACCACACCCACTGAAATCGCAGCGACAAAATGCTTTAATGGAATCGTAGCGATCAATTTGTTATCGACTAGCGTGCTAAATGCGTCATAAGCTGCAACCATGGCCCCGGTGATCGCCGCCGTGCGGGTGCCGCCGTCGGCTTGAATCACGTCACAATCGAGATGCAGCGTTCGCTCACCAAAGGCTTCAAGATCAAAAGCCGCACGCAACGAGCGACCGATCAATCGCTGGATTTCCTGCGTGCGACCCGATTGTTTGCCACGCGCCGCTTCGCGATCCATGCGCGTATTGGTTGAGCGCGGCAACATGCCGTATTCGGCAGTGAGCCATCCTTGCCCTTTACCCTTTAAGAAACCGGGAACCTTATCCGAAAGGCTCGCGGTGCAAATCACTTTGGTATCCCCAAATTCAATCAGTACTGAGCCTTCAGCATGTTTGGTGTAATTACGCGTCAGTCGTACTGCACGCAACGAGTCGGACGAACGGCCGCTAGGACGGGTGAAGGCAGTTGAAGCAGGTAACATTTTATTCCTTAATAATCGGCGGTTCTAATGGTTCAAATGACGCTGAAAAAAAGTCACAGACGCTGATTTGTGTATGGGACGGCGGGCCAGTTCGGATCTTTCGTGAGGACTGAAATGTGATCACCCGGCACTTGAAATTGCAATAGTCCCACAATGACTGGTGTCGAATTGCAATCAGTTTCACGTGCATCCACAAACCACCGTTGAGATCGGCATATTATCGCCGTTTTTACCTGTGACTTTGATTGCGCCATAAGTATACGCCGCTTGGGCAGTTTCGTCGGGAACGAGACTCATCTAAAATCCGTTACCGCGTGTTTTCCTGAATGGTATCCACAGCTACCGGCAACGCACGGCGAAACTGTATACGTGAATAAAACAGGTTCCGCAATTTGCGCGACACTTTTACCATAAACGAAACTTCTTCTTTCGGGTCCGGTGTCATCAATGCACGCTGCAATGAAAACACGCTTTGCGGTCGCTGCAATGGATCGACCGTCAGACTCCAGCGCACCACCTGAATTAATCTGGAACTATAAACTCCCTCTAACTTCCGAAAATGCTCTTCCATTTTATCATCGAGCTTGCGCTGATCGACGGGTTGCGGAGGCGTCCCGGTCATGCACGCAAACATGGAAGCACCGATACTATAAATATCAGTCCACGGTCCTAACTCTGCATTTTTCTCGTACAGCTCCGCGGGGGCAAAACCCGGCGTATACATGGGATACAACTTTGGAGCATCGGTGCGTAGTGTTTGACGGGAGGCACCAAAATCCAGCAAAATCGGGGTTCCGTCGGCACGTAAATAAATATTCGCGGGTTTAATATCCAGATGCAACAGCTTGTGGGTATGAACTTCCCGCAATCCATTCATGACCTGGTGAAACATCTTTCGGAGAAATTTTTCGGAGACCAGCGGGGTTTCGCCTTGATTCCGACGTCGCAAAATATGTTCTTGCAAAGAACGTCCGGACTCATACGCCATGACCATATACACCGTGTCATTAGCGCGGAAGAAATTTAGCACACTGACCACGTTTGGATGGGAGATTTGGGCTAACGCTCGCCCTTCTTCAAAAAAACATTTAAGGCCGATGCGAAAAATCGGCAGATTTTCAGCAGGTATGGCGGGCGACAACTCGCCCCACTGACGCAGCGCCAGCGAACTCGGTAAATACTCCTTTATGGCGACGGCAGTACCGTCGTCATCGTAAGCCAGATAGACAATACTGAACCCGCCCGAGGCAATCTTCTTTACAATGCGGTATCCAGCGAGCTTAAGCCCATCAGGCAGTGGAGCATTGTTTTGTGCTGCCATACGATCATAGTCCTATCAATTGTTGGTAGTTTGATCCCAAAATCTGCTGCATGACTGCGATTGTCTTGATAATTCACAAAATTGTAAACAAGAATCAAAAAGGACTTTATTTTGGCTATTTGCAGCATGACCGGCTACGCCGTCAATACATTTCAAAGTGCTGCCGGCACGATCACAATTGAACTGAAAAGCGTCAATTCACGATTTTTAGATTTGCAGTTTCGTATTAATGACGATCTGAGAGCCTTGGAACCGGCATTACGCGAAGCCATCATGGCGGGTATCAGCCGCGGCAAAGTCGAGTGCCGCCTGAGTTTTGGTCGTAAAGCGGGCAATGACAGCAGTCAGTCCTTGAATACGACCGTGTTAGCATCCTTAGCTGAACTACAAAATGCCGTACAGAAACAATTTGGCGAAGCAAGTCCGCTTACCGTGGGTGAGTTGTTGCGCTGGCCTGGCGTTATAGAAGAAACCGTGGTCAGTCAAGATACGCTGCAGAACGACGTGCAAACCACCATGGCCGCCACGCTTACGGCTTTCGTGGAGTCGCGCGCGCGCGAGGGCGCGGCCCTGACTGCGACGATTATTGCGCGTATTGATGCAATGGAAGTCATCGTCCAGCAAATCACGCCATTGGTGCCGCAAGTTATTGCGCAATTCCAGCAAAAAGCGATCGCGAGGATGCAAGAGGCGCTGGGGCTCGCGCAACCGGATCCCAGTGCCAGCGTCCCCACTTCTGCATTATCGCGGGACGAAGCAATGGACCGAATTCGCCAGGAAGTCACGCTGTATGGCATCCGGATAGATATTGCGGAAGAACTGTCTCGACTCGGGGCCCATTTAACAGAAACCCGCCACATCTTGAAAAAAGGTGGCCAGGTTGGCAAACGCCTCGACTTCATGATGCAAGAACTGAATCGCGAAGCGAACACGGTCGGCTCAAAGGCTGCAATCAAGGAGTTGGCCGATGCATCCATGGCGCTTAAGTTATTGATAGATCAAATGCGCGAGCAAGTGCAAAACCTGGAATAAACACTGATTACCAAGAACATCGGCATTAGCGTTAGCTTGGCGATGCGCTACTGAAAGTGAAAAAAAGCGACCCGCTCAAGCCCGTCGCTTTCTTTATTTTTATTTCCGCCGCTGCTGCCATCGATCAGAGAGAATTCTAATCACATTGACTCGTGAAGTGATCCGACTCTGGCGGATTAACCACCTGGAACAAATTCCTTTTTTAACTCTTTGGTCCGCTGCTCGGTATGCTCCGTCATACAACCAAGATAGGCAATATTTCGAATCGTACCGCCCTCATTGTAGGTATAAATGGCTTTACAATCATTTTCTCGGAAGCTTATCCAAGCGCGTTGTGCTGTGACCAGATACTGCTTGATGACCGAATTTCGCGAATCAGGCGTATCTTTTTCAGAGAATTTTTTTATCAGCGTTTGATAAGCCTGATTAAGAGAACGATCAGCTTTATCAAGCTGTTGCTGACCGCAATCGTTCATCTCGAGCATATTACGCTGGGTGACACAAGGATCTTCAGCCTGAGCGTAAGCAGGGAAAGTCATCAGGCACCCTAAAACTATTAACAATCTATGCATATCGCAGGCTCCGATGGGTGATCAATGGCTGATCAATGAGTGATGCACCGCACTCACCGGCGCTCCAAAGTGCAAAACCACGTTCACCTGGCCTCACAGCCAGGTGTGAAGTCGGCTTAAGTCAATTCTTCGAGACGAATTTTGGTGACTGTGCCAACCACTGTTTCCAGCGCTTCGATTTTTGCAATCGCAGCTTCTACATTTTTCTCTTGGGTTTGATGGGTCAGCATGATGATATCCGTACGGGTTTCGCCTTCAGCTGGTTCTTTCTGTAGCATCGCACTGATAGAAATCAGCGAATCGGCCAAAATGCGCGTGACATCGGCGAGCACGCCAGTCTGATCTGTTACACGCATCCGCAGGTAGTAACTGGTGGTGATTTCAGCCATTGGTAAAATGGCGATATCAGTCATTGCATCCGGTTGAAAGGCCAGATGCGGAACCCGATGTTCAGGGTCAGCCGTTGCCAGTCGTGTGATATCAACCAAATCTGCGATCACTGCGGAGGCAGTCGGCTCAGCACCAGCTCCCTTACCGTAATATAGTGTTTCGCCGACCGCGTCGCCACGCACCAGAACCGCGTTCATAGCGCCTTCAACGTTTGCAATCAAGCGGCTAGCTGGAACTAAAGTAGGATGTACACGCAGTTCGATACCGGCTGAAGTACGCTTGGTGATCCCGAGTAGCTTGATGCGGTAACCGAGTTGCTCGGCGTAGCGAATATCCGTCGCCTGCAATTTCGTGATCCCTTCAACATGCGCCTTGTTAAATTGCACCGGAATACCGAACGCAATTGCGGCCATGATCGTCAGCTTGTGGGCGGCATCGACGCCTTCGATATCAAAAGTTGGGTCCGCTTCCGCATAGCCGAGGCGTTGCGCTTCTTTTAAAACGACTTCGAAATCCAGCCCCTTGTCGCGCATTTCCGACAAGATAAAATTGGTGGTGCCGTTGATGATCCCAGCGATCCATTCAATGCGATTGGCCGTCAGACCTTCACGTAGCGCCTTGATAATAGGAATACCGCCAGCAACCGCCGCCTCAAAGGCAACGATGACGCCTTTTTCCTGCGCTGCTTTAAAGATTTCGTTGCCATGCGTGGCGATTAACGCTTTGTTTGCCGTAATCACATGTTTGCCATTGGCGATCGCCTTCAGGACGAGGTCTTTCGCAATGCCGTATCCACCGATCAGTTCAATAACGATATCGATTTCGGGATTATTGATCACCAGGTTGGCGTCGCTGACGACTTCCACTTCGCCATTGGTCAACTCTCTTGCGCGCTCTGTATTGAGATCAGCCACCATCGTAATTTCAATAGCACGACCAGCACGTGCCGCGATTTCCTGCTGATTGCGTTTCAAAACGTTGAACGTGCCGGAACCGACTGTGCCGATGCCGAGTAAACCTACTTTGATGGATTTCATAATCTCTACTATCTGTAAAAATGCTACTAACGAATTGCCATAAAGGCTAGTTCGGCGGGATGAACAACAACGTCAGAACCCTCATTTGACAAAATGTCGATGGTTCTGATATTCAGTGAAATTTTGCGCGGTGTCAGGCAGTTCCGTGACGCTTGCGATACCCTTCTAAAAAGTGGGCAATCCGACCGACCGAGACGCCGAGATCGTCAATATTTGGCAAAAACACGACGCGAAAATGGTCTTGCGTCGGACAGTTAAATCCGGTTCCCTGTACCACCAAAACACGTTCCTCTGCCAACAATTGATAAGCAAAATCCTGGTCGTCAGCAATCGGGTACATTTGCGGATCAAGGCGCGGGAACATGTACAACGCCGCTTTTGGTTTAACGCACGTCACCCCAGGGATCTCGGTTAATAATTTATACGCCATATCGCGCTGACGCGTGAGGCGACCGGTCGGGCTGACCAAGTCATTAATACTTTGATAACCACCTAAAGCAGTTTGAATCGCAAATTGCCCCGGCGCATTGGCGCATAGTCGCATCGATGCCAGCATGTTCAAGCCTTCGATATAACTTTTTGCATGTCTTTTTTCACCCGACACGACCATCCACCCAGCACGATAACCGCATGATCGATAATTCTTCGACAAGCCGTTAAACGTAATGAACAGCACATCATCGGCAAGGGAAGCGAGCGAAGTGTGCGTGTGTCCGTCGTACAAAACTTTGTCGTAAATTTCATCCGCAAAGATAATTAACTGGTGCTCACGCGCTAAATTAACGATCTCTTGCAATAGCGAATCCGGGTATAAGGCGCCGGTCGGATTGTTTGGGTTAATCACAACAATCGCGCGCGTGTTGGCGTTTATTTTGCTCTTGATGTCGGCAATATCGGGGAACCAGTCGGCTTTTTCGTCACAAATGTAATGACGCGGAATACCACCAGAAAGACTCACGGCAGCGGTCCACAACGGATAATCCGGCGACGGCACCAGAACTTCATCACCGGTATTGAGCAAGGCGTTCATGCTCATGACAATTAGTTCTGATGCACCGTTGCCAAGATAGATATCCTCAATAGTCACGCCTTGGATATTTTTCTGCTGGGTATAATGCATTACCGACTTGCGCGGGGCGAACATGCCTTTGGAATCGGTATAACCGGCGGCGTTACCCATGTTCCGAATCATGTCCTGGACAATTTCGTCGGGCGGTTCAAAGCCGAACACGGCCAGATTGCCAATGTTCAACTTGATAATCTTGTGGCCCTCTTCTTCCATTTGCCGCGCTTTTTCGAGCACTGGCCCACGGATGTCGTAGCAAACGTCGTCAAGTTTTTTTGATTTTTTAATCGTCCGCACAGCGCAATCCTTATTATTTGATGACAAATTCATATCCGCTAATGGAATACCCCATTGCGGGAATCATTGTTCATAGCTCTGTATGCGTAGTTGCAAATTTTATTGCGACTATGTAAATAGAATACATTTTTTTCTGCTTTTCACGCCTCTCGTCCGCAAGACGTCGAAGACCGGGGAAAATAGGCCATGACCCCTCATTTTGCCGAAAGCGTGAAGCTTTATCAATCAAATTATCATGTAATAGCACGTTGTTACCCATGGAAAACGCTACAATGCAGCACTTTATTTTCCTTTTTACGGGAATTGACGGATTGCCGGCAGTCTAACGGTGGTTAATCACGCGGAGAATCAGACTATGAAGCTTCATCACACCTCAACGCAACAATATCAAACCGTAACCGCATACGATGACGACGGCGTCGACATTAATTTAGTGCGCTTTAACCATAGTCTTTTGGTTTTGCCCGAGTTGCCGCCAGTCGCCTGGCCAGTTCGCAGCTTTGATCGACTCGACCCTGAACATTTTGCCCATATTAGCAGCACCGATCCCGACGTCGTGATCTTGGGTACCGGTAAACGGCAACGCTTTATTCATCCAACGTTGACCACAGTCCTTACCGCGCGACGGATCGGCGTCGAGTGCATGGATAACCAAGCGGCCTGCCGGACCTACAATATATTAATGGCCGAAGGCCGCAAGGTTGCGTTGGCCTTGATTTTCGATACGGTCGATCCGACCAATACTGCTAAGGAATCCGCTCAAGATGCGTGAATTGCATAAATCCAAAACGTTTGTATGGGTGTTGTTTCTTCTTTTTTGTATCATCTGGTTCTACATGCTGGGCGCAAGAACGCTGGTTCCCAGCGACGAAGGCCGCTACGCTGAAATGGCGCGCGAAATGGTCGCAACCGGTGACTGGATTACTTTGCGCTTAAATGGCATTAAATATTTTGAGAAGCCGCCCCTGCAAACGTGGATGAACGCACTGACCTTCGAGGTGTTCGGTTTAGGTGAATGGCAGGCCCGGTTGTGGACAGGTTTGTGCGGGTTGCTGGGTGTTGTGCTAGTTGCCTTCACCGGTCGCAAAGTCTTTTCGGAGCGGGTCGGTTTTTTCGCTGCTTTGGTGCTGGGCTCCAGCTTTTTATGGGCCGGACTGGGGCACATCAATACGCTGGATATGGGTTTAGCCGGCATGATGACGCTTTCTCTTTCAGGCCTGTTACTGGCCCAACGAAGTGACGCAACCGCTTTGCAACAACGCAACTGGATGCTGATCTGCTGGGCGGGCATGGCGCTGGCAGTTTTATCAAAGGGACTTATTGGCATTCTCTTGCCGGGAGCAGTGCTGGTGCTTTATACCGTATTTTCTCGAGATTGGGCGATCTGGAAGCGCTTGCATCTGCTGAAAGGATTGATCGTATTTTTTGTTATTACCACGCCGTGGTTCGTGTTGATAACCCTCAAGAATCCGGAGTTTCCGCAATTTTTCTTCATTCATGAGCAATTCCAGCGGTTCACTAGCAAAATTCACCATCGTTATGGACCGCCGTATTACTTCTTGCCAATTTTGCTACTTGGCATCATTCCTTGGCTAGGGGTACTTTTTCAAAGTTTGTGGAATGGAGCGCACGAGCGAAATGCGGCCTCCGGCTTCCAGCCGAAAAAAATGTTATTGATTTGGACACTGTTCATTTTCATCTTCTTTAGCATTTCTGACTCGAAGTTACCATCCTACATCCTGCCCATTTTTCCGTCGTTGGCACTACTTATAGCTTGCCATCTGGATAAAGCCTCGAATAAGGCAATCAACGCGTCGGCGTTGCTATTGTTAATTCCGGGAGCGATTGGAGTCGCACTGGCCTGGAAAATACCGTCCTTGGCAAAAGATGCGTTTTCGGCGCCGCTAATGGCGGCCCATGTTCCATGGGTATTTGCTGCGTCGGTGGTTGCGTGTATCGGTTCTGCCGCTGCCTTGTTGCTCTCACGTCGCCAAAAAGAATGGGCGATTGTGGCGTTAGCGGCCAGTGGCTTCATCGGTGGCCAACTGCTGATGTACGGCCACGATGCGCAAGGTCGCTACTCCGCTGGCGTCAACCTGGTGCCTGCAATTCAGGCCGAATTAACGCCAGACACGCCGATTTACGTGGTGGGAAAATACGAACAATCATTGCCGTTTTATCTCCGTCGCACCATGATTATGGTGCAGCACATGGATGAACTGGAGTTCGGCTTAACGCAAGAGCCGCAGTTGTGGATCCCGACGATTGATGCTTTTGCCGCCAAATGGACCGCAGACCATGCAGCAGGAAAAAAGGACGTTGCCATTATCCGTCCCGAAAATTATGTTGAATTGCAAAAAGCAGGGGTTCCGATGCGTGTCATTGCGCAAGATCCGCGCCGTGTGGTTGTGACCAACGCGATGCTTAAACCCGGCGAAAAATCCAATCCAGCGAATATTCCCAAAGCGATGATGATGCCCCCTACGCCACAACCGGCTGCATCAACACCTGCTGCGGGGGCCGCTCCGGATACCGCTCCGGCTACCGCTCTGGATAGTGCCGTATCTGCTTCAACATCGTCGCAAAAGGAATAAATCCGATGACAATTACAACCTTTGGCTTTATTTTGACCGGTGTATTCCTCAACGCGTTGGCGCAGCTCTTGCTCAAAGCGGGGACAAACGCGGTCGGTGCAATTCACTTGACCAGCCAGAACTGGTTTCCTACAGGCATCAAATTAATTACTCAACTCCCTATATTAGGTGGTTTAACCTGCTATGTTATTTCCGTCGGGGTCTGGATCATCGGCCTATCACGCGTGGACGTTACTATTGCGTATCCCATGCTTTCGCTCGGTTATGTCGTTAGCGCCATCGGCGCGTGGTACTTTTTGGGGGAAGTTATTTCGGCGCAACGAATAATGGGAATCGGCGTCATTATCATTGGCGTAGTGTTACTTACGCGTAGTTAATAGCGGCAATAAAAAGTAGCAAAGTAAGGTAACAAAACAGTTGAGCCAGAATCGGAGTGCAGTGTTACAAGGCTAGACTTGGCAAGGCATGCCCGCACCGATTCAAAGTTGTATCCAAACACCTGTTTTGCCACTCTTGCTGACTTAAATCGTTTTTTTATTGAAAATCATTTTCTTAAAATATTGTGGTCCACATCGCTATGAGTCAACTACCATTTCTTCCTTTCTCCAAGCCTACGATCGACGAGGACACGATAGCCGCCGTCGGCGACGTATTGCGTTCCGGTTGGATTACCAGCGGTCCTAAAGTCCAGGCCTTCGAAAGCCAGTTATCGGCATATTTCGGCGGCCGTCCGGTGCGAACCTTTAACTCTGGCACCTGCACAATGGAAATTGCGCTTCGCATCGCTGGCATAGGACCCGGCGACGAGGTAATTACCACCCCCATTTCCTGGGTGGCGACGGCCAATGTCATTATCGAGACCGGAGCGACCCCAATATTCGCGGATATTGATCCCCTCACCCATAATATCGATCTGGATAAGCTGGAAGCCGCTATTACGCCACGCACCAAAGCTATTATTCCTGTCTATCTGGCGGGTCTCCCCGTGGACATGGACCGTTTGTACGCGATTGCAAAAAAATACAATCTACGAGTAGTGGAAGACGCCGCGCAAGCGCTCGGCTCCTCTTGGAAGGGTCAGAAAATTGGGGCTTTTGGTGATTTTGTTTCATTTAGCTTTCAGGCCAATAAAAATATCACCTCATCCGAAGGCGGCTGCCTCGTCTTAAACAACGCTGAGGAAGCATTGTTAGCGGAAAAGTATCGCCTTCAAGGCGTATCGCGCCGGGGTTTCGACGGAATCGATGTAGATGTTCTGGGCGGAAAATTCAATATGACCGATATCGCCGCAGCGATTGGCCTTGGCCAGTTTGCGCATATTGAGGCGATCACCGCGCACCGGCGCGCGTTAGCGCAGCACTATTTTGCCTGTTTCGGAGATGACTTTACCGAAAAATACGGTGCGGAATTGCCGATTCCCGATTTCGAAAACAGTAACTGGCATTTGTTCCAGCTCATATTGCCGGAACGCTTGGATGGCAAACCGGCACGTGCCACCTTCATGGAGCAAATGCAGGCCCTTGGCGTCGGTGTTGGCTATCACTATGCACCGATCCATTTATTTACCATGTACCGTCAACGCGGCTTCAAAGAAGGTATGTTTCCGGTCTCGGAACGCGTCGGTCGCCTGATCGTTACATTGCCAATGTTCAATGCCATGAAAACCAGTGATGTCGAACGTGCGGTGGACGCGGTAAAATCGGTGCTTAAATAAATTTGCAAAAGATTCATGAAACCAGAAATCACCGTTGTTATCCCGGTTTATAACGAGGAATCCGGCCTTGCCCAGCTATTCGAACGCCTTTATCCGGCGCTTGATGCACTCGGTACATCTTACGAAATCGTTTTCGTCAACGATGGCAGCCGCGATACGTCTGCGGCCGTTTTAGCGGAACAGTTTCGGCTGCGCCCCGATGTCACCCGTATCGTGCTTTTTAACGGCAATTTCGGTCAGCACATGGCAATTTTGGCTGGTTTTGAAAACAGTCGTGGCCAAATCATTATTACGCTGGATGCAGATCTGCAAAACCCTCCCGAAGAAATCGGCAATCTGGTCGCCAAGATGCGTGAAGGTTACGACTACGTCGGTTCGATCCGACGGCAGCGCCAGGACTCGGTGTGGCGGACGATCGCTTCCAAAGCAATGAATCGGCTGCGAGAGAAAATCACGCACATAAAAATGACGGATCAAGGCAATATGCTGCGCGCATATGGCCGCAACGTAGTGGATCTAATCAATCAATGCAAAGAAGTCAACACTTTTGTCCCGGCGCTGGCATACACCTTTGCGCGTAAACAGACCGAAATTACCGTTGAACATGAAGAACGCTCGGCTGGCGAATCAAAATATTCTCTCTACAGCCTGATACGGTTAAATTTCGATCTGATTACCGGGTTCTCGCTGATTCCCCTGCAGTTGTTTTCGTTAGTCGGCATCATTTTGGCTTTCGGTTCTGCTGCGTTGTTCATCTTGATACTCATTCGCCGGTTCCTGTTTGGCGCAGAGGTTCAAGGTGTCTTTACCCTATTCGCGATTAACTTTTTCTTGATGGGGATGGTGTTGTTCGGCATCGGCCTGGTCGGTGAATATGTTGGGCGGATATATCAGCAGGTGCGTGCGCGTCCAAGGTATGTTGTTCAAGCGATACTAGAGCGCTCCAGCGCCGATGACAGGAACGCCTCATGAAAGCGGTCGTCTTCGCCTACCATAACGTGGGCGTCCGCTGCTTGAAAGTGTTACTGGCCCGCGGCATTGATGTAGCCTTGGTCGTCAGCCACGAAGACAATCCTCAGGAAACGATCTGGTTCGACTCGGTTGCGGCTGTCTGCGAAGAACATAGCATCCCTGTCGTAACACCCGCAGACCCAGCCAGTCCGGAGTTGTTCGCACAAATGTCTGCGTTACAACCCGACTTTATTTTCAGTTTTTACTACCGCCATATGTTACCGGTGAAATTGCTAGCCCTGGCAAAACATGGGGCTTTCAATATGCACGGTTCATTGCTGCCCAAATATCGTGGTCGGGTCCCGATCAATTGGGCTGTCCTGCATGGTGAAACCGAAACCGGTGCGACATTGCATCAAATGACGTTGAAGCCTGATGCCGGCACTATCGTCGCACAAACATCCGTGCCTATATTGCCGGATGATACCGCGCACGACGTATTCAGCAAGGTCGTAGTTGCTGCCGAACAAACGCTTTGGAACGCCCTCCCCGCGATGCTATCCGGCGCCACGCCTGCGATACCGAACAATCTATCCCAAGGAAGTTATTTTGGCGGCAGGAAGGCAGCAGACGGCGAGATAGACTGGCAACAAACGGCGCAAACAGTGTACAACCTGCATCGCGCAGTCGCTCCGCCCTATCCTGGCGCGTGGACAGTCTCGAACGGTGTCACGTTCATAATAGAAAATGCACGTTTATCGGAAATTTCGATGGCAAATTTGCCTATAGGCCTGACCGTGGTGGATAATTGCATTTTTGGAGTGTGCGGGGACGGTCGTGCGCTATTGATCAAGAGCTTGTCGGCGAATGGAAGTTTAGTCACACCGCAGGCGCTACAAACAATGCTTTAGAAATCGACGACAAAACATCCGGGCAGTGTCGCCCGCCCTCGGCAGTTTGTCGAAGCAGAATTTCAAACCAATGCGATCAAAGGAATTGCAGCGTTCGAGATTTGGCGGCCAGGCACTAACCCATTAGAATGACAACCAATTACACGATACCAATATGAAAAAAGTTCTTATTCTCGGCGTTAACGGCTTCATCGGCCATCACCTTTCCAAGCGTATTTTGGACACTACCGATTGGCACGTATACGGTATGGACATGATGAAAGACCGCATCGGAGATCTGCTGGATAACGAAGAGTACAAATCGCGCATGCACTTCTTTGAAGGCGACATCACGATTAATAAAGAGTGGGTTGAATACCACGTGAAGAAATGCGACGTCATTCTTCCATTGGTCGCTATCGCTACGCCGTCAACTTACGTTAAAAAGCCATTGCGCGTCTTCGAACTGGATTTTGAAGCGAATTTGCCGATCGTGCGTTCAGCTGCGAAATACGGCAAACATTTGGTATTTCCATCGACCTCCGAAGTGTATGGCATGTGTCACGACGACGAATTTGACCCGGAAGAATCGGAATTAATCTGCGGCCCAATCAATAAGCCACGTTGGATCTATTCTTGCGCCAAGCAATTGATGGATCGCGTGATCTGGGGTTACGGCATGGAAGAAGGCCTCAACTTCACGTTGTTCCGTCCATTTAACTGGATTGGTGCCGGCCTTGATTCGATCCATACGCCAAAAGAAGGAAGTTCACGCGTAGTGACACAATTCTTCGGACACATTGTTCGCGGTGAAAACATTTCATTGGTCGATGGCGGCGAGCAAAAACGCGCGTTCACTTATATCGATGACGGCATTGATGCGCTGATCAAGATTATTGCGAATAAAGATGGTATTGCGAGCGGCAAGATTTACAACATCGGCAACCCGGTCAACAATTACTCGATTCGCGATCTCGCGGCCATGATGCTTAAATTGGCCGCCGAGTACCCGGAATACGCCGACTCGGCCAAGGACGTTAAATTGATCGAAACCACCTCTGCCGCGTACTATGGCAAAGGCTATCAGGACGTGCAAAACCGTGTACCAAAAATCACCAACACTTGTGAAGAATTGAACTGGGCACCAACGACTAATATGGCTGACACATTGCGCAATATTTTTGATGCTTATCGGGGTCAGGTCGCAGAAGCCCGCGCCCTGGTGGATTAATTCAGTAACGCTAAAAGGATTAAGCTAAGTTTCCGCAGGCCTTTTAACACCGCTGCCAATGATCAAATGACAGGCACGCAACATCGTGCGGCCATATGATCATTGCTAGCCATCGAATAAAACGCGCTTCGCGCAACCGCACTGCGCGGGCCAACAAATACTCTCAGGTATTACTCAAAACTTGCCTCTTCTTACCCTAAAAATTGACGCGGATACGTATCGCGGCACCCGCGAGGGAATCCCCAATCTGGTACGTCTTTTAACCAAATATGAGGCACGGGCGACGTTCTTGTTCTCCCTTGGACCGGACCATACAGGCTGGGCATTGAAACAGGTATTCAGGCCAGGATTTTTCAAAAAAGTATCCCGCACATCGGTGGTGGAGCACTATGGCTTGAAAACGCTGATGTATGGCGTTTTGTTGCCGGCCCCTGATATTGGAAAAACGTGCGCCAGTTACATGCAGGCTGTCCAGGCTGCAGGGTTTGAGTGCGGCATTCATACCTGGGATCATCGCGTGTGGCAAGATCACGTCCGTCAAAGTGACGCGGCCTGGACCCAAAGCCTCATGCAAAAATCTTTTGATCGCTTCAAAAGTATCTTTGGCGTCATACCAAAAACACACGGGGCGGCCGGTTGGCAGATGAACGCATATGCGTTCGAGCAGTTAGAGGTTTTTAATATCAGCTATTCATCGGATGGCCGCGCGATGCTGACCGAATCCGGGGCATTAGCCGACCAGTCGGCGGGGCCGCATAGGCTAAGCGTGGCAGGTGTAACGTTGCCATGCGTGCAGCTTCCAACGACGTTACCCACACTGGATGAACTTCTAGGACGGACGATCAATGGTATTGAGTTAAACACAACGAATATAGCGGCGCATTTGTTAAAATTAACGGCTGCCACACGTGACCACGTATTTACCTTGCACGCAGAACTTGAAGGACAAAAACTTGCCCCAATATTCGAGCAGTTACTGCAAGGTTGGCGTGCTCAAGGTTACGATCTGGTTGCGATGGAAGACTACTATCACAAGATAAAAGATCAAGTCATACCCACATTACCAATACGCTGGGCAGAATTGCCGGGCCGTTCCGGCGACATGATCATGCAAGCCATCGTTTGATGCATGTTTGATGCATGTTTGATGCATGGCTGATGCATGTTTGATGCACTCACCTGCAATCTCTGCGCTGATCATTGTATTTTTTAAGTTTCACATGATTTTCGCACAATCATTCATTCACGGTTTCTATACCTGTCGACGAAGGCAGTCCGCTAGACTGGGCCGTAAGGAGCGCACAAGCCCGCAGGCTAGTTTTTCGTGAATTTTAATTCAGAGAAGAGGTTAAAAAGTGGCAAATGACGTATCGATCATTAATATGCCTGTGCCCGAATTTTCCGCCGCCATGACTGGCAACCAAACGTTCACATTGTCCGATTTTCGGGGCAAAAATTTGGTCCTTTATTTTTACCCAAAAGATAATACGCCAGGGTGCACTACGGAAAGCATTCAATTTCGAGAACTGTTTGCCGAATTCCAAAAAAGCAATACATTTATCTTCGGAATCAGTCGCGACAGCATACGTTCGCATGAAGGCTTTAAAGCTAAACTGGAGATGCCGTTCGATTTAATTTCCGATCCTGAAGAAACGTTATGCCTGATGTTTAACGTCATGAAGATGAAAAATATGTACGGCAAGCAACTCCGTGGCATCGATCGAAGTACGTTTGTGATTGACGGCGCTGGTACATTGGTGAAAGAATGGCGTGGAGTGAAGGTGCCCGGGCACGTCACGGATATACTTGATTTTGTGAAGACTATAACTTGAGTTTCTAAATCATTGAATTCTAAAAAAATATTCCCTGGAAAGCCGTTTGAGGATAAGGTCTTTGGCCTTCTCAAACGGCTTTTTTACTTTGCGATTTATAAAACTTCTAAACTATGAACTTGGCAATCGATCTCGTTTATTTGTATTACGTTGTTTTTTAGGCTGTTTCACAGGTTGGTCCGATTCGTGTTTTTCCGCTGCGAACGTTTTTTTTATCCCTAAGCGAGGTTTTTTATGCCCCTACCAAAACTACCGACCAAACCCGCTGCCCTTCTTTCCGTTCAGGATTATCCAAAAGCGGAAGTTGGCAAAACCGTCAAACCGCGCATTGCAATCGTGGAACCAGCTGCCCGCCCGGTTCGCGCTGCGCCAGTAGCGAAATTGATAGCTGCCCCGATCCCGCAGGCGCGCAATAAGCCTGCTGAGAATCGCCCAATTGAAAGTCGTAAATCGGACAAGGCCCCGAACGATAATCCGCGTTCAGTCACAGATAAAACCGCCAAGTCGACAGAAGGTCGCCCCAAATCCAGTACTAGCCGCGCGGCTGACAAATCCGGCGTAACGAAGCTGTTTGTGCTTGATACAAATGTATTGATGCACGATCCTAGTTCACTGTTCCGCTTTGAAGAGCACGACATTTATTTGCCGATGGTGACGCTGGAAGAGCTTGATAACCATAAGAAAGGTATGTCGGAGGTGGCCCGCAATGCCCGTCAGGTCTCGCGTTCTCTCGATGCACTGGTTGGCGATGTAGTGGACGATCAGATCGACCACGGAATTCCGTTATCCAAATTGGGTAATAAGGATGCTAAGGGCCGACTCTTCTTCCAGACCAAGCTTCAAAATGGGACGTTACCCGAAGGATTGCCTGTTGGTAAGGCCGATAACCAGATTCTCGGCGTGGTGCGCGCGCTTGAAGCAGAGACGCCGGGGCGGCCGGTTGTGCTGGTGTCAAAAGACATCAATATGCGTATCAAGGCCCGTGCCATGGGTCTGCCAGCTGAGGATTATTTCAACGATCATGTGCTGGAAGATACTGATCTGTTGTACTCCGGCATTCAACAACTTCCGGATGATTTCTGGATTAAGCACGGTAAAGGTATTGAGTCCTGGCAGGAAAACAAGCTGGGAACCGGCTACACTTTTTATCGGCTGACTGGTCCGTTGGTACCATCACTGCTGGTTAATCAATTTGTATTTATTGAACCGAAGAACGGTGAAGCCGCGTTTTATGGCCAGGTCACGCAGATCAATGGCAAAACAGCCGTGTTGCAATCGCTACGCGATTATGCCCACGCTAAAAACAGCGTTTGGGGCGTGACTGCACGTAACCGCGAGCAGAATTTTGCGCTAAATCTGCTGATGAACCCGGAATGCGATTTCGTCACCTTACTTGGGCAAGCCGGCACCGGCAAGACGCTATTAGCCTTGGCCGCAGGATTAGCCCAGGTATTGGAAACCAAAACGTATAACGAAATCATCGTTACGCGGGTGACGGTTCCAGTCGGCGAAGATATTGGTTTCTTACCGGGTACTGAAGAAGAAAAAATGGGGCCGTGGATGGGTGCATTCGACGATAACCTCGAAGTGCTCAACAAATCAGATTCTGATGCAGGTGAATGGGGTCGGGCTGCGACACAAGATTTGATTCGTTCAAAGATCAAAATCAAGTCACTCAACTTCATGCGCGGTCGGACCTTTGTTAACAAATTCTTGATTATTGACGAAGCGCAAAATTTAACGCCGAAGCAAATCAAGACATTGGTCACTCGCGCTGGCCCCGGCACCAAAATTATTTGCCTGGGTAACATCGCGCAAATCGATACGCCTTATTTGACCGAAGGTTCCAGTGGCTTAACCTATGTGGTGGATCGTTTCAAGGGTTGGTCGCACAGTGGCCACGTTACATTGGCACGGGGCGAACGTTCGCGCTTGGCCGACCACGCCAGTGAAGTCTTGTAATCCAATGTGATCAACTATCCAAGTCGTTAATTTCGGCTACGGACCAGGTTGATTGATGTGAAAAGGGAGCAATTCAGTTGAATTGCTCCCTTTTTTATTGGTTACTTTTCGCTAAGCGTTGTCTGATATAAGGCAGGGACGGCGGATGATTGTCGACACATAAACAGCCATGACACCGCTCTCAACCAATTAAACCAAATCGTTTTAAATGTGTTCTGAGCATGTTACGGGTCACCCCCAAAACCTTTGCAGTCTGCACCTGGTTCTGATTACATCCTGCGAAAGCAGTATGGACGACCACTTTTTCAACAGTTTCGAAGAGATTCGGCTGCGCGAATTGTATGCACTCTGCAATTAACGCCTCAAGCCGATGCTGCATCTGTGAACCTGAATGACCATTCCCATGATCTCTTTGAGGTGCAGTATGCGACGCATATTCCATTATCTCATTCGTTTCGAAATTGGATGGCCGCTGCATATTTCCGGCGAGCTTGAGATCATCTTTAATGATGACGTTTCCATCGCAAACAATCAGTGCGTAATGGATGACATTTTCGAGCTCACGAATATTTCCTGGCCAATCGTAACTTTCAAGCATTTTCTGCGCAACAACACTTAAAGTCACGCCCTCAAGATGCAATCGTTTGCTATATGTCTCAATAAAGTGGCGCGCCAAAGGCAAGATGTCACCCGATCTGGCGCGCAGCGACAACATATTAACCGTCGCGACGCTGAGCCGATAAAATAAATCAGCGCGAAATCTATTCTGGAATATCGCCTGCTGCAGGTCGACATTGGTTGCGGCGACTAATCGCACATCCAGAGGTATGGCGCGTCGCGAACCAAGTCGGACAACCTGGCGTTCTTGCAGGACACGCAGTAATTTTACTTGCAACGAAGCGGGCAATTCCCCGATCTCATCGAGAAACAACGTGCCACCATTGGCAGCTTCAAACCATCCGGAACGTGCATGCGTGGCACCGGTAAAAGCACCCACTTCATGACCAAATAATTCAGCGTCGACCAAGGTCTCACAGAAGGCACCACAGTTCACGGCAATAAATGGGCCGGCCCGCCCGCTCTGCGCATGAATGTGCCGTGCGATCAACTCTTTCCCAGTCCCGGTATCCCCGGTCACCAGCACGGTAGCATCGCTCAAAGCGACGCGTTCAACCTGTTTTAATAACGCGGTAGCGCGCGGATCATGAAATAGCATAGCTTTGGCACTTGCCAAAGGCGGTGCAGCTGTTTGCTCAGGAAAAGTCAGAAGTTTATTCAAAACAAGTTCCACTCAGGACCGTGAATTTTTAAGATTAACAGTTATATTGCCGAGAAGGAACGTTTGTTTTATAAATAATTTATACGGTTTTTGGCCGGATGTGGTTATCCGAAGCTATTAGCTTTTCTCGCCGAGAGCTTTAACTTTATGCAGGTTTGACTGAAGTACCATATTGAACCGAATTCTCCCAAGATGGTGCGGACCTGGTGCGTTAGTGCCTAATGGGAGCTTATTGTTAAATGTTATCTTAACGGCAATCATCGTCCTATTTTGGTGCATGCAAGAAATATTTTTCATTGGGACAAAAACTGAAAAATTTAAAATAAAGTTTTAAAAAAGAAACGTTTCCGTAATAGAGGTACAGAATGTTTGGAATTTGTATTCTAATTTTTGAGGCAAAAAAACAACGTGCGACAGGATCGCCCTCGACTGGCGCGGGCAAGATTGCGACGCCGCATTTTTATCGTGTTTTGCGTCCTTACATCTTCCTGCGAGTTTTTTTAAACTCCTATATAATCTTGCCTAGGCAATGATTAATTAAGAACTTACGTGTCAAATTCCGATAACTCAGCTCCCCTCTTCGCAATAGAAAATTATCAAATGGACGATAGTATCGGCTATTTATTGGCTCGCTCACGCACCATGCTCATGAAGAGCTCGGATGACTTACTGAGCGAATTCGGCATCACGCACACTCAGGGAGCTATCTTATTGATGCTCTCGACTGGCAAATACTCAACTGCTGCAGACTTATCGCGGGAAACATACACCGATGGGGCGTCCATGAAGCGCATGATTGATAGATTAAGCGCCCGTGGGCTGATATTACGGGAGCCCTGCCCGCAAGACCGGCGCCTTGTAAAACTCGGGCTCACCGCTGATGGCGCAGAACTTGCCAAAAAAATACCATTGGTTTTTTGCGCCGTGTTAAATCAACATTTTGCGGGTTTCAGTGCAGAAGAGATTGGTTTCCTAAAATCTCTCTTACGACGCGTGATTGCGAATAATTCACAGCACCAACCCATTAAAATTCGTTGACCAGACAACAAATTTCAGTCCGATCATTATCGCGTGCGCGACTGCCTTTAGGAACTACTTCGATAACATGCCATCATCAACGAATGCCGCGAAACCAATCATTCCAATGAATACATTTCCTTCTTCTCCCCGAACCGCATTACCTTTCATGCCTATGCAGCGCTTCGCTATATGCGCCGTCGCTATCCTTTTATCGGCTTGCGCCAATATGAGCGGCATTCAAACCAGCGCTCACTCGAATACAGCTGCCGATTACGCCACCGCAACGTCGCTACCGAATCAAGGGGGGCAATGGCCTGACGCTTCGTGGGTGACCAGAATCGGTGGCGCTCCGCTGCAAGAATTAACGGACGAGGCCCTGGCCGCGAACCCAGACTTGCAGGTCGCAGCATCCCGCGTCGCCGCGGCGCGTGCAATGGTTGAAGCAGCGGGCGCAAGTTCCAAGCCTCAGGTTGGGGCCAGCTTTTCTACCACCCGCCAACGCTTTACCGAAAACAGCATTTATCCGCCTCCTTTTGGCGGCGAGTATGTGACAGATAATGAATTAGCACTGAACTTTTCTTACGACCTCGACTTTTGGGACAAGCATGGCGCGGAATTACGGTCTGCGCTGTCACAAAGCAAAGCCGCAGAAGCTGAACATTACGCCTCACGTCTTATGCTGACCACCGCCGTTGCTAAGGCATGGATTCAATTAGCACGACAATATGCACAGCTGGATTTAAGTAATCAACAATTAACGTTGCGTGATCAACTGGACCGTTTGACTGAACAACGCTTTAGGGCCGGACTTGACACCCAGAGCGACAATCAACAAAGTCGTTTACAGGTTGCGACTCTACGCAACGATCAGGCGCAATGGATTGAGGCCATCGCCTTAACCCGCAATCAGTTAGCAGCGCTGCTAGGTCAGGGACCGGATCGTGGTTTACGTATCCCCCAGCCTACTCTTCCTGCCGAAATCGCTATTGCCCTTCCCGATCAGTTACCGATGGGCTTACTAGGGCGCCGCGCCGATATCGTGGCTGCGCGCTGGCAGGTCGAAGCCGCACAAAGCGATATCAAAGTGGCGAAAACGGAGTTCTACCCGAACGTCAATTTGTCGGCAATGATCGGATTATCAAGTCTGGGCTGGACCAACTTTCTCAGCAAAAGTAGTATGGTCAATGGTATCGGACCCGCCATTCATTTGCCCATATTTGAAGGAGGCGCGTTACGTGCGCAGTTGAAAGGTCGCGTCGCCGCCTACGATGGCGCAGTTGCGACCTATAACAAGGCACTTACCGATGCATTACATGAAGTCTCGGATCAGGTGCAGTCCTTGCGGGCCGCTGAAATTGTAAAAACAAATCAGGAAGCGGCAACCCAGGCTGCGGAACGCGCTATGAAGCTGGCACAGCAACGTCAACAAGTTGGCACCGCCAACATGCTTCAGGTTGTAGCCACTCAAATTACCTATCTCTCACAGCGCAAACTGGAGCTCGATACACGTGCTCGCCGCGCCGATTTGAGAATAGGTCTGATCAGGTCGTTAGGTGGCGGCTTCGATGCCGGCACTGAAGGACTAACTCCGGCGACAAACAGCGCTCCCGATACAAAAAAAAGCAGCGACAATAACCCATTGTCAAACCGTCCACCTCTTGCGAATGCAGCGTCATGAATACACCTAATCAAACACCTCAAGATCCTAACAATGCTGCACCTCCTGCCAGCGCAGGCGTACCCGACGTCGAACAACCTATTGAGACCAAAGGCAAGCGCCGTGGACTTCTCATTGCGTTCACCGCACTCCTGATCATTGGATTGATCGCGTACGGCATTTGGTGGATGATATTCGCCCGTCATTTCGAAAGCACCGATGACGCATATGTCTCCGGCAACGTGGTTCAGGTAACACCTCAGGTTAGCGGTACAGTAATTGCGATCAATGCTGACGATACCGAATTGGTTACGGCTGGTGTTCCCCTCATCAAACTCGATCAAGCCGACGCGAAAGTTGCACTCGATCAGGCAGAAGCGCAGCTTGCCCAAACGGTGCGGGAAGTACGCACACTTTTTGTCAATAATAGTGCGTTGAACGCAAACGTCACCGCACGTCGAGCAGAAGTGGAAAAAGCCCGCGCCGACTTAGCGCGCCGTCAGCAATTGATCACGACGGGTGCAGTGTCGAAGGAAGAATTGGAACATGCCAAGGTTGCATTACAGGCTGCGGATGCAGCTCTGCTGGCAACGAGTGAACAACTCGCCTCCAATCGCGTATTGACCGACAAGACCACGGTAGCGCAACATCCAAATGTGTTGCACGCGGCGGCTCAGGTTCGCAATATGTACCTAAATTTCGCGCGTACCACATTGCCAGCACCGATCACTGGTTACGTTGCAAAACGTTCAGTCCAGGTAGGGCAACGGGTCGCAGCTGGTACGACATTATTATCCATCGTCCCACTCAATTCATTGTGGGTTGATGCCAACTTCAAGGAAGTGCAAATCTCCAACATGCGTATCGGCCAGCCGGTGACACTGGTGTCGGATTTGTACGGTTCGAAGGTTGAATATCACGGCTCAGTGTTAGGACTTGCGGCTGGCACTGGTTCTGCCTTCGCATTGTTACCGGCACAAAATGCTAGCGGCAACTGGATCAAAATTGTGCAGCGTATCCCTGTGCGTATAACGCTTGATCCTAAAGATCTTGAAACCCATCCGCTGCGGATAGGGGTTTCGATGGATGTCAAAGTCGACATCGCCAAAACGGGAGGAACTTCGCTGACGGCAGGTTCTGCAGCCCGCACTGTTCCTGCTTATAAAACAGAGGTATTCGACAAATCGGGCGAAGAGGCTGATGCAATTATCAGCGGGATTATTGCTGCAAACAATGCACCGAACAACGTGATTGCCGCGCATTAAACTATACGCAATAAAAAAGTCAATATCTGCCGCCGTGGACATCGCTGGAACACTGAATGTAATCAGGTCTCATCATGTTCATGGCATATTTTGTACAAAAACTCCTTTATGAATCACCGCGCAATGCAGTATGAAGCGAAGCGCAGCAGGTTCCGAAAGAAGTCTGATAATCGAACCGGAATGCACGCATGAGTTCCCCTAATCGACCGCCCCAACCATTGCAACCGCTCACCGGCGGGAAACTAGTTCTTGGCACGGTAGCCTTATCGCTAGCCGTGTTCATGAACGTACTCGACTCGTCGATTGCAAACGTATCTATTCCCGCAATTTCGGGAGATTTAGGCGTATCGCCGCAACAAGGCACTTGGGTTATTACCTCATTTGCGGTGGCCAACGCAATTTCAGTACCCTTGACTGGTTGGCTGACCCAGCGTTTTGGTCAGGTCCGCCTGTTTATTACCTCGATTATCCTATTCATTTTGTCATCAACGCTGTGCGGTCTGGCGCCGAGCATGGAAGTATTGATTGCAGCGCGGGTTTTACAAGGTGCAGTTGCCGGTCCGATGATCCCGTTATCGCAGTCGCTATTACTCGGAAGTTATAAGCCCTCAAAAAGTGGGATGGCCCTGGCGTTTTGGGGAATGACGACCCTCGTTGCACCAATTATGGGGCCGCTGCTGGGAGGATGGATTTCTGATAATTACACCTGGCCGTGGATTTTTTATATCAATATTCCGATCGGTGTTTTCGCCGCTTGGGCAACCTGGTCCATTTATAAAGAGCGGGAGTCGGCAACCCGCAAGTTGCCCATCGATGCGGTAGGCTTGGGGCTTCTCGTGGTCTGGGTAGGATCGTTGCAAATCATGCTGGATAAAGGCAAAGAACTTGATTGGTTCAACTCCGGCCAAATCGTTATTCTGACCGCGGTCGCGGTTATTGCCTTTATCTATTTTGTAATTTGGGAGCTAGGAAGTAAGCATCCGGTTGTCGATCTATCGCTATTCAAAAGTCGCAACTTCAGCGGCGGCGTAATAGCCATCTCGATCGGCTATGGTTTGTTTTTTGGTAGTCTGGTCATTCTGCCGCTATGGTTGCAAACGCAGCTTGGGTACACTGCTACATTGGCAGGGGAAGTGATGGCACCAGTGGGTATTTTTGCGATTATCTTGTCACCGCTCATCGGTAAAATATTACCAAAAGTGGACGCCCGTTGGGTCGCGTCAGCAGCGTTCCTGATTTTTGCACTGGTGTTCTTTATGCGCTCGGGATTTACGCAGAATGTCGATACCATGCAGTTAATGATCCCCACTGTGATTCAAGGTGCTGCGATGGCGATGTTCTTTATTCCATTGACATCCATTATCTTATCCGGTCAGCCGCCCGACAAGATACCTGCTGCGGCTGGTCTGTCAAATTTCGTGCGAATTATGTTTGGTGGAATCGGGACCTCTATCACCAGTACGTTTTGGGATCGCCGCACCGCATTGCATTATTCGCAACTATCAGAACATAGCGGACCTTCGAATCCGGCCTTTAACGATGCGGTACATGGATTAACGGCGCAAGGTATGTCCCCCCAAGGTGCCTATGCCGTGATCGATAGATTGATGACAGTTGAAGCTAGCACAAAGGGAGCGACGGACATTTTTTGGATCTCGGCCGTATTGTTTTTGTTTTTGGTGGCATTAGTGTGGTTAACCAAGCCGATACGGTCGACTGGGCCGATTGACGCTGGCGGTGCACATTGACGCGAAAGTGTTAATGGGGAGCGCATTGCCTGCGGTTACGAATGTTGAATAATCAAAAATAAAATGGATGGTGTGTATTAAAATACATACCATCCATTTTTGTTTTGGGCGCAAAGCAGAGCCCGAAAAAAAGCAACGTCACCGGTATCCTGGCTGCCTTAATCCTTTAGCACAGCCGCTTTCCTGTATTCAAATCTAATCTGACGCTACGGCCTCTGCATGAGCGAAGCCTGATTAACCACGTTCGTTTAGCATAGGAAAGCCCTGTTGATGCCACACCGGATAGGCTGGCGACACATCGCTTGCAAGATCCAGCGCTGCCACCTGTTCAACACTAAGGTTCCAACCGGTGGCACCGATATTTTCGATCAATTGTTTTTCGTCGCGCGCGCCGATGATGACGCTGGAGACCGTGTCGCGTTGCAGGAGCCAGTTCAGCGCTACCTGCGGAATAGTTTTCCCCGTCTGAGCTGCAACAAGATCGAGCGCGTCGACAATTTTGAATAGTCGCTCCTCTTCGAAATAGGGACCGGTCCCAGCGATATCATGCGCGCGGGTACCCGGTTTGGCTGGTTGATCACGGCGAATTTTGCCGGTCAGTTTGCCCCAGCCCAGTGGACTCCAGATCAACGCACCAATACCCTGATCGACACCGAGCGGCATCAACTCCCATTCATAGTCGCGATTAAGCAGTGAATAATAAACCTGGTGCGCGACATGGCGTTGATAACCGTAGCGTTCGGATACCGCAAGCGACTTCATCATGTGCCAACCAGAAAAATTCGACCCGCCAACATAGCGGACCTTCCCTGACCGCACAAGCTGATCCAGCGTCGCCATGGTTTCTTCTACCGGCGTATTGTTGTCTTGCCCGTGCAGCTGGAGCAAGTCGATATGATCGGTGCCGAGCCGTTTCAATGAGCCCTCCACCGCTTCTATCAGATGCTGACGTGATGAACCGAAGTCATTGGCCCCTTCACCCATTGGAAAGGTGGCTTTGGTAGAAATCAGAAGCTGCCCACGCTTGCCTTTAATTGCCTCACCCAGAATCTGCTCCGACATTCCATCGGAATAAACATCGGCGGTATCGAACATTGACACCCCATGTTCCAGACACACATCGATAAGTCGCTCCGCGCCGCGTGCGTCCGTGCTTCCCCATGCCTTAAAAAAGTCATTGCTGCCGCCAAACGTCGCCGTGCCGAAGCTTAGCGCGGGCACCCGAAGGCCTGATTTACCGAGTCGTCTATGTTCCATATATTTTTTCCTGTGCTTAAAATTTACGGTTTATTTTTTGTTTGGAAAAGTCTCCAACGCTTGATGTGTCGATAGCACGCGACCTATCTACGTGAACGAAAGCTGTATTTCTCAGTTTTTATTGTAGCACCATAGAAACAATCACGAGCCCGCAAGGGCTTGGATGGATTGACCCGCGCGCTCCATGACTGCAGCGCCTCCGGTCTCAGCTGCATGGCAACTTCCTATCGGTAAAAAACAGTCACCTAAAGCTGGTTTGAAGAATCCCGCGTATTTAGCGGTTAGCGGTTAGGGACCACTTATAACTTACGGTCCCCTACTTTCACCGCCCTTTCTGGGCTAACCGGATTATTGGAGCCGGTTTATACTTGAAATGGTGTCTATTGAGTCAGACCAAGGCTCTCCGGCGCCAATCCATATTTACCGCCATCAGGATTGTCTAATGTTCAGGAGAAGCATCATGCCGACCTATCAGGTTTATACGTCCGAAAACTGCCTTACTGCCGCAACAAAAGCACGCATCGCGCAAGCTATCACCCGTACGCACAGCGAAGTGACTGGTGCCGATAACTTCTTTGCACAAATTTTGTTCACCGAAAAATTATCAGAAGACTACTACCTTGGCGGCCGTCCATTGCGAGCAAATCATCTATTCATTCACGGAGTTATACGGGCGCGCAGCCTGGACATAAAAAAAGTGCTGATCGAAAAGTTAGTCGCCGCCGTGGCGGAGGCCGCATCACTGCATCGGCGGTATATATGGGTGTACGTATCGGACTTGCCGCCCGACCTGATGGTCGAATTCGGTCACGTTCTTCCGCAACCGGGAGAAGAGGCGGTCTGGACCGATGCTCTTCCCACGGAGGATCGGGAGTATATGCAAAGCACCGATTATCTTGGGAGTAATTAATTGATTCTTAATTCTTAATTCTTAATTATCGATTATTGACTGCTTTTAATTCTATTGCTTTTAATTACGGGTATGACCCATCCTGAAATACGTTGACACTTTTTATCGTAACTTTCCGCGAACAATACCAACTAAAAAGCCGTCGTAAACGGAAACGGGCCATACAAATTATGTTGTATGGCCCGTACCGTTGCAGCGAAAATTTCGCCATCAACCACAAATTACAAAAATTGCTTACCGACCCACCAGGCAATTGCCGCAATAAATGCCGAAGCTGGAATCGTAAAAATCCACGCCCAGACAATGTTACTAGCAACGCCCCATCGTACCGCCGACATCTTGCGCGAAGCACCGACCCCGACAATCGCACCGGTGATTGTGTGTGTCGTCGACACTGGCACGCCCAGGATAGTGGCCATAAATAAAGTAATCGCGCCCCCCGTTTCAGCGCAGAACCCGCCGACCGGTTTTAACTTGGTGATCTTTTGTCCCATGGTTTTGACGATACGCCAGCCACCGAATAATGTGCCCAGACTGATGGCACTATAACAGGACAGAATCACCCACCAGGGCGGCAACGAATCGGCACCATTTGATACCCCGGCAGCAATCAACAACATCCAGATGACGCCAATAGTTTTCTGGGCATCGTTACCGCCGTGACCCAGGCTATACATCGATGCAGACACCAGTTGCAGGCGTCTAAACCACTTATCGATCTTACGCGGCGTCGACCGAACAAAAATCCACGACACCAGTACCATCATGATTGAGCCGAAAACAAATCCGAGCAATGGCGATAAGACAATAAAAGCGATTGTTTTGATCAGGCCGGAAGAGATCAATGCGCCGGTACCGGCTTTCGCCACTGCAGCACCAACCAAACCGCCGATCAGAGCATGTGAAGAGGACGAAGGAATACCGTAGTACCAAGTTAAAATATTCCAGCAGATCGCACCGATGAGTGCACCGAAAACGACGTAATGGTCGACTACTTCCGCGTGAATGGTACCTTTCCCTACTGTGGCAGCGACGTGCAACTGGAACACGGCAATCGCTACAAAGTTGAACACCGCGGCCATAGCGACGGCCTGCTGAGGCTTCAAGACACCGGTGGAGACCACCGTGGCAATAGCATTCGCTGCGTCATGAAAGCCGTTCATAAAATCGAACACCAGGGCTAACGCGACCAGGAAAGCAAGAACGTAAATACTGATATGAAGAGTTTGCATGGAAAATTGAGTCGTTTTAAATACATCGAGGTGGCAGGACAAGTATTGACACTTATTATCGTAGACGGCAGCTGAATCAACTGCCCCACCATGGCTCAGCACGTTATTTCAACCGCGCTGTGGCGAAAGACCTTAGGCGTTTTCTACGATGATGCCTTCAATGATATTTGCGACGTCTTCACAACGATCCGTCACGGTTTCCAGAATTTCATAAATTGCTTTTAATTTAATCAGCGTACGGACATCCGGTTCGTCGCGGAAAAGCTTCGACATTGCGGCACGCATGACGTGGTCGGCATCCGATTCAAGACGATCGATTTCCGCGCAAATCTCCAGAATCTTGGTCGAATTATCCATGTTATGTAGCAATGCCACCGCAGACTTCACCTTCTCTGCACAAGCCAGACATAATTCTGCAAGACGCTTGGCTTCTGGCGTAATCGCTTTGATGTCATACAAGGAGATCGTTTGGGCTGCATCCTCGAGCAAATCGAGGATGTCATCCATACGCGTAATTAACTTGTGAATATCATCACGATCAATTGGCGTAATGAAGGTCTTGTGCAGCATATCAATCGCGGCATAAGTAATCTTATCGGCTTGCTTCTCAATGCCCTCGATAGCATGAACCCTGATTTCCAAATCGTCGAAATTGGTCATCAATGCCACCATTTCTTTTGCGCCCTTTACGCATAACTCGGCATGTTGATTAAAGAGCTCAAAGAATTTGCCCTCGGTGGGCATTAAGCGTGCAAACATATTTTTTCTCTCTTCTTCGTTAAATCTGGATTAATCTTTGCTGTGCTACCTGAAACATCGACCAATATGTCTTTATTATCGGGCAACGAAAACGCCATATCTGAAAATGTGGGTAATGATGTGTGTCCGCACTAAGCACTAGCGCGTGATTAGTCTCCACCCTGTGGTGCACCTAGCCCGCCTGTGTAATTCTCAAATTTAGTATATTGCCCAAGGAATGTAAGCCGCAGACTACCAATCGGACCGTTACGCTGCTTACCGACGATTATTTCTGCAGTCCCTTTTTCCTGCGAGTCAGGGTTGTAAACTTCGTCGCGATAAATGAATAAAATAACATCAGCATCTTGCTCAATCGCACCCGACTCGCGTAAATCGGACATGATTGGACGTTTATTGGGGCGTTGCTCCAGCGAACGATTCAACTGTGACAGTGCAATTACCGGACACTGCAATTCTTTGGCCAAACCTTTTAGATTTCGAGATATTTCGGAAATTTCAGTGGCGCGATTCTCGCCAGCTGTGTTGCCCGACATTAACTGCAAATAATCGATGATGATGAGTCCTAACTTGCCACACTGCCGCGAAAGTCGTCGAGCACGCGCGCGAAGCTCCATGGAGCTTAATGCCGGCGTTTCATCGATGTAAAGCTGAGCATCATTCATTTTTTGAATGGCGTGCGTCAGGCGCGGCCAGTCTTCATCGTTAAGGCGCCCGGTCCTCAGACGATGCTGGTCGAGGCGGCCAACTGAGCCTAACATACGCATGGCGAGTTGGGTGCCTCCCATTTCCATCGAGAACACCGCCACTGGCAGTCCGCTTTCTATGGCGACGGTCTCACCGATATTAATTGAAAATGCTGTTTTGCCCATTGATGGGCGACCGGCGACAATAATAAGGTCCCCTGGCTGCAAACCAGATGTCATTTTATCAAGATCAGCAAAGCCGGTTGGCACTCCGGTAATTTCGCTTTGATTATCTCGGCTGTACAACTCATCAATCCGCTCAACTACCTGCGTCAGCAAGGGTTGGATTTCCTGAAACCCTTGGGCGCCCCGCGAGCCTTCTTCGGCAATCGCAAAAATCTTCGATTCAGCCTCATCCAGCATCTGCTTGACTTCTTTACCCTGCGGACTGAACGCCTGGCCTGAAATTTCATCCGCTACCGTAATCAATTTACGCAGAATACCGCGATCACGCACAATTTCAGCGTAGCGACGAATATTGGCTGCTGAAGGTGTATTTTGTGCAAGCGCATTAAGATAGGTCAGACCGCCGACCTCTTCGGCCTTGCCGGTGCTACCCAATGATTCAAATACCGTAATAACGTCTGCCGGTCGGGAGTTATTGATCAGTTTGACGATATGTTGAAAAATAATGCGATGGTCGTACCGATAAAAGTCGTCTGCCCGAACAAAGTCGGCGATTCTATCCCAAGCGGCATTATCGAGTAGCAACCCGCCCAGAACGGATTGCTCCGCTTCGATTGAGTGAGGTGGTACGCGTAGTGAATCTAACTGTGGATCTGAAGGTGGCATGGCGCGAATTATACCTGCTTACAAGTTTAGCTCTGTTGCAGTAAACAAAAAAAGGACAATAAAAAAGCCGGGAAAACCCGGCTTTTTAACATTTCAACAAGTAGTTACAACACGTTTAATTAAATTAAGCGTGCTCACCGATCACAGCAACAGTAACGTCAACTAAAACGTCAGTGTGCAACGATACGGCAACAGCGTGATCGCCAACGGTTTTCAGAGGGCCGACTGGCAGGCGTACTTGTGATTTTTCAACCGCAAAACCTTGCTTGGTCAACGCTTCAGCGATATCAGCATTAGTGACAGAACCGAACAAACGGCCATCAACACCTGATTTTTGCGAAATCTTCACGGTCAAACCGTTCAATTTTTCGCCTTGCGCTTGAGCGGCAGCCAATTTGGCAGCTGCAGTTTTTTCAAGTTCAGCGCGCTTAACTTCAAACTCAGCGATTGCTGTAGTTGTAGCACGGCGAGCCAGACGTTGCGGGATCAGAAAGTTACGTGCGTAACCATCTTTAACACGAACGACTTCACCCAGATTGCCGACATTAACGACTTTTTCTAACAGAATAATTTGCATGTTTTTCTCCTATTTCAAGTCGTCAATTAAACGTTGTGCAGATCGGTGTAAGGCAGCAACGCAAGGAAACGCGCGCGTTTGATCGCGGTGTCAACTTGACGTTGGTAAATAGCCTTGGTACCTGTCAGGCGTGCTGGCATAATTTTGCCATTTTCCTGAACAAAATCTTTCAATGTATCGACGTCTTTGTAATCAACGCTAGCGACGTGGGCCGCTGTGAAACGACAAAACTTTTTACGCTTGAACAGCGGGTTTTGTTGTTGACGCTTGTTTTTCAGTTTGCTTTTATCGAACTTTTTACCGAATGCCATTTGAGGCTCCTGTATAAATAATTACGCCACAGTTTCAGCTGCAGCAAATTCAGTGATGTGAAATACCAGACTTCTACCGTTACGACTCTTGCGTGCCAAAAATCCCGTGAACCAATAGTGACCACCTAATACCGTCTGATTGAATCGCCCCGATATCTCACCTATGGCAAGAGCGGCAATTTCGAATTCAACCTGACGTTCAATTCCTGCTTCATGTGGTGAAGAACGACTCAGCAATGTTGCTGAAACGATCGGTATACCAGCTGGCGTATAACGCAATACTTCGCGTTCTGCGATTTCGGCCACCAATTGAAGCACGTTGTTAGTTTGGTTCACTCCGGTCTATTTGGAAATATGGTAAAGCAACGAGTGCAAGTTAATCGGTAAAATCAGGCGGCTGCCGGAGCTGACGCTGGTGCGGCCGGTGCATCAGTACGATGGCTTTTAGCAGCATCTTCTTTTTGCACAGCTTTCATCATTGGCGATGGACCAGTTTCAGCTTTCTTCAGCTTGACCGTCAGGTGACGCAAAACAGCATCATTGAATTTGAAACCAGTTTCGATTTCTGTCAGTGTTTCGCTGTCGCATTCGATGTTCAGGCAAACGTAGTGTGCTTTTGCCAATTTTTGGATCAGGTAAGCCAACTGACGGCGACCCCAATCTTCAACGCGATGAACAATACCGCCACGTGTAGTGACAATACCCTTGTAGCGTTCGATCATTGCAGGCACTTGCTCGCTTTGATCCGGATGGACGATAAATACGATTTCATAATGACGCATGTAAGCTCCTTTTTGGACTGTTTGAAAATAGCCCACCCCGGCGTCAAGACGAGTGTGGGAAGAGGAAAGTCCGTAACTATACAGTGAAACTCTCCAAAACTCAACGCCCGCGATGCCGGGGCTAAATTAACATCAATAATTGCTAAATTTACTTGCTTTCAGGGGAATACTGTACAAAAATACAGACTGTTTATATACACAGCCCTGGCAAGCAACGCGATCGCCTCTTTATACCCATTTATTTGCATCTGACTTTCTTAAATAGCCACCACCAATATGATCAAATTAACCGCGCGCCAACAACAAATACTTGATCTCATCAGGGACGCTATCGAGAACACCGGCTTTCCCCCAACACGTGCTGAAATCGCCTCGGAACTGGGCTTTCGCTCAGCCAATGCCGCCGAGGAACACCTGCAAGCACTGGCGCGTAAGGGTGCAATTGAAATTTCTCCCGGCACCTCGCGCGGAATTCGACTTTTGAATAAAGGGCCAGCTCCGACGAGCAAGCGAACCGGGGGCGATGCAGGACAGCAATTCACCCTGCCTCATCCGGCATTAATGCAGCTCAATTTGCCGCTGGTCGGCCGCGTGGCTGCTGGCTCACCCATCCTGGCACAAGAACATGTTCAGGCGCGTTACAACGTCGATCCGACGTTTTTCAGTGATAAACCCGACTACTTACTTAAAGTACGCGGGATGTCTATGCGCGACGCAGGGATTCTGGACGGAGACTTGCTGGCCGTGAAGAAAACTGAATCGGCCAGAAATGGCCAAATTGTCGTGGCACGTTTAGGCGATGACGTGACCGTCAAGCGATACCAAAAAACCGGTGCGTCCATACAACTACTGCCAGAAAATCCTGACTTTGAACCCATTATTGTCGGCGAAGATCAGGATGACTTTGCGTTAGAAGGCTTGGTGGTCGGATTGATGCGCAACTGGGGCTGATCGTCGAAAATTATTTTCGGTTCAATATCGGGTTAGTTGACGACACTTCGTTTTGAACTGATTAATTTTCGGGGCATATCTAGAAAACACCGCAAACAGACCAGCCACCAAGTGATACTCCGTTAGCGATATTGCTGATTATGCAAGCAATAACGCCAATAAAAAATTAACAACAAGTTGGTAATCTACCTTTTTCTCATCGCAATCACAGCTAATCAAGACGGCGCCGCTTAGTCAGAATCTGATTGGCGATACCACGCAAAATATTAACCTCTTCAGTCTCCAGCCCGGCCCGGGAGAACAAACGCTTCAAGCGCGGCATCAATTTTTTGGGATGCGCAGGGTCAAGAAAATCGATTTCAATGAGCGCTTTTTCCAAATGGGCAAACATACCTTCAATCTCAATTAAATTAGCGACGTCTCCCTGAAATCCAATTTCGCCGCCAGCGCTGCTCAAATCTGCCGGTTGCTCTGCTCCTTCGGCCACCCGACATTCGTAGGCCAGCACCTGGACCGCCTGAGACAAATTCAAGGAGGAATATTCAGGATTCGCCGGGATGTTAATTAAAACATTACATTTTTCCACAATTTCATTTGGCAAACCATAGCGCTCACTTCCAAACAAAATTGCTCCCGTTAGGGTGGCGTCGGAGGCTAACTGTGCCGCTACTGCCCGAGGCGCCATGACCGGAGGGGAGAATTCGCGCAGGCGAGCGCTTAACGCTGCGGCAAAATTGCATCCTGCCAAGGCTTGCTCGACAGTGTCAACAATCCGAGCCGAGGCTAAAATATCTTGCGCGCCACTGGCTAGCGCAATGGCCTCGTCGCGCTGCAAGACGTCAGGATAGCGGGGATTTACTAGCACCAGCTCAGAAAATCCCATCGTTTTGATGGCACGTGCGGCTGCCCCGACATTGCCGGGACTGCTGGTATCAACCAGCACAAAGCGTAAGCGATTGAAAAGAGACGTGTTGGTTTTTGTCAGGTTCATTTAAAATAGCGTCATTCGCAGGTTAATTTTCAGGAAACGCTGATGTTCGGTGTTGTGAAGTATTAGCTTGGAGCCTGTCAGATTGACGGGATCAAAGCGAAAAATATGCTGGGTCCAGACAGATTTTGCCAGAGTAGACGTGTCAATAGCTAGCTATCGATCATGAAACTCGCGAAATAGGGATATTCCAAATTATTTTGCAGCCGATCCGTTTTTGTCTCCAGCCTTCTCTTTCCGTCAAGACGGCCTGCATCGCTCATTATTAATAATATAGGTTGGTTCTGTTCCTTTCGGCACAGTGCCGCCATTTTAACGGAACCAAACTCAGATATGCATCCTATGCTCAATACGGCCATCAAGGCCGCCCGTCGCGGTGCCGCAGTGATATCGCGCGCCTCTTTTGATCTTGACCTGCTTCAGGTCGAAAAAAAAGCCCATAACGATTTTGTCACTGAAGTCGATAGGAATGCTGAAGCGGCAATTATTGATGTTCTGAAGAATGCTTATCCAGACCACGCCATTCTGGCCGAAGAGTCCGGTGCATCGGATAATCTCCACGACGAAAACGAAAACGTCTGGATTATCGATCCAATCGATGGCACGACCAATTTTATACACGGCTTCCCCCAATACTGCGTATCGATTGCTCTTCAGCATCGCGGCCAAATTACCCAAGCAGTCATCTACGACCCTACCCGCAACGATCTGTTTACCGCTAGCAAGGGTGCCGGCGCTTACTTAAACGAAAAACGTATTCGCGTCAGCAAACGTACTCGCATTGCCGACGGCCTGATCGGTACCGGTTTTCCGTTTCGTGAAACAGAAGGACCGGTCATGGACGAATATATGAAAATGTTCCGCGTCATGAGCCAGAGCTGCGCCGGCCTACGCCGTCCCGGTTCGGCCGCGCTCGACCTGGCGTATGTGGCTGCGGGCCGTTTGGATGGCTTTTTCGAAAAGGGTCTGAAACCTTGGGATATCGCGGCCGGGACCTTATTGATCACTGAATCAGGCGGTATCGTTGGTAACTTTGTCGGTGATTCTGACTATCTCTATAAAGGCGATGTGTTGGCGGGCAACCCAAAGATTTTTGCACAACTGGTTAGTTTGCTATCCCCATACGCAAAAAAGTAGAAAATAATCAAACGGCATCCTATCCTGAGGATGGTGCCAGTATGACGCGGCGGGACCAATTCATCAATTCGCTTGCTGGTGGAATAATACCAACCAACTGAGCGAGCTAAATGACCGGCGCTGCTGACGGCATCATATGTTTTCATATGATGCCGTTTTCACATCATCAGCGCTTACCGCTGCGATAACGTGGGCTAAAGGGGTCCATCGTTTACCCCACTTGTGTAAAAAAACCAACTCAGGAGAAAAATCATGACAGTGAAAGCCATCCCAGAAGGTTACACCAGCTTAACCCCTTACCTCATTGTAAAAGGTGGAACCGACGCGATCACGTATTATCAAAATGCTTTCAACGCGGTCGAATTAATGCGCATGAATGGGCCAGATAACAAAGTCGGGCACGCGGAGATGCAAATTGGCAATGCGCGCTTCATGCTTGCTGACGAATTCCCCGAAATGGGCTTTCATAGTCCGCAGTCAGCAGGCAGCGCGGGTGTGAGTATGCTGATCTATGTCGAGAACGTTGACAGTCTGTTTCAACAGGCGCTTAGCGCTGGCGGCAAGCAACTGAAACCTTTGCAGGATCAGTTTTATGGTGACCGCTCCGGCACGCTAGTAGATCCATTCGGCCACGTCTGGACAGTCGCAACGCATATCGCCGATTACTCGGAAGAGGAACTACCGGAGCGAGCATGCGCTGCAATGAAGGGACAAGGGCAGTCTGTCAGCGCCGAAAAACAATAATCACGGCTGTCTTTATTTTAGGTGCGGCTGGGGAAGTCCGAAAACTTCAACCGTTACCGCACAAAACCCCGGTTTGCTGTTGTTCGCTGTTATACTCTGCGCGAGTGCGGTCATTCTCCAGTCAAATGTCGCCGCAAGGGAACCATACAGGTTTAATTCAGCAGCTTTAAGCCGTCTCGAATAACCCCCCGGTTCCTGAATTCACTAATCCCGTTTGCCTGCGACTGGCGCCCGAGCGGCGACAGGCCGATATTATTCTATTGAGCTTCCATGTTATTTTCTGAACTCGGCTTGTCCGATGCCATTGTTCGCGCTGTTACCGAGCACGGCTACACTACCCCCACCCCTATTCAAGCGCAGGCAATTCCTGCCGTACTCGCCGGTGGAGATTTGTTAGCAGGCGCACAAACCGGCACCGGTAAAACGGCTGGCTTCACGCTGCCCGTTTTGCATCGACTCGCTACCTCTCCAACCAATCCAACCGGCCCGCAGCGCCCAATTCGGGCGTTGATTTTGACACCGACACGTGAGCTGGCGGCGCAAGTCGAAGAAAGCGTTCGCCTGTACGGTAAATATTTGCCATTAACTTCGGCGGTTATTTTTGGTGGCGTTGGCATTAATCCCCAAATCAAAATCCTAAAGCATGGCGTCGATATTTTGGTGTGTACACCGGGCCGCTTGTTGGACCACATGCAACAAGGTACCGTCAATCTGAAGCATGTTGAGATTCTGATTCTGGACGAAGCAGATCGTATGCTCGATATGGGCTTCATCCGCGACATTAAAAAAATCCTTGCGGTGCTGCCGAAAAAACGCCAGAACTTACTGTTCTCGGCGACCTTCTCAGACGATATCAAAATACTTGCTGACAGCTTGCTGAACTCACCAGCAATGATTGAAGTTGCGCGTCGCAACTCGACCGTTGAAGTCATTCAGCAAAAAATCCACCCCGTTGATCGCGATAAAAAGCATCCGTTATTAGCGCATCTCATTAAGACCTACTCGTGGCCGCAAGTGTTGGTGTTTACCCGAACCAAACACGGCGCGAATAAATTGGTTGAGCAGCTCGGCAAAGACGGAATCAGCGGTATGGCGATCCATGGCAACAAAAGCCAGTCTGCCCGTACCAAAGCGCTTGCAGAATTCAAAGACGGCAGCCTTCAGGTATTGGTGGCGACCGACATCGCTGCACGCGGTATTGACATTGATCAGCTGCCACACGTGGTCAACTATGACCTTCCTAATGTTCCAGAAGATTACGTCCATCGCATCGGTCGCACCGGCCGTGCTGGTGCCACCGGCGAAGCGGTATCACTGGTTTGCGTCGATGAACATCAGATGTTGAAAGACATCGAAAAGTTAATCAAACGCGAATTACCAAAAGAAATTATCGCTGGCTTCGAACCAGATCCAAACGCGCGCGCGCAACCGATCCAGTTGCGTAGTGGTGGTGGCGGTGCTGGCGCAGGTGGAAATCGGGGCGGTGGTGGACGCTCACAAGGTCAGCGGACAGCCGGAGCCGGTAAAGCACCCGCATCAAAGCCAAACACTGGCCCAGCCAGAAGTGGTGGCGGCAATTCACAAGCCCGTCCCGCAGCACCGCACCGCTCGGGTGGCCGTGGTCGCTAAGTAATTTGCAGCATTGAAGGCTTTAGAGCCAATCAAATGGTCGCATCATTTTCTTAATGAAAATGATGCGGCCATTTTCATTAAGCCCATCAAAAGCGGAGTGATCATGTTTGCGTCTTTTACCGCAAAAAGGTGCCGTCTGCGTAACAGATAAAACGCGAGGGGCGCTTACGCCAGGCATCATATGGTTAAGAACTACGCGACCACTGGCCATAGATCAGAAAACATCCGGCCGGATTAATGCTGACCTGCCTTGATGGAGCTGGGAAATTGAGATAAAGACGACAGGCAGGCATTGAAGAATAACGACTGGCTGAACGGCTAACGCAAACGTGACGCCGATGTCACGCTGGTCGATTTTAATTTTCTATAATGTGCCGCTAAAAATAAAAAAGGCCTGTCAAAGACAGGCCTTTTTTATTCAATATGGTCGGAGTACAAGGATTCGAACCTTGGACCCCCTGGTCCCAAACCAGGTGCGCTACCGGGCTGCGCTACACTCCGAAGACACGCATAGTACACGGAAACACCGCCAGGTAGCAAAACAATTTTACAATTATTTAATAATTTTTTTACCTTCGAAATCATGGTCTTGCATCACCCTATTCGCAGATGCAAATTTCGATAAAAATCGTTCACCTTAATGACGATTAAAGTCGTCCTAAATGCGAGACATTGGAGGGAGCAATTGAGCAGGATAAGCGTGGACTAGCTGGGTACGCTTGCACTCTCGCTCCAGGTTATTCAAATCCATGCAATGAGCGACTCAATGGTGCCAGCCTATGAACGGTGCTGAGGCAAAACCATGTCCATATTGCGCTTGTAGCAACATTCGAAGCTTCAGCAATTTTGCTCTACCGATATTAATAGTCGCAAAAAAGTATCGGAGTTTGAACTAAGAGTATCAGGCCGTATCAGAACTGAGTGCTAAGATCATCTCAGCATCAAAAAAATAAATCAAACGGAGACATGTATGAAACTCATCGCTAAAAGCGCGTTGTGCGTCAGCCTATTCGCAGCCGCTGCAACTTTCACTCTCAATGCTTCTGCAGTCGATCTGGTGGTTGCCACGGTCAATAATGGCCATATGATCGAGATGGCAAAACTCGGAAAATTCTTCGAACAAGCTAACCCTGATATCAAATTGAAATGGGTCACGCTTGAAGAAGCAGTTTTACGCCAACGTGTGACCACCGATATCGCTACCGGAAGCGGCCAGTTTGATGTGATGACTATCGGCATGTATGAGGCACCGATCTGGGGTAAAAAAGACTGGTTGGTTGAGTTAAAACCGGACGCTGCTTACGACGTCGATGATCTGCTGCCCTCCATCCGTGCCGGTTTATCGGTTGGTGGCAAGCTATTTGCCGCGCCGTTCTATGGCGAAAGCTCAATGATTATGTACCGCTCCGATCTGGTGAAGAAGGCCGGGATGACCATTGAAGATCATCCGACCTGGAATCACATCCGCGAGGTAGCCGCCAAGATCAACGATCCGGCGCACGGCGTCTATGGTATTTGCTTGCGCGGCAAACCCGGTTGGGGCGATAACATGGCCTTCATGACGACCATGGCGAACTCGTTTGGCGGACAATTGTTCGATATGAAATGGAAACCACAATTTACGAGCGAACCGTGGAAAAAAGCGGTCAATTTTTATGTCGATCTGCTAAAAAATTATGGCCCTCCTGGCTCATCATCAAACAGCTTTAATGAAATACTAGCTTTATTCAATCAAGGAAAATGCGGCATCTGGATCGATGCCACCATCGCTGCTTCGTTCATCAGCGATCCAAAACAAAGTAAGGTCGCCGATAAAGTTGCCTTCGCCCAATCCCCCGTTGCCGTTACCGAGCGCGGCGCAAACTGGTTGTGGGCATGGTCTCTCGCTATCCCGAAAAGCTCTAAACACGTAGACGCTGCGCAAAAGTTCATTCGCTGGGCGACCTCTAAGGAATATATCGCGCTGGTCGCCAAAGAAACCGGGTGGAGCAATGTTCCGACTGGTACCCGCAAATCGACCTATGCCAATCCGGAGTTCCAAAAGGTGGCTAAATTTGCCGCGGCGGAACAGAAAGCAATTTACTCCGCCGACCCAACCCACAGCACGTTGCTGCCGTCTCCTTACGTCGGTGTGCAGTTTGCTGCGATCCCCGAGTTTCAGTCAATAGGCGCGACCACCGGCCAACAGCTGAGCGCCGCCTTGCTGGGCAAAGAGTCAGTCGACAAGGCGCTGGAAATTTCGCAACAAGCAGCCGATCGTGAAATGCGCAGGGGCGGCTACTACAAATAATCCTGCCGCACCCAAGGATTATTCCGATTGACCGCAGGAAGCGGGCTATGGATTCCGCCTGCTTCCAGCATGACTTGCGAGCACACCATGAAACGACTCACAGCGCGGCTGTTACTGACGCCTGCGATGACGACGCTGTTCGTCTGGATGATCATCCCTCTCGCGATGACAATCTACTTCTCTTTTTTGCGCTACAACTTATTAGAACCTGGCGCGCACCCGTTTGCCGGTTTCGAGAATTATCATTACTTTTTTACCGATGATGCATTTATACCGGCGGTCCAAAACACGCTTATTTTACTTTTCTCTGTCATGTGCATCACAGTCGTGGTCGGGATCGCGTTAGCGCTACTGATCAATGAGCCGTTCCCGGGCAGAGCGATTGTTCGTGTACTGTTGATTTCTCCGTTCTTCGTCATGCCAGCGGTCAATGCGCTGATGTGGAAGAACATGATGATGAATCCAATTTATGGATTGTTTGCGCAAATCAGTCATTTTTTTGGCTTTGGCGCAATCGACTGGCTGTCGGAATACCCTCTGTTCTCCATTATTCTTATGATTGCATGGCAATGGCTGCCATTTGCCTGCTTGATCTTTATGACCGCATTGCAATCCATGGACCGTGAACAGCTTGAGGCCGCACGGATGGATGGCGCCAATTATCTGCAGCAGTTACGTTACCTTTACATTCCCCATCTGGGACGGTCAATTGCGGTGGTAATCATGATTGAAATGATTTTCTTGCTCTCCGTTTTTGCAGAAATATTTACGACGACCGGCGGTGGTCCTGGCTTCGAGACGACGAACGTGGCGTTCCTGATATTCAGACAAGCCCTCGCCAGTTTTGATGTCGGCGTCGCTTCTGCGGGAGGATTATTTGCGGTACTCCTCGCCAATATTGCGGCCATTTTCTTCATTCGCCTGATCGGCAAGAACTTAGACAAATAGGAGTTGGCCATGCAAACAATGACCAAAGCGAAAGCACATATTGCGGCACCAGCAGTGACGCATACCAACGCCTATAAAGTGGCGCTGGTCGGCCGCTCAATGCTGGCGTGGCTGCTGGCACTATTACTTTTCTTCCCTATTTTCTGGTTGGGATTAACCGCATTCAAAACAGAGTTACAGGCTATTGCAGTCCCGGCCAAGCTATTCTTCTCCCCAACGCTGGAGAACTTTGCTGAGGTTCAGGCCCGCAGCAACTACCTACTGTATGCGATGAATTCAATCATCACCAGTGTCGGGTCGACGTTGCTTGGTCTGCTGATTGCGGCACCGGCGGCCTATTCCATGGCGTTCTCGCCAACCAAGCGTTCTAAAGATATTCTGGTCTGGATGCTTTCCACCAAGATGCTGCCTGCCGTCGGCGTCCTGGTGCCGATATACGTTCTCTACCAAAAATTCGGCCTGCTCGATACGCGCTGGGGCTTAACGATTATTTTTACGCTATCAAATCTACCGATCATGGTCTGGATGCTGTATTCCTATTTCAAGGAAATTCCGCGTGAAATTCTGGAAGCGGCGCGCATGGATGGAGCCAGCATATTCAAAGAGTTTCGCTACGTGGTCTTACCGTTAGGTCTCGGCGGCCTCGCCTCGACAGCTTTATTGTGTTTGGTTTTGTCATGGAACGAATCGTTCTGGTCGCTCAATCTTGGCGCCGCCAACGCGGGTACGCTCGCCTCACTGATTGCGTCCTACTCCAGTCCGGAAGGATTGTTCTGGTCGAAGCTTTCCGCTGCTTCACTAATGGCCATCGCACCGATTATTGTATTTGGCTGGTTCTGCCAAAAACAACTGGTTCAGGGTCTGACTTTTGGCGCGGTTAAATAAGCTTACACCTATAGCGCATTTATTTTGAAGCTGACGTATTTAATGCGTCTCAAAAATTCTAAGGGCACATCGATCATGGCTTTCCTTACATTAAACAAACTCGATAAATATTTCGATGCACATCACGCTATCAAAGGGATTGACCTTGAAATCCAAAAAGGTGAATTTGTCGTCTTTGTCGGCCCCTCTGGCTGCGGAAAATCAACCTTGCTGCGATTGATTGCAGGTCTTGAGCCGGTGAACGGCGGCAGTCTCACGTTAGACGGCAAAGACATCACGCATTTGCCCTCTTCCAAACGGGATCTGGCGATGGTCTTTCAGTCCTATGCTTTGTATCCCCACATGACAGTGTTCGAGAACATGTCGTTTGCATTGAAACTGGCGGGTGTGGACAAAGCCATCATCCGCGAGAAAGTCAACAAGGCCGCTAGCATCCTTAACCTGACCGAGTATTTGGAGCGCACTCCCAAAGCGTTGTCCGGCGGACAGCGGCAACGGGTTGCGATCGGCCGCGCGATCGTACGGGCCCCGAAAGTGTTTCTGTTTGACGAACCGTTGTCCAATCTCGATGCTGCCCTGCGGGGGCAGACGCGCATTGAAATCGCCCGTCTGCATAGAGAGCTGGGCGCCACCACCATTTACGTTACCCATGATCAGGTTGAGGCGATGACGCTGGCTGATCGCGTCGTGGTTTTACGCGACGGTTCGATAGAACAAGTCGGGTCGCCGTTGGAATTGTACGACCGACCAGCCAATCAGTTCGTGGCGCAATTTATCGGCACGCCGAGCATGAACGTCTTACCACTTTCAGGTCTTCCGCATCCACCGAAAGTCGGTCATTCCTTACCCGAGGGCGGTTTCGTCGGCATTCGCCCCGAGTACGTTGAACTTGGTACCGCCTCGGCAGAAGGTTACCCGGCAACCGTCGATGTCGTCGAAGCACTCGGTGCCGAAACACTGATTTATTCGACGATGGAAAACGGATTACAAATCGTCGCGCGCCGCAACGAGCGCTCATCCCTTAGCGCAGGTGATCGTGTCAGCCTTCTCCTGAACCAACAACACATGCACATTTTTGACCGCGCAGGAAAAGTACATGCAACCGCACGCTAAACACAACCTTATGTCACATACCACCCCCCTCTCAATAAAGCGTATCTTGCACCTTGGCGTCGGCGCATTCCATCGCGCCCATCAGGCGTGGTATCTCAATCTCCTACTTGAGGGCGGTGAGACAAAATGGGCGCTTGCTGCCGGAAATATCCGTCCCGACATGCCCGAATTGCTGCTGGATCTACAAGCGCAAGGCGGCGAATATACGCTGGAGACAGTGACGCCAGCGGGCATATTTTCATATGAACGAATCCGTTCAATCAGCGATATTCTGCCTTGGACCGCTGATTTGAAGGCTGTTGTCGCCGTGGGCAGGCATGAGGACACGAGAGTTATTTCGTTCACGGTCACTGAAGCAGGTTATTACCTGAATCAGCATCAGCAGCTGGATCTTTCTTACGATGATTTGCGTTCAGATCTCGAGCAAGGCACGCAACTAACGATTTATGGTGCCATGGGCAGCATTCTGCGTGCGCGCAGAGACGACGACGCGGGTCCGGTAACTTTGCTCTGTTGCGACAATATCCGTAGTAACGGCGATCATTTCCGAAAGGGTTTATTAGATTTTCTGGCACGGCGAGGTGAACCTGCATTACTCACCTGGGCGCAAGACAATATAACTTGTCCGAACGGAATGGTTGATCGTATTACGCCGAAGCCACCTGCCGAGGTAAAAGACCGGGTGAAAGCCGCCACCGGGCTTCACGATAAATGCGCTGTGATGGCAGAAGAATTCAGCCAATGGGTAGTGGAAGATCATTTTTGCAACGGCCGTCCTCCCTGGGAAAAGGTTGGAGTGGAAATGGTCACATCCGTGATGCCATATGAAGAAGCCAAAATTCGAATTCTGAACGCCAGTCATAGTTGCATTGCCTGGGCCGGCGCGCTAAAAGGCTTCGATACCATCCATGCTGCTCTGGCCGACCCGGTCATCAAGCAAATGGCATTCGACTATGTCACAGACGATGTCATACCTTGTTTGTCGCCAAGTATCATAGACCTGGCACAGTACCGGGATACGGTATTAGATCGTTTTAGCAATCCTTATATCAACGACACAATCGAACGCGTGGCCGCTGATGGATTTGCCAAAATTCCCGGCTTTATTGCGCCGACCATCGCCGAGCGCCTTGCGCAACAGCAGCCGTTCGTAAGCACGGCCATGCTACCTGCACTTTTTTTGGCTTTTCTACAATCTCGCGCCGCTGGAAATATCACGTTCAGCTATAAAGATCAGGCCATGGACGAAGCCACGGTTGCCAGCATACTGAACGCAGCAGACTGTGTGCGAGCTTTTTGTGGCAATGCACTTCTATGGGGGCCACTCGCTGGCAACGCCATACTAGAGGCAAATGTTCGCGATGCGTATCTCTCAATAAAAGGAAAATTATCATGACAAGCTTGGGCCGCCTTGAAAAAAAACACGCGATACTCACCGGCGCAAATGGCGGCATCGGATTAGCGGTTGCAGCAGCCTATTTACATGAGGGTGCGTTGTGTACGGTAGCGGATTTGCCTGCCGAGCCATCCGCGGAACTAGCGCTATTGATGTCGCAGCACCCGGAGACCCTAATCTACCTGCCTACAAACGTGACACAAAGCGCTTCTGTAACCTTAATGATCGACCGTGCTAGTCAGGCCTTCGGGCCGGTTGACACATTCTTCAATAACGCTGGCGTCTTCGATATGGCCCCCTTACTGGAGTCGGATGAGGCGATGTATCAGCGCCTGTTTGATGTCAACGTCAAAGGGATGTTCTTTACCATGCAAAAAATTCTGGCGCAGATGTGCAATTCAGGCACACGCGGAAGTGTGATTAACATGGCCTCGCAGGCGGGACGAAGGGGCGAGGCTCTGGTCTCGCATTATTGCGCGACCAAGGCAGCGGTCATCAGCTACACCCAATCAGCCGCTCTGGCGATGGCGCCGTTCGGCATCCGGGTCAATGCCATATCGCCGGGTGTGGTCGACACCCCCATGTGGGGCCATGTTGATGCTTTATTTGCCCGTTATGAAGGTCTTAAACTGGGCGAAAAGAAAATAGCGGTAGGCAAAGAGGTACCTCTCGGTCGTATGGGCGTTCCCGGCGAAGTCGCAGGCGCTGCGGTCTTCCTGGCGTGTGCGGAATCTGCTTACATCACCGCCCAGACATTGAATGTAGATGGTGGTAATGTCATGAGCTAGGCGTGCGAGGTTAAGCGTGCATGCAAAACGGATAGAAGCGCAATAGCACCCAAGGAGACAGCATTGAGTACCAAACTCCCCTCTCGCACTCCAGAACTTGAATACCACGAATTTAGTGAGTTTTTACGGTTTTTGGAGCACGGGGTTCCGGACCCGTTAATTCGCTGGCACTACCACGATGTCTACGAACTGCATTTCATTATCAAAAGTAGTGGAAAGCTGTTTGTCGGCGATTACATTGGCGAGTTCTATCCTGGCAATCTGGTGCTAACCGGACCGCGTTTGCCACACAACTGGATTTCAACAAACATTCCTGCAGAGGGGATTCCCTCGCGGGACATGGCAATCCAGTTTGGTCATGCACCCCTGGAGCTGGCGGCAAAATACATTCCAGAATTGCGTGAAATCATGCCGCTACTGGAGCGTGCCAAGTATGGTATTGAATTTCTAAACATGAGCGAGCAAGTTGAACAGTGGTTTTACCGGATACGAGAAGCAAAAAATGTCAGCCGATTTGCGGAGTTCCTCAATTTGCTGGGCATATTAGCGAAAAGCAACACCTATCGACTTTTATCGAACGCCCAGATGCAGTCGTTTGATGACGATGCCTCCATGGCACAAATTAATACCGTATTCAATTACATTACGGAAAACTATCGCACGCCCGTTTCCGCAGACTTGCTCGCGACTAGATTAAATATGTCGCCTGCAAAATTTTCACGCTTTTTTCGGAAGGCTACCGGCAATAGCTTTACTGACTTTGTAAATCAGATCAGGATTAATAAAGCCTGCCAGTTGTTGATGAATTCAGAGCAATACGTGACCAATATTTGTTATGAAGTCGGGTTCAATAATGTCGCTAACTTTAATCGTCGATTTCTTGAAATGAAGGGGATTACGCCCAAAGAATTTCGGGCGCAGGCGGAGGGACGCTTCGGCGATTAAAAAAATGTGCCGGTTTTATGATGCGATTGTGGGCAAAAATTCCCCAGCGAACCGATCAGCAAACATCTAAACCTGATAAACATCCCCTGTTAAGTATCGTCTATAAAGCGTCTTCTGTTGGCAAATCTCTTCAGACCGCCTCAAACAGTCGCTGACCGATATATTCGCCCTTTTGGGCCCCGGGTGGGCACGCAAACAAGCCGCTGCCGATATGCGTCGTGAATTGATTCAACATATCCAGCTTGGCCATTTTTTCGAAAATCTTCGTAAAGCCGGTCCGAGGATCTCGCTGATAACACTGAAACAATAAACCGGCATCAAACGTCATCGCCTGACGCCAGGGCGGCCAGCGCTCCGCAATCTGGGTCACACCGTTATCGTAGGCATATGCACGCCTTAGTATTTGTGCGCCATCATTGCTTTCGGGCGCCGCCAGACGTGCGTGAGAGGTTTCGGCGATAAGCGGATTGCCATCCTTATCGTTTGCATCCAGATCAAGTGGCTCAAACTCATGCTGCTTACCTATCGGCGCGCCAGAATATTTATGACGACCGACGGTTTGCTCCTGAAATCCCAACTTCATTCGATCCCAGTGTTCTAACGCGATACGCGTCGGGCGAATGACCACATAGGTGCCGTTCCGCATCCAGCCGGGTCCTTCATTTCCGACCCAGACAAACTGCTTCATCGCAGCTGCATCCTTGGGTCGTATATTCATGGTCCCGTCTTTGAAACCCATTTGATTACGTGGGGTTTCGCCGGATTTCACACCTGCCGCAAAACCGGTTTGTGCCCAACGAATTTTCGCCATCCCGTAAGCCAGCGCAACCAAACGGCGGATGGCGTGCTCTGCCACCTGCGGATCGTCTGCGCACGCCTGCACCGAAATATCCCCGCCCGTACGCTCGGCAATCAATTGGTCACCGGTAAATCGCGGAAGATCTGCAAGAGCGGCTGGCCGTTGTTTGGCTAAGCCAAATCGATCGTCACCCTCTTTCCCAAACAAACTGGGACCGAAACCGAAGGTCACTGTTAGACGCGCTGGTGACAGGCCTAGAATATCCCCAGAGTCCTCCGGTATCTTGTCGACATCAGCGCTCAGGCGGCGTTGCGCAGGATCATGCGACATGGCTGCCGCGGCCTCCGTCCATGCTTTCAAGACAGCGATTAATTCCTCACGATTTGTCGTGACGACATCGAATGCCATGAAATAGGTATGACGCTGCATGGGCGTTGCTACCCCCGCCTGGTATTTGCCCCAAAAAGGCTCAATTGCAGGCAGCGCCGAACTGCCAGATGCCGGTGCCGCTGAAAATGCGGCAGTCGACACCGGCGCGGTCGCAGCCACTACTGCGGCGCGCGTCATAAATCGTCGCCGCGTCGGGCTATATTTTGGATCGCTTGGATCGCCTGGATTTTTCGGATTACTCATGGGGACCCCAGCACCAGCGCGTTGACATCGTCCTCGACGTAATAAAAACCGGTATTGTCGGCTGTTAATGCTATGCCAAACAGGTCGCCATTTCCAGGCGGCGACTGGGCTTGGTTCGAGTCGAGCCAATGTCCATAAATCTGCTTTCCGGAAACGGGATCAATTTCGACCGCCTGACCATTTTTGCCATTACAAACTATCAGATGACCAGCGGGGGTCATCACCATAGCGAGCGGCCAGCCAAGCAAGCCATCTTTGGTGATTAGCTTGCCGGTTTTAGCGCTGGTGGTACGGGTGCTGGCTTCTGAAATCGCGGTGATTTCGTTATCCAGGCCATCAGTGACATACAAAGTATCATCGGCCCCCAGCGCCAGCCCGGTTGGCCCAAACAGGAAGTTATCACGATCCGCACGTTGCGCAAATCCGTCCCCCACGACTGTTTGACTTTGCAATACAGGCGGTTTTCCCTCGGGAATAGTTAATTCAAGGCGCAACACCGTGGCTTTACGCACAGTGACCGGATAATGCGTGGCCGGGTCAACTACTTCTGGGCCGGGAATATCGAATCCGGCCATGCTTATAAATAATATAGCGCTGTCACCCTTGTCGACCGTCACCATGTTACCCCACGGACCATTGATCGTAGGTCCTGACCAGGTAGCAACGTGCTTACCGTTTGGATCGAATACCAACAGACAGCCATCACCTTTAGTGCGAGTGGTGCCGTCGGTGCTGGGCGTGCTGCCGACAATAACCCAACCGGTTTTTAACATCGTCATCGCGGTAGTCAGTCCGACACCCCCCGGACAGTCTTTCAGGTTTTGTGGCACTTGCGCAAATAATATTGTCTGCTTGGTGCTTGGCCGATAGCTAATAATGGTGGTGCCGGTACCCTGAAGATTCGAAATATTATTGAAATTATCGACTAACACGTCGCCTTTTTGAATCGTCCCCGCACTCACCGGTGCGACAACAATAGCGTACGGATTGACATCGCCGTTTTCGGGGACGGTTGAGGTTAATATTTTGTGGTGATGAATTGTTTCAAGCATCCCTTTCGGATCAGCAGCGCTCGCTGGTAACGCGCACACGGCGCTGAGGCAGAACATGACGCCGGTCACGACCAAACGCTTCATCATTGGTTTCGCCATTGTTGTCTGCAAAACAAAGCGCTTTCGCTGCCAGAAATTGGTCAAAATAAGCTTAAATTGGTTCTGATTCATAGAGGGGTTTCGATCCTGTCAAAATGAAATATTGGTACGCAAGCCAAGGACGAGCTCATTCTTGATGCGATGCACCGGGTCATTGGGATTTGCCACACCAGCGCCCGGATTAAAAACATATTGAACGTCGGGTTGCAATTGGAGCCAGGGTGTCATCTGATATTGATAGGTCAATTCAACGAATGATTCGCTGCTGCGCACCGGACTGTTAGTGCCACTGTATAGATTGGTAGCGCGATCCAAAGCCGCTGCTTGCTTACTCACGTTCGCGTAACCCACACCGATACCGAAAGTGTCGGTGGTCCGATAGATAAACGGACTATGAAACACCATACCGGCGTTCAAGCTGAAATCGATCAGATTTCGGTCGGTTAACGGTGTCCCCATTACGCGCGCAAACACTGCTATCGTACGATTTGGATCGCGCTCATCGCGCCAGACCAAATGATCGGCCACCGCGTACACCGCGTAATCCCCATGATGCTGGCGCGGTTGACCAATGCTGTTAGGGTCGGCCAGTGAAAGTCCATTTTGATCGGTTTGCTGATCCGAAAAGGACTCACTGTTATACCAGGCGCCAAGGCGATAAGTCCATCCCAATGGTGCCGATGCGCCCGCCTCAACCATGCTGCCGACGGCCGGATAGGAAAATTGCACTTCCATTATCGACATCGTGCCATTACCCAACGGGAAACTGGTGCCGTGGCGATTTTGTAATTGTGGATCACCATTATTGTTCGAGACTGGGCTACCGTTAAAGACGCCAGCAAGAATCGTGATGCCATCGACCGGTCTGGCGCTAAAGCGCGCACCCAGTGCCGATAACGGGTATGCCGGTCCGCCGCCGGGCAAATCTGCAGAAGGCAACATCGGCCAGCCGAACATCGTATTAACGAAATACAATGCGTTGCTACTCACCATAAACTCTTGGTCGAGACTTTGTTGACCTATTTTAATGTCCAGGCGGTCTTCTTCCAGGAATTTTTGGTCGTACCAAAGCTCCCATAGCCGTGTCGCGCGATCCGACTCAATCCCGCTAGCAGTCTGCAATGTTTGCAAATTATTCGCGCTTAAATTGTTTCCGTGAATTTGCAGCGCGCTAACATTAAACAAGCCACCATATAGTCCGAATGCACGCTGAGTGTTGACCTGCATCACTGCAGTCGTCAGGCCATCGTAGACGAAACCCTTTTTTACGCCGCCCGATGTATTTCCCAAATACTCACTCGTTTCCTGAACTGCTAATGAAATACCGGCCCGGCTTAAGTTGGTACGTAAACCCCACATGTCGCCTAACAGCGCACTGCTACGACTGATTCCATTCAAAAAACCAAACGGTCCGTCGGCCACGGCTTGACCTGTTTGTATTTCATCGGTGCTTGCCGGAATTGACATAGGCGGCGGAGCAGCGTGCGCGGCATTTAATAAGAATATGCATCCGGCTATCGCAAATCCGATTTGGGCAGCCAAACGTTGATTGCAGCGGTAATTCTTCCGAACACCGAAGTCTCGCGTTACAGATGGGCGCAGATTGTGAACGCTGTTAGACATTTTCAAGCTATCTTTCCGTTAGGACCTTAGTGGACAGTCAAATTAAAAATCAGAGTTTTGGACTCGACCGTGCAATTTGCGTCGAGTTACGTCAACATTGATAGTTCAGACTTAAGTGGTTTGTACGAAAGCTCGGCGACGCACCTTAACGCATGCCTTCTTAGCCGCTTAGGGTCGGAATACGTCCATAATGATAAATACAAATAAGAATACTTCGCATTATCATTATTCTTAAATAAGATAATGTAACATATTGTTACGGCGCGGAACCACTTAAAATGCTGTCAAGGAAATAAGACTCTGAGGCAACGTTGAGAGCACCATGCGGCCGCCAGCGACAGTCTTCCGACGGCGGCGTAGAACCTTTTGAACTACTGAGGGAGGAGTTTATGCGGCCCTGCCAAATCGATTTGATGAGACCGCGTGCGCAAGGGGTGGCGTGTTATTAGCCGTCAATATTCGCACGGCGGCGCGCTGCCTGTTTAGACCAAAGCAAGCAGGATTTGATTGCACGTAGCAACCGATACTGATTGGTAGGGGAAGTGTTTTTGGCGTTTTTGAAACCTGCTACCCAACAATCAAACCTTCTCGGAGATCTCAATCAGATTATTGTCAGGATCACGTATATACACGGAAAGTATCGGCCAGTTCGCGCCGGTGCGCTTGACTGGTCCGTCTTCAATCCTCACACCACACTGCTCGCATTGCGCTATAACCTGGGTTAACGGGACAGAAGCAATAAAGCACAAGTCGAGCGAACCAGGAGTTGGATAGGCGGCCTTTGGCAAAAATTCATTGCCGAATTCATGTAAATTAATTTTTTGTTGACCAAATTTAAATGCAACCCGCCCTGCCCCAAAAGTTTCAAGCTGCATGCCTAATACACGGGTATAAAAATCGATACATTTTGCTTTGTCGCGGGTTGTGAGAACCAAATGGTCAAGATGATGAATCAAGATAAGCTCCTTCAATAATAAACGGACAGCAATTATTCTCGGCTACCTTTAAAAAAAAGCACGCGCATGGCGTCGAGCTGATTCCTGCTCTGCGATTATATCGTTAGATCGATTTTGAAAACACTGCAAGCGAGCGATCAATGGGCGAAAGAATTGGGCATTGAAATGCCTAATTTACGGTGAGAAATTTAATATCCTTTTTGGCCAAACAGGCTATCAAGGGATTGCGGCCCGGCTTCCTCGCATTGGAAAATTTTTCCACAAAACCAGGCACCAGAAAATAACCGCTTAAAAAAATTTGCGTTGATTAATAAAGTTGTGAGCGCTACGCCATCCAGGCGGAAAAACGGATGGTTTACTTTGCTTTTTGAATGCGGAGAGAAGACAATTTGTGCGCTAGCGAGATAGCAATTTCGTACGCATAAAAAATGCGTTGAGTAGACAGCTCCGTCCGATCTCATCTTTTTGATCGACAAAATAGTCGCTCGACTTTCTACCTTGAGCTAAAAGAAGCGCATCAATTTTCAGTACGTAATTTAAGAGACGAAAAAGATTATCTCTATCTCGACTGAAAAACACATGAAATCCACACGCTTGATTTTAAGAAGAAAGAAGTGCGTCGGGAGGGGCTCGAACCCCCGACCCATGCCTTAGAAGGGCATTGCTCTATCCAGCTGAGCTACCGACGCATAGAAGAACTGTAACAGTTTCAATGCACAACGACAAACCTGCGCAAAGTCACTTGATAAACCATGTGGATGAGGCCACAGGCCCAATAATACTGGAACTATTTAACCCGCAATTCAAGCAAAATTATCGCAACATTATTTCAGCAAATATTGCGAAAAATGATACTCGACCACGTTTTCGATTAATTAGAAAAAAATGAGTGATACACAATTTTTTCTTAATTTTTCTAATAAATTTATTCTGAAAATGGAAAAGCGGGCTGTCCTAAGACAGCCCGCTTTTTATTTTTGGTCGGAGTACAAGGATTCGAACCTTGGACCCCCTGGTCCCAAACCAGGTGCGCTACCGGGCTGCGCTACACTCCGAAGAACAGAATCATACCCGCCCACATCATTTTGGTCAATATGTTTAAGCAAACTTTCATTAAAATTTACTATCGCTCTTCCGATAAGACCAATTGTGATCGCTGGAATACCGCGCTGAAACAACTTCCCTTTCCAGATTCAGACACGATCTCCAAATGGCCGCGATGACGTAATAAAACATGCTTGACGATTGCCAGCCCGAGGCCGGTTCCCTGCGTCACCCGGGAGCGAGTTTTATCAACGCGATAAAAACGCTCAGTCAAACGGCTTAAGTGCTCTTCAGCAATCCCGATCCCGTCATCGCACACTGCAAGCGCGGCACCATCACCAACGATCTTCCAGGTAATTTGAATCGATCCGCCATCAGGTGTATAACGTACAGCGTTCGTGAGTAAGTTAGTGAACGCGCTCTCAAGTTCATCAGAATTTCCCTTGAGATCAATCGCTTCCGCTTCGAGCGTGATCAAATGCCTTCCCTCTGATAAGGCGCGCGCCTGTTCTAAGATGCGATTTAACATCGGCACGATTCGTACCGTCTCGCCAGAGGGTTGTTGCGTCAAGGATTCTAGCCTGGTTAGTGTCAACATATCGGCCACCAGACGCTGCATGCGTTGGCCTTGTTCCGCCATTAAATCAAGTTGGCGATGCCGCGTGCTTTGATCCATTTCGGTGGATAACGCATGCTCTAAGAAACCGTTGATAACGGTTAATGGGGTCCTAAGTTCATGCGACGCATTAGCGATAAAATCACGTCGCAAAGTCTCGAGCTTTTCTGCCTGAGTCACATCGTGTGTGACCAGAATCTGTCGTCGATCATCGAAGGATATTAATTGCAGTTGGATTTTTCGGTAATGATGAATGAAGGGAAGTGGCTGTTCAAAGCGGCCCGACAACATGTAATCGACAAACTCTGGTGCGCGGATCAAATTGGTCAGAAGCCGCCCCTCATCGCGCACTTTATCGAGCCCTAAATGTCGCTCTGCCGCCGGATTGCACCACTCCAGATGCATCACGCTATCCACAATCACGACGCCGTCCGGGAGCAAGCTCATCGCCTGTCGGAAGCGCGCCAGCCACTCCGCCATATCGACACGCGAGCGTTCATCTTCGCGACGAATAATATCTAAACGGGTTGCTGCATGCGCCCATAACCCCCAGGTCTTAGGACGCGGCGTTCCGTAAGGCCGATCCAACCATTGTTCAATACGATAGAGCGACCATATCTGCAAAAACAATAAAACTACCAGGGATAATCCAAACCATATCACCCCCACTACAAAGCCGTAATACGCGCCAACCGCTAACATAACCAGACACAACAACGCGAAACGCAATAATGTTGGCACCCAAAACGTACGGCCGTTACGCGTGGCACGCTCGCGCGTGTTCATTGGCAACGGGGCCGAGTGCATCGATATTTCATGCGCTCGTGTCTGAAGACATTTTATAACCGACACCGCGTATCGTTTTGACGTAATCCGCAGCGGGACCGAGTGACTTACGTAATCGCATAATATGCACGTCTACCGTGCGCTCTTCGATAAAGGTGTGATCTCCCCATACTTTATCAAGTAACTGTGCACGCGAAAATATACGCTCGGGATGAGCGATAAGAAAACGAAGTAACTTGAATTCAGCTTGATCCAGTTCGATGGTGCTACTGTCAATTGAAACCTGATAACGATCGGTGTCGATACTAATCACGCCATATTTCAGAGTGCTGTGTCCTAACTCAGGCACTTTACGTCGCAATAAAGCCTGAATCCGAGCGACCAGTTCCTTAGGTGAAAATGGCTTGGTAATGTAATCGTCCGCTCCATCATTTAAGCCTCGGACTTTGTCTTCATCCATTCCCTTGGCGGTCAACATGATGACCGGGAGCGTGGCCGTCCTCACCTGCCCTCGCCATTCCTGCAACAGTGACAAACCGGAAGTATCCGGCAACATCCAGTCCAGCAAAACTAACTGCGGCAACATAGCAGTTATCGCAGCGCGCGCCTCCGCTGCATCAGCAGCGATTTCGCAAGAGAACCCTGCATCGTCGAGAGTGAACCTTAACAGTTCGGCGATGCCCGTCTCGTCTTCGACAATGAGAATATTGGTGTGATGTTTTGACATCTGTACTTAGCAAATAATTGTAAAAATAAATAGCGGGAAGGTTGAATTGAACCAATTTAAACGGTAATTTTATTGGCAATACGGCGTGCCATTATCTGCGCCAGTTCCGCAGTTTTAGCCTCAACCATGACACGTATCAACGGCTCGGTCCCGGAGGCACGAATTAATACACGTCCGTTGTCACCCAGCTCTGCTTCCACGGCGGCTGTTTCGGCTACTACCTCAGCTTGATTTAGCCAATCGAAACCTGCAGCCACTCTAATGTTAATCAATGTTTGTGGATACATGCTTATGTCAGCCGTGATTTCCGACAACGATTGTCCGCTGCGGCTTAGCGCTGACAACACTTGTAGCGCCGAGACAATGCCGTCCCCGGTAGTGTGCTTGTCGAGACACAATAAATGGCCGGAACCTTCGCCGCCAAGCAGCCAACCACGCTCTTTTAATTGTTCCAATACATAACGATCGCCTACTTTGGCCCTGGCAAACTCCAGCCCCATGCGTCCAAAGGCAACCTCCAGTGCCATGTTCGTCATCAAAGTGCCAACTACTCCATTAACAACACCGGTTTTTAAGCGGTCTTTAACGACGATATAAAGCAATTCATCACCGTTGTATATCCGGCCGCTAGAGTCGACCATAATCAACCTGTCTGCATCACCATCCAAGGCAATCCCGACGTCCGCATTGTTTGCGCACACGGCCAGCGATAGGGCTTCCGGCGCAGTGGCACCGAAGCCGTCATTGATATTAAAACCGTTGGGCTGATTGCCGATAGAGATCACCTCGGCACCGAGCTCATGAAACACATGCGAGGCAATATGATAAGCAGCACCGTGCGCTGCATCAACAACGATGGTCATGCCACGCAAATCGAGATCATTTGGAAAGGTACTTTTGCAGAACTCAATATAGCGCCCTGGAGCGTCATCCAGGCGTTTAGCCTTACCCAGTTTATCGGACGTCACACAATTCATGGGAAGCTCGAGCGCAGCCTCTATGGCTGCCTCAACGCTATCACCCAACTTGTCGCCGTGAGCCGAAAAAAACTTAATCCCATTATCATCAAACGGATTATGCGAGGCTGAAATAACTACCCCAGCCGAAAGGCGCAATGCCCTTGTAAGGTAGGCAATCGCCGGCGTCGGCATCGGGCCCGCCAGCATGACATCCACCCCTGCCGCTGCAAAGCCAGCTTCTAAAGCGGCCTCCAGCATGTAACCGGATACGCGCGTGTCTTTCCCGATTAATACGGTTGGCTTAATGGCGGCAGACTCTGCTTGCGCAAGTACCTTTCCCGCCGCGTAGCCTAATCTCATTACGAAATCCGGGGTAATTGGGGCAACCCCTACGCGACCACGGATACCATCTGTACCAAAATATTTTCGAGTCATATATTGCCCATTTTTCTATGCTTATTATTTTTTGAGAACTACTATCGTGAGGGCTGATTTCAACTACTTTTGACAGATGAGTGCCGACGAGCTCACGTGATTATCCGATTTCCACGAACATCAAGGGTCTCGCACAGTACTTCACATAGCTTTATGGTGTCGGGGGTACGTTTAACAAAACGGCGCCGAAATCAAACGATACCAGCTTGCCAAACCGCCAACGCATCAATCGTTTCAGTGACGTCGTGCACGCGCACAATCTTTGCACCTTGCGCCACCGCCACCAGAGCCGCAGCAATACTCCCGGCCAGGCGCCGCTCGACGGGCCGTCCGGTTAAATCGCCGAGCATCGTTTTCCGTGATGTTCCCACCAACATTGGAAGCTCCAATAGTTGTTGCATTTTACCAATATTCTTGAGCAAAGTAAGGTTATGTGTCAGGGTTTTTCCAAAACCGAACCCGGGATCAATGGTAATACGTGCGCGGTCTATTCCTGCCTGCTCCAAAACCGATACCCGGTCACGTAGAAAAGTACTCACCTCCGTGACCACGTCTTCATACGCTGGGAGGTCTTGCATGGTTTGTGGCTGCCCTTGCATGTGCATCACACATACCCCGCAGTCACTATCGTTCAACGCTTCCACCGCACCCTCTGCACGGAAAGCATTGATGTCGTTGATCAAATCGACCCCTGCGGCGATTGCCTCACGCATCACTGCGGGCTTATAAGTATCAATGGAAAGAGGCTTTCCGCAATCGCGTAATGCGTAGATTACTGGCATCAATCGATCCAACTCTTCTGACATGGACAACGCAGGACTGCCTGGGCGACTTGACTCAGCGCCGATGTCAATAATATCTACACCGTCCGCAATCATCTGTTCTGCATGAGAAAGGGCGAATTCTAGTGAATAAAATCGACCGCCATCGGAAAATGAATCCGGCGTGACGTTTAAAATTCCCATTACCAAGGGCCGCGCATTCGGCGTATTGACCGGCAAGCGGTAACGCCCGCATTGAAAGTATTGTTGCATTTTTTTATTCGTATACAGAAAAAGGGCGAGGATCAATCCTCACCCTTGAGTGGTTACGTCGAAGATTCCCGACTCACTATGATGTCGCTTTTCGCCAGGAAAGAATCACGCAGGCGCAGTCGCAGTCGGGGAAATGCCGCCAGACGAACTATCAGTCGGCGTCTTCTTTACCGGAATACCATACTTTGGCAAACGTGGCTCGAGACCTTCCATGATGTCGTTAATTTGATCCGCATCAATCGTTTCCCAATCAAGCAGTGCCTTGGTCATGGCCTCAACCTTGTCGCGATTTTCCTCAAGCAAACTGCGCGATAACGCATATTGCTGATCCAGAATGCTGCGAATTTCCGCATCGACTTTTTGCTGAGTCGCTTCCGAAACAGTTTTTGAAGCCATCCGGCCAAAATAAGCATCTTGCTCTGTATCTTCGTACACCATCGTTCCGAGCGTTTCGGACATACCGTAACGCGTCACCATCGCACGCGCCAACTTCGTCGCACGCTCAAAATCGTTGGAGGCTCCGGTAGACATCTGATGCATAAAGATCTCTTCAGAAATACGACCGCCAAACAGAATAGCGATTTCTTCGAGCATCTTGTCTTTATACATATTGACACGGTCATGTTCAGGCAACTGCCATGTAAGCCCTAGCGCAAAACCACGCGGCATGATGGTGACTTTATGTACCGGATCAGCCTTTGGAAGCAACTTGGCAACAACAGCGTGACCTGATTCATGATAAGCAGTATTACGACGCTCTTCTTCACGCATCACAGCGGACTTGCGTTCTGGACCCATGACAATCTTGTCCTTGGCATCCTCGAAGTCTTGCATTTCAACCAGACGTTTCGTACGACGTGCTGCAAACAATGCCGCTTCGTTGACTAAATTTGCCAAATCTGCACCAGAAAATCCAGGTGTACCGCGCGCCAAAATATCAGCCTTAACGTCAGTCGAGATAGGCACTTTGCGCATGTGCACATTAAGAATTTGCTCACGACCGCGAATATCCGGCAACCCAACTACCACCTGGCGGTCGAAACGACCTGGACGCAACAGAGCTTTATCGAGTACGTCAGCACGGTTGGTGGCGGCAATTACGATCACGCCGGAGTTCACTTCAAAGCCATCCATCTCAACCAGCATTTGATTCAGCGTTTGTTCGCGCTCGTCATTTCCTCCGCCCATACCAGCGCCGCGATGACGACCAACCGCGTCGATTTCATCGATAAAGATAATACAAGGTGAATGTTTTTTGGCATTTTCGAACATGTCACGAACACGCGAAGCACCCACACCCACGAACATTTCAACGAAGTCTGAACCGGAAATGGTAAAGAACGGCACTTTAGCCTCACCCGCTATGGCTCGTGCCAAAAGTGTTTTACCCGTTCCTGGAGGCCCGACCATCAGTACGCCATGGGGAATACGCCCGCCCAATTTTTGAAACTTCGTAGGGTCACGTAGGAAATCCACAATTTCCGATACTTCATCTTTTGCTTCGTCGCAACCAGCGACGTCGGCAAAAGTGACCGTGTTTGTGGTCTCGTCCAGCATCCGCGCTTTTGATTTTCCAAATGAGAACGCACCGCCCTTGCCGCCGCCTTGCATCTGCCGCATAAAGAAGATCCAGACGCCGAGCAACAAAATCATCGGAAACCAGGATATAAATATTTGCGAGAGGAACGACGGTTCTTCGGGCTGCTTAACGTCGAACTTAACGCCGTTATTAAGCAAATCACCCACTAAGCCACGATCAAGGAAGGTGGTAGTGGTCTTGATTTTTTTACCGTCTGAGGTATTGGCGATAATGTTACGGTCTTCAATCACCGCATCCGTGATGTGTCCCGCCTTCACCTCATTAATGAAGTCAGAATAGGCGATCGGTGCCGCACCGTTAGACAACCCTTTGGTATCGAATTGCTTAAATACGGTAAAGAGCACCAAGGCTATGACCACCCAGATGGCGGCTTTTGAAAACATGTTATTCACTAGAACTCCTTGAGCGCGCGACGCGCCGATAGTCGTGGTGCTTCGGGTTGGGCTCGCACTATGTTTGTTGCTTTTTGGTTGAGACCTGATTTTACTCGGAATCACCAGTCGATACTAGGAGGCTGTCGGACTTAGCTCGACGTTCCACGGCATCGAAACAAAAATTATCGGGGTCGAAGACAGATTTTGCCGTATTCAAGTGGCAATAGCGCGCTATTGCTTAAGAATCTGGTGAAATCTACAACAGCCCGGCAATTTTGCGCTCAATTATTCGCAAGCGCCAAACACAGTCCGACAGGCTCCTAAAACTCGATATGTGGACGCATCTCTGATAAATCAAGGATAAATCCACAATAAAGTGGTGAAACGCGAAATTCAAGCCGAATTCTTTAAATTCCGCCCCAATAAGAAGATTTCGGAGGACTTATCACGGCTGGCTTTCGGTTTTCTAGACCCGACGCTTTCAAACGTGGCGCGAAATTTGCCCAAAATTTCGTTATATCCTCTACCGTTGAAACATTTTGCCAATAATACGCCAGAAGGTTTCATATGATTGACCGCGAACTCGATTGCCAAATCAATAATTTCCTCCATTCGTGCAGCGTCTGCGATAGCAATACCTGACAGATTAGGCGCCATATCTGATAAAACAAGATCAACTTTACGGCCAGACAACAACCGTTCAAGCTGGGTAAGACTATCTTGCTCCCGGAAATCCCCCAATATAAAGTGCACATCGGCAATAGGGTCCATGGGCAAAATATCTAAACCGATCACCATTCCATGGATGCCGCCACCCTCTTGTCCGGCGAGTTTATTACGAACGTATTGAGACCAGCTTCCCGGCGTGGACCCAAGATCGACGATAATTTGACCGGGCTTGATCAATTTGTCAACTTCGTCAATTTCTTTTAGCTTGTATGCAGCGCGTGCGCGATAGCCATCTTTTTGCGCCAACTTCACATATGGATCGTTAATGTGATCGTGAAGCCAGTTTTTGTTTAATTTCTTCTTTGCCATTCGCGTAGAATACCGTTTTTAAGGAATTTTTATATTTATGTTGAAACTCACACCCGCCGAGCGCAGCGAACTCCGCGCCGAAGCCCATGCACTAAGTCCAGTCGTCCTCATTAGTGAAGAAGGTTTGAAACCGTCACTATTAAAGGAAATTGATAACAGCCTGAATTCCCATGGCCTGATCAAGGTGCGTGTATTTGGCGACGATCGCGAAGCGCGGATTGCAATCTACGAAACTATTTGCGACAAACTCGGTGCCGCTCCGGTACAGCACATCGGTAAACTCCTGATAATGTATCGTCCGCAAAAAGATGCAGCGAAGGCACGTACCGAAACACGTGGAAGAGGCATGCGTGAAGTCACTATTGTTAAACCAAGCCCAAGTGGAACCAAACGCCCATCAGTGACCAAAGTGATGGTTAAAGGCAATGAGCGCGTAACCGCTGGCGGCAATATCAAACGCGAAAAACCACGTCAAAAAAGCCGCAAGAAATCTGCCCTTGGTCAATAACCCGGCCAGTGAAATTGCTCTAAACGCGCGGTACACGAAACTCAAGGGAGCCGGCGCATTTTACCTGAAGTTGCAAGGGTAAAAAGCCGATAACGGAGATTTCCCCTGCAATCCTAACTACGTGGATCGCGCGTTAACGCAATGTGCGTAATTTCAAAATCAAGCCGACGCCAAGCAAGCTTTGAATGAGATATATCGCGCTTGCGACACCATGCAAAATACCGAACTGCGTTTTTGCAGCAGAACTCATGACACCGCCAGGCGCAGCAGCTTCACGTAGCGATGCCATAAACGGCTGAATTCCGAAATAACCGACCAAAGTACAGAGAAGCACCGCCAACGTTAACCGTAATAAGGTTTTCCGTAATGGCGCGTTGTCGTCAGCTGTCCGAAAACAGAATAACAGCGTCAGTAACAGCCCACAGACCACGCCGATCCAAGCTTCAATTCTGAATAAACTACCGGCGATAGTGCCTGCCAAAACCCTGTCCGACAACGTTGCGAACAAGGTAGGCGCGACGACATATCCCACCGTCCATAAGCTTCCTACCCATAGGGTAGCGATTAATAATCTTGCGCGCACTACTATCATTATGTCCTTTGCCACGGTCATCATCGACCGAAGTTCAATAGCATGGAAGCTCGCTGTCGCAACGTTCATATAGAGGCCAAAATTCCTCTGCCTTCTTGGCCATCCTGCTGGCGCCCCGAATCACTCGATGCCTACACTGACGTGGAAAAACCTAGATATAACGCACTTCTAAAATCTCGTACTCGCGGATCCCTGACGGAGCCTGGACACCGACAACGTCCCCAGCGCTTTTCCCGATCAATGCACGGGCAATTGGTGAAGTAATGGAGACTTTTGAGACTTTGATATCAGCCTCGTCCATTCCAACGATTTGATAGGTTACCTTGTCTCCGGTTTCCAGATCTTCAAGATCCACGGTTGCGGCAAAAACCACGCGGCCTTCCGCATCCAACGTGGTTGGATCGATGATTTGCGCTGCGCCCAACTTTCCTTCCAGATCGGCAATCCGACCTTCGATAAACCCCTGGCGCTCTTTCGCTGCGTCGTAATCGGCATTTTCAGAAAGATCACCGTGCGCCCGCGCCTCGGCAATCGCATTGATAACGGACGGACGTTCTTTTGTTTTCAGGCGCACCAGTTCAGCTTTCAACAATTCGGCGCCAAACTTGGTAAGAGGTACTGAGCTCATAGGAATCTTATTCAAAATCTATTTAAAGTTATTAATTTGGCGAACGAATGCCCCTTTAAGGTTGCATTTTTAACACTATTCGCCAGCGTTCATTTCTAGTCTACTTCGGGCGTTACGTCAAAAACCGTATCGAAAACAAAGAGGTCCCCCCTGCACTCCATCAATCCTTCGGCCGCAGTGATCTTAACGATCACTTGAATAAAATGCTGCGGAGGTCACAAACCGCGCCGGGTTTTGGCGCTGTCTGCGACCTCCGCATGGGACGTCTGATTTCTGCTTATCTTCTACAGCTTTGAAGAACAATAGTGATTAACGATATGTATAACTTACTAAACTTATGACTAGTAACGTTACTCAGGCCGATTAACCCACCGAAGCAAGCTCACCGTAAAGTGATGAACTGCAAGCCATCTTCCGGAAGACAAATTGATCGTATCTTAGTGTAAGGTTTTATGCAGGCCTTGTAAATCGTAGACATTCAACTCGTCCAGATGACGCATACCCTGCACCGCTGCCTCGGCTCCTGCAATCGTCGTATAAGTCGTTGCACGTGCCTGTAGTGCCGATGTACGGATAGCCCGTGAATCAACGATGGCGCTGCGCTTTTCTTCGACAGTATTAATGACCAACGTAATTTCATTGTTCTTAATCATATCGACAACATGCGGACGACCTTCAACGACCTTGTTGACAGTCTTCACCGGGATACCAGCCGCGTGAATTGCGGCTGCTGTACCTTTAGTGGCAACGACGGAAAAGCCCATTGCTACCAAATCTTTCGCAACCTTTACAGCACGGGGCTTATCTCCAGCTTTAACACTTAGGAACACCTGTCCTGAAGTTGGCAACTTGATACCAGCACCGAGTTGTGACTTAACGAAAGCCTCGCCGAACGTTTTACCGACGCCCATTACTTCGCCGGTTGATTTCATTTCCGGTCCGAGAATAGTGTCCACGCCCGGGAATTTCACAAACGGGAATACCGCTTCCTTGACACTGAAGTACTTCGGTACAACCTCGTCTTTGATTCCTTGACTATCCAGAGACTGACCAACCATACAGCGCGCTGCGATCTTGGCCAATTGCAAACCGGTAGCCTTGGAAACAAACGGCACGGTGCGCGATGCGCGCGGATTAACTTCAAGAACGAATACGACATCCTTGCCATCAATCTGCTGAATCGCGAATTGTACGTTCATCAAACCCACAACGTTCAAGCCTTTCGCCATCAGTGCGGTCTGACGCTTCAGTTCATCAATAGTTTCCTGCGCCAATGAATAAGGCGGCAACGAGCATGCGGAGTCCCCCGAATGAACGCCCGCTTGTTCGATGTGTTCCATGACGCCACCGATAAATGTGCGCTCACCGTCGGACAGGCAATCGACATCAACTTCAATCGCATCGTTCAGGAAACGATCCAGCAATACGGGCGAATCGTGCGAAACCTTCACGGCCTCACGCATGTAACGCTCAAGATCACGCTGCTCATGAACGATCTCCATGGCGCGTCCGCCCAATACGTAGGATGGGCGAACTACCAGCGGATAACCGATTTCCTGAGCCAGACGCAGTGCATCTTCTTCAGTACGTGCAGTGCGATTTGGCGGTTGACGCAGATTCAAATCATGCAGAAGCTTTTGAAAGCGTTCGCGATCTTCGGCTGCATCGATCATGTCTGGCGAAGTGCCGACAATCGGAACGCCGTTTGCCTCAAGATCAAGCGCCAGTTTCAACGGCGTTTGACCACCGTACTGAACGATCACGCCGTATGGCTTTTCTTTGTCGACGATTTCCAGCACGTCTTCCAGCGTCAACGACTCAAAGTACAAACGATCAGAAGTGTCATAATCGGTCGAAACAGTTTCTGGATTGCAGTTCACCATGATGGTTTCGTAACCATCGGCGCGCAACGCTAGCGCTGCGTGTACGCAACAATAATCGAACTCGATACCTTGACCGATACGGTTAGGACCACCACCGAGTACCATAATTTTCTTTTTGTCGGTAGGATTGGACTCGCACTCTTCCTCGTAGGTCGAATACATGTATGCAGTATCAGTCGAAAATTCACCCGCGCAAGTATCGACGCGCTTGTAGACTGGACGCAAGTTCATCGCATGACGTTTGGCACGCACTTCAGTGTCAGTGACTTTCAACAGCTTCGCCAGACGACGATCGGCAAATCCTTGTTGCTTCAGTTTGTACAATGTGTCGCGATCAAGACCTTCCAGCGTTTGCGTGCTTTCCAGCCACAATTCGGTGTCGACAATCTCTTTGATCTGCGACAGGAACCACGGGTCGATATGCGTCAGTTGATGCACTTCTTCCAATGTAAATCCTTGCGCAAATGCGTCGCCGACGTACCAGATACGGTCCGGTCCCGGCTCGCCAAGCTCTTCTTCGATCACTTCGCGGTCCTGGGTTTTTTCATTCATTCCATCAACACCGACTTCAAGTCCGCGCAATGCTTTTTGGAACGATTCCTGGAAGGTGCGGCCAATCGCCATCACTTCGCCAACCGATTTCATTTGCGTCGTCAGATGGTCATCGGCGGCAGGGAATTTTTCGAACGCAAAACGCGGAATCTTGGTAACGACGTAATCAATCGATGGCTCGAACGATGCTGGGGTTGCACCGCCTGTGATTTCGTTGCGCAATTCATCGAGCGTAAAGCCAACCGCCAGCTTCGCAGCGATCTTGGCAATCGGAAATCCGGTTGCTTTTGAAGCTAAAGCCGAAGAACGCGACACGCGTGGGTTCATCTCGATAACAATCATCCGGCCGTCAGCAGGATTAATGGAGAACTGAACATTGGAGCCACCCGTATCAACGCCGATCTCGCGCAATACAGCCAGCGAGGCATTCCGCATGATTTGATATTCTTTGTCCGTCAGCGTCTGCGCTGGCGCCACCGTAATAGAATCACCGGTGTGCACGCCCATCGGGTCCAGATTTTCAATTGAACAAACGATGATGCAGTTATCCGCCTTATCGCGCACAACTTCCATCTCAAATTCTTTCCAGCCAATCAACGACTCTTCAATCAACAATTCTTTGGTCGGCGATGCTTCCAGACCACGCTTGCAAATCGCTTCGAACTCTTCCGCGTTATATGCGATACCACCGCCAGTGCCGCCCATCGTGAACGATGGACGAATGATGGTTGGAAATCCGAGTTCTTTTTGCACAACCCAAGCTTCATCCATCGTGTGCGCAACACCCGAGCGCGCTGAACCCAGACCAATTTTGGTCATCGCGGCTTTGAATTTGGAGCGATCTTCGGCCTTGTCGATGGCTTCCGGAGAAGCACCAATCAGTTCAACGTTGTATTTAGTCAGAATGCCATGATGATGCAAATCAAGTGCGCAATTCAGTGCGGTCTGGCCGCCCATTGTCGGCAAAATTGCATCAGGCTTTTCTTTTGCAATAATACGTTCAACGACTTGCCAGGTAATCGGCTCGATGTAAGTAACATCGGCCATTTCCGGGTCAGTCATGATGGTCGCTGGATTGCTGTTGACCAGGATAACTTTGTAACCCTCTTCACGCAGCGCTTTGCAGGCTTGCGCGCCAGAATAGTCGAACTCGCAGGCCTGGCCGATAATGATCGGCCCAGCACCTATAATCAGGATGCTTTTTATATCGGTACGCTTAGGCATTTTTATTTTTCTCCATCATCGCCACAAAGCGATCGAACAAAGGGGCGACGTCATTCGGTCCAGGCGAGGCTTCCGGATGCCCCTGAAAGCAAAACGCTGGCTTATCAGTGCGGGCAAAACCTTGCAACGAGCCATCGAATAACGAAACATGCGTTACCTGGCAATTTGCAGGCAAGGTTTCCGGATCGACTGCAAAACCGTGGTTCTGCGACGTGATCATGACCTGCTTGGTCACAAGGTCCTGAACAGGATGATTTGCGCCATGATGTCCAAATTTCATTTTCATCGTCTTCGCGCCGGACGCCAATGCCATAATCTGGTGTCCCAGGCAGATTCCAAAGGTAGGGATGCCGCGCTCTATCAATTCTTTCGTCGCCGAAATGGCGTAATCGCATGGCTCTGGATCACCAGGACCGTTCGATAAAAATATCCCGTCGGGATTAAGCGCTAACGCTTCAGCGGCGGTAGCCTGCGCAGGCAATACCGTTACTTTGCAGCCCCGGGCAGCCAACATACGCAAGATGTTGAATTTGACACCATAATCAAATGCGACAACATGATATTTAGCCGTAATTTGCTGATCGTAACCTCGGCCGAGACGCCATTCTGTTTCACTCCAGCTATACGATTTAGTGGTGGAAACCACTTTAGCCAAATCCATACCAGCCAGACCAGGAAAACTGCGCGCCAACTCCAACGCCTTCGCGGTGGTGGTGGCGATATCTGACTGCATGGTGACGATGGCGCCACTTTGCGCACCTTTTTCGCGCAGGATGCGGGTCAATTTGCGCGTGTCTATGCCGGCAATCGCGACAACATTCGCATCTTGCAAGTAAGATTCAAGTGTTTGGGAAGAACGGAAGTTTGAGATCAAACGCGGCAAATCGCGGATGATCAAACCCGCAGCGTGCACGCGGGATGACTCAATGTCCTCTGGATTAACACCGGTATTTCCGATGTGAGGATAAGTCAGTGTAACGATTTGTTGACTATAGCTAGGGTCTGTAAGTATTTCCTGGTACCCGGTCATAGCGGTATTAAATACCACTTCACCGGTCGTATGGCCAACAGCTCCAATCGAAAAACCTTGAAAAATTGACCCATCTGCTAGCGCGAGGACGGCCGGAACAGCATGGCCAGAAAAAAATGGCGGCAAAGGTAACTCCTGATGTTGTTACCGCCGCGCGCTGTGCCAAACGACCGCTAAGAAACCCTCCAATATTCTGGAGATATTAATAGTCTTTTTGAGACGGAATGGAGATGTATGCGCTACGGCGGAGTAAATTGGGCTTAACCCTCCAATTATAGAGCAAAATCACCCTTCCGACAATCGTAGCAGGTTAGCTACTCGCTAATAGACACCGCTGATCGCAAAACGCGGCTCCGAACACGCCGCCGTTGTTTTCATCAGCAGCATTCAACTGCAAATATTTAATATCATTTGATAAATCTGCGCAGGACCAGATAAAAAATCTTAAAACCTCAACCCTATCGCGCCCAGCGAAATTAGCTTGAAGATACAAGGCGACGATAGGCAACCATCATTTAAATGCTAAAAAATTAATTTTTAGGCAGATAACGCGGCAATTCCAGCCTTGGCGATCTGCACATCTTCCGATGATTTAACACCCGAGACACCAACCGCTCCCAGATACTCACCATTGATGATGATAGGAACGCCGCCTTCTAGCAACCCATCCAGATTAGGTGCCGTGATAAATGAAAAGCGACCATTGTTGATCATATCTTCATAAACCTTAGACTCACGCTGTCCTAAAGCAGCGGTTTTAGCTTTGGCTGGTGAAATGTGCGCTGAAATCGGTGCTGCACCGTCCAGACGCTGCAACCACAACAAATGACCGCCATCGTCGACAATAGAAATCGTCACTGCCCAGTTATTTGCTATCGCTTCAGCTTCTGCTGCATTCGCAATTTTCTTCAGATCGTCGAGTGTTAAAACTTGTTTCGATTTCATCATTTCTCCTTTGATAATGGCAAAGATTGTACTTTAGTGAGGGCCTAAGGCGATACTGCAATCTGCATTTTGAGAAAAAATTCATGCAAAAAACTATTGAATCGATTAATATCGTCAATTAGCATTCGTTTCGGGAACTTGCAGCTGAATCTGCCGTCTGGTTATGCATCTTGCGTTAAGCCCTCGTGTAACCCGGGGACTCTTAATCACTACATTCATGCGTTCATTTGCCGCAAAGCCTCAATTACGATGACGATTAAATTAGACTTGCCACTTATTCGAGCTTTAGCAATGGCGTGTACCGTAATCGGTAGTTGTTGGTTAGCTAGCCCAGCCTGGGCATCTGATATCACCGTTTTCGATAGCGCGCCCCCGGCGCAGCCGCCCCGCAGTAAATTCCAGCAATTCACCGACCAGCTGACAGAGCGCGCCTCAGATCTCGCCCAAAGCGCCATTGGCCTTATCGGCATCAATTATAAATACGGCGGCAACACACCGCAAACGGGCCTCGATTGCAGCGGATTAGTGCGTTATGTCTTCAAGGAAGCACTGGGTATCAATCTACCTCGCACGTCTGCAGAACTGAGCCGTGAAGGTGAAAAAGTTGAAAGAGACGACTTAAAGCCCGGCGACCTGGTATTTTATAATACGCTGAGAAGAAGCTTCTCTCACGTCGGCATTTATCTGGGTGACAATAAATTTATTCACGCTCCTCGCACAGGGTCTTCAGTACGCGTTGAAAGTATGGACATCGCTTATTGGAAAAATCGCTTCAACGGTGCGCGTCGGATAAGCGATCTGGATCCAGAGACCGTCGCCAATATTACGGCGACGCAGAAGTAGCTACACAAAATTTATAAAGCCCTTTATAACAAAAAGCCACATCATGCCGATGTGGCTTTTGTCATTTCAGCTACGCTGCGGCCTCGTTGCAAGCATACAAACGATCCATCCACAGGGCCCAATTCCCCCCACTGATTGGATACTACTTCAACCGCCGCGCTTCTCTAACAACTTCCTTTTGATTTCGGGCATTTGTGCCATCGCGGCTTGCTCACCTGCGAGGATCGCCATGTTACGAGAATTAAAGTCACTTCCTTTCATGGCGTTCAGACTCGGCCTGATGACAATATCAGCCTCTTTCAAGTTCTTTTCATTAATTGTCTGGCCCATAATGGCGAAGGTTTGGAGTAGCACATCAACCGAACTGGATGCTAGCTGCGCTTCGGGCACGGCGGAAATATCGACCGCGATCACAAAGTCAGCACCCATCTCCTTCGCAAATCGAACCGGTACCGGTGCGACCAGTCCCCCGTCTACGTATTGGTGGCTGCCAATCTTCACCGATTGAAACACGCCAGGTACCGCAGAAGATGCCCGCACCGCCAACCCTGTATTACCTCGCCGGAACAAAATTGGCTGACCAGAATTCAGGTCAGTTGCGACCGCCCCGAAGGGTATCTTTAGTTTTTCGATGGGGACATTGCCAATGGCATTATTGACGTAGTTTTCGAGGCCAATGCCTTTTAATACGCCGCTTACCTTTGCAAATAGCGGGATAGACCAGTCCGAAAATGCGGCCTCGTCCATTTTCAGGGCTAATTTTTGTAAGGCGAATCCGTTATTACCCGCGGCATAAAGTGCGCCGACTACGCTCCCTGCACTGGTACCGACCACGATATCTGGCACTATCCCTTGCGCTTCCAGCGCCTTAATTACGCCAATGTGAGCAAAACCGCGCGCCGCGCCTCCGCCCAGGGCAAGCCCAATCTTGATATGGTGTGGTGCTTCCTTTTGCGCCACTGGCGCGATTACTACCGCCACCGGAACCGGCGCCACTGGCGCGAGCGTGGTACACGCAGTGACCGTTAAAAAGGTGAATAAAACAGCAAGGGTTGATCGAGGTGATCTGGATTGACGAGAGAGAAAAATGGATTTCATTAATTAGGAATACGATGAATGCAATACGAATCAGGAATGTTACATCAGAGGCGTAACAAAACTGCCGCGACCAACGAAAGATTCGTATTGTAGTTCATACGGTCGAACTCAGCAGATTCCTTACGGGCGGCCGGGAGACACATCGGTCGCGACTGAGCACCACATCGGTACTATGCAGACACGTCATTAACAGCAAAAAGGCGCCGTTCAGCGTCTATTCATGTAAGCAAATCGGTTGTCTCACTCGCCACGATGGAAGCAGGTAAGCGCGCCGTGAATACGCTACCTTTGTTCTGGCTCGATTCAACCCCTAACGTGCCTCCGTGCCGCAGCAAGACGTGTTTAACAATGGCCAGACCGAGACCTGTCCCCCGCGTCTCACGGGAACGGCTTTTATCGACTCTATAAAACCGCTCGGTCAACCGCGACATATGCTCCGCGCTAAATCCGATGCCGGTGTCACGCACTACAAACTGCGGTCCATTTTGGGTGTTTTGCCAGATTAAATCTATTTGGCCGCCGACTGGCGTGTAACGCACTGCGTTGGACACGAGATTATTGAATGCGCTGCGTAATTCCTCTGTATTGCCGTTGATATCCGGACCGTCAATGCGAAGTGAGAAAACGTGCTGACCTGCTGACAGTACTTCGACTTCCTGAAGGATATTCTTTAACATGGCCTCGATATGTACCCGCTCAGGCCGCATCGGGTAGTCGATCGACTCAAGTCGCGTCAACGTCAGCATATCGCCAATCAGATTTTGCATCCGCTGGCCCTGCTCGATCATCATTTTCAGGTGCCCTGCTCGCACATGCGGTTCAAGGTTTGGATGCTCTTGAGCGATCTCTAAAAAACCATTTATCACCGTCAAAGGAGTGCGTAGTTCGTGTGAGGCATTAGCGATAAAATCACGCCGCATCATGTCAATACGCTCTGACTCGGTAGCGTCATGCGTTACCAGAATCTGGCGGCGATTTTCAAATGGGATAATTTGTATAACCAACTTTCTATCCCGCAATGTCAGCAACAGGGGTTGATCATAACGACCAAGAATAATGTAATCAATAAAATCCGGATTGCGGATTAAATTGGTCACACGCATTCCTTTATCGCGACCATGCTGAAGCCCCAAATGCCGCTCGGCGGCTGGGTTGCACCACTCCAGAAACAGAACGTCATCCATGATAACGACGCCATCCGGTAACAGGTGCATAGCCTGCCGAAAACGTGCCAGCCATTCAGAAAGCTCAGCTTGATTTTTTTCGTCATCACGTCGGAGCCGATACAAACGTGAAAAAATGTCAGTCCATGCACCCCAACCGTCGGGCAGTTTTTGTCCACGAGGATTGTCGAGCCAGCCTCCCAAACGATACAAATAGTACAATTGCAAAATAACCAGCATGATTAGACTTGCCGAGCATAATAGCAATCCAGCAACGGCACCGAAACACAGCCACGCAACCGCCGCCCCAACAAAAACCATCAATAGCCGAAGCGCAGCCGGCATCCAGAACAACATCTTTGGATTCATAAAATATTGGAAGATAAAAAACAGCGCAAGATAGCGCCTGACCGACAACGAATTTATCGGACTTCTTTCGAATCTGTCGCAGAAAAGCCTGACTTGTTCAGGTTTCTTTCGATGAACGTAACTTCGTCAGCTTCATGCAGTCTCAATAAGCATCAAAACCACATCAATGCATTGCGCGCCAGGTTTCGAACCAAACTATTTAGTCGATAACATGTAGCCGACACTACGCACGGTGCGGATCAGATTATCGGCCTCGTGCAGAGCCTTCCGCAAGCGTAATATATGGACATCTACAGTGCGTTCTTCAATCACGACATGATCGCCCCACACCTTGTCAAGTAACTGACTTCGTGAAAAAACCCGATCCGGGTTAGCCATGAAAAATTTCAGCAGTCGATATTCGGCGTGCCCAATGTCAATTTTTTGCTCGTTCATCGCTACAGAGCAACTAGCGGGGTCGAGTGTTACTGCCCCGGCCGACATGATGCCGATGGTCTGGTCAGGATTTTTTCGGCGCAACAGCGCTTTGACTCGAGAGGTCAGTTCGCGAGGTGAAAACGGCTTGGTCATATAATCATCCGCGCCGTTATCCAGGCCAGATATCTTATCCTCTTCCATCGATTTTGCAGTGAGCATCATCACTAAAATCGACTGGAACTGCCTCTCTGCACGCAGACGTGACAAAAACCGAAGCCCACTTTGATCCGGTAGCATCCAGTCCAGCAAAACCAATTGCGGCGTCTGCCGCTGAATCGCCGCCCAACCCTCGGCGGCCGTAGAAGCGACTATAGGACTCCAGCCCGACCCCGCCATGGTGTATTCAATCAATTCGGCGATTGACGGCTCATCCTCAATAATCAGAATTGATGCTTTGTCAGTCATCATCGGCACAGGCTAACGTAAAGATATACCAGTCTCGCGTTAAATTCATACTCGCTCTACCTTTTCTTGCTTGCTCAATACTTTTTACTTGCTCAATGCTACTTGCTCGAGCCGCTACCCGTTTGCGGGTCGCAGAAATCAAGCTCCGGTTTCAAGATGCGTTGCCGCATAATCGGTATGCCGGATGTCTTTACCTTCAACGATATAAATGACATATTCCGCTATATTTTTTGCATGATCACCGATACGTTCGATTGCCTTCGCTACCCATAGCGTGTCCATCAACGCGGAAATTGTGCGCGGATCTTCCATCATGTAAGTAATAACGTTACGCATGATCGAACGGAAATCCCGATCGATAATTGCATCGTCTGAAATCAATTTAATCGCCTGCTTTTCATCCAGACGTGCCAGCGCATCCAAGGCATCGTGCAGCAAATTACCGGCCGCCGTCGCGATCACTCGTACTGTTTCACTATGATCCACACTACCCAAGCCGCGTTTGTGCAGATGAATAGCAGTGCGCGCGATTTTGGCCGCTTCATCGCCGACCCGCTCAAGGTCCGTAATCACTTTAATTGTCGCCATCACCACCCGTAGATCGTTCGCCGTAGGCTGGCGACGTACGATCAAGTGGCTGCAAGCGTTATCCAATTCTACTTCCAGCAAGTTGACCTGGTCGTCATCCTTGATGACGCGCTCGCCCGCGGCAAGATTCCCGTTATGGAAGACATTCATTGCCTCTTGGAATTGTCGTTCGACCAGGCCGCCCATCAACAACACCTTTGAACGGATTGTCTCAAGGTCTGAATCGTATTGCTTTGAAGAGTGTTCGCCAGTCATCTGGTTATTCCTTACAGTTCGATGCGAATTCAACGGGGAAAAAACATCATTTAAGCCAATGAGCGTGTATAAATCAACGATTATTCAAGCATCGATTATTCGCGCAACGATTAAAACAATCAACGAATCCGTCGACGATATTCGATCAACGATTGCCAATCATCTGTTTTCAATAATCAATCGTCAAAAAAATGGTTAACCGAATCTGCCGGTAATGTAATCCTGCGTTTCTTTACGAGCGGGATTCATGAATATCTGGTCAGTCTTTCCAAACTCGACCAGTTCACCAAGGTACATATACGCAGTGAAGTCAGAGCATCGAGCGGCCTGTTGCATGTTGTGCGTCACGATCGCAATGGTGTAATCCTGCTTGAGTTCGGTAATCAACTCTTCCACCTTGGCCGTCGAGATCGGGTCCAGCGCCGACGTTGGCTCGTCCAATAAAAGGACATCCGGACGTACCGCAACGCTTCGCGCAATACATAAACGCTGCTGCTGACCGCCTGATAAACTTAAACCGCTTTTATTCAATTTATCCTTAGCCTCACCCCACAACGCGGCTTTGGTTAACGCCCACTCAACGCGCTCGTCCATTTCACCTTTTGGCAAATTTTCATATAGCCGAATTCCAAAAGCAATGTTGTCGTAGATCGACATCGGAAATGGCGTGGGCTTCTGAAAAACCATCCCAACTTTAGCGCGTAACATGTTGAGATCTTGACCGGCATCCAAAATATTTTTACCGGCATACATGATCTGTCCTTCGGCACGCTGGCCGGGATAAAGATCGTACATGCGATTGAGCGTTCGCAACAATGTAGACTTTCCGCAACCGGATGGCCCAATAAACGCGGTGACCTTCTTTTCATTAATATGAAGATTAATGTCTTTCAATCCCTGAAAGTTCCCATAGAAAAAATTTAATTTTGAAATTTCTATGGTCGGCTTTTTAACGGCGTTGAAATCCGTACTTTGTGGTGTTTGATTAGTCATGGCAATCGCAGTCATTAAACGCACTTCTCATCCGGTGGGGCAGCTGTCGTCACGTAAAAAACGCGGAAGACGTTTTGAGCGTCTTCGTTGAACTTAACTCCTTAACTCCTTAATTCCTTAATTCCTTAATTCAGCTTGGTATTTTTTGGCTGAATAGCGTGCGGGCTACAATATTCAGAAGCAACACGCCCAAGGTAATCAGCAGCGCGCCGGCCCAAGCCAACGACACCCAATTGTCGTAAGGGCTATTGGCAAATTGATTGATCACGCCAGGCAAATTGGCAATCGGTTTATTCATGTTCGTGCTGAAAAATTGATTGTTCAATGCTGTGAAAAGTAAAGGCGCAGTTTCGCCAGCGATGCGCGCTACCGCCAGCAAAACCCCGGTTACTACGCCCGCTTTGACCGCGCGCAGTCGCACCGTAAGTGCCACTTTCCACCGCGGGGCACCAAGCGCAAATGCGGCTTCGCGCAGATTACCTGGGACCAGTTTTAGCATATTGTCCGTCGTTCGTACCACCACCGGAACGGCAATCAACGAGAGCGCGAACGTACCGGCCCAACCAGAAAAATGGCCTATTTTTGCAACATATATTGCGTACACAAATAGTCCAATGACAATCGATGGCGCTGACAACATAATGTCGGTTACGAAGCGCGTAACCTGGGCTAACTTACTTTCTTCGCCATATTCAGCTAAATAAATACCGGCCAATATACCGATTGGTGTACTGATCAAGGTAGCCAAACCAACTAACATCAAGCTACCTACAATAGGATTGAGTAATCCACCGCCCTCACCTCCTGGTGATGGCGTATTCTGGGTGAGCAATCCAAGATTCATCGCCCCTACTCCTTTTACCACCAGAGTAGCCAAAATCCACATCAAAACAACTAGCCCAAACGCCATTGCTAAAAATGACAAGACCATGCCAATTTTGTGGATCAATATTCGCTTGCGATAGACCTTGTTAGCGGCAGGATTGATCGGGAAGCCTGTCGTAGATGGACCTGAGTTGTTCTCGCTCATTTTGCACCCTCTTTGCGGGACATCCCCATCAACATCAGCTTGGCAGCGGATAGCACCAGAAATGTAATCACGAATAAAATGAGGCCAAGGGCAAACAGGGCCGATACGTGCAAGGTTGAAGAGGCTTCAGCGATTTCATTGGCGAGCGTCGATGCGATACTATTGCCAGCACCAAATAGCGACCACGAAAGACGGTGCGAATTGCCGATCACAAAAGTCACCGCCATGGTCTCACCCAAGGCCCGACCAAGACCCAGCATGACCCCGCCCACGACTCCAGTTTTTGCATATGGCAGCACCACTTTGCGAACGACTTCCCAACGCGTACATCCGAGGCCATATGCTGATTCTTTTAATACCGCCGGCACTACTTCGAAGACATCGCGCATGACGGAGGCGATAAATGGAATGATCATCACCGCCAAAATCAAGCCCGCTGTCAAAATGCCGATACCCATTTGAGGACCGGAAAACAAAATGCCAATGCCAGGGATACGACCCAGGGTGTCACCCAATATCGGTTGCACGTACTCGGCAAATAGCGGCGCAAACACAAACAATCCCCAGATGCCGTAGATAATACTGGGCACGCCGGCAAGGAGCTCGACTGCGGTGCCTAATGGCTGACGTAATTTTGAAGGGCAAATTTCAGTCAAAAATAAAGCGATTCCAAAGCTGATGGGAAACGCAATCGCCAATGCGATAAATGACGTCACCAGCGTACCGCCAATCGCAGTCAATGCGCCATATTGGTCATTGACCGGATCCCACTCAATGCTGGTTAAAAAAGAAGGGCCGAATGCGTGGAACACCGGCCACGCACCAATGGCAAGCGAGACAATAATTCCCAACAAAACAAACAACACGATCAACGAAAACACCATCGTGATCTTGTGAAAAAAGAAATCCTGAATCCTTTGCCGGCGCATCGTAGCCAGCAACGCTTGTTGCGACAAAATAGCCTGATCAAGGCTCTTGGATTGCAGTGAAATTGATTGTGTCATAACAGGAATATTTGCACTCATGAGTAGCGATATCCGATGAAGTGGGTGCCGTGTCCGACTAAACTCTCGAAACTTATTTCAACCCTATAGCCCACGCTTTACCCCGATTATTTACCTGCATCAAGGCGTAAAGCGACGTGACCTCAAGCTCATAATTTTATTTTTCAGATATGACCGTCCCCACAGACAGACGATCTGACATGACCGCCTAGCTGCAGGTTTTTCGATTACCGTGTGTCAAAAATGCGCGTTTTAGCCTCAAAATATGGGGCTAGCGCCACGAACATCGGCAGTTACCAGATCGCCTTACCAGCGGCATCTTTAACGTCCGTTTTCCAAGCCTCGGTCACTAGCTTAACCACTGAAGAAGGTATCGCGACGTAATCAAGTTCAGTTGCCGCTGCGCCGCCGTTCTTATAAGCCCAGTCGAAGAACTTTAAAACTTCTTTACCCTTTACGCCGTCAGCTTGTGACTTGTGTAACAAGATAAAAGAAGCGCTGGTAATAGGCCAGCTGTCTTTGCCGGCAGCATCAGTAAAATCTACTGCAAAGCCAGGCGTCTTGGCCCAGTCCGCGCCAGCCGCAGCAGCTTTAAAGGTTTCGTCATCCGGCTGTACAAATCCACCATCCCGGTTCTTCAACTGTGTGTGTTGTAGCTTATTCTTTTTAGCATAAGCATATTCAACATAACCAATCGAACCTTTGATTTTTTGCACGTTTGCAGCCACGCCTTCGTTACCTTTACCACCAACACCAACTGGCCATTTAACTGAGGTACCAGCACCGACGCCAGCTTTGAAGCTTGGACTGGCTTTTGACAAGTAGCTGGTAAATACGAAGGAAGTGCCTGAACCATCGGCGCGGTAGACAACGGTGATGTCGCTGGAAGGCAATTTGACGCCAGGATTCAATGCAGCAATTTCCGGTGCATTCCATTTAGTCACTTTACCTAAATAGATATCTCCCAGTACTGCGCCAGTTAGTTTTAGCTGACCTGGGGCCACACCTTCCAGATTGACTACCGGGACAACGCCCCCCATGATTGCAGGGAATTGCATAAGGCTGTCAGCTGCCAATTCCTCGGCCTTCAGCGGCATGTCCGACGCGCCGAAATCGACGGTCTTGGCCTTAATTTGCTTGATACCGCCGCCCGATCCGATTGATTGGTAATTCAGGCTATTCCCGGTCGCCGCTTTATAAGACTCGGCCCACTTTGCGTAAATTGGATAAGGAAATGAAGCGCCCGCGCCAGTAATTTCCACTGCCATAACCGATGAAACTGCGAAAGTTGCACCCAACGCCAAAACGACGGATGTAAAGACTTTATTGAGTCGCATTCGTTACTCCCTTATTCACTAGAATTAATAACAAAACTTATATAGTTTTAAAAGCCTACCAAGGCTTCCCGATCTCACGCTGTGAAAGTTGATTATGGGGTGCAAGCAAGGTGCCTGATAACGTCCAAAATTCACAATGTCCATTGGACAGGCGAACTTTAACCAACATTTATGACATGTTTGTGACACACATTAAGTCAAGTCATGACGCGTCATTTTTTGTTCGTGGAGTATAAAAAAGACTGAAATGGCTTCCGTATTCGTCATCAAGATGTCATATTGTCTCCATACACTCCGCCCAAATTCTCCCGACTAGTCCTCAACTTTATGAAAAAAAATACTAGCTCAGACGAAAATGCAGAATCAATCAAATTAAATATTGATAACAATCCAGCCTATTTGAATCGCGAATTGTCCCTTCTCGCTTTTAATCGGCGCGTGTTGGCGCAAGCCGAACAAAGCCACGTGCCTCTGCTTGAACGGTTGCGCTATCTATGTATAGTCAGTAATAATCTTGACGAGTTTTTTGAGGTACGTATCGCGAGTCTGTTGGCGAATAGTCATACAGAAGAAGGTAGCGATGTCATCGATCCACCGCTGCTATCCGAGGCATTTAAGCTCACGAGTACCGAATGCCACGACATCGTGGCGCGCCAATACGCGATTTTAAACAAGGAAGTCCTGCCGCAGTTGTCTGCAAATGGCGTTCATCTGTTGCGTCACAAAGACCGGAACGAAGCCCAGCGCGCTTGGGTAAAGTCCTATTTTGAGCACGAAATCCGGCCTCTGCTCACCCCCATCGGGCTTGACCCGGCGCATCCTTTCCCGCAAGTTCTCAACAAAAGCTTAAATTTTATCGTCGAAATGGCCGGAAAAGATGCGTTTGGACGAGACGCGACAATTGCTATAATTAAAGCACCGCGGGTCTTGCCACGGGTCATTAAATTACCGGACGCATTGTCGCCGAACGGCATTTCGTTCTGTTTGCTGTCTTCTATCATTCACGCGCATATTAATGATTTGTTCAGTGGACGCCACGTTCTCTCCTATTATCAATTCCGGGTAACGCGTAACAGCGATCTTTGGGTCGATGAAGAGGAAGTAAAAAATCTGCGCCAGGCGCTGCAAAGTGAACTCCAGAGCCGCCAGTTTGGCGTAGCAGTTCGGCTAGAGATTGCACAGAATTGTCCATCGCATTTATCGACATTTTTACTGAACCAGTTTTCCATCGCACCAAATCGCATGTATGCCGTCGACGGCCCCGTCAATCTGGTGCGGCTGTCAGAAATCATTGATCAGTCCACGCAGCCAGGTCTGCGATTTCCTCCTTTTACGCCAGGCTTGCCTGCGCACTTGTCGTCTGAGGATATTTTTACGTTATTAAAGAAAAAAGACGTCCTCCTTCATCACCCCTTTCAATCATTTCAGCCCGTAATCGACTTTATCCGCAGCGCAGCATATGATCCGCTTGTGGTCGCCATCAGGCAGACAATTTACCGCGCAGGTATGAATTCGGATTTGATTGAATCGTTGATTATGGCGGCGCAACTCGGTAAGGAGGTGACTGTCGTCGTCGAGCTTATGGCACGCTTCGACGAGGAGGCTAATATCAACTGGGCTGATAGACTGGAGCGTGCGGGGGCCCACGTTGTGTACGGCGTAGTCGGCCTTAAAACGCACGCCAAATTGGCACTCGTCATCCGCCGCGAATCGTCAGTAATCCAGAAAGGCGGCGTGACCGGTTTGTGCTTTTATGCCCATCTTGGAACCGGCAATTATCATCCGAACACCACCAAGTTATACACCGACTTCGGGTTATTAACCGCGAATCAAAAGTTGGCAATGGAAGTCAACGAAGTGTTCATTCACCTGACCAGTCTGACTAAACCGAAAAAAATGGACTATCTTTGGTTAGCGCCATTTGCGCTACAAAAAGAATTAATTCGCGCGATACGTAATGAGGCTGATATTGCGCGCCAAGGTCGCCCGGCCCGCATCGTGGCCAAAATGAACGCATTACTAGATGAATCAGTGATCAAAGCGCTATATGCTGCCTCAGCAGACGGCGTAAAAATCGAGCTCATTATTCGGGGCGCATGCGCATTGCGCCCTGGGGTGAAGGGCCTTTCTGAAAATATCACAGTGCGCTCAATCATCGGTCGCTTTCTAGAGCATACCCGAATTTATTACTTCCGAAATAATCTGCAGCACGACGTTTATCTCGCCAGCGCCGACTGGATGAACCGTAATCTGTTCAGGCGGGTCGAGGTTGCTTTTCCGATTATAGACAAAATGTTAAAAAAGCGTGTCATCAGCGAAGGCTTAACCCCCTATTTAAAAGACAACGTTAATGCGTGGGAATTGTCATCCGATGGAAATTGGAACAAACGCAAAAAAGGACCACGTCATGCTGCGTTTAGCGCGCAGCAGCACTTAATGTCTCTTTTAGGCGCTTCCTCAGAAATCGGCTAACAACATCTTTAAGGAAATTATCATGGAATTGATACTCTGGCGCCACGCAGAGGCCGAGGTTGGCGAACCAGACGAAGGCCGTGCGCTAACCGGCAAAGGTCACAAACAGGCATGGAAAATGGCAGACTGGCTAGACAGCAATTTGCCTAACTCCTGCAAAATACTCTGCAGCCCCGCCACCCGGACCATTCAGACCGCAGAAGCATTAGGGCGAAAGTTCAAGATTCATCCCGACCTCTCACCCAACTGCACAGCCGAACAACTTCTGGCCGCAGCCAACTGGCCAAACTCTCGTGAACCGGTACTCCTCATTGGGCATCAACCTATTTTGGGTCAAGTCGCCGCGATGCTTGTCACCGGAGAGAAGAAGGAGTGGTCAATCCGCAAAGGTAGCGCGTGGTGGATTGCGCAACGGGAGCGCGGTGACATCACCACCACTTTTCTTAAGGCAATCATGTCGGCCGATTTGATTTCCAAGTAAATAAAGTTAAGGTCCTCCATTCAACGGGCTTCACCAAGTATGGACTGCCCTGCTTTAAATTTGAGCCACGAAGAGTGGACACCAATCTGATCTTAACGCCACGTTAGACTCACCTCGATACCCGTGAATACAGCGCAAGCGTGTGGTCTGCGCACCAATTCCGTAGCTAAGGAGCGGATGCGTGCTGTGATCGTGAGTTTAGACTTCCAACGCTAAACGATGGAACCAACCCTACTTCGATTGCATATTTAAATAAATCCATATCACGTTCAACACCAATCTTTCGCATAGCGCTGTTTTTTTGCGAACTGACCGTTTGTTTACTACGATGTAGCTGACCCGCTATTTCGTTAATCGCCATACCAGAGACATACAGCCGCAAAACCTCGGTCTCCCGCTGAGATAAGGCTAGGCGTCCAGTCACGTTGCCGTACTCCTTCATAATGGATTTAATCGTCGGAGAAAAAAATTCTCCTGTATCACTGGCATAGGCTATGTGAATCGCCGAAATTAAATAATTAACATCATCCATTTTGCTCAAAATACAGCGGACTCCGATGGATCGCAATTGTCCTAAAATTGCCGGGTTATCCAACATCGTAAACGCCACTGTGCGCACTCGTGGAAATCGACGAAGGACGAACTCGAACAAAGGAATACCATCACCGTAGTCACCACCGGGCATCGCATAGTCGGAAACTAATACATCGCATAATCCCTGGCTTAACAAATCAATGATTTCTGTAGAGTTGCGTGCTGATCCCACGATTTTAAAGCTACTTCCTGCAACGACAGATCGTATTCCAGCCAGCACTATAGGGTGATCGTCAGCAATAATTACTTTAATTGTTTGTAAGTCCACTGTAAGTCCACTAATACCTTAAAGAGATTTCTAAATTCGGTATTCAAGGCGCCGATAAAAAAAGTAACGCATGGTCGCAAGATTTATTGTTTATTAAATAAACCACTTCCTATCCTTGCTATGAATAAACAATATTGAACATAGTACACATTGAAATGCGCAAACTGCCTTAAGAAAGTTCTAGTTCTGAAATGTAAAAACAAAATTCATCGCCCGAATTTCTCGTCTGACCGAGTAACGAATAGCCAATTGTCGCAATGAAATTCATTTCTTTTGGCTGGTATTTAAAGTCGTATTCTTTCACATTTAGAGATAACTCAGGAGCAACAAAAAAAGACATTACAAGAAAGTTCTTACGCCAAATCGTAACAATCTCGCCGTGTTTACCCCATGAATTTTATGGTCGTCCAAATCGTTTAATACTTCCGACAGCTTTCCGCTCAAAAAAACCGAAGGAGCGCTTGATTCGAAATCCCAAAATTGACTGAAATACGGAAACCACTTACTCGATCGCGTTGTATAAAATCCCGTCAAAGGGCAGTGATGGGGCCCGATGCCGTATAGACGAAGCGCTAGTCTAGCGTAATGAGGTATCTGAAATAGGGCCGAAATATCGTGACAATAACTCGCCGCCTATGTCCTTATTGGATTAACAATGTCGCCTTTGCGTGGCACTGTCTCTTTGTTTCTGATGTGCCCAACCTTTTTTCGGGTTCGTTACTTCTAAACCTCATTGAGGATTTTCTGGGTAACGCACTTACCATTGTGGTAGAGGGAATTGGTCACGCGATCATACAGACCACAATACACAATGTATGAGTAAGCGATAAAAACGAAGAGATCCTTGGTCTCGCAACCCACTCGTATTTAAGTTGCGGTGCTGAGCCATACAAAAAAAAACCGCCCGGAACGACCACGTGCTAACGAACACCGTCCAGGGTTGCGAGATAAACGCATCCCAGAGCTTTAGGGCGAGAGCATGCGCTATCGCAGTTGCCAAAGCGCTAGCGTAGCTTGACAGCCGAATTGAAAGAATTCAATAGCCAATTGGAACGAATTTCCAATCAATCCATCTGCAGCTTCAGCGGTAATACGGAGTAGGACCTAAAGTCGGTGCCACGTCACCTGCAGTTGACAGCGACAGGCGAGAGCTACCAGCGCTGCGCGTGTCGCTTATCTGGTGTCTATTACCGAACCAAAGTACATTAAACTTTACCTCTTGGCAAAGTCGAAAACATCACCATGGCTCGGGATCTTTTGGAATTTCTCGCATTTTCGCCATAAAACTATTTAGCATGCCGTTTGAAACTACAGCAAAACAAAGACTTTCGTTTAGTGCTGCATAAAGTGGCGGTTCGGCGCCGATCTCTGTCTTGGCTCTTTCCAAAACTCGTGCAATGACGGACGTTTGTGTCGAAATGGCCTTATACGGTTGCTCACCATTTTTATTAATAAACTTACGAAGTTGCTCGATAATATTCATACTGGTCAAGTTTGGATTGGATTCCCAACTTTTTTTCAGACCCGCGTACAGTTGATCGAAATCTTGATCGTCCTGCAAGCCAATATCGAAGCCTGCGTCTGCCGGAATAAAACTTTTTACTTTTTCCGCAACTCCAACTCCAAACAAGGGATTTGACATCGCACCATTTAACTGATTAATCATAATCATCCTCGTGCTCGTGAAATGAAGTCGGTGGAGAAGCGGTGCCTTCAAAAATTGCCGCAAGGCGTTCTTGGCACAGCTCCTTAATCGCGTGGCTTTGACCAAGTAAAGCAGGTAATTCGTTCAGTACGCGCTGGCTCGCCATGTTCACAAATTCATCTGGCGCAAACTCCGCGACTTGATCATTTACCTGCAACACAAACCGCGTCTCTAAGTGATATTCAACGTTGATAATTCCCTTATAATTTTGATTCAAACGGGTAATCAACGTGCGATGGTTCGACCGAAAGGCTTCCGGCACCACCAAATTAATGCTCTGGCTTTCTTTTAGTTCGGCGCGGCTCAGATACTCTTCGAAAATTGCGATCACCACGTCTGGATTACTTACGCAGCTACTCAAAATGGCTCGCGTGCTTTCATGTAAGCGACTTTGCATATGTACGGCCAAGTTCTCTTGAAGCGACATGTACGCTACTAACTCGCCAGCAGACTGCAAGATGCCTTGTGCGTAACCATCGCATTTCGCTTGCCGAAAGGTGTAGTCTGCCTCAGCTTCTGCGTGCGCCATCAAAGACTTGGCGCGGCGACGCGCTTCCCTCAGTAGCGCTGATGCTTTAATGTTATTTCGCAAATAAATACTACGTATCAAAACTCCCTCTTCGGGTATCGCCTCACACATCGTCTGGATTATTTTTGGCATACTGTATCGCCTGTAATATTAAAGAAAGGTCGGGCCGCCTGACTCCTGAGGAATGTTCTGATGGATTAAACATGTGGGCATTCGTAGACGTGGCAGTTGCTGCATATCGTTCCAAAAAAAACTTATCGACCGCTGCAGGAAAAAGTAACGCCATACGTTTTGTTAGCGATTTCGACGCATGACGCTGCCACAACAGCAGGTGTTGTAATCCGACTATCTGAACGTCTTCGGGAGTCATTTTGCACCCTTTTACGCTTGATGCAGTCTGGCATATCTGACGGGTCAGAAAAAAGCGCACAGAATTGGAAAGACGTAGGGTATTTCCCTGCCAGCCAAGCTCGGACTTAAGCAATTGCGCTCCAATGAGCGTACTGATGTAGGGAAGCAGCCACCAGTTCAACACCAACTGGCGCTCAGGAATCGACGCCGAAAACCCTACTTCGTCCGGCAATCCAAGTTGACGAATCAATATATCATTGACAATGCCACGCTGGCGCGGAGAGGCGAATAACTCGGCCAGACACAACCTCTCCGGATGGATATAGCTAAGCGGATCGTACAGAATCAATCCCAAGCGTGCGTTAAGGTTATTCAAGTCCACTTATCTTTTTTCCGGCGTTCCGGGCCCTGGATAAGCAGGATCTTCAAGAGAATCTGCCCCGTTCAACACGTTATCTGCCGGTCGAAAATCCTTCTTGGTCGAAAGTTCCAAGGGCGCTATGACAGCAGCAAGAAGCCGACGGATGCGGTGGCGGAAATACCAAACCAATGCGGCTATTGTAGTGACCAGAAGCACCGCAATGATCCCGATCCACGTACCCGATTGACGCTGAGGTTGCCTGCTCGATATCGTGGGAGTCTCGCTTTGCAATATTCGACGTTTTGATACAACGACAGAAATATTATCGTACTCGACCTGATCAAAACTATTTTTGAGGAAACGCTTAGCATTATTAATCATCGCTTGCGGATCAGTTTCCTCTTCGTAAACTATTAACGTTGACAAATGTATTGGGCGACTTTTTTGTCCACGGTCCGCGCCGTCCAGATCATAACTGACATGAACGCGAGCTGAAACCACTTCAGAAATAGTTCTTAGTGATTGCTCAAGTCGCTGCTCAATCGCTGAGTAAAGTCGTGCCTTTTCTGCACGCGGAGAAGCCACCAGTGAATCAACCGGAAACATGTCGGCGATCTCGACTAACTTGGGCGAAGGAAGATCATAGACTTTTAAAATATCCACCGCGGCAGCAAAGTCAATTTGCTCGACATCCACGCTAAAGCCACTTTTCCCATTATTTCTTTTGAATGCCTTGATATTATTTTGTTGCAAGACTGCGACGACCTCGTTAGCTTGTCGTTGTTCCAGACTCTGCAACAGATTTTCTTGCTTACAACCAGCCAGCAAAATGCAAAACATCAATAAATACAGCTTAGTTATCACGTTTTTAAAAGGGACTCTATAGTGGCCACGCCTTTGCGGGTTAATGCGCTGATGATTTCAACACCTTGCTTATACTCACCCAAACGCACCTGTAGTTCCAAAAGAGCTTTTGGCGACACATCAAAATTTTGATCATTAACTTTGTTCATAATGAAGTTGTACTCATTCTGGGTTGATACCGAATTCGTAGAAAACGCGTCGCGTAATCTATCATCAAGTGACATCACCCCCATCTCATGTGGAGAAATATCCGAAAACTTAGCGCTGACACCTGCAGTGCTACCAATCGCCGAAATAGTCAAAGCCATCTACTCCCTTTAAAATCTGAAAATCTACAAAAGCGAACGACGCAGTAATTACGCGCGCGGCTGAATAGCCGTTTACCGGGGGCTTAAAATTTCACAAGGTTAGCGGAAATTGGCAATAATCGTCGCATCCGTATCCTTAAATGCCTTCACCGTAGAGGACTGCGCATTCCGCAGAATGCTGATCTCAGAAATGATCGCCTGATATTCAGCAAGGGTCGTCGGGTTGGAACTACCGCCCTCGGCGAGTAACTTACGTACTTCGATTTCTCGCTCAAACAAGGTTTCGCCTCCCGCTTCGAAAGCCTTTGCGGTGGTGACCATGAGTCCAGTACCCGGATAAGCTGCCATGTTTTTTCCTTTTCTATTAAATTTTTTTGTGAACGATAAATTATCCCGGCAGACGTATCGACGAAAATCTACGAGGAGGTGGTCAGCTAAATAGCGACCAGACATCAAGCTAAACGGATGCCCAGGCCTGGTTTCGTTGACGAGAACGTTATGGAAAGTTAACAGCTATTGGCTCTATCCATTAGGAAAGAACCAGTGTTTGGGTGTCACTTTTACATATCCATTACGGCCATACTTAAATGACTTGTTCTTTAGCAATTCGTCCTTTAGTTCGACGGTAAAGTGCACATACTCCGAACCAAAGTCTCGATAAAAGGCTTTTGTGTATTTTTGCAAATTTAGCAGATCGACATCAGTTAATTCACCTTGAGCTACAAACGTGATGCGACTGTTGTCGCGCGCACGCGAATAAGAAATTCCAAGTCGATCCAGTCCCGATCCTGCCTGTTGCTCTAGCGTTGTGTCATCCCAGTTATCCAGAACGACTGTTTCGGCATAAGGCATCCAACGCTTGATTTGTTCAATAAGCACACCACGTGCTTCGTTAGTCAATATGGTCCGATTCTGACTTAGCATTAATATAGGCTGCGTTAATTCTTCCATTCTCAATCGATGAAAAGCAAGTGTAGGATACGTGACTCGCAAAAGATCGACGATCCGAGATTCCTCACGGCGCAAAGTTGAAACCGTAACCCTGCTATACAAATCTGCACGAATTAATGCCTGCCTTCCCCACGCCATATCTCTTTCGCTACCGGCGAAAACATACTCGACATCATCGTGCCCTCTTAGAATTTGATACTTACCAATTGATCCAGCAATTGCGGCGCTCACTCGCGTGCTTAGTACGTCGCCTTTAGAAGATTTCCATATGGCGGTACTAGCGAACACCAATGAAAATAATGCGGCTAGCCCTGACAACCAATAGATAAATGCCAGAGATGACACCTTTTTATCAACTTTGATAGCAAGAGGTGCTTGAGATTCAATAAGGGAAACACGCCAATCGTCATCTCGGCGCCGCACCAAAAATCGCGTATCACCAGCGGTACAGCTATCCTGAAAAAGGTGGCACCGATCTTCCGGTGCATCGGTAAGCACTCGCAATAAAAAGCCGTCTGCGGCGCCACTATCGATGATGACTTCGAAATTTATGCCGCCCTGGGGCATAGGCACTACCACGGTATTCTCTGGAAACTCCGGGATTACCTCACCGACGATTAAATCCCCTACCGAACCGACCACAAATAAGGTTTTCCCGGGCTCAAGGCCATACTCACATCCTAGCAGTGGACCGTTCATAAAACGCAGAACAGCAAACACAGGTGTTTCTTCCCTACTTACCTTCGATGGCATATCGACTTCTCTTCATTTTTCTCAGGTGCCCGATAATTACCTCGGCCGCAAGAATGCGAACCGACCAATCTGAATTCTTCCCCGCACTTCCACGCACATAAACTTGCCGTACAGCCCTCTTACGAAGGGCTCATTATTTACAATGAATTCCATCGCGCAGTGAGTGAACGTCCGCTGATTTCAACTTACAACAGTCTATGCAATAGATGCATGTCTCGATATCAGACCGGAACGAAATATACCTCTCATTGATGGGACTGGTAAGAATCAGTAACCATTGAAGACGCCTTCTTTTTTGAATTATGCAACTGCTGGGTTAGTGTGCCGAGTCAATCGAAAAAATCACCAGCCTATCGATTGGTTACGGTCAACAGATCTTGTCGTGGCCCAGATGGTCGGTCATTTCGACTTCCAGGGCACGCTCCACCAGCATCTTGGGAAGATGCTGGAGCAAACCGTTTTCGCCAATCAGGTCTTCCGGTTTCTTGTAATTGGCAAGCAGGCTGTCAGCCAGCTTGACCAGTTCAGGGTGGGGCTTCACCCGGTCACCGCGTTTTATGTAGGCCATTTTTTTCTTTATAGTGGCAGTGTCATGCCAAATGACCGTTTACACAAAACTAAATACACCCTCCAAAACCGGCCAGCAATAACAGCGTCAATAAGAGTATTCCAAAAACCATCGTAAAAATCTTCTGCAAGCGACGTGACAATTCTATTTCTGCGGTTTCTGAGATTGCCTTTGCTGTCATTTGCCAACCTTTAAGATCACATCGCTTCTAGAGTTGAATTCTTAGCTCCGATTGGCTGACTCTCTATGAAAAAAGCATCGGTTATTAAACCGTTCTACTGTTTCGTGCAGATAGAAAGGCGTTGCGGAGTCTCAGATTGATCTGTTGATTTCCAGATCGGCTTTCATTCGGCCCCGGATTCTTTCGCTGTATAAAATAATTCATCAGAAAATCAAGGAGGGCGTGCGAGGTTGAAAAAATGTAAATTGAGCGGGTGAAATACCGGCTTATGATTATTGTCACTCTGTTTACGGTCCCTTTTCATTTGTCAGATAGTACCTGACCTTTTTTTGACAAAGCTCAGAAACAACGTTGCAGGCGCCACCAACAGATAACATCCGCGAGAGGTCATCGATTTTAATTTCGACGCCAAACATGTCGTTTAATGTATACACAATCTGTAAAAGATCCAGAGAATCAGCCCCGAGGTCATCGACTAGAAGTACTTCATCCGTCAATTCTTTGCCGACAAAAAAATATTCGACGAGATAGGATTTTACTTGTTCGCGCATATTTCGCACGATTGCCGAAGACGTCATGTTTGCGGAGACGAGCAAGCTATCTTCCTTTCGATTGTCTGTAATGTTTGTGCCTTAGCTCGCCGCTAGTTGGCCGTTAGTTGGCCTTTAGCTTACCGTTAGCTGCCCTCTTAGTTTGTTCTCTATCCCATCATCACAGGATAACGACTTAAAACAAACGTTACACAAATAGCTAGACTGTATCAGTTGCCTCAATTTTCTCGTCTTCCATTTCTGATAGGCTCTCCACCGGGAATAACGAGAGTAGGCCGCATCGTTGTTGATAGCTGGTCGTTTCGCATTTGTAACGCCGTATAAACGCCTCGCTTTTTAAGGCTGACTCTTTGACCTTCTGTCTCGTTTTGGATCGTTTTCGGTATTGTCTTCGCCGACTTTGGTGAAATCGACAAACGTGGTCGCACTGCTCTCCCATCAAAGGGATCGTCGTACCGCTCTGGAAACTCTTCTGCGGCGGTAAATGCCGGATCATAGTCTTCCACTTTCGCGTGTAACGATAACGGACGTGCAGGAGCAGAGGCTCCCAACGAGGTGCCGTGTTTTAGTGTCTCATTGATCTCCATCAACGGAGATTCTATTAATGCATCGAGATTCTTCTGCTCACCATTGACGGTGAGGCTAATGTGGGGGCTAACGTTAATCGTTGTGCCTGGACCTGCAGCGTTCAAATCGGCCGGTCCGATACTCGGGGAGGTAACACCGACGGGGGCGCCAGGAAGTCCTTTTGCCGCTTCATCGGTAGGTGTTTCTGCTGGAATTTCGGCTTCAGATCGCGTCAGCTCCGCCCAATGATAGGCAACTCTTACCTGGTTCATCATGGAATGAAATCTTGTTTCCTTGCCATTTTCCGATTGATACGAAAGCAATGCACGTTTAGCTGCGCTAGCAGCGGCCTCAGAAATTGTTCCCTTTGCCTCGTTCACTTTTTCCCAGGTTTCCAAACGTAGTGGGCCTAACTTATTTTCCAGTTGCTGGCAGATGGCAGGCATAACTTCGCCGTTAAAAACGGAAGTGAATAAATCGGTTTTATTCAGGCGCGCCATTGAGTTGAGTTTCTCAGTTATTTTTATACGGAGCTGCTGCACTTTTTGGTAAGAATTATTTGGCTCCCAATGCGAAAATCCTGATTTATCACCTAGTTTATCGTCCAGCACCAACTCACTGAGATCCCGCGTCAGCCTGTTGTAGTCATCAGTAACGTCTGCGCCCCCATAACTTTTCAACATTGATAACGCTAGCGCCAAGTCTGTAACCTCCATTGTCGCCGCGGTGGACCCGCTGGCAAAAATCTGATTAAAATTTTCTGGTTTGGACGCCCTGCATGAAATCGCCTGAAGCGCAGATGCCTCCGCTTTATCGATCAAACGCGCAGTATCTGGCGCTTGCTTGTCTCTGAACTTGCTTTCCTGAAGACTGGCAACCGTCGTTTCTAGTGCAGCTAAACCCGGTGCGGCTGCCGCTTGTGCTGCTTGCGCTGCATACTGAAGCCCAACTTGATTTATTTGAAGGGTAGAGGGAATATTTTCTCCACCGGAATGGACACCGTATCGTGCGGGAGTTGAACTCGCGTTTACGACCTTTGCCTCAAACGGAGTTATAGGCCTATTAAAACGCGGTGGATTGGGGTTGACGAATGGGGATATTCCACTGATCTGACCTGTCATCGTTTATCCTTTTTTATGTTTGGCACAATTTTAGTCGTGCTCCATACAGAGCTCCTTAGCAAGCCAGGAGTTCCATTTACTTAGCATCCAGCGTTATAAGGTTAAAACTGAAGAAGAGAACGTAACATGTCTGTCATGTCCTGAATGATTGCGCTAATTTTTTTATGAAAATTTTCAAAACTGCTATATCCGTTACTGTACTTTGTTCCACGGCTTTGTAACGCGTCTTCCAACCTACTCACCTGCGCGTCAAATCCCCCTTTCCAAACGTTGTAAGCTGCTATCGATAGTTGATGATCATCAAGAGCAACCCCTATGGTTTTAGGTAAATTGGCAATTTGCGTTTCGATTTGAGAGCGATCAGGAAGAACACAGAACGTTCCATCTCTATTTTTGTAGAGGCAGTTCTTTGCATCTAATCCTAACTTTTTGCAGATTTTATCGGCCTCAATCAGTGTCATGCCTCCGCTGGGTGTTTTCCCAGCGATCGCCACCTCGTTGGTGGGTGGATTGTATTTATCCAGGATGCTTTGGAGCGCAATTTGAATTTTCCTAAAATCGACCTTCATGTGACTGTCACCGTCGGCGCGAACACAATTTTCAAGTGAAGAAACTACATCAGTCATCGCTTGATAAAGTTGTGTATATTTATCCATTGCAGCGGCCAGGTTGGAAAATTCACCGGTTTCAGATTTACTGATCATCTCCGCCAACTCCTTCCATATTTCCGGAAGATTGCTACCCTTTTCTGACAACGAAGAACGTAAAAACTCATCTTGGGAAGCCGCGATCTGAGGATTCACCAAATGGTCTGTTAACGAAGCACCATCTAACGCAGAACGCAAGCTTGAAAGGTTCTGTGTACTCGCCCCACGAAAGCTACCAGGTCCGGACGGGTGCAATAGTTTTTCGGACAAAACGCTCTTCGCGGCTTGATGCACGTCATCGTGTGCTACGCGTTGCGCTTCCAGCAACTTGGTAATTTGCACAGCGCTTTTCAAAAGTCGTTTTTGTTCTCCCGATAAATTCGGGTCTGCAGCGGCTGGTGTCAAATTATGGTTGCCCGAGGAAACATCGGCCATCTGGGAATTCAATATCGCTGAAGGAGTGATGTTAAATGGTCGTTGCGAACTTATTTCCATATCAAGACTTTCCCTCGGAATGTATACCGCTTCAATTAATAAACAGACTGAAAAATAAACAAAATAGGCGACGTGAAAGATACCCAGCTTGTCAAATTTGTGACTTAAGCTTTTATGCCACGTCCCAACGATTCCACAGTTGCACGGTTTTGCTCAGACGTCGCAATGATCTGCGAGAAAGCTCTTGCGATCAAATCGACCGAACGCTGGGTGGCTTGCTCTTCACTGCGTTGAATAGTCGATGCGATAGCCCCCTGTGCGTCCGCAATTTTGCTTGCCGCTTGCTGTTGAGATGCTTGCACGCTCGCTGATGCCTGTCCGATCGCTGATAATGGTTGCGCAAACGTGGCAACGGTTTGCCCGGCGAACTGCGATCGCCCGAATTTTTGTGAATTAATTTGCGATGCCAATTCTTTGTCCGCAATCTTCGCTTCAGTTCGAATTATGGTTTGGTTAAGGACAGCACGCTCCTCCGTACTCAAGGTAGGCGAATTTTTTTGGAGTTCCAGAGTTTTTCCATTTGCTTCTAATGTTTGTAAGGTTTTTTGCGGGCTTGTTGTTGTCGGGGGCGCCGGGCGATTCAGTGCGTTCTTAACAGCCGCGTTTTGCGAACGTAGTTGACTCACCTCTCGCCCATTTAGTGATGTATTCCGAATCTGACCGCTGGTTCCCTTAGCGAATTGTTTGAAACCGACACCCGCTGCCACCGTTCCTAAAGCCATACCAACCACTGCGCCACCCAAATTTGCCACGGCAGCACTTACTACCTTAGCTCCAGCCAAAGCCGCTTGTTCTACGGCGATTTCACCGAACTTTGTGGCGGCAGCATTACGGGCTGTATTAGCTTTTCCGAGAATCATCAACAACGAAAATAACAGTTCTAAAAGACGCTCAACGCCGCCGCTTTGAGACTCTTCCTTTCTCACTTCCGGCAACTTGCGACTTAACAAGTCCCCAAGCGGAGTGCCAACACTAGCCCTGCCCAACTCGTTCAAATGTAAAATAATTTCTTTACGCTTATCGGGCGAAGCTAGAATAATTGCACTTTCTAAAGCAGACCGATCCACTATTGCACAGCTTTTTTCCAGCGGTAAGCGGTCCACTAACGTTGCCATCGAAACCGAATCCGGCATTGACTTTTCGTCTGGCTTCGTGACTCCGCCACGGCCAACATTAGTTGTATTTTGGAAAAGAACTGAAGGTTGACTGCGAATTTCCATTGTTTCTCTTTTTATTGAGGTTTAATTAAGCTGAGTGAGCACCCCTAATTGCGCGTGCCAAGGCAACACCCGTGCTTGTATGGTGCATAAGCGCATCGCTCGCGGCTGTGGAAAATCTCTGAGAAACATTGAACGAATTTTGAAACTGCTCCATTAAGGCGGCAATCATATCGTTTAACAATTCGAGTTCTCTGGAACCAAATTGAATTTTTGCATTCGCCTTAGCTACCTTCAAATTAGCCACTTCGGCCCCCACGTCCAAACCGCTGGTGATGACTGTCTTTTCAAAATTCAATCCAAAGCTGAGCATCATCATGCGATTCGCATAAATCTGCTTGCTCGCCAAATCAGTCGACATACCCAAGCGCTGAGATGCCGCATCAAACAAACGAGAAGCTGCGCTTGAAAGCTGTTTGGCCGCTTGTGAAATTGCTTTCTTCAAAACAGCTGGCACTAGTTTCGCGATTACTTTCTCTAACACGCGTGACATTACAGCCCCAATTTTGCTAGTGATATTGGATATTGCACTCGCGACTGCGCTACCTGCACCTGTGGCGGCAATCGCGACGGCCGCTACAGCAATGGCGACAGATACCACGATCATGCTGACCATCTTGGAAGTCTGCGCATCGACTCCCAAGTCTTCAAGCATGGCAGACACCTTATCCATAAAAAATTGCAACACCGGTTGTAAGACTTTCATTAGTGGCTGCATTGCATCTTGCATAAAAGATTTACCGGTTACTGCGCCGTATACTTCATCGGCCACCATTAACGCCACCCCTATGCCCGCCAGGGCGAGGCTCGCACCTCCCGTAAATGCCGCTCCAACTACCGCAACTGCCGTTATTACGGCGCCGAGTATTTTTCCTACACACCCCATCGCTTTATTGAGTGCTTGAGCCTTAGCCATTTCCCGCTCAGATTTTTCGGCTTCCGCGACCATTTTTTGGGTTCGCATGTCCTCTTGGACTCTAAAGAGGGCGCGCTGGGCTTCGGCACGCGCCTCTCCTGTTTTTAGCATCAATTCGCCTAGCTTTGTCATCAACGACAGCATCCGTGCAATATTGGTCTGGTCTTTTTTTTGCAATGATTCAGGCAGGCTAATTCCTGCATGTTCGCACTGCGCCCCTAAAGCAGCCACCTGCGCTTGCCTGTCCAGAACGGTCGCCTCCAGCGAGATTGCCGCGACTCTCAAATCGGCCACCTGCACTTGCTTGCCGCTGATGGTCTCCTGCAATGCATCGCGTTTCTCTAAAGCGGCATCGTATTCTGGAGTTCCGACCTCCGCCGATGACAGAGCCAACTCCGCATCGCTCAGCTGCTTTTCAAGTATTTCAATAGCCTCAATTACTGCGTCCAATTGCCCACTGATTGCTACCAGATCAATAGTGGATTGCTCAACCGCGAGCAATGCAGCTTCGTATTTTTCCGCTAATTCTCTATTCGCAGAATTACGCATTTCTTGCTGTAAAAAAAATGCGTGCGCGCTGGCAGCTAGCTTTGAGACGTTGCCCCTTTCCAGAGCTGCCATAAGTGCAGCGAGGCGCACTTCTACTTTTGTACTGCCGCCTTTTTCATCAACCGATGCCTTTTCCGGCAATCTTCTGGGCGCGGAAAGCTCCGGCCGACTAACGTTATTGCGATACGGCTGGCCTGTGCGTTCATCGCTACTTACCACAATTCCCGCCAGTTCCTTCGCTGCCCGCTGCGCTTCCTTCAAAAAAACCGGCGAGAGCCTGGTAAGCTGAGCTGCCTTTTTTGCGAGATCAACGTCTGCCAGAAAATCAAAATTCTTTTCAGATTGATTGAAAGTGGGACTTACGGTGCCGCTAATTTTCATGCTCATTCTACATTCTACTTTTTTTATTGGGAGGGTCCTGCTCCTGTTTTTTGGATAGCTTTGATATACGCATCAGCAATTTTTCTAATCGATTCATCTTTTGAATGTTTAATCACGGCCCCGAAACACTGCCTCGCTTTACCTGATTTCCCCATGGCAAGCTGACACTGCCCCGAGTAAAGCATAGGCCGGTAATCACCATTGCCCTGCGCAAATGCAACAGCATATAAATCAGCAGCCTTTTGATACGCTTTTTTGAGCTGGTACACTGCAGCTAGCCCCATCAAGTAATCAGAACAGTAAAAGTCGTAAATGCAAAGAAATCGAAAGAATTTTTTGGCCTCATCTAATCTGCCCTGATGATAGAAGTCATAAGCTAAACCATAGAGCTCATCCATTTCCCCATCAGAAATTCCATGTATTTCCTTTAGCGTTGCTCCCTCGCCTACCGCTTCAAGAATGACCTCAAGGCTATCCTCGTCAAAATCTTTGAATTGATGGCTCATTTTTGCTCCTTAAGCGTCACCAACAATGGCACCAGTATTGGATAAAACTTCTGCTATCACATTAAAAAAACGCGCATTTCAGAACCGATCAAAAAGCTTTCCTATTATTCCAGCATGACGCAAAAGAACTTCCCTTAGCTTCCATCCATGTTGATTCCATTTAGGTCTTCATTCATGGGGACGACTTCAACAGGAGCATCACCCATGGCATCTTTATTTAGCGGAGCCGAGCGCTCCATACCGGCTAGTTCGACTTCTTGAAGCCACAGAAGTAAGTGAACCACCGGATAAATCACATCCATTTCCACCATTGAATAAAGCGTATGCGTGTTGTAGATACGCCGGGCCAAAGCGACGTCGACGATAACCGGGACCCCAACTTTCTCAGCATACTTTCGGACCGCCAAGGCACGTTGATTGCGCTGACGCACCGAGATATAGGGAATAGGCGAGATTTCTGGCCTAAAGTAGATACCAATAGCGATGTGGGTGGGATTAGCGATAATAAGTTTGGAATTCTGAATGTCGTCCTGTTCCTGCAGCGACAATAGCTCCATATGCGCTTGACGACGTAACGTTTTTATCAGTGGATCGCCATCTTGTTCCTTGGTTTCACGCTTGACTTCCTGCTTGTCCATCCGCAAATCTTTCAAATAGAGAAAGACCTCCACCAAAGTATCCAAAATAATTATTATCAACGCGGATCCGATGCTGACCAGGACCAGGCTGATAATAAGTCTCCCCCAAATATCGATGATTTCAGGTATTGAAGCGTTTATTTGCGAAAATATTAAACCGCGGTGCCACCACCAGGTCAATACGGCAGAAAGCCCGAAACAAAAAAGATAAAGCAGGGTTTTCACTGAATCTTTCAGCGTACGCAAACTAAATATTTTTTTTAAACCTTTTATAGGATTGAGTGCACCGAAATTTAATTTCATTGCTCCACCCGCCCACGAGAGCCCGCTTTGCATGAGTGATGGAATAGCGGTTGCGGCGGCGCTCAAAAAAATAATCGGGACAATCACCTTTAGACCAGACAACAGGACCTCGGCGACATAAAGCTGCAGATCTACTTCAAATCCATGCCGGACGACCATCGCAAAAGCGGCACCAATCTCGGCAACTGAACCAAGCCAAATCACAAAAAAAAACGCCACAGAAGGTGAGGCTGGCCACCACTACATCACGGGCTTTAAATGACTGCCCTCGCTTGGCGGCATCCTTTTTTTTCTTCGCGGACGGCTTCTCTGTTTTACTGGCTGCGGACATCCGTCATTTCCTGTTAAACCATTGCGATAGCTGATCTGATTTCATTGCCAGATGCATGACCTCATCTGGAAATACTGGTCCAAAATAAATTAATAAGGTCAGTATTGCCAAGAAACTCTTTACGGTGAGGGAAACTGAGAATGCATTGAGTTGCGGGGCAAACCTCGACAGCAACCCCAACGTAAATTCAGATAACAGCATAACGGCGATAACCGGACTCGCAATCACGATTGCCTTAGTCATCAGGTCAACTAAAATGGGCATCAATGAGAGAAAGAAAAAATGACATCCTTGAAGAGGATCACATAAATCATAGCTTAGACTAAACGTCTGTGCGAACAACAACATTCCGCCGCCTTGTAAATAGATCGCAGCCGCGAAAATATTAAAAAAATTTGCTAATTCAGAGGTATCTACGCCATTCGATGGATCAATTGTGCTGCTGAGGGTGGCGCCGCGCTGATTATCGATAAAATTACCAACTGCGTGGAACACCCAAAATGGCCACGCCAGAAGCGATCCCATCAGCAAGCCAATAAGTAGCTCTTGTCCGATTGCTGCGATATAAGCGAAGGTTTCTATTTTTGCCATCGCATCCATCGGAACTGGCCAAAATCCCATTGCTATAATCATGATCACCGCGTTCCGCGCGGCGCCGGTTAAAATGGTCGTATTGAAAAAAGGAAGAATAAAAAAAGCCGGTGCCAATCTGGCATAGCCCAGTACGGCACCCAACATCCAGGTATGAATATCAAAAAAGAGAGAAGCGTTCACAGCATTAGCCGATTGCCAATCGCATCATTTCCTGACTAAAATTGAGCATTACTTCACCATACCAGCCAGATAACAAAAATAGACATAAGCTCACCGCAAGTAACTTTATACCGAAGGGCAAGGTTTGTTCCTGCAATTGCGTGACGGTTTGAAACAACCCCACCATCAGACCGACCACCGTGGCTACGGCGACGGGCCACAATACCAACAATAAAACCAGATAAAGACTTTTATTTCCGGCGTAAGCAATATCGTTCATTGGAGAGTTCCCAAATCGATGTATTGCATGATTAGTCCTTGACTTAAAATGGACCAACCATCAAGCGCCACAAACAAAATCAGTTTAATCGGTACGGAAATCACAACGGGACTCATCATCATCATTCCGAGTGCCAACAATATGCTGGATATCACGAGATCAATGACTACAAACGGCAAATATAAATAAAAAGCAATTTTGAACGCCGCCTTTATCTCGCTCAGCGCATACGCTGGCAACAGAGAGAAAATCGACGATTTATGCTCACCAACGATATAAGGAATATCTTTTCCTGCAGAGCGTGTGACTTGAATTTTCTCAAAGAAGTTGGTGAGTTCAGGATCGCTATATTTTTCTAAATACCCACGATAACTGTCCAAGCCATTGTCAACAAAATTCTCCACGGACTTTAGATTTGAAAAGTTTACCGGGCTGCTACGCTGGTACTCAAACACTGATTCGACGACAGGAATCATCACGAATACGGACATCATTAACGCGACGGCGTTAAGAACGAGATTGGAGGGAACCTGCTGCAGACCCATGGAATTGCGGACCATGATGAAAACAATCGAAAATTTCAAATAGCACGTTCCCGCTGCAAGCAAAAATGGTAAGAGAGTGGCAAATGCCAAAACGCCGATGAGCGAAATGTCATTTGACATTTTTTACTCTAGAAGATATTTCTGTCACCTCCACACCAAGTTGACCGTTTAATTCTACCAATTCACCTTTGGCAAGCGTTACCCCATTCGTGCTGATTTCTATTTTTTTTTCGCTCATAGGGTCCAATGACAAAAACTGTCCGCGATATAATCCGGTAAGCTGGGCGACGGTTAAGGTATTGCGCTGTAATATAAAATCAATGCGTAAAGGAATTTCATCTAATGCCTGTGACTGTATAAGTGATTCTTTTTTTTCTTGCTGCTTAACTACTTCCAAAGCAATTTCTCCTAAGTCATTAATTGAAAAATGGGCGAGAACCACGCCACCGCTAAGTAATTCGAATCGGATGTCACCAATCAACAAAACGTCGCCACAAGCAACTCCGCGCAGAAGCCAACGGCTGACGTAACTGCTGCCTAGCAAAAGCTCCAACCTTAAGGGGATACCTGGCAAAGGAGGCAGTAAGGTACGGCCGCGTAAACTCGAACCTAAAGGAAGCGTCTCAAACCAAACCCGCGCTTGCGGAGTTTTTATCGAAACGTGACACCGGGTCTTTTCGTGCGATTGGATGACACTTGCTTGAATCCGAAAATAACTAAGCTCTGGCGGTTCAAAATGCAAAGGTTGATCGGTGGCATTGAAGAGTCGCAATACTTGCTCCGGGCCGTTAAGTTCGCACCGACCGACTTTCGCTAGCTGCGGAGCGGCATGATTGAGCCAGTCGGCAAGATCAACAAATCCACACCAATTACTTTCTTTTGCGTAGGCAATAATGTTGACCAACATGTCACTAGCCGGTGGGGGCGAGAAATCCAGTTCGAGATCATACCTACCCCAATGCGCAGCGATCTTATGGGCATCGATAGTTATCTGTGAGACCTCCCGAATCGACTTTAATCTCACAGTTCCTCATCCCCATCGAGCCAGAGGCGGTGTCTGCCACGTCCTTCTTCGTCCTGACGTGAGCGTACTACCCAGGTTCCGTCGCGGTTGCTAACATGATCGTGAAGACGCTGTTCAACCAGATCGCTGCTTGGTTGCAGCAACACTTGTGAAATCCTTTGATTCGGCTGACGTGAGATATGAACCGCATGTTCATCACCCCACGATTTAAATCTATAGACAATGTCACTATGCATGGGTTTTTCACCCTCCGCTTTAATCGTCGCGCTGGGGGTATTTTGAATTAGGGGCGAAATAAACCGCCGACGCAGTGAGGCCCTACCTTCATTGGTTGCATTCTTCGAGTCAAAAACAATGCGATTCTCTTTATCTTTTGCTTCCATATTGAGCGGCAGTGCTAACTCTGCATTTCCAATAGTTACTTCCGGCTTTTTATTATCTCGATGGCCATTTTCACAAATCGTTACTTTGGGTGTTACTAACACCACTTTCTGTTCACTTTTAAATCGATGGTGCACCGCTGTATCGCCGTTCAGCAAATGGGGACTCTCAATTTCAACTTTCTTCGGAAGCTGGTTACTCGGGTTGTCAACGCCTTCCGAAATACTGGTGCTATTAATAGCCTCCGGAAAATGTTGACTCATCCTGTCAATTCCTTCCAAAAAATATTTATTTAGTCTGTCAATCCCAACCGGAGAGCGTCGACTCGATTTGCTAATCCCATCCGGAAAATGTTGACTTCTATTTTTTACGGCTTCTTCGTTTTCTCGGAACTCGCTCTCTCTCGCGCCAAAGAATGCGCCTGTATTCCGAGACACAGTGCTGGATTGAGGTGTGGATAGGGGTGAGGTAATTGTTTGCGTCAACGATTGCGAATGCATCGATCGTGAAAGAATGTTTCTTTGCGGTCGTTGTGAGACATGATTGTCGCAAGAACTTGTTTCATGGTGTTTAACCGTAAATTCGTCGACCGGCGCGGGCTGTCCATGAACCACATTTCTGCCAGCGTTCATGGCAACGGGCACTTGCAATGGCATCAAATATTGAACTGTCAAGCATAATTGCAGCGCATCCTCCTGCTTATCTTGTGTTAGCTCGTCACCGTATTTCAATTCGGATGAGCAATCAACATCGCCCAAAAAAACAAGATCGGACTGCACCGCGTGTATGAAAGTAATATTCCCTATTTTGTCCATAACAGCTGACCTTCGATTTCAGAATCTTCAAAATTAATAGATTTTATCCATTGTTTTTTTCTCTCAACGAGAATTAAATTTGTATACTTTTCATGCTTGAGTTCGAGCTGGTTGCAGAGCAAACGTTGCGATTCGTATTTTTGCTCACATTCTGCTCTGAGCGTTTGTCGACTAACTAAGTCCAATTGCAATTCTTGAATTTTTCGTAAAATAACCGCGTTCTTCCGCATCCACGAGAATAGTCGTTGGCGGTCGATTGTGGTCCCTGCAACAGTCTCGCTCGTCATCAACTGTCGCTGTAGTTCAATCTGTCCCTTTAATTGTTCACATTCGGCCTGAACGTGCGCGCACCGATTGCGCAGCGCTGACAAACGACTTTTACGGGAAAGTTGCCGTAAACCATTACACCGCTGAAAAGCCAGGTATCTACCGAGCAAGTGCATGCATTGCCTCCAACGAAATCGTTCCATCGCGGTACTCCTCAGATGGTTGGCAGAGCCAGCTGAAGAGCGCTTCCTTCTGAAGTAACAGCTGGTCGTTTTGAAGGCTTTCGCCAGGGCGGTACTCTCCCATATCCAGCATTAACTGCATTTCCTCAATCCGACTTAGCTTTCCCCGAATAGATGCTGCGCTACGTAACTGGGCAACATCACACACCTGCGATGCCGTTCGACTTAAACTTTGAGACACATCCACGGCGGGATAATGATTTTTTGCCGCCAATTTTCGACTGAGGTAAATATGCCCGTCCAGTATTGATCGAATTTCTTCAGCGATTGGATCGGCCTCATCTTCGCTCTCTAACAATATCGTATAGAAGGCAGTGATACTTCCAGCCAGCGTGACCCCGGGGCGTTCCAGCAAACGCGGCAGAGACTCAAACACGGACGCAGGATAGCCTCGGCGTGCCGGCGGTTCCCCCGCGCTTAGTGCCACGTCTCGCAATGCCCGCGCATAGCGCGTCAGGGAATCCTGAAGCAGCACTACGTGAGATCCATGTTCGCGAAAATATTCGGCAACCGTGGTGGCCAGAAGTGCGGCATTACGACGCTCAAGGGAAGACGAATCCGACGTCGCATACACCACAACACATCGAGCCCCATGCGGCGAGTGTTTTAAATTATTGACAAATTCTGTCACCTCTCTGCCGCGCTCGCCGATGAGCCCTATGACGAATACGTCAGCTGATGCATTTCCGATAAGCATATTTACCAACGTGGTTTTCCCAGCACCTGCTGGCGCGAAAATACCCATTCGCTGCCCAATTCCGCAGGTCATCAACCCATCTATAACAGCAATGCCAGTGCTCAATCTTCTTTGAATAGGAGCGCGCTGCATCAGCGAAGGAGGTGCTGCCTCCAGAGCGCACCGTTGATTTGGTCGTGATGGCAGTTTTTGCTCTGAGAAACGCACCTCGCAATTGCCATATGCGTCGAGCACCGAGCCCAGCACGCTATCATTGAGAAGCACGGTGAACGCGCTACCGGTTGATGCCAACACTGATTCGCGCGAGATACCTTTGGCATTTCCCATTAGACTCAGAAGAGCGATATCCCCTCGAAACCCGACTACCTGCGCACGGGTCAGTACTTCCGTCTCTCGCCAGTTCCGACGTACTTCACAGACCTCACCGACAGAAACATCACTTAACCGCGCTTCAATAATTGTTCCCGAAAACCGCTGGATTCGAACATAATGGTTCAGGAGGCGCAACGCCGTCATTGTCTGACAATCTCCGTAACGCGCGATTGACTTTCAAAAAACGCGTTGATTGCTTCTGCCATCGATTCCGCACTTTCCAGGTAAACGTCCGACAGGTACACACATAATTGTAACTGTCCGTTGCTCTCTCGAATGCATAATTGCCCACTCTCGCTGTAAACGAAACCGATCATAATTTCCCGTAGCAGATTGTCGGAATGGTAGGTGATGATGCTTTCGTGGAACTCACACAAATCGCTCCAGATCACGGTCTTGTCATCGATCAAGCCGACATACATAGAAGGCATGTTTTCCAATTGAATCTGCACCGTTGAGTGATTATCCATATCTTTGATCAGACCTGGCTCACAACCGCTAAACAGAAGTGCACCTTTTACCAACTCTCCAAGATTATTTTTATGCATTTTTTCCATTAAATACTCAAACGCCAACTATGGTTTATCTCGACATTCGAAATCGTGTTCGAACGAGTGACGCTGTTCGTTGCGGTCTTAGATGACCTTGACCACATTAACTTCGACATGATTACTGACCTCCCCAAACGAAATCACGTCGAGATTTCGAAAGCGCGTCTCTAACAACTTCTTAACGAAACGTCTGACATCGACGCTCGTCAATACGACCAAATCTTTTTGAGCAATCGGAAACTCCTGGAACAGCAAGGCAAATTTATCCATAATTTCTTCTGTAACAGACGGTTCTACATTAAGGAACGCACCGTTAGAATTCTGCCGAATACCCTTTCGAATTTGCTCCTCAACCTCAGGCGAAAGCATCACTACGCGCAATTGACCGGAAACTGCGAATTTGTGTGAGATATAGCGCGCCATAGCACCACGTACATGCTCAACTAGTGCAATCACGTCTTTTTCCCGACCACCCCACTGCGCTAATGCTTCTAAAATAAGCTTGAAATTACGTACAGAAATTCTTTCAGATAAAAGCCGTTGCAACACTTCTGAGATCTTTTGAACCGTGACGTTACGTAACACTTCCTTGAGAAGGTCGGGCGCTAGTTTTTCAGTCTGATCCAACATTTTTTTGGTTTCCTGAATCCCAAAAAACTCCGGCACATGCTTCACCAGAACTGTTGCGAGGCATTGATACAATTCGTCTTGTGCGCTACGGATCTGGAAACCTAAACCCATCAACTCTGCTTTCCAGCGTGGTTCCACCCAATAGCAGTCCTCTCCAGCCGTATCTTGATCTATTTGAACCTCAATGCCGAGATGCGCGATCTCCTCGGACATTTGGACCAGACGTATTTTTCCAAAGCGAATACGTAGCTGCTCAGTACGGATCTCATTTATAAGCAATACCAAATGGTCTGGCTTCATTTTCTCCGAGCTACGAATTAAGAAATCGGGTAGACGCACCCCATAATCGATAAAGAATTGGCTCCGCAGCCGTTGACCAAGCTGGTTATCTATAAATTCGTTCTTTTTTTCCTCAGGTACCAGCAATATAAAAGTGACTGTTTCTGTAGCGACTTTGTCCAGATCGGCAATCAACCCCAATTGATCGTCATTTTTTTTATCTGCGTCTTGATCCAATGGGGAGGTATCCACTTTCGGAGTTATGCCGACTTTTCGACGGGATTGAATATAAAGATATCCTCCCAGTAGCGTTGCAAGTCCAACAAACACAAACGCAGGAAAACCTGGAAGGAACGCGACCGCTGCCGCCAATACGGCAGTTATCCCCACAGCAAAAGGTTTCGCTAATAATTGGCCCATGATATTGCGTCCCAGATTGGAGTCATCGCCGTTAATGCGTGTGACGATCAATCCCGCACTGATTGAAATCAATAGAGCTGGAATTTGGGCCACCAGTCCGTCGCCAATAGTCAACATAGTGTACGTCTGGAGCGCAGTCTCCATATCCATGTTGTGCTGTGTTACGCCCACAGCAATCCCACCAATCAAATTAACGAAGACGATGATGATGCCGGCGATTGCATCGCCTTTAATAAATTTCATCGCGCCGTCGAACGATCCATAAAGCTGGCTTTCTCTCTCTAAGATGCTGCGGCGCTCTTTCGCAGCATCTCCGTCGATCACGCCGGCCTTTAGATCTCCATCAATACTCATCTGTTTTCCCGGCATCCCGTCGAGTGAGAAACGTGCTGCCACTTCTGCGACCCTTTCTGAACCTTTCGTAATAACGATGAACTGAACGATCGTAATGATGGAAAAAATGACGAAGCCGACAATCAGGCTGTCGCCGATGACATACTGTCCAAAGGTGTTGATTATTTCACCCGCGTCTGCCTCCGTGAGAATGAGCCGACTGGTACTGATGGATAACGACAATCGAAAGAGCGTCGTGATGAGAAGAATCGTAGGAAAAGTGGAGAAATTTAATATTTTTTCGACATAAAACGATCCCATAAACAATAGGATCGCAATGACTATGTTGAGCCCAATTAAAAAATCGACCAGAAACATCGGCAACGGGACAATCAACATAGCGATGATCATCACCATCAACAGAACAATGATTAATTCCGGATGTGCCTTGATATTTTTGAGTGATGAAGAGATCATAATCGTGGCGCTAGCTCTAAAGCGTGATCCCTCGTTGCTCCAATAACTCTGCGGCATACATTGCATCGATCAAACGATCAAATGCAGCGACTGCATCTTCCGGATCACGTTCGTTTTGAAACAACGCGTCCGGCAACAGCTTGTAGGCGCTTCTTACCGCGTTTAGCAAAACAGACGTTTTCTTGCTGGCTTGCAGTACACATGCGGTGCCGAATGCTTCACTCAGCAGTTGAGACATGGATATTTCGTTCCTCACGATACGACATAACAACAATAGCCAGTCCGCCTCTTCTTCCTGGTGTGGTATTACCAACTTTGCGCTCAACAGAAACATTACAAATTCTTGATCGGCGGTGCGCAGCAGACGTATCTTAAGCATGTGCGCGCCCAGGTTACTGAACTCCAGAAGATCGCAGCTCGGATTTTCGGCTTGAATATCAATTCGTAGTGATTCCTCAACAAAGTTGAGTACCGTATGTCGTTCTTTGTAGCCATAGCTTGCGATCCATTCTTCATAGTCGCCGACGGGAGGCATATCGTTTTGCAAAAAGCGACGGTATGTTGTTCTCAAAAACGAAGCTTTCAACATTAAGGTTGCGCCGAACAAGCGCGCTTTTAAAGCGCAGTTAATCCCGGCTAGTAGCATTTTTTTGTCTGCCGTTTTGCTCACCTGCGCTAGCAACGATTCCAGTCTTTTGCGCTGAATCTGGGATAATTCTTTTCTTTTTAACAGTTCTTTGAGAACCAAATAAAGATCACTATCGTCAGGAAAGAAACCCCGGGCACGCGCCATCAGCAGGTCAATCCGACCGTTATCTATTGATAACACATCAATCAATTTTTTTGCCTTGGGCACTGCATCTTCTTCTAGAACGCGTTCAAAGTTTTCGCCCGACAAGTTGCCTTTTTTTTCCAATTCGCGTCGACTACGAAACTGTGCTGCGACTCCAGCCATTTCATCTGCCATGTCCATTAGTTTTTGCTGAAGCGCAGCAGGGGTCTGTTCATCCTCATTGCCAAATTCGATTTGTTGTGGGCTTCCTTCACTGGCAGATCTTGTTGATTCTTTCTGACGCGTTTGTGCTTGAAACAATGCCGCAATCGCTGGCCCGGAGGTTGAGCTAATTGCCATAGGAGAAATTCTCCTTCTCAAATCGACCAACTTCTTGCGTTCTGTCCAATCGATGAATTAAGGCTTCCAATTCGATTTCTTCGTCTATATTTTTTATACCAAAATCAATGCCATCATCTATCTCGCGCGGTCTGATGAGAAAAACGCGCACCGTATTTTTGTTATGCGACTGCCGATAACGAAAAATCCCCCCTATAAAAGGCAAGTCACCCAATACCGGGATTTTCTCCAATTGGTTTCCGCTTTCCCCGCGCGTATAGCCGCCGATAAGCAGGCTTTTTCCTTTTGGGACCCTTGCGACGGTACTTATTTTTGTCCGACCTACTGTCGGAAGTGCGCTATCCAACGCGCCGTCGGCCTGAGCGACTTCGTTTCCATCTTCTATATTAAGAGAAAGCTCCACGTCGTCGGTAGTGGTGAACCTCGGCAACATATGGATTAACGTGCCATAGGTTACGTGCTGGAGCTCTACAGCACGTTCAGCTATGAGCGGCGTATAAAATGTGCGACTATTATCAAACATCGCAGGCGTATTTTCTTGCGTTAACAAGACTGGCCGAGAGACTATTTGCGCTCTATTATCACGCGCTAAAGCCATAATCGAAGCTACAAATTGCATTCCCTCTACACTTGCAATCGCGGGAACGTGAATGCCGCGATTAAACCCTGCACCAAATTGACTGCCAATAGATAACGACCCTTGCCAGTTCACGCCAAGGCGATCGAGATCATCCTTCTGCAAATCGACTATCCAAAGCGCAAGCTCCACTTGCCTCTTTTTTTCGTCCAACGTTTTAACGAGGTTACGAACAAGCTTAATCTGTTCGATCGTTCCCTTTATTAACAGGCTGTTCGTTTCGGGATAAGCGATGATTTTTGTGTTTTCCGGGGGCGAGATTGTTTCCGCCTTTGTCATCGTTTTGACGTCAGTAGGCAAAGGGAGCGGTTCGATGGGCGAATCCGGGAGCGGCAAACCACTAGTCACCTTCTGGACCTCGAAACTGACCTCATTTGAAATACCGTCTAGCAATTTGCTTACCACTGTGGCTATACCGGGAATGATAATACTGTCGTCACGCCGGGTATAAGATCGGTCAGTCACAAAGGTGTTATTGAGCTTTATAACTTCGATATGAAGATGCTGTCGATTGGTAACCCGACCGTCCATAAATGTTGCAACCTCCGACACTAAGTCGATATAGATGGGGGGTCCAGAGAGGTAAAACGTATCAACCCCGTCGCTACGCAATGGGTAACGTGAATCTGCCAGGCCGGATTTTTGTAAAAAATGAGTTAATTCATTTAACCCTATATTTTGCAAAGTGATGATCTTATTTCTGGTTTCGGAAGCATCGTAGACATAAATCGCCTGTCCGTCGCTGTAATTAATTAATCCCATCTGCTTGCTAACGGCGTTAACAATGTCATTCGCAAGAAGATTAAATTCTCCGGAAACTTGCTTGGAAGCTGCCAGTTTGCTGACGATAATTGGCTTACCCAAATGCGACGAGATCCCACCGAAGAAAGATCGCAGGTTTTCCTGATGTGCAACGTAGCGTGGCACATCAGCTAATTTGCCAACTTCCAACCCAAAGGCTGGCCTAATTAGCATCAGGCTCATTGCTATCAATAGTTGCTTAAATAATTGTTTAAAATTGATGCGGTGTTTCAATACAATCACATCAATTCCTTGTTCTTATCACTGATGCGAGCGTTAGCGTCAAATAGCTGCGTCAGACTGAAACCGACCGACTTTCTGACTTCGTTGGAAAAATGAGAGGACGAGGCGTATCCGTGTGCCATCGCAGCGTCGGTTATAGACCGTCTATCTTCAATTACTGCCAGCACAGCCTTCGCAAGTTGCCACCCCTTAAGCTCGGATTTCGGACTACTACCAAGTCCAGAGCGAAACAATCTTCGAAAGTGACATGTGGAGACGCCATAGCGAGCGCTTAACATATTGAGCTTTTCACCCTGCCCGCCTTCCCGCAGTAGAAACGACACCATCGAATAAGCCTCGGTTTGCCTTAACGCTGCAGAAATGCGCAGATACTCTGGGGTCTTGTCGATTGCCATACGTAAAAACCAGGATTTTATGCAAGCACCTTTTACATGCAACCTTGTGAGCGACTCCTGTTTGATTTCTGGCGCACGGCTTTTGCACTCTCTCCGCTCATCAAGTCCGCTATCAATAAATACCTGAAGTTTAATAAGCAACCTTACAGATTCTACATTCATGGCACGCCCTTCCCTATCGCTTGCTTCTACCTGTTTAATGAGGCGAAGTTTAGGGGTATTCAGCAAAATAAAGAATGGGACTGGGATTAAAGAATGGGCGCTTCCAATAGGACCAAGACGAAAAAAATGCGTACACTATTTGTCGTGCAAGACGGCATCTCACCAAAACCGAAGCCAGCCACTTCTGGTCGGCTTCTTTCTCCGGCAGGAAGAGCCGCTGAAGTCAAATATTTACCTTGCACTTAAAAAGCATTCGTACCTTTCTTACTCCCGTTGGCTATAACCTGTTCGTGTCTGATCACTTCAAACAATTCGCGCACCAACAGTTTTCCTACCGGTGCTTCCATCGCGTTCAGATAGGATTCACGCTTTTGTCTCCCGCCTGAGCCAGCAACATTTTCGGCATCGATTTTGGGCAGTCCTTTGGCCATGTGCTGCAGCCACGCAACGAATATATCCGGCATCATAAACGCCTTTATTTTTATTTCTGCGGGACCCTTAAAGATTGCGATAACGAAGTGCCTGAAGCGTAATTTATCGATGGCATGTCCTTCAATTCCCTCCGGGAAATGGATCTTTAACAAAGCCGGCAGATGTGTATCACAATGCCGCAGGAAACCGATCGTTTGTTTGGGGCTATCTTCTACGTACTTTAAAAAAGCGTTAGCTGAATCGAGTATCACATCTGCCTGGCGACCGAGCGCGCCGGCAGAGTAATGGCCATACCTTGATCGGTCTGAATTAAGATAAAATTCGTCGGCGCTCTTTGGTATCGCCAAATGTGATAACTCATGCTGCAGCGTTTCCTGCAGTTCCGCCAAGTTGGTAGTGGGTGATAAAAATGTTGCGGTCGACAAAAAGAGCCGCCCTCTCTTTTTCCCCTGTTCATACGTAAATGCAGAAATCAGGTTGCCGAACAGTGACCCTTCCTGGGGAATACCTTCCGCATGTTCTTCCGGGTTGTATCTGTACTGTATTCCGTCTGGACTGACTGCAGGGGAAATAACACACAGGGCGTCCGTTTTTTCTGGGTGTGCACATTCCTTAAATGTCGACAATATTGGTGCTAATAAATCCATAACAATGGGCGAAGGCGCGTCAGAAACGTGAAAAAAGGAGGACGCCTGTTTCCAGAATGAGGCGGGGTCATTTTTGGACCACTCGACCATATCCCCGGCAAGTTGATGACTGTCGGTGTAGGTGGATTGAATATCGTACGCAACCTCCGCGCCGTATAGCTCGCTTATTTCCGATAAACCTTTTGCGCGCGTTTCGAAGGTCCAGCCACGCACTTTTTGGAAGCCTGACGTGAGAACGGGACCAAACACGGTTTTCCACAGTCGCGCGCTCGCCTTTTGCTTTGGCGTAATGAACTCGGACTCGTAGTCATGGCTCAATCGATTTAATGTTTTTACTTTGGCCGTATAAGTCTCGCCCAAAATATTATAAGATCGCAATTTATCGCAAAGCTGAAGACCTATTTTGCAGAGCTTTTGCAGTTCGGGGTCTCGTACGACTGTGCTTCCGAACGATTCTTTCGTTAATTGTGCCTGGATTTTTTCCCAAAAATCGGTCAGATTTAATAGTGCTTCGTTAAGTAATGGAACGCGGCCCTGCATCAAATATCCCATCCCTTGAAGTGCACGTTGCAGCTCCAGGACTGGCTTTCTCTTCGTTCGCGCAATAAGATCAACGATTTGTTCCTTTCGGCCTGGATTTCCCTCAAGAAGATCGTTGATTTTTTCGACGTTTCGTACCACCTCAAGGCGCAGAAGTGGACGCTCGTAGTAAGGACGTGTCTCAACATCTAACGCAACCAACTGCTTTATTGCAATTGCGCGTTCGAACTCTGACGACAACGGCACTATATGCGGGCTCATCGTGCGGCACCCTGCGCGGGCACCATCAGGCGGCGAACGTCGCGCCCGGTTGCAACGAATTTCTTCAAACTCTTCGTGGGAGAGCATTTCGAACACATTTTTCCGGTCCGGCCCGCGGCGATATAACGTATTCCCGTCACTATCCCGAAAACTGAAAATGAATTGATCGATATTCTCGCTGTCGACGTACATCGCAGTTGCCTGCCACCCTTCGGGTAAGTTGAAACCCTGCTTCAAAGCATCTGCAAAGGTGGTAATAACTTTCGGTAGTTGACTTACCGGACTGATTAAATGATTGCTCACTACATTCCACTTCCCGCCGTCGTATCGCATATCAAGTTGCAGATCTTTCGGGATTTCCTGCCCGACAACTCGCTCAACCGCAGCCGATTCAGGCTTGTGCGCAAGCATGTAGAATTGCTTGTTAATTTCAATATACCTGCGATCGCCAACGCTATAGACACCATCAGCCAGCGATACCGGGGGATGGTCAAAATGACTTTGATATTCGTGTTGTTGTATCGCGTTTATACAATTATTGTTGTACAACATATCCGAGATATGCTTTGAATAAGCACGACGCAGTAGATCCTGCCTGAACAACGCCAATGCCTTTGGATCTCGATCCATCAGATGGCCATAAGCATTAAGCCACTGATCGGTTTGGCGTTCCAGTTGTCTTTCCGATTCATTCCAGAGATAACTTACCCGTTTTTCAGAATCGCCGACGTTCAAAACCAAAAATAGTGGGCCGCCGGCCGATTTTTGTATGAGGCCCTCTGGCTGCAAATTGGATGGTACCTCTAACCTGTTTTTACGGATAAAAATGATATCGGGAACGCCACTTGTTGTTAATGGTGTATCGACAAAATCGGAAAGGCCGCTTCTGAAGCCTAACCCTCGTGTTGCCGTGCTGAGCGACTCACCCGACGCCAGCTTTGGGGCGCCGTCCAGCGATCCGAACTCCTGTTCTATTTCACTCGACTTTTCGGGTGGGGGTTTAGCCGCTTTGCCAGCAGCAAATTCCTCAGGCGAATTGAAGTTAAAGGCGGCTCGGACGGAACGTATAATGTTTCGAGTTTCACCTAATTTAACCATTCCACTAAAGCAAAAAAGAGCGTCCGCTGCTAACGTTAGCCCTTGGTCCGCGAGTTCTGCATCTGTTTTTGCCGGCAACGCGATCATTTCAGCGATATCAAGGACGGCGATTACGCAACTGCCTGTGGGGAGAACCCCAATAACGAATTTTCCAATTGCAAAAATCTTCGAGTGAAAAATTTTCTCTGCTAAATTGGGGGAGGGCTGCTGTGGCTGGCGCACATCGAAAATCCCTTCATGTATCTGTGCGGGATAGTTGCTTTGTAATCCGCTTACAGAAAGGGCAATTTCGTCCAGGGTTGTTGCATAGATCGAAAAGGAATTGGTCTCAAATGCCGTTTGATCCGCAGAAGGAAAGCCGAGACCGTGGGTGAACGCCGCGTGATTTTCCTTAACGTACTTATTGATGCCTCCCGCCCGATGTATGTTCTCGGTTATTTTAGATACCACCGGCGAACCCCAGCAGCGCTCTTCGGAGAACAAATAGTAATCAATGCCGCCCTCACTGTCCTCGGATCCTGACTTTAAGATCAAGCCTGAAGTGCCATTGAACGAAGCTTGATAGGCAACACCGTAGTGCACCGCTTCATATAAGGTGACTTTAGGCGTATATACTTTTATCAGATTTCGATTACTTGATCGAATCAGGTTCTCCTGATCGCTTATCGGTAATTGCGCCAGGCCGAATCTGTATAAATCAAATTTACTTCTTGTTACTGCACTAAGCGCATCTCGGGACAGCGCCTGATGAAGTGCGGCATTAGGGTCGCGTTCATTTACCCGGTTGACGAATTCTTCTTCGCGCAGGCTGACAACCTTCATGAGGCGGATCTTCTGCATCACGGGCGCAATCAGATGTGCTAACGCGGACGTCGCGTTGTCGGGAGCAGCTTCGCTGGGAATACCTTTCGAATGTTGGAGAAGATTTGTGCCTAATTGCGTCAGGGACGCATAGGTATTGGGTGGCCATTCCTTTGAGGAAAGATAGATCAAACAATGCATCCCCCCCTCTCGCAATAGTGCCGGCGTCAGAGTTGTCGACGGCTTTCCGGGATATCGCGCGATAAAACCTGCCCCAATGCTCATTAACGTGGCGTCATCACTTTGGTAGAGCGTCTGATCAAAATCAAGATATCCCTTCTCAATCCGCGAGTTAAACAAAGGATCACAGGCCCCCAACTCTGACGCAACAAACCAGGACACGAGCGTAGACAATCTGGCGCGCTCGGCTTTTGTAAACGCGTGGCCCGGAATATTCAACCGCCGATCGACGTCCATTTTTATGCCGTCGGCAAATTTCGCGAATGTATTCAATGGAGGATTGGTACTTAGAAAGGTCGCGCTACTCGTACGTACCAATTTTTCTAAGGATTGCGCGTCCACAAGCGGGAATACTTGCCCTAACGAGTTGAAAAATATATGCGATACGTCGCTTTGCATTACTGCTTGTTGCAGCGCTGCCTGCGGTCGGGACGGATCGCTAGAAAAAAAATCACCCTCGCTCGGGCGCAACTGATGGTGTATGGCGTATTTCAACACCGCGTACTCGTACTGATCGACCGATGCTGCGTCGCCCATCTTGCGCGGCATTATCGGAGCAAACGTGTCTAGCAGCTGGTCAATACTGGATGAGGGATCCAAGGGACGTTCGAGTTTCATGCCCTTGAGTCGCACGTCTTGGGGAATGCGGGCGGGCCAGCGCTGGTAGGCACTTATGCCATTCAAGATTGTCTCTTTGTTGATCGAATGCCAGGCGGCAGTCTTGTCTAAAAACGAATCTGCGGAATACGTAATTGGAGAAAAGGCGGGTACCGTTGGCGCTGCTGTGGTCGAGCTAAAAATTCTGGGAACGGGGTCTCTCTTTTTTTCTTGATAGCCCGGTGCCCAAAATGGGTCTGAATCGATCTCGCTGTCCGCAGCAACACCTGGCAACAAACCTGGCCAGGCCGGAAAGTTTGCATACATTTCCTGCCCTGCCGTTAGAATTCTTTCACCGATATCCGCCAACGTGGAATAGGCCGAACCAATCGGCTGCGCGCCGTCTCCCTGCACCGAGTGTCCAGGATGATTGCTATCATCCTGGACCGGTGAATTGGGCACTCCGATCTTCCTATCAATAACGGGAAATTGCATGCCGTTTTCTGCACGGTAATGCGACCACAATGACATCGGAACAGAAGCAAATCCCAGAATGGCAGAGGCTATCGCTGCCCTACAGTCCGATTGGTGGCTGGGCGTGCTGACGCAACCGCCCGAATATAAATGCTTCCCAATTTCTAGTAACTCACCCGTTCTTATTTGCTCTTCGTTATCTCTGTTTGCATTTCGTTCCTTCCGTGTTAGCCGGTGAGAGTTTGCGAAGTGTGGCGATCTCCCGCTCGCCGCCGACGTCGGAGTACCGGTGCAGCCTTTGACTGCTTTGCGCAAAGGATATTTAGCGCAAGATGTCGAATGTTGGGACATCGGCAGGCGACTCGCTGCGTAACCGGCAGCGGAACAATTGGCAGAATTAAAAATTGTGTTAGGCACGAGCATCCCTTGTTTCGTTGACGATGGAGGCGGCGACTAAATTCGGTAATAAAGTAATGATGATTCGCGTTCTTTTTGAGAGCAAATAATCATCGACAAAATGAACAACGCCTATTGATTGACTTAATGCCTGGTTTAGCGTCGCACGAACGGTGCTCCGAATCAGATAGTTAGCCAAGCCAGCTAAAACAAGCAGTTCAAAAAATATCATTAAAACTTCTGCCTGTCGCTAGGACCAAGACGAAAGTGGGACTAGCTGGTCAACTCTTTTGCATCCAGATCATTGCTCTTTTTTTCGTATATACACCGGTCTTCTCGGATAACAAAAAATGGATCCCGACCCTCACGGCCGGTTTTTTAGTAAAATTTTCTATATTCAGATGTCGCAAAAATAAAGCGCACATCGACAAATTACGTTGTGTTGGCTTGCGTTTTTTTGGTTCGATCGGGCATGATTGCCGGTGATCGACAGTTGAAGAAAGCGGACATTGGCAACCCTGGATGATGAATTTAGAGGATTTATCGGATGCAAGAGTTCGGTCGTTTTGTTTGAAAATCGCGTAATTACATCGAAGTATTTATACCTCTTCCCGTCTGATCGTCTCAAACGCGTCACGTACCAGAAGCCTCTCGATCTCAGCCTCTACCGCCATCGTTGATGCCTCACGCTTTTGTCTTCGCTCAGCGCCAGCACTCACGGGGGAGGCTGACTTTGGTAGCCCTTTCGCCATATGCTGAAACCATGCGACAAATATATCCGGCATCAGGAACGCCTTGATTTTTATGTCGGGGGGACCTTTGAAGAGTGCGATAACGAAGGCCCTGAAGCGCGATTTATCGATAGAAGTCCCTTCTACCCCCTCTGGGAAATACGTCCTCAGAGTGCCAGGTAAGTGGACTTTGCAATGCAGTAGAAAGCCGCTCTTTTGAGCAGGGTTATCCTCGATATATTTCAAAAACGCCTCTTGTGAATCGAGTATTACATCAGCCTGGCGACCGAGTGCACCGGCCGAATAATGGCCAAATTTTGATCTATCTGTATTGAGATAGATTTCGTCTGCACTTTTCGGTATTGCCAAATGCGACAACTCATGCTGCAGCGTTTCCTGCAACTCAGCTGCATTACTGGTGGGTGATAAAAAAGTTGTGGTGGTCAAATAGATCTTTCCCTGGTTTTTACCTCCTTCATACGTATAAGCAGACACGACATTTCCAAATAACGACGCTTCCTGAGGGATACCTTCTGCATGTTCTTGCAGACTGTATCGATACTGAATTCCATCTGGGCTGACTGCTGGAGAAATAACCCGCAGCGCATCCATTTTTTGAGGATGGGCACATTGCTCGAATTTAGACAAAGTGCGTACTAATAGATTTTGGGCCGGAGGCGACAGCGCACCGGAAACATGAAAAAAGGAAGATATTTGTCTCCAAAATGCGGCCGGATCGGCTCTCGACCAATCGACTAAATCCCCTGCGAGTTCATGACTGTCAGCGTAAGCATAGCTAATATCGTGTGCAACTTCCACGCCATATTTTTCGCGGATTTGCGATATACCTTTGGCGTGGGTTTCAAATGTCCAGCCTTGGGCAGTGGCGAATTGCGATGTAAAGACTGGACCAAAAATGGTTTTCCAAAGCCGGGAACTCGCTCTCTGCTGTGGGATTAGAAACCGGGACTCATAATCATAATTCAATTGATTTAATTTTCGTACTTTTGACGTATAGGTATCACCCAGAGCATTGTACGAGCGCAGTTTCATACAGAGCTGTAAACCTATCTGGCAAATCTTTTGTAAAGCGGGATCATTTACGCGGAGGCCATCAGCAGATTCCTTGGCTATTTGCCGCTGGATACTTTCCCAAAAATTAGTCAGGTTTTTTAACGTTTCAGCGGGCACTGCAACCCTGCCCTGCATAAGAGTTCCCATTTCCTGGATTGCGCGTGGTAACACTAAGGTAGGCTTACTTTCCATGCGCGAGAGTAAAACGAAGGCACGTTGCCGAAGTTCGGAATTTTCCTGGAAATGCCTATTGATTGTTTCGACATCACGCACTATTTCAAGTCGAAGGAGCGGACGCTCATAGTAAGGACGCGTCTCCACATCCAACGCAACCAGCTGGTTTATTGCGCTAGCTCGCGCGGATTCCGGCGAAAGCGGTATGATATGCGGGCCCATTGAGCTACACCCGGCAGCGGCACCGCCTGGCTGCGGAGAGCGCCGTACCCTACCGCAGCGATTTTCGTCGAACTCTTCCCTTGAGAGCATTTCAAGTGCATTTTTTCGGTCGGGTCCGCGGCGATACAAGGTATTCCCGCCCTTATCCTGGAAGCTGAAAATGAATTGATCACCATTCTGACTATCGATGTACATCGCGGTTGACTGCCACCCCTCTGGTAAATTAAAGCCCTTTTTCAAAGCTTCACCAAAAGAAGTGACGCTATCTGGAAGCTGAGGCAACGGCTTGATCAGATGATTGTTCTTTACCTGCCAGGATGCGCTGTCATACTGCACATCCAGTTGCAGATCTTCCGGTATTCCTTGACCTACAATACGCTCAACTGCAGGTGAAACCTGCTTCTCCGCCAGCAAATAGAATTGATCAACAATCTTGATGTAACGGCGATCTCCGACATGATAAACACCATTAACCTCCCCGTCCGGAGGATGGTCAAAGTGACTTTGATATTGACGTTGATTCAATGCGGTAACGCATTTATTGTGGTACAGCGTATCTGAGATATGCTTTGAATAAAAACGCCGTGTCAGATCCTGTATAAACAGCGCCAGCACCTTCGGATCTCTATCCATCAAATGGCCATATGCGCTCAGCCATTGATCGGTCTGCTGCTCCAGCTGACGGTCTGATTCGTTCCAGAGATAACTGACTCTTTTTCCAGGCTCACCCACATCCATAATGATAAATACGGGGCCTCCGTCCGATTTTTGAATAAGACCTTCCGGACGCAGCGCATACGGTACGTTCAAGGTGTCGTCATGAATAGAAATGATATCGGGAAAGGTGGGTGCCTTCAAGGGCGCGATATCGACTAATTCGGAAATACCGGTCCTGAAGCGCAGCTCCTGATGTGACATCTCTTTTTCTGCTCTTCCCGTTAGCTCCCGACCATCAGCGAGAATGGGTTGTGCAACATCGCTCGGCGGCTCCGCCTCTTGCTTCGCCACTTTGACAGCGCCGAATTCCTCCGGCGTCCGGTAGTTAAAAGCAGCGCGGGCCGAACGTATAATATTGCGCGTTTCCCCTAATTTAATCATTCCAGTGAAGCAAAAAAGTGAATCTACTGCTAACGTTATTCCTTGCTCGATCAACTCCGCATCTGTTTTTGCTGGTAACGCAATCATTTCCGCCACATCGAGCACAGCGATAACGCAATTCCCTCCTGGAAATATGCCAACCACGAATTTACCAATAGAAAAAATCTTCGAATGGAAAATTTTCTCGGCTAGACCTGGCTTCAACGGCTGCGATGGGGATACGACGGAAAGTCCGTTATGGATTTCTGGTGGATAGCTTAATGCGTCGCTCACCGAAAATGCAATCTCATCCAAAGTGGTCGCCGAAACCGAGAACACGGTGGTATCGAAAGCCGTTTGATCCGTCGACGGAAAACGAATGCTACTGGTAAAGGCTAAATGATTTTCGCTAACATATTGATTAACGGTACCGGTTCGACGTATTTGTTCGGTAATTTTCGAGACGACGGGCGAACCCCAGCTGCGCTCTTCAGAAAACAAATAATAGTCAATACTTCCATCACTCTCCTTTGGCCCGGCCGCTAAAATCAGGCCAGAGGTTCCATTGAACGACGCTTGATATGCCACACCTGCATGGGATGCTTCATATAAAGTAACTTTAGGCGTATAGATCCGGAGCAGATTTCTATTGGATTCACAGATCAAGTTCTCGCGATCGCTTAAAGGCAAGTGCGCAAGTCCGTAACTATATAAATCGAACTTTGCCCTTATGAGATTTTTCAGCGCGTCTTGTGATTGCCTTTGATGGAGTGCATTGTTACTAACTTGATCATTGACCGCCTGAGTGAATGAATCCTCTTTTACTTTGACCAGCTTCATAAGCTGTATTCTGGGCATTTCCGGTGCAATCATTGCTGCAAGCGCAACCTTTACCTTCTCATCGGTGGTGGCACCAGACTTTCCGGGCGAGTTTTGCGGAAGACCCCTGCTGAATTGCAACAATGAGTCGTAGGTCGTGGACGGCCATTGCTCCCGTGTGAGATCAATCAGGCAGTGCAGTCCTGCCTCTCTCAATAAAACGGTTGTCAGGGGCTTCGAATAGTTGGTCGAAAATCTGGCAATAAATCCTGCTCCAATGCGCATTAACGCTGCATCATCGCTCTTGTATTGCAGTTGCCCAAAATCGGCACCGCTCACATTAACTTGTGTGTTGAATAAAGGATCAATAGCACTCAATTCTGATTCCACGAACCAGATCAAAAGCGTTGTAAGTCTCGTATGCGCTTCCGTAGTGAATGCGTGGCCGGGAAAATTAAACCGTCGATTCACATCCACTTTGAGGTTGGTAGCAAAACTGCCAAGTGTATTCAATGGCGGATTCGTTCTCAGAAAAATATCAACACTCTCGCGAACAAGTTTCTCCAGAGGTTGCGCGTCTAACAACGAAAAGGTGTGACCTAAGGAATTAAAAAATATATGTGCAACATCGCTTTGAAGAACCGCCTGAGATAGGGCTACTTGTGGTCGGGCCGGATCACTAGAAAAAAAATTGTTATCGCCTGGGCCTAACTGATTGTGGATGGCATATTTAAACACCGCGTACTCGTACTGATTAACCAATGCCGCGTTGCCCATCTTGCGCGGCATGATCGGTCCGAATGTATCCAGCAATTGATCAATGTTCAGTGCCGGATCGCACGGGCGTTCGGTTCTTAACCCTTTGAGTCGAGCGTCTTGAGGGATATTCGCGGGCCAGCGCTGATAAGCGTTAATGCCATTCAGGATCGTCTCTTTTTTTATGGGTGCCCAGGACCGGTCCTTGTCTAAAAATGTAGTTGCGATGTTAATGGTAATTATAGAAGGGGCAGCAGACGTGGAAGGGACACTGGTCTCGCTCTCTGTTTTAGCAGTGGGTAATGTCTCGGGAACGGGATCTTTCTTTTTATCTTGATAGCCCGGTGCCCAAAATGGGTCCGATTCGATCTGAGTATTTGCAGCAACCCCCTGCAATAAAGTTGGTAAGGCCGGAAGGTTTGCGTACATTTCTTGCCCGTACTTTACAATCTGGCTGCCGATATTTCTCAGCGTTGGCAACTCTAAGCCCACTGATGCGGTGCTATCACCTCCAACCGGATTAGCAGTACGACTGCCGTCATTGGGGGTGGTCGCAGGCGGCTCGCCCTTTTTCCTATCGATAACAGGAAAATGCATTCCGTTCTCTGTGCGGTAATGTGACCACAGTGTCATCGGAACCGAAGCAAATCCTAAAACCGCAGAGGCTATTAAAGCCCTACAACCCGGTTGTGCAACGGGCATGCTCTGATCCCACGGTGAAAGCAGGCCCCTGCCGATTTCCTGCAATTCTCCGATTCTGTTCTGGTCTTCGTTATCTCTCACCACATTTCGCTCTTTACGGGTTGGCCGATGGAGTTTTGAGTGCGTGGGTAACCTGCCGCCTGTCGCCGACATAGCGGTATTTGTGCAGCCTCTAACCGCCTGTCCAAGGTGCGAGCTGACGTTTGAAGTTGCGTGAGGCGACACGACCATGCGACGGGCCGCAGATGCCGTAGTGGAGCGATTCGAAGCGGAAGCGGATGTATTCGGCATAGGTATTCCATGGCACGTTAAAGTAAGAGAGGACGCCTTATGGGAGGAGTGGCAAAAGCGCTGACACGGAAATGCTTACTGATTAGGATATTAGTTATTAGGTTATTAGTTATTAGCTATTAGTTATTAGTTATTAGTTATTAGTTATTATTTTTACTTCTTATTTCTTACAATTGAACGCGTTTCCAACGAAGCAACTCCCCTGAGCTCGATGCGTCGGATCGCCAGATAGGAAAATCAATCTGGGGGAAATTTTTTCCTCCCTCGCTAAAAGAGAGTTCAACATATCATTTTGGGGTTATGGCTGTCGTTAGGACAAAGACGAAAGTTCGGGTACCGAGCCTGAATTTTGGCTCAGTTAAAGTCCGAAACAATAAGGTCGAACCAGCCCCGCCCACAGATCTCGGTGCAAAGAACCATGTTTTACTATTCAGGGGGAGCGAGTCGTTGCGCTTGAGGGGTGTTTTATACCAACATTGAAGGCCAACCGAACCCGTGAATCGAATGCATTCGGAGATACACTATATAATACAGATGGGATAAAGAAATACATTGCCTATCAGCAATTTTTATGCCTGTCACTGAGCAACACTAAAGCAACACGAAAAATTAAAATAAATCAACTTGCGGCCTTGCGACATAGTCATCCCCTTGTTCCCGTCAAAGCGTCACTTAAGAGGTTTGTATGCTCTATCACATGCACGAATTCAGTCGTTCTCTATTAACGCCTTTGGTACAGTTCGCAGAAACAAGTGCCAAACTCTTTACGAACCCCGTTTCTCCACTGGCCCATGCGCCCTTTGCGCAACGTATCGCCGCGGGCTACGAATTAATGTATCGGCTCGGTAAGGATTACGAAAAGCCAAATTTTGACATCAACACCACTTTGGTTAATGGCAAAGAAATCGCCATTATCGAAGAAGTCGAGATAACGAAGCCATTTTGCCGGCTGTTGCATTTCAAAAAAGACGTCAGTAAAAAAGAATTTGTCGCGCTCAAGCAACCAACCGTTTTGTTGGTTGCGCCTTTATCTGGACACCATTCCACGCTGTTGCGCGATACGGTCAATGTTTTGCTTCAGGACCACGACGTTTATATTACTGACTGGACCGATGCACGGATGGTGCCGGAATCCGAAGGTGCATTCCATTTGCACGATTACGTCTTCTATATTCAGGACTTTATTCGTCTGCTAGGCCCCGATCTGCACGTCATCTCAGTCTGTCAGCCGACGGTGCCGGTGCTTGCTGCGATCTCCTTGATGGCGAGTGCAAAAGATCCAAAACTACCGAAAAGCATGACGATGATGGGCGGCCCGATCGATGCCCGTATTTCGCCAACGGAAGTCAATGATCTGGCCACCGAAAAGCCGTTTAGCTGGTTTGAAAATACCGTAATCTATACCGTGCCATCGAATTATCCCGGTGCCGGACGCAAGGTATACCCCGGTTTTCTGCAGCATGCAGGTTTCGTGGCAATGAATCCGAACCGTCATGCGCAAAGCCATTGGGATTTTTATATGCACCTGCGTCAGGGCGACAACGAGTCCGCCGAAAATCATCGTAAGTTTTATGATGAATACAACGCCGTCCTGGATATGCCTGTCGACTATTATCTGGAAACCATTAAAACGGTATTTCAGGATTTCAGTCTGCCGGCGGGAACGTGGGAAATTGACGGTAAACTCGTTAAACCACAAGACATCAAAACCGTTGCGCTATTTACGATTGAAGGCGAACTGGATGATATTTCCGGCCCTGGGCAAACCAAAGTCGCGCATGATTTATGTTCAGCGATTCCAGAAACAATGAAGCAACATTTCACAGCAGAAAAATGCGGACATTATGGAATATTTTCCGGTCGCCGCTGGCGTGAATTGATTGCCCCGAAAATCACTGAATTTATCAAAACGAACGCGTAATGATAATGATATGAATTTACAACGTTCGGGATGCGCTATCCCGACGTTGAAAGGCCACTCTTTTAAACAGGGTGGCTTTTTCTATTTCATCCTCCGATGATTTACGCGGATAATGAATCTTTTATGTTGTTACTCTCTGCTGTGTCTAAAAAAAACATTCCCTCCCCCGTCCAGCTTGCCCAACTCGTCGATAGTATCGAAGCGCTGCTACCGCAAACCCAATGCACCAAATGCGGTTTTTCTGGTTGCCGTCCCTATGCTGAAGCGATCGCCGACGGCAGCGCGCTCTACAATCAATGCCCGCCGGGCGGACAACAAGGCATCAACAGGTTGGCGCAACTGCTGCACGCCCCTGTCATTCCGCTCAACCCGATCAATGGTGTCGAACGCCCGCGCCCACGTGCCGTCATCGATGAAGCGGTTTGTATCGGCTGCACATTATGTATTCAGGCCTGTCCGGCTGACGCCATCATCGGTGCGGCCAAGCAAATGCATACCATCATTGAAGATCTGTGCACTGGTTGCGATCTGTGTGTTGCGCCTTGTCCCGTCGACTGCATTAGCATGGTTGATGTCACTCCCGGCAAGACTGGCTGGGACGCTTGGACCCAACAACAAGCGGATGAAGCGCGCCAGCGTCACGATTTCCGGAGCGCTCGGTTAACCCGTGAAAAGCAGGAAAATGACGACCGTCTTGCTGCTAAAGCAGCAGAAAAATTAAAAGTTATTGCGGCGGAAGTGACAAACAGTCCTGAGCAGAAAGCAGAACAAGAACGCAAAAAAGCGATCATTCAGGCAGCAATAGAGCGTGCCAGACTTAAAAAAGAACAACAGGCAAACGAACAAGCTGAATCAAATCAGGCTGCCAGTAAGCAGAAAGACGTACTATGAATACCGAAAAGCGTCGCGAGATCTTCAGCCGTCTGCGCACGGTGATGCCGAATCCAACCACCGAATTGCTGTACACCTCGCCTTTCGAATTACTTATCTCGGTGCTGCTCTCAGCGCAGGCAACGGATGTCGGCGTCAACAAAGCCACCCGCAAGTTGTACCCTATCGCCAATACCCCCGGGCAAATCCTGGCGCTCGGTGTCGATGGGCTGATTCCCTACATTCAAACCATCGGATTATTCCGGACAAAAGCCAAAAACACGATAGAAACATGTCGGCTTCTTATTGAACGCCACCATGGAGAAGTTCCGCGTACCCGCGAAGAATTGGAAGCATTACCTGGCGTTGGCCGCAAGACCGCCAACGTGGTGCTTAACACGGCATTCGGAGATCCCACCATCGCGGTTGATACCCATATTTTTCGGGTCTCAAATCGTACCGGTCTTGCACCCGGCAAAGATGTAAATGTGGTCGAACATAAACTGATGAAAGTGGTCCCCGCAGAGTTTCAACAAGATGCGCACCATTGGCTTATACTGCTTGGCCGCTACACCTGCATCGCACGCAAGCCCTTATGCTGGAACTGCACGATTGCTGATCTCTGCGACTATAAAACCAAAACTCCACTCCCAGAAAAAGGTATCTGACACCATGCCGACTCCTCATACCGAACATCACTTCGAAGCCAGCGATACCGTCCGTGACATCGTGATCGGGATGGCGGACGGCTTGACTGTACCATTTGCGCTCGCCGCCGGGATCAGCGGCGCGGCGGTAGCGATGAACATTATCGTCACGGCGGGCGTCGCTGAAATTGCGGCTGGTTCGATCGCCATGGGGTTAGGCGGTTATCTTGCTGCGCGTACCGAACGCCAACATTACTACGCTGAGCGCCACCGCGAAGAGCAAGAAATCTTGACTGTTCCTCACCGCGAACGCAGAGAAGTGATCGAAATCATGGCCGAATATGGTGTCACTAAACAGGAATGTGAGCCAATGCTGGCCGGCCTGGAACGCACCCCGACGGCCTGGAGAGATTTCATGATGCGCTTTGAACTTGGGCTGGAAGAGCCTCATCCAGACGCCGCCAGAAAAAGTGCGATCACCATCGCCCTGTCCTATCTGGTGGGTGGTCTGATTCCCCTGTCCCCGTACCTATTTATGAAGTCCACACAAAGCGCACTCACGCTATCGACCGTGGTCACGTTGCTGGCTTTGTATATATTCGGTTACCTTAAAGGCAGCGTGACGGGAACCGGTGGACTAAAATCCGGCCTGCAAACGCTGCTCGTTGGAGGCTTAGCCGCCACGGCAGCCTTCAGTATCGCCAGACTTATCAGCTAAGAGATATCTATGTTCAATCCTTCCCAACAAGACGTCCGTCGTTTTTTCTGCGAAACCTATCGCAAGTATCGGGCAAATGAAATACTGACACCACTCGAAGCGATTGCCCGAGACTGGATCATGCAGCACCCGGAATATTCGGCTGACCTGAACGATGTCGATGCAGCGCTAGCCGCCGATTATTCGGTTGAGAACGGACAGACCAATCCGTTCCTGCACCTATCGATGCACTTGTCGATCGCAGAACAGATTTCCATCGATCAGCCGCCGGGAATTCGCGCCGCATCAACGGCGCTCACGCAACGACTGCAATCTGAACATGGTGCCTATCACCACATCATGGAATGCCTGGGCCAGATGATCTGGAACGCGCAGCGCAGCGGCCTACCTCCCGATGGCGCCGAATATATTGAGTGCGTTAAAAAGAGAGTTTAGCAGCCTGCTTGTGTCGCCTTCGAAGCGCGCGCGTTGAGTCTCTGAAAGAAGTCACTGCTGCAAACCGTGTAAGACTGGATAACAACAAAAAGCCACCATACAATCTATGGTGGCTTTCTTGTTGGGCGCAAGCAAACTGCAACCTGCTCCTGTTTTGCCTCGTACTACTTCCGCAATACCAACGATGTCGGCAAGCTATGGATGTAAGCGGCGATATCCTGAATGTCCTGATGCGTAAGCGCCTTGGCAACACCGCCCATAATCGCGTTAGTGCGACCATTTGGACCAGCTGCGCCGCGCTGATACGCAATCAGTGCATGTTGAAGATAGTCTTGATGCTGTCCGGCCAGTTTAGGATAAGCTGGATCGATAGGCGTTTGTAAGTTCGCGCCATGGCAAGAAGCACAGGAATATTTTTTTACTGCGGCTTCGCCCGCGGCGATGCTACCACTGGCAATTGCACCGACAGAAGCACTCGCGGAAACGACAAACACCACGCCAAGAAGAATATTTTTCATAGTGTGGGTTCCTTATTTTTGCTGAGAGTAATAAGCAGCGAGATCGGCCATGTCCTGGTCCGACAACGAAGCTGCGATGCCGCGCATGGTTGGATGCTGGCGATCGCCCTTCTTATAGGCCGCCAATGCATTTTCGATGTACTTGGCAGACTGACCGCCAAGCATCGGCACTTGGTATACCTCTGGGAAGCTAGCTTTATAGCCGGGTATGCCGTGGCATCCGATACACATGGAGACCTTGTTTTCAGCTGCCTTAGCGTTACCTACGACGTCCGCAGCTGCGGCGAAGTGGGCAATACCCGCAAGCGCGAGGAATGCAATTAATTTTTTCATAATAGCTGTGGGTAAAAAGCCGAGTAGTTGTAGCGAAACCGGTTCGGTTTTCGGTAGACCTGCCACTTAACGTTAATAAGGTGCCATTTATGCCGTTATCGCACAAACTCAGCGTGCGAGACAAAATGTTGCGCTATCGGAAACCAAAAAACGGTTAAGTCTAACTCAAAGTTAACACCTAGTCCACGTCCAGCAGCACCAATATGGGTCCAAAGCAGGAATGTTCTCTTTTTCGCGCAGAAGGACGCCATCCTTACATGGCGATCCTCTGGCGTTACACTGGCGCTGCAGCCCGCACTTCGAAAGCCTTCACTTCCTTTTGCGCATTTTTCAGCATGGCTTGCGCCGTCTCCAGGACTTCTTGCACAGTGGATGCGGGAAGCTGATCCAGCTCGCTGTCAAGCCCTACTGACAGGGCGGCGAGGATCGCAGAGGTACGGCTGTGTAGCAACGTCAGCGTATCAACGATTTCGATATTTTTTTCAGTGCTTGATTGGGCGTGTGTCGACATTGTGACTTTCCTGGATAGTGTTTAATCCGCTCCCGCTACCAAACGGGTGGGCGGCAAATAGCGGGGTTGGTAGACCGATCTCCAGGCAACGGCAGGCCGAAGCCTCCCCACTATTGCCCCCCATAAAAGGCGCAACAAGGTTACACACACGAAAAAAAACCGCATTGCGCGGTTTGTGCGCCTGGATAAATCGGGCTACCAAACCCGTTCCCCTCTTTTTTCAGGGACCTTTTTAGTATCTAGTATTTCTGACCATCGTGCAAGCTACCCAATGGAACCTACTATCTTTTGAAACCAAACGACGCAATCGTTCGATGGCGTTGCGAGTGTTTAATTCGCTCCCCGAATCAAAACGAGGTGGGCGACAAATAACAAGATTCGAATACCGGCATCCAAAGCCACCGGCAGGCCTAAGCCTCCCTATTATTGTCGCCCATAAAACGCGCAATCAGGTTACAAGCCCATCAGCATCAGCCCGGTCGTTTTGCATCCACCAACCGAGCGGCGTCCGAAGGGCTGGCATCTGGCATGCTTTCCGACGATTCATTCTCGGGACGGTCATCCGACCAACCGTCACCGCTCCGCTCTGACGCATCATCAACGGTCTCCTCTTCCATCACAGACGCCACCACAACCGCCTCCGGAAACAAAAAAGAACGGGGCGAAGCACTAAAGCGTCGCAATACTGCTCTGAAGACGATGCGTCGTATCCGCACCGGCACTTCGCGTGCGCGCAAGGCGAGGACCAGAGCGCAGCCAAATGAGACACCAACATTGAGCAATCCGATACTGGCAATACCAGCCACCGCCAACCAGAAATGCGGCGACATCAGTATTGGCCAGCCCAGACTGCTGGCCGCTGCGGTCAGACTGCCTGTCGCGAGCGTAACGTGCCGGACATCTAGCGGCAGACCGAAAAATTGCACGATCACGGGGGACATCCCCAGCAACAGTCCAAGTGAAATATTCCCCACAATCTGCGCGATATGACGTTCAAGCCAGGTGGCCCAACGTTCGGCGCGGGGCGCGCCTAACACGCGTACCAGACGGCGCTGATGGGTTAGCGCCTCGCGCAGTCGCCGTAGCGCAAACCAGTTATCGGCAAAGCCGGACGCCAGGCTGGATAACCACAACAAAATCCCGGTGAGTGCGGCAAATAATGGCGTGGGTCCGATGATCGACAAACTCTCGATTGTCGCCTGCGCATGCTTGAGGTCCAGCATGGGCGCATGGGTCGTCAGCAGAATCACCAAGGAGATGGCCAGCATAGTGGGCACTACTGCGATCAAATTACCAAACACCGCCGCTGCCTGCGAGCGCAGCAACAGCGCGACCTCACCGAGCAGGGTGCGCAAGCCCTCAACCGTATCCAGCTGGCTCATTTTTGCTGCCAGAGCAGGCGCTGTGACTGCCGGCTGCTTGGTCGCCAGAACGCCGCCGATGGCCGATATTGCCAGAAAACTGACTGCGTAATTCAAGGAGGCAAATAGCCCCTCAAAAAACCGGGCCATTCCGGCGGAGGACAATAATGCCTTGCCCAGCACGGTAAAGGCCGTCACTATCCCGCCGCGACAGGCGGCCATTAGCATGGCGCGGTATTCCTTCTTGTCACGCGCAATGTAATGCTCGCCATGGTCAGCATTGCGTTCCACCATTTTGCGGGCAAGTAAGGAGAAGCTGCGTCGCAACAGGCCGCGAATGGATGATCGATGGTGATGCGCCAATATAAAATCTACCAGCAATGCCTGAATTTGGCCGCTGCCTGACCCAATCTTGACCGTTTTTGCGATTGCTTTGGGCAAACGAACAGGCTGAAGCGAGGCCGTGGCGTTGCCAATGCCCCGTGCGGGTCGGGCATTGATTGACGAGCCATCGGCGCCAACGCTTACTCCAGACTCGTCAATGCATTCCTCGGCAAACTCCTGACGCAGCGCGGTATCTGATTCGTCATTTAGCTCCGCACTTAGTTCATCATGAAGGGCCTCCGCCATATCCAGCGCCATGTTTGAGGCGACTGCGGCACGCAAGTCGATCAAGCGCGTCATCCTGCTCAAATGCGCACGCATGCGCTCCACGCGATACACCAGACTGACAGAGACACCGTATTCATCAAGATGACCGTAAATGCGATCCGTCTGTGCCTGACACACGGCGATCAACATCCGCACGCTACGCAATGCCGCTTCGTCGGAGGGGATAAGATAGAGGTAGCGTTCCAGTTCACGGCGCAACACCATAAACGGCGTGGCCTGCAACGGCATTTTAGGGTCTAGCCGATAGCGAAACGCCTTGCTGACCCCGTCTGCCAGCACCGCCGTCACCAAATAAATAAGGGCTTCGTCGATCTGCTGGTGATAGGTATGCGAAATACCGTCGTCCGCGGTCAGTTTCCATATCCTTTCGACTGTCTCGCCGTCCAGTTCCAGCAACCACTCGGCGTCGTGCGGATGCGGAAACATGGCTGTAAATAACACCGAAAGATCCGCTTCTGCGGGCGGCTTTGGCAAAATATATTTTATGACGTGCTCTGATAGCTCATTAAAGAACGCGGGTTCGTTCGGCAGACCTGTGGCGCAAAACAGTTCTGGACCAGCGGCCTCTCGCAAGGTCTTTTGCAGGGTAGTCTGCACCACCCGGCGAACGTCTCGATGCGCGTCCAGCCAATCCAGCATAAACACCACGCGCTGCTGCTTTACGCGGCGCCAGGCACCCTCGTCCAACAAGGAAACCGGCGGCTCATGGCGTATCCAATCGGCAATATCGATGGTCCAGTTGGCGCGCTCTTGCCAGGAAGAAAGCGGATTGGCACGGCGCATTAAGGTTTCCAGCTCTTGTGCGCTTTGAACGGAATTCTTGTTTTGGTAACGATCACCTTGGCGGAATCGCCGCCACATGACCCGAAGTCTTAAAAAAAGTATTTTCATTTTTTAATTATTATTTAACAAATAAGTGGTCGCTGCTGTTCGACCATTGAAACAAGAGCAAGAAGTGTACGCAATTCATTATTTCCTATCAGATATTTTACACATGATGACAAATTCTCATTGTGGCCTTCCTCGACATGCCTTTTGCCGTTCTACTTTATACTCAATTTTATTTTCTTCCAGATGACTACGCCATGCGACAACAACACCGTTTTGAAGGTTCCAGCAACTACGTCGCTACCGACGACCTGAAATTAGCAGTCAACGCCGCGTTGGTTCTGCAGCGGCCACTGCTGATCAAAGGCGAACCGGGGACCGGTAAGACCATGCTGGCAGAAGAAGTGGCGGTTGCTTTGGATATGCCGTTATTGCAATGGCATATCAAATCAACAACGAAAGCACAGCAAGGTTTATACGAATACGACGCCGTTTCACGGTTGCGTGACTCCCAGTTGGGCGACGAACGCGTCAAGGATATTCACAATTACATTATTCAAGGTGTGTTGTGGCAAGCATTTAATGCTGATCAGCAAGTTGTTTTGTTGATCGATGAGATCGATAAAGCCGATATTGAGTTCCCCAATGATTTGTTACGAGAACTCGATCGGATGGAGTTTTATGTCTACGAAACCCGCGAAATGGTGAAAGCCAAATTTCGGCCATTGGTCATCATTACGTCGAATAATGAAAAAGAATTACCGGACGCGTTTTTACGTCGATGCTTTTTCCATTACATTAAATTCCCCGACAAAGAAACCATGCGCGATATCGTGGACGTCCATTTTCCCGAATTGAAAAAGGATTTGTTGGCGCAGGCGCTGGAAACGTTCTATCAGGTACGGGACGTTGCCGGGTTGAAGAAAAAGCCGTCGACTTCAGAATTGCTGGACTGGTTAAAATTGTTGCTGGCCGAAGATATTCCCGCCTCTGCCTTACAAAGTAGCGACATCAAAACCATCGTGCCCCCGCTCCACGGCGCTTTGCTGAAAAACGAGCAGGACGTGCATTTGTTTGAGCGCCTGGTATATATGGCCCGCAAAAATCGTTAATAGCAAACAGTGGACTGATACCAAACCAACCTGTTTTGGCTATTCCTTCCTGAAACAAGGTTGGGTCAGTCTTAAAAACATTCTACGAACTTCCCATGCTGATCGATTTTTTCTACACACTTAAGAACGCTAAAATTCCGGTATCGATCAAAGAATTTTTGATTCTGCTGGAAGCTTTGCAAAAGCACGTCATTACACCATCGCTGGATAATTTTTATTATCTGGCGCGGACAACGCTGGTCAAGGACGAAGCACACTACGACAAATTCGATAAGGCGTTTGGGCTGTATTTCAAAGGCATTCAAACCATTTTTGACAAGAACCCTGAGATACCGCTTGATTGGCTGGTCCAACGCATGAAGCGTGATCTCACGCCAGAACAGTTGGCGCAGCTTGAGAAATTCGGCTACGACAAACTGATGGATCGTATTAAAGAGTTGCTTGAAGAACAAAAAGGCCGCCATGAAGGTGGCAACAAATGGATCGGCACCGGCGGCACCTCACCATTCGGCCACGGTGGTACCAATCCTGAGGGCATCCGCATGGGCGGCAGCGGCGGTAACCGTACCGCCGTGAAGGTCTGGGAAGCGCGGAGCTATAGAGACTATGATGACGAACGCGAATTAAACACGCGCAACATTAAAGTCGCCTTGCGCCGCCTGCGCCGCTTTGCCCGCGAAGGGATGGCGGAGGAATTGGCACTGGACGATACAATCCGGGCCACGGCGCACAATGCTGGCTATCTGGATATCCGTATGCAAGCCGAGCGAAAAAACAACATTAAGGTGCTGATGCTGTTGGATGTCGGTGGCAGCATGGATGATCATATTGCGCGCACAGAAGAGTTGTTTTCCGCAGCTAAAAGCGAATTCAAGAATATGGATTTCTTCTATTTTCACAATTGCGTCTACGATTATGTGTGGAAAAACAATCATCGCCGTCATGCTGAACGGTTCCCTACGTGGGATATTTTGCGTAAATATAAGCCGGATACCAAATTGATTTTTGTCGGCGACGCGACCATGAGTCCTTATGAGATTTTGCAACCCGGTGGTTCTGTTGAATACAGCAATGATGAAGCTGGTGCCGACTGGCTGCAGCGCTTCACCAACGCTTTTCCGAAATTCATTTGGCTCAATCCTGAACCGGAAGGTTTATGGCAATATCGTCAATCAGTGGAGATTGTGAAGCAATTGATGAGCAATCGTATGTTTGGATTGACCATCGATGGACTGGAACGTGGAATGCGCTTGTTGAGCAAGTGATGCATAAAATCGGGCAACAACGATACGCCTTTCATTTTTCGTTCGCGCCCATATAATAGGCAAAGGACCGAAGAGTGGCAGCGATCTTCCGCCTGTGGTCTTTGTGACTATTTCCGGCTTCAGGCGAACGCATCCAAACTAATTATCAAATAAGCACCTTCCTCCACTGGCGCACCCATTTCCATCAATTCGTCATGGCGTAGAGCCGGGCAGATCAGCCCGCTGGGAAATGTTTTTGCGTGGAGAGCCAGCCTAATCTGTAGTTCTGTCGGTTTTTTCATTAGAATGCGCACAGGACTAACATTCGCACTTTTGACATATCTTGTTTTTTTGTCTTTTTCATTAAAGTAAAAATAACTTAAATCGACCCCCTATTAAATTGCATGGCAACTAAAAAATCTCCGATTTCCGACTACAGCGAATCATCCATCCGCGTCCTTAAGGGACTGGAGCCTGTTAAACAACGTCCCGGCATGTACACGCGGACGGAAAATCCGCTGCATATTATCCAGGAGGTCATTGATAATGCATCCGATGAGGCTCTTGGCGGTTATTGCAAAAATATTCTGGTGACGTTGAACGTGGACGGCAGCGTCAGTGTTGAAGATGACGGTCGCGGTATCCCCGTCGGCATGCATCCTGAAGAAAAAGTACCTACCGTTGAGATCGTATTCACGCGTCTGCACGCTGGCGGTAAATTCGATAAAGGCAGTGGCGGCGCTTACGCCTTCTCCGGTGGACTGCATGGGGTCGGCGTATCAGTGACCAATGCACTTTCTACACGGCTGGAAATCACCGTCTGGCGTGAAGGCGGCGTGCATCAGTTGGCGTTTGCCGGTGGTGATCTGATTGAACCATTGAAAACCCGGTCGCAAACGCGCGATGACAAAAAAGCCGGAACGCGCGTTACCGCCTGGCCAGATCCGAAATACTTTGATTCCCCTGCGATTTCGCAACCGGAATTGCAACGTCTGCTGCGCTCTAAAGCGGTGTTGCTTCCGGGCGTTAAAGTCACCCTGCTCAACGCTAAGACCAATGATAGTCAAACCTGGCAATATGAGCAGGGATTACGCGGCTATCTGATGGAGTCGTTAGCGCAGTCGTCCAGCTCGGAACCATTGATTCCGCTGTTCGAAGGCGAACAATACGCCACTGCAGAAACCGACGGCTTCGCCGAGGGCGAAGGCGCTGCGTGGGTCGTTGCATGGACCGAAGATGGTGGCATCGTCCGTGAGTCGTATGTCAATCTGATTCCGACTTCGGCGGGTGGCACGCATGAATCCGGGTTGCGCGAAGGATTGTTTGGCGCTGTCAAAAACTTCGTCGATATGCATTCGCTATTACCGAAGGGCGTCAAGCTGCTGCCGGAGGATGTCTTTGCCCGGGTATCGTTTGTATTGTCTGCCAAGGTATTAGACCCGCAATTTCAAGGGCAAATCAAAGAGCGCCTGAATTCGCGCGATGCGGTCCGGCTGATTTCGACTTATACCAAACCCGCGCTGGAGCTGTGGCTCAATCATCACGTGGAATATGGTAAAAAGCTAGCTGAACTGGTGATCAAGCAAGCGCAAAATCGTTTGCGCTCGACCCAGAAAGTCGAAAAGAAAAAAACCTCGGGTATTGCCGTATTACCCGGCAAACTGACCGACTGCGAATCCAGCGATATTGGTCGCAACGAGTTATTTCTGGTCGAGGGTGACTCAGCGGGCGGTTCTGCAAAAATGGGGCGGGACAAAGAGTTTCAAGCGATTCTTCCCTTGCGTGGAAAAGTGTTGAACTCGTGGGAGACCGAGCGCGACCGCTTGTTTGCGAATAATGAAATCCACGATATGGCGGTGGCGATCGGGATCGATCCTCATAGCAAAAATGACACCGTCGATTTCAGTACGCTGCGCTATGGCAAGATTTGCATATTGTCGGATGCGGACGTTGATGGCTCGCATATTCAGGTGTTGCTACTAACGCTGTTTTTCAAGCACTTCCCACAATTAATCGACCGCGGGCATATTTGCGTTGCACGTCCGCCATTGTTCCGGGTAGATGCCCCGGCTCGCGGTAAAAAACCGGCGCAAAAAATCTATGCACTAGATAACGGTGAACTCACCGCAATCGAAGATAAGTTGCGTAAAGATGGCGTCAAGGACGGTTCGTGGACCATTTCTCGCTTTAAAGGTTTGGGCGAGATGAATGCGGGCCAATTGTGGGAGACCACGATGAATCCTGATACGCGCCGTTTGTTACCTATTACATTGGGTGCATTTGATCTGGAGGCGTCAGAAAATCGCTTCAATATGTTGATGGGAAAAGGCGAAGCATCAGCGCGCCGCGCCTGGATTGAAGAGCACGGTAATGAAGCCGAGGCAGATATCTGATGACATTGTCGGCACACATGCATCGACTTTTACAAACATTGGCTTTCATGTCGATGTTGGTAACGGTCAGCGCGCGTGCCGATATTTATGGCTTTATCGATGAGCAAGGGGCCGGGCATTTTGCGACTGAAAAACTGACGCCGCGTTATCAGCTTTATATGCGTGGAAATGCTACTTTTGATTCTTCGAACTTTTTCCCTCGCAATGGGCAACAGCCGGTTGCATCAGATGCAAACTTTTCCAAAACGCCGTTATATCGTTATTTGTCGCAGCATCCCGGTCTTAAAAAATTTGAAGTTTTTGTCGATCAGGCAGCAAAAGAATTTGCGCTTGAACCCGCGTTGCTAAAAGCGGTGATGGCGGCCGAGTCGGGCTTTAACCCGGCTGCTGTGTCGCCAAAAGGGGCTGTTGGCCTGATGCAAATCATGCCAGACACGGCCGAGCGTTATGGGATTACCAGCGACAAGAAAAAATCAGTGCAGGAGAAGTTAACCGATCCGCGTACGAATATTCGCCTTGGCGCCCGCTATTTACGCGATTTATTATTGATGTTCCCCGCCAAGCAGGATTTAGTCATCGCTTCGTACAATGCAGGGGAAGGCGCGGTAAGAAAATACAACAATCAGATTCCGCCGTTCCCGGAAACGCGCAACTACGTACAAATCGTGGCGCAATTCTATGCACTTTACAGACCGGCGCAGAGTCAGTACGAGGCGAATCTTGACACCCGGCTTGCAACGAAACTTGCGGCAAAATCAGATCATCCATCAAACAACATTAATAATTTTGCAGACACCAGCGCAAATGATGGCGGGCGCAGCAATAGCCCGCGCATACATTTGGTGATTCCCGGGCGTAGAAATATGCCAGACGGCCTGCAGCCTCTCATTGAATAACCCACCGAATAATCTCTGAAATTTCATGACTGAACAAAACGATCTATTTGACCTGCCGCCACCTGATGGTGAACCTGGTGAATCACTGACCCTTGCAACTTTCGCAGAACGCGCCTATCTGGATTACGCCATTTCGGTCGTAAAAGGCCGTGCATTGCCTGACGTTTCGGACGGCCAGAAACCGGTCCAGCGTCGCATCTTGTACGCGATGAATGAGCTTGGCCTGAATTCAGCCGCCAAGCCACGTAAATCAGCCGCGGTGGTGGGTGATGTGTTGGGTAAACTGCATCCCCACGGCGACCAGTCGGTCTACGATGCGTTGGTACGGATGGCACAGGATTTTTCGCTCCGTTATCCGCTGATCGACGGTCAGGGTAACTTTGGATCTCGTGATGGCGATGGCGCAGCCGCGATGCGATATACCGAGGCACGTTTAACCCCGATCGCAAAATTGTTGCTTGATGAAATCGACATGGGAACGGTCGATTTTCAACCCAACTATGATGGTTCTACCGAAGAACCAAAACTGTTACCGGGTCGATTGCCGTTTGTGTTGTTGAATGGGGCCTCCGGTATCGCCGTGGGTCTGGCCACAGAAATTCCGTCGCACAATCTGACGGAGGTCGCCAAGGCGGCTGTTGCGTTGATTCGCAATCCGAACATGACGCACGCGGAATTGATGGAAATGATTCCAGGACCCGACTTTCCGGGCGGCGGGCAAATCATTAGTTCCGCGACGGCTATTTCCGATATGTATGAGATCGGCCGCGGTAGCCTGAAGGTCCGCGCGTGCTGGAAAATTGAGGAACTGGCGCGCGGTCAATGGCAGGCAGTGGTCACAGAATTACCGCCAAACACGTCTTCCCAAAAAGTGTTGGAAGAGATTGAAGAAATTACCAATCCAAAGATCAAGCTTGGCAAAAAATCGCTAAGCCCTGATCAAATGGCGCTCAAACAGACCATTTTGTCGGTCCTTGATGCGGTGCGTGATGAGTCTGGCCGGGATGCGCCGGTGCGCCTGGTATTCGAACCAAAATCAAAAAACATCGATCAGACTGAATTCACCAACATGCTGCTGGCGCATACCTCGCTAGAAAGCAGTGCTTCCATCAATCTGGTAATGATCGGTGGCGATGGTCGGCCTCGTCAAAAAGGCTTGGGGATGATTTTGCGCGAATGGATTCAATTCCGTTTCGCGACGATTACCCGACGTTCACAATTCAAGCTGCAAAAGGTAGAAGATCGCATCCATATTCTAGAAGGTCGCGAAGCGATCTTGCTTAATATCGATAAGGTGATCAAGATCATCCGGGAATCGGACGAGCCAAAACCGGCGTTAATGGACGCGTTTAAGCTATCGGACCGGCAGGCGGAAGATATTCTTGAAATCCGGTTGCGCCAGCTCGCCCGACTGGAGACGATCAAAATCCAGCAAGAGCTGGCCACCCTCCGCGATGAAAAGAAAGGTCTTCAGGACCTGCTTGAGAATCCGGCCTCCCTGAAGCGTCTGATCATCAAGGAAATCGAAGCGGATCAAAAACAGTTCGGCGACGCCCGCCGCACCTTGATTCAAGCGGCTGAAAAGGCCGTGGTAGAAACTAAAGTCATCGATGAGCCAGTCACCGTCATCGTTTCGCAGAAAGGCTGGATACGCGCACGGAGCGGGCATGCTCAGGATGCTGCCCAGTTCACGTTTAAAGCTGGCGACGCCATGTACGGCGCATTTGAATGCCGCACGGTCGACAATCTGCTGGTATTCGGTTCGAACGGTCGAATTTACTCCGTCTCGGTAGCCTCTCTGCCCAACGCACGGGGAGATGGGATACCGATCACCACACTGATTGATCTAGCCAACGGCAGCAGCATCTTGCATTACTTCGCCGCCTCCGCAGAGGTGACGTTATTATTGGCGTCATCCGGTGGCTACGGGTTCACCGCGAAAGTGGGCGACATGTTGAGCCGCGTGAAGGCAGGAAAAGCTTACATTACGCTGGATGAAGGCGACCAATCGTTACCGCCCCGCCCTATCGCTAGCAATGCCAGCGCGATTGCCTGCTTGTCCGAAAAAGGACGGTTGCTGGTTTTCGGCCTGGAAGAATGCAAAATGCTTACCAACGGCGGGCGTGGCGTGATTCTGATGGAGTTGGAGAATGCGGAAAAACTGTTGGCTGCGCAACCCATCAGCCAACGTGGTGTGATCGTTTCCGGCATGGGACGCGGTGGCAAAGCGCAGGACGTCTCGCTGTCAGCCAGTGGTTTAATGCTACATATTGGTAAACGGGCCCGCAAAGGCAAATTGCTTGAGTCCAAACTGAAGCCGATGACATTGACGCCACAGGCATAATTCGTCTGTAAAGTAACTTGTTCAATCAAAGCAATCGCATCAATTTTTAAAGGTAACCGCTTGCATCCATCATTTTCCCTGGTGTTCATCGTCGCTTCGCTATCGGCGCTTTCAGGTTGCGCAACCTGGAAGCATCCGTACAAAGGCGAGAGCGACTTCTATCGCGATAAATTATCGTGCGAAAAACAAGCTGCACAGATTTATCCTACGGTGATCGTTAATCAGCTTAATCCAGGCTATCAAAGTCCCAGCACGACTAACTGCCGCAGGATTAATAGTGATGATAAAAATAGTCAGGTGGTGTGCAATACGACGCCGGGGATATATCTGCCGCCATCCTATTCGCAGAATGATGTGAATGCTTCACGGCGAGATGCAGCTGTAGATTCTTGCCTGCGGGCCGGTGATTGGCGGTTGGAGTATTGATTCACTGTAATGATTAATTGTAGTGATTGACCATCGTGACTAGCAATCCCGATTGAGCATATTGATTCATCGTGTACCGGCAGGTTAAACGTAAAAAGGGAGACCAATGGTCTCCCTTTTTACGTCATGCAATTTATTTTTGCATCCCCTGCGGTTTTACATTCCAGCAAACCTTAAGGATTCGAAGAACTTACAGCTTTGCAGAAATCAATTTACCCAATTTTTCGACACCTTCACGTATCTTTTCTGGAGACACCGTCACAAAACTCAAGCGCAAGGTGTTCGATTCCGGCGTGTTGGCAAAGAACGGTGCACCAGGAACAAATGCAACATGCTCTTTAATCGCCTCATCCAGCAATTTCATGGTGTCGATATGCTTTGGTAAGGTTACCCAAATAAACATGCCCCCTTCTGGCTTGGTCCAGGAGGCACTGCTTGGAAAATAGGTTTGTAAAGCTGCCAGCATGGCATCGCACTGATCTGAATATAACTGGCGAATTGTTGGAATATGCGAATCCAGAAAGCCATCTTTGATCGCTTCGTAGACCACCATTTGTGTCAATTGAGCAGTATGTAAATCAGTCGCCTGCTTGGCTTGTTCCATTTTATCGACCAACTCACGCGGTGCGACGACATAGCCAAGACGAATTCCAGGCGTTAATACTTTCGAAAACGAACCCATGTAGATGACACCATCGGGATTCATATTCAACATTTTCGGCAGTGGCTCGCGGCGGTAGCTGAGTGCGCCATACGGATCATCTTCAATTAATGGCAAATTCAACCGGGCACAAGTTTCCACTAATGCCTGACGCCGCTCAAGCGACATCGTGCGACCAGTCGGGTTTTGGAAGTTAGGTAAAGAATAAAGCAGGCGTGCGTCCTTGCCCAGCGAAGCGACTGTTTCGGGAATTAAGCCACCTTCGTCGGTCGGGATTGAAACAAATTCAGGACCGTACAATGAAAAAGCCTGCAACGCGCCAAGATAGCTTGGTGTTTCGACCAGCACCTTGCTGCCCTCGTCGATCAGCACTTTTCCGAGCAAATCCAGACCTTGCTGTGAACCGGAAACCATTAATACCTGGTCCATCGAGATCGTCGAACCGTTAATCGATAATGAATTCGCGACCCATTCGCGCAACGGACCGTAACCATCCGTCGGCCCGTATTGCAATGCCACTTTGCCTTGCTGCGTCAACACCTTGTCGAATGCAACCTTCATCTGCTCGACCGGAAAAGTCGCAGGCGAAGGCAAGCCACCGGCAAAAGAGATCACTTCCGGACGCATCGTTATTTTTAGAATTTCGCGAATAGCGGAACCTTGCAATTTTTGTGCGCGCTCCGAAAAATGCCATTTAACTGCGTTTGGGTTCTCAATTTTCATTACAAGTCTCTTTTATCGGTGTTGACAATTGCGGCATTGACCACGGCGTGGTCCCGCAACTTTCATATAACGTACAGGAACTTAATCGATTTCGGCGATTAATTCAATTTCAACGCAAGCGCCCATGGGGATTTGCGCCACGCCGAATGCGGAGCGTGCGTGCTTGCCTTGCTCGCCAAACACTTCTGCCAACAATTCAGAGGCACCGTTTGTCACCAGATGTTGTTCCGTGAAATCGCTGGTGGAATTAACCAGACTCATCAGCTTAACAATACGTTTAACGCGTGTCAGATCGCCACCGCAGGCTGCTTGAAGTGTCGCGATGAGTTCGATTGCAATACCGCGCGCTGCTTCCTTGCCTTCTTCAGTGGTGATATTCTTGCCAAGCTGCCCGACCCACACTTTGCCCTCTTTTTTTGCCAAATGGCCAGATAAGAAAACATTATTACCGCTTTGCGCGTACATAACATAGGCAGCAGCAGGTGCGGCGACAACAGGCAATGTGATGTTCAGGGATTTCAGCTTTTCATATACAGACATCTAATACTCCAAAAAATGGATGGGTAAAATACAGTTACGCCCGTTGTTTGGACGGCGAATAGGTGATTATCTCAAATCTATACTCGCTTTGCGAAAAAAGTACATGTTTAGCATCGTTATTTATAGTGAGATGAGCTGACACCGCATTGGCCAACCGACCTTCAGACCGGCCCGGCGCGATCCTGGAGAGGTACTGGCACTTCTTTTGCACTTCTTTTGTGCCGAAAATACCCGTCTTTCCGAGGGGCCGGGAATGCAAACTTCGCATCCCGGCATCGAACTAAAGCCAGATTGAAATCGCTGAATAAATTGTTAGCAGCACCATGACCGTGCAGAAAACCCGCTGCCATAATTTCTGTGCCAAATAACGCCGTAAAACAGAACCCGCTCCCGCCCACACGCTGACACAAGGCAGATTGATGGCGCTAAAGACCAGGCAATACAGACAAAGCGCCAGCCAGAATGGTTGCACCAGAGGCAAAAAAGCGGATGCACTGGTGATCGCCATAATCCAGGCTTTTGGATTGGCAAACTGAAATAACGCGGCATGGGTAAAGGACATCGGACGGGCGTTACTGTCCTGCTGTGCCTTGAATGACATATTGCGCAGCTTCCACGCGAGATAGAGTAAATATCCGGAACCCAACGTTTTCAGAATCATATGCATGGATGGCAGGGCCAGCAATAAACTGCCTACGCCCAATGCACAAATCAGCAAGAGGACGCAAAAACCAACGGTGACCCCCAGTAGATGCGGGATTGAACGGGTGAAACCGAACATGATGCCGGACGATGTCAGCATAATATTATTGGGGCCAGGCGTGATGGACGATACGAACGCAAACACCGCTAGGGGGAATAACGATTCCATGATCATGCCGCACCGCCGACCGCTGCACGGAAGGGCTGGCGCAAAGCAGTACCAAAACAACGCAATATCGCGATCAGCACACCACGATTATTGACGCACGCAATCTCAACCTGACTGGCCGACGAATCCGCCTCAACCACAATCAACTGATCCGGTTGAATCGGTAACCGCTGCCCAGCGATTAACCAATGGTCATCGAGATCACCCTCACGCGTAATCCACACCCGACCGGCTACTACCCGCAGCGAACAAGGGCGCAGAGCGATACCGGCCAACACATCTCCGGCATTCATCGTATGGGAATCTTTCATGAACAATTTTTTCATCGTATTCAACCTGAAATAGCGTGGCGCCAAAGGAAAGAAGCGCTTTTCTGACTCAGTCCACTTTTTTTGTATCCGACATTGATGGTGTCAATCGGATAGGTGTATCCTAACCGACAAGAACGATACAGTACCAATACACTTTATAAAGTAATTACTTATATTGCACCGGTAAAATGACCAATACACCTAGTCCACGAAAACTTTCCGCCCCGCGCCTGGTGAGTACACAGCAACTGCTGTCCCGCGATGCAGATACGTCACTGGTTGAGCAGATTGTGCGTGTTATTGAAACGCGCATTAGTGACAAATTGCTGCGAACCGGTGCGCGCATGCCCTCTATCCGCCAGTATGCCGACCTGAATAGCGTATCGCGCTTCACAGTGGTGGAGGCTTACGACCGGCTGGTAGCCAAAGGCTTTCTGGAGTCGCGCCGAGGATCGGGCTTTTACGTGCGGGAACGGTCGCCTCTCATCAATGCCCATCAGCTGCCGCAATTTGACCAGGAGCAAACGCCCTCGATAGACATCGTCTGGCTGGTGCGAAATATGTTTCGGCAGATGCCGACGCAAAAAAAACCGGGAATGGGCATGTGCCCCGCTGAATGGCTTGATGGCGAACTGATTGCGAATGCCTTGCGCGCCATCAGTCGCCAGAGCGTTAATCAGTTGCTGGGCTACGGCGATCCGCAAGGATTTTTTCCATTACGCCAACAGTTGCAGCTCAAGCTGGCGGAACTTGAAATTGCGGTAACACCGGAGCAGATCGTCACCACCACGGGTGTCACTTTAGCGCTTGATTTGGTAGCACGCCACTTTACCCAACCGGGAGACGTTATATTCGTCGATGATCCTTCGTGGTTTCTGATGTTTGGTTCATTTGCGGCCCTGGGCGCCAAGGTGATTGGCATTCCGCGTCTTGCAGATGGACCCGATATTGTGAAGTTAGCGGAATTGGCTGCGCTACATAAACCAAAACTCTACGTTTTGGTGTCAGTGCTGCACAATCCAACCTCAACCTCGATGTCGGCGGCGAAGGCCTTTCAAACGCTAAAGATTGCCGAAGAGCACAATTTCATGATCGTGGAGGATGACATTTATTGCGATATTCATCCCGGCTCTGCGGTTCAGCCCGCCACCAGACTGGCGGCGCTTGATCAACTTAATCGGGTCATCTATCTGGGCGGATTTTCGAAAACATTGTCGGCCAATTTACGGGTAGGCTTTATTGCCACCTCACATGAGTTGGCGCAGCACTTAACCGATCGTAAAATGCTGACTACCCTGACGACGGCCGAGATCGGAGAGCGCGTGGTCTACAAAATTTTGTCCGAAGGCCATTACCGCAAGCACGCAGACCGCCTCCGAACCAAATTAGATAGCGCGCGCGACAAGACCATTCGGCAGTTGGAGCGACTTGGAATGATGGTTGATATCATGACGCCCGCAGGGATGTTCATCTGGGTTGATACCGGCTACGATACCAACGTCCTGGCCGAAAAAGCAGCTGCACAAGGCTTTATGCTGGCACCCGGCGCGTTATTTTCCCCGAACCAACTACCCTCAACCCGGATGCGTATTAACGTCGCTGCAATGTCAGATCCGGGCATCTGGCGATTTCTCGAGCAGGAATGCGGTCGATAGCTTTAAGTTGAATACGAAATCGGTATGATGATATGCAACAGATTCAGTTGGTTTTTGGCGGCACTTATCGATGGATTCAACAGCATTCACACTAAAACCCTTGAAATACCCAAACTACGCCCCATTTTTGAGGAAATTCGCTTTTAATGGTGGCGATTCAAGCCGCAGCCAGAACCGCGGAGACATTCCTTTTATTCGTATTTAATCTTTAGAGGTAACAGACAATGGCCGTATCCGAAAAGCAAACCCTGGGCTTTCAGGCAGAAGTCAAACAGTTGCTACAACTGATGATTCACTCTTTGTACTCGAACAAAGAAATTTTCTTGCGCGAGTTGGTCTCCAATGCCTCCGACGCCGCTGATAAGCTACGTTTTGAAGCAATCAACGATGGCGCCTTGTTCGAGAACGATCCTGAACTGAAGATTAAAGTCACGTTCGATAAAGTTGGTCGCACCATCACGATCTCGGACAATGGCATTGGGATGACGCGCGACGACGCGATCTCCCACCTCGGCACCATTGCGAAGTCCGGTACTAAAGAATTTTTCTCAAAACTATCAGGCGACCAGCAAAAAGATGCTGCTTTGATCGGACAGTTTGGCGTGGGTTTCTATTCCGCCTTTATCATTGCAGACAAAATCACCGTCGAGACCCGCCGTGCTGGCACTAACCCGACCGAAGGCGTGCGCTGGGAATCTGAAGGCGCGGGCGAGTTCAGTATTGAAGCGATCGACAAAGTCAGCCGCGGTACCGACATCGTTTTGCATTTGCGTGCAGAGGAAGACGAGTTCCTGTCGGCATGGAAGCTTAAATCGATTATTCAGAAATACTCTGACCATATCTCGCTGCCAATCCTGATGCAGAAAGAAGAATGGAACGAAGAGAAGAAAGAGACCGTCGTCACCGACGATTTCGAGACCGTCAACCAAGCTAGCGCATTGTGGGCGCGCAGCAAGTCGGACATTACTGAAGAGCAGTATGTCGAGTTCTATAAACACGTCTCGCACGCTTTCGAAGCGCCGTTAATCTATACCCACAACCGGGTTGAAGGCCGTAGCGAATATACCCAATTATTGTATATTCCAGCCCGTGCGCCGTTTGATTTATGGGACCGCAACAAACGTGGCGGCCTTAAGTTATACGTCAAGCGCGTCTTTATTATGGACGATGCGGAACAACTGATGCCGGTCTATCTGCGCTTTGTTAAAGGTGTCATTGACTCAGCAGATTTGCCGCTGAACGTTTCGCGTGAAATTCTGCAGGAATCGCGCGATGTCCGCGTTATCCGCGAAGGTTCAACCAAGCGTGTATTGAGTATGCTGGAAGAATTGGCAAACAATGACGAACAAACCCAAAAGGATAAATACGCAACCTTCTGGACCCAGTTCGGTCAGGTCCTGAAGGAAGGTCTTGGCGAAGATGCCACCAATAAGGATCGTATCGCCAAGCTGCTGCGATTTGCCTCGACTGATGCCAGCAGCGATGCGCAAACCGTCTCGTTTGCTGATTACATCGGCCGCATGAAAGAAGGCCAGGACAAGATCTATTACGCCACCGGCGAAACCTATACTGCGGCCAAGAACAGCCCACATTTAGAGATTTTCCGCAAAAAAGGTGTCGAAGTTTTGTTGTTGACTGACCGCGTAGACGAATGGATGCTGTCGTTCCTGCAGGATTTTGAAGGTAAGGAACTGGCATCGGTAGCAAAGGGTGGACTTGATCTTGGCACGCTGGAAGACGAAGCCGAGAAAAAGCAGCACGAAGAAACCGAAACACAGTTTAAGGATTTGGTCGAAAAGATGAAAACATCATTGGCCGAAAAAGCCAAAGATGTACGCGTCACTTTCCGTCTGACCGATTCACCCGCTTGTCTTGTCGCCGATACCAACGAATTGTCCGGCAATCTGATGCGCATGCTGAAGGCTGCAGGTCAGGATGCGCCTGACTCGAAACCTATTCTGGAAATTAATCCTGACCATCCATTAGTGCAACGTTTGAAATACGAAGAAGCGAAATTTGACGATTGGGCAAACATTCTTTTCGATCAGGCAATGCTGGCCGAAGGTGGTGCGTTGGTTGATCCGGCGTCTTTCGTCAAACGTCTCAATGATATGTTGCTGGGTTTAGCCGCTAAATAAGCGCTAATCATTGCCATTCAGCACCAACAAGCATTAGCAGCGTGAGATAAGAATTAAGAATGGGGGAGCCGGGCTCTCCCATTTTTTTGCCTAAACAAAAGGCGCTCCATTCAATCGGAGCAAATGACGTTAAGAGAATGCGCATTTCGGTACTATTTCGACACCAGAAAAGATAAATTATTCACAACAATCGGGATTAACCACGGTGCCAGAAATGCCGTCAGGACGCCGTTCATTCCCATGCCCAAACCTGCGAATGCCCCCATCTCCGGGCTGACCTGAAATGCCCGCGCGGTGCCGATCCCATGGGAGGTCACGCCTAGCGCGAAACCGCGTACTTCGTGCGAATCGATGCGCATCCAATTAAACAAGAATCGTGCGATGACTGCACCAAAAATACCGGTACAAATGACCAGCACCGCAGTTAATGCAGGAAGGCCGCCTAATTTTTCTGACACGCCCATGGCTATAGGCGTGGTCGCCGATTTGGGACCGATAGAAATAGCCAGCTGGTAGGAGCCGCCCATCACAACGGTAATGGCGACGGCAGAAACGATCGCTGTTAACGATCCCGAAAACAGACCACACACGAGCGGAATAAACGAACGACGTAAACGCGGTAATTGACGTGCGAGAGGAATCGCTAACGCCACCGTCGCCGGCCCCAACAAAAAATGGACGAATTGCGCGCCGGAAAAATAATCGCGATATGACATACCGGTCGCTTTTAATACCAAAACAATTAATGCAATGGCAATAGCAACAGGGTTAGCCAGCGGTGAAAATTTGAAGCGCCCGTAAACCCAGACCGCAGTGACATAGGCGCACAAGGTCAAGGTTAGCCCAAGCAGCGGAGAGCCCGCAAGATAGACCCATATCGATCCAAATTCTGGGATGTTATGCATGGTCATTCTCACTTTTTGGCGTGCTCTGTGTATCGACTGTGCACGAAGCATTCTGCGAGTCTACGTGCGGCCCACTCTTCCCGCGGCGTTGGCGCGGCATGGTCAACCGTATGACTGTCGCCGTGACGGCAAGTGTCAGAATGGTACTGACCACGACCGAGACGATCACTGCTAACCAATGCCCGCGCACGGTGGCTGCGGAAACGATAATCCCGACACCTGCCGGCACAAACAACAACGATAGATGGCGCAGTAGTTCACTGCCGGTTTCCTCTATCCGCTCAAGCAACGCAGGGGAGATTACCAAGGCCACAAATAGAAGTAACATCCCTACCACCGGTCCGGGAATGGGCAGTTTCAAGGCAAACGTAATTCCCTCGCCGAGGCATTGAAAGATCAATAAGGTCGCGAACGTCGCAAGCATTAGATGACTCCTTTTTCATTCGAATTTAACTATCGACAAGAAGCGACAACCTTAACCTGCGTTCCCTCTTTTTTTGACTCTCCCGAAACCGACCTCATAAGCCCCAACTTTCACTCAACTCGAGCTCGGCGTCCATCGGGCTTTTGATGCGGCGCCTTAATAGGGTAAATGCCATCGCTTGTACAAAAAGCTCAGCACAAATAAGGGGCCAATCAGTAAAAACCGTAAGTCATCAAAAAACGATGGCTTTTTACCTTCGATGTGGTGACCAATAAACTGACCGACCCAGGCCGCAACAAATACGACGATTGACAGCGGTAGCACCGATCTGCCGGGCAATGCATCAAGAACTAACAACATTAAGGCCACCATTAGCACCATTCCTGCCGCAAATGGCAGCGACAAGGCACCGTAATATATTAACGCGGCGATTGCCGCTAAGGTTGCCACCAATGGATGCAAAGCCCAGAGCAGCCCCAATAACGCGAACACAATTGCCGGCACGCAAATACAATGGATAACCTCGTTGGTATGGTTGCGATGGCTCTCCGCATAAGCTCCCAACAGGACATCAATTTTTCTTATCGTTATTGACATCTCGTACTCCTGCTTTAGTTTTTTTTCGTCTCGTCTCGTTGAATTTATCTAACGACCACCGGAGACATCTACAAACGACCCGGTGGAATACGACGCTTGATCAGACAACAACCACATAATTGCTTGCGCAACCTCTTCGGCACGGCCCCCGCGCCGCATTGGTATAGCATCTTTTACCCGATCTACGCGTCCGGCTTCGCCGCCACTGGCGTGAATCTCGGTATAGATAACACCCGGCCGGACAGCATTCACCCGAATTCCCTGATCGGCGACCTCCTTTGCTAATCCTATGGTCATTGTATCGATTGCCCCCTTGGAAGAGGCGTAATCAACGTATTCGCCTGATCCCCCGACGCGCGACGCAACTGATGACACATTAACAATCCCGCCGCCCTTACCTCCCAACGCGGTGGACATGCGTTTGACCGCTTCGCGTGCACAAATGAAGCTACCGATAACATTCGTCATGAATATCCGCTGCAAGCGCGCGGCATCCATATTCTCCAGCCGCATCTGTTGTTCAAGAATCCCTGCGTTATTGACCAACGCCGTTAATGCGCCGAGTTTCGCATCAAGTGTCTCGAAAAGTCTGATAACGTCGCCTTCAATGGCAACATCGGCGGCAACTGCCATCGCTTTGCCACCCTTAGCGACGATGGCGTTCACCACAGCATCCGCTGCATCGCGATTGCGGACATAATTGACACAGACTGCGTAGCCCTGCTCGCCCGCCAAAAGTGCTGTTGCTGCCCCAATACCGCGGCTGGCGCCTGTAATCAGAATAACGGGTTGCTGCATTTCGACGCTCCTGGTTAAGATATAAGACGAATGAATTACCCCGAACTGACTAACCAGCCTAGCGCAAGGAAAAGTGTTTTGCGTAAAAAAGTTATGATTGCTTCAAGTAATCGTAGCGTGGAAAAATGGCTTGGGCGCTACAATCGGTTCACTTAAGGACTCAAACTCCACAGGTTATGCCAAAACCCCCCAGGAGCGATAATATACCGATCCTTGGAGAAGACTAATTATCAACATCAGCTTATGCCGCGACAACCTTCCTTTTCTGCTATTAGCCAGTATCTAAATACAAATCTCACTGGCTTTGCGCCAGTCATCGATGAGACGACGCGTATCTTGATATTGGGCGGCTTCCCCGGCGTCGCGCCATTGACTGCACAGCACTATTACGGCTGCCCTCGCAACAGTTACTGTGCTTAGTAAAGGTTAAAAGTTAGAATTTACAAATGACAAAGCTATTGAATTTGGACGATGCGCCGGCGCGAAAGCGATGTTTTGATCCGGTAGTCGATGCTCGAACCCGTCTCTTAGTGTTGGGGAGTTTGCCCGGTGAAAAATCGTTAGCGCTTCAGGAGTACTACGGAAATCGACAAAATCGATTTTGGCTTTTGATGTCGGAAGTAACAGGCCTCGATTTGGTGCGACTCGACTACAGTTCGCGCCTTGAGGCGTTGCTGGGAAAGCATGTTGGACTATGGGACGTGGTAGCGGAAGCACATCGCGTGGGCAGTTTGGATAGCCACATTCGTAACCGCAACGACAATGATCTGCTCGCCTTGCTTGCCAGTTTGCCTGCGCTCACGACGATCGCTTTTAATGGCGGAACAGCGGCCCGGCTAGGGCTGGCGGTGCTCGGCCAGCATGCAGCGCGTTATCGCATCGTTGAGCTGCCATCCAGTAGTCCTGCCTATACTTTGCCGTACGCCGAAAAGTTGCAAAGGTGGCAAGTTCTACGCGGATATTAACGGTGCCGTCTCATACTGCAACGAAAAAGCTACCAGAAATGGTCTGACAGGTGCATCGATCCCTTCAATATGCGCTGAAAACCTTGTCCAGCGCGGTGTGGATGTCAAGCCGGCGTTCTTGGGCGGTCCCTACTTTGACCTTAAGCTTTTCACAATTGGCGCGCATCTGCTTCAATGGAAAATTCGCCGCGCAATTTGATTCCGCTGGATAGGAGACTTTGGTGCTGCTCCTGCCGTACCCTGCAAACCCACAAGCTTCATTTGAACAAAAATTGACGCATTGGCGCGGTATCATTGTGTAAACATCAGATAATGTGAGCTATTGCTACAAAACCAGACACATCCACTTAAGCCCTCTCAACTCCAGACAATGCTGATCAAACGTAAATCAATCGAAGCCGAAGCCAATCTTAAAGCTGGCCCTGGCAAACGCCTCCAAAAAACTGAGGTAAAAGAGGCTAAAACAGAACCAAAAGCGCCGCGTAAGCCTAAATTCGCCCCCGTCACTCTGTCAGAGCAAGACGGCGTCCGTTTTCTGCATTTCGGTACTGAATGGGTGCAAGGCGCGATGCGCCTGCGCAAACCAGATTGGCTGGAGCTGGAATACGCTCAACAGATGATGGCATGGATGCTTTTTAACGATCAACCCCAACATATCGTGCAGCTGGGCCTCGGCACCGCTGCCCTGACCAAATTCAGCTATCGACAGTTTCCTGCGGCACGCGTCACGGCGATTGAGCTAAATCCGTCAGTACTGACAATTTGCACAACCATGTTCAAGTTGCCGCCGGACGACGACCGCTTATCGGTCATCGAAATGGATGCGATGGATTTTGTCATGAACGAGGCGAATCGCAACACGATCGACGCATTACAAGTCGATTTGTACGATGCCACCGCAAAAGGTCCTGTACTCGATACGCCAGAGTTTTATAGCGCCTGCGCCGCTTGTCTGACGGACGATGGCGTGATGACAGTTAACTTGTTTGGGGACCATCCAAGCTATGCAAAAAACCTGAAAGCCATGAAGTTCGCTTTCGACGACGTCTGGTGTCTGCCTGAGGTCCATGACGGCAATGTTATCGCGATTGCTTTCAAAACTGCCTGGAAGCCGGACTTCACGACGCTTTACGAGCGCGCTGCAGAAATAACTGCCGAAACCAAATTGCCGGCAAAATCGTGGGTGAATGGCATCAAAGTCTGGCATACCGAAAACTGAGAACTAAACATCGCGGACTGTGGACTAAGCGCTGGGCCAGGAACGCAAAGCATCCCCACTTTTGCGTGCGGTTCGAATGCTGTTGATCTGAACACGCCATTGACATCTGGTTAAAATCGCGGTCACGTCAGATTGAGCTTCAGATTCAGATTCAAATCTAATTCACACTGTTAACTTTGCTCGATTGGCCATGATAATACGATGAATAAAGCGCTTCCAAAAATACTCGATCTGCAGCAAATCTTTACTTGGTTGCTGGCGGATGGGACGGTTATAAAAGAAGAAGTTAAAGACTTTTATGCACAAGCCCAAAGTATCTTCCGTAACGCTAGCATTGCGATTCATCCCTTGTCCGCAGTGGCGCAATGCAAGCGCCTGACTGCCCACACTCCGCATCGCCCCATTACTCTGGAATGGTTGACGGAGTGGCTGGCACACAAAGTTGCGCTGCCCTTCTATCGCATCGACCCGCTCAAGATCGACTTTGCCAAAGTCGCGGACGTTATGTCAGCGACGTACGCGGCGCGTTTTAATATCTTACCGGTTGAGCTAACACCAACGGAACTGGTGATTGCTACTGCCGAACCATTTCGCATCGAATGGGAGCCGGAAATTGCCAAAATCACACGGCGTAACATTAAGTTGGTGATTGCAAATCCCGTCGATATTACGCAATACATCACGCAATTCTTTAGCCTGGCGAAGTCGATCAAGAGTGCGCACAAATCGGGCGGCCAGGAATTAGCATTACGGAATAACTTTGAGCAATTGGTGGAGCTTGGCAAAGCCAATAAGCAAGTGGATGCCAACGACCGTCATATCATCAATATCGTCGACTGGTTATGGCAATATGCGTTTGAACAGCGCGCGTCTGATATCCACATGGAACCAAAACGGGATTTCAGCGCTATTCGCTTTCGCATCGACGGCGTATTGCATCAGGTATATCAAGTCCCGGCGGTTGTCATGATTGCCATGACGGCGCGGATCAAATTGCTCGGCCGGATGGACGTGATTGAAAAGCGCCGACCACAGGATGGTCGCATCAAAACCAAGACTGCGGGTGGCCAAGAAGTTGAGTTGCGCCTTTCGACGCTGCCAACCGCTTTCGGCGAAAAGCTGGTGATGCGAATTTTTGATCCGGAAGTCGTGGTAAAAACATTGCCAGAATTGGGGTTTCCAGCGGATGACGCCGTGCGTTGGGATGCGCTCACCAAACGCCCACATGGCATTATTCTGGTCACCGGTCCCACCGGATCAGGTAAAACCACCACTTTATATACGACATTGAAGGCGTTAGCCACATCGGAAGTGAATGTTTGTACAGTGGAGGACCCCATCGAAATGGTTGAGCCTGCCTTCAACCAAATGCAGATAAATCAAGGAATTGATCTGACGTTTGCGGATGGCGTGCGGGCCCTGATGCGGCAAGACCCCGATATCATCATGGTCGGAGAAATTCGCGACCTGGCCACCGCAGAAATGGCCATTCAGGCCGCCCTCACAGGCCATTTGGTGCTTTCCACACTGCACACCAACGATGCACCGTCGGCAATCATGCGGTTGCTGGAACTTGGCGTACCCTATTATCTGCTGGAAAGTACGATGATCGGGATTATGGCGCAGCGTCTTGTACGGACTTTGTGCGAGCATTGTAAAAGTGGCGATGGTCAAGTCACCGACGAGGTGTGGCGGAATTTAATCAAGGACTCGGCGATTCCAAAGCCGCACGCAGTCTACCAGCCGGTTGGCTGCCCAGAATGCCGTCAGACTGGCTACCGTGGCCGAACCGGCTTGTATGAACTCCTCACCGTTACACCCGCGTTTTCAAAAATGATTCAGGCTCAAACGGAACTACAAGCACTCAAACAACAGAGCATTTCTGACGGTATGAAACCGTTGCGCATCGCTGGTGCCTGTAAGATTATTGCGGGCGTCACCACGGTAGAAGAGGTCTTGAAAGTCACCTCCGCTCTCATCTGAAGTACTCACAGGGAAAGAAGAATATGACAACTTTTATAACAAAACGCGCTAAAACCCAATTCGTCTCGCTCGCGCTCTCAGTCGTGCTGCCTTTTTTAGGACAACTTGCGCAGGCGCAAACTAACAATGCTCATGCGGTTGTGGAGGTATCAAAAAGCCCGGCTACAGCCGAATGTCAAAAATTGGAAGAGCGGACCAAAGAACTTGATCAGATAGACCAGCAACGTCTCATGGACCGTGGCACTAAATTTGAGAGTCAGCGGCCCATCAAAAGCCAGGAGTGGAGTCGCCAACAACGCAAAGATATCCAAACCAAAATGTTTTTCGCCAAATGTTGATCGAGATCTTGAATACCGTATCAAACAGGGAAATCGGCAAACCTGGATTATAGAGGTGGGGAATTAGACAAATTCCCCCGACAAACGCCGGTGCAGGTAAAATTAATACTTCGCGTCTCTGTCTGGCGTGATACCCGTTGGAAATGCGTTACCAGCGTTTCTGGCGACTAAAAAAGCAGCAAATTAGCAATAAATATTTAAAGAATAGTTAAAAAATAATTAAGCCTGTGCAGCCAACGGGCAATTTATCAGCAACATCAAATATACAAAAAGAGGAATCGATTGAAAACAGCACTAGTCGGCGACTACAGCGTCCCCGAGTTCGACAAAACGATCATGACTAACTTATTGGTTTCAATAGTAGACCTCAATATCGTCAGACAAGAATACAAAATCATTGGCGTCCGCAACGCCGATCAGGAAATTTATCGCGTGATCGGTGCAACTACCGACAACCAATACAACAATGCGTACGAAGAACTCGATGACATGGGCCTGGTCGACGATCTGCAAGAAAGCGATCGTGAAAAAAATGGTTACGACGCTATCTTCAGCCTCAACCTTGAAGGCGACGATTAACAAAGCATTGCCCGTGTAATGCTTCCTGCTTTTTAGAGCGTGACCAAGACTGGCGCTAATGACTTTCCGATGGATGTCATTGGCGCTGACGGCTCCAGCGAAGGATTTTCGGTGTGGCGAGTTCGGCACCGTCTCCCCGTCTTGTTTCACATAATCCAGTGCCCCATAATGACCGATTCAACAAGCGCTGTCTTAACGGTTGCATGACATCGCTATGTTCATGGTAAATATTCAGTTCGCTATCGGCGGTCATGCTGCCCCAATTGCTGCTGGCGGAACCGAGCGTAGACTTGGTGCCTCGAAGCCGAATTGTTTAACATAAAACGCTAAGCTATCGACTGACAGCGTTTTGTGAATCCTGGCTAGCCCAGAAAAGTTTCTCGCCTTGCCCCTCCTTTCCTTAACCCTTGCGACACCCTATTTAACGACGCTTCCCTTTAGTGCGTTGTCATTCGCCTCCAACAGCAACGTTCCTTTATTTTTACAAACCGTCGCCAACACCAGAACTTCGGAATTCACACCCGCAACTCTTTTCTTTTCAAAATTGGTAACGGCGACGATTTTTTTCCCGATCAAATCTGATACTTGATAGTTTTCCGTGAGTTGGGCGGAACTGACTTTGATACCCATCTCTTTGCCGAAATCTATTTTGAGGATATAGGCAGGAATTCTCGCTTTAAGATTAAGTGTTGCCTCGACAATTTCACCCGTGTGGAGTTGGATGCGTTCGAAATCTGACAGAGAAGCGATTGTATCTGCATCGCTCGATCTGGAGACCGCGCTGGTAGTGTCGTAAATATTTTCTAGCGAAGAGGCGTGATTGGTTGGGGAAGCTATCGCTGTGCACCAGCCGATATGCAATCGATACATTTGTTTAAAATGATCTATGAATTTTTTTTGTTTTTCTTCATCATCAACGATGATACTTATCATTTTTTCCGTCATTTCCACATGATATTTTTCTGCTGGATCATCGCCTCCGACATGCATGTAAAAATATCGCAAATCATTTTTACTGAAACCAGGGAATGTATTGGTGAGCGTACGCCAAAGCGAGACAATCATCTGATTAGCGTGTAGTTCGAAGCTAACCATGGTTGCGCATCGTTCTACTGCATCAGGGCTGGATAAATTCTCTAAAAGATTTTCCAGATATAAACGGGTGTTTTCACCGTATTTCGGTATGACACTGTGACCAAAAATCGTATGGAGATCGCGCTTAAGTATATTGGCGTGAAAATTGACGTCGGTATTCAATATGTCGGATACACCAGCCATTTTTCTCTTCAGCAGCGCATACAGTCCGCCCGTTTCGTCCCAGCTTAAAAAATTCCCAACGATTGTTGTCACCTCCAAATCCCTGTCTATCGGCTTTCCGCTTGTTAGATATTGGAAGAAGAGATCTTTTTGCGAACCAGCCTGAAGATAAGGAAATGCTTGAGACATGGCCAGATAGTTAGCCATCATGTCTTCCATGTCAGGGTGATCTATATGGTCAAAAGGATGTCCTTTATCCATTAACGAAGTTAACACGGTATGATTTATAGACATTATTATTCCATTCATGAAGGGAGCTAACGCTTTGCGGTGCGAGAGCGTTAAGCCTAAAATCGATGACGCAAGCCGAGGCGAATAACACCTTGTTCGCTGCCAGAGGAAGTATTTTGGGTGCCTGCAATATGCGCGTTATCGAGACCGGTACCGGTGCGCTGACCTGCTCTGCGTTGATACGCTATTTGCGTATATACATCGGTCCGCTTAGAGAAGGCGTAGTCGATCATTGCTCCTAGCATATGCCAGGCAGGTTTCATGTTTGCACTGCCATCGGCCAGCTTTGCGCGGCCTTGCGTGTAGGCGTACATTCCCGCTAACGTGAGGGTCGGTGTTAATCGATACAACGTATTGATTTCTAAATTATTGAATTCGATCGTAGATAATTTTCGCAAATAAAAATCCACATTCTCGGCTTGCCCGGGAAAGCTCTGCATTCCAAATGGATGGTTAATTTTTGTGTGAAAATAAGTGACGTTAATGGTAGCCGCGCCAACCACGTAACCCGCGCCTACCCCCATAGTCTTCTGCTGATCTGAGACAAAATTGACGTCTGCGTTAGAAATTGAACCTGTGTCTATAGCGACCGGCAAGCCGTTTTTCATGCCGGGATGATTCAGGCTGATAAATCCACCGGCAAGTGTCAATGGACCATTCTTGTACCTGATCCCCATGCTATAGGTACTATTCTGCGCAAACGAACCCGTTTGTTCTCCCATTCCAATTGCGCTGCCGACTGTTATGCCATGAACGGTCGGGCTGGTGTATTTAAACGAATTTTCTAGCGTAAAGGAACTGCTCGTGTCGTTATCAAATGGATGCGTGAATAATGTGCCGCCCCAGCTGTTGTTGGCTGTCAGGTCGCCGGGGTAATCCCCAAGTGCGTCGACTTGTCGTCCCATTGTCAATGTTCCTGCGCTGGTGCTGCTCAAGCCAACAAACGCCATGCGCCCAAATAGCCGTCCGCCTTGCCCAGCTCGACCGGAATCGACGAGAAACCCATTTTCCAGCTGGAATACGGCACTCAGGCCGCTGCCCAAATCTTCTTTTCCTTTAAAACCGATTCGGCTGCCGTTCGCATAACCGCTTTGTAGTTGGGTTAATTTTTTCCCACCGACGTTATTGGTGTAATTGATACCTGCATCGACAATACCGTAAATTGACACGTTGCTTTGTGCATGAGCCACACTTGCCACTGCGCTAAAAAGTCCTGCCGCCACCATGTATTTTTTCATCGATTCCCCAGTTTTTTAGTTTTTTTAACTATTTTTTCTGAAATCTACCCGGACAACGCTTGGCTGAAAACCTTGTAGTCAGGCAAATAATCCTACGTAAAAAAATTACCGATGTATGTAAGACTTATCTCGAAATAGACCAGATTTTTCTGAAAATAGCAGCACACGGCGCGACCTGCCTATCCGTCCCTTAATTCAAATCCAGGCGCTGGTGTCCAGCCGTGAATTGTTTAAGTTCGCCCAGGACACCATTTTCTTTAAATACAAATGTGCAGCTCATCAGAATATTTCATTCGCACGTGAACAGGTATAGACGAACGGTGACGTTATGCGGCGGAGCACGGGTACCCACCCGAAAAAATGTGATCAAGCCAATTACGAAGAAGAAGAAGAAGAAGAAGAAGAAGAAGAGGAAGAGGAAGAAGAAGGGAACGAAGTGACGCTAGCAAAGGGTTCGCGCTATGTAATTGCGCAAATAAAACGCTCAAAAATTTTAATATCCGAGTTTGTAACCGGTTGTAATTGTCGTCAACGCTCAGCTGTCCAAGGTCGTTTATAACGCAAGCCCTCGGGGATGTCCTGAGTTAATCAAGACCACGTAAAAGGTACGAAAAATGAATAAATTATTAGCTGCTCTAATCGCTGGCTTGTTTGCCACTTCCGTCTTTGCACAAGCCGCAGCACCAGCGGCACCGACTGCCCCGGCCGCACCGGTTACAGCGGTCGCGCCGGCAGCAAAAACGACAAAGGCTGAAACAAAAGCCACTGCCGACTCCGGTACAAAAACGGTCAAGGCCAAGGCGCATCACAAAGTTGTGAAAGCTAAAACCACCACCAAAGCGAAAGCTACACCACCAGTCGCGAAAGAAGATGCCACTAAAGATGCTACTAAAACTGCGCCTAAATAAATAATCAGATGGATCGCAAAAAAGACAGGTATATCCTGTCTTTTTTTAATTTGAATTCGCATAACCTGATCGCACTAATCGTGTAAGTTTTAGCGCTTCCGTTTTATCAAGACGTCAGACCGTTTTGTCTTGTATCGCTTTACTTTGATCATCGGGGGGATAATAATTCAGATCCAGCGTGCCCCATATATTGACGAAAAAATTGGCCTTTAATGAGAGATAAAATGAAAAATTCACTCGTAACAGCATGTCTCATGTCTGGCTTAATGTTTGTGGGAGCGGCCTCTTATGCTGCCTCACCAGGCACGCAGCCACCGCTCAATGCCGCTAATGCCAGTCAGCAGCAAGATCCTGTTCCCGCCACACAAAAGCGATTGGCAGAGTTAAAACAAAAACTCAACCTAAAACCGGCGCAGCAGGCCGCATGGGTTACGTTTTCGAGTGACTTAGCGGCGCAGGCAACCATGCGAGCACAATCCAAAGAAAAAATGAAAGGTGCACTCGGCCCGGACTATCAAAATTTGCCTACGCCAGAAAAAATGGAAAAGATGGTGATCATCATGCGTTCGAATGCTGACTTTCTCAGCAAAACCGCTTCGATCACGAAAGCCTTTTATGACGGCCTGAGTACAGAGCAAAAAACCATCTTTGATCTTTTTGCAAAGACTTCATGGAACAACCGTATGAAAGAACAAATGCGTTAGTGTCACACCTTGGCGCGTTGGGCGTTGGGCCGCTGTACGTTCTCGGTGCGCGGGCTACTTGTTTCCATCCCCAATGCGTCTAACTGGCGACACCGGTTGGGCTACCCGTGTAAAGTGGCACCCGGCCGTGGACGAAATTAACATTTTGACAGACCCGGTCACGACCACTGGTTTTTGCTGAATAAAGCGCAGTGTCTGCGGATTGTATTAATTCCAGAGGCATATTTTCATCCCTGATTGGGACAAACGCGTCAACGCCGGCGCTGATGGTCACGATGCCCGCCGGATTTCCCGTATGCTCAATTGCCAGATTTCGTATCGCCACCCGGATGTTTTCGGCAACCAGCAACGCCCCGCTGACATCGGTACCAGGAAGTAGCACACTGAGTTCTTCCCCACCGTAGCGTGCGGCAATGTCTCCAGGGCGATTTTGACTGGACTTAACAACCTGACTGAGGCGTCTTAAACATTCATCTCCCGCCGCGTGACCATAAATATCGTTATATTGCTTAAAGCAATCTACATCGATCATGACGAGTGCGAGTGAGCTTGCGTTGCGCATTGCCCGGTTAAATTCCTTCTCCAGCGCAATATCGAAATGGCGACGATTGGCAAGACCCGTCAGTCCGTCTTGCAACGACAATTTTTGGAGTGTTTGATTGAGCTTTTCTAAGGCATCGCGTGTTTGAACGATTTCCGCTTCGGCATCTACTCGCCGCTTGATCTGTCCCACAAGATTGAGTCCAACTAGTCCAAGTACGATAAGAAGGATCAGCACGCCGGCAGAATGCAGATAGGTATCCGCCCGCCAGTCTTGCAGCACCTCAGACTCTGATAATGCAGCGGAAACAAAAAGAGGATATTGATCAAGACGTCGAAAGCTATTTATTCGGCTAATCCCATCCTGCCCTGATTTGATAATGGTAGTTCCCGCTTTCCCCTTGTTGACATCCTCAAGCAGCAACGAGTTGGAAATATTTTTGCCGATAGAGTCCTTTAAAAGCGGCCGACGCGTCAACATCACGCCACTATCTAAAGCTAGTCCTATCGCTCCATGTTGTCCAATATCAAAACTCTCATAATATTTATTGAAATAAGCAATGCTGATTGTCGCTAGCGCCACCCCTGCAAAACTGCCGTCGGAATGGTTAATTCTGCGCGATATGGTTAATATCCAGGAGCCGGTGGAGCGACTCTGGATCGGAAGCCCAATATACGGCCCAACATTAGAATGGGTGCGGTGATAAACAAAATAATCCCGATCTGCGTTATTGACGTTTGTCGCCGTGGTCGGTTGGGAGTTAGTCAACCAGCGGCCATTTTCGTCGTAAACGAAAAGACCATTCAATTGGGGTAGTTCGTCCACACGCAACGCCAGCAGTCGATGTAAGCGCGCCAGTGCCAAAGGACTGGTGCCATCGGTTTGAACCCGTTCAACAAGGCCAACCAATGCGGTATCTGCTTCTTTAATAGTATCGTCGGCGTGCTGGGCTATGGCGCGGGCCATATTGGAGGTGGCAATATCCACTTCCTGCAACTGAGTTTTGCGTGCCGTCCAGCTGCGCCAGCCATCTACGAATACCAGAGAAAGACATACCAGAATAACGAAAATTCCTGCTAACGAGGTAATGGGTATGCGTTTGGCGGTAACTTCGTCCTGGGGTTTTACTTTATCGGTCAGACCGGTCATAAGTTTCTTACTAATCGCAATTCATTGATAGAGAGGTCACACGCTTTTGGATATTAGCGCCAAGTCATTGCCCGTTGTAACTTATTTAACTGCTGCTTCCATTTAATTATTATCCACGGGAAACTATTATTGAATATTGGGCAGAATTGAGCAATGAAATTCTATTCAATCAGATTCAACTACATTCCGGTCAGGGTAATGAAAATAACGCAAACGACAATACCGGCTGATAGCAATTCATCGAAGTCCTAAGCCGCCGCCAGCGATATTACGCGCCTCTCATCTTTTATGGCGCAATTTCTCTGGCAAATCAAACATCAGTATTAGCGCGTACAGCAACGTCATGCAACCGATCACATAAGGCGCTGGCCTGGTGCTAGCGGTAAGGTCCTTTATGCGTCATAACATTACCGTGCTTACAATGCTGCTAAATTTCCCTAACGTGTATTCAGGGCATGCGTCCGATTGCGGCAAAGGTGTTTTGAACGTGCATGGAGTCTCCTAACCGCGCGCCTCATGGCGACGATTAATTATTATTTCATAACAGAAAAACAGCGAAAGGGTTAATGAGCGCTAGGCGGCCAGGCTATCGCGCTCCCATGGCGCAAGATGAAGGTCGCAATTGCGACCGGCCTTGGCGACTTGTCCGGAGACTTCGTGGCCAAGCAGCGCTGGCAATTGGCGCGACATAGAAATCAATTTCGGCAAATCGATCCCTGTTTCAATGCCGATTTCCGCACATAGATTCACCAGATCTTCGGTGCAGATGTTGCCTGAGGCACCAGGGGCAAACGGGCAACCGCCCAGACCGCCGAGCGCAGAATCGAAACGACGTGCGCCCGCTTCATACGCCGCCAGCACATTCGCCAATCCCAGTCCGCGGGTGTTATGAAAGTGTAGTGTCAAAGCCGACGCCGGCAGTTGCTTTAGTACCCGTTCGACTAAACGGGCCACCTGGCGTGGATTCGCCATGCCGGTCGTATCGGCCAGCGTAATCCCCTCGATGCCCATCCTCAGATATTCTTCCACAAATCCCATCACCCGATCTTCATCGATCTTGCCTTCAAATGGACAGCCAAAGGTGGTGGCAATGGTACCGTTAAGTGATAGCCCGGTTCCTGCCGCCAATGCCACGATATCGCCAAAACCGGCCAACGATTCCTCGCAACGCATCCGCATATTGGCGCGGTTGTGGGTCTGACTCGCCGACATGACAAGATTGAGCTCGTCGGCTCCGGCCTGAATCGCGCGCTCAGCACCCTTTTTGTTCGGAATCAGCGCCACGTAAATGACGCCGGGCTGGCGCTGGATGCGTGCAAAGACTTCTTCACCATCGCGCAGTGCGGGGATGGCTTTGGGCGAGACGAAGGAGCCGGCTTCTATACGGGTAAAGCCTGCGCTCGAAAGTTGATCAATCAAGGCTACTTTGTCATCTGTAGATACCCAGGTTGGCTCAATTTGGAGACCGTCGCGTGGTGCGACTTCCTGCACGATTAGTCGTTCAGAAAAATTGGTAATCATTGAATAACTCCCGTCGCTCTGAGGCGTTGAATTTCTATGTCAGCAAGACCTAATTCCGCCAATACTTCGGTTGTATGCGCGCCCAGCGTCGGTCCTTGCCAATTTATTTGTCCCGGTGTTTCCGACAATTTGGGTACGATGCCGGGCATTTTTACGGTCACACCGCCCGGCAACTCTGCCGACAGCAGCATCTCGCGCGCCTGATAATGTGGATCAGCAACGATATCAGCGACGGAATAAATCCGTCCTGCGGGAACGCCTGCTTTTTCGAGTGTTGCTAACACGTCTTCAATCGGATTTGCCGAGGTCCAACCGGCAATCGCAGCATCGATCAGCACGACTTGCGCCACGCGCCCGTCGTTATGTTCGAATGCAGGATCATCGGCCAGATCGGCCCGACCGATCGCCTGCATCAATCGCTTGAAGATCGGATTGCTGTTGCCTGCTATCACGACATAAGCGCCATCGCGCGTGGGATAGGTATTGGACGGCGCGATACCCGGTAAAGCACCGCCGCTACGCTCTCGCACATGACCGAGAAGATCGTATTCGGGAATCAGACTTTCCATCAGGTTGAAAACACTCTCGACCAGCGACACGTCCACCACCTGACCGTTGCCCTGCCCGGTTTTGACCCGCAATACCGACATCAAGGCACCCATTACGGCGTGTAGTGAGGCGAGCGAATCACCCAGACTGACGCCGACCCGAGCCGGTGCGCCGTCTGGCTCACCGGTCGTATAACGGATTCCGCCCATGGCCTCGCCAATAGCGCCAAAGCCCGGGCGGTCCTTATAAGGACCGGTTTGGCCATAGCCGGAAATGCGGACCATCGTCAGCTTCGGATTTAAGGCGTGGAGCACATCCCACCCTAAACCCAGTTGTTCCATGGCACCAGGCTTCAAATTTTCGATCAACACATCGGCGTTACTGGCAAGACGTTTGATGATCTCGATGCCTTCCGGCGACTTTAGATTAATTGAAATGGATTTTTTGTTGCGCGATTGCAAATACCACCAAAGCGACGTGCCTTCATACAGTTTTCTCCATTTTCGAATGGGATCACCGGTCACGGGCGCTTCAATTTTGATCACCTCGGCGCCGAATTCCGCCATCATGCGTGCCGCGAAAGGCGCGGCGATCAATGTGCCTATCTCTATGACACGAATACCTTTAAGAGGTCCGCTCATGAATTTCTCCTGTTTTGATTTTCCACAGGATAAAAGGAGGGAGCGGCTTTCGTCCACCCCTAAATTATCAACGAGCGTTCGCCAAATCAGAATGCTGAATATTTATCACGCTTACATCGCGGTCAATAATCCATTATCAGAAGATGGTGCTTAGATGATGCTCAGATGGTGCTTTATGGAGATTGCTTTATCGCAAGTTGCGCGTCTTCACGTCACATCAGTGAGCAGCCCAGCCCGCATTTCCGCGCAGCTCAAATGATCAAACAATGCCTGAGTGACCGGCGACAGCGCTTTCGCGTCACGCACGACAATTCTGAGCTCTCGCTGTGCCCAGTCGTCCTCCAATGCCACCGCGACCAGACCGAGCGGCTGCCCGATCGCCACGAACACAGCGTGAGGAATCACTCCCAGCCCCATCCCGACCTGAGCCATTCGGCAGACGGCATCAAATCCGGGCACCTGGATGCGCATTTTCAAGGCTTTTCCGGCACTATGAGAGGCCAGATGGGCGCGGGCATTAATGGAGCTTTCGGCATGTAACCCGACATGGTCACTATCGAGGGTCGTCGCAAATTCGACACTGCTATGCCCAGCCAACGGATGATCATCGCGCATCACCAACACCAATTTGTCGCGTCGATACAAGACGGATTGCAAGTCGCGCGTATCGACATCGCCAGAACAGATGCCAATATCGGCCCAGCTATCTTCGACACCTTTCACAACCCGTCCGCTCGGGCGCTCCTCGAGGTCCAGCTTAACTTGTTCGTGCATTTGAATAAATGCCCGCAAATCCTCAGGCAAAAATTCTACAATCGCGGATAAGTTGGCAACCATGCGGACATATCCGCGAACACCTTGCGCATGTTCTGCTAGCTCCAGCCCGATTTTTTCCACGCTTAGCAGCATGCGACGCGCGTGCGTGAGCAGAGTCTCCCCGGCTGGCGTAAGCACCATACCTTTGGCCTTGCGAATAAACAGGGCAACCCCAATCGCTTGCTCCAACTCAACCAGTCGTTTACTAGCAGCCGACACCGCAATCGCTTCGCGCTCCGCCGCCCGAGTGAGCGTGCCCTCCTCATGAATAGACAAGAACAGTTGCAAAGTGGTGAGATCAAGCCGCCGCAATAGATTATTTAACGCCATGGAATTTAGGGCCAGTAGCCGATGTGGTGTAAGGGGATGCTACTTATATCAAGTTAATGCCATCGTTGGCAACGGCTTCGAACACTAGGAGAACACCTCTCCGATGTTTTCTTGACGCCTCTCTGCTTACCGGTCTATAGCGCGCTAAAATGTTTAAAACATCGGTTTATGCCATTACGACGCTTGAATACAAGATTTAATACCAGATTAAACATAAGATTAGATACAGAAATTTAAATCCAAAGGAAAAACGCATGAGCAGCATCAGCCATATTATTCATGCCCACGTGCGCGACATCGGCTTCCCGGTCCGGCGCTTACTCCCGGCCGCCGAGGTGCGCACAGTCGGTCCCTTTGTTTTTTTTGATCACATGGGACCGTTTACGTTTCCGTCGGAAGGCAGCACGGGTGACGTCCGTCCCCATCCGCATATCGGCCTGGCGACGGTAACCTACCTTTTTTCCGGCGCAATGGTACACCGCGATAGCCTGGGAAGTGTCCAACGTATCACCCCGGGCGATATTAACTGGATGACATCGGGACGTGGCATTACACATTCTGAGCGTGTGCCGGAAGACATTCGTCAGCAAGGCATCGCGGTGCAAGGCTTGCAAATGTGGGTGGCTTTACCGCAAAAAGATGAAGAAACCGCGCCCGGATTTTGGCACTATCCTGAAGCGGATCTTCCTCTTGTGAAATTGAACGGGGCGACCTGTCACGTCCTGGTGGGAACAGCATTTGGTCAGACATCGCCGGTCAAAACCCACAGTGATACGTTGTATGTTTCCGTCAAACTGGCGGCGCAAGCGCATATCCAAGTCGCGCCTGATGTTGCAGAACGGGCTATTTACATCATTAGCGGTGCGCTGGCAGTCGATGGTGAAACGATAGAACAAGGCACGCTGGTGGCACTTAAGCCGGAAATCACTGTGACCGTGGTCGCGCAAAGCGACACCACCTTCATGCTTTTAGGTGGCGAACCGTTGGATGGCCCGCGCTTTCTCTGGTGGAATTTCGTCGCGAGCACAAAAGAACGTATTGAGAACGCAAAAGCTGCCTGGAAGCTTCAGCAAGACGACGTCTTTCCTCCAGTACCCGGCGAAACGGAGTTTATTCCGTTGCCCGAACGCTAGGATTGGCGCTGTGAAACGCCGGGCCCCTTTTTACCTCTGATTGTTGCAGGACCCGGGCGCGTCGTTTTCGAAACCAGATCAACAAACCCGTCGCACTTAACATCGCGACGATCACTCCCATGATCGAAATCAGGATGCGGCCGGTCAAACCGAAAATACGCCCAGAATGCAACGGGAATTGGGCTTGCAAAAATATGTCGCCAGCGCTGCCGGCACCAGGAAAACTACCCCCGGCAGGACTCCCATTTTTTGCATCAAGGTATAACAGGCATTGCCTAATCCGCTGTCACCGTGATCATTCCCCGGTTCAAAAAATCCTACTCCGTACAGGCCATAGGAAGGGGCATAAAATATCCCTCCGGCGGGCAATGTCCGCCCGCGTTTTTTTGCTTCGATCTTAGCGATTTCCACCGCACGCTCACGGCTGATGACCGGTTCGATCGGTTTATCCTCCGGTTGTGCCGTGCGCGTGGCAAAAGCATTTGGATGCAGCGTTGAGAATTTCCCTACGATAGGTCGGACAATTTGATTTGCCAGATTCATCTATACCGACGTGATCGCCAGAACCAGCAATTACGCCCATACCCACACCCCGCCGGAAGGATGTAAATCGAAATGGTTTATGTCCACCGTGCTTCCAGCGAAAAGCAAACGATTTTCGCCAGCTTAGCCAGACTACACCGATCAGCCCATAAATCAGATGCCGAATTCGATTCCCCAACCTGACGGAATATGCATGGTGTAGTGCAGTTTATATAAAAAAAGGCAGCAAATTTTCCCGGCTAAGGGAAATTTGGCCCCACGTGCGCTTGCCCTGGACTTCGCCCGTCACGGGATCAAGGGCAATCTGATTAAAACCCAAATCAAAAGGCTTGCCGGTCGCCGGATCAATGCGCCCTTCGACTAGCAATTGCGACGCATGGCCTGGCTCTTCCTGCGTTAAAAGATAACGAACCCGCACGCGTGGGTCCGCCGCTTCAACACGATTAGTGAGCGCCAAGCCAGATAAAACGGGCTTGCCGGAAATGTTGTCGCCGCTTTTGGCATCAAACAATTGCGGATTCAACCAGCCGTCGAGTTCATGATCCCATGAAATCAACGCGCCGGTAGCACCTGAAATAAACAAAAAGATGGCAACCGCTAGTCCAAACCATCCATGCAACAACACAAACAAAGGACGCATTACTTTATGTCCACAACGCTAGCAAACTAATATTTCCAGTTCAACGCCACACTGGCATTACGGGGCGCGCCGTAATAACCCTGCGAGTGTAAAGACTAGTGAGGTATTTTTTGTCAGTGACGTTATTCAGATTCGCGGAAACGCTGACATGTTTGGTGATATCGTAGCGCGCCATCAGATTGAGCAACGCGTAGCTGGCTTGACGCGTCACGATGCCATCGCCTTGATCGCGTTGGGTATCGCCTTGCCAGTTCAGGCTGGCCCCATTTTTTATTTGCGCCAATTGCGGTAACTGATAAGTGCTCGACGCTCTGAATAGCTTCCTTGGCACATACGTTCTGACAGCACTACCGTCATCGCCAGTGATCGACAATTGGGTGTAACCAGCGCTGGCTTGCAAGCCCTTGGTAATTTCACCAGTTAGCTCCAGCTCGAAACCTTTCGACTCTGCGTCAATAACTGTGTAATACGCCGCGGCGCCAACGTAACCGGCCTGCTCGGCCGCGTTGCTTTGTTTAGTTTTAAATACAGCAATCCAAGCGTTGAGTCGGCGGTCAAAAAATTCGCTCTTTAAACCTACTTCCGTGCTCTTTCCTTTAGCGGGATCAAGTGGAACGCCTTTGATATCGGCTTGTGTTTGCGGATTAAAGATGCCGGTATAGCTTGCGTAAGCAGACACGTTTTTAGTCAGGTCAACCACCACGCCGACATACGGCGTGGTATCGCTGGCAGAAGTTCTGTGCACCTCTCCATAGGTTATACCGCTACTTTCAGCCCGGGTAATGGTCGCGCCAGTAATTAATTTCAATAATCGGTGAGATTAAAACGCGCCGCTGCGTCGACACTCCGTATCGCCCCAAAAACATCTATAGATACTATCGACATGCTGCTTAAGGTTACGGCCAGCGCCAGCGCCATTGTGTGGCGTCTTAAAACAACTTGATTCACAGGTAAGGTGATGTAGCGGGACAGTGGTGTTGCACTCCTCAATGATCGATACCATCGACACGTTTTAAGCATCGATAGATATATTTTTACGGCTTATTTTTTACCTTCGCATTTAACAAAAAGTCATTTTGACCTCTTCACACCGCGTTTTTAGTTTATGAAGAAGAACGAAAATAAGTAGTATTCGAAGTTGTATTGAAATTATTTCATTTAATATTTTTTTATTGTTGATTTGATGAAATTAAGTCGCGCAATACACATCCAACCTCCGCTCAGGCGGGTATGTATTTTGGAAAGACTTAGTATTTAACGCCTGAGGCTCTGAAGATGGCGTCCTAAAGCATCTGTATTGAAAACGCCATAGCGCATTTCATATTGAATACTGCTACTTAACCTCACATCCGACAGCCCATGACCTCTCCTCCAGAACGTCCAAAGTCCGTCCCTGATCGTCTTAGCCAAATGCTGCATAAAGCCTTTGCCCTTCCTATCGAAACACCGCTTTTTCGACCATTACTAGTAATAACGACCGTCGGGCTGGCGCTGGTATGCGCATACGCTTATGCCGCCGGTTGGTTCTCACCCACGCGTCTCACGCCGAAACAAATTATTGCCACCTTTAATCAAGATTTTGGAACGCACCCGGGATTTCGCCGTAATCATGCCAAGGGCGTATGCGTGGTCGGTTATTTCGACGGTAACGGTTCGGCTTCCGGCCTCTCCAATGCCTTGGTATTTGGCGCATCCCGGACCCCGGTGATTGGCCGTTTTGCGATACCCGGCGGTAATCCAGAGATTACCGATGCCAGCAGTCCGGTACGCAGTATGGCGCTGCAATTTCAACAGCCCAACGGAGAACAATGGCGCACCGGAATGAACAACGTTCCTTTGTTTGCCGTAAAAACACCGCGGGCATTCTACGAACAATTGGAAGCAGCACGGCCTGATCCTGCTACAGGAAAACCCGACCCGGCGCGCATGAAGGCGTTTTTTGACGCGCATCCGGAAACCGCGGGAGCGCGAGAATGGGGAAAGACGCATCTACCTTCTTCGAGTTGGGCAAATGGCACCTATTACAGCATCAACGCATTTCAGTTAGTCGCCGCCAATGGTGATAAACAATTCGTTCGCTGGGCGATGGTTCCGGAACTGGCGTACACGCCAATCGACCCAATAATACCTAAGGCAGCCGACTTCCTGAGCCACGATCTCGAACAACAGTTACAACAAGGGCCGTTACGCTGGCACTTGATATTGACGTTGGCAAAAGCTGGCGATGTGACAAATGACGCTACCCAGTCATGGCCGGCAGACCGGACGACGGTGGATGCGGGAACACTCACCCTAAATCAGACCGTTAGTCAGGATGATGGCCCTTGCCGTGATGTGAATTTTGATCCGTTGATTTTGCCGCACGGAATCCGACCTTCCAGCGATCCGCTGCTGGCAGGGCGTTCAAGCGCTTACTCGCGCTCGTTCAACGTCCGTACGCGGGAAGAAGCCGAAGGAGCAGTCACCCAAACCAACAACGCGCAACTGATCGCAAAAAAAGGAAATCCATGAAACCTCGCGCAGATTCGTTTAGCCTGCCATCGCGACTATTGCACTGGTTAATGGCACCGTTACTCCTCGCGATGCTGCTCATCGGCGTGGGAATGATCAGCACTGTGTCGCATTGGCGGTTATGGCTGATCGGCATTCATAAGCCGCTTGGTCTGGCTTTGCTAGTGTTGGTCGTCCTGCGACTATTGCTACGATTGCTTGGCCACTCTCCGAAATTGCCATCCAGCATGCCGGCATGGCAGCGGCACGTCGCCACCCTCTCGCACTGGCTGTTATATGGTGCAATGTTCGCAATGCCGTTGCTGGGTTGGGGGATGCTGTCGGCTGCCGGATATCCATTGCCCGGTATTGGCGCCTTTCATCTGCCATCGATCGCTCCTCAAAACGTCACACTGTACGCGTGGTTACGATACGCCCATGGTGTCTGCGGACAGGCATTTTTTGCGCTGATTGTTTTTCACATTGCTGCCGGTTTATTACACGCATTGGTGTTGAAAGACGGTGTCTTCAAAAGTATCTCCCTACGCGCCAAATCCGGCCACCGCTAAATGGTTCCTGATGGCTCCTGATGGTCCATGATTGATAGTGCTGCATTAAAAAAGTCATCCCTGCTTACGCCGGGATGACTTTTTTTAAAACGTGTCAACCAACAAAAATCAGGCGGCAGCCTGTTCTTTCGACAACGACGCCATATCAATTACAAAACGATATTTAACGTCACTCTTCAGCATTCGTTCATAAGCGTGATTCAGGTCTTGAATCGGGATCAATTCGATATCCGATGTAATCCCATGCTCGGCACAGAAATCCAGCATTTCCTGGGTTTCCTTAATGCCGCCGATGAGAGATCCCGCCAGGGTGCGGCGTTTCATGATCAGATTAAATACATTCGGTGACGGATGTGACTCGGCTGGTGCGCCAACTAATGTCATTGCACCATCAAGTTTCAATAAGTTTAAAAATGGATCCAAATCATGCGGCGCAGCCACTGTATTGAGGATGAAGTTAAAACTGTTTGCATGCTTTGCCATTTGATCTGGATCTTTGGAAATGACTACCTCATCCGCTCCCAGGCGCAACGCATCCTCTATCTTGTTGGGCGACGTCGTAAATAACACCACATGCGCGCCCATGGCGTGCGCAATTTTCACACCCATGTGACCGAGGCCGCCCAAGCCGACGATACCAACCTTGTGGCCTTTACTAACGTTCCAATGTCGCAAAGGAGAATAAGTGGTGATACCAGCACACAATAGCGGGGCCGCCGAAGCAGGATCAAGCTTATCCGAGATGTGTAAAACAAACTTTTCGCTCACCACGATGTTGTTCGCATAGCCGCCGAAAGTCACCCCGCCACTGTGCTTATCTTCGCCGTTATACGTGCCCACGAAGCCGGTTTCGCAATATTGCTCCAGGCCTTCCGCGCAACTAGGACAGGTCTGACAAGAGTCGACCATGCAACCGACTCCCGCCATCTCGCCCACTTTGAAATTTTTGACATGCTCCCCGACTTTAACGACACGGCCGACAATTTCGTGTCCCGGCACAGTTGGATAGATGGTGTTATGCCATTCGTTACGGGCGGTATGCAAGTCCGAATGACATACCCCACAGTACAATATTTCGATCTGGACATCATGCGGTCCAGGTTCCCGACGTTCAAAGGAGAATGGTACTAATGGTGTCTGCGCAGATTGTGCGGCGTATCCAATGGCTTTTGGCATTTTCAATTCCTTTGTTGAGGTAAAACAGCAAACACGGCAAAACGGATCGATCGCGCCGTTGAAGGCATCAATGGTAACGCTAACTTAAAAAGAATTCTCGCAAGCACCTATTTTGCTACTCCGGTTGAAGCTGACTCTAATTAAAAACGCCACCATATAAACGCTAAACGATGAGTGTCAGACAGATATACAGCTGATAAGGTACTGGAACCGTAACGCGTTCGCTCATCCACTAAAAGGCGGGGCTGCAGAACAACCGGACCAGCAAGATTTCGCCGCCCTGATCCATAAAAATAATAAACAAAATCATGCATCACAATTTATAGGGGATAATGCGCCCCCAGCTAAGCGCAATACCTTGGCTCCTCTATTACCGTCGGAGAATTTCGTGATCATTGAAGAACAACTACCTGCCGTAACGGCACTAATCCAAAAAGCAGCAAGCGATAGTGACAGCGTTGCCTTTAATGCTCTTTATGCACTTTTCCCAAAAAAAACGCCAGCCCAAAAAGTCCATGCCACACTGGAAGCAGCCTGCACCGCAATCGCCGATCTCAACACGGCGATCTATGCAGTTGTGATGGTGAAGAAAGATACCGGTTTACCTGGCGATGCTTTTTTTGTAACATTTAAAGCCATACGCGCCGATGAATATGCAACTATTGCGGGCGACACCCCTCACCTGCACTTAACCCCGGCGCAAAAGCAATTGATGGTCAATGCAGAAAAGGCCAGAGTCTACTTGCACGCTAAAGCGTAATTGGATTTTAGGCACATTTCGCCTTAAAGCAAATTGACGCCCGTAAAGGTTTCTTTAAACGCAAGAAAAAAGCCGTGCTCAATCCTGTGGAGAGGCGGTTTTTGCGACTAATACATTCTTCATTCGTCTCTCTAAACGTCACGCCGTCACCCCCATTCCTCATTGACTATTGGCACGACGCTATACTCTATGCTGATACCAGCAAGAGGGCCGACACTGTCTCAGTCGTTCAAATCTTAGGGCGCCGATCAAGCGGTACTATTTGCTGAATCCGACGTTGCTTTAACCAACCTTGGAGGCGCAGCGTCGGCTGCCGCAGCGTCGGCTGCCGCAGCGTCGGCTGCCGCAGCATCGGCTGCCGCAACGTCGGCTGCCGCAACGTCGGCTGCCGCAACATATACCACCCGCTGGCCAATAAAGTTAAAAGCTCGGTAATCAGCAGCGCGTACCAGATCGTTTGACCACCGAAATACGACTTCAACAGCCATAAAGAACCTAATAGCAGAACCCAACTCCGCAATACAGCAATCATCGCCGAAGCGCCTGGACGCTCAACCGCGGTCAGGTAACCAGTCGCGATTAAGTTGCATCCGGCGGGCAAAAAAGCCAGCGCATACCAGACCACCACCGGCCCAAGTATCTCCCAGGCTGATTCGCCGTCGGGCAAAAAAAGAAAAGTCAGCTGTTTGGAAAACAGGCACATCACTACGGCAATGATTCCAGCAGTCACCAGCACGGCTGCGGCGCCAAACGTAAAGACAGCCTGCATCGCCCGCGGCTGGTTCGCCCCGCGATAAAAACTGATCATCGGCTGCATGGTTTGAACAAAGCCAACCATGGTCACGATGGCGGCCAGTGTCATATATTCCAGAATGGCGTAAGCCGCCAATCCGCTTTCACCGTATGTGCTCAAGACCAATCGATTGAATACAAATATTGTGACAACCGCGGCAATACCACCTAAAAATTCGGACGAGCCGTTGTATAAAATCGACCCAACATAACTGCCGCCTTTAAAAGCATGGCGGCAAGGCTTGACTTTTTTGGCTTTGAAAACGTGATAACTGAACATGGTAACGCTTGACACCAGCATACTGATTCCGGTCGCCAGTCCAGCCCCCTGCATCCCCAGCGGCAGGATAACGATAAAGTAATAATCCAGGGCGATGTTCACCAGGGCACCCAATAACATCGCATACAATCCAAACGTCGCCGCTTTTGTTCCCTCTGTACGCAGGAAGAATTCCAGCGCGTACAACGCTTGTGCAAACAAAATAAACCACGCATAAGCGCGCATATAATCCTCGACCAACGCCGCCAACTGGCCGGTTGCGCCCATCAATTGTGCAATTTCGGACGTGTGCGTTAATACGATGATGCTCGATACCAAGCCGATGGCAAGCATGCTCCATAACGCTTGGGTAAATACGCGGCGCGCTTCGGCGAAACGCTGTTGCCCCGAAAGACGGGCGATCAACGTCGCACCTCCCACGCCTATCATCAGGCTGACGGCGTAAGGCACATACAACAAAGGAACCAGCAGGTTGAGAGCCGCTAAAGATTGCGCGCCCAGATAGCGGCCTATAAAGACACCGTCAACAAAGGTATAGAGTGTATAAACCCAACCGGAAAGAAGGGTCGGAATCGCCAAATTGACGAATTGTTTTCGGAGAGATTTGGTGGAAGTGTTGACCATCTTGCGTGCTTTTCTATCAGATGAAAATGCACGATTTCAGTAAGGTGTAGATTTCACGCAAACATCGCGTTGAGACATTGCGCGTATGTACAAAAGCAATCCGTTGATAGCCACCGTGAACAGAATACAAATTTATAGACACGCTTACCGACAATCGATGCAATGAAAACGCCCCGAACGCAATGTCCGGATTAGTGCGGCTGCGATCAGGTCGTCATCAAACGTCGTTTAAGCACCGCTTCGCGCACTTTGTCGTAACCGATGTTGAACACCAACGTGTAAGGCAAAAAGAAAAGTAGCAGGCCGATGTCGAGTATGAAAGCATCCAGCAAACTCATATTCAGCCACCACGCGGCCAACGGTACCACCGTGACGATTAGCCCCAGTTCAAAAAAGATCGCATGGACAACCCGGACACCGAAGGTACGCGCAAGATTCAGGCGGCGCTCTATTCGGTCAAAAAATGCATTGAAGACAATATTCCAAATCATGGCTATCAGCGAGATCATCAAGGTAAGCAGGCCTGCGTGGGCCATTGACACATCCATTAACCAGGACAACGCGGGCGCACTAATGGCAACGGCCAGCAGCTCGAAAGTCAGGGCATGAAAGCCGCGTTCCGCAAATGACTTCTTGATATGGATCTTATTGGTGGCGTTATTGTCGTTACTGACCTTCTTCATGGGATTGGTGATACTCATACAAGCTCCTAAGCTTTATTTATAACTGATCGTTGCTATTCTCCGGTATTTTATTGATACTTAGAAATGAGTAACTATCGGAATTTCCGATATACTTTCATTCCAACCCGTTCCAACCCGTTCCCACCCGTTCCAACCAATTCGAACCCATTCCAACCATACCAACAATCAAAAAAAGTGCATAGCCATGGCCCATTCCATTGAATCGTTATTCATGTTTGTAGAGGCGGCAACGCTCGGTTCTTTCTCGGCCGCGGCGCGCAAGCTGAACAAACAGCAATCCACCGTCAGCGAAGCTATCGCTAATCTTGAGATTGACTTCGGCCTCCTGTTATTTGACCGCTCCACCCGGCGGCCGACGCTCACTGAGCATGGAAAGGCGATGCTGATCCATGCGCAGCAAGTACTGGATGCCAACGACCGCCTGTCTCGCTCAGCGCATCGACTGGCTGATGGTCTGGAGCCGACGCTCACGCTGGTTTTATCGGATATGTATCAATCGAATCGCTTCGAATCCATCCTGACCGAATTTGAGCGGCGCTACCCGGAACTTGAACTTGAATGCATGATCGCCGAACATACCGACGTCGTGGCGCTGGTACAGGAAGGTCGTGCGCAGCTTGGTCTGGTTGGCGCTCAACCGGATTATCCGCCTGACGTCGGGTTCGACTCAATGTCAGAACATTCAGAGATCGGCTTATATGTCAGCAAGCACCACCCGCTTGCGAGCGCGCCGACTGTCACGACAGAAATGTTGCATGGTGCGCGCGAACTGCGCCTCAATACCTACCTGAACGATATTGTCGAACGTCGCCGCGGCCTATGCTGGTCGTCTTCAAGCTACCTATTATTATTGGAAATGACCGAACTAGGCTTCGGTTGGGCCGAGCTTCCTCGCTGGCTGGCCAAGCGCTTCGCCGCTGAAGGACTGCTTGAGTTACAGGTACGCGGGTGGCCGAAATCCATGCAGGTTGACGCAGTCTGGTCGAGAAGACATGGGCTGGGGCAGGCCGGTGGATGGTTACTGGCATCTTTGCTAACAACTTAGCATAAAAAAACAGGCCAACTAAACGCGATAAACGCAATGCATGTCACCAATTGAAACAGTCTTCGGTGAACGCTACCGCCATTTACACTTATAATGCAACAGTGTTGCACACTGAACAAATGCAATTTTAGTCGCAATCGAATCAAAATTATGGAAGACAACATGAAGCATGTATTTTCGAGCGTCGCCATTAGCGCTCTGCTCTGCACCTCATTCTCCCCTGCAATCGCGCACGAAGCACACGTTCATGGCGTCGGCAAACTGGACGTCGCAATTGATGGCGCGCAAGTCATCTTGCGTCTGGATACACCGTTAATTAATCTCCTCGGCTTCGAGCACCCGGCCAAAAGCACGAAGGACCGTGCAGCGGCTCAAAAAATGGCGCTGCAACTCCGGGACGCGAACAAAATATTCGTCACCACGCCTGCCGCTGAATGTCGGCCAATATCGGTCAAACTGGCTTCAAATGCGATCAATCCGATATTGTTAGGCGAGACACCAACGCCAGCCACAAAGATCAACGCCAAGACATCGGAACACGCCGATTTTAGTGCTGACATGATTTTACAGTGCGCAAATCCTGAACTATTAAAAACCATCGACGTTAACCTATTTGCAAAATTTAAAGGATTTCAAAAAATTGAGGTGCAAATGGTGACGCCAAAAAATCAGCTCGCGGCGACATTGACACCAACGGCCTTCCGTCTCTCGTGGGAATAACATGCGCGCAATAACATGTGCGCAGTCTCATGAGCACAAGATCATGAGTACGATGTCATGAGTGCGATGCCATGAGCGAAGTAGTCATTAATCTAAAGGACGTCTCTTTTAGCTGGCCCGGACAAGCTGCCCCTACTTTGCAAATGGACTCCTTTAAGGTAGAGCGCCAGGATCAGGTATTTATCGCCGGGCCTAGCGGAAGCGGCAAAAGTACGTTGCTGGCATTGATTGGCGGCATTGTGGTTCCTCAGCGGGGAACCATCTCCATCCTCGACACCGAGTTACACAGTATTTCGGCGTCAACCAGAGACCAGTTCCGGGTCGATCACATTGGCTTTATTTTCCAGCAATTCAATTTAATTCCCTACCTGTCGATTCTCGATAACGTATTGCTCCCGTGCCAGTTCTCACGCTATCGACGCCAACGCGCTCTGGCGCAGGGTCCAACCTTGAGAAGCGCTGCGGAGTCATTGTTGCAAAGCCTCGATCTCGTCCCATCATTGTGGGGAAAACCTGTGACGCAACTATCGATTGGTCAGCAACAGCGGGTGGCCGCCGCCCGTGCATTGATCGGTCAACCGGAGATTATCGTCGCCGATGAACCAACATCAGCGCTCGATGCAGATCGACAGCAGCGTTTTCTGGACTTGATGCAACGTGAATGTGAACAGGCGCGTTCTACTTTGCTATTTGTCAGCCACGATCAACGCCTGGCCGCACGCTTTAGCCATCGGCTCGCCTTGAATGAACTCAATCACGCTGCGCATCTAGAGGATCAACTATGAGCATGTTAGTGCGTCTGGCCGCGCGCAGCGCATGGAATCGGCGCTTTACGTTAGGTTTAATTCTGCTGGCAATTGCGTTATCAACCACGCTGCTGTTAGGGATCGAACGCATACGCCACGACGTCCGTGAAAGTTTTTCGCAGTCCGTTTCCGGCACCGATCTGGTAGTCGGAGCGCGCACCAGTTCCGTTCAATTGATGCTGTATGCGATTTTTCATATAGGCGGTGCGACTAACAATATCGGTTGGGATAGTGCGCAAAAGCTCGCGCATAATCCCGCCGTCGCCTGGACCATTCCGTTATCGCTGGGAGACTCCCACCGCGGCTTTCCCGTGTTGGCGACCAACGGCGACTATTTCACCCATTTTCATTATGGCGACAAACAGCCGCTGCGTTTCTCATCAGGCCAACCGTTTCATGATGTATTTCAGACCGTGTTGGGTTCGGACGTAGCGCAGCAACTACATTATAAACTTGGTGATAAGATCATCCTCAGTCATGGCAGCGGAAGCGCGCACCTGACCGAACATGCCGACAAACCCTTTGTCGTCAGCGGCATATTGGCAAGTACCGGAACACCGGTTGACCGGACCGTGCATATCGGCCTGGACGCCATGGAGGCGATACATCTTGACTGGGAGGGTGGCGCGCCAATCAAGGGATTAATGATTCCCTCGGAAATGGTTAAAAAGTTCGATCTGACGCCTAAGACGGTGACGGCTGTCCTGGTTGGGCTAAAAAATCGGGCGAGCGTTTTTGCGTTACAGCGCGCCATTGCCGATGACAAGGATGATCCTCAAATGGCCGTTTTGCCCGGGGTAGCACTGGATGAGTTGTGGCAAGTCGTCGGTATCGGCGAGAAAGCATTGCTTGCGGTCTCGGCCATGGTAGTGGTGGTTGGGCTGGCTGGACTGGTATCGTCGATCCTCGCCAGCCTCGGCGAACGCCGTCGCGAGTTGGCAATCCTGCGCTCGGTGGGTGCGCATCCGATTGACATCTTTTTTCTATTAGCGATAGAAGGTTTTGTGGTGATGTTGATTGGGGTGTTGCTGGGCATTGTCATACTAAATGGGGCGATCCTGATACTCGGCCCCCTATTGGCAACGACATTCGGCATAGCGCTGCATCCTGCGCTACCGACAACAGGCGAGTTATTGTTGTTGCTATGGACCATTATTGGCGGTTTGATCGCCAGTTTGCTGCCAGGATTGCGCGCCTATCGACTCAGTCTTTCCGACGGTCTGACGCCGCGAGTGTGATTGGTCAGGCAAAGTGATAAGGTGAAGCATGAAAAATGTTGTATGGATCGCGGTAATCGTGATTGCCGGTCTTGGTACCGGAATGGTGGGACGTTACGTCGTCGCTGACCGCAATGCGACAGCGGCACTGAAGGCGTCGACCGCAGCGCAATTGGCTACGCAGGATGGCGACTATAAAATTGGCGACCGCCTGCAACAAAATCAACTGGTAGCGTCCAATCCCTCCACCCCGGTGCCGGTAGTCAAATCGCCATTCCAGGAGATCAAATGGGAAGACCTCGCCCCGGCCAGTTGGGACCCGATGAAACCGTTCAAGGGAATCGACCTCAACAAGCTGGACGACGCCGATCCGCGGGCTGAGGTCGCACTGCAGAAAGCCAAGGATTATTGGAAAAATGCGCCGATTAATCCTGCCATGAATGGCAAGATGGTCAAAATTCCCGGCTTCGTGGTGTCGCTTGATCGCGAAGGTGATGCCTTAAAGGAGTTCTTGCTGGTCCCGTATTTTGGCGGTTGCATCCATGTACCCCCACCGCCCGCGAATCAAATTATTCACGTCGATAGTACTAAGGCGATCAAAGGCGTTCGCACGATGGATGCGGTATGGATTAGCGGCGTGTTAAAGGTACAACCGTCTTCAACGGATATGGGCGATGCCGGATACACGCTGGTGGCCCAAAATGTTGAAATGTACAAGGATGCAGATACCAAAGAATGATGTTCAAGAAAGATGTCAAAGAAGGATATAAAAGAAGGATGTAAAACAGTGCTTTAAAACAACGGCAGCAGAACATGGCGATAGCAATTATTAAAAGTGCTATGCGCGTTTAGGTCTGGGGCAAGATAATCGTTGCCACCAACCCGCCCTCGACATGATTTTCCAACCGTAATTCGCCACCATGGGCTTGCACAATATTGCGGGCAATTCCCAAGCCAAGTCCCATTCCACCGGCATTCAGATCGCGCCCGTGAGCAAGTCGCTGATAGGGTTGAAACAGCGTACTGAACGCCTGTTCCGGCACGCCCGGCCCATGATCGCGAATCTGAATTTCGATGTTATCGGTCTCGCCATCGTCGCCGCCGGTCGTTCGGCTGGTCGCCCGGTTACCGGACGCACCGTTTCGGGAAGGCAGGCACCGTTGTCGAACCTGGCGCACTGAAATTTCCACGCGCTCCCCATAAAACAGCGCATTATCAAAGAGGTTACCAATCGCACGTTTAAGTGCCAACGGCTTCGCCATCACCGTCAATCCAGAATCAACAAACGTTACCGCATGGCCCGCCATTAGCGCATCACGGATCATTCTTTGTATCAGCGCATCCAGTCGAACTTCCGTGCGATTTTCATGGATGTCACTGTCTTTTACCGACTGCAACGCGCCCTTCACCATCATATCGAGTTCATCCAGATCCTCGTGAAAATCGGCACGCACGGCGTCATCGTCGAGCAATTCGGTGCGTAACTTCAAGCGCGTAATCGGCGTGCGCAAGTCATGCGAAATGGAGGCGAACAAACGTTCCCTATCTTCCAGATAGCGTTTTATGCGCTCACGCATTGCGCTAAAAGCGCGCACTGTCTTGACGAATTCACGACTTCCGGTTTCGGGCAACTCTGGCACCGTCTCGCCTTTACCAAACGCCTCTGCTGCGTCCGACAAGGCAGCCAACGGGCGGGTTGTCCAACGCACGACCAATATCGACAATAGCAAAACCGCCGCTAACGATAATCCCTGCAACACCAGTCGGTCTGGCGACAATGGACTGTTACTTTCCAGAAAATAAGGATTAGGCATCAGCGCGGCAAGATACAACCACTTGCCCGGTTCCAATTGTGTCTGAATTACTAGAACCGGTGCGGGGTTCGGTTTAATCAACAAAATATGTTGTACCCAGTTGTCCGGTAAATCCGCAATTTTAAGTCCGTCATCGGAGACGTCCACGTCCTCCGGCCATGCAAACGCCAATCGAAATTCCGGCAAAAATGGCAGCTCTTCCTTAAGGGTTTTTAAAACGGTCCGCGTTGCCAGATCGGCTAGCGCACTCTGGCCGATAGGCTGAATCGGCACCAACGCGTCATTGGCATTTACAAAAAACCGCGTGCCACCCATTTCGCGCAACTGCTGAATCATAATCGGTCGATAGTTGGCGGGCAGGCTCTTGAAGTAACGAATTGCACTGACCGCGCTATGGCCGAGATGTTGCGCGGCGATCCGGGTTTCAATTTCCGATTTAGAACGCAGTTGAGCGGCCCATATTAAGCCGCCCGCTAATTGCGTCACCAATATTCCCAGCACCATCACCACAGACAATTGCCCCAGCAGCGAATGCGGCAACACCCAAGCCAACATGCGGGCAAACAAGCGGCGGGTATCAGCGGGTGACAATCTGAGCCTAACTGGCAGACGCAACGACGTCGGCAGAAAATACGTACCCTGCACCGCGTACCGTTTTGATCAGTTGCGGCGATTTTCCATCATCGTTGAGACGATCCCGTAATTTGCTAATCTGAACATCGAGCGAACGATCCATCGGCCCCGAATCACGCCCCCGGGTTTCTTCACTCAAGACGGTGCGGTCCAAAATATCGCCGGGATGCGCCACAAAATATTTGAGTAATTGATAATCCAGACCGGTGAGCGCCACCGTTTTTTGATCGGCGTCCATCACTGTCCGCTCCACTGTATCCAGTGTAAAACCCAAAAATCGATAGTAGCGCGGCGCCGCAGCATTCTCCAGGCCCATGCGGCGGTGAATCGCCTTAATACGTGCCAACAGTTCACGAGGACTATAGGGCTTACCCATATAATCGTCTGCGCCCAACTCAAGCCCGACCACGCGATCAGTTTCATCAGAACTGGCCGTCAGCATAATAATGGGGACATTGGAACGACGCCGCACAATTTTGCACAACGCAAAACCATCCGTGTCGGGCAGCATCACGTCCAGAATAACGAGCGATAACTCGTCCGCAAATCGCTGAAATTCTGCCAGAAAAGTTTCGCCGTTATGCGCCAACTTGACTTCGTATTGATTTTTTTCAAGATAAGCCTTCAACAAAATTCGGGTTTTCTGGTCATCGTCAACGATCAAAATCTTACGCATGGTATGGCTTCAAAAGTGGTATGTGGAGGGATGCACGATGCATGGCGGAATACGTGTAGCCTATTCTTCTGATCGCGCCGTTTTAGGCGAACTGCGCGCTATCGCTGCCAGACGATGCTGCGTATCCGCTTCGGTTATTTTATCGTCCATAAAATAGCGCCGGACCTCTGCAACGATCGCATCTTTAGTCGTCTCGTCGGTCGCCATTCTATGGACCAGACTGGGCGCCTGAAACGCACTTCCTTTGCTAAAGGTGCGCCACGACGCGAGCGAACAGCTATCCATTTTTGTCTTATCAGGATAGCGCCAGACCGGGATCGAGCCTTTTACCTGATTGTAATCGGTTTGAACCGATGCCGACATCAGGATCTGTGCCAGCTTTTCCTGTGCTGGTTGGTGCGAATAATCTCCGGCAAACATCGCCAGCGTATCGACACTATATAAATGATAGTCGTCGGTCCCCGGCACCGTGCTACAAGCGAAGTCCACATCGGGCATCCGCCCCCACGCTTTTAATTCGCCTTTTACCCAATCTCCCATCACAAACATCGCCGCGTCACCGTCTGCAAATTGTCGTGTCATGTCATTCCAGGATAGCTCTCGCAGCGGCAACGGCATCCACTGCTTTAATCCACGTAATCGTTTCAGCGCATGGGCCAGACGCGGGTCGGCGTAAGCTTGCGGGCTCATGTCCACAAACAACCGGCGATAAAATGCTGGACCGCTTTCTGCTAGCACCAGGGTCTCAAACAAGGTTGCGACCTGCCACGCCTCACTACTCTGCGCCAAAGGAACCACACCTGCCTGTTTCAATTTGGTCGCGACGCGATCAAAATCCGCCCATGTCCTGGGCACCACCAAACCCAATCGATCAAACACCTTTTTGTTATAAAACAGCATGTTGATCCGCTGGATGCCGAGCGGAGCGGCAACGACATGGTCGCGGTTTTGCACCAATGACCAGACTGTTGGAAACAATACTTTCTTCCAATTGCCGGGCCGGGACACGTTATCGAGCTCCAGCAGCAGCCCCAGATCTGCCCACTCTCCGAACACCACACCATTTAACTGCGTCACCTCTGGCGCATGACCTGCAAGCACCCTGCTCTTCAACACTTTGCTCGCCCCAACGCCAGCCCCCCCGGGAACCGCCGCGTTGCGCCATACAATATTCTCTTGCGCCAACCTGTCTGAGAGTACCTTGACGGCCTTGCGCTCGCTATCGGAGGTCCACCAATGTAATACTTGCAACGCGTCAGGCGGAGCGTAGCTGTCGGGACCGAAATTGGTATCTGCGCCATACGACAATGGCGGCAACGCGCCAACCACCACCACAGCCACTCCCGCGACGAGCCAACTCCAATCCCTATTCTTAAATACACAATACAACCGCTTTAATTGTTCGTTCATTTATATTTTTAATTATTAAAAACAAATCAGTTCGTCTCTGTTCTTTATCTTTATCTTGATCTTGATCTTGATCTTTATCTTTATCTTGATTCTTCGTTCTTGGTTCTTGGTTCTCGGCCTCAGACGACGACTGTGTTGCCTTGCGGGGGAGACTATAGCGTAAGTTCCTGCCATTACCGCCTTTTTAGTCTCGGTTTGCAGCAAATCGATGCTAGTTTTGTAAAGTTTTGTAAAGATAAATTAACTTTTATTTCTGCCCCTGAAAACCGCACCGTGATGAAAAAATCATCCAGCTATACGATTGCCAAGGCAACGTATGAAGTGTGTAAATATATGTAACGTGGCAACCCTGTGAATAGCCAATAAATTCAATAAAATCAGATACTTACCCGTGTATTAAAAGCGGCCTGCACGCAGCATGGCGTCACAATTCTGATAGTGCTACTGTCAATCCACAGCGGGATGCAAGCGTGCAGCGGTAGCGCAAGCAGCGCATAAAAACTGCCAAAAAAATGCGGCTAACCGCCCCTTACCCCACCATACAGAGGAGACATTCCATGCAATCCGTTCGCATAAAACCCCAGGCAGGCCAGTCCTTACGCAATGCCGTTCTCGCCGTGCTCGCGACGTTCGCAGCATTTGCCGCCGTCACCACTGCGCAGGCAGGCACCTTGACCATTGAAAGCTGGCGCGTTGACGATAAGGCACTGTGGGAGAGCGTTCTGATCCCTGCATTTGAGAAAAAAAATCCCGGTATTCAGGTCAAATTTTCCCCCACCGCACCGACCGAATATGACTCCACTGTCACCGCGCGTCTGGCCGGTGGCACCGCGGGCGACCTGATCGCATGCCGTCCTTTTGATGTCTCGCTATCTCTGTATAAAAAAGGCAATCTGGAAAAATTAGATGGCAAACCGGGCATGGAAAATTTTCCCGCATCAGCCAAGGTTGCATGGCAAACCGATGATGGAAAAGATACCTTCTGTATGCCAATCGCTTCCGTCATTCATGGATTTTTATACAACCAAAAAATCTTCAAAGAACTCAACATTCAACCGCCTAAGACAGAAGCAGAATTTTTTAAAATTCTCGACGCCATCAAAGCCAATGGCAAATATACCCCAATCGCCCTTGGCACTGCAGAACAGTGGGAATCTAGCCAGGTAATGTTTACCGGTCTTGGCCCCAATTACTGGAAAGGTGAAGAAGGCCGTAAAGCACTCATATCAGGTAAAGCAAAATTCACCGATCCACAATTTGTCTCGGCCTTTGAATACGAGGCCAAGCTTGGTAAATATCTCTCCAAAGGAGCGAGCGCACAAAGTTATGGCGATAGTCAAAATCTGTTCGGTCTGGGCAAAGCAGCCATTTATCCCGCCGGCTCCTGGGATATCGCTTACTTCAACGCAAACGCCAAATTGGAAATGGGCGCATTTCCGCCGCCAGTGCCAAAAGCGGGTGACAAATGCTACATCTCCGACCATAACGATATCGGAATGGGTATTAACAAAAAGTCGAAGAATAAAGAAGATGCGTACAAATTTTTGGCATGGTTGGGATCGCAAGAGTTTGCAGACATCTATACCAATAAAGTCACCGGATTTTTCTCTCTTTCCAACCATCTGATCACGGTCAAAGACCCGGTTGCCAAGCAAATGGTCGACTGGCGCAAAACATGCTCGTCCACTATTCGCCTGAATTCACAAATTCTTAATCGCGGAACGCCGAGCATGGAAAATGAACTCTGGAACGTGAATGCACAAGTCATTAATGGCACATTAGCCCCTAAAGATGCTGCAGCGCAAATCCAGACCGGTTTTGCCAAATGGTACAAGCCACAGCAAAAATAAACGATCAACCCCGCGGTAACAGCCTGACGAACGGTAATGCAGCCACCATTTTTTGTTGTTTGCTAGCCCGTTCGATCAGTCACGCTCTCTGTTTATGCATTTGTCGTACTTAGCTGCGTAAGTATTGGTCCAATTCTTTGCTTCAATTTTTTGCCGCAATTTTTGCTGCAATTTTTTGTTTGGAGATTCGCGTTGAAAAAAGCATTTCCCTGGCATATCGTGGTTTTTCTGGCGCCAGCGGTGATCATCTATTCGATGTTCAGCGCCCTACCGCTGCTGGACACGCTTCGACTCGGCTTCTACACCACCAACGACGCTGGCGTCCATCGCTTTGTCGGTCTGTCGAACTATCACATCATTTTGTTCGATTCGGACTGGTCCACGGCGTTCTGGAACGCGATGTGGAATAACCTCAAGTTTTTCGGCATCCACATGCTGCTGCAAAACCCCATAGGATTATTACTAGCGACCCTGTTTAGCCTCAAAGGTCTGCGCTGGGCGCGGACTTATCGCACCATGATATTTCTACCGACCTTGCTATCTGTCGTGATCATTGGTTTTATCTGGCAACTGATTCTGTCGCCGTTATGGGGTGTCGGCGAAAAGCTGATGGGCTTTGTAGGGATGGCGAACTTCTTCGCGCCCTGGCTTGGTCAGCAATCCACCGCGCTGATTACCTTGGCCCTGATCTCGGTATGGCAATTCATTGGCATCCCCATGATGTTGATCTATGCCGCATTACTGGCGGTGCCGGAAGAAGTCCTTGAGGCAGCCCACGTCGAAGGTGCCGGGGCATGGCGTATATTTTGGCAAATCAAATTACCGTTAATTTTACCCACGTTAGGACTGGTCACGATTCTGACTTTTGTCGCCAATTTCAATGCGTTTGATCTAATTTATTCGGTGAAGGGTGCGCTGGCCGGACCCAATTATTCCGCCGATCTTTTAGGCACCTTCTTTTATCGCACTTTCTTCGGCTATCAAGCGCAAATCGGCAGTCCAACCATGGGCGCGGCTGTGGCAACCCTCATGTTTCTGGTCATCCTGCTAGGTGTCGCCGTGTACTTTTATGTCGTCCAGCGCAAGCTGACACGCTACGAATTGTAAGGCCCATCCAATGACTTCATCCAACCTTACTTCCAGCCGTTCATTCAGCAACATCGGGCGCATTTGGGTTCACATCGTGCTCTGCGCTTATGCGATAGTCGCACTGTTTCCGATTGCGCTAATCCTGATCAATTCGGTCAAATCGCGCGATGCCATTTTTGACAACCCTTTGGCCTTTCCGACGCTCGATACTTTTTCCCTTATCGGCTTTGAAAAGGTATTAACCAATACTAATTTCATCCTGTATTTCGGCAATAGCCTGATCGTAACGCTGGGTTCGCTGGTGCTAATCGTTTTATTTGGTGCCATGGCAGGATGGGCGATATCCGAATACAAGTTCCGTGGCAGTCGCCTGATGGCGCTATACCTGGCGCTAGGTATCATGATTCCGATCCGGCTTGGTACGGTATCGATCCTGCAATTGGTGGTGTCGCTCAACCTGATCAACACCCGCACTGCGTTGATACTTGTTTATACAGCACAAGGTTTACCGCTGGCCGTCATGATTCTGTCCGAATTTATTCGACAGATTCCCAAAGAATTAAAAGAAGCCGCCCGTTGCGATGGGGTGGGGGAATTCAAGATTTTTTTCCGTGTGATACTCCCCCTGATTCGCCCCGCCATCGCCACCGTTGCAGTCTTCACCATGATTCCCGCCTGGAATGATCTCTGGTTTCCATTGATCCTGGCCCCGGGCGACGACACAAAAACGGTCACACTTGGCGTCCAGCAATTTATCGGTCAATACGCCACAGACTGGAATTCGGTGCTGGCTGCGCTATCAATGGCGGTAATCCCCATTTTGATCCTGTACATGCTGTTTTCACGCCAGCTGATACGCGGCTTGACATCCGGTGCGGTCAAATAAACCACTATCTACACCTATGCCGTCGCGTGAAATTCAACTCTCGACACAGAAAAAACAGGTAAAAACCATGGCTAACGTCAGTATTAAACAACTTCGAAAATCGTACGATGGCAAACAAGATGTGTTGGCCGGCATCAATCTCGACGTCGAAGATGGCGAATTTTGTGTATTGGTTGGCCCCTCAGGTTGCGGAAAATCGACGTTATTACGCATGTTGTGCGGACTCGAAGACGTGACCGATGGCGAAATTGCCATTGGCGATCAGGTCGTCAATCGCCTTCCGCCCGCTGAACGGGGTATCGCCATGGTATTTCAAAGCTACGCGCTCTACCCGCACATGACGGTGTACAAAAATATGGCGTTCGGACTGAAAGTTGCCGGCACTGATAAAAATACCATCGACCAGCAGATTCGTCATACCGCCGCGATTTTGAAGATCGATCATTTGCTGGATCGATTACCCCGTGCGCTATCAGGCGGACAACGTCAACGGGTAGCGATTGGCCGCGCCATCGTCCGCAAACCGCGCCTGTTCCTGTTCGATGAGCCGCTTTCCAATCTGGACGCCGCCTTACGCGTACAGACCCGGCTCGAAATTGCCAAACTGCATCGCCAGCTGGCAGCAACCATTGTCTATGTCACGCACGATCAGGTCGAAGCAATGACATTGGGCGACAAGATCGTCGTCATGAACGAGGGGCACATTCAACAATCTGGAACGCCCCTGGCGCTTTATCAGCAGCCGCAAAATTTGTTCGTAGCAACCTTCATCGGCTCACCCAAAATGAATTTAATCTCAGCACTGGTGACCGCAATTGAAGCGGACCATTTGAAAGTGCAACTAGACGGCGGTCAGGAAGTCCGTGCCGATGTCTGCGTAACAGAGGTCAACGGGGTTCTTCGAATCGGCGATCCGGTCACTTTGGGCTTACGGCCCGAACACATTCTTGAGAATGCCACCGGCAGCGAAGCATTTTATGGCACGGTAAATATGGTAGAGCATTTGGGCGAAGCAAACTTCATTTACGCCACGTTACAAAACGGTCAGGATGTCGTAATACGCGGCGACGGCAACAATACAGTCCCGCTTGGCGCGCCTATTACCCTATCGGCAGCCAGTAGCGCATTTCACGTATTCGACGCAAATGGCAATGCATTGCATCGCACAAAACCCGGGAATATGATTTCTTCTAAACAAATATCGTCTACAGCAGCATAAGACAATCCCCACATTTCATTTTTTTGCACCATTCGGAGATAAAAATAGATAAACTTTTACGACACGTAAAACAAACAGGATTTGAATTGAAAACAGGGCTTGACGCAACTTACGCGTATCTGGTGGGCGTCGATGGCGGCGGCACAAAAACCCAGGTGCGTATTGCACACACCGATGGCAGAATCATTTCCGAAGCGACCGCTGGACCGTCGGCGCTCATGCATGGGCGCGACAAAGCGTGGGCCGCGATCGTATCAGCGACCAACGAAGGATTTCACAAAGCTGGCATTCAACCGCCGTCCTATAACAGAATCGCAGCGGGTTTTGGTTTATCCGGCGTCAACGTACCAGCATGGGCGACCGAGTTCACCGAACTTAACCCGGGATTTGGCAGCATCGTGGTTGCCTCGGACGCCATTACCACCCTGCTCGGCGCACATCAGGGCCGTCCCGGTGCCATCATCGCGATCGGCACGGGCAGTATCGGAGCAGTGCTCAAACCAGATGGAACCAAGCAGATTATCGGCGGCTGGGGGTTTCCATCTGGCGATGAAGCCAGCGGTGCCTGGTTAGGCATTTTGGCAATCAATTATGTGCAGCAGGTGTTCGACGGCCGCGCAGCGGACTCTCCGTTGGCGACCACGATCATGCAATATTGCGGTGGCGATGGCACCGATAAAGGCAACCGCGATAGCGTTCTTGGCTGGCTGGCAAAGGCCAATCAAAGCATGTACGCACAACTGGCACCATTTATCATCAAACATGCAATACACGAAGACGTCGCCAGGAATATGCTTTATAGAGCCGGCGAAGAAGTAGCAAAAATGGCACTGGCGCTGGACGCGTCGGAACAATTACCGTTAGCGCTATGCGGTGGCCTGGCCCACGTATTGGAAGACTACCTGCCGAAGCCGTTGCAACAGCGTACCGTTCTGCCGGAAGCCGATTCGGCAAGTGGTGGGTTGCTACTGATACTTCAACATCTGGGGCGATGATGATGATGATCATGGTAATGCGATGCTTTCCATCTTACAGCGATGACTTGAGCGATGAATTGAGCGATGAATTGAGCGATGAATTGAGCGATGACTGGAGCGATGACTTAAGCGATGACTTTAGCTTGGATTCATTCCGATCGTCCAAGGCATCAAGATTTTTTGATGTATGTCCCCTACTTAGTACGGAGAAAGTTTGATGTCCTCAACCAAGCAACTGCATGGCAATGTGCTCACGGCAAAAGGCTGGATCGCCGGTGCCATCAGTTTCACCGATTTAATCACTGATATCAGCGGACAAGCGTTGGACTTTGATCCAAGTCAAGCCACTCCGCCAGGTGATGCGCCTTTAGGCCATTCGCCCTACGACCATTTTATCTTGCCCGGATTTATCGATTTGCACGTTCATGGTGGTGGCGGCAAAGATGTAATGGACGCAGGGGAAGCTGTCAATGTCATCGCAAAAATGCATGCGCAGCACGGCACCACCAGCATGTTAGCGACCACCATGACCGCCCCACCAGCCGATCTGGAAGCCGCGTTGAGCGCTATCGGGCGCGCCTGTCTGCACCGCAGCCACGGCAGCGCGCGCGTGCTCGGGGCGCATCTGGAAGGACCCTACATTAATCCCGGCAAACTTGGCGCACAACCCGACTTCGCGGTGGCAGCAACGTTGGAGCAAGTTGACTGGCTACGCAGTTTTGCCCCCCTCAAACTGATCACCATCGCGCCTGAGGTGGACGGCCATCTGGCTTTGGTGAAGACCCTGAGTGCCAGCGGCATGCGTGTCCAGATCGGTCATACGCTCGGCACCTACGAAGATGGCGTGGCTGCTCTGCACAATGGCGCCACCGGCTTTACGCATCTCTTCAATGCCATGAGCGCCTTTCATCACCGCGCCCCAGGCATGGCTGGGGCTGCGCTGGCCCATGCCGAATATGCTGAGTTGATTCCCGATTTGTTGCACGTGCATCCCGGCGCAATCAAAGCGGCCTTGCGCGCCATCCCACGTTTATATTGTGTAACCGACTCTACTGCTGCATCCGGCATGCCGGACGGCGAGTATATGCTCGGACGGCAGGTCGTCCATAAATGCATGGGAGGCGTGCGTCTCGCCGATGGCACGCTGGCCGGTAGCACCCTGACCATGGATCAGGCTTTACGCAATCTGGTAGCGCTTGGTCTTGATTTGGCGGAAGCATCGCTACGCACATCAACCTACCCGGCTGATTATCTTGGCATCACAGAACGCGGGCGCCTTCAAAACGGCTGCTTCGCTGACATTTTAGTATTCGACCGCCAGCTAAATCTGACGGCCGTCTACGTAGAAGGAGAACAGATTGACCTCAAATCCCACATCGCCCCAACAATCGCGCATGCTTGAAGAAGCATGCTCTGCCAGCGCCCATGTTGCCATCCAGTTAGCGCAAGACCGCGATCGCTACGCAGAACTCGGGCGCAGATTACGCTCTGAACCACCCACCAGCATCCTGACAGTAGCGCGTGGCAGCTCCGATCATGCAGCCAGCTATTGCGCTTACCTGATCATGGCACGCCTCGGTCGCATCGTTGCATCGCTACCGATGTCATTACTTACATTGAATAATGCACCGCTGGTGGCGCGTGACGCGCTCGCCATTGCCATTTCGCAATCGGGGCAAAGCCCCGACGTTATCGCCCCCATTCGTTACTTCCGCGACGGCGGCGCGACCACGGTCGCCCTCGTCAACGATGCTGAATCGCCGCTGGCCACCAGCGCAGAATGGAGCATGCCGTTGCACGCCGGTGCCGAATTGAGCGTCGCCGCCACCAAAAGCTTTATTGCCAGCCTGGTCGCCGGTGCATTACTTGCCGGTCACTGGCAGGACGATCCTGCGTTCCTGAGCGCGCTGGATGCCTTGCCGGAAGCATTAGACGCAGCAACCCGCTGCGATTGGTCCGAAGCCCTCGACATTTTAACCCCGGCCACCAACATCATGGTGGTAGGACGCGGGATCAGCTTTCCGTTAGCGTTAGAAGCCGCCCTAAAATTCAAGGAAACCTCCGCAATCCAGGCCGAAGCATTTAGCGGAGCCGAAATCAAACACGGACCGATGGCGCTCATCGAGGAAGGCTATCCCCTATTGATATTCGCCACGCGCGGTCCGACGCAAATCGGATTACTAAAACTTGCCGAAGAAATGCGCGGACGCGGTGCCAAAGTCCTGCTCGCCGCACCCGATGACGTCGCCGAACGTAACCTTACGCTGCCCATAGCAACCAACCCAGACCTCGATCCCATCGTCGCCATTCAAGCCTTCTATGTCATGGCAGCCCACCTGGCAGCGGCCCGTGGTATGAATCCGGACCAACCGCGTCATTTAAGCAAAGTGACAAAAACTAGCTAGCATATTGCGGTGGCAGGCGCATTTTTAATCAAGGAACTGGAAAAGCACGACACGGATAAAATCACACCAAAGGAAACAGCTTGCTCATCACCGGAAATCCTGCGCTCAGCGCAAGTGTCATGCCTCTTCGCAGCACCGAAGCGCAGCAACAATCCCGTATGGCATTGAATATAAACAGTGTCTCCAGCCTGTCTTATTCACTCGCCAGCGCCTCGTCTCCAACCAAAGTGAAACAGGCCGCGTGGATATCAAGGACGGATTTACACTCAGCACTGAAATTTGCCCACAGCGGAGAAATAATAAAGGCGCAGCTAGCATCACTGCTACTGACAACAAACGCGCAAATGGCGCAATTAGGGAGCGCAAACAAGCACCAGCAACTATGGGCGTTCCCGGCTGATCACGCCCCGCCCCCTCTGCTCAGAGTCGCCACGAACAGCCATCCGCAGGAGTTGAACGTGCCGAATGCAGATCAAACCCAGAGCCCGCTCTGCCCACACCATCCACACCGCAACCTTCTGCCTCATTTTGCATTAGCAGGGAGACAGCAGTTGCCCCGCTCAGCGCGGCGCGACTTCAAACCAATGTCAGCCGTCGCCAAAGAGGCCGGTATCCGCTATCCACGCGAGCCTGGCGAGAAGAATATCGTTTATGCACTGCGACTGAGACGGTATGCGCCAACCATCAGCATAGCGGACTTATCTGCACTATCGGAGACGCATGAATCTATCTTGCGAGCGCGGCCCGAGTTTAAAACGCTGTCCACCGCTGCCAAAGAAGCGCGAGTCAGGTTTCCGCGACGTCATGCCGAAAGTAGCATGGCCTATGCCCTGCGACTTAGACGCGAAGTGCCGAACCTCAACACATCGAATTATTGCGGACTGTCGGGGGTGCCGGAGAGCACGTTGCGAAACCGGCCGGAATTTCAAACGCTTTCCGCAGCCGCCGAAGAAGCAAGAAATAGCCATCCGCGGCAGCGAGGTGAGCAGAACACGGCCTATGCCCTGCGCCTGAAGCGGGAATTACCGAGTCTCAGCGTTCCTGACAGCTCGGCACTCTCAGGCGCGAAGGAGTCAGCCCTACGCGCGCACTCGGCGTTTAAAGTCGTGCCCCAGCTCGCCAAGGATGCCGGGAGGGCTCACCCGCGCGCACCACACGAGGATGACCTGGCTTACGCACTGCGGCTAAGACGGGAAATTCCAGGCATAAGCGTGAGGAACTGCGCCCTGATTTCGGGGATGCATGAAATGACCCTGCGCAACCAGTCTGCATTTAAAACGCTGTCCGCAGCTGCAGAAGAAGCAAGAGCAAAGTATCCGCGACATAGTGGCGAGGGCAATATGGACTATGCCCTGCGATTGAAAAAGGAAATGCCCAACCTCAGTATCGCGGACTACACCGGTCTATCCGACGTAAACGAGTCGACGTTGCGGAACCGCTCGACGTTTAAAAAGCTGTCCCTCCCAGGCAGAGTCGCCGGAGAACGCTTTCCACGGGGTAACGACGAGGATAATATGGCCTATGCGCTGCGGCTAAAAGAGAAAGTCCCGAACCTGAATATACGGGACTACTCCGGGCTTTCAGGCGTCACTGAAACCAGCCTATGGTCCCTGCCAGCCTTTAAAATATTGTCCGCAGCCGCAGAAGAAGTGAAAGCACACTATCCGCGCAATGAAGGCGAAGATAATATGACGCATGCCCTGCGGCTGAAAGAAGAGGCCCCTGCCCTCACCATAGCTGACTACTCTTTGCTCACAGGGGTGCGAAATGCACTCCTACGCTCTTGCCGGGCGTTTAAAAAGCCATCCATGGCCGCCCACGCCGCCGAAGCCAAATACCCGCGCCGCATTAACGAAGCAAATATGACCTATGCCCTGCGGCTGAAAAGTGCAGTACCGACGCTGCGCATATCGGACTGTTCCATATTATCGAGGGTAAGTGAATCTACTCTGCGCAACCGTCCGATATTCAAAAGGCTTTCGGTAGCGGCCAAAAACGCTGGAGCAAAGTATCCACGACAAATCGGCGAAAAAGATTTGACCTACGCGCTGCGGCTGAGACGGGAAGTCCCGAACCTCGGTATGTCGAGCTACAGCGGACTATCCTGGATCAATGAGGCGACCCTGCGGAAACGGTTCAAAGACGAACCGACAGCGCCTTGGAGGGCCCAACGACAGGTGAGCTTCGCAAGCGCATTACCCGCGCCTGGCCTTCTTGATCTTGAAGATCTGTATTGCTCGCCGCCGGGATCTCCTGCGCCGGATCTGCTTGATCTCGACAATCTCTTTTGTTCTTCGCCGGAATCCCCTGCGCCAGGTTTTCTTGATCTTGATGGTCTGCCGACTTCCCCGCAAAGGGCTTCTGCCGGTCCGTTACTTCATGACGAGTTTGACGCCTTTGAAGAATATAGCGGTACGCCACAAGCATCTCCGGCGCCCAGTCTTCCTACTCTTTTTGATCGCTATTTTTCCTCACCGGCAGCACCTGCCGGCGCGTTTGCGCATGATGATTTTGCTGAGCTTGGAGACTATGTCGGTTCTCCACAGCCATCTCCTGCACCGAGTCTTCTTGCCCTTGACGACATCTTTTTCACACCGCCCGTTTCACCATTGATTCGAACGCCGACAGATCATGTGTTGCCACCACCCGCCTTCCCGTATTGGATAGTCTATGAAAACGCGGACGGCGAAATTCAATCCGTGTGGTCACCGGACGGTGATGAATATTCATTTGACGTTCTCGACAACAGTGATAATTTTTATGTCATTCGCGATAACAGCGTCTTGCATATCGTCAATCACGCAGGATCGACTCCCCTATTTTTCGCAAACGTTCATGAGATGCACGAAATCATCGATGCGCTGGAGTTCAGGCGAGTCTCAGCCACAATTGCGAAAAAAGGGCGATGGCGGTCACGCGACAGTTATGTCCTCGAGAGCGCCAAAGCAGAGCGTCATCGTGTAGAAGACCGTGATGGTAAAGGGGGCGGGGGTTCGGCGCAGTCTGCCGGCCAGGGAGGCAGGTCTCGCTCCGACCCTGCAACGTAGCCAATTGGAACGCTACAGACGCTTTTAAGGTTGTCGGCAATCAACATTCAATGAGATGATGCGTAAAATATTTCCCAGAAGAACTATTTAATCAACCCACCCGGACCCATCGATTTTATTCGCATGGATTCGCATGGATTCGCATGGAATCAATCAAGGAACGCAGCTTGTACATTACCCAAAATCCTGCACCCGTCTCGCGTGGCATTTCCCATCGCGTTGGCGCTGCACAGCAGCAACAATCCCGCCTGACTTCGCATGTACACAGTGTCACTAACGCATCTTGTTCATTCGATGGCATCCCATCGCTGGCCATCGCGCATCAAAACGCGCATCTGCTAAAAACAGATTTACGCTTGGCAGTGACATATGCCCAGAATAAAACAGAAGCCCCGAACGTACAGCCAACGTCACTCCTGCTGACGCCACGCGAACAATTGCGAGAATTGGGCAGCGCTAACCGGCATCGGCAGCAGTGGCTATTTCCGGCCAAGCGCGCGCTGCCGTCGGAATTCAAAACGCCATCCCCGCCGGCCCAAGCAGCAAGAATCAGGCTTCCCCGGGAAGTACGCAAGGATGACCTGACCTTTGCACTGCGGCTCATACAGGAAATTCCGAGCCTGACTGTAGAAAACTCTCTCATGATTTCGGGGTTGCAGACGGTGACCGCACGCGACCGGTCTGCATTTAAAACGTTGTGCGCGGCAGCCGAAGATGCTCGAGGAAAGCATCCACACCAATCCGGCGCGGGAAATGCAGACCATGCCATGCGATTAAACGCCCGAGCCAGGAACCGCAGCGTTATTGACCCTACCACGCTGTCAGCGATAGGCGAGTCAACCCTGCGAAACCCGCCGGCGTCAAAAATATTTCCAGCGGCAACCGGCCAGACCCGGTCAAGCCATGCGCAATCTTCCGCATCCCTTCCACTGGCAAAATCGGCAGCTCAGTGCCAGCCCATTAACCGGCCACCAACACACAACTTCCCATATTGGATAGTCAATGAAAATGAGGATCGCGAAATTCAATCGGTATTCTCGCCGGAGGGTATCGAATATCCATTAGACGTGATTGACAACAGCGATAATTTTTATGTCATTCGCGATGCCACCGTCATACACGTTGTCAATCATGTAGGAGGACCCGCCCTATCCTTCGCTGACGACAATGAAATGCAGCTGATCATTAATGAAGAAGAGTTCCGAAGAGCATCGGCGGCAATTCGAATAAGGCAATAGAGATCACGTAAAAGCTATGCGCCAGAGCGGCCCAACAAAGCACCGTCGTTTAGATCGCCGTGAGGTTACCTGGCCGGAAGTTAGGTACGGTCTGGATGAGGGGCCGCCCTGGCCGCCCTTCCGGCTCCGCCTCGAAGCACGGACAAACTCACTTTAAAGGAAACAGCTTGCACATCACCGGAAATCTTGCGCCCACCTCAAGGCCCATGCCCCGACCCAGCAACAGCGCCCATCTCCAAACATCCCGTCTGGCGGCACATGTCAGCAGAGTCTCTAACGTGTGTTATTCACGCGATAGCATCTCATCTTTGCCCACAGCGAATCAGGCCGCGCGGATAGCAAAAAAAGATTTACGCATGGCACTTGATTCTTCCCTAAGTAGCGCGACAATCCTGCATCCACGGCTAGCATCACTCATGCTGACCCCACACGAACAAATCCGTGAATTTGGCCGTACTATTGCGAATCAGCAACAGTGGATATTTCCGGCTGATCTGGCGCTATCACAAGAGGCGATAGAAGCTGGTAACACGCATCCACGTGAGGCAGGCGAACAGGATATGGCCTATGCCAAGCGGTTGCAACAGCACTATCCAAGCCTGCGCATTTCAAACTTGTTTGCGCTGTCGAACGTGCATAGGTCAACCTTGCAGGCCCGGCCGGAATTCAAAACCATGTCAGCGGCAGCCAAAGATGCCCAGATCAGCCATCCGCGCGAGCCTACTGAAAATAATATAACCTTCGCCCTGCGACTGAGGCGGCAGCTTCCAACCCTCACCGTATCTGACATCTCCGTGCTATCGGAGACGCATGAGTCAATCCTGCGAGTTAGGTCAGAATTCAAAACGCTGTCCGCGCAAGCCAGCAAGGTACAGGCCGGCCACCCGAGACAGGTGGGTGAGCGGAATATGGCCTATGCTCTGCGGCTAAGGCGGGAAGTGCCGACCCTCACTGTATCGGATTACTGCGCGCTATCGGAGGTCAGCGAGGCATTCCTGCGGAACCGGTCGGAGTTTCAAACACTCACCGCGGCCGCCAATGTGGCCAAGATCAACCATCCGCGAAAAAAAGGAGAGCAGAACGTGGACTATGCGCTACGGCTCAAAAAGGCAGTCCCGTCCCTCAATGTGTCTGACTGCTCAAGGCTATCAGGTACGAACGTATCTACTCTTCGCGCACGGTCGGCTTTTAAAACATGGCCGCAGGAAGCCATAGAGGCCGGAATCAGCCATCCCCGCGTGCCGGATGAAAGTAACGAAACTTATGCCCTGCGGCTAAGACGGGAAATCCCGACTCTGAGTGCAAAGAGCTGCGGCTTGCTGTCCGGCATGCTTGAGATGATCCTGCGGGCGCGGCCGGAATTCAAAACACTTTCCGCCGCCGCTGAAGAAGTTAAAGCCAACTATCCGCGCCATGATGGCGAAAAGAGTATGGACTACGCTCTGCGGCTGAAAGCTAACGACCTGCACCTTTCTATAGCGGACTACTGCGGGATAACGACGGTAAATGAGTCAACCCTGCGCAACCGGCCGGGATTTAAGACGTTATCTGCGGCCGCCGTCGCGGCGAAAAATGCCAATCCGCGCATGACAGACGAGAGTAGCATGGCCTACGCCGTGCGACTGAAAGCGACAGTTCCTACTTTGACCATCAGAGATTATTCGGGAGTATCGGGGGTAAGTGAAACGAGCCTATGGGCTCTGCCGATGTTTAAAGTTCTGTCAGAGGCTGGTAAGGCTGCCGAAATCAGTCATCCAAGAATTGAAGGCGAAGATAATAAAAGCTACGCTCTGCGGTTGAAAAAAGAAATCCCAAACCTTCGCATAGCGGACTACTCTATTTTGGCGCACCTGCATGATTCGAGCCTGCGCAACTGGTCGGAGTTTAAGATGTTATCCGCGGAAGCGCGGGCAGCCGGAGACCGCAATCCACGCAGCGATGGAGAGGAAAATATGGCCTATGCGATACGGCTCAAAGCGGGAAATCCATTTCTTAATCTAAGGGACTGCGCCATTTTGTCGGACGTAAATGAGTCGAGCCTGCGCAACCGGTCGATGTTTAAAAAGCTCTCGCCGGCGGCCATCAATGCCCAGATCAGCCATCCGCGATGTCATGATGAGGACAATATGCCTTATGCCCGGCGGCTGAAACGCGAAGTCCCGGGCCTCAGTATATCGGACTACTGCCGCCTGTCGGACGTCAATGAGGCATCCTTGCGGAACCGGTTCAAAAATGACGTGAGCGCATTACGGAGGGCCGAAAAAGAAACTGATTTACCTGGCTCGTCTGCTCTTTCAGGTCCGCTTGATTTAGATGATCTATATTTCTCTCCAGAGGAATCGCCTGCTTCGAGCCCGTTGGATTTTGATGATCTATATTTCTCTTCAGAAGGATCGCCTGCTGCGAGTCTGCTTGATCTTGAGGGGCTGTCTGCTTCTTTGCAGGGATCTCCAACAAGGTCCTTGGCTCAGGACGACTTTGAAGAATATAACGGTACTCCTCAAGCATCTCCGACACCGAGTCTTCCTTCTTTTTATGATCTGTATTGTTCGTCACCGGCGGCATCTGGTGGGCGTTGGTCTCGTGAGGATTTTGAGGCGTTGGGGGATTATGGGGATTTTGCCATGGGGTCTCCTGCGCCGAGTTCTCTCGGGCTTGAAGGATTGCAATTTACGCCTCCTGGTTCGCCTTTGTTGTCGGGGCCGATGGATGCGGTGGAGCGCACTGAGGTCCAATCAATTCCGGGGGTTGCGTATTGGATTGTCTATGAAAATAATGAGGGTGATATTCAATCTGTGCGGTCACCGGAAGGGGATGTTTATCCATTTGACGTTTTGGAAAATAGCGATAATTTTTATGTTGTTCGTAATGAGGCGATCTGGCATGTGGTTAATCATGTTGGAGGGCTTCCGGTATCGTTTTCTGGGGTTAATGAGATGCTGCAGATTATTCATGAATTGGAGTTTCGGAGGGGGGCTGAGGCTAATTTGAAGAGGGGGCGGTGGAGGTCTCGGGAGAGTTATGGGTCGGGAGGGGTGGATGCTAAGCGGGGGCGGTTTGATGATGGGGGTGGGTTCTCTGGGGCTTCTGGGGCGGGGTTGTAGGGTGGGTGCATGGTGTGTTTTATTTACGGGGATCTTTAATTGATTCGGCTGTTGCTCCGTGGGGCTGGGTGCTGATTACGTTTATCTCTAATTAACACGGCTGTTGCTCCGTGGGGGCTTGTCGGGGGTAGCCCGACAGCTAGTTACTTTCTTTTGCTTCGCCAAAAGAAAGTAACCAAAGAAAAGGCGACCGCAGTGATGCTGCCCTTCGGGTTCCCAAGCATTTCAGCCGCCAGTCGGGTTGAGAAACCAACTCGCCTGCGGCTCAGACATGTTTCCCAACAATTCCCGACTGGCGACTGAAATACTTGGCAGCTTCAATGTCGGGGTAGGTCAACTTCAACTTCAACTTCAACGTCAAACTCAACGTCAAACTCAACGTCAAACTCAACGTCAAATTCAACGTCAAATTCAACTTCAAACTCAACTTCAAACTCAACTTCAAACTCAACTTCGGCGTTGGGCCTTTTGATTGGGCTTTACGGCGTGATCTACGTGGTTGGGTTTGAGCGGCTTTTAATAAAGGCGCTCTCACCTATTAGATCGGGGGTCGTATTTTATTGGTTATTTGCCGTTTTTGTCGTTAGTTCGTCGATGTTTGTTGCTGCGTTTTCTGCCAGCATCTGGGAGGATGTTAGTGCTAGACGTACCAGGCGCTCGGTGTCGATGATGTTTAGCGCTGGGGTTGCGTCGGTGCCGCGATCCAGAGTGCTGAAGTGGACAATTTCCAGGCAGGTCTGGATGCCGCGGCAGATGTCTACCGTGCGGCCATAAAATTGTGCGGGCTTATCGGTTTGGTGGTCTGATGGTAACCACGAGAATGCTTGATGGAATGCATCTTGCTCGGAGCCTGGGATGTTCGGTTCGGTCATGATTGTGCCCTTCCGTCGTTACCGTGGATGAAGAGCGCTGTATTTTTATGTGTAATGCTGGAGGGAGTAAACGTGATGATGCTATACATTGTTGGTTCCTTGTACGGTTAGACCGCGCCCCGTTATCAAGCGGGGTGGGCGACAAATGACAGGGTTGATAAACCAGCGTACAAGGCTGCCGGCAGGCCGAAGCCTCCCTACCATTGTCGCCCAAAGAAAGCGCAACAAAGGTATACACGGAAAACGGCATTGCGCCGTCTGTGCGCCTTGTACATTTAGGTTATCAAGCCCATTCTCTTTTTTCTCGGAGAAGCTGAGAGTATAGAACATCATCGCGTCTTTTGTGAAGAAGCGATTTTCAAATCTTGGATAGGAATGCGTGTAGTCGATTATTTAGCGCCGAAAAATCCGGCGCGGCGATTGATTATCCTCTGCCGACAAATGGCATATTTGTCGCCATCACTGTCATGAACTGTACGTTCGCGCCTAGCGGTAAGCTGGCCATGTATAGCACTGCTTCTGCGACGTGGTCGACTGACATTCTGGGTTCTGCTGCCATCTCGCCGTTTGCCTGCAAGATGCCCTGCCCCATTCGCTCTGTCATGTCTGTTGCTGCGTTGCCGATGTCAATTTGTCCGCAGGCGATATTGTATTTGCGTCCGTCTAGCGAGGTGGCTTTGGTCAGGCCTGTCATGGCGTGTTTGGTTGCGGTGTACGCGACTGAATTTGGCCGGGGCGCGTGGGCTGAGATCGAGCCGTTGTTGATGATGCGTCCGCCGCCGGGTTGTTGCACTTTCATGATTCGGAACGCTTCTTGTGTACATAAAAATGCGCCGGTTAAATTGATGTCGACGGAGGCTTTCCAGTTGGCGTAGTCAACGTCTTCGAGCGAGACAGAAGGCGTAAAAACACCTGCGTTGTTGATCAACAAATCGAGGCGTCCAAAACGCGCCTGCGTTTGCGAGAATAATCGTTTCACTGACGCTGGATCACTGACGTCGGCGGACACTGCCAATGCATTCACGCCATGTTCTCCTGCTTCAGCGACAGTCGCGTTGAGCGCATCAAGTCGTCGGCCTGCTAACACGACAGCGTAGCCATTGTTCAGTAGCGCTAGAGAAATAACTTTCCCGATTCCGGAACCTGCACCGGTAACTAGAGCAACCTTTTGGGCGGAATGGGTGGATTTTGATGACTGTATTTGCGTCATTTCGATGGTCTCTGGTGGTTGAGGAATGTCTTATATTATGCACACATTTTAACGCCTCGCCGTGGCTTGGCGCTTGCTGCTTGCTTGTTGCTTGCTTATTGCTTGCTTATTGCTTGCTTATTGCTTGTTGCTTGTGCTTACGCGGCTCAAAACGATGTTTAAAAGAACACATTACGTGCTGTCCGGCTAAAAACAACGATCAATATGCTCTCCGTCACGCCAGGCAGTAAAATGGCCTATGCTTTACTTTAATCCTTCATGCTTTCTGCACATTCTTCATCAGACTTTAGTGATCGCCATGCACCCACCGCTTAACAACATCGAATATCGTCGCTCTGGAGCTTAAATGTCTTATCTGCTCCAACTGATCGAGCAATACGGTCTGATCATCGTTTTTTTTAATGTTTTGCTGTCGCAATTGGGTGTGCCGCTGCCTGCTTACCCGACGTTAATCATCACGGGCGCACTTGCCAGCGGTGGGGAATATTCCACGACGTTGTTAATGCTGACCGCTGTGGGAGCAGCCTTGATTGCTGACTATGGCTGGTATTTGGCAGGAAAACGCTACGGTAGGAAAGTGATGGGGATGTTGTGCCGCATTTCGTTGTCGCCAGATTCATGCGTGCGTCAGACGGAAGCGATTTATGCACGATGGGGTGCGCCCTCGTTGTTAGTCGCCAAATTTGTGCCGGGCTTTGCTTCCATTGCCAGCGCATTGGCGGGCACCATTGGCACGCGGCGGCCGACTTTTCTGTTATTCGATGGCGTCGGCGCGGCGCTATGGGCCGGTCTGGCTATTTATCTCGGCTCGCGCTTCAGCGCGACGATTGACCAGTTGTTACTGCTACTGGAGGAGTTGGGCGAAACCGGTTTGGCGGTAATCCTTGCTGGCATAGCCGTGTTCGTAGTCGGAAAATGGTGGCAACGCAAACGCTTCATGAAGTCGCTTTCAATGGCCCGCATTTCGGTGGCAGAACTGGACCAATTGCTCCAGCAGGGTATCAAGCCAGCGATTGTGGATGTGAGAACTCCGGTAGCGCAACAGCGAGGCTGGATTCCGGGCGCGGTCGTTACTTCAATTCAACAAATCAATACTTTCACTCTTGATGTCACAGCGGATCAGGAAATCATTGTCTACTGCGCATGCCCCAACGAAGCTTCGGCGGCGATCGTCGCCAAACAGTTGATACAACGCGGCTATAAAAAGGTGCGCCCATTGACCGGCGGTATCGACGCATGGATTGCGGCTGGCTACCCTGTCGAGACTTGATACCAATTCTGCCCGGGCCAAGCCAGCGGGACCAAGCCAGGCCGGACCAAGCCAGGCCGGACGTATTTCCCCCGTCAACTTTTTGAACCGTCCTTTTTTGCGCCTCCATTCGGTTCAAACGTCACGCTGGATTTGCGCTTAAATTCAGCTATTTTTCCTGAAAGTTGGCATGCTCAGATTAAGTATCGACGCGCTACAAATTCTCGATGCCATAGACCGGCGCGGTTCGTTTTCGGCAGCCGGGGTTGCCTTACATCGCGTTCCTTCGACCATCTCTTACACCGTAGCCAAACTGGAGCAGGATTTAGGCGTACAAGTATTTGACCGGCATGGCCCAAAAGTCACGCTAACCGCGGCTGGTGCGGAACTCTTAAAAGAGGGGCGCTATATTTTGAAAGCCGCAGAAGACCTCCAACATCGGGTCCGGCGCGTGGCATCTGGCTGGGAAACCGAGCTTACAATCGGTTTGGATTCACTCTTTTCCGGCGCAGCGCTGACGACTGATATCGCAGCCTTTTATGCGGTGACCGAACATACCCGCTTGCGGATTGCGCGGGAATCGCTAGATGGCACATGGGAGGCTTTGCTTGATCGTCGCGTCGATCTGCTGATTGGGGCACCGGGTGAAGGCCCCGCCGGTGGCGGCTATATTGCTGAACCGCTGGGAAGCCTGGCATTCATCTTCGCAGTAGCACCAACCCATCCTCTTGCCGCAATATCGCAGCCATTAAGTAAAGCCGATTTGCATCCCTATCGGGCCATCACGGTAGCCGATTCTGCCAGAAAAATGGCAGCACGCACCGTCGGGCTTCTGCTCGGACAAGACACCTTATCGGTCCCGGATATGCAGAGCAAATTCGCATTGCAGGTAGCCGGGATCGGGTTCGGATTTTTGCCAGAAACATGTGCCCGAGCCGCGCTTGCTTCCGGTCTGTTAGTAGAGAAAGAAGTAGAAGAGCCACGCCAGGATGAACAATTTTATCTGGCGTGGCGGACCGGGGAAAATGGCGCAGCACTGGCTTGGTGGATTGCGCGAATGAAGCAGTCAGATGTGTTGCAGCGTCTCATTGAACGCACGGCACAAGGGATTCATTGAGCCGAAAAATGATTGGAATAAACACACGCAGTTCAAACCAAAGCCACTACGACGGTGACTTCTGCTGACGCCGAAACTCGCTGCGTTTGATCTCAAGGTAGGTAGCCCGATCCATTTCGTGCAGCTGTTTGGCGTATTGCTCGGTTGAGGTAAACCAGCTTTGTAAACGCATTTCATGCTGTGCTTCAGGCGGTGCAGAAAGCGCGGCAAGATAGGAGTCGATGGCGAGGTAATAGCGCATCGTATTGCGCTCGACCAGACCGCGCACGCCGCTGATGTAATCCGAACCGGAATGCGGCGACTTACCGGCACTATTTTCAGTCGTAAACCCCACTTTATCCCGGCCAATGGTTGCCAGATAACTTTGCATGGCTAAACGCCCGGTAAAACTGTAAGCATAAGAATAGGTGAGATGAATGAACGTTTTACCATTCGGGACTGAGGTTGCTTCAAGTTGTATGTGATAGTCGCTGGTGCTGAGAGGGCCGGTTTTCGCACTCAGCCGCACGGCAAAATAATCCGGTGTGGTGGCAACCATATTGTAAGAAAACTTGACGTCAAAAGCTTCGTATAGCGGCTTATCATTTTTCGTTCCAATACTCACCAACAACGTATCGCCGGTTTTATCGATTGAAGCGCGGCAATATTTCACATTAAGGTGCAACGTCAACACGTCGCACCAGTGTGTCGGATCGTTTAGCGCGGTATTAACCGTCGCAAACGGATAGTTCACGAGCGCGTAGATATCGCCCTTCAGATGGCTGGAAGACTCAGTCGAGTCGAGATATAGCGGTCGATTGAATTGGTTATGGTTAAGCTGCCCGCTCAGGTCGGCAAACCTTGCACGTAAAGCATTGGCAGAAAGTGGCTCAGCGTTTGGTGGCCTTTCTATGCCTGCGGCAGCAGCCAGCCCAGCCCCTGTACAAAACACACAGATGGCGATGAGGTGCAACATCGAACCAATTGAATATTTCTTAAATAAGATATTCATCCTGACACTATATTACTGCCATCAGAGTTTATCCGCTGAAAATATCGGATAGCAGGCCCGCGATCATGCAATATGATTAGCAACGCTTGTGTTTTATAAACCCTTCCAGCTATAGTGGTGTCATGCCCGATAAACTCTACTACAAACTCTATTACTGGCCGACGATTCAAGGACGTGGTGAATTTATTCGTCTGGCGTTGGAACAAGCAGGCGCAAGCTATACCGATGTAGCGCGGCGCTCCGAACGCAGCGGAATGGGAGTACCGGCCATGCTGCGGTTGATGGAAAATACAATCAATCCGCTACCGTCTTTTGCGCCGCCATTTTTGCAGGCAGGCGATGTATGCATTGGACAAACAGCCAATATTCTTTTGTTTTTGGGACCACGACTTAATCTTGTCCCTGAGGATGAAGCATCACGACTATGGGCGCATCAGCTGCAACTCACCATCGCCGATCTCGTCACCGAAGTGCACGACACCCACCACCCCGTAGCAAGCGGTCTCTACTATAAAGATCAAAAGCCCGAAGCCTTGCTTCGCGCCACTGATTTTACCGGCGCAAGACTACCTAAATTTCTCGATTACTTTGAATCAATTATTACCAGCAATCCACACAGCGATACCTATCTGATCGGTGACAAATTATCCTACGTCGACCTGTCGCTGTTCCAGATCATCGCTGGATTGCGCTATGCTTTTCCAAAAACGATGAAGCGCTTGTCCCCCACTTACCCGCGCCTAATAGCGCTCCATCAACAAGTCGCCACGCAACCACGAATAGCCCGATATCTGGCCTCTTCCAGACGCATCGCCTTCAATCAGCAAGGCATTTTTCGCCGCTATCCTGAGTTGGATCGTTAAATTTATGTTGCGACACTTGGGTGGCGCGCAATGAACCCATCCACTTCCTTAAGATGATACGATCATACGTATGCGGTGTTGGGAAAGGACGGTAAAGAGCTAATGGATAAGGCAACAATTCAATAAAGGAATAATCGATGAGACCATCCACGGCACTTTAAATACATCGTGAAGCTATCCGCCGTATCGTGGAGTTGCACCGTGGCCGAAATGCGCGTGTAGTTGGTTCCGTGGTACATGGTAGCGACACAGAAGGGAGTGATCTGGACATCCTGATCGATCCCACGCCGGACACTACTCTGTTCGACATCGGTGCTATCCGGCATGAACTGCTGCAACTTTTAGATGTTCCAATCGATGTTTTGACCCCGAAAGCATTACCGGAGAAATTCCGTGTTGCCGTTCTCGCAGAAGCATTGCCAATATGAGGAAAGATGACCAACGATTAGCGGACTATTTGGGTCACATTCTTCAAGCTATCGAGCGCATTCAACGGTACACCGACAACATGAGCGAGATAGATTTTCTGCAGAACGAACTGGTGCAAGTGCGGTAATACGCAATTTTGAAATCATGGTTGAGGCCATCAATAACATCAGCAAGCACCACCCTCAATTTGCTACGGCGCATCCTGAATTGCCCTTGGCATACGCCTATCAAATGCGGAACGTAGTTGTACATGGTTATTTTAAAGTGGACCTGGAAATTGTTTGGAAAACAATACATAGCGTGCTTTCTGGTTTGTATGCACAAGTCCAGACGCTGGCACATGACAATGCAATTGGAAATAATGCACCCTGATTAATTGACAGAAAAATAATCAACAAAAGCTTTTAAGGGGGCGTCTCCATTATGACTTCCCTCTTTGCTTATCATTTTCCCAGCTTTTGCTGCGGTCATTCGTATCAAAAATACTTGCCAAGATAATATTGAGTAGCAATTCTAGTCCTTCTGAAATTAACTTTCTCTTTTAGAGGGAAATCTAATTGATAGATGAGAGATCGACCAAACGCCGAAAAAACTGATTCAAAGCAAACCTATAACGAAATTGGCTAATAGATTTATGCAAAAGTACTGTATATTTATACAGTACAAAGTAGCAAAAACGCTACCAGACAAGCCATTCAGTTAAATCATGTCCGCTAACCCACCTATTTTTATGCCTGCGCGCCCAAGCAACATTTCGGCCGCCGCACAATCGCTAGTAGCAACGCTGCCGCATGCATTGTGGCGCGGCAATCAAATGTCGTCCTATCGTGGTGCGGTCATGTCCTCGGGTTATGCCGCGCTGGATCAGGAGTTACCCAACGGCGGCTGGCCGCATTCGGCCCTAATTGAACTCTTATTGCAACAAGCTGGCAGCGGAGAAATGCATTTATTGCAACCGGTACTCGCCGTTATCACCCAGGAAAATCGCCACGTCGTGTTGTTACAACCGCCTCATCTCCCCCATATAGCCGCCTGGAACGGTTGGGATCTGGCAGCCCATCGGTTGCTGTGGATCAAGACTTCCGGCAGTGCGGATGCACTCTGGTCAGCGGAGCAAATATTACGTAATGGAAGTTGCGGCGCACTGCTGTTCTGGCAGCCGCATATCCGGTCCGATGCACTGCGACGTTTGCATCTTGCTGCACAAGCCAGCGATACCATGTTGTGGATGATAAGACCTTTAAGTGCGGCGCATGAGTCGTCACCGGCTCCTTTAAGGTTATTGATGCGTCCTGCCAATAACGGCGTTGAAGTACAGCTACTCAAGCGACGTGGGCCGCAACACGCCCAACCGCTGTATCTGCCGTGGGGCAATAACGCTCTATCAGAGGAAGCGGAAGTCACATCAAATACCTCAACTCACGAAGTAAGCACAAATAATACGGATCAAAATACGAATATGACAGCCCGCTCAACAATGGAAATCTCAAAAGACCAGCCTGTGAAACAGAACCAGAGTCATAACAAAGAATTCGCACTGGTGAGTCAAAACCAGTATGAGGAATTGCCGAGACCGCATCGCTATTGACGCAATCCTGACGCCTGAGAACTCTTTTTAGGGGGCTACGCACATGCCTTTGTGGATTGGTGTACATCTTCCCTTGTTGCCGCTGGAAACGTATCGCCCACGCTGGTCTGCCTCCGGCATGGTTGCGATAATGGACCACGACCAGGTTTTGTCAATGACAACCGACGCAGCCGCCAGCGGTGTACGTGAGGGTATGCGGCGTGGCGGTGTGATAGCGATCGCCCCAGAGACTGCGCTGTATGAGCGTGATCTGAGCAAGGAGCAAAGTGCACTGGATGCGGTAGCCCTGACATTGTTGCAATACACACCGGAGGTCACGCATGCAGAAGAAGCCACCGTACTGATCAACATTAGCGCCAGCCTCAGTGCTTTCGGTGGTCGCTTGAGGCTATGTCGACGTGTATGCGCAAGTATTGATGCGCTCGGCTTCAGCGCACAGATCAGCATGGCACCGACGGCTCAGGGAGCGTGGTTTTTAGCACGTTATTTATCCCGCTCTCATTTGCGCAAACAACGTCGCTGCGTACGCCTCGATACGTTGCTGCGGTACATGCCGGCTTTACCATTTTCGGTATTGCCTGCGACGCATCCTTATCAAGATTGGCTGGAGGGAATTGGCTGTCGCACTCTTGGTGACCTTCGTAAGCTGCCACGGGCCGGATTGCAGCGTCGTAGCGACAAGCAGATATTGGAAGCGCTGGATTGTGCTTATGGCGTCGCCCCGGAATTGTTCGAATGGGTACAAGCGCCAAAAGAATTTTCCACCTATCTGGAGTTGCCGGACCGGATAGAGCATGCAGAAGCGGTGTTATTCGGTGCGCGTCGATTGATCCAGCAAATGATCGGTTGGCTGACAGCGCAACAGTTGGCGATCTCTGGTTTTGTGCTTTCTATGGAACATGAACGCGGACGTCAGGCAATTGCCCCGAGTAGTCTTGAAATAACCCTCGCGGAACCAGCCTGGCATGAAGCACATTTGCTGCGCTTGCTAAAGGAGCGCCTGGGCCGCTTTCAACTAAGCGCGCCCATCATCGCCCTGCGGCTCAACGCAACCCACGTCACGCCGATGTTACCGCCCACCGCCTCACTTTTCCCTGAGCCGGGCGGCACGACAGCCGATTATCATCGTTTGCTGGAATTGCTGACCGCCCGTCTCGGCGCAGAGAATGTGTTATCACCGGCAATGTTGGCAGATCATCGTCCAGAAGTGGCGAATGCGTGGCAGGCCGCTGGCAATGCCCTCGCAACGAAAACTAACCCGCGCATGTCGAGCGAGCGGCCATTTTGGCTTTTACAACAACCACTGGCCCTGCTAGTACGCGATCACAGGCCCTTTTACGGCTCACCGTTGAGACTGCTTTCCGGCCCGGAAAGGATCGAAGCCGGATGGTGGGACGAAGGTCTTGTGGTACGCGATTATTTCATCGCAGAAGGTAGTGAAGCGGCACGCTATTGGGTCTATCGCGAACGCAATGGTGAAGAAATAAATTGGTTTTTACACGGGCTATATGCCTAATAAATTAAGTATTTCATTCAACAATAAAACTATTAAATAAAGCAGCCTGCAAACACGTAATATCGCCTACAAAAATGAATTTCCCCTCCCCAAAATCAACGCTCCCGGACTATGCTGAACTGCATTGCGCCAGCAATTTCAGTTTCCTGCGTGGCGCATCGCACCCGGAGGAATTGGCGGCCCGCGCTGCCCAGTTAGGCTACCGAGCACTTGCCATCACTGATGAGTGCTCTTTGGCTGGCGTTGTGCGCGCCCATACCGAAGCCAAGGTGCATAAGCTGCACCTGATTATTGGCAGCCAATTTCAGTTGGTTGACCAGGCTGGCAACCTTACCTTCTCAATCATCGTTTTGGCGCAAAATCGTGAAGGTTACGGCAATTTGTCGGAGTTGATCACACTGGCTCGCACCCGCGCAATCAAGGGGACATATCGCCTGTGTGCTGAGGACCTTAGTGCGCTTGATGGCTCTACCAAAAGCGACAACGGATATGCCCATCTGCGCAATCTGCCTGATTGCCTGATCATATTATTGGCACGTCATGGTATTGATGCTGTTACGTTGGCGCAGCAGACTGCGTGGCTACAAAAAAACTTTTCCAATCGTGGCTGGCTCGGCCTGACATTACTGCATCGTGCCACCGATGATCAACATCGCGTTATCGTCGAAAAGATTGCAAATCAATTTTCAGTTCCGATCGTCGCCACAGGTGATGTCTGCATGCATGTACGTTCGCGTAAACCGTTGCAGGATACGCTGACCGCTATCCGCTTGGGGAAGCCCATTGCAGCGTGCGGCTACGATCTGGCACCGAATGCCGAACAACATCTGCGGACGCGATTACGGCTGGCCAATCTTTACTCACCCGCTGCGTTAGCAGAGAGCATCAATATTGCTAATTTGTGCAAATTTTCACTAGATGAATTGCGTTACGAATATCCCGATGAGCTGGTCCCTGCGGGTCAAACCCCTACCACTTATTTGCGGCAGGAAACCTACATCGGGGCGCACCAGCTATTTCCAAAAGGCATTCCTCTCTCGGTACAAAAACAGGTTGAGCAAGAACTCGACCTGATCAACGATCTCGGTTATGCCTCTTATTTTTTAACTGTCTACGACATCGTCCGCTTTGCGCGCAGCCAGGACATACTGTGTCAGGGGCGCGGGTCAGCCGCGAATTCAGCCGTTTGTTATTGTCTCGGCATCACCGCCGTGGACCCGGCCCGCAGCACACTCTTATTTGAACGCTTCATCAGCAAGGAACGCAACGAACCACCGGATATCGATGTCGATTTTGAGCATCAACGACGCGAAGAAGTTATTCAATATATCTATAAAAAATATGGACGATTACGGGCGGCGCTGACGGCAGTGGTGATCAGTTATCGGCCGCGCAGCGTGTTGCGCGATGTCGGCAAGGCTTTAGGTGTCGATCTCGGTGTCGTCGATCAGGTCGCCAAATCGCATCGCTGGTGGGACGATAAACACAATCTGGACCAGCGTTTTGTAGAGTGTGGGGTTGATCCTCAGTCAGCGCTAGCGCAACAATGGTCCACGCTATCCCATACGTTACTGGGATTTCCTCGCCATTTGTCCCAGCACCCCGGTGGCTTTGTGATTTCACGCGGTAAGTTATCGCGTTTGGTGCCGATTGAAAACGCAACGATGAAAGACCGTAGTGTGGTGCAGTGGGACAAAGACGATCTGGACGCGTTAGGGATACTTAAAGTTGACATACTCGCTCTCGGTATGCTGACCATGTTAAGGCGTGCTTTGGCTCTGGTGGCGCAGCAACGCGGCGAACCATTTGAACTGCGCGACATCCCTGCTGAAGATAGTCCGACCTATGACATGATCTGCGAGGCCGATACCGTCGGCGTATTCCAGATTGAAAGTCGCGCGCAAATGAGCATGTTGCCGCGCTTGCGCCCGAGGACATTTTATGACCTGGTCATTGAAGTGGCAATCGTAAGGCCCGGCCCCATTCAGGGTGGCATGGTGCATCCTTATCTCCGGCGAAAACAGGGGCTAGAAAAAGACAACATGCCTAATGATGAATTAAAAGTGGCGCTAGGTCGCACATTAGGCATTCCTATTTTTCAGGAACAGGTGATGCAAATTGCCATCATTGCGGCAGGATTCACCCCGGGCGAAGCGGACGGACTGCGACGCGCTATGGCGGCATGGAAACGCAAAGGTGGACTGGATAAATATCGCGAAAAATTAATCAATGGCATGACTGCAAATAATAAATATGAACGATCCTACGCCGAAGCGATTTATAGCCAGATTCAAGGATTTGGCGAATATGGTTTTCCAGAAAGTCATGCAGCCAGTTTTGCTTTGCTGGCCTATGCCAGTGCATGGCTGAAATGCCACGAGCCGGAAGCTTTTCTTTGCGCGCTTTTAAATAGCCAGCCGATGGGATTTTATTCGCCATCGCAACTGACCCAGGATGCGCGACGCCACGGCGTTGAAGTGTTACCTGTCGATGTCACCATCAGCAATTGGGATGCGGCCCTCGAAACGTCTTCGCAAGCACATTCTATGCAGCCAGAAGGACGGATGGCGGTACGACTGGGATTGAATATGGTGCGTGGCCTCAGCGCCGACAGCGTCATTGCCATCGAAGCAGCACGTGCCATCAGGGCATTTAGCGACATTCACGACATGGCTTTGCGCGCCCACTTAAAACGCGATCAGTTACAGGCACTGGCAGCGGCCAACGCATTGATCGCCTTATCCGGCAATCGTCGACAAGCATTGTGGCAAGCACTGATCAGTGCGCCCGAAAAAGGCTTATTAAAAACTGCAACTGTAGAAGAACCTGCCCTTTTGCTAAACGCACCGAGCGAAGCGGAAAGTCTGGTTAACGATTACCGCACGTTAGGATTAACGCTTGGTCGGCATCCGTTAGCCTTTTTGCGCGAACAATTAAGCGCGAAACGCTTTGTACCAGCCGATATCCTGAATACCTTTGCCAACGATCAACTAGCGCGTGGCTGCGGTATTGTCACGGTCCGTCAACGTCCCGGGACGGCAAAAGGAACCATGTTCGTCACCATCGAAGATGAGACCGGCTCAATCAATGTGATTGTCTGGCCGGGATTGGTCGACAAACAACGCAAAGAATTACTCGGCGCTACCTTGCTGGGGGTCTATGGCATTTGGCAAACTAAAGATAACGTCAGGCATCTGGTCGCCAAACGCCTGGTGGATTTATCTGCATTGTTAGGTCGATTACAAACGAATAGCCGAGATTTTTGTTGAGGTGCAATGAAACCAGCACAGACGCATGGCCGTTTTGTCACCCTCTCCACTCATCTCTTAATTCAATCAAGTGAGGTGGTCGGTGCCGCTTTGTCTGATGCTGGAGGCACAGCAGCATCTGGTGCGGTAGCGTGCTGCAAACTGCTACCACTTTCCTTTTTTGACTCAACCATTTGCTCGATTCCGGCACCAGGATCTTCTGTGCCATCGGCCTCCACCGAGACTTCGTGCAAGACATGATCCTTCACTGACGGAGAGGACTTCGCAGATGAAGATGCAGACTCAGACGCCGATGTCTGAGGCGTAGATTTTTTATCATCTTGTGACGCAGGTTTCTGTTCGCTGGTATCCACGTTTTTGTGCATTTTTTGCTCCTTCGAATCTTAGCGGTGCTCAAGCGCCATTAAGCCTCAATCGACCAGCCAGCATAAACATCGCGCCGGTCATCCTCATACTGCCACTTTACACCGCATTCCTCACAAACGTAATGGGTCATGATGACTGCAGGTTGTCCCATATTGCGCACTTTAACCGGCTCACCGATTTGTACCAGGCGGGCATGACCGACGCCTTTACGTTTTCTCAACTCTATTGCATTGCAAGCATCACAGGACATACGCACTCCTTTATTGGCTAACTTAAAAAAACATCACCACGCGAACATTAGCCAGCGTTGGAGTCGATGTCAGCCAGGCTTTCGCGCCCGCGCAAGGTAATTTCAAAGCCGTTTCCGGATTCACTCTGGACGATGTGCCCTTTTCTGCCCAGAAATACTTCAACATCCGTCTCAAGCGGCGCCAGTGGATCGGTCGAAATAGCGCGCAATCCTTCTATGCAACTTTTAACAAACAACGTTTGTTCACCCTTTTCTGTCAATGCCAGTTGGCCGTTCTTACCGTAGGCAACGTATTTCAGACCCGACAAACGCTTCGCATTGCGGGCGATGCAAGCGGTTTCGGGACCACGGTGACGTGGGTGTGCGATCTGCGCCAGAGCGTCGTATTCGTCTTTTGTTAAACTTGTTTGACCATTGCTCATTACAATTCCTGTTCACTCTATTCTGTTATTTTCTGCCTGCTGAAAACGTGCATCATTTTAACGCAGCACAAATAACAGTTCAGTCGTAAAGCAGGCTTATTAGCAGAAATGACGCAGAAAACAGGCATTAAAACCATTTATGCGGTTATTACGCCAAAATCTGACCCACCGCTAACGATTAAATTTTCTGTATTAGGCTGAGTGCGGTCAAAACAAGCCATCAATTCATAGCAAGAGGACAACATTTGCAAGTCGACTAAGCGCCGCAAGACGCAATTGTTATCGGCGAATTAGCCAAAGCAGAGGGATTTACGGCGTCATTGATTGGCATTCAGCGTCACTGGCGCTACTCCCAGACAGGTGCTTTGTGACAGCGCCATACAACGATTACCAATAATGATGCACGTGCGGTCGGACGCGCTCGCGATACAGCGCATCGATTGCTTCCATCAAGCCATCAGGTAGCGGTGGTAAATCCGCAGCGAGCATATTTTCTGCCACCTGATCTGCGCGCTTCGCACCGGCCAAAACGCAGGTGATCGCGGGCGACATCAAAATCCAGCGCAGTGCCAGCTGGGCCATTGACATGCCCGCCGGCACCAATGCCCGCAACGCTTCGACCGCTTCCAGACCGGTCGCGTAATCCAGCCCTGAAAACGTCTCACCCCGATCAAAGGCAGCACCTTGACGATTGAATTGCCGATGGTCGTCCGCTGCGAAGGTACTGGCAGGATTGAATTTACCGGATAGCATGCCGGAAGATAAGGGCAATCGCGCCAATATACCAACCTGGCGGCGCATTGCCTCAGCAAAAAACAGCTCCTGTGGCCGTTGACGAAAAATGTTATAGATCATCTGGACGCTTTGAACCTCAGGATAATCAAGCGCCTTCAATGCCTCCTCCACCCGTTCAACGCTCACGCCGTAATATTGCACTTTATCGGCCTTGACCAGATCATCCAATACGCCGAATACTTCCGGCATGTAGTACACATCCGTCGGCGGACAATGCAGTTGCAACAAGTCCAACGCGTCGGTATTCAGATTACGTAAGCTCCGCTCAACGAAGGCCGTGAGATTTACGCGATTGTAGCCCTCAGTGACGTGCGGGTCGAGGCGCCGCCCTGCCTTTGTGGCGATATAAATTTTTTCACTGCGCTCTTTGCGCAACTGCGCCAGAAGTCGCTCGCTGCGGCCATCCCCGTACACATCAGCGGTATCGAAAAAATTGACGCCTTCGTCCACGGCCTTATGCAACGCCAGACGCGATTCATCGTCGTTGACTGTGCCCCAGGTGCCCCCAATTGCCCAACTTCCAAAACTGACCGTTGAGACTTTCCAGCCAGTGCGGCCGAGTACGCGATATTCCATTGTTTGTTCCACCTGTATGTTGATTGCTGCTCTTACGCTAAGCGTGGGAGCATTGAATGTGCATTCTAATCAACAGCGACTATAGAGCCTTCTAAAGAATACATCCAATGAGAACTTTGCCTTGGTTGATATCGGTTTCGACATCAACAAAATCGACACTCGGTGAATTATCTCTCAGCGGAAACAGTTATCGTCCTGATCGGGTCACTCCGGCATGCTTTTATACGCTTAACAAGGACACCGCTTCAGCGGCTCCCCTTGCCCGTTTTACCTCGTAGATTTTCAAATGGGCATAGGCCACGCGAAGGAGCGAAAGGCCATTATTTTTTACGGCGCTCCGTCCAAGAAGATCGCCAATAATATGATCAGCTTCGATTGGTGCGCCGCGCGCGATGTCCTTGAACATTGAAGCGGTCAGTGGCGAGCCGATAGCCGTCAGAATTGATCGGCCACGTTCAGCAACTGCTGGACGCAAAGCAAACCCATTTTGAAGTGCGATGGCACTACCCTCCTCAAAGATTGACAAGACTATGTCAGACGCGCCGGCACTGACAATATCGCCCACCGTTGCACGCATCAGGCAGGTGATGCTGGCCGCTGAGGCAATGAAGACCCATTTCTCCCACATTTCCTGCAAAATAATCGCACTGGCCTTGCCATCGAACCGAGCGTCGGCGAAGGCCGCTTTCAACGCATCGATCCGGTCCGTATTTGACCCATTCAGTTCACCGAACGACAACCCGTGCGTGTCGTTCAAATGCATCACGATACCATCCGGATTAAGCGCAGCGGAAATCAAACATTGCCCGCCCAACACATGTTTTTGCCCGAATCGCTGAGACAATTGGTCAAGGTGACGCATGCCATTGAGCAACGGCAGTATGACCGTGTCCGGCCCTACCGCCGCGGCGAATGATTCCATCGTCTGCCCCAGATCGTAGGCCTTGCAGCCTACAATGATTACGTCGAAAGGCACGCCAGATCTTTTTACCAGATCTTCTGCCAGCACGTATGGCGGCGGAGGCAACGCCACATCACCTAAAGTACTTTTAATGATTAAACCAGTTTTTTCAAGTTGGGCGGCGCGGCGTGGTCGCAGCAAAAATGTCACATCCTGCCCGGCTTCCAGCAGCCGTCCGCCGAAATATCCACCAAGTGCACCGGCACCTACAATCAAAAAACGCATGACATTTCCTTGGGTGATAACGTGATGTAAATTGAAAAGAAGCTATCGCGAGCTGCTATACAACCAGACTGGACAGTATTGAAACAAAGCTAAACATCGCTGAACATCGCTGAACAATTATTCCATCAATTCCGATGGAAAGTCCGGCATCATATCGGGTGCGGAACATTTTTTTGCCGCGTAAGCCATACGATTGCGAATGCCCTCGCTCGCGGCTGGCCCGGCACCTAGCACGTAGTTGTCGCCAACAATCGGTTTACCGCTGTTGGCATCGATCAAAACCGGCTCAACGATCGCGCCGGTGTGGAGATCGGTCAACACTACGCTGACGCCGTCGGGTGTGAAATGATCATTTCCCCACGCTAATAGCGCAATCATCACCGGTTTAAAGGCCGTGCCGCTGGCGGTGAGCAGGTATTCGTAACGCGGTGGCTTTTCCAGATACTGACGGCGTTCCATCAGACCCTCGGCGACCAAAGCCGTCAGCCGTCTGGTGAGAATGTTCGGCGCGATGTCTAAACTCTTTTGAAACTCGTCAAAACGCGTCATCCCGTAAAAAGCATCGCGCAGAATAAGGATGCTCCACCATTCACCCACCCGCTCCAGACTGCGGGCGATGGGACAACTCATATTGCTAAAGCTTTTACGATGCATAAGACTTCTCCTTTACCGACTACATGCTATAAAGCATAGACCGGTCGCTATCATAGAGCAAGTAACTTTCCTGAGACGGTTGACGTGCGGGCTCAATGGGCGTCAACAGAAGGTGCTTTAGGTGCGGCTACTTTTTTCATAAATGGGACCAAAGCAGTGGCGACCACAAAACACAGCATTACGACAAAAAAGGCATCGGCAAACGTCTGCGTTTGCGCTTCACGCATGGTCAGACGCCATAACTGTTTCAGCGCGCCGAGTTGTGCGTCGGTGGCGTTCAGTCCCCACGCGCTGAGGTTGCCGCCCGCCGATTGCAGCATGTCGGTCATCGCCACGTTACCAGCATTTAAGTGGTCAGCCAGTCGCAAAAAATGCAGATTGGTCCGATCATTGAGAATCGTGCCACACACTGCGATACCAATCGCCCCACCCAGGTTGCGCATCAGATTAAACAGCCCCGAAGCTTGCTTTAGTCTCTCAGGGGCTAGCGCGCCGAGCGTCAGCGTCACCGTGGGCGCGACGGCAAATTGCTGTGAAAAACCCCGAAACGCTTGCGGCAACAAGAATTCGCGCCAGCCCCAGTCGTGCGTGATCGGCATAAAATTCCACATGCTCAGCGCAAAACCCGAGAGACCAATCATCAGCAACCAGCGTAAATCGACGCGCCTGGCAAGATAAGTATAAAAAGGAATAGCGCATACCTGAAACACGCCGGTAGAAAAAATCGCCAGACCAATATCCAACGCGCTGAATCCGCGGACCCGGGCTAAAAACACTGGCGTTAGATAAATAGTAGAAAAAATGCCGATGCCGGTGACAAAAGAAAAAAAACAACCCAACGCAAAATTACGATCTTTCAGCGCGCGCAGCTCGACCACGGGATTCGCAAATGTGAGGCTCCGCCAGATAAAGCCAACACCCGCCAGCCCTGCTATCCAGGCTGTGGTGCGAATGACATCGTCGCCCAACCACCCTAAGCGAGGCCCCTCTTCGAGGGTATATTCCAGACACCCAAGCGCAATCGCCATCATGGTCATGCCGAAATAATCCGCACCCCGCAGCAGCGACACATTGGGATGATCGATATGTACCAGCTTCGGGACCGCCACGGCAACAAAAATTCCCGGCACCAGATTGATAAAGAATAACCAGTGCCACGAATAGTTACTGGTAATCCAGCCGCCAATTGTCGGCCCCAGTGTAGGGGCCAGCGATGATAATGCGCCGATAGTTGCGGCGGCGATGATGCGTTGGTGGCCGGTAAAATAGAGGAAGACCGAGGTGAACACCAACGGAATCATCGAACCACCGAGAAATCCCTGGAGCGCCCGGAAGAAAATCATGCTGTTGATATCCCAGGCCATGCCGCACAATAAACTGGCAATCGTGAAGCCCACCGCAGAGACACAAAATAACCAACGCGTTGACATCACGCGTGATAACCATCCCGACAGCGGAATGACGATAATTTCAGCAATCAGGTAACTGGTCTGAACCCATGCGGTTTCGTCGGCTCCGGCAGACAAGCCGCCACCAATATCAGCCAGCGATGCGGAGACGATCTGGATATCCAGCAACGCGATAAACATCCCAACGCACATGCTGGCAAAAGCAAATATCTTTGCGCCCTGAGACAATTCGCTCAACTTCGGAAACGCCTTCACCACACCGGCACCATTTTTAATGCCGCCTGCACTCGCGGGAACGGCGCTCAAGATTTGGCTCGGCTGGCGGGCCGATCATCAACTTGCGCATTGACGGACAGGCCGGGCCGCAACTTGCCCAGTTTGCCGCCTTCGCCTTCAAGAATCACGCGCACCGGAACACGCTGCACGATTTTGGTAAAGTTGCCAGTGGCGTTCTCAGCAGGGAGAATACTGAACTGCGCGCCGGTAGCCGGTGCCAGACTCGCCACATGACCACGAAATATTTCATCAGGCAGAACGTCGGCTGTTATCGTGACAACCGACCCTGGATGTATATGCGCCAACTGGTTTTCTTTAAAGTTGGCATCGACCCATAAACCCTGTGCGGGAACGATAGCTAACAGTTGCCCCCCGACGGTCGCATAGGCGCCAAGCCGCGCCCGGCGATTGCCAATGACGCCGTCAATCGGCGCGCGCAATTCGGTATAACTCACATTTAACTCAGCCAAATCGCGTAACGCGACCGCCTGCGCCAACGCTGCCTGAATTTTTTGCTTTTGCGTCGCAATCACATCGATCTGTCGTTGCGCAGCGTTGAGATTAGCATGCGCTTTCTGACTACCTGCGAGCGCTTGCTTATAATCGGCATCCGCTTTTTGGAAGCTTTGAACCGATACCGCGGCCTTGGAAGACAGATTTTGATAGCGACTCTGGTCGTCACGCGCACGGTTAGTTTCAGCGTCGGTGGCGGAGATGCCGGCTTTGGCCTGATCGATCACCGATTCTTGCAAATAGCGGATTGCATCCATGTTGGCTAATTCAGCCTCTTCCGAAGCCACCGCCGCTTTCGCGCGCGACAACGCAACCAGGTAGTCGCGATTGTCAATTCTGACCAGCACATCGCCAGCATGTACCAATTGATTATCGCCAACAACTATTTCCGTAATATTACCTGCCACCTTCGGGCTGATGACCGTCACGTCACCGCCGACATAGGCGTCGTCTGTGTCCTCCATAAAGCGCCCGGTCGTATACCAGTGATGACCGTAAAAAACTGCGCCCAACCCTAAAACAACCACCGCACCAATGATGATTAGTCGGCTTTTTTTTCGTTCTGGTGCTACCTCAGTTTTATTTTTTGCACTGAGTTCGGTGACTTCTTTCGCCATGATGTGACCCGGTAGATGAGATTGAATTAAGTTACTTGCATTACGATAGCTACTACATTAAGCTACTAACTATCGAAATGCAAGTAACTATTTCTAAACTTCGTTCTCTGAGAAAAATGACAGCATGAACACACGCACCGAGACACAACGCAAGCGCCTCTCTCCAAACCAATCAGCGCCTGTCCCACTTCCCCATCTCAGATTCCCATTTTTGAGCGCCGCAGTGCTAGCGTTGAGCGGATTAATAGCGGGATGTGCTATCGGCCCCGACTATCAAAAACCCAATGATTCCAACCTTTCCGCGTTGCACAACGCCAACATGCTCAATGCACGGCAGAGCGCTGGCCCGATGCCTGCACTGGAGACCTGGTGGGAAGGATTTGAAGATCCAGCATTGACGCTTATCATCCAGCGCGTCATGCGGCAGAATCTGGATTTAGCCGCTTCCATTGCCCGAGTCGCCCAGGCGCGCGCCATTGCCACGGCGGCCGGCGCTGAACGCCTTCCACAAGCGGATGCCACCACTAACGCGACCCGGGCCAAGCAGTCTCTGAATAGCCCTCTTGGGAAAATCGCCAGCACCTTTCCGGGATATGAGCGTACCCAGACTTATGTTGATCTGGGTGCGGGTGCCAGTTGGGAGCTTGATCTCTTTGGCGGCTTGAAGCGCGGTAGTGAGGCAGCGAATGCGGAAGAAGAGGCGGCTGAGGCCGATCATTCAGGTTTTCGCCTTTCGGTCGTCGCGGAAGCAGCGGACGCATATTTTCGCCTTCGGGGCGCACAAACACGCATCAAGCTCGCAGAAAATCAGGTCAAAACCGATGGTCGCTTACTACAACTGGTGGGCATTCGCTTGCAGGAAGGCTTGTCCAATAATCGCGAACAGGCGCAGGCGCAAGCCCGATTGTCTGAAGCGCGCGCAACCATTCCACCGTTGCGTTCCGAATTGGAGAAACAGTTAAATCGCCTGGACGTTTTGATGGGTGAACAGCCCGGGACGCCGGCAAATCAAAGTGCTGTTGAATTGGTGAAATCGGTAGACAACTCAGTCATCCCTGCCATCGCCGTGGCAGAAAACCCGACCACGTTGTTGCGGCGTCGTCCTGACGTGATTGCTGCAGAGCGGCGCCTGGCTGCATCCAATGCCAGAATTGGGGTCGCCATGGCGGAATATTATCCCAAAGTATCTCTCTCCGGTTTGCTGGGATTTGGCAGTTTAGGTGCGGCTGGCGCGCTCACCTCGGGCAGCTTTCAGCCAGCGATTGGATTAGGTTTGCGCTGGAGATTGTTCGATTTTGGTCGCATTGACGCAGAGATCGCCCGCGCTAAAGGTGCTAACAACGAAGCATTAATAGCCTATCGCCTGTCCATGTTACGGGCTACAGAAGATGTCGAAAACGCAATCATGACACTCGTTCAATGCGAAGCACAAAGTCATGAGCTGGCGCGCGAGGTGGATGCACATCAGCGCGCACGCGATGCGTCAGAGCAAGCCTACAAGGGTGGCGCAATCAGCCTGACCGAGGTGCTGGAGGAAGATCGTCTGTTATTAACTGGCCGCGATCAGCTGGCGCAGGCGCATGCGGATAACGCACGCGCAGCAGTTGCCACGTTTAGAGCGCTGGGCGGAGGATGGTGATTTTGCCACCCTCGAGTCTGCTTGATCGCAAAAGCGTGCTGCTCTTAATAATTAGTAAACTGCTTGAGTCGCGTTGTGAGTAGTGCGACCTTTTGCTCTGTGGTGTCCGCCAAGGCAATATCGCGCGACGACGGAGTGTCGTCATAGGGCACAGGTTCGGCGAATTGGCTGACCGTCAGATCCCACTTTATCCCGTGAATTTGATTATAGAAGTGCGTTCCTCCAGAGGTCCGGGTAGTCAGGATCTCACCGCCGAAATGATCTTGCACTACAAGCGCGGTAACACTGCAATGATTCTGCGCTGGATTTGATTGAGACCAGGCACCGGTTGGACTTGAAGTGTCGCCAGACCATACCCGTGAAATCGACCGGTATAGGCTCAGGGGCGATGCAAACGTCACCGATGCGGTTGTGATCGAATTTTCCTGGATCATTAAACGTCCCTGTCTTGAAGCATTATCGACACCTTCAGCCACGGCTGATTTAAATTACCAATTCAACTTTATCCTGCATGGACATCAAATGTCGTTCAATCTCAAACACGTGCTGATCTTCTTTACCTAGCTCGCGCAGTGCTTCAGCCAGACCCGTCAGATAATCTTTATTAGGCCCGCTAGGCCCGACAGATGCCGCGATTTGCCGGGCAATATCAAGTTCGGTCGCGGGGCCAAGAAACGCCGTATTTTCTTCTGTCGCAATATAGACCAGCCCTTCAGCCACAGTCCCATCCTCAAACGCTATTTCTGTACAAAGGCGCAGATAGCCGTTTTTTTCGCGAAAATCAATTTGCTCCAGAATATCCGGTGTAATCAGATAAGCGATCCCCTCGCAGGCCGCACCGGCTTGTGGTATGAGGGTAACCACCCTGCCCGGCGCATCAAGCGTGCCGCGATGATCGTAAGATCCTTGCCAGAAACGCCGGCTCCAATTCATAATATATGCTGGTCTCCGCTCTACAAACGGAAAACCAACTTTGAATATCAATGATCCGTATCCGAACAACCATACGCTAGAGTGATCATTAAACCTGTCCATCAACTTATTAATTGCCGTTGTATCAGCAGGCATCGTGAAACCTTTAAACTTTTTTCTTTTTAACTTTTTTCAAGCAGATACGACATGCGTTTTTTCAATAACCATATGCGTGGAGTGTAATGCGGGACATATTTACATGGCTAAAACCTAATACTACCGATTTCTTTCCGAGCCTGCTTGGCAAAATGTGCTAATTTTCTAAAAAAAAATTTTAATCGTTGCTGTTTTTATGCTGTTAAACAACAGCCTGCAGAATTGTCACTCCCTTGAAATAACAGATAAACATTTCGCCCTACCAAATTGTGAGCACGCCGTTTTTATGCAATTTTCTGTTCCGCCATCGCCCCTTCAGCAGCTACCGCCATCAGCACTCCTGGCGCACCCGGTATGGATCAAACGTGATGACTTGATTCATCCGGAGGTCTCGGGAAATAAATTTCGCAAGCTTAAATATCCACTGTTAGCGCTTCAGGAGCGCAATCTCAGCGTAAGGCTGCACACGATGGGCGGCCCCTGGTCTAATCATCTGCATGCATTAGCGCATGCCGGTGCACGCGCGGGATGGCCGACGCGAGGGCTGGTGCGTGGAGCGCAAGGGATGAGTACGGCCACGCTGGACGACTGCCGCAGGCTTGGTATGGAGATTCAATTTGTGTCGCGTGAAGCTTATCGTGCGTTGCGGGACGATCCGGAGGAATGGCGGCGGACTATCCTCGCCTCCGATACCAGCGACGTCTGGTTCCCCGAAGGCGGCAGTACGCCTGACGCTTTGCGGGGTGTAGCAGAGTTGGTGGACGAGCTTCCCTTTATTCCGGAGATCATGATGGTGGCATGCGGGACTGGTGCCACCATGGCCGGACTATTGGCAGGTTTGCGAGGTCGAGGGCGCGTTATCGGGATCGCTGTGCTCAAAAATGCCGATTACCTTCACAAAGAAATCGCATCACTGTTACAGCAAGCTGGTTATCCAACTTATACAAATTACCAGCTGATTACCGATGCCCATCATGGTGGTTACGCAAAGGTCCCACCCGAACTACGCCAGTTCTGCCGTGACTTTACACAAGAGATCGGCATTCCGATTGAGCCGATATACACTGGGAAACTCTTTTTCGCGTTGAAAAAAATGGCCGATGCCCATGCGTTCCGCGACGACGAACGCATCATTGCTATTCATACTGGCGGCATGCAGGGAGCACGCGGATATGTAGATTGAACACGTGCCGGTGAGCCCGGCACGTAGCGACGTTCACTTTCGCGCTCGGCCTATCGCTCCCGTGATACCCATTGAGCTGACGATAATACATAACACCGCAACTCCCTGCGATGTCGTCAATCCTTCTTTTAAAAACAGATAACCGGAAATCGCACCCAACGCTGGTTCAAGACTCATTAACGTACTAAACGTTTTAGAGGGTAATCGGGTTAATGCGATCATTTCCAGGCTGTACGGCAGCGTCGAGGAGAAAAGTGCGACTAACAGCGCAGTCGGCAAAATCGACAACGAGAACAATTCACTTCCGGCGTGGACCCAGCCGATGGGAAAGATAAACATGGTCGCCACCAACGCACCCAGCGGAACGCTCACGCGGCCGTTCGCATCGCCCGCCCTTTTACCGGCAATGATGTAGACAGCCCAACAAGCGCCAGCGAATAACGCAAATAAAATACCGGTCGTATCTAACCCGCCCGATAGTTGACCGATCGGCAACAACAAGAACAATCCAAATACCGCCAGCCCAAGCCAGATCAGATCAGCCGCGCGCCGGGAATAAAATATCGCGACGGCCAGAGGCCCGCTAAATTCGATGGCGACTGCTGGCCCCAACGGGATTGTTTTCAACGCCATGTAAAACGCCAGATTCATGCAACCTAATGCAGTCCCGTAAAGAACAATGGGAAGCCAGACAATCTGCTTTAAAGGCGTCCGCCAGGGACGAAAGATCGCACATAAAAAGATCGCTGAGAATCCGATCCGCAGGGCGGTAACCCCCTCAGCTCCAATATCTGAGAACAGACTTTTAGCCAAAGCCGCGCCGCCCTGCAGTGATGACATGGCGACCAGCAGACAGACGATTGAAAGCGCTTTGCCCTGCCCTTTCATGGCAGCCAAGATCGGTGTTTCTGTACTATCCTGCATAAATTATCTTTTTGATCTTTACTGTTACCAAACTTGCTCTAATCTCAATGACGCCACTGCAGGTCAGCACTGCAATCGGCCTGGAAGAAAAAAAATGGCGAACGTTGGTTCGCCATTTTTTAAAATCAGCCCAAAAGAAAAAGCTTACTTCTTCTTTTTTGCGCCATTTACAGCATCTTTAAATGCTTTGCCGGCGGTGAATTTGACCGTTGTTGCTGCTTTAATTTTGATTGCTTCGCCAGTACGTGGATTACGTCCAACCCGAGCGGCGCGTTTACCGCTACCGAAAGTACCAAATCCGATCAATTGGACGGAATCGCCCTTCTTAACTGCTTTGATGACATTTGCAATCAAAGAGTCGACAGCACGTTTAGCGGCTGCTTTTGACAGTTCACAATCTGCAGCAATACCTTCAATCAATTCATTTTTATTCATTTGATGACTCACTCTTTAGGTTGATAGAAAGAAAATTCTAGCACTGCATTGCCTAAACGAAAGAAAAAAGTCCACTATGAGGGAAAAATAGTTCTGATTTCACATTATTTAACGCAAATGTGGGCCCTCAACGTCTGTTCCTCTCCTGAAATTGCAGTGATAGGGGATAATTATGTTCAAATTCCAGCATGCGCGACGACCTTCGCATGACTATGCTAACCGATTCTCGTATTATTTTAATAAAAAATCATGCCAAAAAACAAGCGACCAGCATCAAGAAAATCCGCCCCTACCGACGAGGAAATTCAGGATAATCTGGTTCAGCAACTGTGCGACCTTTCCATCGGACTGGCCGAGCAGGAAATCGGTACCGTTAGCGAAAACGGCGCACTGGATGGAACCGGAGTCCTGAGGGATACATTAAAAGATCAAGAACGAGAAGTCCACAAGATCATCAAAAAAAGTCTACATCAAAAAAAAGACGACGTCTTGTACGAATCGCTGGATCGTTTGAAGCATGCGGATCTGGCTGTCTATCAATTGCTTAAAGAGCGCATTGAAGAAGCGGCCGAAGTCGTCCTGATCCGCCGCGACGAGGGTATTACGGTTGAAATCAATGCATTTTTAATTCCGATGTTTGTGCGGACCGTGGGTGGCCTGGACAGCGCGCAGTCGTTTCAACATCAGGATGCATTCGATCTGCTGACCAAAAGCGTACAGAAAGCCGGATTGGAAAGCCAGAACGCCAGAGTCGTTCTGGTGAGCTATGCCTACCATTTGGATGAAATCGACAGTATCACCTTTAGCCACATCAATGCGATGGTGCGCGATGCATTTGCCTCTATGACCGATAAAAAAGTACCCGCGACACCGGCCATTGACAGCAGTTTTGGCGGTTGGCCTGAAAGCGATTTCGGGGCGGACGATGTGGCGGTAGAACTCCGCTTTTTGCTTGGATTCGCTTTAAAAACGGCTGACGACCCGTTTTATCACGTACCGGAAGATGATGCGGCTATTGACGCCTATTTCGAGGCCCGTGAAAAGCGCTTTCAGAACTGGACCGAGCAAGCTGCGCCATTAATCAAACAATGTCTGGTGACCGATGGTCGCGCAGTTGATGTTAATTTTCTTTATCAAGATTTATTCCACGGGGGGAAAGAACGCGGCATCGCGGAATACTTCATGCTGCAGATGATGTCGGAATTAAATCACGCTTTGGAGCAACAGGGTATACCCGCAGAAAGCACCACCGCCATCATTGGACCGGCAGAAGTCCGTGGTGACGTGGTTTTACGGGTAAATTTATATAACGACGTGGATGGCGCCTTGATTGCCTCTTCCGAAAAACCTTCCGCAGTCACACGTGAACTCGGCACTGAGATTGATGACACCTACGACGCACTGATGACCATTGGCGTCAAGTCGCTATCAATAGCCATGAAGTTTGATGTTTATGGACAGGCAATCGACGTGCAGGCCTTTGAAGAATCCATAGCAGAAGGCGAAACCGAAGCCGATATCAATGGAAAAAAGAAGCCTACCTAGGTCGGCAATAAAGACCACCGCGAGCAAAGCTGTTAGTTTAGCCGCGGTCGTGTAAGCCACCCTTCACAGCGTGGCGGTTTATCTTGCAGAACCATCCTGCAGAAGGATTATTGACTGCCGCCCGGCATGTTGTTTGCGGGTGGATTAATAATCACAGGTGGCCCCACTTCTGTTGTCACACTCTCTCTTAAGATACCACCGGAGCGTGAGTTTCCTTCTACTACGCCACCCGGTTGCATGCGCTGCACACAGTCCGAACGGTCTTGTTCCGGCAATGCATTGCAACGACTCAATCTATTTTGCTCCAGCTGGGCTTGCGGATCGGTCAACTGGCCCTTTTTTGCAGCCTGAAGAGCGGCACCAGCTTCGCGCAGGCAAGTAGCCCGGTCTTCATTTGAGGTTCCGTTCATGCAAGCAGTGCGCTGCCGTTGATAGGCAGCGTTGGCATTCGATTGGGTGCTATCTGCGGCGTGTGCTGAAGTGCCAACAAGCATGGCCACGAATGTGGCAAGAGCTAAAAACGAGACGTGAAAAAACCTTGGACTACGTTGTACCGCTATATGGGATGTCTGGATCGAGTATCGGGGGGATAGCATAAAAACCTCCTTTTAAGTGCCCCCAATAGTTAGCTGGGGGCTCAAGACGAATTATCTTGCATATGTCGATGATGCCAGTGTTCAACTTCTCAAGATGTAATAAATTGTCGCAAAACAGGGAAAGCGGCGAAGCATACTTTCAAAGGCTGACCTTAAGCGTCGCGTAGAATGAAAATCAAATCAAATCAAATTTAGATTTAAACCACCATACTAATCCAAAGATTAAGCCGATGATTTAAACCTAAACTTCAGACCGTCAAAGCCACCTGACGTTCAATCAATTCTTAATCTGCCTGCAATAATTTCCCCGAAGGCGCTTTTTTTGCAGCAGCCACTTGATGGTCCTCGGCCAGGAATAAATACATGGCGGGAACTACGAACAGCGTAAATAGCGTCCCTATCGACAGCCCTGTAAAGATCACCAGTCCCATTGCGTGTCGACCTGCAGCACCAGCCCCTGAAGCCACCACCAGTGGCAGCACCCCAAATACCATTGCCGCTGTCGTCATCAGAATTGGCCGTAACCGCACGGCGGCAGCTTCTTCAATCGCTTGCCGCTTGGCCATCCCGGTTTTCTGCAATTGATTGGCGACTTCAACGATCAGAATTCCGTGTTTGCTAATTAGTCCCATCAACGTCACCAATCCCACCTCGGTATAAATATTGATCGAGGCGAAACCCAGGAAGATAAACATTGTCGCGCCGAACAAGGCCAGTGGCACGGAGACCAGAATGACGATCGGATCACGGAAACTTTCAAACAATGCAGCCAGCGCCAAAAACACAATAATTACGGCAAACAACATCGTCACCAGAAAACCGCCCGATTCCTGCATGAACTGCCGCGACTGTCCAGAATAATCAACGGTATAACCGCTAGGTGCGACCTCTGCCACTGCGCTACGCATGAAGGCAAGCACATCCCCTTGCGAGGAGCCGGAAACGCCTGACAGCGTAACTGAATTGAGCTGCTGGAAGCGATTGATCGCTTCCGGGACGATGTCGTATTTGATATGCGCAACAGTACTCGCAGGTATCATCGTGCCGGTTGGGGTCTTGATGTAAAAATTCAACACCTCAGCCGGATTCAAACGGTCGACCTGCAAGACCTGTGGAATAACCTTATACGAACGTCCCGCGATTGAAAAATAATTCACATAACCGCCGCCTAAGGCCGCCCCCAGGGCCGACCCGACATCTTGCTGGGTCATACCAAGGGCAGCGATCTTATCGCGATCCACCACTACTGTGGCCTGCGGTTTGTCGATCTTCAAATCGGCATCGATAAAGTAAAACTTGCCAGAGGTACGCGCTTTGTCTAATACCAGTTGCGCTATGGTATTCAGATTTTCGAAAGGTTCGGTCGTGGTAATCACAAACTGCACCGGCAAGCCGGAAGATCCAGGCAGCGCCGGGAACTGAAAGGCAGCAATCTTGGCACCGGCAATCTTATTCCATTGCGCCTGCAAATCTTGTTGGATTTCTTTGGCGCTGCGGGTCCGATCTTCCCATGATTTCAACAACATGCCGCCGATACCTGCATTCACAGTCGGAACACCGGTGATCTGGAACATCTGGCTATATTCAGACATGCTCTTACCGACCTTGAACACCTGGTCCGCATAGGTCTGCATCTGGTCCGAAGTGGCCGTTGGCGCACCGACTACCTGAGACAGGACGATGCCCTGATCTTCTTCCGGTGCCAGTTCAGATTGTGACATCTTGAACATCAACCCCAGCACAACCATCAATATTGCCGCCATGACGATCAATACCGGCCACGTGTTGAGCAATGAATGCAACGTGCGCTGATAGGTGCGGTGCACCTTTTCAAATATCCGATCAATTTTTTGTACAAACCGGCCAGTATCCTGCTCAGGACGGAAGAAGCGAGAGCACATCATCGGCGATAACGTCAAGGCAACGACGCCCGATACCGCCACCGCACCGGCCAAGGTAAATGCAAATTCGGTGAACAACGCGCCGGTCAAACCACCCTGAAAACCAATCGGTATATACACCGCTATCAACACGACCGTCATCGCCAGAATCGGGCTACCCAGTTCGCGGGCGCCCAGCAGGGCCGCATCCATCGGCGACTTCCCTTCCTTCATATGTCGATCAACGTTTTCAACCACAATAATCGCATCGTCCACCACCAGGCCGATTGCCAGCACGATGGCCAACAGCGTCAGCAAGTTGATTGAATACCCCAAGGCCAGCATCACAACGAAGGTACCGATCAGTGACAGCGGCATCGCAATCACAGGCACCAGCACTGCTCGGAAACTGCCAAGGAAGAGGAAAATCACGATCGTTACAATCACCAGCGCCTCAACCAACGTTTTAATGACCTCCTTAATCGAGGTGTTAATAAACGCGGTGGAGTCATATACTATTTCGCCCCTCAGACCAGCGGGTAATTGTGACTGAATCCCTGGAAAAACTGCCCGTACCCGTTTGGCGACATCCAGAATATTGGCGTCTGGTGCAACCTTGATACCGATGAAAACCGAACGCACGCCACTAAAGGCCACGTTAAAGTCGTAATTTTCTGAACCCAACGAGACCGTTGCCAGATCCTCAAGCCGAACCACAGAGTCGCCGCTGTTCTTAATCACGAGCTGTTTAAACTCGTCGACCGAATGGAGATCAGTCCCGGCGGTTAACGGTATCGTGACCATCTGGCCTTTGGTCGATCCCAGCGCTGCGAGGTAATTATTATTCGCCAAGGCGGTACTAACGTCGGCGGCGGTCACACCATAGGCGGCCATTTTGGAAGAGTTAAGCCATGCACGCAGGGCGAACAAGCGCGCTCCCAACAGTTCGGCGGTCTGGACGCCGTCTACCGAGTCCAGCTTCGGTTTCACCACCCTGCTCAAAAAATCGGTCACATTATTAGTCGGCAGCGTGTTGCTATAAAACCCCAGATACATGGCATCTGTGGTCTGGCCGGTTTGAACTGTCAATACCGGTTGCTGCGCCTGCGCTGGCAACTGATTTTTGACCGAGCTGACTTGGGTGTTGATTTCGGTCAGTGCACGATTGGCGTCATAGTTCAACCGCAAAGTCGCCGTGATGGTCGAAACGCCGCTGCTGCTGCTGGACGATAAATAATCAATCCCTTGCGCCTGCGCAATGGCGGACTCCAGCGGTTGGGTAATAAAGCCCGCTATGGTCTGCGCATCGGCACCGTAATAGGTGGTCGAAATGGTGACAACCGCATTTTGTGTTTTGGGATATTGATTGATGGGCAGACTAAACAGTGAACGTAATCCCAGCACCACCAGGAGCAAGCTCACCACCATAGCCAAAACCGGCCGGCGAATAAAGATATCGGTGAAATTCATGAGTAGGCGCCTTGGTAACTCAGTGTTCCTGCGGGGTCGGGCTCGGATTGTCGAGTGGCTGGACCGTATTGTTGATCACTACAGCGGTGCCGTTCTTCAGCTTTAGTTGTCCGCTGGTCACCACACGCTGGCCTTCCTCCAGGCCGGTGAGCACCGCAACTTGATCACCGCGGGTTTCGCCAGTTGTCACAAAGACTTGCTGGACGACCAGATCGCCTTCTTTAGGGGCATTGGGCGGATTAGAAGCTGCGGAAGAATCCTTGGAAGCCGGTTTCTTTTCCGCTGGCTTAATCACAAATACAGTAGAACCATACGGGTTATAGGTGATCGCGGTTTGCGGTAGCGTCAAGTACATTTTCTTGCCACCGACTTCAACGTTGACATTCGCAAACATGCCTGGCAATAGCTGGCGTTTGGTGTTTGCCACAGTGGCCTCGACTTGTACATTACGCGTTGCCGGATCAACCTTTGAACTGATGGCAGTGACTTTGCCGGCAAAGGCCGTATTAGCGTAAGCGTCATTCGTCAGATTCAATACCTGTCCAACCAGCAACCCGCCTAATTGCTTTTGCGGAATAAAGAAATCTACATAAATTGGATCGATCGTTTGCAAGGTCACAATCTTGTCGCCAGGATTGAGATATTGCCCGGGATTGACGGTGGTGATACCCAATTTCCCTGCGAATGGTGCGCGGATGGTTTTCTTGTCGACCGTGGCAGACTGCTGCGCCGCCAGGGCGCGCTTGCTTTTCAGGTCGGCCTGATCACTATCGATCTGCGCCTGACTAATCGCCTGCACCGCAAATTGTTGTTTGTCACGTGCCAGTACTGAGGCTGACAGTTCAGCATTGGCTTCCAGCGAACGCAATTGCGCGATGTCGGAATCGGCGTTGAGTTGCACCAGCAATTGGCCAGCTTTGACGTCGTCGCCAGACTTGAAGTTAATCGTCCGCACCAGACCCGCGATTTCGGTGGTGACATCAACGCCCCGCACGGCTACCATCGTACCTACCGACGATAAGTGCGGCTGCCATTCGACCTTTTTGATGGTCGTCGCCGATATCGTCTGCGCGCCCTGCTTCGGCGCACTGGCAATCAATTTTTTGATATGCAGAAAAAATCCTAGAGCCAGCAGAGCGATCAAAACGACCACCGCTCCGAGCATAATTAGCATGCGTTTAGTCATGGGTACATCCCTTTAGCATTCTGAATTCAGATGTTATTTTGTGGTCTTTTATAAGGCTATAGCGTGCAGGATAAAACGGGCCGAACCTTCAATCTTTACCGGGTTTGCGCTGTGCCCAGGCTTGAGTCTGACACTGGCAACGTCACGCCGGTCGATGCGGCTGCCAATGTGGGGCGATTCCACCAACCGCCGCCCAGCGCCTGGAACAACGCAGCACTATCTGCGTAGCGCGCCGCTTGTGCTTGCACCAATCCGACTCTGGCCTGCTGATAGGTGCGTTGCGCGTCAAGGAGCGTAAGATAGCTAATCGCGCCAAGCTTGAACTGTTGGGTGCTCAGGTCCAGCGACTCACGCGATAGCGACTCGACTTCAGCTTGTTGCTTAAGCGTAGAGGCGTCAGAATCCAGCGCCCGTAAGGTATCCGCAACATTTTGAAATGCCGTCAATACAGTTCCCCGATAATTCGCCGCGGCCACATCGTAAGCGGCGATGGCCGCACGTCTCTTGGCGGTCAGAGCACCACCGTTGAAAATCGGCTGGGTCAATCCCGCCGCAAGGCTCCAGATAGCTGCGCCACTGGTGAATAGCTTAGGAAACTCGGTAGCGACCGGACCGTAACTGCCGGTGAGATTGATCTGCGGATAAAGATTCGCAGTAGCAACCCCGACCTGAGCGCTGGCCTGATGCAGCAAGGATTCACTCGCACGGATGTCGGGCCGCTGGCGCACCAATGCCGATGGCAATGAGACCGGTAAGTCTTGCGGCAACTTTAGCGACGCCAGATCAAATTCAGGCAAGCCCGGTTCGCTCGGCAATCGGCCAGCGTAGACGGCTAACTGATTACGCGTTAGAGCCAAGTTTTTTTCCAGCGGTGGTATGGTTGCACGCGTTTGCGCCACCGTATTACGCTGAAGCAAAATCGTAGAACGTGGAATGGCACCAAAACTGAATTGTTTTTCGATGACATCTAACTGCTGCTCCTGGGCTTTCAGTATCTCGTGCGTTGCCTGCAGTTGTGCACGCAATGATGACTCCTGAATCGCGGTGGTCACCAGATTTGATGTCAGTGTTAAATAAGTGGCTTCCACCTGAAACTGCTGGTAGTCAAGAGTGGCCTTCAACCCTTCAAGCTGACGACGATTTGCGCCGAACACATCTAGGGTGTAAGAAACGTTCACCGAAGCGTTATACAAATTAAACACCCCGTTACCGACAGCGTTCAGCGGACTAGCTTTCTCACGAGTGATGCCTAGCTGACCGGAGACACTCGGCAAGAGCAGGCTTCCCGTCTGAGCGCGCAGGTTTTCCTGCGCTTGCCGCAAAGAAGCTTGGGCGGAAGCCATATTGGGGCTGCGCTTAAGCGCATCACGAATCAGTTGATCCAAGGCGACCGACTGAAATAAAGACCACCACTGCGCCGGAATATCCTGCCCGGCAGCAAAATGCTGTGCCAGGCCAGCTGGCCCGGGCGAGGCGTCGGTTTGCAACGGTAGCGGTGCCGGCGTGTAGTTGTCACCAGCCGCAGGAGCATCGGGAGTTTTGAAGTCAGGACCAACCGCGCAACCTGAGAGCAAGAAGCCAATTGCAAGGCTTAAATATAGGCGTCGTGCGTGTTGTACGTGTTGTACGTATCTTGCGTGTAGTGCGTGTAGTCCGTGTAGTCCGTGCCTGAGCAAAGAAGGTGCTTGGTCCATTCGGCCACGCTGTCCGATAATGGATTGGTTGACCTCAACTGGCAGTTCGCGCGTTTTGTCTGGTGTCTTAATAGATATCATGGTTCTTATCCGACTTAGTATCCGACTTAGTATCCGACTTAATTGCCGTTGGGCCGCCACCGCATCATTAAAGGCATGCTTCGAATAACGGAATACCGGCGATTTTACCTAATTTGTTCTCAGACAGAAGAGCCGCACTGTCACTCTGCAAACCAAGTGACGCATGGAAATAACGGATGTCGATTATTTAACATATCGCTGCTTCACTCGCTCAGCTGCGCGGCATTAATACACCGTACTATCGCGCCATCCGCAATTATAAAAATGAAGTGTGTTAATGTAGCATGAATTAAAAAAACCAAACGTTTTATTTATCCATGAAAATTACGGCACCCAAAATCAGACAAACAGTGAAGCAAAAAACGATCGCGGCAGTTGTCGGGGAAGTCAGCATTTCTAGTGCCGAAGAAAATACTAAAAAGCCCCGCCTGGGCCGACCGCGCTCAGGTACGGAGGCCGAACGCCTTGACCTCCTCCTGGATGCAGCGACAACTGTGTTTTTGAAGGAGGGATACGGACTGGCGAGCATTGCTCAGATTGCACGCGCCGCTGGCGTGTCCACACGCACCATTTACGAAACTTTCGCTAACAAGTCCGCACTGTTGGTAGCAACAGTAAAACGATTAGTAGTGAATGAGCTCACCAAGGTGATTGAAGATGGTGTGCTTGACACCTGCACCCCCGAAGCCGCGTTGACCAAACTCGGCACCGTCATTGTCACTCGCGTTATTTCTACCGACGCCATCAGGCTATATCGGCTTGGATTAGCAGAAGTCGCGCGCACTCCCGACCTGGCAGAAAATGTCTGCAAGGCCGGTCCCATGCACACCGAATCGTTAGTTGCCGGTTATCTCCGGGCGCAGGTAGACCGAGGAACATTGCGAATAGAAGATCCCATCATGGCTGCACGATTATTTATCAGCATGGTGACTTCTGCCCCACTTCACCATGCCTTGTTTGGCTTAATGCATCGAATTGAACAAACTGAGCTAGACCAGCATATCGAAAGCGCGGTAAAGTTATTTCTAAATGGAACGTTACCCCGGAATAAATAATCGAAACCAAGGCAAAATGAAAAACACGCATCATGATCGCTTTTTCCCGCTAATCCATTACACCGGAACGATACTTCGCCATCGTTCCGAAATGTAACAAGCGAACAATTATTCTTTAACGTTTCTGCGTACCCACGTTTTCCATCCTATTTTTTACAGTATTCATTTCACCCAATTGATTTCGGCCTATTAACATTCAACGACGCCCCGGGTCTACCATGCGCGAACTCCCCGATCTGATCGCTTGCGAAGGATGTGACGCTATTTATCAGAAGCGCTCACTGCATCACCGCGAAATTGCTGTTTGCGTGCGTTGCGGCACCGAACTAGGTCGTGATTTCTCACGCGCACGCGCACGCATCTTGCCGCTGGCAGTAGCTGGCCTGATTGTATTCATTATTGCCAATGCCTTTCCGATTGTAGAGATTGAGCTGCAGGGCCTCACTAATCAGACAACGCTATTCGGCGCGGTGCTGGCGTTGTATGCTGAAGGCATGTCGCTGGTGGCTTTTCTGGTATTAGCAACCACCATACTTTCCCCTGCCTTACAGCTGATAATTCTCATTTATTTGTTGGTGCCACGCTCGGAAGCGGTACAGCCACCGGTCTTTCGCTGGCTGCTACATACGATGCAGGCGCTGCGTCCGTGGGGCATGATCGAAGTATTTTTACTCGGCGTTCTGGTCGCCATCGTCAAACTCTCCAACATGGCGACCGTTTTGCCGGGCATTGCATTATGGGCTTTCGGCGTGTTGACCATTTTGCTGGCGGCCATCATTTCCTTTGATCCGCGCTATCTTTGGCAGACAGTGGCCGCATCATCCGACGAAGGCGCACCGTGAGTACCACGACCCCGACTTCCCATCCAACGGGTCGCCCGGGCAGGGCCAGCGTCGACCACGCAAACAATGTGGACCACATAGACACAGATGATGCCGACGAAACTACCGCCAGCATTCCGCTCCCGACCGCGATCAGCCTTGGGCTCATCTCTTGCCATCATTGCGGCACGGTTTGGGATAAAGCTAAGGCACACGAGCAGGAGCGCTGCGGCCGTTGTCAGGCGCGGTTGCATCTACGCAAGCCAGATAGTATCAACCGCACGTGGGCTTTGCTAATCGCCGCTTGCATGATGTACATCCCCGCCAATTTGATGCCGGTCATGATTACCCGGACCTTATTTACCGAGCAGCATGACACCATCCTCAGCGGCATCATTTATTTCTGGGTATCAGGAGATTGGGAGCTTGCCTGCGTTGTTTTTATCGCCAGCTTTCTGGTCCCTTTGTTCAAACTCAGCGCGATGATTTTGTTGACCGTGACGGCGCAACGGAAAAGCCGCTGGCGTCGCTTGCAACGCGCAAAACTTTATCGTATTGTCGAAGCAATCGGGCGCTGGTCGATGCTGGATGTTTTTGTCGTATCGTTGCTGGCTGGACTGGTTCAGATTAGCGGTTTTGCCCGAATTACCGCAGGGGTCGGCGTAGCTGCGTTTGGCTCGGTAGTCATACTGACGATGCTCGCGTCCCTGACCTTCGATCCTCGTTTGATCTGGGACGCGCGTACGGAAGATCCTCCTCCGGACGAGGCGCAGCAGAATGAACATCCAGATCACTCATCAGCCCCCAAAGCCGCACCAAAGGATCAACTGAAAGAAACCAATGACTGAAGAAAAAGAAAATCCTTCGCTGCCTGACCTGCCACGGCCGAAATTAAAGCGTCAGCGTAACTGGCTACCTTCTCTGGTTTGGTTAATTCCGATTGTTGCCGCCGTCGTCGGGCTAACGCTGGTGGCGAGAATCATCATCGAGCGCGGCCCCGTTATCACCGTGACATTTGTCACAGCAGAGGGTCTGGAAGCGGGCAAAACCAAAGTCAAATATAAAGATGTCGATATCGGTACCGTTGAAAAAATTACCCTCAGCAGAGACCACTCTCACATTATTGCGACCATACAATTATTAAAAGAAGCCAAAAGCTTTACCGCCATGGATGCCCGCTTTTGGGTAGTCCGCCCGCGGGTCGCGGCGTCCGGCATTTCTGGTCTTGGCACCCTGCTCTCTGGCGCGTATATCGGTGCTGATGCAGGCAACTCCAAAGAGACCAAAGACGAATTTACCGGACTCGAAGTCCAGCCGATCGTCACTCGCGACTCCGCAGGCTTGCGGTATTTGCTGCACGCCGGTGATATCGGGTCGCTGGATATTGGATCACCCATTTACTATCGCCGGATTAAAGTTGGCCAGGTAGCCGCTTTCGATCTGGATAACGATGGCAAAGGCGTGACTTTACGTATTTTTATCAATGCTCCCTATCAGAAGTTTGTCGGCGCAAATACACGCTTCTGGCATGCCAGCGGTTTCGATATGCAGATCAATTCCAGCGGCTTTAAACTACGCACAGAATCATTGGCTACCGTCGTGCTGGGTGGGATCGCCATGCAGTCGCCCGACGACGACATCGGTACTGCGGCGAAAGAAAACACCGCATTTTCCTTAGCAGAAGACGAAAGCACTGCTATGAAACCGCCTGATGGTCCACCTCAAACAGTTTTACTGCACTTTAATCAATCGCTACGCGGACTGTCGCCAGGTGCGACGGTTGATTTCCGCGGCGTCGAGTTGGGCGAAGTGAAGTCCATCGGGGTCGAATACGACGACAAAAAACGTGAATTTTTGATGCCGGTCCTGATCCAGATCTATCCTGAACGACTTGGACGTCGGATGATCGAAGACGAAAAGGAATCTCCTTATACCCAGCAACAACGGCTGCAATATATGATCAGTCACGGGCTGCGCGCCCAGTTACGCACAGGGAATCTGCTCACGGGGCAGATTTACGTCGCCCTCGATTTTTTCCCGAAAGCGCCACCAGTAAACATAGACGTTACCAAAAACCCGTTAGAGTTACCGACTATTCCAAATAGTCTGGACGAAATTCAGTCTCAAATTGCCGACATCGCTCGCAAATTGAGCAAAGTGCCTTTCGACCAAATCGGTGGCGATCTGCAGAAAACGTTGGGTACGCTTAATCGCACTCTCACCAATACGGAGAAGCTAACCAACACCCTGAACACTGATATTGCCCCAGACGTGTCTGCTGCGATGAAAGACTTGCGCAAAACTTTGTCTGCCGCTCAGCAAACGCTATCGTCAGATGCACCCTTACAGCAGGACATCCGCCAGACCTTGCAAGAATTATCGCGCTCGGCGGCTTCATTGCGGGTGCTCACCGATTATCTGGAACGCCATCCTGAATCATTGATCCGTGGCAAGCAAGAGGACAAAAAATGACATTTCCCCCGACGATCACCCAATCCCGCGCGCATGCATCCTACCGGCAGTTTGTGCTATGTAGCGTCTCTGCGATAGCAGCGGTCACCGTTTTGGCAGGCTGCTCGGTTACCCCGACCAGGTTTTATACTCTGGCGGTGCCATCCGCTACCGGGACCTCCAAATCAGGCACGGCCCAGAATATCTACATTGAAGTGCCCCCCGTCGGCGTTCCAGAACGTCTGGCGCGACCGCAATTAGTCGTACGAGCACAGAACACACGCGTCGATATCCTCGAACAGGATCGTTGGTCCTCGTCGTTTAATTATGAATTGCACGATGCACTCGCCAGCGGCCTCGCCGACAAATTGGGTGCAGTTGATGTGACTCGTGGGGGGCACCCATCAGACTCGCCAAGTTACCGAATTGCAGTCGATTTGCGAGAATTCGATGCGGCGCCGGGGGACAAGGTTCAAGCATTATTCGGCTGGACGATTACGCGCTCGGATAACGGTTCCAGTGCCTCTTGTCAGCTGGCTGTAACCGAACCGGTCAGTGCCGGAATGGATGCGCTGGTGGCAGGGGTTCAACGTGCGGTAGCAGATACCGTCAACGGTATAGTCGCCAACGTAGGGACATTGGCAAGCGGCAGTCCGACCCAATGCAGGGGGTCTTAATTCTGATCTCCACAACCGTGCCAACACTGGTTTGACATTGACCGGCAAGCATCCTTCTGCACAATAAAGCACGCTTTGGAATATCAACCATTCCGTAGCGTGCTTTTTTGTTGAAGCTGTCTGTTTCGTTGCGTCAGGCTAGTCTAAAGTTAATATCCCGCTATTTTTTTGATCCTGCAGGAATGCTCAGTTGCTCCAAAATCTGATAAGCGGCGGTCACGCGTTGCTCAACCGGATAGGCTTTGTTTGCAAGGATTACAATGCCGATTTTTTTAGCAGGAACAAAGGCGGCATAGGCTGAAAAGCCATTGGTTGAACCTGTCTTGTTGATCAGTACCTCTTTTTGCGGCTGCAACGGCGGGTTTAATCTGGTCGCTTGCGATCCGTCATAAACGAAAGTCGCGGCGTTACCAGCTAACAGCCGTTTCAACCCAACCGGGTATGTATATTGTTCCCATATTAAATCCTGGGTAAATTCGCCTGTCTTGAAATAGCCGGTATGGGTATCAGTGATTGCGCGTTGCAGCTTGCCATCAAGCTGAACCATCTGCATGTTGGCATTAATAAATCGGATCAGGTCCGTGGTATCGGACTTCACTCCGTAGGCTTCGGATGCCAGCACGGCGGGGGTAACTCTGACTGGCACATCCTTTGCGGTGTAGCCTTGCGCATAATCCTGCATCTGATCTCTTGGAACAGTGATGTAACTATGCCGCATTCCAAGCTGCGGAAACAGCGTCTTCTGAAGCGCGTCTTCGAAGGACATATTCATGCTTTTTGCTGCAATCATACCAAGCATGCCAATACTCAGGTTTGAGTATTTTCTGTAAGTCCCGGCGGCGTGCACAGGCTTCCATTGTTTAAAATAATTCATCAACTGATCAGTGTCGGTAATATTGTCTGGCACCTGCAACGGGAGCCCACCGGCAGTATGCGTTCCCAAATCTAACAGACTGATGTCGTCAAAACTACTGCCGCGCAACGAAGGAAAATATTTACTGGCACTATCTGATAATGAAAGATTGCCATTAACCTGAGCATAAGAAACCAGCGTCGCCGTCAACGTTTTGCTGAACGACCCGATCTCAAATAACGTTTTGTTGGTAATGCGCTGCTGGGTTTCCTTTGACGCTACACCGTAGTTGTAGAAGTAACTTTTGCCATCAACAGTCACGGCAATCGCCATGCCTGGAATGGTATATTGCTTTATCAAGGGCTGGATCGCTTGATCCACAGCGGCTTTAATACTGGACTGGTCAACGTTATCAGCCGTTGCGCCACTCGTGATAAAAAATAACGATAACAGAGATAGGATTTTCATCCGGCTTATGATGTGTTGACCCATGGTTGATAACGCTTCCTGTAAAAAACTTAATAAAAGATTGGTAATCGTACCCAGCGTTCAAACACTCGCTGACACTGCGTGCACGCATGTTGTATGCACGCAGCGTTGCACCCGAGACAATATCCTCCCTTCGCCGATTGTTGACAAGCGAGAAGAATTTCGTCTAGAGTAAAGAAAATCTTATGCCTATCTCCTCATGCGATCTTCTCTTCCACTTAATGCACTGCGCGCATTCGAGGCCTCGGCGCGGCACCTGAATTTCACGCGGGCCGCGCTCGAACTGAACGTGACCCAGGCAGCCGTTAGTCAGCAGGTCAGAATGCTTGAAGAGCGGCTGGGAACGACTCTCTTCAAACGCCTGCCGCGTGGACTGGGAATGACCGACGAAGGCCGCGCACTTCTGCCTGTGCTAACCGATGCGTTCGGTCGCATTGAGGCTGTTTTGAAGCAGTTCGAAGGGGGCCATTTTCATGAAGTGCTGACGGTCGGGGTGGTCGGTACATTCGCGGTCGGCTGGCTGATGCCCCGGCTCAAATTATTTCGGGAGGCGCATCCCTTCGTTGCGCTAAGACTGCTGACCAACAACAATCTGGTTGACTTGGCGGCGGAAGGACTGGACTGTGCAATCCGGTTCGGTGAGGGCGGCTGGCCTGCGACCAACGATGTATTGCTGCTCGAAGCTCCGCTGGCAGCGTTGTGCGCGCCCGACGTTGCGCAGCGGCTGCTTGCGCCGCCTGATCTGTCGAGGGAGACGCTCTTGCGTTCTTATCGCGTGGAGGAATGGAACAGCTGGTTTGAAGCCGCCGAGCTTGCGCCATGGATGATCAACGGTCCGATTTTTGACTCGTCGCGGTTGATGGTCGAAGCCGCGATGCAGAGCGCGGGAGTCGCTTTGGCCCCGCGGCGCATGTTTGTTCGCGAACTTCAGGCTGGATTGCTGGTTTGCCCGTTTGATATTGAGATTAAAGCGGGCAGTTATTGGCTGACCTGGCTGAAATCAAGATCCATGTCGCCAGCGATGCAGTTATTCTACAAATGGATTTTGAAGGAAGCAGCAGACGAAACCGCTATTCAGGCTGTCGATGTCGATGTCGATTAGTTAGCTGGGACTACCTGAATTGCCAGCCCTCAGGAATACGGACTTATGGATAGACCGCTTGCTTATTCCATCGCCCCTCCATGGCTGTTGGCAAGTCTGGCGCGAACGAAACCAATGTGTTCTCGCAATACGTAAAATTGATCGGCAAAAGCCAGCGGCATTTTCATGCGATTGACGGATTCTTCAATCTGATCGATCCGTCGCAGCATCTCGGCACGCTCTTCCGGTGTTTCCGCTATGGCTCCGCGCTCCAGCGCAATCAACGATCCGTACCACCGATAAATGCGTGATTTTATGCGCCAGCCATAGAGCATCGGAACCAGCCGGAAGGCAGGAATCAATAGAAGAATCAGGGGCAGCAATATCACCACCGTGCGATCAACCAGACTGGCCAGCCAAAATGGCAACGTCCGATAGAAAAACCCTTTGCCCGACTTATAGTAACGGGTAGCGTCATCGCTGATACGAAACTCGTGTACCAACGGCGCAGGAAATTCATTGGCGCGCTGTAATACGTTTGCGCCGCTATGCACTTCCTTTAAAGCGTCAATGAGCAGGTCCGATAAGGCGGGATGCAAACCATCGCGCGCAATCAACTCGGCAGTCGGCGCGATGAGCTGAATGTCGTGGCTCGGAATATTTCGGCCCAAATCAAATACGCCCTTCGGAATCTTTAATTCGTTCAAATAGGTGAAGCGGCGGGCATAGGCACCGGCTTGTGCGAAATCCACCAGATGGATACCAGGGGTGCGTAATAGCTTTCCCATCGTTGGCGGCGCGGCGGAATCGCCCATCAGAAATGCAGCGTCGATATTGCCATCCGTGAGCGCTTTGGCAGCCTCGTCACCGCCCATATCGAGTAGCGTGGTCTTGCCTCCGGCCACAATACCGTTCGCCTTCAAAAGCGTCAGGGCCAACACCCGCGATCCACTTCCTTGCAGGCCGATCGCCACACGTTGGCCTTTTAGTTCGGAGAGCCGGTCAATTGTCTTGTCGCCGCGATAAAACACCGAAACAGGCACATACGCAACACTTCCCAATGACATCAGATTATCGGTGGACATGTTCTCCCCCAAACCGCCCTGGACAAACCCAATATCTACACCGGTGGTCGGATCGTTAAGTTTTTTGAGATTATCCAGCGATCCTTCGGAGGTCACTATCTTCAATTGAATACCATTACGCGCTAATATCTTGCGGTATTTTTGAGCATCATTCCAAAAGGTGCTGTGTTCAGGTCCGGTCGTGATCGTGATCGATTTAGGCGGTGCCGGATTGATTAGCCAGATCGCCAACCAGATCCCCACGAGCCCCAGCAAAACGATCGGACCGAAACTGATCGCAAGATCGCGCCAGGAGATCGCGACAAATCGCGCCTTGATGGTTTTAACGGATTGCTTATATTCGGATGCTGTATGTTGTGTCGCCATGCCGCTATTTTAACGTTGAAAGCGTCCGCTGCAAAAACTGTTCTGCATTCGGTTCGACCGGCGAACGTCGCAACAAGCCCCATGAGAGACGTGCTAGCGGGCATTGCACCCAGCGGTAGAATGCAGCGCCTGCCACAATACTTGCCATCCACGCAACCAACATACCCGCCGCCTGCAATAGCGGGCTGGTCGTCACAAAGCGCGTGAAAATTGCATTCACAACCAGACAAACCGGAAAATGCACCAGAAATATTCCATAGGAGATATTTCCCCACCCATGAAACATGGACCATCCGTAGCGTGATTGTCGCTGGCCAGTGCTGCGTTGGAGAAGTCGGGTGCTGCATCTGCTGATTAAGACCAAAGCACAGGCGATGATCAGGGCAACAGCGATCCGGCTACGAAAATCCAATAGCAATGCACCTGTTGCGGGCACCAGGATCGCTAGCAGCAGGAGCGACACAGCCGTACGTGGCCGCGCTGGATCACGCGCCCACCACGCAATGATACCTAAACCGTAACTTCCAAAAAAATAGACCGCCCAGGCGTCCCAGCGGGCATCGCGATTGAAGTATAAAAGTGATACGCAAACGCCGCTAATAATAATCCCCGGCACCAGCCACGGCAAATTGCGTTGCGCAGCCAGCTTGCCCGAAAACCACAACAACAACGTCAGCAACGCATACAGCTGAAAATCAATTGCAACATACCACGCGCCTGCCGATACCGATTCATAACCCAATACGGTATGCAGCAATAGCGCATGCGCTGCGAGTTGCGGCAAGGTCGGCATCGCCGAAATGGACGAATGTGTCATCCACATACCGGCCAGGGCGGAAGCGCCAACTGCGAGTCCGGTCGCGACCAGAAAGGGCGGCACCAACCGGATATAACGCCGCCACACGGTACGTAAGGGTGCAACAACCCCCGGTGCGCCTTTTGGGGATAGCGAGTTAGCGGCTAGAAATCCACTGGTAACAAGGAAAACTTGTACCGCGATGCGGGCGTAAGACTCCAGCCAGCCGATGAAACCAGGGGCCAGAGGTCTGACGTAATCCGACATTGGGCCGTAGAACGCCAGGTGATGCAGCACTATTAATTGCGCGGCAATGATTTTCAGGAAGTCGATGAAGCCGCTTTGAAAACTGTGACGATTGCTAGCATTCAAGGCTGCATTCGATGACGCGTGTAAGGGCGTAAGACCGCGCATTGTTTCTTATTATTATGACGATGGACGCTCATCATACTGTTTATGCCGAAGCTGTCCAGTAAATTAATTTTTATACCTGACATTGCCGCAATGACAATGTTTTTGGAGCACGTCGACAACAGACGATCGAAGAACCGCATACCAGCATTATTTGAGATAATGTGCCTCGAAAACGAACTTTTGCCGCGAAGTTTGCCACCAGCAGAGAATCCACCATTCCACGATGAATCCCGACCACTTAGCGCTTTTAGTCAGCCGCGAAATGCCCTTTGGAAAATACAAAGGTCGCCTTATTGCCGATTTGCCGGGCCATTATTTGGGGTGGTTTGCACGTGAAGGCTTTCCGTCAGGCGAACTAGGAGGATTATTAGCGCTGATGTACGAGCTCGATCACAACGCGCTTACCCACTTGCTAGACCCGCTGCGGACGCCGTGTAACGGACGCCGTGTAACGGACGCCATGTAGCAGACGCCCTAAAACGAAAATGATCAAGCAAAGTTGAGTTAGCGTTTTTCGATTTTCTTACGAAATTCTCTTCGTACGATCGCATTGCTGAAGCGTTGGATTTGCTCATCGGTGACAGGAACCAACGGCGCCACAGGAATAGGCTTACGATGTTCGTCGACCGCAACCATGGTGAAATAGCAACTATTGGCATGTCGCACCAGGCGCTTCTGAATATTTTCTGTAACGACTTTGATGCCAATTTCCATTGACGTGGTCCCGGTATAGTTGACCGAGGCCAGAAAAGTCACCAGCTCACCAACGTGGATAGGTTCGCGGAACACCACTTGATCGACCGATAGCGTCACCACATAAGTAGCAGAATAGCGGCTGGCGCATGCGTAAGCCACGCTATCGAGGTATTTAAGTACCGTGCCGCCGTGAACGTTGCCCGAAAAATTAGCCATATCGGGGGTCATCAACACGGTCATCGTGAGTTCGTGCGAGGGAGAAGCGATCATAATTCCGTACCTTTTAAGATAATACAAATTCTTTTGGACTGGACCGCGTAAGCGATCACAATCTATTTTTTGTATTATGCCGCAGATGTGGTATCCGGCACGGCAAACCCGCCGACCCTCGCCCATGATTCATCGATCATAACGGTCAAATAGGGTTGGTGCGGCTAAAAAACGACACTCGCTGGCCTACTTACCCGTCCGACTCCCAGGCACCGCTCAAAACTTTAGAGGCTTCACATACCCGGTCAATTCAAAGTAGCCGCGGCCCGCGCGCTTACCCGCCCGGCTGACCGTGACCCCGCCTTCCCAATATACTGATCCGGTTGACTGGCGCGAATCAAGCTCCTGATCGTCTTGCAATGGGTTTAGCAGCCATTCGAGCGATCCGGTGCGCAACATGGATTGCACCGGATAACTGGCACCGGTGCGGGGCGAGCGCCAGTTGCGTTGAGGTGAAAAGCTGACCTGATCCTGATTAAATTGGGTGACTTTCCCATCGGCATCGCGCAAAACGGCGTGCGCCCAGACTTTGGCACCGTCACGGCTACGAATCTGAAATCCCATTAAGGCCCCGCCATCATCCAGATTTGCCCCCAACCAATCCCAACCAGAGGCATCCTTGGCTAACACGCTGGTCGACCACTCGTGATCGAGCCACGCCGTGCCAGTGACTGGTTGCTCGCGGCCAGCGCGCGTCACCGTGCCACTCACGCGCAACTGTGGTTCACTATAGTAATAACTGGCCTGCGCTGGCAACGGTCCCTTGCGTGAGTAACCATGCTCTCCTTGCAGCAACGGCATTTGGGTCGGGGTTAACGCAAACTTGAGTGTGAAATCCCGCGCTTCAACGCTGACGTCATAATGACCGTCAGGGTTGCGCACCAGTCGCCAGTTATCCAGCGCAACATCGGTATTGCCGACCTTGGCGTAGGCAAGACCGAAACCGGCGCGAGCGCTTTTTTGATCGTGTAGTAACTTCCCTACCTCAGGGTCGGATAGCGCGGCATGCGCAATAATTAACTGCGTTGGTGCAAAAGCACTCGGATTAGCGCGATCATGCTCTGTGGCAGAGCGAAAAAAAGTTATCTGGAATCCAAGCGGTTTACCTTCAAGTGTGGTGAGCCATCCGGTCGCGTACCACCACTCAGTGCGAAAATCCGGGTGCGCGCCGGTATCTTGCGGCAGTGTCACCATTCCGTCCGAGGTTACCCGCGCAAATCGCGGTGGCGCAGCCTTTACGACATGCATGGTCGCCAGCGCTCCTATGATCAGCATGGTGAAAAGGCTTCCAAGCCAGCGCCGACAAGTGGTGTCCATTACCAGTCCTCCTTCACGGCGCGCACTGCATCGATGGCCACCGCCCGCTGCCCCGCCACCACCGCTGTGATCGTGGCAGAAATGAGAAGCAACAATGCGACCGAACCAAGACTGCGCCACGGCATATGCAGCTGCATGGTCCAGTGAAACGACTGCGGGTTAACAATAAAAACCAGGATCAGGCTGATTGTCCATCCCAACAAGAAACCCACCGCAATCCCAGCCGCAGTCAACAAACCGCCTTCCACGGCCAACACGCCCAGAATCTGCCGCCGCGTGACGCCGACGTGACGCAGCATGCCAAATTCCTGTGTGCGCGCCAGGGTCTGCGCCGAAAACGTCGCGGCCACACCAAACAGCCCGATCACAATCGCGACGATCTCCAGCAAATAGGTGACTGCAAAACTACGATCAAAGATTTTAAGACTCGTGTCGCGAATGTCGCCGGGAGTGGAAAACTCCAACAACTTGCCGAAGGGCAATCTGCGCATCGCAGCGATTACCGCAGTGAGTTGCGCACCATGCTGCAATGTAATTGCTGCGTCTGTCGCATCGTTATTCCCACTTAGTCGCCGATAGTCACTGAGTTGTAATTCAATCGTTCCGGTTTGGCGTGCATAATCGCGCAGAATGCCCGCTACCACAAAATTTTGTATCGTTACCCCAATCGGCAGCTGGACCCGCTGACCTACCTTATACCCATAACTATCACGCATTGCCTCAGATACCCAGATAGGCAGCGCGTCGGCTGAAATTGCCAAGGGAGGAATGGTCTTGCCAATGAGCGGCAGACTGCGTGCCGGATCGGCAGCGTCAATTTCACGCGCAATGAGCGTCACCGGTGGCCGCGCCGAATCGAGTGCCAGGGTCGAAGTGTGTAAAAACCGGGCGCGCTCCACGCCCGGAATCGCCGCCAGCAAGGCCTGCTCTCCACTTCGCATTGATCCCGTGTCGCCACTAGTGGCGGAGCGTACATATAAATCTGCCGATAGCAATTGTGTCAGCCAATCGTCAACCGAGACCCGAAAACTCGACACCATAATCGCCATCGCTACAATCAAACTAAAGCTCGAAAGGACACCGCCCAACGCGATGGAAGCCTGACCCGGTACGTTGGCCAGACGCGCCACCGCTAAGGTCCAGATTACATTGCTGCGGCCGCCGCACTTTTGCACGACCGGAAATACCAGCGCCGACAAACGCGGCGTCAACGCGATTCCGCCAATCAGCAACAGCGCCACCGCGACGTAGCCAAAAATCGGCAGGTCGAATACCGGCGGCAATTGCGTCAACAGTGCACCCAACAACAAACATAACAACGCTGGCCACGCGGCTGCCAAACGCGCTAACGCGGTTTCTTCGCTACCCGATTTCAATGCGGCAGCCGGGCGCGCACGCGATGCTTCAAGCGCCGGTGCGAGGCTACCGAGCAGCGCGATACCCGTACCAAGCAAGAGAAAAATTCCAGCTGCCGGTGCATCGAACTGCACGCGAGGTTCTACGCCACGAAAAAAACCACCACCCAGATCACCGCCAAAAAAATGCAATGCCGCTGCCGCCATTACATAGCCCAACACCAGCCCTGATAGCGATCCGACGCTACCGAGCAAGCTGCCTTCTAACAACACCTGGCGCAGCAACTGGCCACGTTCAAGACCCATCACCCGTAATAGTGCAAATTGGGCGCGGCGTCGAATCACCGACAGCGCTTGCGTAGAAAACACCAGAAATGCACCCGTAAACAACGCCACCAACGCGAGTACATTCAGATTGACCCGATAAGCACGCGACATATTATTGGTGCGGTCTTCCTGGTCCTGGTTTTCGAGTACCTGCAACCGACCCTGCATCTGCTTTTGAAGTGCAGCGCGAAATGTTTCCCGATTAATGCCGGGTGATAGCCTAAGATCGACGCCGGATAGTTTGCCCAAACGATCAAAGTGCCATTGCGCTGCGCCGATATCCATTACCGCAATCCGCTGCCCTTCCCGCGCACGCGCCACCCCGCCAGCAACGCGCAAGTTGACATTCGTCAAGCCGCTGCGTAATGCGAGGTGATCACCGGGACGCACCTTGAGCCAATCCTGTGCCGCACTGGAAAGAAAGATCGCGTCGTCGGAAAGCGTATCAAATGGATGTTCCGTGCTCGGCACGCCGGTCAGATCCGGCGTGATGAGAGCAGCGCGGAAGACATCGATGCCCAACACTTTCAACGCACTGCGCTGGCCGGGCACCGTCACATCGAGTTCTAATACCGGACTAGCCAGAGCAACGCCTTTTTCGCGTGCAATGGCAGGATATAAGCGTTCGTCGAACAGCGGTTGCACGCCGCGAACCTGAAGATCGGACGCCCCCGACAAACTTCGCGCTGCTGCCGAGAATTCATTGAAGGCCGCACCATTAATTAAGTCTACGGCATAGCCCAAAGACACTCCTAGCGCGATAGCAACAATTGCCACTATCGAGCGCACCGGATGCGCACGCCATTCGGCCATTAACAACCAACGAGATAATCGACGGATGGCATTGAAGCCCGACTTCACCTTTGGCGTCGTCGGCATTTTGCCGCCAGGCTCAGCGATCGCCCGCTTCATTGTTTGATTTTCGAGGACGTCATGCAGCAGCTCGCAAAGGATGCAAGCCGCTTGCCGTCAACACAAGGATACGATCCGCAGTGGCAGCAGCGGCCATAGAGTGGGTAACCATGATGGCTGACGCACCATTGGCCTTGATTTCATTGCGCAATAAGATTAATACCTCATGCGCGGTTTCCGGGTCGAGATTACCGGTAGGCTCATCGGCCAGGATAAGTTTAGGCCGATGCACCAATGCCCTTGCTATCGCCACACGCTGCATTTCGCCACCCGACAATTGCCGTGGAAAGTCGTCTCCCCGCCCCGCCAGGCCGACCGCCGCCAGCATCTCGGTGGCGCGTTCAAAACCCAACCCATTCAATAACAGCGGCAACGCCACGTTTTGTTGCAGGGTCAAATGCGGCAGGACATGAAAGGCCTGAAATATGAAACCCAGTTTTTCTCGGCGCAAGCGTGTCGCAGCATCGTCACTCAGGCTGGACATGGCGACACCGTCTATCAATACCGTGCCCGTATCGGCAATATCGAGCCCTGCGATCAGATTTAACAACGTCGATTTACCGACACCGGAATCCCCCATCACGGCCACGTATTCCCCAGGCTGCAGGGTAAAGTCGAGATGTGCCAGGACAGTTCTCCCGTGCGCATAAGCTTTTTGTAGCCCGCGACATTCCAGCGCGGCAACGAGAGCGCCACTCATGGGTTAACCAGGTCATTCATCGATTTCATTAGCATAGCGGACAAAAATGGATAGAAGATTAGTGAAAAAAGGGTCTGAGAATAGTAGTCAATCACTCTCGATCGCCACGAGTATTAAAAAGCTGTATTAAAGAGCTGCTTTAAACAGCTGCTTTAAAGAGCTATATCAAGGAGCTGTATTTTATTTGCTTACTTTACGAAATGTCAGATTGATGCGGAATTCACCGGTCGATGGATGCAGCCCATTCTTTATCGGCAAGACACCGTGAAAAAAGAGCCGAGCAGGACCGCCCCATACCACGACATCTCCATGCGTCAGCTGCACGCGCTGTGTTTTATCCTCCCGCCGTGGACCGCCAAACTGAAAATTTGCCGGTAACCCGAGCGAAACCGACACAATCGGCGCGCCCAGATCTGGCTCATCCTTGTCTTGATGCAGCGACATCTTTGCGCCTATTGCATAACGGTTAATGAGACAAGCATCCGGTACGAATTCAGGGTATCCAGCACTCATCGCGGCGGCGACAGCCAGGCGCCCTAACGTCTCCGGCATCGGCGGCCACGGCAATCCGGTTTCCGGATCTGTGGTGATGTAGCGATAGCCGGTCCTATCAGCCGTCCAGCCAAATTCCCCACAACTGGTCATCGCTGCCGACATGCGAAATCCGCCCGGTGTCACCATATGACGAAAAGGTGCTTGCCGGGCGATGTCGTCAAGCGCAGCAAAAATCTCAACTTCATAGCGCAAAGCGAAATGTCGCAGTACCACTGCGCCGGGGCAAATGGCTTCTTGCCAGACCCGCCCCTGCTCGGCATCGTCGAATAAATTCAGCGTCATTTGGGTTCACTGGATGTTGTACGGGGTGCAACTGGCGTCATGGAGGGATGAAAATAATCGACCTCACCATTAAACCATCCTCTTATTATCAACGATACAAAGGAGAAGCGCTTCCGGAACCCCTTAATCCCCCATCAGTCGCTGAGGCCATTGGCGCCGGTGGATCAACAGTCCGCACCAGTAACCGGTTTGGGCAATGCCAATATTCTGATTTATAAAAAAAATTTCTTTTTTTTTTCCATTTCAAATAAAAGTGATACACCGGCTTCTTTTTAGTGCCATAACGGTGCTAAATACCAGCGGAAATGACGTCAGCGCACTGATTAAATGCGCCACCGCACCACACTGCATTTACCTTCAATAGTTGTTTGTCATCTAACCGCCGTTTTTGAATTATTGCATGTCCACGGCCATGTATACATCGACGGCGACATCAATTAATATAGTTCCTGTCGAGCAGTTTCACAGCAATCGATACCTGAACCGGCACTAGTTTTTACGACGTCAATTTTCACCAGTTCTACAACTATTATTCAATTAAGGGTCGACAATGGCGAAGCGTTTAGCATCACTGATGGTCACTGGGCTGATGGCTGGCATCGGCGGTTCCGCAACGGCGATGACCATCAATATTTCTCTCGATAACGATCCCGGCAAGCTTGATCCAACCCGCTCATCGATGATCGCCGAACGCATGGTGTATCAAAGTATTTTCGACAAACTGCTTGATCTGGATGAAACCGGCAAGATTATCCCCATGCTGGCCCAGCGTTGGACCGTGTCGGACGATAAAAAAACGTACACCCTATTTCTGCAAAAAGGCGTGAAATTCCAGGATGGCACGCCGTTTAACGCAAAAGCCGTTGAATTTAATTTACGGCGTGGGCAAGAAAATAATTCGCTGCGTAAAAATGATCTCAAATACGTTAAGCAGATCACAGTCGTAGACGATGCGACCATCAAGCTCGAACTGAGCGAACCATTTGCGCCATTTTTGTCGATTCTGACCGACCGCGCGGGCATGATGTCATCGCCCGATGCCGTCAAAAAATTTGGCGAAGACTATGTTAACAACCCGGTCGGCACAGGTCCTTTTATCTATAAGGGACGCCTGAAAGGTGCCACCCTGACACTGGATAAAAACCCGAATTATTGGCAAGCTGGTTTGCCAAAGGCAGATCAGGTAGTCTACAAGATCATGTCAGACGTCAACGTCGCCTTCAACAATCTGCGCAGCGGTCAGGTCGATATCACCAATCGCTTCCCCTACAAAGAACTCAGCAATACCAATGCCGGTGCAAAATATACTGTCATCAACAAGCCATCATTGGGGTTTCGTGGATTCTATTTCAATACGTCAAAACCGCCGTTTGATAAAAAGGAAGTCCGCGAAGCCATCGATATCCTGATTGACCGCGCAGCTATCGCCAAGGTTGTTTATAACGGTGCAGTATCCGCCGGCCATTCCCCATTTAGTAAATCCCAATTCGCCAACGGACCTGCCGACGTACCACCTAAAGTAGATCTGGCAAAAGCCAAGGCCCTCTTAAAAGCCGCCGGTAAAGAAACTGGCTTTTCGTTTCGAATGACGTTGCCGACCACCCCGGAAGAATTGCAGGTTGGTCAAATGGTACAAGGCATGTTGCGCCCCGCCGGCATCAGCGTCACGCTGGAAAAAGCGGATCTCGCTACCCAAATCGAATCCGGCAAAGCAGGGACCTATGAAGCCCTGATGGTCGGCTGGAGCGGCCGCCCCGATCCTGATCAGAATATCTATGATTTTGCGGTCACTAACGGCTCGCTCAATTATTCCAAATACGGCACCAAAGAGGTCGATGCGCTGTTGCAGCAAGCCCGGATCGAAAGTGAAGATGCAAAACGCAAGGTTTTCTATGATAAGGCGATGCAGATTCTGGTGGTTGACGTTCCTTACGTTTACCTGAATCACGACAACGTATTGTTCGGCATTTCAAAGGCAGTCAAAGGGTTCAAATTCGTACCGGACGGCGTCATCAGGACCGTGACCCTTTCTAAATAGCATTCATCGATCGATATCTTAGCCTTTTGGTCAGCCCATGCCGAAAATTTTAAAGCGCATTTCACTTGTGTTGCCAACGTTGTTGCTGGTGAGCATCGTGATTTTTTCGTTGCTTGCCATTCTTCCGGGCGATCCCGTCACTGCCATTCTCGGCCAAGAGGCGACACCAGAAGCAGCCCTTGCTTTGCGTGCGCAACTTGGGCTGGACAATCCAATTTATGTGCAATACGGACATTGGCTTTGGGCGGTTCTGCACGGTGATTTAGGCCGTTCGTTTGTTGATCACTCCCCCGTGGTGGACAGCCTGATGCAACGGTTGCCGGTGACGATTGAACTGGCGTTGGGCAGTTTTCTCGTCGCTGTACTGATTGCCGTGCCCGCCGGAATCATGGCAGCTGCCCGCCCGCGCGGCATTGCCAATTATGTCAGCACATTTATCGCCTTGTTTGGCATGTCGGTACCGCATTTTTGGCTGGGAATGATGTTCATCGTCCTGTTTGCAGTCAAATTGGGTTGGCTTCCTGCCTCTGGCTACGTTCCTTTTTCAGAGGACTGGCATGGCAATTTGCTGGCAATGTTAATGCCCGTGGTGGCAACGGGCCTGCGCGAATCGGCGATCCTGATGCGCATGGTGCGCAGCAGCCTGCTGGAAGTATTGAACGAAGATTACATTCGCACCGCATTCTCTAAAGGCTTAAAAGACTGGCAAGTAGTGATCGGTCATGCCCTACGCAATGCCATGATTCCGGTCGTCACCGCCAGCGGCCTGATGGTTTCGGGCTTACTGGGCGGTTTGGTGATTACTGAAAGCATTTTTGGCATTCCGGGCATGGGAAAAATGATCGTCGACGCAATCTTCCAGCGTGATTATGTCACGGTGCAAGCGGGTGTCATGGCGGCTGCCTTGATGGTCATCATCGTCAATCTTGCGGTAGATCTGCTGTACAGCATGATCGATCCGCGTATCGCTAAATAGAGGATACGCATGAATCAACCTTTAAGCCACAGCATGGACCCGGCACAGACGCCCCCAGCTTTATCGGTGAATGCGCTGCCGCAAATGGTGCGTTTCGCTGCATTGCGGCGCTTTGCCGCTAACCGGCTTGCGGTAGTCGGCGCAGCGATTATTTTGTTATTGATTTTGATCGCGCTGTTTGCCCCGCTCCTGGCAACCCATGACCCTATTTTTGATCAGGACTACGCCAACATCCTTGCGTCTCCCGGTAGCGCCCACTGGATGGGAACCGATGATCTGGGACGGGATATTTTCTCGCGCATGGTGTTTGGGGCGCGCATTTCGTTGCAGGCTGCGCTGATTGCCGTGGGACTCGCCTTCTTTGTCGGCGTTCCAATCGGCATTGCCAGTGGCTATTTCAGAGGTTTTCTTGATGAATGGATCGTCATGCGCGTGGTCGATGCCTTACAAGCCTTCCCCTCGCTGATTCTGGCGCTGGCGCTGGCTGCGGCGTTGGGCGGTGGCTTTTATAACGCAATGGTCGCCATCGGAATTGGCTTCATTCCGGCCTTTATCCGCCTGGCACGCGGCCAGGCAATGGCGATCCGCAATCTCGATTATGTGATGGCGGCGCGCTCGGTCGGTGCCACCGATCTGCGCATTATGCGGCGTTATGTCCTGCCGAATGCAATGGCCCCGCTAGTGATTCAGGCAACCTTTGCGATGGGTTCAGCGATCATTGCCGAAGCCGGATTATCGTATCTGGGAATCGGTGCCCGGCCGGAAGATCCAAGTTGGGGTTCCATGCTGCATATTGCGCAGGGCTACCTGAATACCAATCCAACGCTGGCCTTGTGGCCCGGTATCGCTATTTTTACTGTGGTGCTGGGATTCAATCTTCTTGGCGATGGCATTCGCGAAGTCTTCGACCCCAAATTAAGCCGCTAAAGAGAGCTCATCCATGCTGGAAGTCAACAATCTCAAGGTCGAATTTAAAAGCCACGGCAAATCAGTCGCTCCCGTAGACGGCGTCTCGTTCACGGTCGGCGACAATGAAACGGTCGGCTTGCTCGGCGAATCCGGTTGCGGAAAAAGTGTCACTGCCCTGTCCCTGTTACGCCTGTTTCCCATGGCCAGCAAGCCGCTATTGCAAGGAGAAGTACGCTACAACGGCCGCGATTTACTGGCGGCAAACGATGCCACCATGCGCAGCATCCGCGGGAACCAGATCGCCATGATCTTTCAGGAACCGATGACTTCGCTTAATCCGTTGCATCGTATTGGCACGCAGCTCGGTGAAATGCTACGCATGCATACCAAGCTCGACCGGCAACAGATCAAAACGCAAGTAATCGCGATGCTACAACGAGTCGGACTGTCCCGCGCCACACAACTCGTCGATGATTATCCACATAGCCTCTCGGGCGGTATGCGCCAACGTGTCATGATTGCAATGGCTCTTTTATGCAAGCCCGGTTTACTCATCTGCGACGAGCCAACCACTGCATTGGACGTCACCATCCAGGCTCAGATTCTGGACCTGATGCGCGACCTGCAGCGTGAACAGGGGACCGCCATTTTGATGATCACGCACGATCTCGGCGTGGTGGCTGAAATGTGCGAACGCGTCGTGGTCATGTATGCCGGGCAGGTAGTGGAACAGAGCACGGTCCGCGATCTGTTCGATTCACCGGCGCATCCCTACACCCAGGCGCTCATGCGCGCACGTCCGGCGCTGGATGGCATTCCAGGCCAACCGCTTATGGCGATTCCAGGCGCAGTGCCGCTGCCGGGATCGGTCGCAACCGGCTGTCGCTTCGCGGCCCGTTGTCCCAAGGCAGATGACCGCTGCCGTGCATCAATGCCGCCACTTGAGGCGATTTTCCCCGGGCATATGGCGCGCTGCTGGTATCCGGACTGATGCAGGTGAATCCTTGCTACATCTAATGGAAAACCTAACGACTAGGCCGACGCCAATCTACACAATGCATATTACCTGGACCCCGACACCAACATGAGTATGCCCACTACATCCACCGCACCACTCTTACGCGTCTCCGGGCTGAAAAAGTATTTTGCTTCAGGAACCCGTGGTTCGCCTCCCGTGAAGGCGGTTGATGACGTTTCGTTCGAAATCAACGAAGGCCAAACCCTTGGGTTGGTCGGCGAATCCGGTTGCGGCAAGTCAACCACCGGACGCAGCGTGTTGCGCCTGATTGAGCCAACCGAAGGTGCGGTGAACTTTATGGGGCAAGATCTCGGCGCACTCTCATCCTCCAATTTGCGCGGCATGCGGCGGAACATGCAGATGGTGTTTCAGGACCCGTTTGCGTCGCTTAATCCGCGCATGACGATAGGCGAGGTACTGGAAGAGCCATTAATCGTGCACCAACTGTTCGACCGCGCCACCCGCAAGCGCAAAGTCTCTGAAATCCTCGACGTCGTGGGCTTGAGTCAATCATATGCAGGCCGCCATCCGCATGAGTTTTCAGGCGGACAGCGCCAACGCGTTGGGATCGCTCGCGCTATCATCACACGCCCCAAACTGGTGGTCGCCGATGAAGCAGTGTCGGCGCTGGACGTCTCCATTCAGGCCCAAATTCTGAATCTGCTGTCCGCTCTGCAAAAAGAGCTAGGTCTCACCTATCTGTTTGTTTCCCATGATTTAGCCGTCATCCGGCACGTCAGCGATAGCATCGGCGTGATGTATCTGGGACGCATGGTTGAATACGGCAATTGCGCTTCCGTCTATTCGGCACCGAAACATCCCTACACGCAGGCACTGTTATCCGCCATTCCGCGTGAACACCCTGATCAGGTCCGCCAGCGTATCGTGTTACAGGGAAGTATTCCCAGCCCGACCGCGCCACCGACCGGTTGCCATTTTCATCCCAGATGTGCATCTTGCATGGACATCTGCAAAACGCAGGCCCCGCCGCCAGTGCAGACCGCTCCCGGTGAATATGTGACTTGTCACCTTTATCGATAATTGCCTTGAAAGATTTTATGCCAAGCTTCAACACCAATCATTATCCCTATGCCTCCCGCCGAAGTGCAGTTTTCGCCAACCGCGGCATGGTTGCAACTTCACAGCCGTTAGCTGCACAAGCCGGTCTACAAGTTCTGCAAGCGGGCGGCAACGCCATCGACGCGGCTATTGCAGCCGCCGCCACGCTCAGCGTGGTAGAGCCGACCGCTAACGGTATCGGCGGCGATGCTTTCGCCCTGATATGGCACAAAGGCGCATTGCACGGCCTCAATGCCAGTGGTGCCGCCCCGCAAGCGATTTCACTTGAAGCCTTAAAGGCTGCGGGTCATACCAGCATGCCAAAATATGGCGCGTTGCCGGTCACCGTACCCGGCACCCCGGGCGCATGGGCCAGTATGGCCGCGCGCTTTGGCAAGTTGCCGCTGACCCAATCGATGGCAGGTGCGATCACATTGGCGCAAGAAGGTTTTCCGGTTTCGCCGATGATCGCCGTAGCTTGGGAAAACGCGCATAAGGTGTTCACCGAAAACCTCAAAGAAGACCATTTCAAACCATGGTTTTCTACCTTTTGCCCACAAGGTCGCGCGCCCCGCGCTGGCGAAATCTGGCGGTCGGCAGACCACGCGCAAACGTTGCGCACAATCGCAGAAGATAACGCCGAAAGTTTTTATCGTGGCGCTCTGGCAGAAAAAATTGCCGCCTGTGTGCGCGGCGCTGGCGGCTATCTTGACGTCACCGATCTGGCCGCCTACAAGCCAGAATGGGTCGATCCGATCAGCGCCAATTATCGCGGCTACGATGTATGGGAAATCCCGCCGAATGGTCACGGTCTGGTGGCTTTGCTGGCCCTGAATATTCTAAAAGGATTTGACTTCAGTGAGCGCGACGCCCTGCACACCTATCACCGCCAGATTGAAGCCATCAAGTTAGCCTACGCTGACGGGTTAGCGCATATTGCAGACTCCGGTCACATGCGGGTTTCGGTCAAAGATCTGCTTTCCGACAGTTACGCAGACGAACGCCGTAAATTAATCGGGCAACGCGCTACTCTGCCGGTCGCCGGAGAGCCGCCACGCGGTGGCACCGTATATCTCAGCACCGCCGATAACGAAGGCAATATGGTCTCCTTCATCCAGAGTAACTACATGGGCTTCGGCTCAGGTTTAGTGGTACCCGGCACCGGCATCGGGTTGCACAATCGCGGTAACAACTTCACGCTGGATGCTTCCCATCCAAACTGCCTGGCCCCCGGAAAGCGCCCCTATCACACCATTATTCCCGGTTTCCTTACCAAGGATGGCAATGCCGTCGGACCGTTCGGCGTCATGGGTGGTTTCATGCAACCGCAAGGGCACGTGCAAATGGTCATGAATACGATTGACTTCGGTCTGAATCCTCAATCTTCGCTTGATGCACCGCGCTGGGAATGGGAGAGTAACAACAACGTCAGCATCGAACATACGACGGCGGAACCGCTGTTCCGTGGTTTGAGTAGTCTTGGGCATGATGTAACCTGGTCGGGGAATCAACTCGGCTTCGGTCGCGGCCAGATCATCTGGCGCGATGAACACGGCGTCTTATGCGGTGGTACCGAACCGCGGTCGGATGGCTGCGTGGCTGCCTGGTAACGTTCAGACTGATTTTCGACCCTAGCGAAATCCCATGAAGAAAATTTCGACCACACGCAAACGAACCAATCCGGCGACGTTAGCCGTCCCATCAGCCGCTGGCGGTGAATCGGCTAAATCTGGTTCGTTGCCTGAATACGTCTATGCAAAACTTCGCGAAGACATCTTTGAAATGCGCCTGCTACCGGGGGATCAAATTACGGAGACCGACATTGCGATCTACTTTGAGGTCTCGCGCACGCCAGTGCGGGAGGCCTTACAACGGCTCCAAAGTGACGGTCTGGTCCAAGGTTATGTACGCGGTGGCTGGGAGGTCGTGCCGATCAATTTAAAGCGTTTTGAGGATTTGTACGAATTTCGAAAACTCATCGAAGTACACGCCGTCAATCGTCTTTGTGCCGGACTTGCCGGGGAGCTGGTCGATAATAGTGCCATCAATGGCGCTTTGATCGATAGTCTTAAAGCAGTCTGGTGCGTACCTTTGAGCGAGCGGTTGACTGACGGCCGCCTCGTTGCCGCTTTGGATGAAGCATTCCATCAGACGTTGGTACGCGCAAGCGGCAATCTGGAAATGGCGACCGCCTTTGACCGCCTTACTGACCGTATCCGTATAGTACGGCGCCTGGATTTCGTCTACGGCGATTGCGTGCAATCAACCTACGACGAACATGCGGCTATTCTGGCCCAAATCAGCGCACACGCCAGCGCGGAAGCAAACAGGCTGATCACCGAACACATTGAAGGCAGCCATGCAGAGGTGAATCAAATTACGTTACATAGCCTTCATAGTGCGCGAGCGGCTGCTGCTACCGAACGGGTACGTTACGCGGCGGTGAAGGTGTTGCGAAATGCTTGATCGCTATCGATGGCGCGCGAATTCTTCGCGGCCACAGGTTCCGCCATCACCGCCATGTGATTTAAAGCGGCGACCGCAATGCGTGGCTCCTCCATCGGGTAATGCCAAGGAACTGCGCAAAATGGTGCAACGCATCCTGGTGTTTTCGGGCCACCCAGTTTCAACGCATATCACGGGTCTATATTTCCTACGCGTCTATATTCCCTACGCGTCTATATTAATTGCGCAACATAAATGACATCGCTGACAAACTATTCAATACCCTGACTGCGTATTGAACAGAGGGCGCAGAAAACCCAACACTGACACCATCGATCCTCTCCAATATCGGGAGCTGGCAGAATAGATCGGCCAGCGCAGAACTCTGTGTTTGTAATCTACAGGTGATCGTTGGCTGCAAAACAAAGGCCTGAGCGTCCTCGATATTCTTGAGAGCCGCGTTCGCTCCTTCGGTTAATAACAATGCGGCGCGTTGTGGCGATACGGAATGTCCACTGGTGCTTCCCTGGGCAGTTTTTACGCTAACAAGCGTGGCTTGCGGAAACAGTACCTTTGCCTCATCAACAAACACGTTATCGCCACTCCCAAAAATCACAGGCACGCCGAACTCTCCTGCCACTGCGCCGTAGATACCGGCCTCGCCTAATTCAATTTCATTGAGCCAGACCCGTGCGAAGGCGAAGCTATTAATGGTATGCGCGAGGATACCGCTGCTTTGCGAGCGCCCGTGATAGCCGACCATCATGACTGCATCAACGCCGGTTTCCACTCCGCTCATCATCCCTGCCAAGCGTGGCTTACCCTGAATAGCAATGGCAGAAGGATGCAACAAATCCGGTAACAGATTTCGAAAACTTCCGTGTGAGTCATTCACCAGAACCTCGGTGGCACCGCCAGCAAGCGCCCCATCAATGACCGCATTGGCCTCGAGCGTCATCAGACGTCGGGCGCGTTCATACTCCGGATTACCAGCGCGGGTCTGCTCGGGATGGAACACTCCGGCAACGCCTTCAATATCTACTGAAATCAATATTTTCATTGGGTCAATTTTGAATTAAATAAGATCGGCGGGGGTGCCACCAGAAAGTGTCACATCGCGCAATGCGCTACGCCGATGACCATCACGTCCAATCACCGTTTCAGCAGCAAACAACGCATTCACAATTGCCTGTTCAGTGCTCTCAACCACGGCTTTAAATAAGGGATCAAGCAAGCTATCGTGCAGCATGAAGAATTGTTGGGTAGCGCCATCCGGACGATACGAAATCGTCTGTGCCGTCGAGAACGCCAACGCAATATCGCCGCTCCCGTGTCCGTAGTGAGATCCGGTGCGGCCAAGACCGATACCGCAGCGCTTTGCCAGACGACCCAGTTGACGGGCATCCAGCGGCGCATCGGTCGCAATGATCATAATAATCGAGCCCATTTCCGGACGTTCGTTCTCCGGCGATCCTGTTTGCGTAGCGTCTTGCCTGTGCAGCTGATCGCCGATGCGGATGCCAGCCAGCGTCAAATCGGTCAGCTTGCCGAAATTTGCCAGGACCAGCGCCCCGACGCAATATTGCTGGCCATCAACCCCGCTAATTTTGGCATAGCGCGATGCTGACCCGATACCGCCCTTCAAGTCAAAGCACGACATGCCACGACCGGCACCGACTGCGCCTTGCGCAAATTGCGGCGCCGCGTCGTCCAGTGCTTGTTGATAATGTGCTGCGGTAACAGCCATCGCCTGAATATCATTCAAATAGCCGTCATTGCACTCAAACACCAATGGATTGAGCGTCGGATCGGAGCGCCCTATTTCAGGATTAGCTTTCATCGCAGAAAGGATCTGCGCAGTGGCAACCGTGCCAACCGACATGGTGTTGGTCAATGCTATCGGCGTCTCAAGCACGCCCAGTTCCTGCACCTGTACCAGCCCCATACTTTTGCCGAAGCCATTCAATACCACGGTTGCGGCTGGCACCTTGTCACGGAACGGATCGCCGCCATGCGGGCGAATCACGGTAACGCCAGTTTGTATCGAACCTTGCATCAACGTAGCGTGGCCAACGGTGACGCCCGCTACATCACTGATAGAGTTTGAAGGTCCGGCGGGAAGCGAACCAATGATCGGAGCCATCAACATCAGCGGCGATCAATCTTAGGGTCTAATGCGTCCCGCAAGACATCCCCCAGCAAATTAAAAGCCAGCACCGTGAAGAAAATTGCCAGACTAGGGAAAATCGCAATGTGCGGTGCCGTCATCATGTCGGCACGTGCTTCATTCAGCATCGCGCCCCACTCCGGCATCGGCGGCTGCGCGCCCATGCCTAGAAACGACAGACTGGCCGCGGTGATAATCGAGGTACCGATACGCATCGTGAAATACACCACCACCGCTGATACCGTGCCGGGGAAAATATGCCGCAAGATGATCGTGCGGTCATTCGCACCGATGCTGCGCACCGCCTCAATAAAGGTCAGATGCTTCAACACCAGCGTGTTGCCGCGCACCAGTCGGGCAAAGGTTGGAATGCTGAAAATGGCGACCGCAAAGATGACGTTAGACATGCCGCTACCCAAAATCGCCACAATACCGATAGCCAGCAAAATTCCAGGGAAAGCAAACAATACATCGCAGATACGCATAATGATGCGATCGGCCCAGCCTTCATAATAGCCGGCGATCAGACCAAAGAACGTGCCCACGATTGCGCCCACCGCCACTGAAGAAAAACCGGCAGCCAGAGAAATCCGCGTACCCATCAATATGCGGCTAAAGATGTCGCGCCCCAATGAATCAACTCCGAACCAATGCGCCATTGACGGCCCGGCGTTCAGCGCATCGTAATCAAAATAATTTTCTGCGTCGTAGGGCACCAGATACGGTGCCGCTATCGCCAACACAATCAGAAACAACACAAAGCAACCCGCTGCAACGGCCAGATGCTGCTTCTTGAACTTGCGCCAGAATTCACTCCATGGCGTACGGATAGTTGTCGGCAATGGTGCCAGCACCGCTGCCACAATCGCGGCGCTGGTGACGGATGGAAGATCGCTGGATGGGTTCGACACGGCAGGCCTCACTTGTAACGGATGCTCGGATTGATGACGGCGTACAAAACGTCAACAATCAAATTGATAAAGATAAATTCCAGCGAGAACAATAAAATCTCAGCCTGAATCACCGGATAGTCACGCATGTCCACTGCGTCAATCAGCAGTCGCCCCATACCGGGCCAGTTGAAGACCATTTCCACCACGATCGAGCCGCCTAGCAAAAATCCAAATTGCAGACCCATCATCGTGACGACAGGAATCAGTGAATTACGTAAGCAATGCTTCAGAACGACAACGGTTTCAGAAAGCCCTTTAGCCCGGGCAGTTCGGACAAAGTCTTCTTGTAATATTTCAACAAACGAGGCGCGGGTAAAACGTGCCATCACCGCTGCAACTGCCGCGCCAAGGGTCAGCGACGGTAAAATATAGTGACGCCAGCTATCGGCACCGATGGTCGGTAACCAGCCCAGCTTGACTGAGAACAACTCCATTAACAGCATCCCCAGCGCAAACGCCGGAAACGAAATCCCCGACACCGCCAATGTCATCCCCAGGCGATCAGGCCATTTATTGCGCCATACGGCGGACACAATACCAATAAACAGGCCGAAGATTACCGCCCACACCATGCTGGTAACGGTAAGCCAAAACGTTGGCCAAAACCGTTCTGCGATCTCCTGGCTGACAGGCCGCTTGGTACGGAGCGAATTTCCAAAGTCACCGCGCAAGGCGTTACCGAAATAATTCAAAAATTGCTTATGAATGGGCTTGTCCAGACCAAGATCGTGGCGAATCATCTCCACCGTCTGGAGATCCGCCTCCGGCCCCGCCACCAGCCGCGCAGGATCACCCGGCAGCAGATGCACAAACATAAACACCATGACCGCAACGATCAGTAAGGTCGGTATCAGGCCTATCAGGCGTTTTAACACATAAGGAAACATGGCGCGTTCTGGTAAATGGCGAATCTGCCGTCTCTGCAGAGCCAACCGTGGATTAGTTATCTATAAACGCTCTTGCAACCGATTGTTAACCGGTCTTCCAACCTCTGTATGCAATGTTCCGCAGTGTTTGACGACCATTGCGAGATGGCTCGCAGATATCTTCCTACAGAGTTTTATTCACCGGATGAAAGCAAATGATGATGTTTCATTTCATTCAGTTCCACCCGGCTCACGACGTTTATTTCAATTCGATTTCGTCGAAATTGAACGAGCCGTCAGGCATCACATACATGCCTTTCAGATTCTTGCTACGGGCGTACAACAGCTTTTCGGTCACAAGAAAGGCCCAGGGCGCATCTTTCCAGATTTCCGTTTGGGCATCTTTATATAACGCCGTCTTCTGCACGCGATCGGTGGTTGTGAGTGCATTCGCGATGTCACCGTCCACCTTGGCGCTCTTGTAATACGCAGTATTGAACAATTTGGGCGGAAAAGATTCGGATGCTAACAACGGACGCAAGCCCCAATCCGCTTCGCCAGTGGACGACGACCAGCCTGTGTAATACATCCGCACCGGTGCGGTGGCTGGATTCGGGGCGCTTTCCACTTTCTCCACGCGTTGGCCGGCTTCCAAAGCCATAACCTTTACCTTGATACCAACCTGCGCCAACTGTTGTTGCACGAACTGAATGATCTTTTGCGCTGTGGTGTGGTTATAGGCTGACCACAACTCGGTTTCGAACCCGTTTGGATAACCCGCTTCGGTCAGCAGTTGCTTAGCCTTTTTTACATCGTACGGCCACGGCCCGGTTTTCAGCGCGTAATCCACGCCTTGTGGCAACACGCCATCCTGCGGCACGGCATAACCGTTAAATGCGACTTTCACCAACGCTTGCTTATTGATGGCGTAGTTGATTGCTTCGCGCACTTTGGGATTATCAAACGGTTTTTGCTGCGTGTTCATCGAGATATAACGTTGCACAATCGATGGTGCCGAAATCAGGTCCAGATTGGTTTTACTCTTCAACAAATCGGCTTGCTCATATGGCAGCGGAAACGCAAACTGTGCCTCACCGGTTTGCATAATCGCACTGCGGGTATTGTTATCGATGACCGGCTTCCAGGTAATGCTATCAATCTTTGGATAGCCCTTTTTCCAATACCCGTCGAATTTGCTGACCTTCAGGTAATCCGTCTGTTTCCATTCCACAAATTTGAAAGGGCCAGTACCGACCGGATGAAAAGCAATTTCTTTATTCCCGTATTGCTTCAACGCAGTCGGTGAAATCATCGCAGCAGAAGAATGGGCCAGTGTATTAATAAAAGGTGAGAAAGGCTCTTTTAACGTAATCTTCGCTTCGTAGTCATTGACCACATCGACCTTCGCAATCCGGTTGAACAGGTTAAAGCGCTTTAATTTATTATCCGGATTAATCACCCGCTCCAGTGACATTTTGACTGCATCCGCCTTGAAATCGGTTCCATCCTGAAACTTTACGTTTTTGCGCAGACGAATGGTGTACACCAGACCATCCTTGCTGACGTCATACCCTTCTGCCAGCACATTCACCAATTTCAGATCTTTATCGAAACCAAACAAACCCTGGTAAAACGACTTGATCACCGCTTGCGACAACGTATCGTTGCTATCGTATGGGTCCAAGGTAGTAAAGGTCGACGCAACCGCCAGCGTGACATCTTTGGCAGCAAAAGCCTGGCCAGCGGCAAGCTGCGCCGCCAGTGCGACTGCGGTGCTAACTAAAACTTTACCAATCGGTTTTCCGTAAAAATGTCGCGCTGCAAGCATGTTATTTCCCCTGGTTCAGATGTAAATGAAGATGATGTGGCAAATGACGTAATAGGTGATGACTAAAGAAAAAACGAACAATGAAAACTGCCTGAAGACGAAGACTTCCCCTTTAAAAAGCACCGCCTACCTTGTGCATGGCGACAAAGTGTCCCGGTCCCACTTGCTTTAGCGGCTCCACCAAAGGCAGATCGCCGACGGCACGAATCGGGCTTGGAATCTCGTCCTGTTGCAACGCTCGCTTGCGATGACGTTGGGTCGGATCAGCAACCGGCACCGCGGCCATCAGCTTGCGGGTATAAGGATGTTGCGGATTTTCAAAGATCGCACGCCGCGGTCCGATCTCTACAATTTGCCCCAGATACATCACCGCCACCCGATGACTGACGCGCTCCACCACTGCCATGTCATGCGAAATGAAGATAAATGAAATACCTAATTCTTGTTGCAAATCCAGCAGCAGGTTCACAATCTGCGCTTGTATCGATACATCCAATGCCGATACGGACTCGTCCGCAATCACTATCTTGGGATTCAGCGCCAAAGCACGGGCGATACAAATACGTTGACGCTGTCCACCCGAGAATTCGTGCGGATAGCGCTGTGCATGCTCTGGCAACAAACCCACGCGCTCCAACAAATAGGCGACCCGCTCCTGTGCGCCCTCGGCCATCCCATGTACCAACAGCGGTTCCATGATGGAATATCCGACCGTCAAGCGTGGATCAAGGGACGCAAACGGGTCTTGAAAAATAAATTGTATTTCACGTCGCAAAGATCGCAACTCAGAACGTGGCAATGTTGCCAGATCGCGATCTCCGAACTCAACGCTTCCGCTCGTGATATCCACCAAACGCAGCAAGGAACGCCCAGTCGTTGATTTACCGCAGCCCGACTCGCCAACCAGCGCCAGCGTCTCGCCGGGATAAAGATCAAAACTGATTTGTTCGACTGCATGCACACGCTGTTTGACGCGACTGAAAATCCCGCTTTTTATATCGAAGCGTGTCGTCAGATTGCGAACTTTCAGCAGCGGCTGCTGGGTTGAATCAGCCCCTGGAATTGATCGCAGCGAGCGCACAATGTGGGCTTCAGCCGCCAACTCCGCTGTCACCGGTGGAACAGCTCCGGCGATGGCAATCCGTTCCGGCAGGTCTGTCCCGTGCATCGCGCCGAGACGCGGCACCGCTGCCAATAGCGCGCGAGTGTAGGGGTGCTGCGGCGCTGCAAAGATGGCATGCACATTACCCTCTTCAACCTTCTCGCCCTGCCGCATCACAACTACTCGGTCCGCGATCTCTGCCACAACGCCCATATCGTGCGTGATGAACATGACGGCCATCTGCATTTCGTCCTGCAAGGCACGGATCAATTGCAATATCTGCGCCTGAATGGTCACATCCAGCGCCGTGGTAGGCTCGTCTGCAATCAACAACGATGGCTTGCAAGACAGCGCCATCGCAATCATCACCCGTTGCCGCATACCACCGGATAATTGATGTGGATGGCGGTCCAGAATACGACGTGCCTCAGGTATCCGCACGATCTCCAGCATCCGCAATGCCTCGGCCCGTGCGGCCGAAAAATCCTTACCCTGATGCAAGCGGATCGATTCAGCAATTTGCTCGCCCACCGTAAATACGGGATTGAGCGACGTCATCGGTTCCTGGAAAATCATCGCAATTTCCGCACCGCGGATGTGCCGCATGGTAGTCTGATCGGCCTTCGCCAGATCAATCGCACTTCCATTACGACGATGGAACTCCATCCGACTGGTATCGGCAATTTTGCCGCCGCCATAATCGATCAGCCGCATGATCGCTTGAGAAGATACCGACTTGCCCGAACCCGATTCACCCACGATGGCCAGCGTTTCGCCAGCGTCAATATGGAATGACAGCTTGCGAACCGCCTCTACCGTGCGCTCCGAAGTAACAAAACTGACACCCATTTGATCGACGCTCAGTACGCGTCGTCCTGGCGTATTGACCGGGGTAATACCTGAGGTATTTCCTAAAGCATTCGCAGAACCTTCCGTGCCCGTGGCTAAAGGCGCAACCGGCACCATCGGGGTTGACGTCGGGGCGCTCATAAGCTATCTGACTGATAGATGGCCGTCACCACAGAGCTGCCCACTCTGGCGACCCCGCGATACATGCCTTCGGTATTAAACGGGAACGCCACATTTCCCTGGGCGTCAATGGCAATCAAACCACCACGCCCGTTATAGCGCGGCAGCAACGTCATCACAACCTGTTCGGCTGCGTCGTGTAATGAACATCCCGCATATTCCATCCGGGCAGAAATGTCATAGGCAGCGACGGTCCGCATAAAGGCCTCCCCTGTTCCAGTAGCTGAAATAGCCGCGGTCCGATTGTTGGCGTAACAACCCGCCCCGATCAGCGGCGTATCGCCCACCCGGCCTACACGTTTATTCGTAATTCCGCCGGTCGACGTCGCCGCTGCAAGGTTGCCGTGCACATCAAGCGCCACCGCACCCACGGTTCCAAATTTGTTATCCGGATCGATAGGCGCAATCTCGGCGGCCTCGCTGGTGGCATCATGATCCAGCAACATCATGCCGTCCTGTTTACGTGCACGCAGCCATTGCGCATGGCGGGCCTCGGTATGGAAATAGGCTGCATCCACCACAGCGACGCCATTATCGGCCGCGAAATTTTCCGCACCTGCACCGACTAACAAAATGTGCTCGCTGTGCTCCATCACAGCACGCGCGGCCAGAATTGGGTTACGCAGATGCGCGACACTGGCGACAGCGCCAGCCGCCAACGTTGCGCCATCCATGATCGCAGCATCCAGCTCATGCGTTCCTGCGCTGTTATAAACAGCGCCTTTCCCGGCATTGAACAACGGACAATCTTCCAGCATGCTGACCGCCTTGGTCACGGCATCAAGCGCGCTGCCACCATCCGCCAGCATTTTTTGTGCGGCCTTAAGAATGTCGCTCAACGCGTCGCGATACGCCTGTTCCTGCTCGGTGTTCATCGCGCTGCGCAAGATCGTCCCTGCGCCGCCGTGGATGGCAATCGTCGCAATCGCACCACGATTTAAACTGTGCAGACTATCCGCACTATGAACACTAGTCGCAGCGGCGGTGTTACCGGAAGATGAAGTAGAGGTGGTCACGTTAGCGCAGCCTTTTTTGCAACGGATTTGGTTGATGGCGCTTTGACAGCGGCTGCTTTGATGGTCGACTTGGATAAAGACGGCTTGCCGTTGTCAGACTTCGACTTGACGGCCGGTTTACTTTGTTTAGCCTCAGGCTTTTCCTGCCAGTCGGGATAATGTAACCAGGGAAGTACAACCTCAGTCATTTTTGATGCAGCATGCACGGAGCGATCTGCTCGGTGTGCAACCGCGTCACAGGTCGCCTGAATCAGCGCCAGCGCGGCCGCATCCGAGGTCGGCGCCAATAAACGCTCTGTCTGTGCATACAATGTCACGTCGGCCAGCGGCACCAATGGGGAAGTAGGGACATCGGTGAACGCCAGCAGCTGCGCGCCGCGCTCCTTGGCCAACGTCGCCAGCGTGATCGTATCCGTGACATAACGCGGAAAAGCCATCGCAATGACCAAATCACGTTGATCGATTTTAAAAAACTGGCGCGCTGTCTGCGACGGGCCACCCGGGCCTGCCACCGAAATGACGTTGCGGCAATAAGGCTCCAACGCATGCGCCGTTATCCCGGCCAGATGCGCGCTGGCACCAAACCCCAGCACAAAGATGCGATCCGCATTCAGTATCATGCTCACTGCACGATCGCACAGCTCCGGCACCAGCGCACGCCTGGTCGCTTCCAGATTCTGAATATCCGCAGTCAGCGCATTCGCCATAATCTCTGCGCTTGTCGCAGCACGCCCGACCTGGTCGCGCAATTTTTCAACCGGTGCCAACGACGATGCAAAATCCAGCACCAACGCCGCCCGGAACGCCGGATAGCCATCAAACCCAAGCGCATGCGCAAAACGATTCGCCGTCGCCAGAGAAAAACCGACAACGTCAGCCAATTCGTCGATGGTCATCGTCGCCGCCCGGAACACATTCGCCAATACATAATCGGCGGCCTTTCGATGCGCCTTCGACAGCGCAGGATAAACCTTGCCAATCCGTTCAGCGACAGCACTATGGCGCTGCCATGCATTTGCAGTGTGTAGTTGCACCCGGATATCCCATCATTATTATTAACTGATGTAAATATATTCTCAAAACATTTTTATGTAAAGAAAATTTACTTTCATTTTTTTCGCGCTGAAATACGGCGGTGATGCGCCATGGAAAGGCAGACGCGGTGAAGGATGAAGGGTCTGCCAGAATCTTACGCAACAATTTATTTGCATAATGGGCCGGTACAAATGGCGCGGTTCTACCAATACCAACAAGAAACTGCTTAAACGCTCTGCCTCATCGAACATTAATTTGTACGTACCAATACCCGAAAACAGATAAATTTATGCTTAAATACAAAATGTTGCGCAAAGGAAATTACAAAAATATCCACTAGTACTGGTAGATAAAAACTAAATAATAAAATCAACGACATATGAATCACTAAAAGGACAAACACAGAATATGCGCAGCGACCTTACCGGCAAGATAGTCAGTTTTGCATTAGCAGTTGGCGTCGTCACCAGCCTATTTTGGGTAATGTCGAGATCGACGATTCCCGTGCAAGAAACAGTACCACCGTTATTACAAGAATCCAGCAGCTATTCGAATAACGATAACCGCGATCTGGATATGCCGAAAAATCGGGAAACAGATACTTCCTCGTACCATCCGCAAACCCAAGCAACCGAAGCCGATCAGCGACGCCAGATATATAAGTGCGAGTTAAGCAGTGGATCAAGCCATCAAGCCAACTACTCAGATCAAAAATGCTCCGATACGCAAAGAACGACGACCATCAACGTGCGCGAAACGAGCGGCGGATTTATCAGCCCTGATCCACAAACCATCGCAAATACGCGAGCCAAAATTAGAACAGATATGCAGCAGCCAAGCGCAACTGCCATCGTCAACGAATTAGCCGTCAACTACCCCCAATACCCATGTCCATTTCTCGCATCAGAAATAAACGCGATAGACGCAGCGTCGAAAGAACGCAATTCAGGCCAGGCGCAACAGCAGCTTCGATTGAGACGAGAACAGGTCAGGACGCAGCAATTTCGATTGGGGTGTTGAGGCTTCATACGTCGCTAGCCATGAAATTCCGCCTGGGCGTGGCACGCTCTTATTTACACAGATAAAATTGAGAAAAACATTGGTCCCAAACGCCCTGCGAAAGAAGCAAAAACTGCGCGTTTACAAGCCGCTTATACGCGTGCTCATTCTGGAATTAAAAAGGAATCAGGTGAGAAAAAACGAGAAGCACTGGCAGAACTATTGAACAGAGGATATAATTCGACCCCTCTTGGGGCGTTAGCTCAGTTGGTAGAGCAGCGGACTCTTAATCCGTAGGTCGTGTGTTCGAATCACACACGCCCCACCAAGCTACATAAGGCTCTCCGCGGTATTGGGGGAGCCTTTTCATTTTTCGTGGTGGGGGAAGTTTTTTCCAATTTTCCCAATTGCGGTCTTATCTGAGTCAGTTGCAGGGCACGCAAACCAGTTTTTTAACAATACAAAGCCCCGACTTAGCGCCGGGCCTTTGTCATTAGAAAACCACCGTTTTTTGAGTCAGACTGTATTGAGTTAGACAAGGCCGTGGTCGACGATTTTTGTTGGTTTTGATAGCGTAATAGCGTAATACGTACACCGAGCGTGTATTACAATTCGCTTTGTTCCAAAAAAAATCATTAACCCAAGTACAGCCAAATCAATGATCGCCTCATCCCGGCTGACCTGGCCGATCAGCTCGAACGCCCATTCATTCCACCGCAGGAATAAACCGCAACACCTGTGCGAGCCAATGCCAAGTGCGCATAACTTCGGGGTCCACGCACCACCACACCTGGCAATAAAATTACGGCGATTCGAGCGATGGGCGTAACGACTGAACGGTACAGCGACTGCACTGTAAAAAAGTGCAAAGGTGAGACCGGTCAGCAGACCGGCCACGCCGATCGCACTGCTTTGGTCGTGCAACTTAATCCGGATGCGATTATTGTCGCCACCGGCGGACGTCGCGCCGCACCCCATCCCCAGGCGCAGATGACGACGCCGGCAATGAGACGGTTATCATTGTTGTTTAGTCCACACCGATTCTGACGATAGATACTCCTCAAAAATAGTCATTTTGGCTGGCAACGATGGGACACTTCGCTCCGATCATGTCACCGTCTTTACGATTTTCCCTACTTATCGCTAAAACAGGGATAATATATATTTTGCAACAGTTGATAAATCTACAAAACCCCCCGCGCAATAAATTAGGGAGATGCTGATCAACTTGCTGTAATCCTGGTTTAGCGTTTGAAATATGGCGTCGAGGAGCATTGATCCCGGCGACTATCGGCCTTGACTCCAAGGGAGTTTCTGCCATGTATTTATATATATTTTTTAGGGGGTGGTATGAAGAGGTGTGTATTCAATCAAAAGGGTGGAGTTGGCAAGTCAACGATTGCCGTCAATCTTGCAGCAATTGCCGCTTATCAGGGTAGAAAAACACTTCTGATTGACATGGACTCACAGTGCAACTCAAGCCGCTACCTGCTGGGTGACTCTGCCAAAGAAGTCACGCCAACGATTGCCGATTTTTTTGAGGAAATGCTTGGCTATAGTTTTTATCCAAAAGCACCGAACACTTACACACACGAGACACAGTTCGAAAATTTACACGTGATCCCCTCTCATGCAAACTTGGGTGATTTGCAAACAAAATTGGAGTCACGTCATAAAATCTACAAGCTGCGCGATGCCCTGGGCGAGCTGGCCAAGGATTATGATGAGATTATTATCGATACCCCTCCGGCCTATGGTTTTTTTTCCCAGGTGGCCTTGATCGCTTCGGACACCTGTCTCATTCCGTTTGATTGCGATGACTTCTCTCGTGAAGCACTCTACACGCTAATGAATAACATCAGCGAAATCCGTGCCGACCACAATGCCAACCTGCAGATCGAAGGCATTGTCGTCAACCAGTTCCAGCCGCGTGCCAACCTTCCCCAGCGCCTGGTTGATGAGTTGATCGCCGAAGGTCTACCCGTATTAAACAGCAAACTGTCGAGCTCTGTCATTATTCGTGAGTCACACAGCCAGCGTCTGCCCATGATTCATCTTGATAAAAATCATAAATTGAGTAGCGAATTTTTGGCGCTTTATAGCGAGCTTCAGCGAGCTTGATACTTTGTTTGTGTCAGGAAGCGGGAACAGGCATGCATCTAAGTAACGCAATATTACTTCCACTCGTTATTTGTGCCTGTACCGCTGGTTTATGATGGCAATATCTAAAAGCGACAAAGAAGACAAAATTACTTTCCCCTCTGCGGCGTCAAGGCGGCCGCAATCTCACAAGTTTAGTTGATAAAGAATCAGTGCCGCACCACAATGCCGAATTCAACCTGCAACAAAAAAAAGCCCGCATAACCTTACGGTTGCGGGCTAAATCCAAACCTTTGCGGTGTTGGAGGAGACAACTAAACTTTACCACAAAAATGGTGCGGTGCAATACCGTAAAAATACGGTATCTCTTAAAGCCATCATTAATCCACACTGCCCGGGCGTTACATTTTCGACGTTCGGCTGAAAAAGCTTAAAACTACTAAAAGCGTAGGACACCATTCTCTTTTTTGGCGATGCAAAAAATCAATAATTATGATTGCTTTTCCCCTATCTGCGCACTACGCTAAATCAATCGCCTAACGTTGGGTTTTTCGCCTGACCCAAGATTCCCTGCTCTCACTTCGCATCAGGAGATTAATGTGACGGAACCCCGCAAAGGGCAAGCCCCTGCAGTCTTGAAAAGAGATGAATTTCACCTGGAATTTCGACGCTCCTTTATCGATCCAACCTTTGATGCAGTGAAATTGGAAATTGATAAAGTCGAGCAGGTGGCGTGGGAAAACTATATCAATGGCAATAAATCGCCCATCACCGAAAAGGCCGGATCTGAATTTGAGGACCCTGCCTATGATCTGTCGGTTGAATGGAAAGCCACCCGCGATACATTGATTAAAGCGGAAGCGCGCCAAAAGGACCCTGCGACCAAATCGCGGGTGTTGCTGATTTGTGGTTCGGCGCGCAATGATGGCAGTTGTCCGGGCGAAATTTCCAAAAGTTTCCGTTTGGTTAAATACGCTACCGAGACATTGGAAGCACAAAACATTGAGGTCGATTTACTGGATTTGAGCCTGCTCATTTCCGACTACGACAAGCATATTCATCCGTGCAAAGGCTGTGTCTCAACGGCCATGCCGTTATGTCATTGGCCGTGCAGCTGCTACCCGAATCATGGTCAGCGCCAGACCAATGACTGGATGGCTGACATCTACGAAAAATGGGTCTCCGCGCACGCCGTCATTATCGTCACGCCGGTATATTGGTATCAAACGCCATCGGTCTTAAAGCTCATGATCGACCGCCTGGTTTGTGCCGACGGCGGCAATCCCGATCCGACCACCACCTCCGGCAAAAACGCGCAGAAAGCTAAAGATCTCGAGTTAAAGGGATGGCCCTATCCGAAGCATCTGAGTGGCCGTGGTTATGGTCTGGTGGTGCATGGTGACGTGGCGGGAATTGAAGGTGTGCGGCGCGGCCTGTCGGACTGGCTGGATTGGATGGGCCTGATCGATGCGGGCACTTCTGCACGACTGGACCGGTTTATCGGCTATTACGAATCGTATGCGGAAAGCCACGAAGTATTGGATCGCGATTTGGCGGTGCAGGAGGAGGTGCGCAATGTTGCCCGCGCCGTGGCAAATGCGGTCGGAAAAATACGGGCGGGAGATTTTACACCGCCGGATGCGGAGTTGAAACGACCTCGGCCGAAATAGATTGGTGCGGATAGATCGTCGTCTTGGCTAAGGCTGGATACCCCTCGTCATCGGGCAGAAAGCAGCATCACCAGAATCTTTTTCAAAAAGTTTGCGCTTACTGCAAATCTCCGCTATCGTTTGCTGGTCCCCGATAAAGAGGGGAACAGGTTTGATCGCCTGATGCAAAAATGCGCACGAACCGCGCAATGCGGTTTTTTTACGTGTGTCTGCCTTTGTTCGTCCTTTATGGGCGGCGATGGCGGGGAAGCCTTAGGGCTTGCTGGTTTTCATTTTTGCGCCGGTCGATCAACCCTGTCATTTGCCGCCCTCCCCGTTTGATCGCGGGACGCGGCTTAACCGCAAAAATGGAGTCAACAATGCCTCGTACCGTCACTCATGCACATTCCCGTTTAGGAATCAATCAATACGTTATTAGCCAACCCAGCGCCGTAACAACTCCGGCGCTTGCCGATAATACTATTGGGGGGATTCAATCATGAGCGAACCAACCCAGAATGATCCGTCATATTCACCGGAACCAAAAGCACTGCATCAGCCGTTTTCATGGCTGCCCGCCCATCATCAATTAAACGCGTCTGCACAGTTTTACGCCCTGACAAAAGATGTCTGTCAAGGCATACAAACCTGCGTTGATTTGGCCCATTTCAGCGTCATGGACAGAGGCAGTGATACAACGCCAGTGCTGAATATCGAAGACACGGACCGCCTGCTTCGATTGGCGGTGACGTCATCCAGGATGCTGGCGCAAATTGCGGCGGTACATATTGACGGACTGGATGATCGCGCTATCAGGAAGCCGACATAACGCGGTCTTAAAGAAGGTTGCGGTGACATCAAGCTTATCGTAAGAGGATGCCATCGCGTTGATATTGCGTACCAAAAAATTTTTCTGAACGAATCTGGGTTCCGAATACTGGTGTCCAGCATGACGTCAAACGCCATGTCGGACATCGCCATTTGCACAGCCATGAATGAGCGTGATGATCAGAGCTTAAAATTTGCCCGCTATCGATCAAACGATCATAAGGCGATTTCACAAAAATTCACATATTATTGCCTTCGTTCAACCCTGAATTGCCCCTTTTTCCTCTAAAATCTTCCCTGCCGCTTTGGCGGATGGTCGTCAGCACAACGTTGATACCATTGAAGCAACTTTATTGGAAGCGAGAATGCAGTTAAAACGGTTAAGTGCTCTGCTGGCATTGTCTGGCACATTGGTACTGAGTGGGTGTAGTTCGGTCGTGACCGAAGGCGGGTCTGCGGCGGCAGGGGTTGCCGGTACCGTGATAGCGACAAAGGTCACCAATAACGCTGCGGTGGCTGCCGGTATTGGCCTTGGTGTGCAGGCGGCGGCACGCGCCGGGATACAGTACGAACAGCGCAAGATCCATGCAGAAGAGCAAGATGTGATCGCAACTGCAGCGGGCGACCTTGCTGTCGGCGCGGTAATCAACTGGCAGGTGAAACATTCGCTGCCGCTGGAAGACAATGAACGCGGTCGCGCTACCGTGAGCAGGATCATCAGCAGCCAAGGCATGGATTGCAAGGAAATTGTATTTTCCATCGATGGCCTGGTCGATAAGCTTCCGAATGCTACAACCGAATTTTATGTAGCGACGATCTGCCGTTCCGGTGCATCCTGGAAATGGGCATCGGCAGAACCGGCAACTGAGCGTTGGGGAGCATTGCAGTGATGCGGCGTGATGGGTTGTCGCACAAAACCGTTGTGGGTACGCTGTTGTTCATCGCAGCAGCAGGGCTAAGCGGTTGCAGCAGCATCGGTGGGTTTGCGGGTGCCGCGGCCGGTGTTGCCAGCGGTGCGGTGACCTCAAATCCGGCAGTCGGCTATGCGATCGGTCTGAGCGTACAGGCTGCCACCGATGCGACCACCAAATATGTGTTCCGCAATTGGCAGAAAGCGGAGCAGGATGAAATCGCGGCAGTGATCGGCAATCTTGAGGTTGGCCAGTCGCACAACTGGGCGATCGTTCATTCCGTCAACTATGGCAACGAACACGGAGAAGTGCGCGTCACCCGTCTGATCGATACACCACTGGCTTTGTGCAAGGAGGTGATCTTTTCGGTTGATACTGGAGATGGCCCGACGTTGCAGCGCGCCTGGTACGTCACTAGCGCTTGTCGTAGCGACGATGTGTGGAAATGGGCGGCAGCAGAGCCTGCGGCAGAGCGGTGGGGCAGTTTGCAATGAGGACCGTAAAATGGTCCCCCTTATTCCGTTGGTAAGGTCAGGTTTGTAAAGCGCACCAGGAAATCGATCAGCTGGTCGGTGGCTTCGCCGCCAGCGTTTTCATCTCCGGCCGCAACGGCATTCGCCACCGCGGCATACAGCCGCGCGGTTTCGGCAAAATCGCCTTCGTGGCCCAGATGAAAATACCAAAATCGCCGAGACACCGAAAACAATGTCGCCGCCGTTTCCGCAGCGATTACGTTGCGCGCTGACTTCGCTAGCATTTTGTTGAGTTCGTCGCCCAGTCTTAGAAATCCTTTTACATCACCAGCGGCGGCTGTTTGTTCGATTTGCTTCGCTAGCTCACCAATCAATGTGCGTTCGACCGCGGTCGAGCGGCGCGCTGCGGCACGGGCGATCAGGCGATCAAGCACTCTGCGTGTTTCTAATACCTCAAGCTGTTCGCGGACATCTACATTGGTGACGACGACGCCGCGCCGTGGAAGAATTTCTATCAGATGCTCACGTGAAAGGCGTTGTAACGCTTCGCGAACTGGCGTGGTGCCGATACCGATCAGTTTGCTAAGAATCGTTTCAGAGACGACCTCACCGGGGACCAGCTCCAACGTGACAATCATTTCTTCGATACGTCGATGCGCTTCCCCGGTCAAAGACACTTTGGTCGAAATCTCAAGTGTCATATCAGTGCCACCCGATCAGATTGAGAGGATTAACAACGTAGAAAAAATGAGGATTATGTGTGCACATTAGCTGTAGGGATTCTTAGGAGACCGGTGATTTAATCAGTTACGTTCGCACACTCAAGCGCCACCCATGTTATCTCAACTCCCACGGATCACCTAAACAGAGCTTAAGGGAGGCCAAAGAATTAGCGGCACACAGCAGACAGGACCCGCTAGATATAAACATTATCTCGGCGCTCGGCGGGCAATGAAAAGCCAGCCGTAGATTGCGAAATTAGCAATGAGGACCACACCTGCAAGAACTAACTGAATGTCTCTGGAGAGGCCTGCGGGATAGATCATCGGCACAAAATAATGTTCAACGAAGCCACCCGCGTATCCAGATTCACCTGCCTTGGCGCGCAGGAAATTCTCGACAACCGTGAGAGGGCAAATCCGCCCGGATAGTTCTACAAAAAATCCCCACGCGGCGGCTGGCAAATGCGCAGCGATGATCCAACGCCACCGCGTCGCTAACGCGGCTCCGAGAAGGACGAACGCGATAAAAGTGATGTGAAGCAGCAGGACGGCATCGGCGGATAAACGATAGAGCATGATGTTGATGGCACATTTGTATCTGCCAACCCTTTTATGATGGAAGCGGCCAATTTACAGCTGCGATCGTTTTATTATGGCTGCGACTAGCCGATCATGGCGCAATAGGCGGCAGCATCAAGGAAGATGGCAGCGTCGAAATCGGCGTCTGGCTGTAACTTAAAAATCCATTGTACGTAAGGCGCGGCGTTGATGGCTTCTGGCGTTTCGTTGAGTACTTCATTGACGCTCAGCACCGTGCCGGAGACCGGTGCGTGAACGTCGGATGCGGTCTTGTTCGATTCGACCACGCCAGCGTCGGCCCCGCCTGTGAGCTGAGCCCCGATCTGCGGCAACGCCACATAGACCAGAGAACCAAGCTGCTCCTGCCCGAAATCGGTGATACCGACGGTCAGGCTGCCATCAGCTTCGATGCGTATCCATTCGTGCGTTTCGGTATAGACAACATCAGTGGGAAATGCGGTGGACATGAGGTTTCCTTTGAAGGTGGTGTGTAACAAGCAAACTATACCGCTGATGGAAAAACGGGCTCACCCAGATTTAGCATCAGGCGATTGGCCCAGGCAAAAATGGCGACCGAATGCACCAGATCGAGAATTTCCAGATCCGTCAGCCCAACATCTTTAAGCGCCTTGATCGCCACCGCATCGACAGCGTCGGGCGCATCGGTGAGCGCGGCCGAAAAGGTGGAAATCGCCTGTTCGCGAGCATCGATACCGGCGCTGTAAGGATCGTCAAATACCTGCTGTACGGTGTCGTTGCGCTTGGCCATCTGCTCGAAACGCTGCGCATGCACTGACGCGCAGTAAACGCAGCCGTTAATGCGGGAGACGACCATTGCTCCCAGTTCCCGTTCCGCGCGCGACATGCCACCGGGCGCATACATGATGGCGTTAAAGGCCGCTGAACGCTGGCGCAAAATATCCGGCTGGTGACCTAGAAACAGGTAGTAATCCGACGTGCTGGCTTTTGGATGGCTTTCCGCCAATACCTTGAGCTGGTCTTCGCTGGCGGCGTTCAGGTCAATGACGTCAAGCCATGCTTTCCATTCCAGCACTTCATTGGTGAATCCGTGGGATTTGATGATGGCGCTCATGCTGGTTGCTCCGAAAGTTGCGCGGCGTCTTGCATGGCCTTGAGGCTGGCGACCACGCGTACCTGATACGAAATGAATGCAATCAACTGGGCCAGCACCACCACTGCCGGTGTGCTGATGCCGACGGCTGGCAAGCTTTGCAGCGCCGCCTGATCACCTTCCACCGGACGCTGCGTGAGCGCACGCGTGAAGAGCAGCATGGCGCGCAGCCGACCGTCCGGCAATTGATCCGGCGCATCGGTTTCTACGGCGGTCAGCTCGGTGGGCACTGGCAACAAGCTAGTCAGCCGGTCGCGATAGTGCGCTGCCAAAGTGGCGGCACCGCTAAGGCAGCAGGCATATAACGCTACCAACAAGCGTTCGTTCAGGCTGATGCCGGCAAGACTGGGATCGAACAGCGTGTCATAACTCCCCTGAGTGGCGGCGACCACTTTTTTGCGCTGATGACGCAAATCGTAGGTGGCGCTGCCGGATTGCAAACCTACCAGCCTATCGACTACGTCGTGGTCAGCGCTGGTTTCCGTTACTGGATTATTCATGACATCATTCCTCGTTAAATGTTGGGGGTTCGGCTGGACAGGTCTGCGGTGGAGTCGGACTGCTGCGTGATTCGGCCGCTTTTTTCAGGAAGGCCAGAGCATGCTGCCAGGAATCACAATCGGCACGGGCGTTCGCGGCTGGATTGCCGCCACCGGTGCTAATGCGGCTCGAGACGGGATGGGCATAACTGAGTTGGGTGGTCGGGACGTAGGGAAACAGGATGGCGTGACCGGCGTCCTGATAATCGCACCATTGCACCGAATACGGGTGCTCAACCTCGTTCAGCTTATCGCTCACCATACGGCAATACTGACTGGACGGCCACGAACCATCGTCAGTGGCCGACACTAGCAACACTGGTGCCTTAATCAGTTCTACCGGGATGCGCGCGCGCGCCACAGCGTCCCCATCTTGCAAGGCGGTGAGCATGGCCAAGGCGTGACGATGGGGCGATGGCCCTTCATCGAAGGGTGCCCAAGTGGCGAAACGATTATCCTGCCATTGATGCGGCAAGGGCTTGCCTTGCAGCAGCCAGGTCGGCCCTTCCCGCCCGAGGGCCGGATCAGCAGCATTCTGGCCGCTGTGCACCAGCGCACTAGGTACATAGGCCAGCACAGCGGAAACTTTTTCCGGAAAGGTCGCGGCCAGCAGCAGCACCAGTTCGCCGCCACGCGACTGGCCGCTTAACGCTACAAAACCGTGCTCGGGTTGCAATTCGTGCCGCATCCAGTCCAGACCCCGGGCAAAATATTCCAGTGGTGTATTGGAGATATAGTCGGACAAACCGGGTGCCTTGAAATAGGCTAGTGCCAGCGCCATCACGCCGCGTGACGCATATAAGGCGGCGCGTGCTGCATTGATGCCGCCACCCGATCCATTGAGTATCATCACCGCCGGATGCGGGCCGGGACCGGCCGGCGTAAACAGCGTACCGACCAAGCCGTGGCCTTGCGTGTCGTCCTTACGCAATTCACGCCGTTTGACGCCCTCTGCGCACAGCCGTTGCACCAGCACGGCATTGGCAGTATCTTCGCCGCTACGCGCTTCGAGCACCGTTTCCAGCGGCGCGCTGACGTCGGCATGGAATACTTCGCGACCGCCGGCCAGTTGCGGCGTCTGCGACCATAGCAGACCCATTGCCGACACCCCGGCATAATCGCTTGTACCCTCACCGTCCAAAGGCAACGGCGCGATTTGCGTCAAGTCCACTTCGCCCGCAGCATCGGCCCTAAAGTACGCACGGCTGTGCCATTGCACACCCGCACGCAGTGTCTGGCTGACGATCTCAACCACGGCACCGGGGGCTGCGCCGCTGACGATAATGCGACGTGGCACATCGATCAAATCATCCACTGGCGCAACATTGAGCGTTAAGGCTGACATTGCCGCCCCCTCTTATTTCTGACCGTCGCGCGTGACCATCATCGCGGTGGTGCGATCGCTGCTGGCAGGCGTGACCTTCAAGCCTTTCTTGGCGGCCCACACATTTTGATAGTGATACAGCGGAATCACGCCGACATCGTCAGACACGATTTTGACCGAATTACGAAGGATGGCTTCACGCTTGGCGGAATCGAATTCGACCGTGGAATCTTCCAGCGCCTTGTCCACGGCCGGGTTGCTGTAGTAGCCCCAGTTTGACGCGCCGAGACCTTTCTTGGCATCTACCGTGGCCAACACGTTGACCAGCGCATAACTGGCTTCGCCGGTGCCGTTACCCCAGGCTAGCATACTGACGGCGAATTCATTTTTGTTGGCACGCGCAGCATAGGCGGCCCATGGCAGAACTTCTACCTGCGTCTTAACACCAATCCGGGTCCAGAATTGCGCCACCGCCTGTGCCGTTTCTGGCGCTTGCGGGTAGCGGTCGTTTGGCACATGGATGGTCAGTTTGAAACCGGCCGGGAAACCCGCGTCAGCCAGCAATTTTTTGGCCTGAACGACATCGTTAGGGATATTTTTGACGGCGGGGTTGTAACCATAAGTGCCGCTCGGCATCCACTGATTGGCTTCCGATGCAGCGCCTTGCAAAATACGGTCTACAATCGCCTTGCGGTTGATCGCCAGCGACAGCGCACGGCGCACCCGCACGTCAAGCAACGGGTTCTTGTCTAACTGCTTGCCATTGTTATCGGTGATGTAAGGGCTGGGACCTTCGTGGAAGCTCGGTTGCAGCAACAATACGCGCAGGCCAGCGTAGGGATAGACCTTAACGTTGGGTGACTGCTTCAGGCGCGTCAGGTCTGATACCGATACTTTGTCGATCACATCCACGTCGCCCGACAAAAGGGCGGCGGTACGCGCGGCGGCATTGTTGATGTAGCGGTAATTGACTTTTTGCCAGAGTTGCTTAGGCCCCCAGTAGGTATCGCTGCGTTCCATCACCACGCGATCGCCCGGCGTGTAGGAGACAAATTTGTAAGGACCGGAGCCGACCATGGCGGCACCGCTGTTATAGTTTTCGGTGGTCGATTTCTCGCCGACATGTTTGCTGACGATATGCACAGACGCCAGATTCAATGGCAGATCGGGATTTGGGATATTGGTCTTGATGACTAACGTCAACGGGTCCTTGGCGGTGACTGATTCGACCGTGCGCAGGTAACCGGCGAAGGTGGCCAGACTGCCCGGCACGCTGCGGGCGCGTTGGTAGGAGAAGATGACATCGTCGGCAGTGAACGGTTTGCCATCTTGCCATTTGACGTTAGGCCGTAGCTTGAATTCCCAGGTCTTGGGATCGATATTTTTCCAGCTCACCGCCAAGCCAGGTTGCAGCTTGTTGTAATTGTTTTCCACCAGCAAATCCCAAAAATGCAGGTCCACCGAGCGGTCTCCGGCATGATTATTCAATTGCGGATCGATGGAGGATAGCGGATCGGCAAAGGCAATATTAAGTGTTTGCGCACCAGTCGCGCCAGTGCTGACCAGGGCTGCTGCGAATAAACTGGAGAGTAGCGTTTTTTTCATCATTTTCCTCGGTGGATTTTGGTAATTGATATCTCTAACTAAGCAAATCAGGCTGCATCGTTTAAATGACAAGCGCTCTGATGCCCGGCCGCAATCTGTTTCAGCACCGGGGCCTGGTCCCGGCAGCGCGCCATGGCGTGCGGGCAGCGCGGGTGGAAATGACAGCCCGATGGGGGTGCCAGCGGGCTGGGAATTTCGCCCTTGATGGCGGTAAATTGTTTCTTGCGCACCGTCAGACTCGGCACTTCCGCCAGCAAGGCCTGCGTATAGGGATGATTGGGGCGCGTGAACAAATCGTCGACGCCGGCACTTTCAACCACACGGCCCAGATACATGATCACTACGCGATCCGAGACATGTTCCACCACGCCCAGATCATGGCTGATGAACAAATAAGTGAGATTTAACTGTTCCCGCAAATCCGTGAACAGATTGAGAATCTGCGCCTGGATGGATACGTCTAGCGCAGCGACAGCTTCATCGCACACCAGCATCTGCGGTTGCACCGCCAACGCCCGCGCAATGCCTATGCGCTGACGCTGACCGCCACTGAACTGGTGCGGATAGCGGTCGCGTAACTGTGGGTCCAGTCCAGCGCGCAACATTTGTGCGCAGACATAATCATCTAATTCAGCACGGCTGACCTTGCCGTGAATCAGCGCCGCCTCGCCGATAATCTGATCGACACGACGCCGTGGATTGAGACTGGCGTAGGGGTTCTGGAAAATCATCTGTATCTTCAGCTTGGCATCATGCTCTTGCTGCGAAGACAATGTGGTGCGATCCTGACCGTCGATCAGCACCTGACCTGCCGATGGCAGCAACAAGCCACTGACCACGCGGCCGAGCGTCGATTTCCCGCATCCCGACTCGCCCACCAGGCCGACAACTTCTCCCGGATACACTTGCAGATCGAGATGATCCAACGCGCGCGTGACCGGTGCTGGTTGCACCCAGCCGCGCGCCTGCATCATTTTTGCGACAGTGCTCAGGCGACGTTCGCCAAAACGTTTGCTCACATCTTTGACTTCCACCAGAGGCGGCATATTTTCCTGACTCATAAGGCCTCTCCATTGGCGTTGACTTGACTGCCAGGATGAAAACAGCGAACGAAATGCGCAGGCGCTGTTTCACGCAAGGCAGGTCGTTCGATGCAAACCTCGCTAACGCGTTCACAGCGCGCCGCGAACGCGCAGGTCGGCGGGAGATGCAGGAGATTCGGCGTCATGCCGGGAATTTGACGCAAGCGTTGCCCGCGCCGGTTATTGCTGGGCAGACTGCCGATCAGGCCGCTGGTATAGGGATGTAAGGGACGGTCCAGTACGTCGGCCACGCTACCCTGCTCCACAATGCGGCCCGAATACATCACCGCGACCTGATCGGCCAATCCTGCCACGACCGATAAATCATGGGTAATCCAAATCAGTGCCGTGCCGTGGAGACGCGCCAGATTCTGGACTTCGGACAGAATCTGCGCCTGTATTGTCACATCCAATGCAGTCGTCGGTTCGTCGGCAATGATCAGGTCAGGCTTATGCAGCATGGCAATGGCAATTGCCACGCGCTGACGCATGCCGCCCGATAACTGATGCGGATACGCCAACAGCCGTTCCTCGGGGCTGGGAATTCCCATCATGCCGAGCGTGTCACGTGCCAGTTCGCGCGCTTGCGTGTGACTTGCCTTGCTGTGCGCGCGGACCGCTTCTATCATTTGCGCATCCACCCGCAGCACTGGGTTGAGTGTCATCATCGGGTCCTGAAAGATCATTGCAATGCGGTTGCCTTGCAGTGCGCGCATTTCTTTAGGACTAAGCTTGGTCAGGTCGCGGCCCTGGAACAAAATTTCGCCACTGACGATCTTCCCCGGCGCATCCACCAGACCGAGTATGGAAAAACCCGTCACCGTCTTGCCGGAACCGGATTCGCCAACGAGCCCGAGAATTTGTCCGCGTTCGAGCTTGAGCGAAACATCATCGACCGCTGGCAAGACGCCTTCACGGGTAAAGAAATGCGTGCGCAGATTGCGCACTTCCAATGTTGGCACGCTCATTTCTGATACCTCGGATTCATCACGTCGCGCAGGCGATCGCTCACCAGGTTGATCGCAACAATGACAATTAACAAGGCAATGCCGGGATAAAAACTGATCCAGTATTCGCCAGACAACATGGTTTGATAACCGTTGGAAATCAGTAATCCTAACGATGGTTCGGTAATCGGCACGCCCAGGCCGAGGAAGCTGAGTGTGGCTTCCAGCGTGATGGCACGGGCGATCTGCAAGGTACAGACCACGATCAGCGGCGGCAGGCAATTGGGCAAGATGTGATACACCATGATGCGCCAGGCAGGCAGACCCAGGCCGCGCGCGGCTTCGACGTATTCCTTTTGGCGCTCGACCAGCGCCTGGCCACGCGCCGTGCGCGCATAGTAGGCCCATTCCAGCACGACCAGTGTCACCATCACATTCATGATGCCCTTGCCGAGATATGCCAGAATCAGCATCGCCACCAGTATCGATGGGAACGACAAGACCAGGTCTGCCGACCGCATCAGCAACGCATCGGTCTTGCCGCCGACATAAGCCGCCAGTAACCCGGCCATGGTGCCGATCAGGCCAGCGATCAGCGCTGAGCCGACACCGATGCCGACGCTGATGCGCAAGCCGTAGAGAATCCCCGAAAACAGATCGCGGCCCTGACCGTCCGTGCCCAGCCAATAAGTGAAAGTGCCCAAGCCATTGAGCGTGCCCGGATGCAGACGAGCGTCCAGCACATCCAGTTGCATCAGATCATAAGGGTTTTGCGGCGTCAGCCAGGGTGCCCCCAGCGCAGCAATAATTAATAGCGCGGACACCACCAGACCCAGCACGGCTATTCTGGATTCCAGGAAATTGGATGCCATGCGACGCCATGGTGATTCACGCAAAGGCGGTGGTGGCAAAGACAGCGCCGTGATGTCGGCCAGCGCTTCCGGCAACACCGGTACCGGCTGTTTGAGCGGTTGGTTCATGCGCGCACCTCCACGCGCAAGCGCGGGTCCAGGAATTTATACAATACGTCCACTAGCAGATTGAGCGTCACAAACAGGCAAACGATGACCATCATGTAGGCCACAATCACTGGCCGGTCGAGCGAGTTAATGCTGTCCAGAATGAGTTTTCCAGCACCCGGCCAGGCGAAGATGCTTTCTGTGACCACCGCAAATGCGATAGTCGAACCCAGTTCCAGGCCCAGCACCGTGACCAGCGGAATCATCGTATTGCGCAACACATGGTTGAGTACCACTCGCAGCGGTGAGAGGCCCTTGGCCCGCGCAAATTTGACGAAATCCATAGGCAAGACTTCGCGTACATTGGCACGGGTCAGGCGAATTACCAGCGAAATTTTGAACAGTGCCAGATTGATCGCCGGCAAAATCATGTGGCGCAAACCGTCGGCCGTGAGCCACGACCATTGCACGCCGAATAGTTCGGCCGTGGTGCCGCGTCCGCCCGAAGGTAGCCATCCCAGCGTCACGCTGAAGGCCATGATAAGCATCAGGCCAATCCAGAACGTGGGCAAAGAAAAGCCTAAAATGCTGCCCGTCATGACCAGTTTGGAAAAAATACTTTCTGGAAACAGCCCGGCCAGCAGACCCAGCGGAATACCGATCACCACGGCCATGATCAATGCCGCAAACGCCAATTCCAGGGTGGCCGGAAAACGCTGCAGTATCAGTTTGATAGCCGGCTCGTTATAGACAAAACTGTTGCCCAGATTGCCATGCAAGGCGCCATTCAAAAAGGCCAGATACTGACGCCACATCGGCTGATCCAAACCCAGTTCGTGAATGATGCGCAAACGATCCACCTGATCTACGTCCTGGCCGATCAGAATATCGACCGGATTGCCGATCAGGTACAGGCCGAAGAAGACGATCACTGTCATTAGCAGCACCACCATCAGGGCTTGCAGGACGCTGCGCATTATGGCGATGCTCATCGCGCTCCTTCCGTGGCCGCAACTAGCGCGGCAATTTCTTCGGCGCTGGCAGCGGCCGGTGTCCATTCGTCGCCGTTCAGTTCGGGCTCAACATACCGTTGCATATTCAGATAATGCATGTCGATATCTTCACCGAACAATAACGCCGCAATTCCTTGCGCGAGACGTTGCGCGCCGTCGCTGATGGCGGGAATATCGCCCGACAGCGTGCCATGGCTGAGCACTGCCGGATAACAGAAGCAATGCACGCGCTCCAGGCCCGGCAGCGCGCCCGCCTGCTTTTGCTGAAATTCAAATACCGGGCCCAGATCCGGCGATTCTGCCAGTTCCTCGTCTTCGTCGCCGACCGGCGGCGTGTAGCGCTCGCTCCAGGTGCGGACGTGCGGCGCGATGATGGAAAACTCTGGGCGTGCCGCCAGATTGATAACGAAGCCAGTGGAAAAAATAAGAAAATCCAGCGCGAAAACGCCACGCGGCGTCCGCACGCGCAGGCCCTCTTCGCTTACGGCGATGGCGTTGATCGGCGCCCCCAACAGGAAACGCGCATTCGCATGCCGCGCCACGCGCATCACACTGGCGCTGGGCGGTGGCGTCTGTTGCTGGTTGATGTAATGGCGGACGCGCCATTTCCATGCATCCGGCAGATTGAAGTGGCCATTAGTCAAACCGGGACTGCCAGCGCCTTTGCCCTTATTGACACGCGGCAGTTCGTGCCGACGTATCAGCAAATCGACGCGTGCCGCCCCCGCTTCCAGCGCCGTTGCGGCGCTATCCATGGCAGAAGCGCCAGCCCCGATGACACCTACCCGCAGACCGGCCAGCAAGTTGTAATCCATGACATCAGAAGAATGCGCCCAGCATTCACGCGGCAGGCTCTGTGCAATTGGCGGCACGGTAGCGCCGCCGAGGCCGTCGCGGCCGGTCGCCAGCACCACGCGGCGCGCGAACACCGTGAATGTGCCGGACGGGGCGCTGATGGATAATTCCACCACACCGTCGGCGCGCGGCCTGATGGCATCGATGCGGTGTTCGTTACGCACATCCAGATTCAGCACACGCCGATACCAGCGCAGATAATCCATCCATTGCAACCGTGAAATCTTGTCTAGCGCTTCCCAAGCCTCAATCCCCCATTGCGCTTCATACCAGGCGCGGAAGGTCAGCGCCGCAAAACCCAGCGCCGGTCCAGTAAGTTTTTTTGGCGAACGCAGGGTCTCCATACGCGCCGTGGTGGCCCATGGCCCTTCGAAACCGGCCGGTGACTGATCGTAAATTACCGCGCCAATTCCCAGATGATGCAAGGACGCCGCCGCCGCCAAACCAGCTTGACCGCCGCCGATAATCGCTACGTCCAACACCCGGCTGCCTTCCCTTGTAAGGCTCGGCACCCAGGATTTGGCGGGTAATTCGAGCACTGCCAGATCTTGCTGCAGACGCGCTTCAAGCAGCGCGAGGCCCGCGGACGAAGAAGTAGCGGATGCAATATTGGAAGCGGTAAGGGAAACGTTCAATGGCGCGGCTCCTGATGCAATAATTGCGGGCGGTAATACGGGCAGTCGTACGGACGGTCTGAACCATGCTAAGTGTTCACAACAAATTATCGTGTTCGGCCGCTTTGCGTTTTATGAAGCCGTGCAAAATATTGCGCGCCGCCGTCTCCAGTGCGCCGATGAGCGAATCAATAACGCTGTCGTTGGGCTTGCCGTAAGGCGTAACAACGCCAAAATAAAAGGGAACATGGACCGCCAACGGGCGCACCGTCAGCCCGTCTATCGGCATGCCCAGCGCCGTCATCGGCTCCACCAGCGCCACGCCTAAGCCAGCCCGCACGGCCATGATGGCATTAAACGAAGTATTGGTTTCCATAGCCACGTTGAGCGGCGCTCCGTCGCGGCACAACGCCTCGTCGATGCGCTGACGCAAACGGTAGCGATTAGACAAGGTAATGATGCGTGAGTCGCGTAAATCCTGCGCACTTATTTCGCTACAATTAGCCAGCGGACTATCGGCGCGCATCACGGCCACGCACGGCGCTTCACCGATCCAGTGCAGATCAAGACCGCGATGCGCAATTGGTAAGCTGGTCAAACCCAGGTTCACTGTGCGATGCAAGACAGAATGCACTACTTGTTCGGCCGAAGCGCTGCGCAAATGGATGTGTTCCGGCAAGGTGCCGCCCTGCTCTCGCACCAATTGCAAGGCTGCGGGAGCAATCGTCGAAGCCAGCGCCGCCGTAGCCACCAAATGAATCGCCTGTAACCGGTCGCGGCCAATTTCTGCAGCCCGTTCCTGGATGGTGCGCAAGCCCACTAGTGAACGCTCCACTTCTTCATAAAGCAGAAAGGCGCGGTCAGTCGGCGTCACGCGTGGACCGTTACGATCAAACAACGCATAGCCAATTTCGCTCTCCAGATCCTGGATCGCTTTGCTGACCGCTGGCTGCGAACGGCCGAGACTGCGCCCCGCACCCGTCACGCTGCCTATCGTCATAACTGCCGAAAAAGCTTCCAGTTGATTGAGATCCATAAGAGCTTATTTATATCAATTTAGAATTATATACGGCTATGTATTTCATTTTAGTATAATAGTTTTGCATAAGTTAATGCGAAAAAAATTTTAGGATTGAGGTTGGGTGTCGTCATTTCGACCGCACTGCGGCGTTAACCAGCTTGGGAAATGGCTTGCTGAGGCGGGATCAGGGGGGTATTGACAAAATGCGACTACTAAAATTGTTTAATAGTTATTTTTCTTTGCGTTTTTTTCGATACTGCCGCTAACAGCCTGAAGGTGTACGATTATCCGACCTCGCCGTATCGGCCAGATCGGTTTGTAATCCCATCGATCTCGCGCCAACCATTTTGCGCCAGTCGTTAAGCGCAGACGCAGAAAGTCGACCATGCCGTGGCGACGAAAAAATGCTTACATCAATCGACTTCGCGCTTCCACAACGTCAAAGCCCGCTGCAGGGCGGGCTTTTTGGAATTTAGTGTTATTTGATACTACTGTTACCGAGGTTATCGATGCGCCTGCAACCACTCACGCAATGCGCCGTTCATTTTGGTTTGCCAGCCATCTCCTTCACGCTTCAACGCGTCAACAATATCAGCATCCAGGCGCATAGTTATTTGCTCTTTCGTGCCACTTCCGAAAGGACGACCACGTACCCGCACAGGTTTAAGCTCCGCTAATTGCACATCAGTCCAAGGCAGATTGTCGGAATCGGATAATGCGGCCGCCGTAATTGCAGGGTCTTCCTCCGCTGACGGATAAATAATTTTACGTTTGTCCGTCATAGTATTTCACCTCTCGCAGATTTGCCTTTCTCAGGCTGATCACTCGGCGACCTTCCGGTCGATCTACAAATGACGCGCTATAGATGCGACCGTCTAACTCTGCCCAACATCATTGACGCGACGCCCGTAGTTATTTCGCGCATCTTTCCATATCAACGCAAATCCCCGGTCCATTTTGCTGGATCCGCCAGCGAGGTGCCATGTCTGTCTACATTTACGGCATCTTTGATAGGGGCGAATGTTGTTTCGATTCAATTATTGTAGTTATGAATATTATTTAGATCAATTAATATTTGTAGCTACGTTAATAAAAAATCAATCCGGTATCTAAAAGGTTTCATATGCCATTTTTAAACCCTCCAGCATTTTGCATCAGGTCATGTAAGCGGCAGTGATCCTGCGCTCGAACCTAACGGCTACCTCCGCATTCCGGAAAAGAGCAATACTCTCAACGAAGACGTCAATGGTTGCAAAAGTGCTGCCCGACATTCGAGCACATCCATGACCAACTCCACCTTTTTTTGCGTCGCCATTGAATTTTGATACAAGGAATTAGTCAAAAATACGAACCCATGGCATTAACCGAAAGAATACCGTTACCCAATCCACCAAAAAGGTTTACTTGCCACTTCAAACCGATACCAACGTATACGTGCCCCAACGACAAAGCCCGCTATAGGGCGGGCTTTGAGGGGTTTAGTGCTGTTTGATACTACCGTTTACTACCGTCTACTAACGTTCAAATCATTCCCATTCAATCGTCGCCGGAGGCTTTCCGGAAATGTCGTAGACAACCCGGTTTATTCCCCGCACTTCATTGATGATGCGATTGGATACACGCCCTAAAAGTTCGTACGGCAGGTGTGCCCAGTGCGCTGTCATGAAGTCTTGGGTCTGTACGGCGCGCAATGCCACAACGTATTCATAAGTACGACCATCGCCCATTACGCCCACCGACTTAACCGGTAAAAATACGGCGAACGCCTGACTGGTTTTGTCGTACCAGGATTCACCGCTTTCGTCTTTGGTATTCCGCAATTCGTCGATAAAAATCGCATCCGCACGACGTAACAAATCGGCGAATTCTTTTTTGACTTCACCCAAAATGCGCACGCCTAAGCCTGGGCCGGGGAACGGATGACGGTATACCATCGCATGCGGCAGGCCTAATGCGACACCTAGTTTGCGAACTTCGTCTTTGAAGAGTTCCCGTAGCGGTTCAAGTAACTTCAGATTCAATGTTTCTGGGAGGCCGCCAACATTGTGATGACTCTTGATGGTGGCGCCTTTTTTGCCCTTGCCAGCGCTTTCGATGACATCGGGATAAATTGTCCCTTGTGCTAGCCATTTAGCGTTTTTCAATCTGGCTGATTCGACCTGGAAAACTTCGACGAATTCACGGCCGATAATTTTGCGTTTGGCTTCCGGATCAGTGACGCCTGCGAGATGTCCCATAAACTGATCGGTGGCATCCACACGAATGACTTTGACGCCAAGATTTTCGGCGAACATTTCCATCACCATGTTGCCTTCATCGAGACGCAGCAAGCCGTGATCGACAAATACACAGGTTAATTGATCGCCGATGGCGCGATGAATCAGGGCTGCTGCGACACTACTATCGACGCCGCCTGATAAACCGAGAATAACCTCATCGGTGCCAACTTGTTTGCGGATTGATTCCACCGCTTCGGCGATGTAGTCGGGCATGTTCCAGTCAGGTTTGCAGCCACAAATATCGACGACGAAACGCTTGAGAATAGCTTCGCCCTGGTCAGTGTGCGTCACTTCCGGGTGGAACTGCACCCCGTAAAACTGACGTTCTTCGTCGGCTATGCCGGCAATCGGGCAGTTCGTGGTCGATGCCATCAACTTAAAGCCGGGCGGCATTTGATCCACTTTGTCGCCATGGCTCATCCATACTTTCAACATCCCGTGTCCGTCCGGTGTGACGAAATCGCTGATATCTTTTAATAACGCCGTATGTCCGCGTGCGCGCACCTCGGCGTAACCGAATTCGCGTACTTTACCCATTTCGACCTTGCCGCCAAGTTGTTCGGCCATGGCTTGCATGCCGTAACAAATACCGAACACCGGCACGCCCAATTCAAATACCGCTTGCGGCACGCGTGGGGTATCACCTTCGGTGACGCTATTCTGTCCACCGGACAGGATGACCCCAGCGGCCCCGTAGTTGCGAATGAATTCGTCCGATACGTCGTAAGGATACACTTCGGAAAATACGCCGGCATCACGCACGCGACGTGCAATCAGCTGAGTAACTTGGGAACCGAAATCGATAATGAGTATTTTTGAGTGCATGATGTGCGCCTAAATAGCGTAAAAAATAAAATGTAAATCCGAATCTGGAACGACAACATCTGTAACTACAACCACGAACGAAATACTTGAGCTGACGACGAACAGAGCTCCGGCAAACGGCAGCAAGCACATCTGCTCACGCCAAAACCACAAGCGCCACGTGCGGTAAAACCACACGTGGCGCGAAGTTCACAGACCGCACTTCAGTTATCACATCGCTCAGTTGCGACACCCATCACCGGAAAGCTGATTACTCAGTCCGATAGTTCGGCGCTTCCTTGGTGATCTGCACATCATGTACGTGCGACTCGCGCATACCGGCTGAGGTGATTTGCACGAATTCAGCCTTACTTTGCAAGTCTTCAATGGTCGCACAACCACAATAGCCCATCGAGGAACGAACGCCACCGATCATCTGATACAGGATCGTGAGGACGCTACCTTTGTAAGGTACGCGCCCTTCAATGCCTTCAGGGACAAACTTATCGGCCTTGCTTGCTGAGTCTTGAAAATAGCGATCAGCAGAGCCATCCGACATCGCGCCCAGGCTACCCATGCCGCGATACGATTTGTAACTACGACCCTGAAACAGAATGACTTCGCCCGGCGCTTCTTCAGTGCCGGCAAACATGCTGCCCATCATCACAGTTGATGCGCCGGCGGCTAACGCTTTGGCAATATCGCCAGAGAAACGCACGCCACCATCAGCAATCACAGGTACGCCCGTCCCTTTGAGGGCTGCGGCGACGTTTGCAATGGCCGAAATTTGCGGTACGCCAACGCCGGCCACAATACGGGTGGTGCAAATCGAACCTGGCCCAATGCCGACTTTAACGCCATCGGCACCGTGTTCCACCAATGCCAATGCTGCTGCGGCAGTGGCGATATTGCCGCCAATAACGTCAACGCCGGGAAAGTTTTGTTTGACCCATCTGACGCGATCCAGCACGCCCTTTGAATGACCGTGTGCGGTGTCGACCACGATAACGTCAACGCCTGCCTTGACCAGCATGGCAATACGTTCTTCGTTATCAACGCCTACACCCACAGCTGCACCAACGCGCAGCTTACCGTGCTCATCTTTGGATGCCAACGGATGTGTCGTGGATTTTTGAATGTCTTTAACGGTGATTAAACCACGCAACTCAAATGCGTCATTGACCACCATGACACGCTCAAGGCGGTGTTTATTCATGAGGCGCTTGGCTTCGCTCAGATCGGCACCGTCCTTGACGTAGACCAGTCTTTCACGAGGCGTCATTTTGGCGCGTACTTCCGCGTCAAGTTCTTCCTCGAAACGCAAATCGCGGTTAGTAATCACACCAACCAGGCTTTTACCTTCGACTACCGGAAAACCGCTGATACCATGCTGTTCAGACAACGCAATAACGTCACGAATAAGCATGGTGGGTGGAATCGTAATGGGATCGCGCACCACGCCCGACTCAAAACGTTTGACCTTGGCGACTTCGCGCGCTTGCTCTTGCGCTGTCAGATTTTTATGGATGATACCAATACCGCCCTCTTGGGCCATGGCGATAGCGAGGCGTGCCTCGGTAACCGTGTCCATTGCCGCTGACAATAGGGGTATGTTCAACGTGATGTTGCGCGTCAAACGTGTCTTAAGGGTAGTATCTTTGGGAAGTACGTCCGAATAAGCCGGAACCAACAGCACGTCATCGAATGTGAGTGCATTTTGAACAAGACGCATAGCTTTTCCTATAGGCGCAAAACCGAATTATACAGAAATCTTAACAACTCGTCGCCTGTGTAGCGCTTTTTAGAAGAACTATTTGAAATCGAGCATTGTCGCCCGATTGACATATGAGTCAAAGCATGGCGAAATCAGGCACTGATCTGATTGATGGCATTTACCTGCTTTTAGGACTGAAATGAACCAACTTCGTATGAAACATCTGGTTATCGCTGCAACGACGCTGTGCCTGTTCAGTGTTGCGAGCGCCGCGTTAGCGCAATATGTCTGGCTTGATGAAACGGGGATCAAACAGTATTCCGACATGCCACCGCCCGTCTCAGTGCCGGTCAAACGTATTTTGAAGATGCCGGGGAGTTTTTCCGTTCCATCTTCCGAGGCTGGTCCAACGCCAACGGCGACCAATGGTGAGAACGCCGCGTCAGACGTGGACAAAGCGCCCACTACGCTTGCCGAAAAAAATGCGGCTTTCAATAAACGTAAAACTGACCAAGCTGAAAAAGACAAGAAATTGGCCGATAGTGCCAAAAATGCGGCGACCAAAACCAAAGCCTGCGACAGCGCCCGCGCCTTTCAGCGCACCCTCAGTTCCGGTCAACGCATCGCGCAGGCGGACAAAAATGGACAGCGCGCTTTTTTAGACGACAATCAACGCGGCCAGGCGGCGCGCGACAACCAACAAGTATTGGACGAGTGCAAATAATCTGCGTCCGCTGTCAGGGTCCGAAAAAACTGACCTCTAATCTTGCGATTTCTTAATGGCGCGTTTTCGTCTTGATTCCATGGGATCAGCCGTCAAGCCGCGATAAATCTCCACTCTGTCAAGATCACGGACAACGGTATCTAATGTTTTTAGCTTGCCGAAAATACCAACACGACACTTGTTCAGGTCAATTTCAGGAAATGCTTCCAGCAGGCCGCTGAGTGCAACGGCATCGCGTAACAGCGTGCCTGCGGGGACTGTCACGGCATAAATGGGTTGGGCGGCAAGGGTGCCGTAACAAACTTGAACGCGCACCAAGTGAGGCGGGATATCAGCGCTCACTGCGGCGAAATCGTCGCAGGGTTTGACAGCGCTGGAATTGTTGTCATGCGAGTTAGTCGTCATTCATGGATCTCAAGGATTATTGCCGTAGACAGTCTCAGCACGCTTACAAAACGAGTCGACAAAACTATTTGCGATCATACTGAACACCGGACCAATCAGCTTGTCCAAAATTTTATTTGAAAATTCGTAATGCAGATCGAATTCGATCTTGCATGCATCTGCCCGCAAAGACTTAAAGGTCCAGGTGCCGTCAAGATGCTTGAAAGGTCCTTCCACCAACCGCATTTGCATCGCGACTGGGGCGTTATTGATATTTTCAGTGGTAAACGACTGCTTGATGCCATGATAGTGTATGTTGAGGGTCGCGATCAGTTTGTTGTCGCCTCGCTCGCGCACCTCGACACCGCCGCACCAGGGCAGGAATAGTGGATAATCTTCCACGCGCTCGACAAGCGCGAACATTTGTTCTGCGCTATATCCCAACAATACCGTTTTATGTACAACCGCCATAAGCTTCAACCATTTGATAGAATCACAACTTGAAATTTTAACCGACCTGCCCCATTCTTGACTACATGAGTATTATTGACAACAAAAAAGCTTTTCACGATTACTTCATTGAAGAGCGTTTCGAAGCCGGCATGGTGCTCCATGGCTGGGAAGTAAAAGCAATCCGTGCCGGGCGCGCTCAGCTAAAAGAAGCCTACGTAATTATTCGCGACGGTGAAATATATCTGTTCGGCGCGCATATCAGCGCTTTGCTGAGTGCCTCTACGCACGTCCATCCAGAAGCTGTGCGGACCCGAAAACTGCTTTTGCATGCCGAAGAAATCAAAAGACTGATTATTAAAGTCGAGCGTTCGGGCTTCACGATGATACCGCTGAATTTGCATTACAAAGGCGGCCGCGTCAAATGTGAAATAGGAATTGGCAAAGGTAAAAAGCAACATGACAAGCGCGATACGGAAAGACAGCGTGACGGCGAGCGGGAAGTTCAAAGTGCGATGAAACAACACCGTCGCTGATAATCTGTTCCTCTGAGGACGGCGCCGATCACCATCGCGGCCCGAAATGACAATAGCGCCAGCAATTGATTTTGCTGGCGCTATTATATTTTGCGTCTACTTTAGGCTCGACCAGATTCCGCGCTTGAACAGGACATTATTCGCACACATTAAAGGTTTTTGACGCCTCCCTGAGACTTGACTACTTGCATCGCGGTACTGATCAAGCCACCGATATCGCCCAAATTCGATGGGATGATAATGGCGTTATTCGTTTTCGCCAGTTGGCTAAATGCAGCGACGTATTGCTCAGCCACTTTCAGGTTCGCGGCATCGGTTCCACCAGGCTCTTGCAAGGCAGCGGCTGTTTTACGAATGGCCTCGGCACTTGCCTGCGCAATCGAAAGAATCGCTGCGGCTTGCCCTTCTGCGCGATTAATTGACGCCTGCTTTTCGCCCTCCGATTTCGCAATCGACGCTTCGCGCTCGCCAGTAGCAATATTAATTTGCTCCTGCTTGCGCCCTTCGGAAGCCGCAATCAATGCCCGCTTCTCACGCTCAGCCGTAATTTGAGCCTGCATCGCATGCAAAATTTCTTTTGGTGGCGTCAAATCCTTGATCTCGTAGCGTAATACTTTTACGCCCCAATTAGCTGCCGATTCGTCAATCGCATTCACGATCGTGGTGTTAATGTGATCGCGCTCTTCGAATGTTTTGTCGAGCTCCATTTTACCGATTACCGAGCGCAAGGTAGTTTGCGCCAATTGCGTAATTGCAGCGAGGTAGTTGGATGAGCCATACGATGCGCGCATCGGGTCGGTGATCTGAAAATAAAGAACGCCATCAACTTGCAACTGCGTGTTATCACGCGTGATACACACTTGCGGTGGAACATCAAGAGGGATTTCTTTCAGAATATGCTTGTAGGCAACGCGATCAATGAACGGCAGCACAATACTGAGTCCAGGCCCGAGAGTTGCATGATATTTCCCCAAGCGCTCAACAACCCACGCGTGTTGTTGCGGAACGACTTTGACCGTTTTCATCACAAATACGATGGCGATGAAAAATATGACTAACGTTACGCCCTGGAACATAGTAAATCCCTTCCTCTATTGTTTATTTGAATGACCCGCCACGATTAAGCGACTGCCACGTATTTCCTGAATATAGAATTGCCCGGAATGCGCTACTTCTCCGGAGGCCAATTCAACATCCCACAACGCACCACGATATTTAACTCGTGCTGTATAAAATCCGGCATTGGCGACATCTGCGCCAATATTTTCCTGTGCCCATTTATCGATATTAATTGGCTGCCCAATATCCAGATTGACGTTACGATCCTTGGCAGAGTCGACCTTTTCGCGCTTACCGAATTGACTTCTGCGCACGACAATAGTGCCCGCAACCGATACAATTGCCGCAACCACAAACTGCCACTCCAGACCCGCACCCAACCAGGCTGTTAGCGCACCGGCAGCCATACCGATGGCGATCATCAATAAGTAAAAGGTGCCGGTAAATAGCTCAGCCAATACCAGGCCGCCGCCTAACAGTAACCACCCTATCCATGGCAACATAAATTACTCCCTTGCAATTATTTGTAATAGTTTAACGCACAAAAAAAAATGCGAGCATTTTGCTCGCATTCTTGTAAAAATAATCCAATTAAAAACCTGACTACAGAACCCCTTCAAGCCTGAAATTCAAGCTTGATACGGACACTTATTGCGCTGCAGCCAGATTCTTCCAGGTATCGATCACAGTGTCAGGATTGAGAGACATCGACTCAATACCTTCCTTCATCAGCCATTCGGCAAAGTCAGGGTGATCGGAAGGACCTTGACCGCAGATACCAACATACTTGCCCTTTGCCAGACAAGTGGCTATTACCTTGCTCAACAAGACTTTAATCGCAGGATCACGTTCGTCAAAGTCAGCAGCCAACAGTTCCATCCCGGAATCACGATCAAGGCCCAGAGTGAGCTGGGTCAGATCGTTCGAACCGATTGAGAAACCATCGAAATACTCCAGGAATTCATCCGCCAGAATAGCATTTGAAGGTACTTCGCACATCATGATAACGCGCAGACCATTTTCGCCGCGCACCAGGCCATTTTTGCCTAATAAGCCGATGACTTTTTCAGCCTGGCCAAGTGTGCGCACAAACGGGACCATGATTTCAACGTTGGTCAGGCCCATGTCTTCGCGCACGCGTTTCATCGCCTGGCATTCCATTTCAAATGCTTCCGCAAAATCCTTGGACAGGTAACGTGCGGCGCCGCGGAATCCTAACATCGGATTCTCTTCATCCGGTTCGTAACGTGAACCGCCGATTAATTTCTTGTACTCGTTCGACTTAAAGTCCGATAAGCGAACGATGACGGTCTTAGGCCAGAATGCAGCAGCGATAGTCGCAATACCTTCAGCAAGTTTGTCGACATAAAAAGCTCTAGGCGAAGCGTGACCACGCGCTACCGATTCGACCGCTTTCTTCAAATCGGCGTCAATATTCGGATATTCAAGAATAGCCCGGGGATGTACGCCGATGTTGTTGTTGATGATGAACTCGAGACGCGCCAGCCCAACGCCGCAGTTTGGAATCGACTGAAAGTCAAAAGCCAACTGTGGGTTACCGACGTTCAACATAATTTTCAATGGCAATTCCGGCAGTTCGCCGCGCTCCACTTCGGTCACTTCAGTTTCCAGCAGACCGTCATAGATCTTGCCTTCGTCGCCTTCAGCACAAGACACTGTCACAAAAGTACCATCAACCAGAACATCTGTTGCATCACCGCAGCCTACGACGGCCGGGACGCCCAGTTCACGCGCAATAATCGCCGCGTGGCAGGTACGACCACCACGATTGGTAACAATCGCCGCTGCGCGCTTCATAACCGGTTCCCAGTTAGGGTCAGTCATGTCAGCGACCAATACGTCGCCCGGTTGCACACGCTCCATGTCAGCCGCGTCATGAATCACACGAACCGGACCAGCGCCGATTTTTTGGCCGATAGCACGGCCTGTCGCCAAGACGTTGCTGCTACCTTTGAGCTTGAAGCGCTGTTGCGCATCCGATGGCTTTTCTTGAGACTTTACAGTTTCCGGGCGCGCTTGCAAAATATAAATCTTGCCGTCGCGACCGTCTTTGCCCCACTCGATATCCATTGGACGCTCGTAGTGCTTCTCGATAATGGTGGCGTACTTGGCCAACTCGACGATTTCGGCATCGTTCAGCGAATAACGATTACGCATTTCAATTGGCACGTCAACGGTACGCACGGAACGGCCAGCTTTTGCCTCGCCGGTGAATTCCATTTTTATCAGCTTGGAGCCGATATTGCGACGGATTATCGGCAGTTTGCCTTTTTCCAGCATCGGTTTATGGACGTAGAACTCGTCTGGATTGACTGCGCCCTGCACCACTGTTTCGCCCAAACCGTAGCTTGAGGTAATGAACACAACGTCTTTGAAGCCAGATTCGGTATCGAGCGTAAACATCACACCAGCGGCACCCAGATCCGAGCGCACCATCCGTTGCACACCCGCAGACAGTGCGACTTCAGCGTGGGTGAAACCTTTGTGGACGCGATATGAAATAGCGCGGTCGTTATACAGCGATGCGAACACATGCTTCATGGCTTCGAGTATGTTTTCGATACCGACCACGTTCAGGAAAGTTTCTTGCTGGCCCGCAAACGATGCGTCCGGCAAGTCTTCCGCCGTGGCTGACGAGCGCACAGCAAACGACATCTCGCTGGACGAATCGGCCACCAGACGCTGGTACGACTCCTGAATGTCTTTTTCTAGCTGTGGCTGAAACGGTGTAGCGACAATCCACTCACGAATTTCCGCACCGGCCAGCGCCAAAGCGCGCACGTCTTCGACATCTAGCGTTTCGAGACGATCGGCAATGCGTTGCGCCAACGAAAGACCGCCGTTAGCACTATAGGAAAGAAAATCACGGAAAGCTTGAGCCGTGGTAGCAAAACCACCCGGAACCCGCACTCCCGCCGATGCAAGCTGGCTAATCATTTCGCCCAGCGATGAATTTTTGCCGCCAACGGAATCAACATCCGTCATTCGGAGATTTTCAAAGGGAACAACGTAAGCCGCTCCCTGAGCAGCGCCCATCTGTATTGCATTAGACATAACAACCTCTAGTTTGATGATAAGAAATCTTTAAGTGCTTTCACGCAACCATTCTCTTTTATTCGGCTTTGGCAGATCGCGCTTTAATTTATCCGTTGGCCGTCATTTTATGTCAATTCGCAACTAAAGTGAGAACTAGACTCGTAACAGAATGTGCCAGCTATCAATAAATTGATGATAAGGCTAACTTCTGCCTTGGGCTTTTATCATGTACTCTGTCGTGATGAATAGCATGTCGATTTAGCGCGATCACCACTCTTTTTAACCTCATTTTCCTTTACATACTATGTCAGACGCTCCAGCGCTTCCACTGCCAGCCGCCAATCGCACCGTTTTTTTTGTTTCCGACGGTACCGGAATTACCGCCGAAACGTTCGGGCATTCGGTTCTGACGCAGTTCGAACTACGCTTTAAACAAGTGCGACTTCCGTTTATCGATACCTTGGACAAAGCGTATGAAGCTACGCGCCGCGTTAATGAAGCATTTACGGCGGATGGTAAATTACCAATTGTCTTTTCGACGCTGGTGAAAACAGACCTGTCGAAAGTCATCCAGCAAGCCAAGGCAATGCATATGGATCTAATTCAGACCTTCGTAAAGCCGTTAGAAAAAGAGTTGGGAATCAAATCGACGCATACCGTCGGTCGCAGCCATAACACCGCGAATTCAGAGGAATACAAGAACCGGATCGAAGCCATTAATTTTTCGCTGGCGCATGACGACGGACAATCGAATAAAAATCTGGCCGATGCGAACGTTATTCTGGTGGGTGTATCGCGCTCAGGGAAAACACCGACAAGCTTGTATCTGGCGATGCAATATGGCATTAAAGCGGCGAACTACCCATTGATCCCGGAGGATTTTGTCCGGGAAAAATTGCCGAGCGGCCTCTTGCCCTTCAAACAGAAGATCTTTGGACTCACGATTTTGCCAGAGCGCCTGTCCGAAATTCGTAACGAACGATTGCCTGGCAGCAAATATGCCGCGCTCGCAAATTGTCGCTATGAGATTAATGAGGCTGAGGCAATGATGCGGCGCGAAGGTATCCGCTGGATGTCTTCGACTACCAAGTCGATCGAAGAGATCGCTGCGACGATCCTGCAAGAAATCAAAACGGAAATCGATGGCTAGCCAACGAATGGCCCAGTTGGACCATCCCAAGAGCGCCATAATGGCGCTATCGTTCAAGGTAGCGTTATGCCGACCTCAAAATCGGTCCGCATAAATACCGGCCTGAAGGATTTACTCGGGCTGCGATTGCCGCACTTGTTCAAAAAAGCAAATAGCGGCTGCGGCGGCCACATTTAACGACTCCATTTGCCCCAAGTGCGGAATCACGACTTGCATACTGGATTTTGCCAATAAATCGTCAGCAACGCCCTGTCCCTCATGGCCGAATAACCATGCTATCGGGGTTTTCAAATCGGCCTGAAAGATGCTCTTTTGGGCATAGGAGCTGGTTGCGAGAACAGGTATCTGCGCCGCGCCGACAATCGCCGACAAATCAACGTTCTCAAAAATCTGAAGCAAGAAATGCGCGCCCATGGCAGCGCGTAGCACCTTGGGTGACCATGCGTAGACGGTCCCGGACGAGCAATAAATCTGTTTGATACCGGCAGCAGCGGCGCTACGTAAAATCGAGCCGAGATTACCTGGGTCTTGCAAGTTGTCGAGTAATACTGCAGATTGTGTGATTGCTTCCGGCACGGCAAATTGCGGCGTATCAATGACGAATAACAGACCTACCCCGTTTTCCACCTGGCTAAGAATATTGAACTGCGCATCTGAAAAAGCAACACACTCAACGCCGCCCGATTCAACGCTCGATTCACAGCGCGCGATGATAGCCGCCGCTTCGGGATGCAATAGCGCGCTTTCACTGGCAACACATAATGCCGGAAATCCAAAATGTTGAAGATAGGATTCGGTCAAATGAATCCCTTCCAAAATGGATTTACCCAGCTTACGGCGGGTTTGGGAGCGGGTTGCCAGTAGTTTCAGTTCCTTGTACAAGGAATTGTAAGGGGAAGTAATGAGTTTCATAGTTCTGCCAACATCGCACGCACCGGTGCATACGATTTACGATGGACCGGGGAGACACCATGCAATCTTAGCCGCTCCATGTGCAACGCAGTCGGGTAGCCCTTATGTTGATCGAATGCGTAAAGCGGATACTGCGCATGCAAAATATGCAATGCCGCATCCCGGGCAGTCTTGGCAAGGATCGACGCGGCGGATATCGCTTGTACTTTGTCATCCCCCTTCACAATCGCTTCTGCCCGAACAATCATGACAGGACAGCGATTGCCATCGATCAGCGCAAGCGTGGGTAACATTGATAGCCCTTCGACCGCGCGTTTCATCGCCAACATGCTGGCCTGCAAAATATTCAAGTTATCGATTTCCTCCTCGGAGCATTCCGCAATTGACCATGCTAACGCACACTCTTTAATTTGCACTGCCAATAACTCGCGTCGTTCGGCGGTCAGCTTCTTTGAGTCTCGCAGGCCGATAATCGGGCGTGAAGGGTCAAGTATGACAGCAGCCGCAAAGACCGGTCCGGCGAGCGGGCCACGACCTGCCTCATCAACCCCGCAAACGATATCGTTCGGATACACATAATCGAATAAGGGCAGATCAATTTCGAAGGATTTCAAAGTAATGCCCAGCTATCTAAATAAAAATGAACCAATATCGCCATCGGCGATAAATATACGTCTAAGACGCGTCTAAATATGCGGTTAAAAAAAATAACCACCCGTTTGCATCTTACAACTTAAGGCGACCAATCTTCGAATTTATACGTGCGGTGTTGCCATGCGCAAATCGTAACTCGTAACTCGTAACTCTCAGCAAGCGTCAAACGCTGTTCAGACAAATACAGCATCATCGGCGTTGATCAATAACCTTTAATACTGCTAACGCGCTCTCGTTCGCGGTGTCACGTAATAACGAAAGGTGCATCAGAGTGAATCGCTCACGCAGCTTCTCTCGATGTGGAATGTCCTGTAATTGCTCCCATAGCGCATCAGCCAGTTTTTGCGGCGTTGCTGCATGTTGTAACAATTCGGGTACCAGGAATTCTCGGGCCAATATGTTCGGTAAGCCGATCCACGGCTGATAACTCATATGACGCAAAATTTCCCAGGTGGCGCGCATCATCTTGTAGGCAATTACCATCGGTTTTTTGTAAAGCGCTACTTCCAGCGAGGCCGTCCCGGAGGCAACCAGAACCGCATCCGCCGCTTCCATTGCCACGTGCGAGCGCCCATCGAGTACCTGGATCTCGACGTCCTGCAGCCCGGCTTCTTTGATCAATTCGACAAACAAGGCGCGCTGTTTGGGTCCAGCCATCGGTGCGATAAAGCGGATATTTTTATCGCGCGATGCCAACAATTTTGCGGCCCCGACAAAACTGGCGGTGTTGTATCGCAGTTCCGACAGTCGGCTGCCAGGTAAGATTGCCACCACGGTGGCGGTGGTGGACAAGCCCAACGCAGCACGCGCAGAAGCAACGTCCGGCACCATCGGGATGACTTGCGCAAGCGGATGACCGACATACGTTGCCGGTATTCCGGCCTCACGATAAATGTCTTCCTCGAACGGGAATATCACCAGCATGTGGGACCCGGAGCGTGCGATTTTCTTGATACGGCCGCCGCGCCACGCCCAGATAGATGGGCCGATAAAGTGGACTGTAGGAATGCCTGCCTGATTGAGTTGGGTTTCAAGCCCAAAATTAAAATCGGGAGCGTCCACGCCAATGAAGATGTCTGGCTTTTCAATCAGCAAGCGGTCACGCAAAGCGACCTGAATACCTTTGAGTTCACGATAATGCGCGAGCACTTCGAACAAACCGTTGACTGCCAGCTTATCCATCGCCCAATGACTTACGAAGCCATAATCCGCCATTTTCGGACCACCAATGCCATATATAGAGGCATCAGGTAGCCGCGGCCGTAAGCCGGACAGCAAACAACTCGCTAACAGGTCGCCGGAGGTTTCGCCAGCGACCATTGCGATCGAAACAGGTGGGGTGCCCGACACGTTAGCGAATAATGCCACGTTGGGATGTGCCGATGAAGTCCCGCAGCATGCGAACATATTCCGCAGAGTCCGGTGACTTTAATTCCTCTGCCGCAAGCGCTGCTTTGGCTTGCTCTAAAGGTAAGCCTGAACGATAAATCAATCGATAGGCGCGCTTGATGCTCATGACTTGTTCGCTGCTAAAACCGCGACGCCTTAAGCCTTCGCTATTAATTCCAGCAGGAACTGCCCGATTGCCGGCTGCGGTGACAAATGGCGGTACGTCCTGGCTCACGGCTGCAGTGAAAGCGGTCATGGCGTGCGCACCGATCCGGCAAAATTGATGAATCGTAGTAAATCCACCCAACAAGACCCAGTCACCTACGTGCACGTGTCCCGCCAGGGTCGCATTATTCGCGATGACGGTATGGCTCCCGATCTGGCAGTCGTGTGCCACGTGAACGTATGCCATGATCCAGTTATCGTCACCTAATCTGGTTACGCCAACGTCTTGCGATGTGCCAAGATTAAGTGTGACAAACTCTCGGATTGTATTACCGCTGCCAATCTCCAGGCGGGTCGGTTCGCCAGCATATTTCTTATCCTGGGGGGCCGCACCGATCGAGCCAAATTGAAAAAATGTATTGTCGCGACCAATGCTGGTATGACCCTCAATAACGACATGCGGACCCACTTTGGTGCCTGCATCAATCGTGACATTCGGCCCAATGATCGAATACGCGCCCACTTCGACCGTACTATCAAGCACCGCACGTGAATCGATAACTGCAGTAGGATGAATTCGAGTCATCGATATCACGCAGAAATAGGGGCTGGTGTGACTACATGTTCCGGCGTTACCGCGTGCCGCATTGTGCACATAAACTCAGCCTCGACGGCCAGCTCTCCCTCTACGGTGGCAATCGCTTTGTACTTCCAGATGCCCCGGACAACGCGCAGAATTTCAACTTCCAGCTTGATCTGGTCGCCTGGTTCAATTGGGCGACGGAAGCGCGCCTTATCGATACCCAGAAAATACACGACTGTGTTTTCATCCGGCTTGCGGCCTTCGGTTAAAAAAGAGAGCAATGCCGCTGTTTGCGCCAGCGCCTCAATGGTCAGCACCCCCGGCATGACCGGCTTATTGGGAAAATGACCATTAAAAAACTCTTCATTGATGGTGACATTTTTGATCGCGGTAATCTTTTTACCGCTTTCCCAATTCAGCACGCGATCAACCAGCAGCAACGGGTAACGATGCGGTAGGTATTCTTTGATCTGGCAGATATTGAGACCATTATTAAGACTGTTCATTATTTTTTTCTGTAAGCTCTTTGATGGATTTTTCGAGTGCGCGGATTTTATTTCGCGTGGCGCTCAAATTGCGCACCAACGCTGCCGATTTTTCCCACTCGCCGTGTTTTGCAATTGGATAGAATCCCGTGTACTGGCCTGGCTCCAGAATGGAACGTAACGCCAGCGTTCCAGCTGAAACGTGTACATGATCGACGATGGTGATATGGCCGTGGATCATGGCCGCACCACCGATAGAACAATATTTCCCGATTGTAGCGCTCCCGGCAATGCCGGCACACGCAGCAATCGCTGTGTGGGCGCCAATATGGCAGTTATGCGCAATCTGGATCTGATTGTCCAGTTTGACCCCTTCTTCGATCACGGTATCGGTTAAGGCACCACGATCAATAGTCGTGTTGGCACCTATTTCAACATCATCCCCGATCAAAACGCGACCGGTTTGTGGAATTTTGACCCAGACGCCAGCGTCATTTGCAAAGCCGAATCCATCCGCCCCGATGACGACTCCAGAGTGAATGATACCGCGCTGGCCGATTTCACAGCCTGCATATATTGTGACATGCGCGTGCAAACGGGTCATCGCACCTATTTTTGCAGCGCGACCGATCACACATCCAGCGTCGATATGCGCGTGGTCCGCAATCACCGCATCTGCCTCAATAACGACATTAGCACCAATAAAGGCTGTCGCTGCTACGCTTGCAGATGGGTCCACAACTGCTGAGCGGTGTGTCCCAGCGGGCACAACCGGAGCATTTAGCGCAGCAAAAAATTGGGCAACCCGCGCGAAATATGCATAGGGATTGGATACAACGATACGTGCGCCCAGATAGCTAGCGCTGACAACCGCATCGTCAGCGGCAGATAATATCATCGCCGCTGCCTGACTTTGCGTTGCCTGGACTCGGAACTTGGGATTGGAGAGAAACGTAATCTGCGTTGCCGTGGCATCATTCAACGGCGCGATCCCAGATATCTTAATATCTGGACCGCCAATTAGCTGGCCGCCCAAGCTTTCGACCAGTTGTTTCAGCCGAGTGCTCATTGTGGCCTTATTCAATAATTTGCTTACTTGTTAAGTGCCTTCAGCACTTTATCGGTAATGTCGATACGTTTATTCGCATAAACCGCGTCCTGAAAGACGATATCGTAATTTTCAGCGTCGGCAATTTGCTTGATAACCTTATTGGTTCGCTCCAGTACTATTGCCAACTCTTCGTTACGACGTTGGTTCAAATCTTCTCTGAACTCGCGTTGCTTACGTTGAAAGTCCTTGTCCAGATCGGCCAATTCGCGCTGACGCTTTAACCGATCTGATTCGGGAATAACTGCAGAGTCTTTGTCAAGTTTGTCAGCCATACCTTTGAGTCGGGCTGCCAAATCCTGCAGATCCTTATCGCGCTTGGAAAACTCTGCCTGAATTTTGGCATCCGCAGCCTTCGCAGGGGCAGCTTCACGGAAGATACGCTCGTTGCTCACAAAAGCGATCTTTGAGCCTTCCTGCGCATAAACCGATGCGGTCGAGGTGAGAAAAAAAGCCAGGACCGCAACCCATTTCAGCGATGCGAATGATGTAGTAAGAGACTTCAAAGCCGTTCTCCGCTATTCAAATTAAACATTATGCCATTCTTGTACAACTGTGCCATATCTTAGAAGCCAGTGCCTAACTGGAACTGGAAATGCTGCACTTTATCAGAAACGCTTACGCCGTCGATAATTTGCGTTTTAGCATTCAAAGGCATACCCCAGCTCAACTTGAGAGGTCCAATCGGCGACACCCAACTCAAGCCAAAACCGGTCGAGTAACGTAAATCTTTGAATGACATGGGTGTCTTGTCAGCAAAGACCTGACCACCATCGAGGAAGGTAAACCAGCGTAATGTGCGGTCGTTACCTGAACCCGGGAACGGAAATTGCAATTCAAGATTACCGAATATACGCTTCGAACCGCCTAACGAATCACCGTATTGATCGACCTTGGAACCCAAAGTTGATGCCTCGTAACCACGTACGGTTCCGATACCACCAGCATAATAGTTTTTAAACACTGGGTAAGCCTGCCCAAACAGCCCCGCGCCATAATCAACCTCCCCGTTCATTGCCAGGGTCACAGCATTTCCAAACAACGGTTGGAAGTATTGATGTTGATAACTTGCTCTGTAGTAACGTAAGGTTCCGACTGCAGATACCTCAAGATTAGCCCGTTGATAGCGGCCTCTTGTCGGGACAAGGGCACTATCGCGACTATCGCGTTGCCAGGCGGCAGTCAGCGGGAAACTCGTAGTGGCTGCAGAGCTTGGATTTGTGAGGAATCCTGTCGTAGGGTCAAGTCTGCCATTCCCAAAGTCGGCAACATATTGCTGATAAAGACTTGGGCTTAGACCGTCCGCATAAACCTTGGTATTTTCAACGCCGATACCAAAGAAAATAGTGTCCAGTTCCGAGAAAGGAACACCAAATTTAACGTCACTACCCAGGGTACGAACTTTATAGTCACCTTGCGTGTAGACCGAAGGACTGACTGTGCGCAGATATAAATCGTAAGTCCGGCTCACACCATCGTCGGTGAAATACGGATTGGTTTGTGACACTGCGATAGTCCGGTTGGTATGACTGGTATTTACTTCCAGACCGACCGTATTACCACTACCAAACGCATTTTGTTGTTGAATCGAACCAGTTAAACTGACTTTATCCGCCTGAGAAAAGCCCGCACCGACCATGATGTTGCCGGTCGGTTTTTCGGTCACAGTCATGTTGACATCAACTTGATCAGTGGTACCCGCGACTTCCGGCGTTTCAATATTTACATCCTTGAAATAGCCCAGACGATCGACGCGGTCACGAGATAATTTAATATTCGAACCGTCATACCAGGAGTCCTCGAATTGACGGAACTCGCGACGAACGACTTCGTCCCGCGTCTTGGTGTTACCAGCTACGTTGATGTGACGAACGTAGACCCGTTTACCTGGGTCAACCATAATCGTGAACGCGACTTCTTTGTTAGCACGATCCAGTATCGGATTGGCATTAACGTTAGCGAATGCATAGCCGAAATTACCCAGGCGCTCTGAAATTTTCTTGGTGGTATCCGTCAACTTCTGGCCTGAGAATACTTCACCTTTTTTTAGTTGAATCAATGACTTAAGCTCATCTTCACGACCAAACATTTCGCCTTCCAGCTTGACGTCGGAAACGGTAAATTTATCGCCTTCATTAATATTCAACGTCACGTAAATATCTTTTTTGTCTGGCGTAATCGATACCTGACTCGATTCGATCTGCATTTCAAGATAGCCGCGGTTCAGATAATAAGAACGCAAGGTCTCAATATCGGTCGCCAGCTTTTCCTTGGAATATTGATCAGCCTTGGTGTACCAGGTGAACCAACCTGGCGAGCGCAGATTTAGCTGTTCGCGCAACTGCTTATCCGAAAAAACTTTATTGCCAACAAAATTAATTTGCTTGATCCGGGACACATCGCCTTCATCCACGGCGAAGTTGATGTTGACGCGATTGCGCTCTACCGGTGTGACCGTTGTGGTGACTTTCATACCATACAAGCCACGAGACAAATATTGTCGCTTCAACTCTTGCTCAGCACGATCTACCAGCGCTTTATCGTAAATCCGCGACTCGCCGACGCCGATCTGCTTCAGCGCTTTGGTGAGCTGATCTTTATCGAATTCTTTGGTTCCAGAGAACGCAACACCAGCAATTGCTGGCCGCTCCTCGACCATGATCACTAACACATTGCCATCGGACTCGACTCTGACGTCTTTAAAGAAGCCAGTGGCATACAGTGCTTTGATCGAAGCTGTGGCCTTTTCATCGTCGAAAGTATCTCCTACGTGCACTGGGAGATAGTTGAATACGGTGCCAGCTTCGGTCCGTTGAATACCTTCAACGCGAATATCCTTGATCACAAATGGCTGCACAGCCATCGCCTGACCTGAACAAATGGCGAAAGCCGCAATAGCGATCAAACGACGGGGAAGAATCGACAAAGGGAACTGCTGGGAATGTAATTTCATTAGCGATCGTTTGTTATCAATGTCCTTGCCGACTACGATTGTCGGACAAGAAGAAAAAACTTGGGATGAACCCCGCTACGTAGAATTCGAAGTTCGTAGCGAGACGCAACACTAAAATATGAGGCGAACGATGTCGTTAAACATGGCGACTGCCATTAACGTCATTAATATGCCAATGCCTGCACGTTGGGCAATTTCGCCAAACCGCTCAGGAACCGGACGCCCTGTCAAAACTTCCACCGAATAATACAGCAAAAGGCCCCCATCTAAAACTGGGATAGGAAGCAAATTCATGACACCTAAACTGATGCTGATAAACGCAATGAAACTGAGATAGCTAATTGCGCCAACGCGCGCTGTTTGCCCCGCGTAATCCGCTATAGTAATCGGACCGGTAATATTTTTCCATGAAACCTGCCCAACTATCATTTTTCCTAGCATCTTTAATGTCAAGACGCTGCTATCCCACGTTTTTTCGGCGCCTTTTGCCACTGCTGCCAGAGGAGTGCTACTGGCGACAATCATTTCTGGCATTAAAGGTACCTCTACTTTAATTAGCCCAAACGTCTCGCCTTTACTCATTTGCGAGACGGGGGTGACGTCGAGTTGAAACACCTGCCCTGCTCTGACGCCAGCGATAGTGAGTTTTTTACCTGGCGAGGAACGTACCTTCTCAACCAATGCCAATCCGTCAGAGACAGCGACGCCATTCACACTGGTGATCAGATCGCCCTCCCGCAAACCAGCTTTCATGGCCGGCCCATCGGGAATCACTTTGCCGAGCACTGCTTTTGGCCGTGCTAATGAAATGCCCAACTTGCCTAAAAAATCACCTTCAAGGTCCTTGGCATTAATGCTGCTCAATGGCAATGTGACAGTATCTAATATGTTTCCGCCGGTAGGCCCTGCATTAGGGTGTTGCACGTCCAGCGTGACACTGCCTTTTTCGAGTGCAGCCTGCATCAATTTCCAACGCAGGTCTGACCAGATCTGGATAGGCTCGCCATTCACTGCGGTAACCAGTTCACCACCGCGTAAGCCGGCCTCGTAAGCGACCGACTGCTCAGCAACGGCCCTTAATTTAGGGGTCGGCTCAGGGATGCCGTGAATGTATAACCCGGCAAACAGCAGTATAGCGAGTAGAAAATTGGCAATTGGGCCAGCGGCAACAATCGCCATCCGTCGCCAAACCGACTGGTGAGTGAACTCACGCTTAAGATCGGCAGCAGACATGGTATTAATATCTTGCTCGCGGGCATCGAGCATCTTCACATAGCCACCCAGCGGTAACAGAGATATTGCCCACTCGGTCTGGTCGGGGCCAAAGCGGCGCGAGAAAATTACCTTGCCCATACCGACTGAAAACCGCAGAACCTTGACGCCGCAAAGGCGCGCGACCGAATAATGGCCTAGCTCATGGATGATCACCAGTGAGCCGAGCGCCACCAAAAAAGCTAAGATTGTTTGTAGGAAAACCATCAGGAGATAAATGAGCGAACTGCCAGACGAGCCAGATGATCCTGCTCGAGCAGTGAGTTAATGTCGGTCACCGTGCACACTGGCAACTTATCCATGGTACGAGCAATCAATTGATCTATCATCCGAAATCCGATTCTTCCATCAAGAAACGCTTCGACAGCAACTTCATTCGCTGCGTTCAACACCGTTGCCGCAGATCCTCCGGCCATGAGTGCATCATACGCGAGTTTCAAGCACGGAAAACGTCCCAGGTCGGGCTTAGTAAACTGTAATTGACCAATTATAGTCAGATCAAGCGGGGCAACGCCAGAGGAAATCCGCTCAGGATACGCTAAAGCATTCGCAATCGGGGTTCGCATGTCCGGGTTTCCTAGCTGCGCCAGGACAGATCCATCCACGTAGGAAACCATTGAATGGATAACACTCTGGGGATGGATAACGACCTCGATCTGGTTGGCCGACGCGCCGAATAGCCAATGCGCCTCAATGACCTCAAGACCCTTGTTCATCATGGTAGCCGAGTCAACGGAAATTTTTCGGCCCATCACCCAGTTCGGATGGGCAACGGCCTCCGCCGGCGTCACAGATTCGAGCGTTTCAACAGCCCGGCCAAGAAATGGACCACCCGAGGCGGTCAACAGAATTTTGACAATCCCCATGGCGACCGGATCGCGCTGATAACCGTGGGGCAGGCATTGAAAAATGGCATTATGCTCGCTGTCGATCGGTAGCAGTGTCGCGCCCGCGTGTTGTACGGCGTCAATAAACAGCTGTCCCGACATGACTAATGCTTCTTTGTTCGCTAATAGGATCTTTTTACCCGCGTGCGCCGCCGCCAACGATGGGGCCAGGCCGGCCGCGCCGACAATGGCCGCCATTACCGTATCACAAGATCCCGAACTGGCAACCTCACATAATGCTTGCTCGCCATAGAAAACCTGGGTTTTCAGCCCCTTGGAGAGCAACAGGCGCGACAATTGTGATGCGGATTGTGCGTTTCCCACCACGGCAACTTGCGGCTTGAATTGCTCACATTGTTGCGCGAGTTGTTCGACCTTGCTATGGGCGGTTAGCGCATACACCGAATAACGCTCGGGATGGCGTGCGAGCACATCGAGCGTAGATACACCGATAGAACCGGTTGAGCCGAGAATCGTAATATTTTGCATGAGTGACCTTAAGCCTGAATTCGGCAATTGACCGCTCCGTTTGTCTGGAATGCCGGATGGACTGTGAATTTCTTTAATTCCATCAAATGCTTCGACTGCCTGAAAGCGCTATTGGTGACTACCAGAATCGGGCTTCGGGTTTAGAACCAGTAACCCAATAGCGCTACTAGCGGAAGCACAGGGATCAGCGCATCGATTCGATCTAACACACCACCATGTCCAGGTAAAAGTTGACTGCTATCTTTGAACCCTGCCCGGCGTTTTAATAATGACTCAAATAAGTCGCCGACGACACTCGCCATCACTAATATTGTCATGATACCGAATAACCCGGCCCATCCCCATACAGCATACAACTGCACCGGAAAGGTATCCGCCAAGGGTATCGCCGCGGGAGAAATGCAAATGACACTGGCGATCAGCAATACCAGGACCCAGCCACCAAGGGCACCCTCCCACGACTTACCAGGGGAAATTGATGGGGCCAGCTTGCGCTTTCCAAAGGCTTTGCCGCAGAAATACGCGCCAATATCGGCTACCCACACAATTGCCATTACTGAAAGCAAGTAAATTGGAGAATGCAGGAAAAGTCCGAGGATAGCAAGAAAACAACCAAAAATAGAGATTGCATACGTGATGCCCACGATGCGATTGCCAATGCTGTTGAGTGGCGGCAACCCAAGACCTAAGGAAGGTGTAAAACGCAGGCACCAGAGCGCTACGCAGAGTGCGAACAATGAACCTAGATTGGCACCATTGCCTTTTATCAACACTAAGATCAGGAGGATCATCGCGGCGGCGGCACAAGCCACGGCACGATTGCCGGTCGCGCCAAAAATGCGTGCGCATTCCCAAATGGCGGCAGTAAAAAAAAGCACCACGACGATGGCAAAGGCAGGAAAATAATTGAGATAAAGAATCGGCAATAGGACTGCCAATAGTAGCAACGCTGTAATGACACGCGTTTTTAGCATCAGGATGCCTTTTTTTGTTTTACCAATTGTTCACTAGTACGCCCAAACCGTCGCTCACGTTGCTGATAAGAGGCAATTGCCTTATCGAGCTCCGCTGCATCGAAATCAGGCCAGTAGGTGTCGGTAAAATAGAGTTCGCTGTAAGCTAGTTGCCATAGCAAAAAATTTGAAATTCGTTGCTCGCCGCCGGTCCGGATAAACAAATCCGGTTCAGGGGCGTATGCCATCGCCAGATGCTGCGCCAGTTGATCCTCTGTGAATGGCGCGTCGTTTCCCGCAGACTCTTGAGCCAGCATCTTTTGCACAGCCTGCATGACATCCCAGCGGCCGCCGTAATTTGCACAAATAGTGACTGTCAAATTGGTATTATTGGCGGTTTTTCGCTCGGCATTGGCAATCATGTCTTGCAATTTAGCGTCGAACCGACTTAAATCACCGACCACTTTCAGGCGAATACCATTGTTGTGCATTTTGCCGACTTCACGCTCTAGCGCGGTGACAAAAAGACGCATCAACAGCGACACTTCTTCTTCCGGACGTCGCCAGTTCTCAGAGCTGAACGCAAATAGGGTGACAAACTCCACACCGCGGTTAGCGCACGTTTCGACTATATTACGCACAGCCTCAACGCCTTTTCCATGGCCCGCAAAGCGCGGCAAAAATCGGCGTGTGGCCCAACGCCCGTTACCGTCCATTATGATGGCTATATGCCTAGGCACTGCCGGGCTAGACGGCACTGAAAGCGTCGAACTTGAATAGGTCATGAAAAAATGAATTAGAGTGATTGTTTAGAGCCTGCTGCTTCGAGTCGCTCGTAAGGTTCTGAGAACCTATCTGGAATCTTACTACGCAGACTTGATCGGGGCGCATAAGCTGATCAAAAAAGTCACTTATCGAATAATTTCTTCAGATAAACGTCCGTTTTCTGCAGCTTACCACCCCATTGAGGGCCGCTCACAAAGATCCAGAACCGGATCTCAGGCATCCTGCGATACGTTAGACCGTGAGAATTTCTTTTTCTTTGTCCACGACCTGTCGATCTACATCAGAGACTGCTTTGTCCGTCAATTTCTGAATTTCGTCCTGCGCACGACGTTCGTCGTCGTCCGAACATTCTTTATCCTTGACGAGCTTTTTTAACCCTTCGTTGGCATCCCGGCGAATATTTCGTATCGCAATCTTGGCGTCTTCGGCTTCGCTTTTTACAAGTTTCACCATTTCTTTACGACGTTCTTCCGTCAATGCAGGAGTTGGTACACGAATGATCTCCCCTTGCGTTGATGGATTCAGGCCCAAGTCGGCTTCCCGGATCGCTTTTTCAATGACAGCGATCATTTTCTTTTCGAATGGCTGCACGCCGATGGTCCGCGCGTCAATCAAGGTCACACTGGCAACCTGAGTCAATGCGGTCGGGCTACCGTAATATTCAACTTGTACATGGTCCAGAATGCCGGTATGGGCACGACCTGTACGTACTTTCGCCAAGTCTGCGCGCAGAGTCTCAAGGGACTTTTGCATTCTCAGATCGGTACTTTTTTTAACGTCAGCAACGCTCATGCTGCTCTCCTATTCTTTAGCCGTAGGCTTTAATCTTTGAAAAACTTAATGTGAAACCTAAATAATACTGACTGACACCATCCGCCGCTATTTCGAGAGACCAATTTTGATATTTTGGTTAAAGGCGCCACGTAAAGGCTGTGCGGTATTGTATTCCACGTTGAACACCCTTACTGCGCCTCTGCCATCTACCAGATTGATGCCTTAAACGTGTACCAAAGTACCCTCGTCTTCACCCATAATCACACGCAACAGGGCGCCTGGCTTATTGATTGAAAACACTTTGATTGGCAACTTTTGATCACGGCACAATGCAAATGCCGTGGCATCCATTACCTGAAGGTGCTTAGTAATAACTTCGTCAAATGTAATAGTAGTATACCGAGTCGCAGCAGGATCCTTCTGAGGATCAGCACTATAAACTCCGTCAACTTTCGTCGCTTTTAGTACTATTTCTGCGCCAATTTCGGATCCGCGTAAAGCTGCCGCGGTATCCGTGGTAAAAAATGGATTACCGGTTCCTGCCGCAAAAATCACAACTTTATCTTCTTCCAGGTATTGCAACGCCTTTGGCCGCACATATGGCTCAACGACTTGCTCAATACTGATCGCCGACATGACGCGCGCGGTCAATCCCGCCTGACGCATGGCATCTGCCAACGCCAGTGAATTCATCACCGTGGCCAACATTCCCATGTAATCTGCCGTGGCCCGATCCATTCCTTCTGCACCCGGTGCGACTCCGCGGAAAATATTACCGCCGCCAATAACGATGGCAAGTTGCACGCCTAATCTGGCAATTTCGGCCACATCGGACACCATACGGTCAATGGTCGCTCGATTAATGCCATAGGCATCATTACCCATCAGGGCTTCACCGGAGAGCTTAAGGAGAACACGCTTATATGCTGGTTTGGTCATGGTCTGAGTCCTTGGTTCTTCCGATTAACAATTAATTATTACGTATTTTTATTATTTCGCTAGCTATTCCAGGCCGCACTTCCAAGAAAGTGCAAATGGTCATTTAATTCAGGCCTGCACTACGATTTTTGTATTACGATTTTACTTGATGAATTCAGCTAAGCCGGCCACCGCAAATTCACTGTTGAAATAAGCACCGGCTGACTTCACAAATCCTGACCGCGCCCTTTAGTCCACGAATGCGAGAAAAGATTCCCTACACCCAAAAAAACGGGCCTTGCGGCCCGCTCTTTCGTAATACTTAGGCTTGTCCGGCTGCAGCAACTGTTGCCGCAACCTCTGCAGCAAAGTCATCCACTTTTTTCTCAATGCCCTCACCGACAACAAACATCGCAAAAGACTTAACACTGGCATTCGCTTCTTTAAGCATCTGTTCAACCGTTTGCTTGTCGTTTTTGACAAATGACTGATTCAACAAAGAAACTTCTTTCAGAAATTTCTGTACCGAGCCTTCAATCATTTTTGCAGCGATTTCAGCAGGCTTGCCAGATTCGGCGGCCTTCAGCGTCGCAACCGAGCGTTCTTTTTCAATTAACTCAGCAGGCACCTGGTCTGACGATAACGAAACCGGCTTCATAGCAGCGATATGCATAGCAACGTCTTTACCGACTTGCTCGTTCGCAGCATCGTACTCGACCATTACGCCAATGCTGGTGCCATGGATATAAGATGCCAGCTTGGCGCTAGTTTCAAAACGTTGAAAACGACGAATCGACATGTTCTCACCGATACGGCCGATTAATTCCGTACGGCAAGATTCGACAGTACCACCATTTAACGGCAAAGCCGATAACGCGGCAATATCGGCCGGGTTATTTTCCGCCGCCAGTTTGGCGCAAGCATTGACCAATGCAATGAACTCATCGTTTTTAGTAACGAAGTCAGTTTCGCAATTAACTTCGACCAATGCGCCGACGCCGCCCGTGATATAAGCGGCAACAACGCCTTCTGCAGTGATACGTGAAGCGGCTTTAGAAGCCTTTCCACCCAATTTCACACGCAATATTTCTTCTGCTTTGACCATATCGCCATCGGCTTCGGTCAACGCTTTTTTGCATTCCATCATTGGCGCATCAGTTTTTGCGCGCAATTCACCAACCAGTGCTGCAGTAATAACTGCCATATCAATCTCCTAGAATTGGTGCGGAAGAATCCGTTCGCCGTCTGGTTACCTGAACCGTTCGCAAACCGCCCTCCACACCATCAGTCAAAAATATTCGGGATATACAAAAAAAGGGGCCATTGCTGCCCCCTTTTTCGGTTGAAGTACATTACTTCAATTTCAGGAATTACGCCTGATCGTTAACCTCAACAAACTCATCACCAGCGTTGGCTTTGATTAGCTCAACGATGTCATTGACGGCGTTAGCACGCCCTTCAATGATTGCATCAGCTACACCACGAGCGTACAACGCAATCGCTTTAGACGAATCGTCGTTACCAGGGATGATGTAAGTTACGCCTTCCGGGGAGTGGTTAGTATCAACAACGCCGATAACCGGGATACCCAGTTTTGTAGCTTCAGTGATCGCGCCTTTATGGTAACCGACGTCGATAACAAAGATTGCGTCAGGAATGCCGCCCATATCCTTGATACCACCAATAGCTTTTTGCAGCTTGATCATTTCACGCTGAAACATCAGACCTTCTTTTTTGCTCAGATTTTCAACTGAACCGTCAGCGATCGAAGCTTCCATTTCTTTCAGGCGCTTGATCGAAGTCTTGATAGTTTTGAAGTTAGTCAGCATACCGCCCAACCAACGTTGGTCAACGAAAGGCGAACCTGAACGTGCAGCTTCAGCAGCGATAATTTCGCGCGCTTGACGCTTGGTACCGACAAACAGGATGTTGCCGCGATTGGATGACAATTGGCGAACATACTTCATCGCCTCTTGATACATACCAAGGGTTTTTTCCAGATTGACAATGTGAATTTTGTTGCGATGACCGAAGATGTACGGAGCCATCTTTGGGTTCCAGAAACGAGTTTGATGACCGAAGTGGACACCGGCTTCCAGCATTTCAAGCATTGTTACGGACATAATTTTCTCCAGGGTTGGGTCTGGAATCTGCTCAGTCACCAAACTTGTATGAACAAGAGGGGCACCCTTTTCGAGCGGATTCGCGATTTAAAACAACGATTGATACATCTAATGCACATCTAAACGCGCATTTAAAACGGCAAGCAACGACCTTGGTTTGCGTCGTATTTCACTTTAGCTACCTATGAAACTTACCACTGCCTGAATAGCAATTCCGGCCAGCCCAAGATTCTACCTCAAAACAGGACGATACTTCAAGTGTCCGATACCTGTTTTAAGCGAAACGGAGCTAGCTCGTCTATAATCAGCGTTAAACAAGGCTAGTATTCGCTTTAATATGGCCAGCTGACAAATCTCAAAGGTAAATCGGCCCGACTCTGGCCGAATTCGATTTGTGGTTTTTTCGATATTATTCTGCATTTTTTACCAAAATTTATTCACCTATGTCCTCAATTTCAATTAAAACAGCCGAAGATATCGCTGGCATGCGCATCGCTGGCAAATTGGCTTCGGAAGTCCTTGATTTCATTACCCCTCACGTTAAGGTGGGGGTAACTACCGGTGAGCTGGATCGCCTCTGTCATGAATACATGACAAACGTACAAGGAACTATTCCGGCCCCCTTGAATTATTGCCCTCCTGGCTACACTCCTTATCCCAAAGCCATCTGCACATCGGTGAACGATGTGATTTGTCATGGCATTCCAGGCGATAAAGTGCTCAAAAACGGCGATGTCGTGAATCTTGACATTACCGTTATCAAGGATGGCTATCACGGCGATACCAGTCGCATGTTTTATGCTGGCGAACCTTCTATCATGGCGAAGCGACTTGGTGACATCACCTACGAATGCATGTGGCTTGGAATCGCCAAAATCAAACCCGGCGCGCATTTGGGCGATATCGGCCATGTGATACAACAGCACGCAGAAAAAGCCGGATATAGCGTCGTCCGTGAATTTTGCGGGCATGGCATCGGCAAGGTCTTCCATGAAGAACCGCAAGTACTCCATTATGGACGTCCGGGCACCCTGGAAAGATTGGAAGCAGGTATGATTTTTACCGTTGAGCCAATGATCAATGCTGGCCGACGCGACGTTCGTGAAATGGGCGACGGCTGGACCATACGCACCAAAGATCGTAGTTTGTCGGCTCAATGGGAGCACACCGTTCTCGTGACGGAAACGGGATATGAAATTCTGACCAAATCGGCCGGAACACCACCTCCTCCCGCTTTCATTGCATAAGATAATCTTGCAAAAAATTCATTACTTATAAATCATCACATATAATCGGGCATCATTGCGTCTGGGCGGTCTTTCGTTACAGAAAGGCTCCTAGGCGGCTCGCGGGTTCAAAATTGTCATTTAGCGTCTGTAATGAATGAAGTTAGCGAATGTAATAAGCGTCATGTTAGTGGGCGTAGAATTGTAATAAACAAACGATTTTGTAGCCGGTACAACCGCCCTTTTCGCTTCCTTTAGCATCGCTATGTCGACACTTGCCAAAACCTTAAAAAATCAACTTAAAACCGAACGGCAATCCGTCATCAATGCTTTTTTGCTCAACGGTAAACCGGAACCGTTACTGAAGCAATTACGACAAAGCGTCGATACTGCGCTGACTTTGGCCTGGAAGCTACTTCAGTTACCTGCATCCGCTGCTCTGGTAGCCGTGGGCGGTTACGGACGGGGCGAGTTATTTCCACACTCAGATGTTGATCTATTAATTTTATTAGAAGTCCCCCCGGACGCCGATTTAAAAAATAATCTGGAACAACTCGTTCAATTGTTCTGGGATATTGGCCTGGAAATCGGTCACAGTATCCGGACCGTCGACGAATGCATGACAGAGGCTGCGGCCGACATCACCGTCAAGACCAGCTTGCTCGAAGCTCGGCTGGTGACTGGCAACAAGCCTCTTTTCACCGAATTACAAAAGCGCTACAACGCGGCGATGGACCCTCGTGCTTTTTTCCAGGCGAAAAAGCTCGAGATGCGCCAACGCCACGTGAAGTTCGAAGATACAGCATTCAGCCTCGAGCCAAATTGCAAAGAAAGCCCGGGCGGCTTACGCGATTTGCAAGTCATCTTGTGGGTTGCTAAAGCCGCTGGCTTAGGCGATTCCTGGGCGCAATTAGCAAAACGGTCGCTGATTACCGCAACCGAAGCCCGCCAATTGCGGCAAAAAGAGCGCGCCTTTAAAGACATCCGCATTCGGCTGCATATTCATACAAATCGCCGCGAGGATCGATTGGTGTTTGACGTTCAGACGCCGATTGCTGAGACTCTGGGCTTCAAGACGACGGAAACCAGGCGCGCAAGTGAATATCTGATGCAGCGGTATTACTGGGCTGCCAAGGCAGTAACCCAGCTTAATCTGGTTCTTTTGCAAAACATTGAGGGGTACTTGTTCCCGCAGCCGAATGTCCCCCGGCCAATTAACGCCCGCTTTAATCAAATTAACGGTCTGATTGACATCGCGACCAATGATCAATTTGAGACCATGCCGTCGACGATGCTTGAATTGTTCCTGTTGATCGCTCAGGATACACAACTTAAGGACATGACCGTGCGCACGCGGCGGGCGCTCTGGCATGCCCGCGCGAAAATTGATGCGGCTTTCCGTCGCAATCCTGCCAACCGCGCATTATTTTTGCAGATTATTCAGGCACCTCAAGGCATCACGCACGCATTGCGCGGGATGACTGAGACCGGCGTGCTGGGACGCTATCTCCCTAACTTTCGGCGTATCGTAGGCCAGATGCAGCACGACCTTTTTCACGTCTACACCGTTGACCAGCACATTTTGATGGTCGTGCGGAATGTGCGCCGCTTCACGCTTAGCGACCATGCGCACGAATATCCTTTTTGCAGCCAGTTGATTGCGAATTTTCCGCGTCCCTGGATACTTTATATCGCTGCGTTATTTCACGACATCGCGAAAGGTCGCGGCGGCGATCATTCTCAACTTGGCATGGCCGACGCTCAGCAATTTTGCCAGCAACACGGGCTGACGGTCGAAGACACCGAGCTCGTCGTGTTTTTGGTGCAGCAACACCTGACCATGTCGCAGGTAGCGCAAAAGCAAGATATGTCGGATCCCGATGTCATTTTGGCTTTCGTCAAAACGGTCAAAGATGAGCGCCATCTGACGGCACTCTACCTGCTAACGGTCGCCGATATTCGCGGTACCAGTCCTAAGGTATGGAACGCCTGGAAAGGCAAATTGCTGGAAGACTTATATCGTATTACGCTACGCGTATTGGGCGGTGAAACCCCCTCTGCCGACCGCGAATTAAAGAATACGCAAGAAGATGCATTGAGAACTTTGCGCTTATATGGCTTGCCAAACGATGCGCATGAGCCTTTGTGGGAGCAACTCGACGTAGCGTACTTTTTGCGCCATGACGCCGCCGATATAGCGTGGCAAACACGCTCCTTCTACACGCTGGTCAATAGCCCTAAACCGATCGTTAAAGCGCGACTGGCCCCAATTGGGGAGGGCTTGCAGGTGGCAGTTTACACGCCAGACGAGACCGATTTATTCGCGCGTATTTGCAGCTATTTCGAAAGCAAAAACTTCAGTATTCTGGATGCAAAAATTCACACCACCAAGCATGGCTACGCGCTCGATACGTTTTTATTGAGTGCGCCATTGTTCGCCAAACATTACCGCGACATCATTAATCTCATCGAGCACGAACTAACCGAACAACTTGAGGCGCGCGTTCCACTGCCCTCGCCCACTCGCGGCCGCTTGTCGCGGCTATCGCGCACGTTTCCGGTGACGCCGACCGTGGACTTGCAGCCTGATGAGCGCGGGCAATATTATTTATTGGCCATCACGGCGAATGATCGTGCTGGATTATTGTACTTAATCGCGAATGTGCTCGCAAAATACAAAATTAATTTACACACGGCTAAAATCATGACATTAGGCGAGCGCGTCGAGGACGTGTTTCTCGTCGATGGCAAGGCCCTTAGTCATAACCGCCTTCAATTACAACTGGAAACGGACTTGCTCGACGCTTTGCAGGTTTAGAGTTAGCGCCGCGGTCTGTTTTAGCTTTCCCCATTTATTTTAAAGGAGTACCTGATTAAGTAGAGCAAGTTCTGGCGCAGCGTAAGTCTCTGTTGCTTCGTTCGAAGCGCACGATGGAAATGCAGTCGTGCTCAGCAGTTGTCCTCAACTATAAGAGTATGATCGCACCGGGCCCCGCCGCACCAATGTAGCTGTCCGAAGCTTGATACACTACCTTATACAGAACTTCCTCCACTGATTTGCATCATATGACTGAACTACTACGCCTTTCCAAACGCATGTCCGAACTCGGCCTGTGCTCGCGCCGTGAAGCTGATGAATGGATTGCCCGCGGCTGGGTCCGTGTGGATGGCATCATCATCTCCGAACTTGGCAGCAAAGTACTCCCGCACCAACACGTCACGGTTGAACGCCAGGCCAGTGCCGAACAGGCTAAACGTGTCACCATTCTGATCAACAAACCGATGGGATATGTCAGCGGTCAGGCGGAAGACGGTTACAAACCTGCTGTGGTGTTGGTCAACGGCGCCAGCCGCTGGAAAGAGGATCAGTCCATCCAGGAATTTCACGGTAGTCAACTGCGCCATTTGGTGCCGGCCGGTCGACTGGATATTGATTCTGTTGGCTTATTAGTGTTAACGCAGGATGGCCGCATTGCCAAAGAACTGATTGGTGAAGACTCTTCCATCGACAAAGAGTATTTGGTCCGTGTCCAATATTCGCATGGTGCAAAGTTACCCGACAGCGAACTACGACGCCTTAATTTTGGCTTGTCTCTGGACGGTAAACCGCTAAAGCGCGCCATCGTCAAATGGCAAAATGAGGATCAATTGAGCTTCACCCTGAGGGAAGGCAAAAAACGCCAAATCCGGCGCATGTGCGAGCTGGTTGGTTTGAAGGTGACAGGATTAAAACGCATCCGGATCGGTAAAATCACGCTAGGAGATTTACCGACGGGGGAATGGCGTTATTTGAACATTGACGAGAGTTTTTAAACAAAAAGAGGCGCACACCTGCTAATGAATGTGGCGTCGCTTAATCGCAAAATCTTTGCACGATTATAATAACGAAATAGTTATTTTCTGCGAAAAGCGCCCTAAACTCCGGTGATCCAAGCAAAATTCATCGAAAATTACAAAAATCGATCCAAAATTTTGCGGCTGACCTTATCCAGGGTGAGCAAATCCCGGATGACAAAATGCACACCGTGGTTATCGGCGATCAGTAATGATGCTCCGGCCAAACGGCGGATGTCTTCCTCGCCTTTTAACGTAAAAATAGCCTCGCCGCGATTGGTAGTCACTGTCCAGTTACTCGGCGTTGAATAGCTGGACACATGTCGAATTCTGGTGATCTCGGGCATAAACTCGCGTCTGCCTAACTCCTGCTCAACCATAGAACGGGTTTCTTCTGGCAGATCGCTTAATTGATCGATCCATGCCAGTTCCTGCCCGTTTGCAGCCACAATGGATACGCCCTCATCTGCTGCGCTTATCGGAAAGGCGCGCACCGGCAGAACACCTTGATAGACCTCACCGTCGGCCGTCGTCAAGACTAGCCGGCCAAACGTATTCAGCCTCAAACGGAAATCATGCAGTGTCATTGTTGTCATCTTATGTAGTGGTCTCGGCGATCTTGCTGCTGATGCTGTTCCAGTTTTGCAACTCAGGTTCGTCATCGACGTTGCGCAATTGCGCTTGATAGAGGCGGTAATAGGCGCCCTCGCATGCCATCAGTTCGTCATGGTTACCGACTTCAACAATCTCGCCGCGATCCATCACCACCAACCGGTCCGCCTTGCGCAGCGTCGAAAGGCGATGGGCAATGGCGATCGTGGTACGTCCCTGGACCAGATTGTCCAGCGCCTTCTGAATCTCTTTTTCGGTACTGGTGTCGACGGAAGAAGTGGCTTCATCCATGATTAAAATCCGGGGATCGATCAACAAGGCGCGCGCAATCGAAATACGCTGACGCTCACCGCCAGACAATGCCTGGCCACGCTCTCCGACAAGCGAATCGTAACCTTGCGGCAACCGTAAAATAAATTCATGCGCATGCGCGGCACGGGCCGCGGCCACCACTTCTTTACGGGTTGCTTCAGGCTTGCCATAAGCAATATTGTCGGCGATAGTGCCGAAAAACAAAAACGGCTCCTGCAAAACCAGACCAATATTACGGCGATATTCGGTGATCGGTAGCGAGCGAATATCAACGCCGTCGAGCTTGATCGCGCCTTCCGAGACGTCGTAGAAGCGACAAATCAAATTGACCAAGGTGCTCTTGCCAGAGCCGCTGTGGCCGACCAGACCGATCATTTCACCCGGTTTGATCGATAGATTTACGCCACGCATCACTGAGCGATTGCCATAGCGGAAGCCGATGTCACGTAATTCGATGGCCCCCTGGACGTTCTCGATGTGCACCGGATTTGCTGGCTCAGGAACGCTCGATACGTGATCCAGAATCTCAAAGATACGCTTGGCACCGGCTGCGGCCTTCTGCGTCACCGAGACTATCCTGCTCATCGAATCAAGGCGGGTATAGAAACGGCCGATGTAAGCCAGAAAAGCGACTAATACCCCAACCGTTATCTGGTTTTGCGATACTTGCCAAATACCGAAAGCCCACACCACCAATAGGCCTATTTCAGTCAAAAAAGTGACGGTCGGCGTAAACAACGACCAAATTTTATTCACTTTATCGTTGACCAGCAAGTTGTGTCGGTTGGCCTCCTTGAACCGAGATGCCTCACGCTTTTCCTGCGCGAACGCTTTCACCACCCGAATGCCCGGAATGGTGTCTGCCAGCACGTTGGTGACTTCCGACCAGATACGATCAATTTTTTCAAAACCATGACGTAAGCGATCACGCACGAGGTGAATCATCCACGCGATAAATGGCAGCGGTAACAAGGTCACTAACGCTAACCAGGGATTAATTGAGATCAGAATTGCTGCGGTCATCAGCATCATGAGGACGTCAATGGCGAAATCCAGCAGATGCAGCGATAAAAAGACACAAATACGGTCAGATTCAGATCCGATGCGCGCCATCAAATCACCGGTACGCTTGCCGCCGAAGTACTCTTGCGATAAGCGCAATAAATGTTCGTAAGTGGAGGTGCGCAAATCTGCGCCGATACGCTCACTGACAATTGCCAAAATGTAGGTACGCGCCCAGCCCAATGACCATGCGACCAATGCAGAGCCCAATAAACCTGCCATATATAACTTCACCAATCCGACGTCTATTGGTTTGCCATTTTGATATGGGATGAGAATGTTATCCATCAACGGCAACGTCAAATAAGGCGGTATCAAGGTTGCCGCGGTCGAGGCTAGTGTCAGTAAAAAGCCGAATATCAACGACCATTTGTATGGCTTCGCAAAGCGCACCAGCCGAAATAGAGCCCAACGTGTAGACGCCTCGTCCTTTTTTTCCGGACAGATTGCGCAGGTATCTTCGCCTGGCGGAAGCGGAGCCTGGCATTGCGGACAAACGCCTTCATCCGGATAGTGCACGGGTAGGCCCGACAGATGCGCCTCTAATTGCTGCTCAAAATGGTTAATCAATCGCAAGGCGATGACGTTCAATCCCAAGGTGTAGCGCCAGCACGCCAAACGTTCTTGGGCATCAACCAGCTCCAGACTACCGATACCGGCATGGTCAAAATGACGTAAAGACAGCCCCGCGGAATAGGACCAGTGCGTCCAGTCTGCATCCGACGCCATTTTTGCCAATACACGCCGATCAGTCACAACCACTAAACCACGCGTAAAATGCAAGGTGGAATCAATATCCAGCTCTAACCAGGCGGCGATTTTTTCATCGGGCGCAAGTTGTGCGGCGACCTCTATGCTCCACCGGTCGGGCATTGATTGGGTGACACTTTGGGATGGTGTTATCGGGCTAAGGTATTCGCTTGTCATCTGAGACGCATGGTGCATCCCTTGGCGGGATGAAATGGAATGAGTGGAATGTTGCTTATTCGCTTTGATAAGCAACAAGAACGTCACATAATGCGTGATGTTTGATGCAATAAATCAAATGCGCTGGCATACCATTTTATAGATAATTTTTATTCTGCCGTATTTTAAGGGTTTTCATGATCTGATTGCGATCAATACTTATTATTTATTTTTTATTTTGTGTAAACCTTTTAACATTTAAAGCGTTAATTCCAATTGGGTATTCTCTGCAGCGTGCGATCCCATGGCCTTCCTAACTACTCATGAAAAACATAGAATTTCTCCGGATCACGTCCTTACGCGGACCAAATATATGGACGTATCGTTCAGCGCTTGAGGCTTGGATCGATATCGGAGAACTGGAAGATTGCCCTTCCAATGTCATTCCGGGCTTTAATCAAAGACTGACAAGCTGGTTGCCGTCGCTAATAGAACATCGCTGTAGCTACGGCGAACGCGGCGGCTTTGTGCAGCGCCTGCAGGATGGCACCTGGCCCGGTCATATTCTGGAACATGTCACGTTGGAACTGCAAAATCTTGCCGGTTTGCCCGGCGGATTTGGTAAAGCGCGGGAAACATCCAAGCGGGGCGTCTACAAAGTTGTGGTCCGCGCACGTCACGAACAAGTCACGCGCGCTGCCCTGTATGCCGCGCGCGACCTGGTGATGGCTGCGATCGAAGACCGTCCGTTTGATGTCCCGGCCCACATCGAGACCTTGCGGGGAATGGTCGATTCGCTGTGTCTCGGTCCGAGTACAGCATGCATCGTCGAGGCTGCTGATCAACGCCGCATCCCATCGCTGCGCCTTTCGGCTGGCAATCTGGTTCAACTGGGCCATGGCGCACGCCAACGACGCATCTGGACTGCGGAGACAGATCAGACCAGCGCGATTGCAGAAAGCATTTCGCGTGATAAAGACCTGACCAAAAGCCTGCTGCAGGCTTGTGGTGTGCCAATTCCGGAAGGACGGCTCGTTGACAGCGCCGAAGATGCGTGGCTGGCCGCTGAAGATATCGGTTTGCCGGTGGTGGTTAAACCCACCGATGCCAACCATGGTCGCGGCGTTTTTATTGACTTAAATACACGTACTGAAGTTGAAACCGCCTATGCCGTGGCCTTAGAAGAAGGTAGCAGCGTAATCGTCGAGCGCTTCGTTCGCGGTAACGAACATCGCCTTCTCATCGTCGGTGGCAAGCTGGCTGCCGCCACCCGCGGTGAACCGCTTTCGGTCACCGGTGATGGCAAATCAACCATTCGCCAACTGATCGATAGTCAGTTGAATAGTGATCCGCGCCGCGGCGATTTAGAGGAACATCCTCTCAATCCGATCCTTTTGGATCAGGAACCTATCATCAGAATGGAGCTGGAACGACAGGGATTTCTGCCTGACGCCATACCGGATGCCGGGAAAACAGTTTTAATTCAACGCACCGGCAATGTTTCCATAGACGTTACTGCAAAGGTCCATCCGAGCGTCGCCGCTGCGGCAGCGCTGGCAGCCCGCATTATCGGTCTGGACATCGCAGGGGTGGATCTGGTAGCAGAAGACATCTCGCAGCCGTTGGAAAAACAACGCGGTGCGATTGTCGAAGTCAATGCCGGACCTGGTCTGTTGATGCATCTCAAGCCAGCCGAGGGCGAACCGCAACCGGTCGGCGAAGCCATCATCAATCACTTGTTTTCAGGTGAAGAGAATGGTCGGATTCCGATCGTCGGCGTGGCTGGCACGCATGGTAAAACCGTCGTCTCTCACCTGATTGCGCGTCTGCTTAACCTCAACGGTCAACATACTGGCCTGGCATGCAGTGATGGGCTTTACTTCAACAATCAACAAGTTGAAAAAAACAACTGTGCTGACTGGACCGGTGCCCATCGGGTATTGCTGAACCGTGCGGTCGAAGCGGCGGTCTTCGAAAATGGCGGCACCACTATATTGTCAGAAGGCTTGGCCTACGATCGCTGTCAGGTTGGCGTCGTAACCAATATCGCTGCAAACGATCAACTGCCCGAGTACTATATTGACGACGCAGAGCAGATGGCTAAAGTATTGCGCACCCAGGTCGACATCGTTTTGCCTACTGGCGTTGCGGTTCTGAACGCAGCCGACCGGTTGGTTGCCGCCATGGCAGAGTTATGCGACGGCGATGTGATCTTTTTTGGCATGGAACAAACGTTGCCCGTCATCGTCGACCACCTGGCGCAAGACAAGCGTGCGGTGTTTGTGCGCGAAGGACAAATTATATTATCCAAGGGAAGCCGTGAAGTGATGTTGGCGCGCGTCGCAACCATTCCATTAACGGCCGATGGACAACCAACCTTCCAGACGGAAAATGTATTGGCGGCGGTCGCGGCAACATGGGCGCTCGGCATTTCAGTAGACTTGATTCGCGCCTGTATCGAAACCTTTAATATGGAACAAGTCGTGCCGAAGACCAAACCAAAAAAACAAAATCGGTCCAATTGATCATCGTACACACACGACCATGATAAAAAAGTAATAGAACTCGCAAAGTTGTAATGACCGTACTCAAAAAAATGATGCAGAATTTTTGAGGAGACAGGACTTACACTTTGCGCCGTAGTTTATACCCATTAAAATTGGTCTAACCGATCAAAAAATCAGGAAACTTGTTGATGGACGTATCACGCATCCGAATTCTACGTGGCCCAAATCTATGGACCCGTCACACAGCCATTGAAGCAATCGTGTCCTGCGCTGAAGCGGAGCGCTCGATTGTTGGAATGGACGGTTTTGAGACGCGATTGCGCGCCCGCTTTCCCCATATTGGGTTCCTTGAATCGACCGGTAGCGACGATACGATTTCGATGGCCCACGCTCTCGAAAGCGCTGCGCTTGCCCTTCAGTCGCAAGCCGGTTGTCCTGTCACGTTCAGTCGTACCGTGCAGGCTCTCGAATCGGGCGTGTATCAGGTCATTGTTGAATATACGGAAGAAGCGGTCGGAAAGCTCGCCTTTGAATGCGCGCAGACGTTATGTGCCGCTGCAGCCAACGATCTTCCATTCGATCTAGCCGACGCGTTAGCCCGATTGCGCGAGCTCGATGAAGACGTTCGCTTAGGGCCAAGCACCGGTTCGATAGTGGAAGCCGCCGTCGCACGGGGCGTGCCGTTTCGCCGCCTTACCGACGGTAGCATGGTGCAGTTTGGCTGGGGAAGTCGCCAACGTCGCATACAGGCAGCGGAAACCAGTGCCACCAGCGCAATTGCAGAGTCCATCGCGCAGGATAAAGAACTCACCAAGATGCTGCTTAATGCCGCCGGTGTTCCGGTGCCACAAGGTCGCGTGGTTTCTAACGCTGCCGATGCGTGGCAGGTAGCACAAGAAATCGACAGCCCGGTGGTGATTAAACCGCGTGACGGCAATCAGGGCAAAGGTGTCGCCGTAAATATCAGCACACGCGAGCAGGTCTTTGCTGCCTTCGCCGTCGCGGCTGAAATTTGTTCGGACGTTATTGTTGAACGTTATCTGCCGGGTCACGATTTCCGATTACTTGTCGTTGGCAAAGAAATGGTTGCCGCCGCCAGGCGCGATCCTCCGCTAGTGATCGGTGATGGCGTCCATACCATCAGAGAACTGGTCGATCAAGTCAACAGCGATCCGCTGCGTGGCGACGGTCATGCTACCCCTCTCACCAAAATTCGTTTCGATGCTATTGCATTAGCCAGCCTTGCCAAGCAGGATTACCATGCCGATACCGTTCCTCCAACCGGTGTCCGGGTGGTCTTGCGTAACAATGCCAATCTGAGCACCGGCGGGACTGCAACTGACGTTACCAATGACGTCCATCCCCAAATGGCAGCGCGCGCCGTCGCCGCGGCCCAAATGGTCGGACTCGATATTTGTGGGGTCGATGTCGTCTGCAGCAGCGTCCACAGACCGCTCGAAGAGCAGGAAGGGGGCATCGTTGAAGTGAATGCTGCGCCGGGTTTACGTATGCACATAAGCCCTTCGTATGGCAAGGGCCGGCCAGTCGGCAAGGCCATTATCTCTACGATGTTCAGCGGCCACGATGACGGCCGTATCCCTTTGGTTGCCGTCGCTGGAACCAACGGCAAAACGACGACTGTACGCTTGATTGCGCATTTGCTGAGCTGTAAAGGTCTGCGGGTTGGCATGACCAACTCGGATGGTGTCTATATTGAAAAGCAGCGCATCGATACCGGGGATTGCAGTGGTCCACGTAGTGCGCGGAATGTCTTGATGCATCCTGACGTTGATGCGGCCGTATTTGAGACCGCGCGTGGCGGCATATTGCGTGAAGGTCTCGGCTTTGATCGTTGCAACGTCGCAGTCATTACCAACATCGGGATGGGCGATCATCTTGGATTGAGCTTTATCAGCACAGTTGAAGATCTGGCTGTAGTCAAACGTGTGATCGTTGAAAATGTCGCACCAAACGGTGTCGCCGTCTTGAATGCCGGCGATCCGATGGTCACCAGTATGGCGAAAGTTTGCCCCGGCTCCGTGACTTTTTTCGCCTATGATAAAAGTAATACTGTGATGACGACGCATCGCGCACAGGGTCATCGCGTGGTGTATTTGGACGGTACAGATATTGTCGCAGCACAGGGTCTGAACGAAGTGCGCGTGCCACTGGCGGAAATTCCATTAACCCGCAACGGTACCATTCGGTTTCAGATCGAAAACGTCATGGCGGCAACAGCAGCTGCGTGGGCTTTAAAGCTCGACTGGGAAATCATTCGCACCGGCCTGCGGACGTTTATTAATGACCCGGCTACCGTGCCCGGCCGATTCAATATATTCGACTATCGCGGCGCAACCGTCATTGCCGATTACGGCCATAATCCCGATGCGATTGTCGCGCTGGTTCAGGCAGTCGAAAACATGCCAGCGAAACGTCGCTCGGTGGTCATAAGCGGCGCTGGTGATCGGCGCGATGAGGATATTCGTCAACAGACACAATTGCTGGGCGATGCGTTCGATGAGGTCATCCTTTATCAGGACCAATGTCAACGCGGCCGTGCCGATGGCGAAGTCCTGGCACTCCTGCGAGACGGCCTGAAAAACGCGCGTCGCACGAGCGCCACACAGGAAATTGATGGCGAATTCATTGCTATTGACACCGCACTGTCCACTTTGACCGAAGGTGATTTATGCCTGATTTTGATAGACCAGGTAGAAGAAGCCCTCGAACATATTGCAAAGCGCGTTGCTGAGCATTGAGTTAGTCGAACTTCAAATAGAAAACCGGGATAACCATGTTGATGGTTACCCCGGTTTTTTTCATTTACATTCCGAATTTACGACATCGTCCCAGGCAATTCAAAGACCCATTTCATATCGGGGCGATGACGGAGTCAATGACGATTGGCTCTCCGCGACTGAGATCAAAGCCACAATACGCAAGGCCCTCACGTCTTGATTCTTAATCGTCGTCGTTTGGATCCAACTCCGGGAACAGGACCGAAGTATAGCCAAAGAGCGTGAAGTCCTTGATTCGCATTGGATATAAAAATCCATCCAGATGATCGCACTCGTGCTGCACTACGCGCGCATGAAAGCCGTCAACGGTACGATTGAGCACCGCACCGTGCTGGTCGACGCCTTCATAATGCAAATTACTCCAACGGGGTACTACGCCGCGCAAACCAGGCACTGACAAGCAGCCTTCCCAGGCATCGTCAGTAACATCCGACAACGGCTTCAAGACAGGATTGATGAGGACCGTCTCAGGAACTGGTTCTGCATCTGGATAACGGGCACTGTTCTTGAAGCCAAAAATGACGACTCGCAAGTTGACGCCAATTTGCGGTGCGGCCAGTCCCGCCCCATTCGCCGCATACATGGTATCGAACATATCCTTGATCAGCGCGTCTAGCTCTGGCGTATTAAAGTCGGTGACTGGCTCTGCTTTCAACAATAGCCGCGGGTCACCCATTTTCAAAATTTCACGAATGCTCATGGAATCAATCGACAATTCAAGTATGGGAAGTTGCCTATTTTAACCTCAGATAGGGAAGATCCGAAAGCAGACCGCGATTGGCTAATGATGCAATGCGACTTCTGTTCCGGCCAAAGCCTATTGAAATTGTTTTAAATATTCAGCGAATGCAGGCCCGGTTTCAGGGTGCTTCAAACCCATAGCAAGCGTGGCCTTCAAATAGCCTAATTTGGACCCGCAATCATAGCGTTGACCGGCGTAGCGATAAGCTAAGACCTTCTCCTTTTCCATCAATGCCGCAATACCATCGGTCAATTGAATTTCGCCGCCAGCGCCTTTTTCGGTGGCTTCAAGACAGTCAAAAATACCATTCGTCAGCACGTATCTCCCGACGACTGCTAGTGTGGAGGGGGCATCGGCCGGCAGCGGCTTTTCAACAATGCTATTGACACGTTCCAAATTCGGTTTGAAGGGATCGATACTGACAATTCCGTATTGTCGGGTATCCGCGCGAGGCACATCTTGCACCGCCAGCACGCTACTACCCTCTTGCTCAAACACGTCGGTCATTTGCGCCATTACGGCGCGCTCGCCGGCCTCGACATCCATGAAGTCATCTGCTAACAATACAGCAAACGGTTCGTCGCCGACGACCGGACGTGCGCATAGCACAGCGTGACCCAGACCCAGAGGAGCCGATTGGCGGATAAAAATACAATTGACATGCTTAGGGATGACATTCCGGACCAAATCCAATAATCTGGTTTTGCCTGCGGCTTCCAATTCGCTTTCTAGTTCATACACGGTATCGAAATGATCTTCAATCGCACGCTTGTTGCGACCGGTAATAAAAATCATATCGGTGATACCCGCCGCGACGGCTTCCTCAACGGCGTATTGAATCAAAGGTTTATCGACTATGGGAAGCATTTCTTTCGGTTGCGCTTTAGTGGCAGGCAAAAAACGGCTGCCCAAACCAGCTACAGGAAATACTGCTTTTCTAATTTTTTTCATGATCGCTTTCTAAAGAAGTGCGCGGTTCAAATTAAGCGGGGCTGTGCCATTGGTTGAGCGCATTACCTATACTCTGCACGCTCCGGACCATGTGATAAGCACTCCACCATTCCGACTGAAGCTTGCTTCTGAACGTTTTCAGGATTGATGATACGCAATTAATCAAGTCCGTTTTCAGGGGGAATACTTTGCACACTAAATTTTGACATGATTTTGATCGGGAGGTTCGCGAAACAGTTCGTTTTAAGTCTTGGGCTTGCAGATCGACCCGTTAATTATGCGTTAATTATTATCCTTATTGCATTGAAAACGTTAAGACTTAATTAGCGCTAACCATTGCGCTTCGCTCAATATTGTCAAGTTAAGTTCACGGGCTTTTTTTTCCTTTGATCCGGCGCTAGCGCCGACTATGACGAAGTCGGTTTTCTTTGATACAGATCCGGCCACATTCGCTCCCAAACCCTCTGCCTGCGCTTTCGCTTCGTTACGACTCATGGTATCGAGATTTCCGGTAAAAACGACTGTTTTCCCCGAAACTGCAGAAAGCGTGGATGGGCGCTCAAAATCGGTAACAGTGACCAACGGCTCGGAGCCCCCCGTCAGTCCTTCCAATACTTCACTGTTATGCGGCTCAGCAATAAAACTAAGTATGTCATTCACCATACTTTCTCCCAACCCATTGATTGAGATTAAATTTGCGTAGGCTTCTGAATCGGGATCTTGTGCTGCGTTCATGCATAGTCGCCACTCACTCAAAGATAAGTAATGTTTGGCAAGTAAGCGCGCTGTGGCCTGACCCACTTGATGAATTCCCAGGCTATAAATAAATCGATCCAGCGAAATCACTTTGGCGTGCCGGATAGCGGTAAACAATTTTGCTGCTGATGTTTCGCCCCAACCTTCCCATACACGCAGCGGTGGGAGCACGCGCGCACCAGTGTCGCCGCTGGCCCCGTTGCCACCCTTGATTCCTTTGCCATCCCGATCTTCCAGGGTGAAGATATCCACGGGTGTTTTGATAAGCCCGCGCTCATAAAAAAGCGCAATATTTTTTTCGCCAAGTCCCTCAATATCGAATGCATCGCGCGATGCAAAGTGCTTCAAACGCTCAATGACTTGCGCCGCGCATACCAAACCGCCGGTACAAAAACTTCCCGCATCGCCCTCTTCTCGTACCACCAAGCTATCGCACACAGGGCAGTGAGTCGGAAAAATATAAGGGACGCTATTTTCCGGACGCGCATCCTGCAGAACACCGATGATCTGTGGAATCACATCACCGGCCCGCTGAATCATCACCGTATCACCTACACGCACATCTTTCCGCAAAATCTCATCCGCGTTATGCAAGGTAGCTCTCTGAACCAGGACACCACCAACGCTGATGGGGGCGAGATGCGCAACCGGTGTAATTTTCCCTGACCGTCCAACCTGACATTCAATCGCGTTGATCACCGTCTGCGCGCGTTCTGGCGCGAACTTCCATGCTGTTGCCCATCGCGGCGATCTGCTAACGAAACCAAGGCGGTTTTGCCAATCAAGTCGATTAACCTTAAGAACAATTCCGTCTATCGAAAATCCGAGCGAGGAACGATTGCGTTCGATGTCCTGATAATAGGCTACGAGCTCGCTCAGAGAAATTTCGGAAACCTTGACCAACCGGCTCGGTTCATTCAGCTCGAAACCCCAGCTTTTAAACTTAGCCCGCGCCTCCCATTGCGTAGTCGCAAAAGGTGCTGAAATTTCGCCCCAGGTATAGGCATAAAACCGTAACGGCCGCCTTGCTGCAATAGTGGCGTCAAGTTGGCGCATGCTACCAGCGGCCGCGTTGCGCGGATTAGCAAATATTTTTCCACCGGCAATTTCTTGTTCTGCGTTAAGTTTTAAGAAACCGTCATCGGTCATATAGACTTCGCCACGGACCTCCAACACTTCGGGCCAGCCTTCACCGGGAAGTTTTTTTGGAATATCACTAATAGTTTTTACGTTGGCGGTAATATCTTCGCCTACCCCACCACTTCCACGGGTGGCACCGGAAACGAGTACGCCATTCTTGTAACGCAATGAACACGATAGACCATCGATTTTAGGTTCGCAATCAATCTCGACGATGACGTCAGGGTCTTTCAATTCGCGTAAAAAGTTACGTACCCCATCGAGCCAATCCTTTATGTCGTCTTCGACGAATGCGTTGTCAAGCGATAGCATAGGTACGCGATGGATGACTTTTTTGAATCCCTTAGCCGGTTCAGCGCCCACTTTTTGTGACGGACTGTCAGCGCGTATCAATTCGGGAAAACGGACTTCGATGGCGTTATTACGCTGACGTAATGCATCATAATCGGCGTCGCTCAACTCTGGCGCGTCTTCCGCGTGATAAAGGTTGTCATGGTAGGCCAGCAGATTAGCTAACTCGGCAAGCTCAGTCGACGCTTCCTGAGCGTCTAATTGCTGTACCGCCTTATCCATGTTCGAAGTACGATTTAACGTACGGTTTTGTGCCAATTTTGTCATTGTGTCCATCCCAAGCGCTGGAAGTTCTTGTCTTGAATATTGCATATGTTGTTTCACTGTTGCTCTATTCCCAATGCCTGTGAGTATACCTAATTGATGCGCATAATTGGTACGCATGACAGGTAAGCGTGAAAGACGGGCGCAACCACATGCTTTTTTAGATTTAAGATGAGATGGATGTAAAAATCGGTGCGCTACGACCGGGTTTCATTATCCCGGCCTTCTACTCTAAAGGGTGAAACCGTTACGTGATCGTATTTATTGTTCTTTTACAAGACTGATGCAATGGGTCCCAGCAGCCCAGGTGAACGCAGACGGCGCTGAGGCCACTATTGAACGTCTAACGCTGCTGGGAAGTTTTGCGTGCAATTTCTTTTATTTATGGCCTTCTGCTCTGCGCCGTATTCGATTGAGGGCATCCCGCCGCCAAAATTGTTTTTTCGTTGACGGCCTCATCAACAAAATTTACTTCCGCCCTGGTTATTTCTGACTCATCGCTTCCCTCTGCGCCAGATTGAAGCCGGTGCATTATCGGTTTCAATACCGGATAAAGATCAACATAAAGCGCAAAAACCTTGCTGTAAATGGCCCTCACGGTCGGATCGGGCACCGTGCGTGGGACTAAAGTCACCCAGCCCTTTTCCGCAGTGTTGTTATCTACAAGCGCAACCCCAACGGCTGCCAGCAACGCAGCGCCTAGCGCCGCTTCGACGTTTTCCTGAATCGTATAGACTGGATAGCCGGTCACGTCGGCAATGATTTGCATCCACAAGTCGGAATGTGCAGCACCGCCTACGACAATTAACTTGTCATCGAGAGACTGCGCTCCTTTTGCGCCCGCATCCATATTATGCTTGAGAGCAAAACTGATGCCCTCCAACACGGCGCGATACAGATGTGCCCGCGTATGAAACAAACTCAAACCGATGAAAGCGCCGCTGGCCTTCGCATCCCAGACGGGGCTGCGCTCTCCCATTAGATATGGCAAAAATAATATCCCCTCGGCTCCCGCTGGAATACCCTTCGTTTTTTCCTCCAAAATTTGATGTACATCGCCACCCGCCAAATGGGTTGCCGCTTCAATTTCGGACTGGCAAAATGTATCTCGAAACCAACTGACCGATGCGCCCGCCGTGATCGCACCTCCAAATATGTATAGGTCCTTTTGACTATTATGGACATGTGGCATGCTAATAAGGCCATGACGTGCGTCGACCTGTTGATTGATATAGCCCCAGCACATGCTCGTACCGATCATGGCAACATGGTTTCCTGCGCGCGTCACGCCTGCCGCAAAGGTCGCCACAGCAGCGTCAACACCACCGGCCACAATGGGCGTTCCGGCAGTAAGACCAAGACACGCGGCTAGCTCCGACCGCAAACCGCCTACGACGTGGCTTGAATCTACCAGGCGCGGCGGCATCATCGCTGAAGGAATTCCAAGTTTGTCCAACATTTCTTCCGACCAGGTCCGCTGCTGCACATCGTAAATTCCACCGATATTTCCCGCCGAACTGTGATCGACGGCCACTTCACCACTCAGCAAGTAGTTAATGTAGCTGTTTGGCGGAAGGAACAAATAAGTCCGTTCCCACACATCGGGGCGATTGCGTTTGATCCATAGCATCTTCGTAAAACCATAATAGCTATCTACCGAATTACCGGTAATGGCAAACAGGCGCTCCAGATCGACGCTTTCATTGACCCAACGGACCTCATCATTGGCGCGCCGATCCATCCAGATCAGACAGGGGTAAAGTGGCTTCATCCAGGTATCGACCGGTATCCCTGCACCGCCATATAAACTGCTCACGCATATTGCTTTGATTTGTTCAGCGGGAAGTCCACTTTTTTCCACTACTCGCTGAACACATTCTATGACCGCCTCGTACCAGACTGATGGCCATTGTTCGGCCCACAGCGGTTTTGGCGTATCGAGTTGATAAGCCTTTGCATGCTGAGCAATAATCTCACCGGTACAACTGACCAGCAATGCCTTGGTACTCTGCGTACCTATATCGACACCAATGACGTAGTTCATGCGATGCCTCAGGTAGACGTTGGTTTGAGTAACACTTTTATGGAATCGAGCGAATTGGCGAGGGCGAAAGCTTTTTCCCATTCATCCAATGAGAAGGCATGCGTAACGATCCCTGTCGAAGTCACCAGCCCTCGTTCAAACAAATCGATGGCGACCGGATAGCAATACGGCCCAAGATGGGCACCACGGACGTCGAGTTCCTTGCGGTCACCGATAATGGACCAGTCGGCATTGGTTTCCTTGCCGAACACACTAAATTCCACAAAACGACCTAATTTTCGAATCAGTTCCAAGCCTTGCGTCACACCCGCGGGCACGCCCGTGGTTTCAATATATACGTCGCAGCCATAGCTATCGGTAAGCGAGTCAATAATCACTTTTGCATCATCGTCAGACGGATTGATCACCATATCCGCACCCATCTGTAATGCCACATTCAGGCGCTCTTGAACCAGATCGATGACCACCAGTTTCTTAGGTGTTTTCAAGCGGGCGATCTGCACCATCATCAATCCCAGGGGACCTGCACCAGCGATAACGACCACGTCATCCAGCTGAATTTCGGCACGATTCACGGTATGAATAGCGCAAGCCATGGGTTCAATCAGGGCGGCGTCCTCCAAGGAGAGGCTTTCCGGAATCTGATGCACGATAGCGGTCGGCGGAATGCGCATGTAATCGGCCATTCCACCATCTGCCACATCACGCTGGAAGCCAAAAATATTGTGTACTTCGCACATCCAATATTTCCCGGATTTGCAGTATCTACATTTTTCGCATGGCACAATCTGCTCAGCGATAATACAGTCACCGATTCTCACGTTGAAATGCTCTTCGGCGCCTTCGCCGGCAGCCTCTACGTAGCCGAAAAACTCATGCCCCGGCACCACCGGGGGCTTGACCCAGGATGGCTGACCCTCCCCGCCCCAAAACATTGCGGCACCAGAATGGCATTTGCAGTCGCTGGCGCAGATGCCACACGCGGCAATTTTGATGACCAGCTCATTGCGACCGGCGACCGGCCGTTTGATTCTTTGCAAACGGTAGTCCTTCGGGCCATGGCATACCACCGCCTGCATATCTGGTACGGCGGAACCTCCTTCAATCGTTTCTGCTCGTTGCATATCCGTTGCCACAATTTGTCCCATTGATTATTCTCTTAGTTGACGACCCGTACGGGCCGTTCAGGTTTATTTGCTTGAACCGCGGCTGATATAAATAGCGAGCAAAATGATGAGGCCCTTAATGATATTTTGAAGATAAGGAGATACGCCCATCATGTTTAGCCCATTGTTGAGTACCCCCAACATCAATGCGCCTACCAGCGTTCCAATAATGGAACCGCGACCGCCGTTGATCGCGGTTCCTCCCATTACGACCGCCGCGATTGCATCAAGTTCAAATGAAACCCCGGCGTTCGGCTGGCCGCTCATAAGTCGCGACGTTAACACCAATCCGGCAATCGCCGCGGTGAACCCACTGATCGCATACACCATCAACTTATAACGAGGGACACGCACGCCGCTTAATCGCGTCGCCTCCTCGTTACCGCCGATGGCGTAAATGTAGCGACCAATCGGCGTGTGATCGAGCACGACATAAGCGAGTGCGAACACTGTGATGAGTATCAGGATGGGCATTTGAATACCGAGAACATTCCCGCGGCCGAAAAACTCAAACCAGTCGGGAAGACCACCCACAGGATAGCCGCCGGTATAGATCAGCGCCAGCCCGCGGGCAATACCCATTGTCGCGAGCGTCACAATGATCGGTGGCATCTTTGCATAGGCGACAAAAAATCCATTCGCCGTACCAAAAAGTATGCCGGCCGCCAAGCCGATAAGAATAGCGAATTCTGCCGGTATTCCTGCCACCATCAGACCCGCTGTGAGCGTGCCGGTGAGAGCCATAACGGCCCCTACGGACAGATCAATACCACCGCTTAAAATGACGCAAGTCATGCCTACCGCAATGATCGCGTTGATTGAAACTTGTCGCGCAATGTTGATCAGGTTTGCAGCCGACAGGAAATCATCGGTGGTTGCAGTCATCACCAGACAGACCAGGAATAAACCGACAAAAGGAAAAAATGCCGGAGATTTTTTGAGTTGCGCCATTAGCCCCGTGATGGAAAAGACGTTTTTACCTGAGAAGTTTCTTACATTAATGTTTACCGGCGGTTGCATGGCGCATTACCTCGCTTGAATTGATCGAATCCGCTTCTAATAATTTAACAATCGATCCCTGTTTGAACACCGCTACCCGATCGCACATCCCGACGATTTCCGGCAACTCAGAAGAAATCAGAATAATCGAGTAGCCTTGTAGCGTTAGCTCACGCATCAGACTATAAATTTCGGCCTTTGCTCCAACGTCAATACCGCGCGTGGGCTCATCAAAAATAAGAATTTTGCAATGATGATTGAGCCAGCGAGCGATGACAATTTTTTGCTGATTACCGCCGCTCAGCGTTGATACCAAAGCGCTCAGTCCGGATGCTTTGACACCCACCCGGTCGATCATTATCTGGCTTGTCATTTCCTCGGCTTTCCTATCAATCAGGGCACCGGCACACAAATATTTTCCTAAATTATTAATAGAGATATTGTCTTTAATACTGAAACCGGTGATTAGTCCTTCCGACTTTCGGCTCTCTGGTAAAAGACCAATACCATTTTCCAGCGCCTCGGCCGGATTGTTTAAAGCAGCCTGAACACCATTGACATAGACCGTCTTCTGCCAGGCCGGGTCTGCGCCCATGACCGCACGCGCCAGTTCAGTCCGACCGGAACCAACCAGACCGGCAAAGCCGAGAATTTCTCCTTCATAAAGCATGAAGCTATTGCTCGGCCCTTCCTTTTGGATGCGCACGTCCTTCGCCTCTAACACTATGCGCTCGGAGTAACGTTGAACCGGCTTGGCGGGGAATTTGCTCGCCAGCCTGCGGCCCACCATCATCTCCACCAAACTATCAACATCCGTGCTGTCTGTATCGACCATACCGACATATCTCCCATCGCGGAGCACCGTAATCCGATCACACACCTCAAAAATTTCGTCCATGTGATGGGAAATAAATATCATTGCCACGCCATCCTCTTTCAGATCACCCATAATCTTAAAAAGATGCTTTGCTTCCATTGGTGTGAGCGTCGCGGTGGGTTCATCCAAAATCAGAATTTGCGCATTTAGCGCCAACGCCTTGCCGATCTCGACAAACTGTTGCTGGGCGATACTAAGTCGGCTAATTTCGATAGAAATATCGATGTCGATCTTCAGTTTTTCGAATATCTCGACTGCCTTTTCACGCATGCACTCCTTGGATAGGAGACCAAACCGATCAGTTAACTCGCGGCCGAGAAAAATATTTTCTACGGCATTCAAGTAGGGAATCAGGCTAAATTCCTGAAAAATAATGGCGATACCGGCATCTATTGCGTCGTTATAGCTACGAAAATTTTGCTGAACGCCATTCACGATAATTCGACCGTCGTCAGGACGATAGATCCCACTCAGGACTTTCATCAAAGTCGACTTTCCCGCGCCGTTCTCTCCCAACAACGCATGAATTTCGCCTTTATTAACGGACAAATTTATATCGGACAGCGCCTTCACACCCGGAAAACTCTTGGAAACATTTTCCAAACTTAAAATCGTGTTCATCATTGCCTCGTGCAATCAATCAAAGACCAAAACACACTCCCACGATGTGACGTGAGAGTGCAAGACTAACAAAGGATGGCCGACTACCAGCGAAAGGTTTTCGCGTTGTCTTTATCCACCAGCTTTACGTCTACCGGCACGCTGGCCGGGACATTGGCGCCCCATTTTTTAGCTAATGCGATTGCCAGAGCCAGGCGAACCTGATCGCGCGGATATTGCGCTGCAGTAGCAATGAATTTGGAGTTCTTTTTTTGAATTGCAGTGATCGCTTCCGGTGCGCCGTCTACACTGACCAGTTTGATATCTCTGCCACTGGCCTCAATTGCCGATAGCGCACCCATTGAACCCGTATCATTCACGCTAAAGATGCCTTTCAATTTGTGATTCGCCTGAAGGATGTTTTCTGTGACGGTCAGGGCCTGATCTCGTTCCTGCTTACCATTCTGAGTGGTCACAATCTTGATTCCCGGGAACGTTGATAAGGCTTTCTTGCAACCCCGAACCCGATCAAGGATCGGCACTACCGCAATGCCATCCAGAATCGCCACATCGCCCTTGCCACCGAGATTTTTGGCAAGATAGGTGCAAGCAATTTCCCCTGCATCGAAGTTCTTCGAGCCCACAAAAGAATCCACCGGACCCTCGGCATGCGCGTCAACGGCGACCGTCACAACGCCTGCAGCATGGGCAGACTTGACGGCCGATTGAATACCGACGGAATCGGTCGGATTAATTAACAAAATATCGACCTTCTTCTGAATCATGTCTTCGACATCACTCACCTGCTTCGAGACATCATGTCGGGCATCGGTAACAATAACGGTCGCACCAATGGTTGCGGCAGCATCCATCAATGCCTGCTTCATGGTGACAAAATACGGATTGTTTAATTCCTGGAAAGACATCCCGATCTTCAACGGTTCTGCTGAAGCCGCGTTAGAGATAAACGCAGAAAAGGTTACCAAACAGAGTACGGCAGTGAAAACGGGTGTTAATTTATTTTTATGGCTCATAACGGTCTCCTTCATTTTTTCCACTGGTTCCAGTGAAACGCTATAACCTTTTAGGCATAGCAATTTTTGAATAACTAACTAGTCATGACGTCGCAAGTCGTCCATCGCGTGCCTTACCTGGATCTACCCGATAGATCTGTTTGAAACACCTTCAAAAAAGCAGCCTCCTACTGCATAAATTTGTTCAAAATAAAGTCCGCTATCTTTCTTCGATCTCATGCAACTTCAGCCACCAGATCAAAAGAAAAATAGTGGACGCGATTTTCCCCTGGGCCTTCAATAACGCTTTTTCACCCTCGTTAAGTTAGGAACATTTCGAAATTTTCATTTCGTCGATGTCGCGGAATTTAGAGGGCGACATCCCTTTTTGTAGTAAAAACTGTCGATTGAAGTTGGACACATTATTGAATCCAACTTTGAAGCAAATATCGGTGATGCTGATTCGCCCGCTTGTCAGCAGTTCGCAAGAGCGTTTGATACGCAGGTGGTTGATATAGCTCACGAAGGTCATTCCGACATGCTTGTGGAAAGCCCTGGAAAATGCGCTGATGCTTTGTCCCGTAATCGCGACGACGTCTGGCTCTCGCAAGTCGGTCGCGAAGTTTTTATTAATGTACTTTAAAGCTACATTGATTTTTGATGATGCGATGTCGCCCATATCAGAGGCGTACTCGGAACTAGCTAGCCGCTTGCGACTGGTATCAAGTGCCAACAGCTCTATCAAAGTCAGAAACAGCTGCACTCGGCGAATACCCCGTGCCTCGGTTAGCTCCAGCATTAACGACTGCGCGGCAAGACCGGTTTCAGAGCTGAATAACAGACCACCGCGGGCCTCTTTCAACAGCTTTCCAACATAGCGTAGTTCTGGAAAAATCTTGATAGCATTTGAAGCTAACGCACCCGGAAACTGCATCACCAGACAACGTTGATACACCAACTCGCCCTCCATTAAATCGCTCACCCAATTATGAGGAAGATTCGGCCCTATCATCACCAGATTTCCTGGAGCGAAAGTACCAATAAAATCGCCAACAAAAAAGGTTCCGGTGGCGGCGGTGACTAAATGAATTTCGTATTCAGGATGAAAGTGCCAGCGGACGGACTTGTGCGGATAGCCATGCCCCCATGCATTAAAGGACTCATGACTACTGACATCTACTACTTCAAGGTTAGGTTCCATGTGTGCAGTTAACATACTTCAGCACACCGGTTTTTTAACACTTTACGCATAGTTACGCCGAACACGGTTTTCCGACTTTTAACGCGCTTTATCTGCGTCCGAAATTGGGTCACGGATGATTCAAAAAGAAGAACTGCCATTACTTTGTCCCCTGCCGATTACGCTACGGTACGCTGATCTTCGTACGACAAAATGGGAGTTTGAACTCCTTAGCCCGCACCAGATGCCTTATGACTTATGGTTTATGTGATTGAGTCTAGTTGTTCAAACTGAGTCGGACTACCAAAAAAAATGCAGGGACCGATACATTTTTGCGGTTACAAATAAAGTCAATCCACTTTTTGGCTTTTTTTCGACAGCAAAAAATTTCTAAAACTACGTTTATATGCATAAAGCACGCGGGAAAAGATTCTCTAACATAGACGGAATCACTCCAAATCCCGCTCACTTCGCGGAAATAGGACAAACGGAAGATATTGCCTCGGGATATCCCATTTCTATCCAAAAAAAACGTCGTGATACGACCATTTTTTCCGTTATCAAAGCATGAGGTTGCTGCACGCAAAAGGACGAAAAGAAAAATTCAACTTCCAAGGTCAAAAAGTCTTTATCGGAGGTAACGTAAGATTTTGCCTATCTTTAATCCAAACGATATAAATCGCCTCTTGGCAAAGCAGAAAAGGACAAACGTTGCAGATATTCCGTGCCACGAGAATTTGAACCGTTCAGCCAAAAGCCATGAGCGTGGATAAAAACGCTGGCGCCGGCAGGGGCAGCGACACTATCGTGGGGTGATAACCAAAAAATGGGGCGAAATTGCGAACATCGTTCGTATGGCAGAGGATACTTAGAAGCGATAGCACTATTGGCCATGCGGGGTAACGAGGGAGATAGAGGCCGCCCAGATTGCGAGCGGGCTTTACGCCGGGCGCATAAATTGGTTGGTTAAGTTTAACTTTAAATTTAAGTGCTGATTGTCGCAACTAGCACTTTTACCCGCGCTCTTCCAACGACGGTTTTTATTATTCCGGCGACCAGCCCGGGACGTAAGTGCCCGATTAAGTAAGCTTGAATTAAAGTTTATTTTTGACGAGGGTGCAACGAACGCTTCAATCCTTCACGACTTTGCGCTACACACATTCGCACCCTCGCGTGGCGCAAGAGAAAAATGTTAGCTGAACAGACGCAAAGCGCGGGTTGAGCCAGCAGAAATTTCGGCACCTTCCATATCAAGATAGAACGCGTCCACCTGACCAGCGATCTCCGTTAGTTGCACGTCCGCTAACGGCTGATTGCTGTCGTCCACCACTATGCCGCTTAAACGCGATGCAAGCGAACGAGCACAGGCGACCATCGCACCGTAGCCATCGCGCGATTGGGAAACACGTGGAACGTCCAGCAGAAGAGTCAAACGGGCGGTGGTTTCGCTAGTGGCACTGGCATTGATCGATAGCGAGAACAATACTCCACCGTCACCATCCGACATGATCAGACGACCTTCCGGGCGCGCATCAAAGCCTTGCCGCGTTAATGCGGACATCAGCGTGCTAACCGCCCAGGGAGCACCTTTCGATTGGATATTCACCCCGAGTTGGGCATCATGTTCGATCACAAACTGATGCAAGGCCCGTGCGCCCTGCATCACTTCGGCCATATCAGGAATGTCTGGTTCAGCTCCGAGATCGTCGCAGATCTGGCGCAGACTTATTATTAATTCGGAATACTCAATCTCGTTCAGTGGGTTGCTGCGATTGGCCATCTGCACGCCGGCCATCAATGATTTATACACACCACCATGCGCAATCGGCTCCCATTCACCGTGGCTGTCCTCACCGATATAATTAACGGGCTTATTGCCGACATAACGCAAATTATTCAGCACCGGCAGAATTTTATCGCCACGGACCGGAGCTTCCAGCGTCAATGGAATAACACAATCAATCAAGCCATCGACAGGCAGTTCAATTTGAGGAGGAGTCATGTTCTGTACTGCCACCGCCTCCGATCCCGCGACCTCCGCGCTCGCGGACGGCGCTACCATCTGCCCCTGGGGTTCGGTCGCCAGTTGCTCGGCAGTCAGGTCAATATTATCCTGCGGTATATCTGGAGAAACAGCGACCTCCGGCCCGCTTTCAGATGGGAAGAAGACCGGCTCATGCCGTTCTGTCCGCTCCGATCGCTCCGTTGATTCGACCGGAGGTGTCATCAAGACGTCGTCATGCGAAGTGGCAAATGCGCGTTCGACGCTTTTTTTGGCTTTATATTCCTGCCACTTGTTATAGGAAACGACGCCAACAATAATTGCGCCGCCTATGACGAACAGACTGGTTTGTAGATCGGTCATGCTACTAGGGCCTCGATAGCGCACACAATGGCAGGCACAGCAGTGCCTGAGTGTACGCAGAATAACGGTTGAAATAGGGAATTACGCATGCGCACATCCACCGCCAGAAATACCCGTTCCGAACGGCAATAATTTTGCGGCGAATGTCATTGTTAATGGCAGCATACGATAACGGATAAAGGACCATAGGTCGCCACACAAAAATGCAAAAGCGGCACAATCGATGTGAAGAACAATGTGTCCATAAGATTCAATTAATTATAGCCAGGCATCGGAAGCAGCGGCATTAGAAGAACCACTAGTCACTTCAGCTTAACCCGACAGATTTTGCATTTCTAAACTAAGCGTATTTCCGGAATTGAAAACCTTTTTTTCAGCCTTGCAACTTCTCATGCGTCATTATCAATAAATGTGGCGCTAAAGCCTACTCTTATTGCAACTATTTCATTAAATCTGCGGCATCGACAGGTATAAATACGCCTTACACCGAATTTAGGCGGCTAATTACTGAAAGCAAGAGTCGAAACCGATTAATCAACGCAAACCTTTTGTCGGACACGCGAATCTGGCCAGTGTTCCCAAAAAGCTATGCGTAACGCGAATATTACCTTCAGCGAGGCTTAGTGAAGCTCAGTGAAGCTCAGTGAAACCGCACGCGGCGCGCAATTGGCTGGTCAATCACTACCAGGGGCCGAAAAATTCTCGCTGAGTGATTGAGCAGCGCTAGCGGTGACATCTGTAATCGTTAAGCGGTCGCGAAACTTCTAGCTGACTCCATATCCACTGCCACGATACGCGATACGCCCTGCTCCTGCATCGTGACACCAATCAATTGGTTTGCCATCTCCATCGCAATTTTGTTATGAGAGATGAAAAGAAACTGGGTGTGCTCGGACATACGTTTCACCATATTGCAGAAACGTTCAGTGTTGGCGTCATCCAGCGGCGCGTCAACTTCGTCCAGCAAACAGAACGGGGCCGGATTCAACTGGAACATGGAGAACACCAACGCCGTGGCCGTCAGGGCTTTTTCGCCGCCAGACAATAAATGAATCGTCGCGTTTTTCTTGCCGGGCGGTTGCGCCATCACTTGGACGCCGGAATCCAGAATCTCGTCACCGGTCATGATCAACTTGGCTTGGCCACCACCGAACAATATCGGGAATAACTCCGCAAAATGGCCATTGACCCGATCAAACGTATCTTGCAACAACTCGCGCGTTTCGATATCTATTTTATGAATAGCATCTTGCAGTGTGTTGATCGCTTCGGTCAGGTCGGCATTTTGCGCATCAAGAAAATTCTTCCGCTCGGAAGCTTGGGCCAACTCATCTAACGCCGCCAGATTGACCGCGCCTAGTCCCGTTATCGCATTGGTAAGCCGCGTGACTTCACCCTGCAAATAAGAAGGACGCATGTCGTCATGCAGCTTTTCGCCCAGAGCAACTTCATCGGCACCAAACTCCACCAGTTGCTGTGAATATTGTTCCTGGCTCAAACGTGCAGCCTGCTCCTTCAACTGTACTTCCATAATGCGGTCACGTTGCGGTTGCAGGCTGCGCTCCGCTTGGGTGCGCGTATCTTCGTGCTGCCGCAAGTTTTGCGACACCTGATCCAACTCATGCCGGGCATCGGCCAAAGCACGTTCCTGATCCGTCCGCTTGTCTAGTAAGTCTTGCAAACCGGTTTGTGCCGCCTGATCGTCCAGACTCTCCAACTCCAGATGACCTTGCTGCATATTGGCAAACAACTGTGCAGCCTGTTCCAGCGCCGTAGAGATACTCCGTTTTAATTCTTCAATTTTATTGCGATGCGATTTTTCAGCATACTCAGTTTCCTGTGCGCTGCGTTCCAGTTCTCGCAAGCGTTGACGGGCATCATTAAGTTGCTGTTCTTTATTGAGATAGTCAGTCTGCCCATCTTCGTGTTTCTCTTGTAATTCCCCCAGCTCGGCATCAAGTTGTTCAAACTTGGCCTCCGACTCCATTTTTACTTGTTGTTGTTCATTTTCCTGAGCAGCAATTTCGGCCAGATCTGCTGCGATTTGTGAGCTGCGCTGATTAAAGCGTTCCTGCAACTCGGACAGCTTCATTACATCAATCTGCAGGCCATGGACCGATTGGGTGAGGCCGTTGTGACGCAGACGGAGTTCTTGCAACCGTTGCGTTGCTTGCGTCAAAGCAGCTTCAGCACGCACTGAGCGCGAGCGCGCTTCGTCGGCCAACATTTGCTGCGCGCGCAACTGCTTGGTAATATTTTCAATCTCTTGCTGACGTGCCAGCATGCCGTCCTGCTCCGAATCGGAAGCATAAAAGCGCACACTGGTTTTACTGATTACATGCCCCTGACGAGTCACGAAACAAGCGCCGACCGGGAGTTTGTTGCGCTCCGCGAACGCTGTCACGGTGTCATCCGCGACAAAAACATTGTGCAACCAATCTTGCATTAATGCGCGCAAGCCAGGATCATTGAGCTGCATTAAGTTCAGAAAAGGCTTAAATCCTACGGGTGTAGCAGCGTTGCTTTCCGAGGCTATCCCGTTAGGCGTGAACAAGGCGAGCTTACCCGGAGGCGCATCGTTAAAGAAGCCTTTGGCCCAGTCCAGATTCGACATCTCCAGTGCGGAAGTGCGCTCACGCAATACCGATTCCAGCGCGGTTTCCCAACCTTGGTCGATGTGCAACTTTTGCCACAAGCGCGGCAACTCGGCCAGCTCATGCTTTTGCAACCACGGTTGTACCTTGCCCTGGCTTTGAACGCTTTCCTGCAACTGCTTCAAAGCCGTCAGGCGCGCTTCCAGCTGGGCGTTGTTGGCGGTTTCGGTGTTGACCTGTTGCTGGGCGGTACGTCGTTCCTCTTCAAGACGCGGTTGCTGCTCCTGCGACTCTTCGAGTTGCATGCTGACTTCTTCCAGCCCGGCCTGCTTTTCCTCGAGCTGCATTTTGAGATTGGTCAAATGCGTGGTGTCTGGCAAGTTTAAGCCGTTTTTTTCCTGGGAGAGACGTTCGCGACGTCCGGTCAAGCCGTTTAAAATATTCGATGCATTACGCTGATGTGTGGATTCCAGCTCGATTTGCTGCTGGAATTGCATAATTTTGGCGCGTGATTCCGTGGTCTTGAGTTGCGCCTCGCGCCAAGATTGCTCCAAAGCGGGCACATGATCGCTATGCTGCTGCGCAGAGACTTGCGACTGCTCAACGCGGGCCGCCAATTCCTCCAGATGGATCTCAGCTTCGGACAAATCATCCTGATGTTGAGTGCCCTGGCGTTGCCATTGGTCACGTTGAGCGGTCAACGAGTTGAGTTGTGATTGCAGTCGATTGCGCGATTCAATGACAAACTTGATTTGTGCTTCCAGGCTACCGATCTCGGAGTTGGTCTGATAAAGATGACCCTGAGCCTGATGCATGCGGTCGCCAGCGGCATAATGCGCTTGCCGCATATGCTCAAGCTCGGTTTCCACATGACGCAATTTGGCGGTTTGCTCTTCCAGATCCGTCTGGGCTTTTTCGATCTCGCGGAAAAATTTTTCTTGCTCAGCTTTGGCTTCGTTTTTGCGCAACAACCATAAAAGTTTTTGCTTTTCTTCCTGATCGCCTTGCAAGGCGTGGAATTTATGGGCGACCGCCGCTTGCGCTTCCAGCTTTTCCAAATTGCTGTTGAGTTCTCGGAGAATATCTTCCACACGCAATAGATTGTCGCGCGTGTCGTTCAAACGGTTTTCAGTTTCGCGGCGACGCTCCTTATATTTCGAGACGCCGGCAGCTTCTTCAAGAAAAATGCGCAGCTCTTCCGGGCGCGCTTCAATAATCCGCGAAATCATCCCTTGTCCGATGATTGCGTACGCGCGTGGCCCCAAACCGGTACCCATGAAAATATCCTGGATGTCACGGCGTCGTACCGACTGATTATTGATGTAATATGTAGAGGTTCCGTCTCGCGTCAACGTGCGCTTCACTGCAATTTCAGCATATTGGCCCCACTGCCCGCTTGCCTTCCCCATCCCATTGTCAAAAACCAGCTCAACCGATGAGCGGCCAGCAGGTTTTCTGTGCGATGAGCCATTAAAAATCACGTCCTGCATAGACTCGCCGCGCAGCTCGGAAGCTTTGGACTCACCCAAAACCCAGCGCACGGCATCAATAATATTGGACTTTCCGCAACCGTTTGGGCCAACCACGCCGACCAGCTGGCCGGGTACCTGAAAATTGGTTGGATCAACGAAAGACTTGAATCCCGCTAATTTAATGGAAGTTAGACGCACGTTATTGACTATTCTTATCAAAGTCGGCGAATACAAAACCGCCGCACTCAAATTACATGAAAGCGAGAAAAATCTCGAAAGGACCAGCATCATAACATTCGACATGGCCTCCGTTGATGCCAAAAGGGTCAAAAATTGTGATAACTGACTCCCTGCTCAGTCTATGCGCAGTGTATGCGCACTCTATGCTCACTCTATAGTTACGTAGCCGCGAAAGGAGCCTAACCAGCGGGATAGGTTAGGGGCGTAAAAATCTGCGATGTCGGCGGCACTGATCAGCGTGATCTCGGGCCAATGGCTGAAATGGGTGTGCTATCTCACTCGATAACGCCTTTCGCCCGGGCGATAAAGTCGCTTATCCCGACTTATAAGGCTTATGCATATTTACTTCTGTATATAATACGAGACGCAGTGCCTGACGCATTTTTTGCCTTACGACTATTTTCTTTTGCTATCTAAAACCTCCGTGAATCCACTACTAGACCAGTTGCAGCCCTATCCTTTTGAAAAACTGCGGATGCTTTTTGCCGATGTCACTCCCAATGTGGCATATAAACCGATTAGCCTGGGTATCGGCGAGCCTAAACATCCAACGCCAGCCTTTATCAGACAGGCGTTAGCAGACAATCTCGACGGTCTCGCAAGTTATCCCAACACTGCGGGTAGTGACGGACTGAGAAAAGCAATTGCTGGCTGGCTTGAACGACGCTATCAGTTACCGGCGCTCGATTCAGCCACCCAGATTTTGCCCGTTAGCGGATCAAGAGAAGCATTGTTCGCGTTAGCGCAAACCGTGGTTGACCCGTCTGATCGGGATGCGTTGGTTATGTGCCCCAACCCGTTTTATCAAATTTACGAGGGTGCAGCCTACTTGTCTGGCGCACAACCTTATTTTGTTAACTCGGACGCAAATCGCAACTTTGCCCCCGATTACAGTAACGTACCAGAAGCTATCTGGGCGCGCGTGAAGCTTCTCTATCTGTGCTCACCAGGCAACCCAACGGGTGCAGTACTCAATCTGGACGACTGGAAAGAGTTATTTGCGTTATCGGATCGATATGGATTTGTCATTGCGGCAGACGAGTGCTACTCCGAAATTTACTTCAAAACTGAAGCGCCGCTCGGTAGCCTGGAGGCCGCCCATCGGTTGGGACGCCACAACTACCCGCGTCTGATTACCTTCTCCAGTTTGTCCAAGCGCTCCAACGTACCCGGAATGCGCTCGGGTTTTGTGGCTGGCGACGCTAGCATTTTAAAGAAATTCTTGTTGTATCGCACCTATCACGGGGCTGCGATGAGTCCTTCGGTCCAATCAGCCTCGATAGCCGCGTGGAATGACGAAACCCATGTGGCGGAGAATCGCGCCAAGTATATTGCTAAATTTCAGCAAGTTACCCCGATATTGCAAGAGGTTTTAGAGGTATCCCTGCCCGATGCGGGGTTTTACTTGTGGGCCAAAGTCGATAAATACACCACGTTGTCGGACGTCGACTTCGCCAAGCGACTGTATGCCGAATATAATGTGACAGTTCTGCCCGGGAGCTACCTTGCACGGGATGCACACGGTACCAATCCAGGACAGTCGCGGATTCGTATGGCATTAGTTGCGGAAGTAGAAGAATGCCTGGAAGCTGCGCAGCGCATTGTCAAGTTCGTGCGCGGGCTGCAAACCTGATAAACGACGAACTACGAACTACGAACTACGAACAACAAACAACAAACAACAAACGAATAGCTTTACTGATTTTGTTCAGCGTTGGGTGGAACCGAAACGTAACTGAGAAAATGATTATTTTCAGCAATGGTCCAGCACAGCGTCTGAATGCTTTCACACCGATAGTACTCAACAATTTTCATCACTTATAAGCGACAAATCATGACTCAATCTCTAGAACAATTTATCGACCAGGCCTGGGAACAGCGCACCGAATTCTCTCCAAAAACGGCGCCATCCGACCTGCGCGAAGCAGTCGCCAACGTCATCGCGGAGCTGAATCAAGGTACGTTGCGCGTTGCTGAAAAAATTGACGGCAATTGGAGAGTTAACCAGTGGATTAAAAAAGCGGTGCTATTATCGTTTCGCCTGGAAGACAACATGCCGATGCCTGCCGGCGAAAACATGCAGTTCTACGATAAGGTTCCGACCAAATTTGCGAACTACACTGCGGACGATTTCGCCAAGGGCGGCTTTCGCGTAGTGCCACCAGCGGTTGCCCGTCACGGCAGTTTCATCGGCAAAAACGTCGTGCTGATGCCTTCTTTTGTGAATATCGGCGCCTATGTCGATGAAGGCACCATGGTTGATGCTTGGGCAACGGTCGGTTCTTGCGCGCAAATCGGCAAAAACGTCCACCTCTCCGGCGGCGTCGGCATTGGGGGCGTATTGGAGCCAATGCAAGCTAATCCAACCATTATCGAAGACAATTGTTTCATCGGCGCACGTTCAGAAATTGTCGAAGGCGTCGTAGTCGAAGAAAACTCCGTCATCTCAATGGGCGTCTATATCGGCCAATCGACTAAAATTTACGACCGTACCACTGGCGAAGTTACCTATGGCCGTATTCCATCAGGTTCCGTGGTTGTGTCCGGTAATCTCCCGTCTGCGGATGGAAAATATAGTTTGTACTGTGCAGTAATCGTTAAGCGCGTGGATGCAAAAACACGCGCAAAAACAGGCATTAACGAACTATTGCGCGAAGCGTAATCAATCACCTGAGTCAGAGCTTACGCTGGCTCAGGTATTTTGTTTGATGCCACACCTCGCCGCGCACCCTTGCGACGGCATGAGCCCCGCATTTAAGGAGCCATCATGGCAATGGATCGCTTGTTTCGTCTGATGCAGGAAAAAGCAGCATCCGATATGTTTCTGACCATCAACTCGGCGATCCACCTTAAAATCAAAGGGCATCTGGTCCCGATCAATCAGCAAAAAATGGATAAAGCCACCATTCTGCTGCTGCTCAATGAAGTCGTGCCGGTTGCCCGGCTCCAGGAACTCGAACGCGATAAAGAGCTCAACATGGGCTTGCACGTCAGCGGGATTGGTAGCTTCAGGCTGTCGGTATTCAAGCAACGTGGCAACATTTCCGCGGTCATTCGGTACGTCCCTTTCGAGATTCCCGCGTTTGAAAATCTGGGCTTACCTCCGGTACTTACCGAATTAATAAACCGCAAACGCGGTTTGCTATTGGTTGTGGGGTCCTGCGGTTCCGGCAAATCAACCACGATTGCCTCCATGCTTGACCATCGCAACAAAACCCAGGCCGGACACATCCTCACGCTCGAAGATCCGATCGAATTTCTATTCAAGAACGAGCTGTCGATCGTCAATCAACGCGAGCTCGGCATCGATACCGATAATCTTGAGATCGCCCTCAAGAATGCATTACGCCAAGCACCAGATTGTATTTTGATCGGAGAAATTCGTGACAAAGACACGATGTCGGCGGCGCTAGCGTATGCCCAATCCGGTCATCTGGTGGTATCGACGCTGCATGCAAATAACAGTTACCGTGCACTGAACCGGGTAATTAGTTTTTTTCCTCCGGAGAATCGATCAACGCTATTGGAAGATCTTGCATCGACGCTCATCGCGGTCGTGTCGCAAAGACTGGTCAATACCAAAGAAGACAAACGCGCGCCAGCGGTTGAGATTATGCTCAATACCCGCCATATCTCTGAATTAATGGAAGAAGGAAAAATCGGCCAGATTAAAGAGGCGATGGAAAAAAGTATCGCGCCCGGTTCACAGACATTTGAGCAGGCATTAATGCGATTGATCGAAGAAGGTATCATTACGCAGGAAGAAGCACTTTCCCAAGCCGATTCCCCCAGCAATTTGTACTGGCTGATCACTAATAACGGGTCCGAGGTAAAAAAATCGGTCCCACCGTCTATGCCGGAAAAAAACGACGGCCCGACTTATACCGAATTTACGCTTGATTTGTAGCCTTATTTGCGACCTTATTTATAATCTTACTGGTGCCATCCTGCAAAACGGTCGGACTTGGCACGACGCCATCATGTAGCTATAACCCGCGCTGCACGACACGATTTGCTTTTATATTTACGATTAAATTACCTCAAAAGACTGACACAACGCATGGCAATTACTCTTTACGGCATCCCGAACTGCGATACGGTCAAAAAAGCGCGCACCTGGCTAGAAGATCAAGAGATCGCCTACACATTTCATAATTTCAAAAAAGATGGCGTCAATGTAGAGTTGATCAACACATGGCTGAGAGACATCGCCTGGGACGTTTTGGTCAATCGCAAAGGTACCATTTGGCGTAATCTGACCGACCAGAGACGCGCCAGCATTACCGACAATATCAGCGCGACGACATTGATGATGGAGTTTCCGTCCGTTATCAAACGACCGGTGTTATTTACGGGGAAGAATACTTACGTTAGCTTTTCTGACGCGCTTTATCAACAAATTTTCAATCAATAACCATGTCAAACACCACCGTTAGCAAAACCCTTGCACTCGCCGAAGAACTGATTTCCCTCTCTTCCATCACGCCGCAGGACAAAGGTTGTCAGGACCGACTCATTGAGCTGCTGTCCCCGCTTGGCTTTATATGTGAAACCATTCAGTCTGGCGAAGTGACCAACTTATGGGCGCGCAAAGGTACAGCGCAGCCACTGCTGGTGTTTGCCGGCCATACCGACGTCGTCCCAACGGGACCGCGTGAACAATGGAAGTCGGACCCTTTTCTGCCCAGCCATCGTGACGGCAAGTTATATGGCCGCGGCGCTGCCGATATGAAAACCTCGATCGCAGCGTTTGTGGTGGCCGTCGAAGAATTTACGTTGGCAAATCCTGATCACTCCGGCTCGATAGGATTTTTGATTACCAGCGATGAAGAGGGTCCCGCCACTGACGGCACGATAGTGGTCTGCGAAAAGTTGAAAGCCCGCGGCGAACAGCTCGACTATTGCATCGTGGGTGAGCCGACCTCAAGCGGTGAACTCGGCGATATGATAAAAAATGGTCGTCGAGGGACGATGTCGGGGAAACTCGTCGTCAAGGGCGTGCAAGGTCATATTGCCTATCCACATCTGGCCAAAAATCCGATCCATCTGGTCGTACCGGCATTGACAGAGCTCGCAGCTGAGAAGTGGGACGATGCTAACGAATACTATCTACCTACCTCCTGGCAAATGTCGAATATTCACGGCGGGACCGGTGCATCGAACGTGATACCCGGCGACGTGGTGATTGATTTCAATTTTCGATTTTCGACAGCGAGTACGGTGGAAGACCTGCAACGACGCGTCCATGCGATCCTTGACCAGCATGCGCTAGAGTACACTCTGGCATGGATCATTGGCGGCCGCCCATTTTTAACGCCACGTGGTGCGTTAAGTGCTGCGCTCGCGTCCGCGATCAAGGACGAAACTGGAATCGAGACCGAATTATCGACCACAGGAGGAACCTCAGATGGTCGCTTTATTGCACAAATCTGCCCACAAGTTATCGAATTTGGACCGCCGAACGGTAGTATTCACAAAATCGATGAACACATCGAAGTGCGATTTATCGATCCACTGAAGAATATTTATCGAAAGACACTCGAAAACTTGCTGAAATAAACGACGAGGCTGACTAATCAGAAAACCGCAGCATGTTCAGGCATGCTGCCAGTTGCATTGCTTAACTCTGATACAGCGAACATAACATCTATCATTTGCATCCATGACACCACATTCTTTTGCTACCATCCGCGACCTGCTGCGCTACGCAGTCACACGTTTTAATACCGAAGCACTGTTTTTTGGGCACGGTAGTAGCACGGCTTTGGACGAAGCCGCGTATCTGATCCTGCACACATTAAAGCTGCCGCTAGACAAAATCGAACCGTTTTTTGATGCCCGATTACTACAGCATGAAGTCGACACCGTGTTACGCGTCATTGAACGACGCAGTAAAGACCGCGTTCCCGCCGCATACATCACGCAAGAAGCATGGCTAGGTGATTACCGCTTTTATGTTGATGAGCGTGTCATTGTGCCCCGCTCGTTTATCGCCGAACTGATTCCTGACTTCTTCTCTCCGTGGGTCCAAAACCCAACTACCGTCACCAATATCCTTGAATTGTGCACCGGCTCCGGCTGCTTGCCGATTATGTTGGCAGATGCATTTGGCAACGCCCACGTTGATACCGCCGATATTTCCGCCGATGCACTTGCCGTGGCGCGCCGGAATGTGGACGACTATGACTTGCAAGACCGGATAACGCTGATCGAATCTGATTTGTACACCAACGTACCCAACAAAAAATACGACCTGATCGTCACCAATCCGCCCTACGTTAACACGGGTTCGATGGGTAAGCTGCCGAGGGAATATCTGGCGGAGCCGCAAATTGCTTTGGCCGGTGGTGCCGACGGAATGGATTTAGTGCGTACAATTGTGGCTGGTGCAAAACAACGCCTGACCAAAAACGGCGTGTTGATCGTGGAAATCGGTAATGAACGGGCCTTTGCCGAAGCCGCTTTCCCTGATATGGAAATGACATGGGTATCGACCAGCGCTGGCGATGACATGGTATTTTTACTAACAGCCGATCAGCTCCCTTAACAACAAGAACATGCCAGAATTTAGGCAAATTGATAAAAGCGCCTTATCATAGGCGCTTTCTTTTTTAGGGAAGCACGCTAAAAGTAGCAGGAAGGATTAAATATTCGATGATTTGGGTGTTTAATTGAGACTCTAATACAGATTTACTCCAACTTACTGAAGATTCAATCGATGATTAACTGAGGCAATCGATGCTAGCTGCCCTTCAGGCCATCTGCATCTTTAGTTCGAGTCGATTTGATCGCTGCGCCATTAGCTTCCCCCAACGCATTTTCAACACACCATTTTCATGATACGTTTCCTACAAGTTTCAATGATGCGCGGCATCAAGCCGTTGCTCGACAAAGTCGACATTACCCTTAACCCGGGCGACAAAATCGGTCTGATCGGTGCCAACGGCGCCGGCAAATCAAGCCTGTTCGGCTTATTGCGCGGAGAGCTTCACGCCGATGCCGGTGAGATCGACTTTCCGTCCAAATGGCGCATGGCATACGTCGCGCAGGAAACTCCGGCGCTGGACCGCCCGGCATTGGAATACGCGATTGATGGTGATATTACATTGCGTCGGCTTGAAGAAGAATTAGCTTTTCTTGAAAGCGAACCAGAAAGCGCTGCAAATGGCACATTGATCGGTGACTTGTACAGTGCGCTGGCAGATGCTGATGCCTACACAGTACGCTCGCGCGGCGAGCAATTATTGACCGGCCTTGGTTTCTCTATGGCACAAATGCAGGAACCAGTTGCCAGTTTTTCTGGTGGTTGGCGCATGCGTTTGAATCTGGCGCAAGCCCTGATGTGCCCGTCTGACCTGTTGCTGCTGGATGAGCCGACCAACCATTTGGATCTGGACGCTATTATCTGGCTGGAAGACTGGCTCAAACGCTACGCAGGAACCCTGATTATCATCTCGCATGATCGCGATTTCCTTGACGGCGTGGTCAATGTCATCGTCCACATTGACGAGCGTAAGCTGAAACGTTACACCGGCAATTATTCATCCTTCGAACGCCAACGTGCGGCGCAAATGATTCTGGCCGCTGGCGCGCTGGAAAAGCAAACCCGTCAACGCGCCCATCTGGAGTCCTTCATCAGTCGGTTTAAGGCTCAGGCGAGTAAGGCGCGACAGGCACAAAGCCGGATGAAAGCCCTTGCCAAGATGGAAGAGCTGGCACCGTTACGAGCCGCTGCTGAGTTTTCTTTTGAGTTCCGCGAGCCATTAAGCGCACCAAATCCGTTGTTGACAATGGAAGACGTGAGCGCCGGTTATCGTATCGAGAGTGCCACCAGCCATGACGTTACCGAAAAAGTCATCATCGCCGGGATCAATTTTTCTCTGCAAATTGGTCAACGGATTGGATTATTGGGCGTCAACGGTGCCGGTAAATCAACTTTTATTAAAACCATTGCCGAAGAACTGAAGCCGCTGCACGGTGACGCCCAGTTTGGTAAAGGTTTATCGATCGGATATTTCGCCCAGCATCAGGTTGAAATGTTACGTCACGACGAGTCACCGCTGTGGCATCTGGCTAAAATCGCGCCAACGACGCGTGAGCAGGAACTGCGCAATTTCCTTGGAAGCTTCAATTTTAATGGGCCAATGGTAACCAGTTCTATTGCCCCGTTTTCTGGCGGCGAAAAAGCACGTCTGGCGCTGGCGTTGATCGTATGGCAACGCCCTAACCTGCTGCTACTCGATGAGCCAACCAACCATTTGGACCTGGAAACCCGGGAAGCTTTGACCATGGCATTGGCCCAATTTGAGGGCACACTAGTACTGGTATCGCATGATCGTCACTTATTGCGTGCGACCACCGACCAATTCATCATCGTCGCCGATGGCAAAGTTGAACCGTTCGATGGCGATCTGGACGATTACAAAGACTGGCTGTTCAAAACCAAGCTCGCTGCCAAGAACGTTGGTAAGGACGCGGGGTTGCCAAAAACCAAAGAAACTGCAAAGATTATCAGTGCTGTAGCGCCGGCTGCCGCACCGCAGGCAGACAGCGCAGACCGTCGTGAACAAAAGCGTCAGGATGCCGAAGCACGCCAAAAACTCGCTGCATTGAAAAAACCGATTGAATCGAAGATCAAGCGGCTAGACGAACAGCTGGCAAAACGTAACGCACAAAAAGCCACTGTCGATACGCATCTGGCGAATCCTGAAGTCTATGAAAAGGACAAAAAGAAGGAACTCACAACTTTGTTGACCGATCAGGCGTTCTACGCCAAGGAGCTGGCACAACTGGAGGCGGAATGGATGGAGCAACAGGAAGCATTGGAGCAGTTGGGCAACTAACTGAGATGCCAGACAAGGTGCATAATATCGCTGGCGAGCTGCCTGACGGTATTGTGCCCTACGATTCGAGCGCAGAAGAGGCCCTCCAGCAAAACACTGGTCACGCCCCTTCTGTGCCAACCCTTTCCATCATTGGTTGCGGTAAAGTCGGTAAAACCCTGGCACGGCTGTGGCGCGAGCGTGGGACATTCCAGCTGCTGGATATTTTGAATCGCTCGCCCGATAGCGCGCATCAAGCCTGTGAATTCATCGGTGGTGGCATTGCGGTCAACACTTATGCGCAGTTACGTCAGGCAGATATCTATCTAATCGCCGCTGGTGACGATCAAATTGCCGCCTGTTGCGCGGCACTCGCCTCTGATGGCAAGCTATCCGAGCGCAGTATCGTGTTCCATTGCAGCGGCGCGCTGAGTTCTGATGCGTTAGCTGCTGCCGCCGCGCACGGCGCGGCGGTGGCCAGCATTCATCCCATCCGTAGTTTCGCTGATCCACAGGCGGTCACCCAACATTTCTTCGACACATATTGCGGGAGCGAAGGAGACTCTGCCGCGCTCTCCACCCTTACTCCAGCATTTGACGTCATTGGCGGGCGCTGCGTTGCCATCAAACGCGAAAATAAAATTTTGTACCACGCAGCTGCGGTCTTTGCATCAAACTATCTGGTAACGCTAATCGATGTGGCACAACAAGCCTACATCGAAGCGGGTCTGCCATCCGACGTTGCGTTGCGTTTAATCGAGCCGCTCTTGTCAGAAAGCGCTGCAAACGCATTCAGGCTAGGTCCAGCGACCGCCCTCACCGGTCCCATTGCGCGAGGCGATATGGACACCGTAAGACGGCAATATGACGCAGTCCGCCATTGGAGCCCTGAAGTTGCCGCGTTATATGAGCAATTTGAAGCCCTGACGTTGAATTTAGCGCGACAAAAACCATGACGCGAATAATCAAAAGATCTTTTTTTACGAAACAACTATCCAACGATGAAACCATTCCTTCTCATTTGCCTGAATGACCGATTAAGATAGCCGTTAAAATTTTTATCACACAACTTTTACGCAAGCCTCACCGGCAGGCGTAATGTAACGTCAGCAACCCAATTAAATCGACCGAAGGATTAGAAAATGGCCTACTCAAAACTTTCCAGCCTGACCAAAATCGCCGCTGCAGTCCTCATTTCCAGCTTAGCTGTCAGCGCTTTTGCCGCCGATATTCTGGATACGGTTAAAGCGCGTGGAACGCTAAAGGTAGCGATGGAAGGCAATTATCCACCGTTCAACTTCAAAGATCCTAAAACTGGTCAGTTAACCGGTTTTGAAGTCGATGTCGCTAATTTGATCGCTGCCAAATTAGGTGTAAAAACAGAATTCACTACGACGGAATGGAGCGGCATTCTGGCTGGCCTCGGCGCTGGGAAATACGATGTGATTCTGAATCAGGTTGGCATTACGGATGAACGGAAAAAAGCCTTCGATTTTTCCATTCCGTACACTATTTCCAGTGCACAGCTGATTGTCCGCAAAGACGAAAAGCGCACATTTAACAGCTTGGAAGATTTAAAGGGTAAGAAACTTGGTTTAGGACAAGGAACCAATTTCGAACAAAAAGCTAAAAGTGTTCCTGGTATTGATGTCAAAACCTATCCCGGCTCACCAGAATACCTGGCGGATCTGGCCAGCGGCCGGATTGATGCAGCCCTGAATGACAGCTTATTGGTGGGCTACTTACTAAAAAATACCGCGTTGCCGCTTAAAGCCGGTGCGCCGGTCGGTGCCATCGATAAGATAGGGATTCCGTTACAGAAGGGTAACCCAAAATTTAAGGCGGCTCTGGACAAGGCGATTGAAGATATTTTAAAAGATGGAAGCTTCAGGAAAGTATCAATAAAATGGTTTGGCATTGATGTTAGCAAACCGCCGACCGCAAAATAACAAAAAGCGATCAACCGCGCTAGCACGCATCATCTTTAGCTCGCAAAACAGCAGCTAATCGATACCGTTTTAGTTAAAGCCGATACATTAACATCGCTCAAAAACAAACTATTTATGACATAGCTGCTTTAAAATGCTCGTAATCTGCAACTATTATCCCTGCCCGAATTGTCGTGCGGGGATATTTTTTAATAAAGACCTTATGGAATTACTGGAACTGCTTCGGTTAGCGCTGCCCACCTTAATCAAAGGCGTTGGTTACACCCTGATATTCGCGGTGGCTTCCATGCTGGGTGGACTCCTGCTTGGCTTTCCGCTTGCGGTCGCCCGGATTTTACCGTCGCGTCTCTGTCAGTGGCCTGCCACCGTGTATGTCAGTCTGCTACGCGGCACGCCGTTATTGGTGCAAATTTTTGTCATTTATTATGGTTTGCCGAGCGTCGGCATTAATTTTTCTCCCCTCACCGCGGGTATCCTGGCGTTAAGTCTCAACGCTTCAGCTTATCTGTCGGAAAGTTTGCGCGGAGCGATTATCGGGGTCGAAAAAGGCCAATGGGCGGCAAGTTACAGCATCGGCTTGACCTATTGGCAGACGCTGCGCTATATCGTGGTTCCGCAGGCAATACGTATCGCGGTGCCGTCGATGAGTAACACCCTCATCAGCCTGATAAAAGATACCTCGCTGGTATCAGTCATCACCGTGACAGAATTGATGCTGGCTACCAAAGAAATCATCGCCGTCACCTTCCGCCCGCTTCCCCTTTATCTTGCAGCGGCGGCTATTTATTGGTGTTTGAGCATTTGCTTTGAACGTCTGCAAAGTCGTCTTGAGAAAAAACTGGGACAAGCTCACAGGACTAACTGAAGCCAACTAAAACGCAGTTCTAGCCGAAACTTAAACAATGCATAAATTGGCATAGCAACTTACAACATTAATGACTTGCAGTCAGCGACGATCAAACTATCTATCGCTTGGATGATGGTCCGGGACAGGCTCCTCATCCGGACTTGGGGTGGGGCCGGGACCCGGCAATGGCGGCTCTTCCTCGGGGACCGGGGTCGGCGCCCGGTGAGCGACGATAGCTGCGTCGAAATCAAAAAAGGCTGCTTCGGGCATGCACTCCTCCACTTTGATGCTCTAAGTTGCTCTACCGGGGTGCATTCGTAACACGCTCGTCTGAGCGCCCGGAATGGCTTGCCGTGACACGTTATTCAGTCAAAGCAATCAGATTGTCCACTTCAATCTTAGCAAAATCTACGCTGCTATCGAAAGCTGTGTCACGGGTGCTATGCGCACTTTCCGTATTATTTCTGCTCGCAATCTGTACACCCACAAGTTGAATTTGATAACCGTCGTGCCAGAGGTCGTCATGACCTTGCGTTGGAAGCGGCACAATTGTGTAGCCACGATAGACAATATTTTCATTTTGATCGTTGGTTGAAAGCATTACTTTCCTCCGAAATTGGTCCATATACTGATCAACCATCGTAGCACGCAAGTGAAAATTACGCATCCCGCGACGTTAGTGTAGTGTTTACTAATGTTGACGTTATTGAATGTGAACCAAATCCGTTGACATTCGTCCTACTTGCAGCGCTGCAAGAATTATTGCATTTTCATTATTCAGAATTAAGCAATTGATCACCCCGTGGCCTCGACTAGTTTGGAGAGATTGATTATGACAACACCCAACGCGCACAGCGAAGACGAATCGATCGTAGAGCAGTCTCAAACGCCGCATTGGCGGATCGAGGATCTGGCATTTTCGACGATTGATGTTGCAGCCGTTCGCTCCGACGAAAATCTTTTTTATCTCGCTACATGTGCTTCATTTGTTGAAAGCGGCTCAGACCTGTATACCCAAAATTTGATTGCCTATTACGGTGACGATCCGGAAATTTCTGATTGGCTCACGCATCATTGGGAAGTTGAGGAGCTGCAACACGGCAATGCGCTGAGAGCCTATGTCGCCCATGTCTGGCCCGAATTCGAGTGGCAGATTGCCTACAACGATTTCCTTGAAGAATATTCGCGTTATTGTAAAGTTGAATTACTTGAGCCTAGCAAAGCCCTTGAAATGGTGGCGCGCTGCGTTGTCGAAACCGGCACCGCCACGTTTTATCAAGCGTTAGCCCGTAGTAGCACCGAACCTGTGATGCGCAATTTAGCGACGCGGATTGCAAATGATGAAGTCAATCATTACAAACACTTTTTCCGCTACTTTCGCCGACTGCGCCAGAAGGAGGGATTAAGTCGCCGTCATATCTTCGGTGCGTTGAGCCGTCGCACGCTGGAAATGAAAACCGAAGACAGCGCTTGCGCGTTGCGACACGTTTTGAAATTCCGCGATCCGAAACATGCTGGTGACCCGGTACGGTTGAAGGAAATCAGCGCCATGATGAATACAACCGTACGCGTCAACTTACGCGCCGATATGACCATTAAAATGATGATGCGCCCGCTCGACCTGCCGCCCGTGCTTCAAACCATAGTCGCTTATCCTGTCACGCAAATTATGAATAAGGTTTTTTTGCGATAGGCGAAGCGGCGGAGCTTCACGGCGATCTGATTACGTCCATGATGTCGCCTGTTCATTATCCCGTGATCCCGTGATCCCGCTATACCGTTATCCCTTTTCCCGGGTAGATCAGCGAACGTTTCCTAAACTCAAGCCAGGTTCGCGTAATCCGTCTTCTCTTTTACGCTGCCTTCCCCAGTCCCCTCTGGTCGCCTTTTACAGCCCGTCCTTCTTTCCCGCATAGAACTCCCGCCCCATTTTCGATCAACAATCGTCTTTACAGCAAAACTGCGCGCACCAAATAACCTCAACGCACTGACTCAGTGCGCCTGGGTAATGCCCCTATGACACACTGCGCACTTAAAAGAAGCGTCTATGCGGCCGCCAATTCGAATCTTTGCCGAAAGCCAACTCTATTTGCATATAAACGCTTCCTCCGTGCAACTTACCAGCCTGCAGGGGATTGGCATGCATCCTGCTAATACAGCTGCGAGGTTAGTAAAAATTAGTGATTGCTTTCTCATTTACACACAACAAGGGGATTTACATGACACGTCGCACCGTATTAAAAGCTACAGCACTTGGCGCATTCGCACTTGCAGCAGCTGGATGGTTGCCGTCAGCGTTTGCCGCGGACACCATCAAGGTAGGTATTTTGCATTCGCTGTCCGGCACGATGGCAATTTCCGAAACGTCGTTGAAAGATGTCGCCCTGATGACCATCGCAGAAATCAATGCGCATGGCGGTGTTTTAGGAAAACAATTGGAACCGGTCGTCGTCGACCCAGCTTCCAACTGGCCTCTCTTTGCTGAAAAAGCGCGTCAGTTGATTTCACAAGACAAGGTTTCAGTCGTGTTCGGTTGCTGGACTTCTGTTTCGCGTAAATCGGTTCTCCCAGTTTTCAAAGAAACTAACAGCCTGCTGTTCTACCCGGTTCAGTACGAAGGTGAAGAATTAGAGAAAAACGTTTTCTACACCGGCGCAGCGCCTAACCAGCAAGCTATTCCTGCTACCGAATATCTGATGTCGAAAGAAGGCGGCGGAGCCAAGCGCTTCGTACTGCTGGGAACGGACTACGTCTATCCACGCACTACCAACAAAATTTTGCGCGCTTTCCTGCATAGCAAAGGTGTCAAAGATACTGACATCGATGAAGTGTACACACCGTTCGGCCATTCCGACTATCAAACCATCGTTGCCAACATCAAGAAGTTCGCAGCGGGCGGCAAGACTGCCGTTATCTCGACCATCAATGGTGACTCCAACGTTCCGTTCTACAAAGAACTGGGCAATGCAGGCCTGAAGGCAACTGACGTCCCTGTCGTTGCATTTTCAGTTGGCGAAGAAGAATTGCGCGGCGTGGATACCAAGCCTTTAGTTGGCCATCTGGCTGCATGGAATTATTTTGAGTCGATCAAAAATCCTGTCAATGCTGCCTTCATCAAAAAATGGAAAGCCTACGCAGTTGCGCAAAAATTGCCTAACGCCAGCACTGTCGTCACTAATGATCCGATGGAAGCCACCTATGTCGGTATCTACATGTGGAAACAAGCTGTAGAAAAAGCGAAATCAACCGATACAGATAAAGTCATCGCTGCAATGGGCGGTCAAAAATTCAATGCACCGTCAGGTTACGTGTTGGAGATGGACGCAACCAACCACCATTTGCACAAGCCTGTAATGATTGCCGAAATCAAAGCGGATGGTCAGTTCAACGTCGTCAACAAGACCAAAACTACCATTCGTGCGCAACCTTGGAGCCCATACATCGTGGGTAACGAGAGCAAGCAAAAGTTGTAATCGCCTGACCGTAACAATGTAAGTCGCCTGCTTGCAACATGTCGCCCCGCAAGGATCGGCATGTTGCAAAAGAACCGTAACATCACTCCGCCCGCGCACCATTGAACATAATTTCCACGCCATACAGCACCCGCAACGCCATTTCTTGTTGAGATGAACTGCTATGGCTTGATGCAAGTCAGTCTCCCGCAGACAACGTTTTACCTTACTCAAAAAGATTGCAATGAATCGGCTAAAAAAAACTATCCTGATCGGCTGGCTCTGCGTCCAAGCGATGGCAGCCCATGCCGCGGTTGATCCGGCGCTCCTGAAATCATTAGCCGGTGACGATCCGGATGTCCGTATCGAGGCTGTCAACAAGATCGCTGCCCTCGCTAACGATGATGCAACCAAAATTCTTAATGCGCTCAATACCGATGCGCTCTATTCTCGACCAAACGGCGATGTTCTGATCGTCGACGACAGTAAAACGGTCAACCCGGCCTTCAATCCAGCCACAGACCAATCCGGCCCCACGCCAGATGACGCAGAAGCCATTAGCGTCAATAACCGTCTGCGTGGCGCCGTAGAGGGTGCACTTTCTGGATTGAAATTGTTTTCACCGGATGCCAAGCGGCGCATGGCTGCGGCCCTTGATTTATTGAAGGATGCCGATCCCGCCCTAATTCCGTTGATCAACAAGGCGCTACAAAAAGAAAGCGATCCTGATATTCAGGCCACGTTGCAACAAGTCATCGCTACCGCCAACTTACATGCGACTGATCCTGTCGTCCGTAAGGCTGCCATCAAAACGCTCGCAAGCAGCACCAATGCCAGCATTAAACCGGCATTGCAGCGACTGCTGGAAAAGAATCCTGACGGTAGCTTTATTGAACCGGACGAAGCGATCCGCATTGAAACTGTGCGTACTCTGGGAGCTTTGAATCGCCAACTGGCAACCACCGAATTCGTTGGAAAAGTGTTTTACGGCATCTCGCTCGGTAGCGTCTTACTGCTGGCCGCGCTGGGTCTTGCGATTACCTTCGGGCTTATGGGTATCATTAACATGGCCCACGGCGAAATGTTGATGATCGGGGCTTACACGACCTATGTTTGCCAAATGTTATTTCGCAAATTTCTGCCGGGTGCGCTGGATGCGTATCTCATCGTCGCACTGCCTGCAGCCTTCATTGTCACCGCTGCTGTTGGCATTGCGCTGGAACGCGCGGTGTTGCGCTGGTTATACGGACGACCGCTTGAAACTCTTCTCTGCACCTGGGGTATTAGCTTGATGTTGATGCAAACTGTCCGCACAATTTTTGGCGCTCAAAACGTTGAGGTTGCCAATCCATCGTGGATGTCTGGCGGCGTCACCGTACTGGGTTCGTTAGTTCTGTCCTACAACCGGATCGTGATTATTTTCTTCGCCCTGTTCGTGGTTTTTGCCGTCTGGCTAATTCTCAACAAAACCCGTCTTGGTTTGTTTGTACGCGCAGTCATGCAAAATCGCCGTATGGCGGCCTGCGTCGGCGTCGCGACCGATAAAATTGACATGATGACCTTTGGCTTGGGCTGCGGCATCGCGGGTCTGGGCGGCGTTGCGCTGTCGCAACTCGGGAACGTGGGGCCGGATTTGGGTCAAAGCTATATCGTCGATTCATTCATGGTCGTGGTACTCGGCGGCGTTGGTCAACTCGCCGGTACGGTGATCGCCGCCCTCGGCCTCGGTGAGGTAAATAAATTTCTGGAACCGGTCGCCGGTGCAGTGCTGGCTAAAATCGCCATTCTGGTATTCATTATCGTGTTCATTCAAAAACGGCCACAGGGCTTGTTTGCACTGAAAGGCAGGAGCGTAGAATGAAAAGCTCTTCAGTTAATACACCCCCATTGGGGTCAAGTGACGTCGTCAACAAAGTTGGCGCGCAACCGCAAACCACATTTTCAGTCGTGCCTGTCAAGCTATCACTGTTCTCGCGCCCTGCGTGGATTGGAATCGGTATTTGCGGTCTGATTTTGTGCCTGCTTCCGATTCTTAATCTGAGTTTTCCTGATGGTAACGCGCTACACATTTCCAGCTATACGGTAGCACTGATCGCCAAGTTCATGTGCTACGCGATGGCTGCGCTGGCGCTGGATCTGGTGTGGGGCTACGCGGGAATTTTATCGCTCGGTCATGGTGTGTTTTTTGCGCTCGGTGGCTACGCGCACGGTATGTACCTGATGCGCGCAATCGGCCGCGATGGCGTGTATCAGAGCAATTTGCCGGACTTCATGGTTTTCCTGGATTGGAAAACTTATCCATGGTTCTGGTCGATGACTGATAACTTCTGGTACTGCATGGCTTTGGTGGTCCTGGTGCCTGGCGTATTGGCGTTTGTATTCGGCTATTTTGCATTCCGGTCACGCATTAAAGGCGTGTACTTTTCAATCATCACGCAAGCGATGACCTTCGCCTTTATGCTGCTGTTCTTCCGCAACAATACCGGCTTCGGCGGCAACAACGGTTTCACCGATTTCAAGCGTATTCTGGGCTACTCCATTACCGCACCTTCCACCAAGGCGGTCCTGTACCTGATTACCCTGCTATTTTTACTTGGCACGTTGTTGCTTTGCCGTTGGATTGTCAACTCTCGACTAGGACGGGTGCTGCAAGCTGTCCGTGACTCCGAATCGCGACTGATGTTCATTGGTTACAACCCATTATGGTTCAAGTTATTTGTCTGGACTCTCTCAGCAGTGCTGTGCGGCATTGCCGGCGCACTCTATGTTCCGCAGGTCGGCATCATTAATCCATCGGAAATGTCTCCTGCCAACTCGATTGAAATGGTGATCTGGGCAGCGGTTGGCGGTCGCGGATCGCTGATCGGACCAATCATCGGCGCGTTCACTGTCAATGGTCTGAAGAGCTGGCTCACAGGGGCATTTCCTGAACTCTGGTTATATGTATTAGGACTTATATTCATACTGGTGACACTGTTCATGCCGCAAGGAATGGTTGGCGTTGCCACCAAGTTAAAACAAAAGTTCAGAGCATCCAAGGAATCTGTATGACCGCGCTCGCCGATTCAAAATTGCCCACCGGCACCGTCGATAACAGCCGCTATTCCGACCACGGCAGCTCGTATGCCCGACTCAAAACCGACGGGGTGGATACCACGCACGGTGCGATTCTTTATCTGGAAAACATCACAGTCTCGTTCGATGGCTTCAAGGCCCTGAATAATCTAAATCTGGATATCTCGGTGGGTGAGTTACGCTGCATCATTGGTCCTAATGGCGCTGGAAAAACCACGATGATGGACGTCATTACAGGAAAAACCCGTCCCACCTCCGGGACTGCATTTTTTGGCCAGACCATCGACCTGACCCAGCTGACCGAATATGAAATTGCCCATTTGGGCATCGGTCGCAAATTTCAACGCCCGACTGTTTTTGAGCAGCATACAGTGTTTGAAAACCTCGAACTGGCGATGAAGATGGACAAACGCGTCCGCACCACGCTGTTCGCACGCTTGTCCTCGGAGCAAATGGGAAAGATCGATGAGATTCTCCGACTGATACGTCTGAACGGCCAGGAAAGCAGACCTGCCGGGCTACTTTCCCACGGTCAGAAACAATGGCTGGAAATCGGCATGCTGCTCATGCAAGAGCCGCAATTGATTTTGTTGGATGAACCGGTAGCAGGTATGTCGGATGCCGAGACGGCACGCACGGCTGAGCTACTCAATGAATTACGCGGAAAACATTCGATTGTGGTGGTGGAACATGACATGGGTTTTGTGACCGAAATCGCCCAACAGGACAAAGTCACGGTTCTCCACGAGGGATCCGTTCTTGCTGAAGGAAAAATGTCCGAAGTTCAGGCAGACGAGCGCGTCATTGAAGTGTATTTGGGTCGTTAAGCGCCAAGCTTCATCATTCACACCAGACGATCAAAAATAAAATGGCGAAGACCATTTAAAAAAACACCTCCTCAGGATATTGCATATGTTAAACGTCGACCAACTGAACCAATACTACGGTTCCTCCCATACATTACGGGGCGTGTCGCTCACCGTCGAAAAAGGCAAATGTCTGAGTCTTTTAGGCCGCAACGGCGTAGGGAAAACGACGTTATTGAAGTGTCTGATGGGCGTATTACCGACAGCAACCGGCAAAATTACGCTGGAAGGTCGCGACATCACCAAATTAAAACCACATCAGCGCGCCGCCCTTGGCATCGCTTATGTGCCTCAGGGCCGCGAGATTTTTGCGCGTCTGACAGTAGAGGAAAATTTATTGATGGGCATGGCGACCAAATCCGGCAAGAAAGCCTCCCTTATAAAAGGAGAAGTGTACGAGCTGTTTCCCGTACTCAAAGAGATGCTGCAAAGACGCGGCGGCGATCTGTCCGGTGGGCAACAGCAGCAACTCGCCATCGCCCGCGCTTTGCTGGCGGAACCCAAATTGATCATTCTCGACGAACCGACTGAGGGTATCCAACCGTCAATCATTAAAGACATCGGTCGCGTGATCCGGTTGTTACGCGAACGCGGCGATATCGGTATTCTGTTATGTGAACAGTATTTCGACTTCGCTCAGGAACTGGCCGATAACTTTATCGTCTTGTCACGCGGCGAGGTTGTGGCCGCCGGAACACAAGCGCAAATGGATGATGCCAGCGTGAAACGGCACTTGGCGGTATAGTCTCGGAGATGAAATTTGTTGACGCCCCAGACCTTCCCGTAGCAACCAAAACGCGTGGCCCCACCGTACCTGCGGGAAAAACTCAGCATACCGAACAAAGCGCATTGCCATCATTCCTGCCAGACATTGCACCGTCCACCAAACCGGGCCCCTGGCAGGCGCGTCTGAGCCTGGGTTTTGCCAATGATAACGGCACAACCCGCTTGATTGAGCGCAGTCATTTTGGCCCACTGCGAGTACAGAAGCCGCTTTACCCTGAGCAACCGGCTGTCTGTCATGCAATCATTATCCATCCGCCCGGTGGGGTCGTAGGCGGCGATCAACTGGCAATATCCGCCCACGTCGGGCCAAACGCACACGCCCTTCTCACCACGCCCGGTGCTGCTAAATGGTACAAAGCCAATGGCAACGTATCGCATCAGCATGTCTCCCTTTCAGTAACGGAAGGCGCGACACTTGAATGGTTGCCACAAGAAACCATCTTCTTCAATCGCGCCGTTGTACAGCTTGATCATCAAGTCGCGTTAGCTGCAGACGCACAGTATATCGGTGGCGAAATATTGTGTTTTGGGCGGACCGCATCCGGTGAGTCATTTGACAGCGGAAAGATTAGCCAGCGCACCAGCATTCGTCGCGCCGGAAAATTGCTCTGGTTCGAGCAAGGCAGTATCAGCGGCGGTACGGCAACCATGCGCAGCCCATTGGGATTGGCCGACCATACCGTCTGCGCGACCTTGATCGCGGTAGGAAAAGTTCTCCCGGTAAAAGTCATGAACGATTTGCGCGAAGCCAGCAACCTACTCGCAGACGGTCAGGCGATGGTAGGGGCAACGCAAATGAAATCCGTCATCGTCCTGCGATTTCTTGGTCATTCCAGTGAACTTGCCCGACAATGGATGACGCAGGCGTGGCAACAGATCAGACCAGAATTATTAGGCCGCGCTGCGGTGATTCCGAGAATCTGGAACACCTGACCGGGCGACTTTCAGACGCCAAAAACAATAACAAAATTGACATAGACGAACATCATAGAAAGAAACAGATGGAACTGACTCCTCGAGAAAAAGATAAGTTGTTAATATTTACAGCTGCCTTATTGGCGGAACGACGCAAAGCCCGCGGGTTGAAGTTGAACTATCCAGAATCGATTGCGCTGATCACGGCAGCTATCATGGAAGGTGCGCGCGATGGCAGAACGGTGGCCGAGCTGATGTCGGAAGGCACTAAAATCTTGAGTCGCGCAGACGTGATGGACGGCATTGCCGAGATGATCCACGACATCCAGGTGGAAGCGACTTTTCCCGATGGAACCAAGCTGGTCACTGTGCATCACCCGATTCCTTAAACAGTTCACCGCCCTTCATTCGTCTCCATGCAACACCTTTTAGACACTGGAAATCTCCATGATCCCTGGCGAAATGCTGATCGAAGACGGCGACATTGAACTCAATGTCGGCCGCAGAACTACCACCGTTACAGTCGCCAATAGTGGTGACAGGCCGATTCAGATCGGCTCGCATTATCATTTTTATGAAACCAATCCAGCCTTGATATTTGAACGTGAAGATGCTTATGGCATGCGCCTGAACATTGCAGCGGGTACTGCCGTACGCTTTGAGCCGGGCCAAAAACGGACCGTTGAGCTAGTCGCGCTGGCGGGTGAGCGGAAGGTTTACGGTTTCAACGGAAAAGTAATGGGCGCATTGGACCAAAAAATAGAAAAAGATCCACAGACACAGAAGGAAGCACAATGAGCACGATTTCCCGGCAGGCCTACGCTGAAATGTTCGGCCCCACGACGGGCGACCGTATCCGCCTGGCAGACACGACGCTGTTCATTGAAATCGAAAAGGATTACGCCACCTACGGCGAAGAGGTCAAATTCGGCGGCGGTAAAGTCATCCGCGACGGCATGGGCCAGTCGCAGCGGAATCATCGGGACGTCATGGATACCGTCATCACTAACGCTGTCATTCTTGACCACTGGGGCATCGTTAAAGCCGATATCGGCCTCAAAAGCGGCCGCATTGCGGCAATCGGCAAAGCTGGCAATCCCGATATTCAGCCCAACGTCACGATGGCAATCGGGGCGGCTACAGAAATCATCGCTGGCGAAGGCATGATCGTCACTGCTGGCGGTATCGATTCGCACATCCATTTCATTTGTCCCCAGCAGATCGAAGAAGCATTGATGAGCGGTGTGACGACGATGCTGGGCGGCGGCACCGGACCAGCAGTTGGCACGGCAGCGACAACCTGCACGCCGGGTCCGTGGCACTTACACGCAATGCTATCGGCCGCAGATGCGTTCCCGATGAATCTCGGTTTTCTCGGCAAAGGCAATGTAAGTCTGCCGACGCCGCTGGAAGAACAAGTTCGCGCCGGTGCGATTGGCCTGAAACTCCACGAAGACTGGGGCTCTACGCCAGCGGCGATCGATAATTGCCTGAATGTAGCAGACCGCATGGACGTGCAAGTCGCCATTCACAGCGACACCTTAAACGAAGGTGGCTTTTTGGAACACACCCTGGCAGCGTTCAAGGACCGCACCATCCACACCTTCCATACCGAAGGTGCGGGCGGCGGACATGCGCCGGATATTATCGCTGCGGTCGGCCAGGGGAATGTCCTGCCGTCGTCTACCAATCCGACCCGCCCCTACACCGTCAATACGCTGGATGAGCACCTGGATATGCTGATGGTCTGCCATCATCTCGATGCGTCCATTGCGGAAGACGTTGCCTTCGCAGAATCCCGGATTCGTCGCGAAACCATTGCAGCAGAAGATATTCTGCATGACATCGGTGCCATCAGCATGATGTCGTCAGACTCGCAAGCGATGGGCCGCGTTGGCGAGGTTATTATGCGGACCTGGCAAACCGCGCACAAGATGAAAACGCAACGGGGATCTTTGCCAGAAGATACCAGTCGTAACGACAACTTTCGCGCCAAACGCTACATCGCCAAATACACTATTAACCCTGCCATTACGCACGGTATTTCTCATGTAGTCGGCTCCATCGAAGTCGGCAAGATCGCCGATTTAGTGTTGTGGAAACCTGCCTTCTTCGGTGTCAAGCCGTCCATGATTTTGAAAAGCGGCATGATTGCCGCTGCGCAAATGGGTGACCCTAATGCGTCCATCCCGACTCCGCAACCGGTCCATTATCGGATGATGTTCGGTGCCTATGGCGGCGGACTTAAAACCTCATTAACCTTTGTTTCGCAAGCCGCCTATGACGATGGTATCGGCGACTTGCTGAAGCTGAATAAACCAGTGGTCGCGGTGAAAAACATGCGTCACCTACGTAAACATCACATGATTCACAACAGCGCCACGCCGCACATGGAAGTCGACCCCGAAACATACGAAGTCCGCGCCGATGGCGAACTTCTGGTATGCGAACCGGCAATCATCTTGCCAATGGCACAACGTTACTTTTTATTCTGATTATTTCAACATTCCATGCTGACTCTTAATACAAAAATCGACCATGCTGAAAAAATTGACGGCGAGCTGGTCCTGCCCTACGACCTGCGTGAAAAAAGTCGGCTGCGCGCCACGCTCACATCCGGTCTCGAAGTCGGTGTTTTTACGGTGCGGGGAACCGTTCTGCGCAATGGCGATTTGATCGCGGGCGTCGACGACGATGGCAAGCAATCGGTGATAAAAGTCATCGCTGCGGATGAGGCCACCTATCGCGTGGAATGCGCAACACCACTTGCGCTGTTACGTTGCGCATTCCATCTGGGCAATCGGCATACCCAGGCGCAAGTTGGCGACGGCTTTCTGCGCATCCGAAAGGACGTCGTGCTGCGCGAAATGCTCGAAGGTCTTGGCGCGACAGTCATCGGACAATTGGCGGCATTCGAGCCGGAATCCGGTGCTTACGGGGGGGGGCACCATCATCACGATGGCCTGCTTGCACCGGTCCCGATACGTCAAAAAATTCATCGTCCCGGCGACAAACCGGAATCGACCAGCTGAGCCTATAGCCATCATGCAAGCAACCGCTCTGCTCCATTTGTTGCAACTATCCAGCCCATCGCTGCCGATAGGCGCATATAGCTATTCCCAAGGTCTGGAATCAGCGATAGAAAAAGGTTTGGTCAACGACCAAGCCTCTGCACGGGCATGGATCATTGATCATCTGCACCATGTGGTCGCTTATTTTGAAGCGCCGATCTTTTGGCGCTTGTTACACGCGTTCGAAAAACGTGATGCTGATGCTGTTGCCATTTGGACCGAACGTTTTATTGCCGCACGCGACACGTCTGAGTTTCGGGCAGAGACCATCCAGATGGGATATTCTCTCGGCAAACTGGTGATCGATCTGCAAATCGGCGATGAAACATTGCTGGCTATTTTGCAGGCACAGCCCGAATTGCCCCTGCCGACGGCGTTCGCCTTTGCTGCTGTGGCGCTTGGAATTCCGCACGAAGCTACCTTACTGGGGATGCTGTTTACGTGGGCCGAAAATCAAGTTTTGGTCTGCGTTAAATCTGTGCCGCTCGGTCAGGTTTCGGGGCAACGTTTATTACTGTCATTACAGCCAGAACTACAACGTGCGGCCGAGCATTCCCAGCAATTGGCCGACGATGATTTATCTAATTGGTCACCAGGATTATCACTGTTATCGATGCAGCACGAAGAGCAATACAGCCGGTTGTATCGATCATGATCAAGCTTTAATGCCTGGCTTGTTAGTGAGGTCTGATAGAAGCACCCAATTCAACCATTTTTGTAAGTAATCTACTATGAATAATGCCACTACCCTAGTATCCACTCCTAATCCGTTACGCGTAGGAATTGGCGGCCCGGTGGGCTCCGGTAAAACTGCTCTGTGTGAAATGTTATGTAAAAGTATGCGTAACGATTATGAAATGGCGGTCATCACCAACGACATTTATACCAAAGAAGACATGGAGATCCTGTTGCGCGCGGACGCACTGCCAGCCGAACGCCTGATGGGTGTGGAAACCGGGGGTTGCCCGCACACTGCGATTCGAGAGGATGCATCGATCAATCTGGAAGCAATCGCCCGCATGAGCGCCGACTTTCCTGATCTTGATCTGATTTTGCTGGAATCCGGCGGCGACAATTTGGCTGCCACGTTTAGTCCCGAATTATCCGACCTGACCATTTATGTCATCGATGTCGCTGGCGGCGAAAAAATTCCGCGCAAAGGTGGTCCCGGGATCACGCGCTCCGATCTGCTGATCATCAACAAAACCGATCTCGCGCCTTATGTGGGGGCCAATCTTGACGTGATGGCGCATGATGCCAAACGCATGCGCGGCGACCGACCTTTTCTTTTCACCAATCTGCGCAGCGGCGATGGTGTCGAAAAAGTCGTTGCCTTCATCCGTACGCAAGGTTTGCTGGACCGTAAAAAAGCGTAATTTCAATCGTTGAAACGTCAATAACGCGCCGTCGCGCCTCCGGGTCTCACCCTACAATCGATGCGTCGGTGCGTTTTTCGGATGCAGTGGGATCGCTCCATACCGTAAGATCGTCTACGCTGAAGCGAATACGTCCGGCACTAAACCACACTTGTAAGTTGCGGTATTTTTTCAAATAGTAAATCCCGACAAGCGCAGCCGCAAAGCCAGAAGCAGCACCGACGCCAAGCGCCCACCGCGGGCCAAATCTATCCGCTACCCAGCCTACCACTGGCGCGCCCAGAGGTGTTCCTCCTAAGGCTACCGCCAGCAAAATTGCCACGACCCTCCCGCGCATCGCTGGCTCGGTGGATAGTTGCACCAGACTATTGGTAGAGGTGGTGAAAGTCTGTGTGGATACCCCTATGACAATCAGCCCAAGGCCGAAAAGCACAGGATTGGGCATGACCGCAGCCAGCGTGCAACCGATCCCAAAAACTGCCGCACCAACCAGCAAAAGGCCAATATGCGGTTGCGCACGTCTGGCCGCCAACAGTGCGCCCGCCACGGATCCTATTGCCATCGTCGACGTCAACAGACCGTATTGTCCTGATCCTCCATGAAATATCGTCACGGACATCGTCGAGATGAAAATCGGAAAGTTCAGCCCAAAGGTTCCGATTAAAAACAGCATCAGTAGGACCGCTTTCAGATCGGGACGCCGCCATACGTAGCGAAATCCTTCAACGAATCCGCCGGGCGTCCGAGGTGCCCTATCCGTTCGATGCAGTGCGTGCACGCGAAGAAATTTGAGCGAGCAAAGCACCGCAACGAAAGAGGCCGCATTAATTAAAAATACCCATCCCGAGCCCACAGCCGCGATCAAAATACCGGCAATGGCGGGACCGATCATTCGCGCCGCATTGAACGACGTCGAGTTAAGTGCCGCCGCGTTTGAAAGATCGGCTTCTCCAACCAACTCACCGACAAACGTCTGGCGCACCGGCGCATCAAACGCGGTTACACAGCCTAGCAAAAACGCAAATACATAAACATGCCACAACTGGACCAAGGCAAAAATGGTCAGCAATCCCAGTCCGAGCGCAAGTGCACCCATCAACGCCTGCGTCGCGATTAGCAGCTTTCGCCGGTCGAAATGGTCGGCGACGAAACCGGTCAGCGGCAGCAATAGAAGCTGAGGTCCAAATTGGAGTGCCATGACGATACCAACCGCCGTGGCATTTTTATGGGTCAACTGCGTCAGTACTAACCAGTCTTGCGTGGTGCGTTGCATCCATGTTCCAACATTGGACACGATGGCACCACCGGCCCAGAGCCGGTAGTTGTAGCTGCTTAACGAACGGAAAGTACCTTTCAACTTTTATGTCCACTCATGTAATCTGCATAGATAACGCACTCAAGCGCGTTCTTTTCCGAGCAATGCAATAACCTCCAGCACTGTCCCGGTCTCTCCCAGCCGCGGAAAAATCCGGGTGATGCTGTTCAGGTGTGCATCTGGATTCATGTCGGTCATAGCATCCACAGCGAGCGTCACGTTGAAGCCATGCTCGTGCGCCTGTCGTGCGGTCGATTCAACACCAATGCTGGTAGCGACGCCGACGATCACGATTTGGGTAACCTCACGCGCTTTTAAATACGTCGCCAGATCGGTATTGGTGAACGCGCCCCAGGTTTGCTTCGTTACCACGTGATCTTCCGGTTGCTGACTAAGCACCGGCATGAAGTCCAGCCATCCCGCAGGCGGCGTTCCAAGGTTACGGGCTTGCTCCGCGCGGCCTGGAGCACCGCCGGCAACGTTGACGAGTACCACCGGCAACCTCTGGCTTCGGAAGAACTTGGCCAGAGTGGCGGCATGCACTGCTATTTCGCTGACAGATGGAACGGCAGGAAGGGAGGCCAGTCCGTTTTGCAAATCAACGACAATTAGCGCGGTACGAAGATCGAGGGTGGTGATTGCCATGATATTTTTTCCTTTTGTTTGATGTGAACTTCAGCAGGTATAAATGCGGCACAGGGCACAGCGTCAAGACAAAGATATTGGAATCAACGTCATTGATAAAAATTCGGCCAACGCCAGCGTTCTTGTTGCCGTGGATAGATTCAAACGGCCCTCTGTCACTCATCGACGAGACGACTGAGCAACTTAATCCCGATGGCTAAGGTTTCTTGCTCATCCGCAGTCAATTTCACCTGTATGCCGCGGAACAACCAATCCTCGCGTGCAGCGCGGGCTGCACCGACCCACTCTCGGCAGGTAGCGGTCAGAGACAGGATGGTTTGCCGTCCATCCTCTGGATCAGGCATGCCGCTCACCATGCCGGCCGCGGTCAGGACCGCAACTGTTGCGCCCAGGGATTGCGGCCGCACACCTTCAGCGATAGCCAGCGCCGTCACGGTTGCAGGACCCTCGCGCTCTAAACGACTCAGTACCGACATCTGCGACGCCGTGAAATCGCCCGGGTGCACTTCTTCGCGCAGACGCCGCTTCAATTTTCCCAGCAATACCCGTAGTTCGCCAGCAAGCACCAACGCGCGCGCCGCGTCACCGTTAATTTGATGTTCAGGGGATTCCATACGCTTATTTAGAGAAGATAGTAAAAAAACTACAAAGGCAAACTACAAAGCCTACCTTCTAATTAGCATACAAAACATGTTGCCCCATGTCAAGGACCGGAATGTTATGTGGATGTCGAAAATATATGGGTTTAGTGCTTTTGCTACCTCGCAAGCCCCTCACACTAAGAAGACTTTTACCCGGAAACGAGACAGAAATGTAGATCCGGCGGCGATTACAGATGAGACACCTTCATTGATGTTTTGCAGCAATAAAGGAGGATGGGGATGAGGTTGATGGCGGGTTTCTTGTTAAGCCGGGCGCTATCCAGCGTCAGGAAGCATCTTTACCGTTGGTCGCCGGGCGCGCATCAATGCGCAAGATTCACCTGAGTGAACTCAGCGCTGCCAATAATACTGCCACTGCTACTTGCGCTGAGGTTTCCGTCAGCGCAGGCGATGACAGACCCAGCGCTTTTGCGGGCTCTCTACCTGACATTGCTTACACTGCTGGCACTTCTGAGTCGATGCTCGGAGGTCGTCACAGCGCGTTTATTGACCACCGCCGGCGCGGTCTCGCGCATCGATAGCCCGCACAGTAGAGATATTACCCCCAGGCCCGAAAACATTAGCGCTGGCCCGATCCATCCAACCACCCCGAACAGTGCGGTCGCGATAATTGGCAACAATCCCGCCACCAGCGAGGCACCGTTATAGCCCAACGAGATGCCGGACGAACGCACGTTCGCAGGAAACTGTTCGGAGAACCAGCTCGACTCCACGGCAAAAATTGGGTCGTGGCTGAACAGTAGCGACATCGACACAGCAACTACAACCATCGTGGCCGCGCCGGTATTAATCATCAAGAACATCGGGATGCCGAACAGGACCGTGAACAGCGCGCCGAAAAGGAAAATCGGCCGACGACCGATTTTGTCGCTAAGCGCGCCGTAGGCCAGATGGCTGACAAGACCGATGGCCGATCCCGTCATCGTACCGATCAAGACCTGTTTGGTGGTCGAGAGTTGGGCCAGCACCACATACGAAAGCATGAAACTGGTTGTCAGGTAGTAGCCGCCAGTCTCCGCCATACGCAAACCGATAATCTTTAGAATGGCACGCCAGTCACTGCGAATTACCTCGAGCGCCGGTTGACGAACGATTTTATTGCTGGCTTTGACCGCCTCAAATTCGGGCGATTCGTCGACACTCATCCGAATAAAAAAGCCGACAGCGACCATCACAAACGATACGAGGAACGGAGCGCGCCATACCCAATCGCCCTCAAGCAGCGAACCGGACAGGAGAAAAGCGCCATTTGCCAGCAGCAGACCAAGCGGAATGCCCAACTGCGGCACCGCGCCAAAGAAGCCACGGCGCTCAGGTGGTGAATGCTCGCAAGCCATTAGTACCGCTCCGCCCCACTCAGCGCCAAAACCGACACCTTGTATCATGCGCAACAGGATCAACAGAATTGGCGCAATGATGCCAGCTTGCTCATAAGTGGGCAGTGCGCCAATCAGTACGGTCGCTACGCCCATCCCGATCAGGGACCATAGCAAAACGGCTTTGCGTCCGACGCGGTCACCATAATGTCCCGCCAGATAGCCGCCTAGCGGCCGCATGAGGAAGCCGATTGCCAATGTCGCAAACGACGCGAGAATGCCGACAATGGGTGTGCTCGTATGGAAGAAGATTTTTCCAAAAAAAGTTGCCGCTGCCGTGCCGTAAATAAAAAAATCATAACTTTCAACCGCCGAGCCGATCATGGAGGCAAATGACACCTTGATCGGGTTGTTGCGCATGCTACTCCTGCTTTTAGAATTGTTCATAACCTTGTCTCCGACTATCCGTTTTTTGAAATAACGTTTGTTTTTTTCTTGTGCTAACGTTTCGCTCAGGCCCAGGTCTCAATCACCCGACTATCATCGCGCAGGCCTAGTCCCGCGTCCGCCGCCTGGGAGAATCGTTCATGCGCGAGAGTGAGCAACGGTAACTGTGCACCGCAGGCCTTCCCTGCAGAGGCAACCAGCCCACTGTCCTTCACGAAAATGTTGATCGAGCTCGTGACTTCCACATCAGTACCGGCAAGCATGCGCGGACCACGATCGGACAGCATCCATGAACCGGCTGCACCTTTTTCTACAAGTCCCAACACTGCGGCGGGGTCCAATCCCAGCGAACGTGCCAGACTTAGGGCTTCGGCGGCGGCTGCGATATGTACCGAGCACAGATGTTGATTCACTACCTTGATGCTCTGCCCGTCGCCGAGTCGTTCGCCGGTCTCTCGCACGGTACCCATTGCGCGCAAGACAGGTAACGCAGATTCAACATCCTGGTTACTGCCGGAGGCAAAAATAACCAGCTCACCGGTCTTGGCCCGAGCCGTGCCGCCGGTGACGGGCGCGTCCACGACGCGTGCGCCAGCGGCACGTAAGATAGCGCCCTGTTCACGCACACTATCGGGACCGACGGTAGACATTACAAGCCAGAGCTGACCATCTGCCGCTCCGCCGACGTCACTAACCAATGTGGCTAGTTGTTGCGGTGTCGCGACCATCACGACGACGATATCGGCCTTCGGCGCTAGCGAGAAACCGGCTACCGCGTTCATGCCGCTCGCTTGCGCGTTAGTGACTCCCACTGGCGATACATCCACGCCCGTAACGGTGTGCCCAGCGCCTTGAATCCGAATTGCCATCGGCAGGCCGATTGCGCCAACTCCTGCAAAAGTGACATTCATACTGATTCTCCTAAGCTAGCCAGCGTTTAATTGTGGCGACAATCGATGACGTTGATATGCCGTATCGATCATGCAAGGTGGGAAGCGCACCGGCGGCGAGAAATTCGTCAGGTAACGCAATCTGCCGGAACGTCGGGTGAACACCGGCTTGCATCAATGTGGTAGCGACGGCTTCGCCCAAGCCACCGACAATGCTGTGATTTTCTGCCACGATCACGAGACGTCCTGGACGGCTGCACTGCTCGATGATGGTTGCAGTATCGAGCGGTTTAATGGTTGGGACGTGCAACACTGCGACTTCTGCGCTGCCGTCTGCGAGTTCATTCATCGCTTCCAGTGCACGCATGGTCATGATGCCAGAGGAGATGATCAGCACGTCCTTGCCGTCGCGCAGCAGTTTTGCTTTGCCGAGTTCGAACTTATAGTCGTATTCGTCCAATACCAGCGGTACTTTACCGCGCAGCAGCCGCATGTACACCGGTCCGACGTGCGCAGCGATGGCCGCCACTGCCTGCTCCGTATCGAGCGCATCACACGGATCGACGATGGTCATCCCCGGAATGCCGCGCATCATCGCGATATCCTCAGTGGCCTGATGGCTGGGTCCATAACCGGTCGTCAAGCCTGGCAGCGCTGCGCAAATCTTCACGTTAAGATTTTCTTCGGCGATCACCTGATGGATAAAATCGTAGGCACGGCGGGTTGCAAATACGGCGTAGGTCGTGGCAAACGGGATGAACCCTTCCTTCGCCATACCGCCTGCAGCCCCCATCAGCAGCTGTTCTGCCATGCCCATTTGAAAGAAGCGATCCGGGTGTTCATTGGCAAAAATATGCAGATCAGTGTATTTTGACAAGTCGGCAGTCATGCCGACGATGTTGGGCCGCTTGGCCGCTTCTGCAATCAGTGCATGACCAAACGGTGCATTAATAGTGCGCTGTCCTTCTGCTGCTATCGACGCGATCATGGCCGAGGTCGTCAGACGCGGCTTGGTGATAATGGCGCTCATGCGCGATCTCCTTCAGGTTGTGATGCATCGAGCAAAGCGATGGCTTCTTTCCATTCACCCGCTTCCACCCGGATAAAGTGGTTCTTCTCACGCGTTTCCAAAAACGGCACGCCTTTGCCCATCAAGGTATCGATCAGGATTACACGCGGTACCGGGTCTTTCAGCGCACGTGCCACATCGAATGCTGTAATAACCGCGTTCAGGTCGTTGCCGTTGATGCGCTGAACGTGCCAGCCGAACGCCAACCATTTATCGGCAAGCGGTTCAAAGTTGAGGATGTCGTGCGAACTGCCGTCTGCCTGCTGACGATTAATATCGACCAGCACGATCAGATTGCTCAACTTATGGTGACTCGCGGACAAAGCACCTTCCCAGGTCGCACCTTCGTCCAGTTCGCCATCCGACATTGAGTTGTAGACAAATGCCGGATTATTTTTATGCCGCAATCCGAGCGCCATGCCGACGGCGATCGTCAGTCCCTGACCGAGCGAGCCACCCGACATTTCCATGCCCGGCGTATAAGTTGCCATGCCAGACATCGGCAGGCGACTATCGTCGAAACCGTAGGACTCAAGCTCCTCTTCCTTAAGGATGCCCGCTTCCAGCATCGCTGCATAGAGCGCTATGGCGTAGTGCCCGTGCGAGAGCAAAAAGCGGTCACGCCCTTCCCACTCGGGATCGTCAGGGCGCAGTTTCATGGCGTGGCAATAAGCCACCGCCAGCACATCGGCCAGCCCTAACGCCTGCCCGATATAACCCTGGCCTTGCACTTCGCCCATGCGTAATGCAAAGCGGCGAATGCGATAAGCGTGACGGGCGAGTTTAGTATGAACTGATTCAGTTGCCGGAAGGCATTCGGTGCTAAGTGTCATCGTCTCCATCCTTAATTGTTGGAATGTTTAATGCGGTAAAACCCGTTGCAACCCGCTGCGACTGGCAGGTTACAGGTGTGTATAATTCACTTAATGTCGACAAAAATACAGTAACGGCAGCGTATCATCGCGCTAAGTCGCTGACAAAAGAAACGATTGCACTTATAGATGAATAAAATTCATAAATGAAAATGAATCCAAAGTTGCCGCTGCCATTCCTTCGTATCTTCGAAGCGGCGGGAAGGACGGCGTCCTTTGCGCTTGCGGCGGAAGAGCTGGGCTTGTCGCCCAGTGCAGTCAGCCACTCAATTCGCAAGCTCGAAGACACGATCAACCTGCGGCTATTTGACAGGAGCACGCGCGAGGTGAAACTCACGCGCCAGGGCGCCATCCTTTTGGAGCACGTTCAACGTGGACTAGAGGAAATGCGGCGCGGCCTGGCCCTTATCACGCTCGATGAACCAAGTCCGCTCAGGCTGCACACAGCGCCAAGCTTCGCTACGCAATGGCTGCTACCCAGACTTTCTGACTTTGTACGGGCAAATCCGAATATCGATTTACAAATCTCGGCGAGTACCGATTACGCGCGCTTTGAAGAAGATAATTTCGATCTGGACATTGTGTATGGCGAGCCCAAGGCATCTGCCTACGAGAAAATTCCGCTGGCGGTAGAAAGACTGATGCCGCTTTGTTCCCCTGAACTGGCAGCCCGCATTCAATACCCCGAAGATTTATACGCGCAGACCCTGATTCAATGCGACGTACAGCTTCTGCAATGGAAGGGATGGTTTGAGGCTAATCATCTGACGCCACCACATCACTACGGGCTTCACTTCGATCGCAGTCTGATGGCGATCGCTGCGGCGGTTGATGGGCTTGGTGTAGTCCTGGAATCAACGCTGCTCGGAGAGCGGGAGTTAAAGCAGGGAACGCTGGTGACGCCGTTGATCGGCAGCACCCAGGAGATTCGATATATCGGACATTACCTGGTCTATCCGAAACGTCTTCATTACCACGCTGCCTTTGAGATATTCAAAAGATGGCTGCTCGATCAAATGGGAATTGACGAAAAAGGCGGTGCTATTGATGATTAGGGATGCTAAGTCTTCTTTAGCCAGCGTTCAGAAGGGATTGACATGAATCAGGCTTCGAGCCGTTAATCCTTCGCCGAAACGTACCAATGCGGGCAACGACCAACTCGATCGTGTACATTATAGGTGCCAAGGTGTATCATTTACCTGGAGAATTAGTGCATTTTTGACATCTAACTCTCTTAAAGCAAGTCAATCATTGAGAGTTTAATAAATATCGATCCGACCCTCTTTACTCCGAATACCACATAGCGAGTTAGTCATAAATCGAAAAAACTATCGAATCAGTATATTTAATTAATTTTACCTATTTTACGAAATAGGTAATACTCTGCACCAGAGACTCCTCTCTTCCCGTACATAAAAAGGAAACGCATGAATAAGCTCACAACTGCCGCCGGCGCACCGGTAGCAGATAATCAGAACATTCAAACGGCTGGACCGCGTGGGCCTGCATTGCTACAGGACGTATGGTTTCTTGAAAAATTAGCCCACTTTGACCGCGAAGTAATCCCGGAACGTCGCATGCACGCAAAAGGATCCGGTGCTTTCGGCACATTTACGGTTACGCACGACATCACCCAATACACCAAGGCCAAGATTTTTTCAGAAGTTGGTAAAAAAACGGAGATGTTTGCACGATTTTCCACCGTCGCCGGCGAACGCGGTGCGGCAGATGCAGAACGCGACATTCGCGGTTTCTCGTTAAAATTTTATACGGAAGAAGGCAACTGGGATCTGGTCGGCAATAACACCCCAGTGTTCTTTTTGCGCGATCCAATGAAATTTCCTGACTTGAATCGGGCAGTCAAACGCGATCCAAAAACAAATATGCGCAGCGCCGATAACAATTGGGATTTCTGGACCCTGTTGCCGGAAGCTTTGCATCAAGTCACCATTGTGATGAGCGACCGCGGCTTGCCACGCTCATATCGTCACATGCATGGTTTCGGCAGCCACACGTTCAGTTTCATAAACGCAAAAAATGAACGTAACTGGGTTAAGTTTACTTTCAAGACCATGCAAGGTATTGAAAATATGACGGATGCCGAAGCGTCTGCATTGGTTGGTACTGATCGTGAAAGTGCCCAACGCGATTTACTCGAAAGCATCGATAAAAAAGATTTCCCGACCTGGAAATTGTTCGTTCAGATCATGCCGGAAAAAGATGCTGGTTCGTATCATATTAATCCTTTCGATCTGACCAAGGTCTGGCCACGCAAGGATTACCCGTTGATCGAAGTCGGCGTAATGGAGTTGAATCGCAATCCAGAAAACTACTTTGCCGATGTTGAGCAGGCTGCTTTTTCTCCAGCCAATGTCGTGCCCGGTATTAGCTTCTCGCCGGATAAAATGCTGCAAGGTCGCTTGTTCTCGTATGGTGATGCGCAACGCTATCGCCTGGGCGTCAATCACCACCAGATTCCGGTGAATGCACCACGATGCCCTGTTAATAGCTATCACCGTGACGGCTCCATGCGGGTCGACAGTAATGCCGGCAGTACGGTTGGTTACGAGCCAAATAGCAAAGGCGCCTGGCAAGAACAGCCCGATTTCTCCGAACCGCCGCTGGCGTTGGAAGGTGCAGCTGATCATTGGAATCATCGCGTCGATGACGACTATTATTCGCAGCCGCGCGCTTTGTTCCAATTGATGACGCCATCGCAGCAACAAGTGCTGTTCGATAACACTGCGCGCTCCGTAGGCGGTGCCTCCAAAGAGATCCAGGCGCGCCATATCGGCAATTGCACCAAAGCTGATCCTGCCTATGGTGCTGGGGTGGCCAAGGCTTTGAGTCTGTTGAGTAACAACAAATAAAGCTTCTGCAAATTGATTCAGTTTGATCTCAAAAAGCTCCCGCTGTGAAATACAGCGGGAGCTTTTTTTCGACGAAGTCGTTTTGAGTAGTGCGACGCTGCGGCAACGAATCCTGACGCGAGTTACCTATGTTGAAAAACTCCCTTAGAGCAGTCATCAATCAACACTAAAACTAGGGCTAAAACCAAAAAAAGGAAGCCTTTTGGGCTTCCTTTCTTATTTTGGAGCGGGAGAAGAGGCTCGAACTCTCGACCTATACCTTGGCAAGGTATCGCTCTACCAACTGAGCTACTCCCGCATTTTCTTTGCTAACCGATACAGGAGGAGATTCCCGAAATCCAAACCTATCTGGAGAGTGACCTCGGCGAAAGGTGAATCTACTCTTGTATCGGCTATGCTTTACTAAAAACTTGCAAAACACATTTAAAGCTAACTAACGAAGGACCGAAGTATAGCAGCACTATCTAAAACACACAACATCTTATTAAATTTAATATCATCACACCCAAACTTTAGCTTAAAAGCGTCGCTATTAGCCTACAGTCTCAAACGACCACCGTGGTGCAATGACATAATTATCACACTAAATTACCGAAAAAATCAATTCAATAAAAAAATATTCGAAAACTTTTGAAATATCTTTTTGCGTGCCCTGTTGTCCGCCTGGAAATTCAGTCCCATGGCGCGGACAAATTGCACTATCGACTCACAGGCTAAATGCCTGGTAAACCAACCAGATGTTAGCAGCCGAAATGATGACGAACAATGCCCAGGCTAGCACGGACGTTGTCACTGTGTTTGCAAAAACGCCCATCAAGTCGCGACGACCGGTGAGTTTAATCAACGGATACATCGCAAAAGGCAGTTGCAGGCTTAATACCACCTGGCTCATGACCAACAAGCGGCCGACTGAATGCTCCCCCAGCAGCAGCACGCCGATCAACGCGGGCACCAAGGCAAGGCTGCGGGTAATCAAACGGCGCTGCCAGCACGGTATCTTGATTTTTAGAAAACCGTCCATAATGACCTGGCCTGCTATTGTTCCGGTAAATGTGGAGCTTTGCCCCGACGCCAGCAATGCCACACCAAACAAAATTCCTGCCGCCGCGGTACCTGCAATGGGATCTAGTAAATGGAAGGCCTCATCGATCTCCACCGCGATATGGCTGCCGCCAGTATGAAAAGCTGCACCAGCCAGAACCAAAATCGCCACATTGATGAGCAACGCGACCATAAGCGAAAATACTGTATCCAGTCGCGAAAACCAGATTGCCTGTTGTCGACTGCGATCATTGTTGGCAACGACACGAGTCTGCACAATCGATGAGTGTAAATACAAATTGTGCGGCATGATCGTTGCACCGAGAATACCAATTGCAAGATAAAGCCGCTCCTCACCGGCCAATGCTTTCAAAGATGGGAGCGCACCTGCGGCGACCGCGCTCCAGTCGGGCTTCACAAACAGGAGTTCGGCAAACAGACAAACACTGATGGTGATAATCAGACCGAGAATGATGGCCTCAATCTGACGAAAGCCTTTCCCCTTAAGTCCCAGCACAATAATCGTATCGAAGGCGGTCAGCAATACGCCAGTCACCAGCGACACGCCAAAAAGCAGTTTGAACGCAAGTGCACTTCCGAGCACCTCGGCAACGTCACACGCAATAATGGAAATCTCTGCAAAAAACCAAAGTGTTTTTCCGGTACGAGGGCTGTATTGTTCACGACAGTGCACCGCCAGATCTTTTTGCGTAGCGATTCCGAGCCGCATACTAAGACACTGCAATACGATCGCAGCAAGGCTCGATAAAATCACCACGAACAACAAACTGTAACCATACTGTGATCCGGCCTGAATATCGGTTGCCCAGTTGCCGGGGTCCATATAGCCAATTGAAACCAGAAGCCCCGGGCCGGCAAAACGCCATATTTTTCGCCATAACGGCGCACCAGACGAAACGGTTACAGTACCGACTACTTCAGAGGGGCAGAACGGCGCAGTGGCCGTAGTGGGCAGACGAAACATAATTCTTTCAATACACGAGGATGAATTTGATCCAATTAGATGGCTGGCGCCAATCAATACTGGAGCGGTCCGATAATTTCATCACAAGTGTAACGACTTTACGTCGCACTATGTCGACGGATGTCCCCGAACGTAAAAATGCTGGCTTGCACCGGTGAAGCGCTATTCAGTCATGCGCTTCGTCCCGGATCAATGTGGAAGTTCAACATCGGCTACGATCAACAAGCTGGTGGAGCAAGCTCGCACCGAGCGGCGTCCCCAGTAACCTCGCACCAAACGCGTATAGATCGCCATATACAGGACGACCTGAGCCACCACGATTATCAACGCGTTAGGAATGGTATCCCCGGCAAACACAGCAAAGACGGACATGACCGCCACCCACGGACCGATAAAGCAAACAACCGCAGCATTACGTAACCATGGCCTGGCTGGATTGTGACGAAGTCGTTGACACACCACACGACGATAAATCAGCGTATGAAGATGCAAACCGTCCGCGTGCCCGGGACTCATTTTTCGGATGATTTTTCTACGATAAATACTATATAACACCTCGATAACGGGATACGCGCAGATTCCCAGCACTTGCCAGGCGCTGATCGAAGGATTGCGCGTCAGAAGTAAAACCATGACTTCTGACACCAAAAATCCTGAGAGATACGCGCCGCCATCACCGACAAACAGTCGCCCGGTCGGATAATTCACCAGCAGGAAACCAAACACTGCTCCGCCTGCCAATAGCGCCGTTTGAGTCACCAGCGCATCACCACAACGCCACGCGAGAAATCCCAAAGCAGCCAACATGATGATGACAACGGTTGCGGAGATACCATGAAAACCATCGATAATATTGATCGCATTGGTTCCTCCCGCGACCAGGAAAGCAGTTACCACAACAGCGATTGGCATAATAATCAATAACCTGTCCAGGCCCCATATATCGAGACCGTGAACAGTCGCGCCCAGTAACCAGCTGGCTAACAGCGCAGATAGAACACTTGCCCCCAAGCGCGATTTGACCGACACTTTTTTGGTGAGATCTTCCAATGTTCCCACAAAAAATATTGGGCAACTGGCCAGGATTAATTTAAAAACGTCGAGGATACCGATAGCGTTACCGTTTGCCGGACCGGTGATAAAGCACAATAGAGTCGCAAAAATGAGGCCGGTCATGACGGCGATACCACCGATCCGCGGAACCGCTATCGCGTGGAATTTCTGTACACCCGTTAAATCATGATCTAAAGAGTGCTTGCCGTGCCAATGTTGCGAAAGCACGATCAGTACACTGCTCGCAAAACTAATTATTGCGGACGCCCCGCCATAGCAAGCCATGTTTAATATGTTCATCGTATTAACCATTTTTTTCTTAATCGATCTTATGTTTGATCTTTTTTAACCACGGTACACGATGACTACGGCAAGAATTAAATCTGACCCGTACCGACGCATAATCTTAAAACCTGTTTCGACTCGCTATACCTCCAAAAAATATTCCCGACAACGGTCGATCTAAAACAAATTGCGCTCAACCCCACATGAATGCCTTGTGGCCACGATCAGGCTTGGCAAGCTGAGATATGTTCGGTATTGAAATCACATTTGGCACTCTGCGCGGCGTCATTTTCTCAATCAAAAGCCAGCGGACCAGATCTTCCCCGGACATTGGTTTTGCGAAATGAAAACCCTGTCCCACATCAAAACCAAGCTCCTGAAATAACGTCACATCAGTTTCGTATTCGATCCCTTCTGCGACTGTGCGGAGATGAAGTTTTTTAGCCAAATCGACCATCGAACGCAGAATCACGGTTGATCGTTTATATTTTCGCGCCGCAGCGATAAACGATTGATCGACCTTAACTTCGTTAAACGGCATCTGGCTAAGTTGCTGCAATGAGGAATAACCGGTGCCGAAGTCGTCAAGCGACAAACTGAAACCGTGCATATGCAATCGCGTAACTGACTCCAGCAGCCCTCGATAGTTTTTCGGAAGTGCTGTCTCGGTGACCTCGATAGTGATACGCTCAGGATTAACCTGGTGCGCGTTGACTATGGCGAGCCACCTGTTGGGTATTGCAATATTTTCCAGCGTCAATGGCGAGGCGTTAATGGAAATGCTGATCTCCGGCCTGTCCGAATACCATTTTTTGGTACATCCAAGAGCGTTGCACAACAGATCTTCCGTCAACTGATCAATCAGACCAGCAGACTCCATCAAGGGGATGAATTGCGATGGCGCAATCACGCCATGATCCGGATGCATCCAGCGTGCCAATATCTCTACCCCGACTGGTGCACCGGTCAAAAAATCCAATTTTGGCTGAAAATAAGGAACAAATTGGCCGCGCCTTAGCGCTATGCTGAGATCTTCTTTAGTCCAGCACTGGAACTGCAATCTTTTCCGATATACATATTCAGCTTTTTGCGGGTTCAAGACCGGCGATATGAGACTTTTCAGATATAAGAAGTCGATTGGCTTGCTCAGACGACCGGAAAGTCTTATCCCGTAACCCCTTACAATTTCTTCCGCAGAACTCAGCAGTTCATCGTCCACCGCAGATGAAAAAATAACGCGACCTATCTTCGCACGCGGTGCTGCACGTAAAAATTCTATCCCATCCATACCGTCCATTCGTAAATCACAGATCGTAAAATCAAACTCCTGGGCATTACCATCCAGCAGTGCTAACGCCTGATGGCCATTGGCTGCCTCAACGACAGTTCCCACGCCGATAACTTTTAAATACATTATGAGCGTCGTGCGCTGACTGTCATTTTTTTCAAGGACCAAAATCTTTTGATCAGAAAAGATGGGATAAGGAATTTTCATTAGACCAATCTTGTTTGGCCGCGCTGTACTGCTAGCGGACCGCTGTCGTGACTCAACGGAATGTCAGCCACGATCCATCGTTGCAAAACTTCTTTTAATGAGGCGATAGACGCGGGTTTCGCGATGTAACGATCCATTCCAGCTTTCAAGCAACGCTCTTTATTTCCTTCTATTTTGTTTGCGGTAACAGCGATGATGGTTAAATGTCCGTCAGTATTTTCTTCACGCTGCCTTATTCTTTCGGTCATTTCGTACCCGTCCATGATCGGCATCTGACAATCTGTGAAGATAATCTCACAGCTGTTTTCGGATAGCCACGCGGATGCTTCTGCGCCGTTCGATAGCACTTCTACGGGATTAAAACCAATATGCCTCAACTGGTGAACAATCAGTTTTTGATGCATTTTATCGTCTTCGACGACAACAATTCGAGGTTGTTCTTTCATCATATTTGGTGAATTTATTTTCCTCAATCGCTTATGGGGACCATCAAAAATTGTTCCCAACTCGTCGACGTTGTGTTCGCTCTTCACGCGCAAAAAAACCCTATAAACCAAGGTTTTTTTGCGCCGATAACATACTTACTTTTTAGGCGAGGCGGCGAGCAATCCGTTGAGCAGCCCTGTTACAGGGGCCAATGGGCCGGTGCCAGCAGAGCCAGTTAAGCCGCTAACTCCGCTAGTCAAGCCACTCACGATGCTTGTTACCGGTGCCAATGCTCCGGCACCAGGAGTCACTACACCGCTTAACGTACCAGTCAGACTCGTAATAACGCCCGTCACTGGCGTCAGAGAGCCAGCGCCGGCAGAACCACTGGTAACACCGCTTAATGTGGTGGCAAGGGTGCCAACCAATCCGGTTACAGGCGCCAATGAGCCAGCGCCTGGGGCACCTGCAACACCGCTTATTGTGGTTGTTAAACCGCTTACCACGCCTGTCAATGAGGCTAATGAACCGACGCCCGACGTAGTACCGGACACGCCGTTTAATGTACCGGTCAAACCGCTGATCAGTCCGGTCAGTGGCGACAATAAACCGGCGCCTGGCGTACCGGCTATGCCACTCAGCGGGCTAGTCAGGCTATTAACCAATACCGTCACAGAAGTCAGCGATCCAACACCAGGCGCGCTTGGCAAGCCGCCTAAAGTACCCGTGGCGCCGCTGACCAAGCTAGTCAGCGCTGCTAATGGATCGGTACCTGTCCCGGTAACGCCACCCAACCCGCCGGTCAGGTTACCAAGCAGGCCGGTTACCGAGGTCAAAGGATTACCACCTGCGCCTGCCGTGCCGCCCAGTCCACCCAAAAAGCCATTGACCTGGTTGCCTAATAACGGTTGTAAACTATTGGTCAAGCTGTTATTAGCCAGGCCGATCACCGTGTTACCGGTAGTCGTAACAACGCCACCCAAACCTGCGGATACTGGCGTATTCGAACCGCTCACCTGATTGCCAGCCGCGACTAAAGCGCCACCAACCGTAACAAGCAGGCCATTAACAGGTTGGTTAAGGCCTGTGGTGTTGCCGATCGTTTGTGTCACTGTGTTAACCGTACTGGTCAAAGGAACGATAGCAGTGCTTAATGCCAACGTGATCTGTTCAACCGGCCCGGTAGTCAATGTTTGGGTCAAGGGTCCTGCGACTTCTTTGACGACACCCCCGACCGCGATTACCAAGCCCCCAACCGGCGTCGTGACCGGAGCCAGAGCCGCAAGCTGACCGCTACCCAAATCAGCGACCAAATGGCCCGCGCTTTGAGCCGTATCGCCAACCTTGCCAATCACCCCACCGACACTTCCGACGGTGATACCGACCGGGTCAGTTGCAGTCCCAATTTGTCCAAGGCCAGTGGTTACGCCAGCGCCGAGCGTTGTCAAGATTCCGCTACCGTTGCTGACAACACCATTCAAATCGTTGGTTGCAGCAGAGGACAAGGGCAATTGGCTAGTCAATGTTGTACTCAGCCCATTCACTGCAGTTCCTACGCTGGATATGACTGAGCCTGTGTTCGAAAGGAGATTTGAAGTAGAGGCATTGCTATTGCCGCCCGGAGGGACATTGCCCCCGGTTGGGCCAGTTGGGCCGGTGCCCCCGGTTGGACCGGTAGCGCCGGTTGGGCCGGTGGCACCAGTGGCGCCGTTTGCGCCATTCGCACCATTCGAACCGTTAGAACCATTAGAACCACTAGTGCCGTTCGTGCCGTTCGTGCCGTTAGAACCATTAGTGCCAGCTGTTCCTGTGCCGCCCGATGTTCCTGTGCCGCCATCTGTTCCTGAGCCTCCAGTGGCTCCGCCAGCGCCACCTGTGGATCCACCTCCAGTAGTTCCACCACTTGTGCCGGTGGTTCCAGCGGCTGCAGTACCACTACTCGCTCCACCAACCTTGCCTAAGGTGCCGTTGCCAGCACATCCCGACAACAAGCCGGCGAACAATAGTGATACCGCGACGAGTGTTCTTTTTTGCGTAGTTTTCATGATATTTCTCCCATTTTGTAACGCAGAAAAAGCCTGCTTTGGCTCGTTAATGCAAATTACATACCAGCGAAAAATATCGTAAAAACGTCCGTATCCAATCGCCCAGCCGTTTATTTATTTTTGTAAAATTAACCTTTTAAATCAATGACTAAGAATATTTAATTTGGCTTTTTTGCCTTATTTTTGATTTGTACAAGCGTAGATATCTGGCCGTTACACGTTACGTAACATCAAGGAACACCGGGCCATCGCATGCGTCGGCCATCACTCCCTTACGAAATTGAAAAACAGGACCTTCGCACCATTCGATGCGTTAATTTTTAGCCGAAAATAGCCAGTCGATAGCTACCTCCGAAGCTATTCAACTTAGCAGCAGCCTAGGCTTTGTTACGGCCAAAACTATCGGTCGGCAATGGCAACAGGCGCAAAATAAAAACGGCCGGAACACAAAGTAGAATCGCTAAAGCGCTGCTCATCAAACTCCATCCGAAGCCGTAGTCATAATCTTTGGGAACCATGTGCAGAGAAGTCGCGATACCTCGAATCAGGCTGAAAAAAATGAAGTGCAAAGGAAAAATGGTTAGCGTATTTGCTGATAGCCACCTCGTTATTCTCGATGATGGCAATAAACGAGAAATAGAAAATGTCGCGAAAATTCCTAACATGGCGGTAGGTAGATAAAGTGCTGGCCACAATCCAAAACGCATATTTGCGAGGTCAACAGGGCCATTTTTTGATACAAAAAAAACCAGTAGCACCATTGCGAAAAGAAACAATGAAACCAGGTGGGAAAGCTTTATTCTGAGAAAATAGTTTTTCTCCCGAACAGTCTGCCCGAAAGCATAGAACGCCAACGCAATTAGCATGGGGGCTAAGCCTAAAGGCGTTTTATAGGAGGTCGATTGCCACAGTAATGAAATAGAACCTGCCAAGGCTAAAAATAACCAGGTTGAGGTCGTCGTCGAGAAAAATTTACGCGACGCATGATAAGCAATGACTGTGGATAGAAAGCAAGGGAAAAACCACAACGGGGGGTCGACATATAAATCGGACTCGTGGCCTGTCACAAAACCGCCAATGGGCGCATACCATGCGGTCCCTGAATATATTAGTGCCTTCGCGCCAATATTGCGCGTAGCCAGCCAGTATATAAATGCAAACAAAAAAAATAGAACATAAGGTATGCCTATATTTTGTAATACTTTTTTTGAATTGTTGAAGATTGTTGTCTCTAATTTAGTAGATTTAATCAGAAATCCGGAAATAAAAAAGAATAGCGGCACGTGAAAGCTGAAGATGAAATGTGACAGGTAACCCGGCAATCCTTTGCTATGCCCAATAACAATAAGGGCAATACCGATGGCTTTGGCATTATCGATAAAGCCGAAGTGATTAACCGCGGCCTTTATACGCGGCGCCCCCAGGTTGGCGCTCCGCGGTTCTAGTGTTCCAATGCTCACGACACCAATCTCGTATCCGAAAACAGGTCTGGTGCCAATAGCCGTTCAACCGCCTCGGGCCACGTCAAATGTGCTTTTTCGGGTGCCAGACGCGGCGCTGCCAAGGCACCTTGCATAGCGCGCAAAATTGAATCGGCATCCCCGGGCGTATAACCAAAGCGCGAAGCATAATCACCCACCACGCCCTCCGGACAAACTGAAGGCAATTTAAAAAAATCGTATTGCATCAGCTTCATGGAGGTATCGGAAAGATAGCGCGGGACGTTCGCCGAGCGATAGGGTGCAACTCCCACTGATGCATGTTTGATGTAGGGCAGCGTAAGGCGGTGTGGCATTTCGTCATGCACAATAACGTTCTTTCCGAAGTCCGGGTGCGCGCTCATACCACACCCGATAACATGAAACGTCACCTCAGGAAAAAGTCTCGATGCGATGACAAAGAAATCCGGATCGAACAACATCGATCCAACCGATACGGCATGCAGTCCCGGCCCGTATGGTGACGGGTCTGCGTGATCTTCCACCGAGTAATCAAAACCATGCGGGACCACGTAGCAATTTTCCAGACCAGGCATCTCATCGGCCATGAGAGGCGAAGTCAGGCAAATGGCATCCATTTTGGGGCCAACCTGCGCGAAAGTTTCCTTGACATACGCTGCAACATTGATCGTAGCAAGGTCATCCGAAGCAAGATAAATAGTCTTAGCCTGCGGATTCAAACGTTTAACAAGATCAAAAAAAATAGGAGCGATGCCACTTTCGAAGATGATAACGTCCGCACTTTTTATCCACTCGACCAAGACCGGATTAGGATTATTAACGTAGCGTCTAAACAAGAAATTTTCTATTGGGGCGAAAATATTTTTCCGCGTATTGAACGGATGGATAAATGTCTTCCATAGAAAACAGCTGACACCATCACGCAAGCCGACTTTATTTGCGAGACTATTTAACGACTTCCTGGGATCAGATTTTAGCTGTGACAGAAAACTGTATTGGCAAGAAAAAAAACTGGTCGGACCGTATTTTTTTAATTCGGCCGCTATAAAATGCACGCTAACGCGTCGTCGGGACCTATAGTCATGGGCCGTTATCATTAGAGATCGCATGCTTTATCTTTCTTGGATTAATTTCTTGTTAACCTGAATTCTGATCTGACCGAACATCAAATAAACAGTTTTCTTCGTTGCCTGAGGGTTCTGCGTAATGTGGTATTAAGTTTTTTTATAAAAGTTAGGATGTATTCGCAATAGGCTCTCCTTAAAAAGCCAGAACGGCATCTGGTTTTTCCGAAAGAATCACGCGCTTGAATTCCGCTTGTATCCGTGCCAGTGCAGCATCCGATTTGGCCTCAAAGCGCATGACTGCCACCGGTGTGGTGTTCGATGCCCGTACCAATCCAAAGCCGTCCGGATACTCAACGCGCAAACCATCGATCTTGATGATGTCGTCGGCGCCGGGAAAATCCGCTTGCTGCTGCAGCGCTGCAATCAATGCGAAATTTTCGCCTTCGGCCAGAGTGAGTTGCAATTCGGGGGTACTGGACGATTGCGGCAGCGCATTCAGAACCGCCGATGGATCGCTCTCGCGGCTGAGTAATTCCAGCAATCGAACGCCGGCATACAAACCATCGTCAAAGCCATACCAGCGATCTTTGAAGAATACATGTCCGCTCATTTCGCCACCCAGCGGCGCACCGGTCTCACGCATCTTGGCTTTCACCACGAGTGACCGGTCTTCCACATCAGCGGCTTGCCACCGTGCTGGGCAATCCATGGTGCCAGATGGCGCGTGCATTTGACATCATATAAAATTTCCTGGCCGGGATGCCGGGTCAGCACATCAGCGGCAAAGAGCATCAACTGCCGATCCGGATAAATGATCTGACCGTCTTTGGTGACCACCCCCAGTCGATCGCCATCGCCATCGAATGCCAGCCCGATTTCTGCATCGGTCGTTTGGAGCGCCCGAATAACATCTTGTAAATTTTCCGGGTGCGCAGGGTCCGGATGATGATTCGGAAAGGTACCGTCGACTTCACAAAACAGTTCCTGCACTTCGCATCCCAATGCGCGATACAACTCTCCTGCGAACGCACCCGCCACCCCATTGCCGCAATCGACCACGATCTTCATCGGCTTCGCCAGTGTCACGTCGCTCAAAATCCGTTGCAGATACGCGTCCTTGATATCGTGGGTGCTGTAACTCCCACCCTGCACGGCCTGTCCGACGGCTTTTTTTACATCGTGCGAAATGATCGCCTGATATAACGCCTGAATGGTCTCGCCATAAATTGCCTCGCCCGCAAGGACCATTTTGAAGCCGTTGTAATCAGGGGGATTGTGGCTGCCGGTCACCATGACGCCAGATTGCGATCCCAGCACATGGGTCGCAAAATACACCATGGGCGTAACGACAATGCCCAGATCGATCACGTCCACACCCACGTCTTGCAATCCTGCTGCCAGGGCCGCGGTCATTTCCGCCCCGGATAAGCGGCCATCACGTCCAATCACAACGGTCTTTTGAGCTTTGGCAAGGGCTGCCATACCGAAGGCTTGCCCGATCTGGCGCGCGATACCGGCGTCAAGGGTTTTACCAATGACGCCTCGGATATCGTAGGCTTTGAATATCGAATTTTGGATTGGGAGCATAACTTTATAGTCCGTTCAAATGGGTATGGTTAGGGCACTTAAAAACCCAACGAAAAACGTTTTAAACGGAAATGTGTAAAACCGCGTTATCTGATAGCGCGGTGAGAGCAGAACCCAGGCAGGCACCTGCAAATTACAAACTTCCTTAACTACGTTTGTATATGTCCTCGAAGCGAACGATATCGTCCTCCCCCAGGTAACCGCCTGACTGTATTTCAATCAAATGTAAGGGCATTTTTCCTGGATTTTCCAACCGATGGTTGACCCCGATCGGAATGTAGGTTGATTCATTTTCGGTAAGGAATTTTTCTTCTTCTCCGCAAGTGACTCGCGCTGTTCCGCTGACCACTACCCAATGTTCGGCGCGATGATGATGCATTTGAAGCGATAGTTTCCCACCGGGGTTGACGGTGATTCGCTTCACCTGGAAACGGTCCCCAATATCGATGCCTTCATAACTTCCCCAAGGCCGATAGACTTTCGTGTGATTCAGATGTTCGGTGCGATTGTTGGTCCTCAAATCGTCGACGATTTTTTTTACTTTCTGAACCTGGTCCTTGTGCACGACTAATACAGCGTCCTTGGTTTCAACCACGATCAGATCCTCGACGCCAACCACCGCCACGAAGCGACCTTCCGCCCGAATCATTGAATTCTTGACGCTGTCGGTATACACGTCGCCGCGTACTACATTTCCGTCAATATCGTCGTCCAGAATTTGCCACAAGGCAGACCACGATCCAACGTCGTTCCAGCCTATCTCTGCTGGCACCACGACCGCATGCGCAGTGTGCTCCATGACCGCATAGTCAATTGACTCGGACGGACAAGTGGCAAAAAAAACCTCGTCCAGACGGCAGAAATCGAGATCACGATAGGCGTCGTTAAACGCTTTCCGACAGCTGTCGGCGATAGCAGGACGGAAGGCATTCAGTTCTTCAAGGTAGCGCGATGCCAGAAATAGAAACATGCCACTGTTCCAGCTATAAGCTGGGTCAGCGACAAAAATCTCGGCTGTCGGTCGGTCGGGCTTCTCAACGAATTTTTCAACGCTGTAACAGCCGTCAGTGCCGTCGACTGCTTTTCCCCGACGAATATAGCCGTAGCCAGTCTCCGGACCGGATGGCACAATACCGAAAGTCGCCAGAGCACCGCTACGCGCCGCTTGTGCCGCACGTTGCACCGCGACATGAAAAGCTTCAACGTCAGCAATCACATGGTCGGCAGGAAGCACCAGCATCAGGGCTTCCTTGTCATCTTTCAATAAAAAATGTGCTGCAGCGGCTACTGAAGGCGCAGTATTTTTTCCTTCCGGTTCGAGTAAGATACCCAATGGTGTGATGCCGATGGCGCGCAATTGCTCCGCCACGAGAAATCGATGCTCGTTACCGCAGGTGATGAGCGGAGGCATCAGCTCGGTCCACTCAGACAAACGCAACAAAGTCTCTTGCAGCATCGAAAAATTAGAACAAAGCGGCAACAACTGCTTTGGGAGCGCCTCCCGCGAGAGCGGCCATAAGCGCGTTCCAGAACCTCCTGCAAGGATTACGGGATAGATTCTCATGAAACCCCTAACGGCAACGCTGCCGTGGTTTCCGCCCTGTTCTTTGGATGGGTGGCTTGGGGCGGTTTTGATTGCGACGCAGAGTGCAATTCAGCTTGCACCTCGGGCTCCATTTCCGGCGGTTTGTCGCGCGCATCGCCCCACTCATGTTTACCGGACTCTGGCAATTGTAACAAGTCGCCAGCGCGATTCACGCTATATTCCTTCACTACGACCATTTCTTCCAGATAAGCATCAGGCAATATCCGCGTGTATTCAAACAGGACACTACGCACCACCTCTGAGCCGGTACATATGTGACTGCCGTGCCCAATCCAGGTGGGACCGATAATGGTGCAACCAGACTCAATCAGGCAACCGGCACCGATATATACCGGACCTCGAATGGTCGTTCCCTCCCAGTCTATGCTGGTGTTGAGGCCAACCCATACGCCGTCGGCGATTTGCGTTCCGGGAACTTCCAGCTGGGCGACTTCGCCTAGTAAAACACTCTGCAGCACGCTCCAGTAATCGGTTACCGTGCCGATGTCGATCCAGTTGAAGAAGCGTTGTTGCGCATAAAACGGCAAGCCTTTTTCAGCCATCAATGGAAATAAGTCGGATCCGATATCAAACATCGTGCCGACCGGGATCAGATCGATGGCCTCGGGTTCAAAGATATAAATGCCTGTACTGGCAAAATTGGAGAGTGCATCCTCCTGCTTCGGCTTCTCCTGAAACGATTTGATCCGTCCATCGGGATCGGTCACCACCACGCCGTAACTATCGACTTTATCCCAAGGGACTTCCTTGGTAATAACGCTGACCATTGCGCCTTTTTGCTTATGCTCAAACAATGCCGAAGTCAGGTCGAGATCGATCAACGCATCGCCGCAGATCACGATCGTCGTGTCATCGAAGAAATTGGCGAATTCCTGGATCTTCTTGATGCCGCCTGCCGAACCTAAGGGCTCCGGGATGACTTCACCGCTCTCATTGATATAGCCCTCAAAGGAATAACCAATCTGAACGCCGAACTGACTTCCGTCACCGAAATACTCTTCAATTTTTTGATGCAAATAGCTGACGTTCACCATAATGTCGCGCACGCCGTAACTGGCGAGGAACTCGACCAGGTAAGCCATCACTGGCTTTCCCAAAATCGGTATCATCGGCTTTGGAAGATCATAGGTCAAAGGACGAACGCGAGTGCCCTTACCCGCTGCTAATATCATTGCTTTCATTTTTGCACCTCGTAATTAGTTCCGTATATTTTCAACAACTTCAAGTTGCTACCTATCCTGTACCCGGCAAAGTCACCGCTTCAGGCTTTCAGGTTTGTTGCGTGTGTTGTATGTCTATTGGAACTGTCACCGCGATGCTTCCGACATAGAAGCAGAAATCGCATAATGTCGATCGTGTATCGACGTAATAAACGGCGCGGCTCAAGGCATAGCCGATACAGCCATTCAAGTCGGGTCCGCTGGACGAAATCGGGGGCACGGGCTTTGTCGCCGCTCCAGAAGTCAAACAATGCGCCGACCCCGATAACCACGTTTGCGTGCAGCGCCTGACGACTCAACAGTATCCATTCCTCTTGAATCGGATTACCGAGCGCCACCAACACCACTTCTGCCTGAGCGTCATTGATGGCAGCAATCAACTCAGCATGATCATGTTCAATACCCGTGTATCCGTCGCAGGTACCCACTACCGTCTGCCCCAACGAAACTCGTACATGCTCTGCCGATTTGATCAGGACTTCTGGCTTTCCCCCCAACAGAAACACGCGCAAAGGTCTTTGAGCTCTGGAAAAAAAATACGGTATGAAATCAGTACCATTCAAATTTTCTTGAAACTTTTCGCGGCGGAAAATGAATGCGGCGATGTCCATGCCAATGCCATCATTCACGATCTTTACTGAGTCACTTTTCATTGTGCCCAACATATAACGGCACTGAACGATGAAATTCGTGTTGGCGAAAAACAGCGATACTTTTTTTTGTCTTTGCACGATTTGGCGCAAAGACCTTGCCAATACCGGTGAAGTCGTTTTAATGACCGGATAACCCGCGATCGGAATAAATTTTTCTTCACTCATGATAACTCCTGAGAAATTCATCATTTCAATTGAACCAGCAAACGCTCTTATTTTTCAGCGCATAAAAAATCGACGGAAGCGCAACGCAGCGAGCAGCATCTCGTGCCATGAACTATTCACTGCTCTGATTTTCCAACCGGTAATTACCACAATAAATGGATACAGCAAACCGGCGATCAGCACACCTCCTCCCACCAGGACGACATCCGTGAAGTGCTGAGGTACTAATAGGAGATAAGTGCCTAACCCCAAAAACAGAATGATGCTTCCCATCAAAGGCGGCGCCAGCGCGTACCACATCATGCGAACGTTGAGACCAAGCGCGCGATTAAGTAAGGTTTGTGAAATGGGAAACACCAACAGAAAAGCGCCACAAAATGACAGGCTCATACCAATCAGTCCGAAACGGTAAAAAATCGAAGCGAGCGCGGTCGCCAGCATTAACTGCGCTATGCCCACCATCACCGGTATCCGATTTTTTCCCATCGCAAAAAACAGATAGTCATTCAATTGCGTGATCGATGAAAGCATATACAAAATAGCCAGAGCACCGATGGTGGGGGCGGCGGGTAACCACTTTTCACCGAAAACAGCGGCTACCAAAGGCTTTGCCAACACCGCTTGAAAGCACAACAATGGCGCAACGCAAAAGAAAGTTATGCCGAGTATTTTCAAATACCCTTTCCGTAGTGCCGCCAAATCTGTTCCTGCATCAGAAAATACGGGTAGTGCAACCTTATGCATCGAACTGGCAATAACCAGATAAACAGATGAAGTCACACGCTTTGCAAGGTTGTAAAGACCGGTGGCGTACGGTCCAAGAAATATGCCGACCAACAGAGAGTCGCCATTCGTATTTGCAAATCCCAGAATCCCGGTCAGCCCTACTTGCCGAATATCATCCCAATAGCGACGCATCAACGACCGGTCAAAAACCAATCGTGGTAACCAGCGGCTTTGCGCCACCACCAACACCAGTCCAAGACCGGATGCCGTGACTTGCTGGACAACCAGTGACATTCCACCCCAGCCCTTGGTCGCCAATAGAATACCGACCACGCCGCCAACTGACACCGAGAGGATCGATCTCACTGCAAGCTGCCGGAACATCATGTTGCGCACCAGCCGTGCTTCATATGCACGCACCAAGCCGTAGAAAACCACCGAAGCACTCATGCCTTGCAAAACGGACTTCAGGTCTGGAGCACGAAATAGCGAGGAAATCAGGCCGGCCGAAAAGAACATTAATCCGGCGAGCAATAGACTGACCACCATGCAGCAAGTAAATACCCACGAATAAAGTCTGTCGGTCGGCTCTTTGGTGCGCACGATAGGCATCGCAATGGCGTCGAATACCACCAGACGCGTGAACAAAATAAATAGATGAGCGACGGTCAACAGGCCAAAAGCATCAGGTGCCAGAAAGCGTGCCAGTACCGCAAAGATAATGAATGACAGTATTTGTTGCGCAAGGTTATCCACGATCGACCAGATCGATCCTGACGCCACGCCGCCCGCTTTGTTAAGCTTCATCGCAACTGGGCCTCGGCCTTGGCCATGGCGCTTGCAATCGCCTTACGGCTTAGTTCTACTATCATCTATATTCCTGCTTCCAATTTTTCAGCCCACTATTAAAACCTCGCAACGCCGTGCCGTTGGCCCTACATAGCTTGTTTCAAGACGGTCGTTTGCGGTTTATCGCCAGTGGCGTCAGGTTGAATACTGAACGGATAACCACCTAACCATCGACCGGAAGACCAATACGTCCAACCTCCCCAGGCAGCGGAATTTTTCGTGCCGTTGACAATTGCCGTCAACGCTTTTAAGCATTGATCGTTTGGCTGAACCCCGAACTCACCGAGAAATAAACGCTGTTTCGTGGAAATCGCCCATTGCGTGATATTTGACATGACCGTGGTCAGGATGGCTGGATCAACGCAAGTGTTGCTGGTTCCGGAAAAATTCGCATCGGCGTATTGATGGGTCTCAATCATGTAATTATTCGCGGGGTCCTGAAATGCACGAAATGCATCCGCATTCGAGACGCCAGCATCCTTCCCAAACCATGCATGCGCGCCACTCCAGCTTCCACCCGGCACCAGGATCAGATTTTTTGCGCCATTTTTCCGCAACGCATTAACGGTTTCCTGCGCGGTTGCGGCCCACTCGGCGGTCGGCAACTTGCTTGGTTCGTTCATTAAACCGAATGCCACGTTCGTGGGGTTCTTAAATGAGGGCGCCAGTCGTGTCCATAAGTCAATCAATGCAGCGCGCGGCACTGCAGCCGACCCGATCGGATTGCTCCGGTATTCGCCATAGTTGTGAACATCCAGTATCAGGCAGACGCCTAAAGCGCTTGCTGAGGCAGCGGTATCGGTAATGCGCTTTAACTCGGCCGGATCGAGTGCGCCGAACAATTGTGGTTGTACCCGCTCCCACAGAAACGGCAGACGAAATGTATTCATTCCCAATGATTGGAAATGGCGCATATCAGCAATATCTGGATAAACATAATCCTTACCAAAAGTTCCGGGCAACTTGTCTGCCGCGAACTCTGCTCCGCTCAAATTGACGCCCACCAACTTTTTTCCGTCCAGACAGCTGGCTGCGGAAATTTGAGCGACCAGGCAACTTCCAATAACCAGTGCGATAGATAAGCTGTTCCGGACAATTCGCGAAAGTCCGAACTTACGTGCATGATCTAAATGTTGAAACGTCGATTTGGAGAATATTTTCATCGTCTGTTATCACTTTTAACGGAGAGCGGTTGGGCATTGGATGCCATCGGAAATATGGGAATTAATTTTTTCTTGAAACGTTTTCCCAACGATCTGATCAGGTGAGCTCCCGTTTTTTCAATGAACTGAAAGTTAAGCCATGAGACCAGCAAGACCGTCAGGACAAATGAAGTCAGGAAAACAATTTGAAGCGAGATCGAAACAAGATCGGTGCCGCGTTCTGGTAGGAATTTTTGGTATAGATAGATAATTGGCATATGCAGCAAGTAAATTGAAAAGCTGCATTCCCCACAAAAAACAATAAACTTGTTCTCGAAAAACAACTTCCCGATCACGGATGGAAATGTAAAGCTGAACACCAGAAAGGCACCGAAAATGGCTGTCAACAGACTGCTATAAAATTCTTTGTTGGTCGTGAAAGGAAGAGATATCAATCCGCTTTCCATCAACACGATTAATGACACCAGAGCCAGATGCAAGACTGTGATTGCTTTGCTGTTCTGCTCTTCTTTGATCCTGGATCGAATCACTCCGGCGATGACACCGAACAAAAAATAATGTAATTTTGCGCCAACAAAGGTCCCGGGAAAAACATCGCGGTAGGACAACAGAAAAACGCTTCCGAGAAGCAAGAACATAATTCCGACAATATCGAAGCGCATCAGGTAACGACTAGCGGCTGCCCAGATCAGAATGAACAGGAAGTAAAATTCAACCTCCGGTGTAATGCTCCAAAACACGGACACGTTTCCGGAAAAAAGAATATGACGCAGGATATTGCCATTCGAAATGTCATACACGAAGTTCGGATCAATATTTGTGTAGATGACATACGAGAGCAATAAGATAAACAGGTATGCGGGCGCAATTCTGGAAAATCGAGAAATGGCATAATCCGTCACATCTATTGCTGAGAATTTTTTCCCGACGTAAAGATAAGCCATCAAAAAGCCGCTTAGCGAAAAGAAGATAGTGACACCGATTTCTCCGAAAAAATTGATCTCCAACGGAAGCGAAAACCAACTCACCGAATGGGCATACACGACCATTAACGCCGCTAATCCGCGCAAACCGGTAATTGCATCTATTCTCGTTTTGTTCATGGTCTTTTCGGATACATTGCTATTTTAAAATATTTACCAGTCAAAAAAATCTATAGAACTGCCTTAACGTGACATGACGTTTTTATAAACATCCACATATTTATTGGCGATATACCGCCAGTTGTAACGATCCGCGAATTGCTGCATATGAACGCGACCCGGGGCATAAATACCTTGCGTTTTCTCATGCAGCTGAAGAATTTTTTCAACGTTATCTTTAGCATTTTCTGTCGAAAGTAAAACACCGCTTTGAGAGAGCTCAACCAGATTTCGAAATGGGGGTATATCACTGAGAACCGGCGTCAACCCCGCGCTCATTGCCTCAATGGGCGCTATGCCAAAACCCTCATGCCGCGACAGGCAAATAAAATAGCTGGATTGTCCGATCAGCGCTGCCAGTTCCTGATCGCTTGGGTTTGGTTTTATTTGGACCGCGTCGGCGAGCTTTTGTTCAGCTAACCACGTACGTAATTCATCTGCCGTGTGATCGTATTCCCGCCCGGCAATGATGAGTTTCCAGCCTGACTGTCGGGTAACCAGTTGTTTGAACAGTGCTAGCGTCTCAAGCAATCCCTTGTTCACAGACCATCGGCCGAAATAGATCAACGTCCGGGTCGGCGTCTGAGCCGCCTGATTCCTGTACTTTTCAACGTTAACGCCATTTTCGATTACGGCTAATTTCGGCGGCTTCACAATTTTTTTAAAGATGTCGCCGTCGTTGTTGCTGGTTGCAATGATTTTGTCGTACAACATGGAGGACGTGCGCGTTACCGTATTGAAATATACTTTTTTGAGGGTGGACGCAAAACTGGTGTGAAAAAAACCGCCGTGTGTGGACGCCACGAGCGCGCGCCGATGAAAAGGCTTGGTCAGAGCCATATAGTCGAAAAAGAAGTCAATGCCATGAACATGAATCACATCGGCATCGGCCACATGCTGCAATACCTGCGGACATACGGGATACCTGGTCGTTCCATGAAATGGCAAACGGACGACACCCACACCATTGACGACGGCCTGGGGTTCTAGAAATTCGGTCGAGTTTCTAAAAAGTCGATTGAGTGTAATGATTCTGGGAAGCTGGTCGTGATGTTCACGCTGCTGACGGGCGATATTTTGCACCACGTCTTCCATGCCACCGATCGAAGGAGAATATTGACGCACAATGTGCACGACTTTAAGAGACATAGTGAGAGTCCTTTTATGCGCGGGAAAGTTTTGATGCGATTCCAGGAAGGGCGGAAAATGCGCCCTTTTGACGGCCTACCAGACAGCCGACCAGGAACCAAAGAATGCCAGCGGTCTTTAAGGCAAATAACGAAGTTCCGCTGACGCACAGGATCAGAGACATATACAGGGTGATATAGGCCCGAAAGCGATCTCCCCTTTCGTCTTCCATTTTTAGCATCCAGAAGGCGACCCATAAAAATAGGCATAGCACCAGGCCAAGTCTTGTCAGCAAAGACGGATATCCCATGTCGCCGAAACTGATGTCGAATCCGTCGACGCCAAATATCATCCCAAGATTCAAATTCAGCAGCATTTTTCCGCTGACATACAGCCGTCCGATCACGCTATCGCTATAGCTGCCGTCAAAAAATAGCGCAATTCCTAATAGCATTCCTACGCTCAGTAAAGGCAGAACAATCATCCAGATATTTTTTTTGCTGAACGGGATGCAGCGCATTAGTACCAGCGCGGCGACAGTAATCATTCCGTAGCGTGAATCGCTCAATGCAATCATCGTTACGGCGGCAATGAGAAAGAAAAGCATTTCCTTGATCTCATCACGTCGCTTGGACAGGCCCCAGGCACCCACGATCACCGCAAAATTGCCTAACGATACTGGCTCCAGAAAAATCGATGATACCCGGTGATTGCCTAGCAACGATGGCAAGATGGTGCGCCCGATTCCTTCCGGCCGCATGCCGTTCAATCCCAGTACGCTGCCCTTTGCCCAATTGGAACCGGCCGTCAAGCTGCCCTGACTGACATAGTAAGAAAAGATGTTGAACACCCGGGAGAACGAATCCAGGAACAGCAATTCGAAAAAGGCAAAAAATAGCACCACGACCACCATCATCTTAAGCAAGCGATCGGCATACTTGAGATCGCCTATCTGACGCCCAACCCCATAGAAAAGGAGGGGAATCATCACGTCCCTGAAGCCTTTCGGATCCAGCTGATTGCGAAAAATCGCCATTAAAAAAAGATACGCGCCGACCAACGTGGCGACGGCCACGAACTCAAGTCTGATGTGTTTGATTAATACTACGAGACAGGCGAGGTAAATAACACCCTCCGCCAGCCCCACGCCAGCCATGGAGATAGGATGTACGTTTGTGTGAATCGCACACAGGACCGCCTGATACACCAATGCGATCATCAATATCCAAAACACCAGGCTTTTGTCCGGTATTGGCAGATCGACCTGGCGAGGAAAAATAAAATTCCTGATGGTTGATAAATAATGCATACGACTGGTTGGCCTTTATTGAGGCAATACAATTAAATCGGAATGACTGTCACATCAAAACTTGACCAGCACCGAACCTACAATTTCAGTTCCACGCTGACGCAGTTGCTTGCTGAAGGCAGTGAGTGCTGCTATGCCGGTGTGATCTTTCCTGAGCACCACCAATGCTCCGCCAGCGTGTGCGGCAATAGTCAGGACATCGGCGGCGCTGGAAAATGCCGGGGTGTCATACAAAATAATATCGAAGCGCTCACACAAGGCTTCATTCACCGCACCAAAGCCCTCGCGACTGATCAGTTCCTCGGGGTTCGATACTGTCGATCCGGCAGGCAAAAGCGACAGGTCAATGAAGGACTCGATCGGCGACAACAGTTTTAAACCAGTGCTGCCGGACAGGACATCCGCCAGTCCCTCGCCTGCAGCTAAATTGAATATTGTGTGTTGACTTGGCGTACGCAAATTGCCATCAACCAGTAACGTTCTTTTGCCAAGCTGAGCGAATACAACCGCCAGATTTGCCGCAAGCAAACTTGTGCCGTCATCCGGGTTGACACTGACAATTGCCAGTGTCTTGCATCCATTCACAAACCAACGCCGCATTAGTTGCGTGCGAACTCCACGCAATGCTTCAACTTCAGCGCTAAATGGCTGATACGCCGCTTTTAAGGTGGAGCGGAAATCATCTTGATCTTTCACCACAGACGGGTACACAAATTGACGCGACAACGCTAATTGAAGGTCGGTCTCAGACACCATCTCAAGGCGGCGGGCAGCCTCTCCAAACGGGATGCCCGCTTCCTTTTGCAAGTTACGTATCGTGGCCAGTTGCTCCACCGTTATCTTTCCTTGCTCAAGCAATACGCGCCCCATATTCGCGTCCCTGCGCAACGTCGCCGCGGGTCCCAGGATCGACTCTACAGAAGAACTTATGGACGGACTATCTGGGGTGGTTGTTAAGTCGTCCATAGCGGTTATCCCTTTAATCCTGGCTTGGCCCGGCGGGAGAAAGATCGGTCAGCGTCTGCCACTTTTTTTGGCCCGGCGCTGCCCCAGTTAATGCTGCCAAGTACAGGCGCACCAAGTGCCGCAGCGGCGTCGTCATCAGACCTCACCCTACGATGGGCCAATTCTTTCAACACAGCTAAGGCCAATCCAAGCATGAGGCCGAGCATGATCGATAGCACTATGTTGAGCGGGATATTGGGGCTGACGGGGCGTACAGGAATGGTTGCCGGATTCAGTAATGACACATCCGACTGGTTGGAATTTCCCTCAAGGTCGGACTTGGTCAGACGCAAATTCACGGCGTCGTACGCACGTTGCGCATTGTCGACATCTTTTACAAGAACCGATAGGCCGTCCCGAGAGCGATTGAGTTGCAACACTTTGGCTGTTTGGGTCGCCAGTGCGGCGCGCAGCTCAGCTTCACGCTGACGCAATATGCGGCCATTATTGGCGGAGCCGCTATTGGTAGCACTGATATTGCTGTTTAACTCGGCGCGGAGCCTGTCGACCTCTGCTTTTGCTGCCTGATATTGGGGATGATTAGGTGCCAAATTCTGGGACAATAACGCAAACCTGCCTTCTGCCAGCGCGAGAGATGACTTCAGTGTTTGCACCAGCGAATTCGCAATCACATCCGGCGAATCCCTGCCTCCGCCACCCATCGCCTGGCTACCGCGCGACGATGCTTCTATCGCCTGCCCCTGAGCGATAACAAGTTGGCTAGAAAGATCATTTAAGCGCGTCGTTTCCACATCCAGATGATTATCGGTACTGACCAATCCGTTTTCTTGCTGATATTTGGATAGCTTGTTTTGTGCGTTTTCCAAATCGACGCGTAAGGTCTTCATCTGTTCCGTAAAGTACGTCGCGGCCTGGCGCATCGGAGCAACCTTGATCTCAAGATTAACCTGCTGATAGGCACTCGCAAAGCCATTTGCGACGGCAGTAGCTAATTTTGGATCTCTACCTTTAACATTAATTTCGACCACGCTGCTTTCTCTTGCCGGCGAGATGTCCACCATCTTTAACAGCAGGTCAGCCAGCCAGTCGCGGATCGAACCACTTCCACCTGAGGCCTGTGCGAAACGCTGCTTAAAGAAAGGATCATTGGCCAGACCAAGATTGTCGACCACTTTTAAAGCCACTGTCCTGCTGGCCACGATGTCCATCTGCGTTGCCATGTAACCGGCCACTAATTGCGCTGGCAATATCTCTCCCGATACCGGATCTGTGCCTTTATAGTTCAGCAAGACCGTGCTCGACGCTTTATAGGTTTTTGGCAAAAACAGACTGGCGATCGTGGTCACCGCCACTATCAGGATCAGTGTCGTCAGCACGATCTTGTAGCGCGCACGTAAAATAATTAAGAGCTGGTAAAAAGTCATGAAAGCGCCTTTCGAACACGGCTATTCAAAAATAAAGTGATCCTCAGCATCAGTTCGGCACGCACCCATGGCGCTTCACGGGTACCTGGCGTGCGGATAGCTTTTTCACAGCGATTCCTGGCGGCCATCAAAACAGACTTTCTTTGACGTACACAACATCGTCCGGCCGCAGTTCATCATCATTGTTCACGCTAAACGTTTCCATTTTTCCTTCTGCGTCGCGGCGCTTGACGCGTAAGCCGCGCTCAGTGCCTCGCGGCGTAAGTCCACCGCCGATAGACAGTGCCTGGGTCACATTCATATTGCGTTCCAGCTTATATCCGCCAGGATGCTGTACCTCGCCATAGATATAAAATTTGGGTGCCCGATCGACGTAGACCATATCGCCATTGATCAGATCCAGATTCGCGGTCATGTCGGAGGAGTGAATCATGTCGACGAGATTGATCGTTTGCTTGCGCGTTGTGCCATTGCGCGTCCGGACAATGGTGGCAGTATCGCCACCATCAGGGCCAAGGCCCCCGGCTACAGCCAGCATATCGGTCACGGTGCGGGTGCCATTAATCGGATACCGGCCCGGACGCAAGACCTGCCCGAGTATCGAAACCTGTTGACTCTGGAGCTCCGTCACCATGATGTTGACCTGCGCTGTGCGCAGAAAGCCGCCGCTGATTAACAGGCCCGAGATCTTTTTCTCAGCATCGGCAGCCGACAGTCCGGCGACCTTGACCTCGCCTATAAGCGGGAAGGTAATGCTTCCCGCTTCACTGACTTTAGTTTCCAGACTAAGATCGGGATTGCCAAACACCGCTATTTTCAAGGCATCACCTGCCCCGAGCGGCACATCAGCGGCATGCGCAGAAACTGCTGAAAGTGCCGACACCACAAGCAACATCGTCAGCAAAAATGTGTAAAGTTTTTTTATCATTGCCTTCATCCTCAATAAGGTATTTCTTCGGTATGGTCACGTTAATCGTGATCGTGGCGAGCATCTTGTCGTTTTCAAAATCTGCCTATTTCATGTCGGCTTGTACGCGCCACCAACAGGTCGATATCGATAACGTTCATTATTTCTTGTTCAACGCCGTCACCGAATTTGGATCCTCGTTCACCGGCTCACTATCACTATCGCTTTTGTCGACATAATCGAGTTTGGCTAATGGACGCAAACGGGAAATTTCTGTAGCTGCCACTTCCTGCATCTTTTTATTCATCAAAAATCGCTCTATCTGTGAATTCGCCAGTGCCACCGGCACCGGACTCTCAACCAGACTGGTCAGTGCCGAAAGCAAATCTCTGTCACCATCCTTTAAAACAAATAAATGATTTTTTCCGATATTTTGAAGCTGGCTTAACACGTCAGCGGGCAAGTCGGCACTCACATAGGAAACAGAAGCTTTGATGTAGGCAATTTTGTGCGAGGTTAGCCACGCTTCGACCTGATCAAGTGACGTACTTGCGTCCATAGCAGCTTTTAGCGCGCTGCTGAAATCCCGAGACGCAATGCTCAATTGATTAATATCAAGCACCTTTCGATGGGAAAATAATTCAGGATGGCTATTAAAATACGCATCAACGCTGTCTTTAGAGGGCTTGACCGTTGTTCCTGCTTGCGACTCCAGATATGCCTGAACGATCGCCTGCGTCTTATACCGCTCAACAGTCTGTACCACTCTTGGATCGCGATCCACTTTGTTACGCTCCGCTTCGCTCAACAATATTTTCCTGTCAATCAAAGCTTCCAGTGCCTGTTTGCGAACAACTGGCTCCACCTTTTCGCTACCTTCCGATGCAGGACTTGCACGCGCTAACTCGGCGTCGAGTTGGTGCGTCGTAATGCCGTCGCCATTTACCCTGACCAAAATCTTGCTGGTATTTTTGTCCCTGTCGCTGCAGCCGGATAAGCTGATGGCGGCAAGAGGCATCAGAAGCATTAGCATCCCTACCCCTTTTAAACGCAAAGCGGCGAGGACGTTACGAGGATGATTAAAATGTTTAGAGCTAATCAAGATCCGACTCCCGCAAATAAATTACAACCATACTGTTCACTCTTCTTGTCAATGAGTTACCTAAGCAACACTGCAATCACGCTGCATGCCCGGAGCATAACGCGACAGCGATTTTGCTAGTGGCTTCATAAATCATCCGACTAATTTTGATTTTTGGAAAAAGCCAATTGACGCTCGCATGGGACGACGGCGGGTCTGATACAACACTAGACAAAGTCCCACCAATAGCAAGGTCCAGAGTTCCGGTTTTGGTGGCGGTTGCCGTTTGAAGCTCCTGAGAAAATAATACAGAGAGTCATCGACAACATTGACACTGGTTACTGTTTTTTTGTCAGATGGGAATGCCGTAGTTGTTGCATCGGCATGAGGCCAGACCTCATGCGATTCCTCTAACGCAGCGAAGACGACATGTGGCGTTATGGCAGAACTCACCGTGCCGGTTCGATAGGCAACTGGTGTCGATTTTTCAAAACTAACCCGCTCCATGTTCGATGAACTGAAGCGAGCGTTATCTTCCGGCCGCTGGGCCGAACTTAGCGTTTCAGTCGCCCGCGGCGCCAACTGAAAAATTGGTGTTGCAGCGCAAGCAATGCTCGCTTGACCTGACAATACGAGACTGAATATTAATATAGCTATCTTCATGATCTTTCCTTTAAGAATACGCACTGCATCCAACAATGCTCACCTAAAAAACACCTTGTCAAGATTTCACCATCAATGTTCGCTACCATTCCTGAGGCGCAAATTTTTATGACGCAACTTAATAAGCATTATCTTTTTTCAATACTTCTTTAACAGTGCGGGCGATAATCAATAGGTCCAACCCAAGCGACCAATTGCGCAAATATTCCAAATCGAATTCAATCCGCGAACGCATTTTGTCCAGCGTGTCGGTTTCTCCACGAAAGCCGTTTATCTGTGCCCATCCGGTAATCCCAGGTTTTACTTTGTGGCGCAACATGTATCCTTTAATTAACTTGCGATACATTTCGTTATGCGCCACAGCGTGAGGGCGTGGTCCTACAATGCTCATCCGACCTTGCAATACGTTGATAAATTGCGGCAGCTCATCCAAGGACGTGCGGCGCAAAAAACCCCCGAATCGTGTTACACGTACATCGTTTTTGGTTGCTTGATCTACCACCGCACCGTCTTCGCAAACGCCCATCGAACGAAATTTGTAGACGATGATTTCTTCACCATTTAATCCATATCGGCGCTGTGAAAAAATAACCGGACCGGGCGAAGATAATTTGACACCGATGGCAATCGGTAACATTATCGGCAACAACAAAATTTGAATCACTAGCGCCAGAACGATATCGCTGCCGCGCTTAAGAACACTCCGCAGGCCCGTAAAAGGGGTTTCGCAAACACCGATTACCGGAATCCCGCCCACGTGATCAAGTCGGGCCTGGATCAGATCGAAGGTGTAAATATCAGGCACAAAATAAACCGAAGCAGTGGTATCTCTCAATTCTTCCATTAAGGCCGACAAACTGGGATTCGCCGACATCGGAAGACAGATGAAAATTGTCTTGATTTTTTGTGCGCGCACATAAGGGCCAACGTCAGCGATCAGGCCGAGATAGGGACGCGGATATTCATGCGCCTGGATGGCATCGACGCTATCATCAAAAAAACCGCGCATCTCAATACCCGCGTTACTGCGGGAAGTCAGGCGCCGCAGAATGTCTAATCCGGGATCATTGGAGCCGACGATCACTGCCGAGCGCACCTCACGGTCTTTTCCGACATTAAAGGCAAGCCTGTAAGCGGTCAGACGACTCAATAAAAGTGCAAAAGGGGCAAGTCCAAACCAGGTCCAGACGACCCGATCGGAGAACTCATATCGCAGTCCGGTTCCTTGACCGACTAACGTCAATATGACGACGATCATTCCCCATCCCAGAAAAATATCTGCGGCAAATGCCAGCTTGTTTCCAGTATGTAAAGTGCGATACAGATCAATCTGTTCGTAAATAAACGAAGAAACAAAAAAAGCAATAATCATCAGCGCCAGATAGTCGCCGGTGAACATTTCATCTTGCGCGACGATGATCAGATACAACGAGCCAAGGATAATGGCAGGGTCAAGCAAACGCTTGAAGAACGAAACGAGGGGGATATCATTCTCGGTCATTTTGTCCTACCTTAAAATGCATAACGCGTATTGAGCATGACGCCGTTGCTCACGTAACCGCCGGAAGAGCTGGCGAGAACTTGCGTGCTACGACTGCCTGACAATTGCCATTCCCATTTCGGGGTCGGGTTATATACCACCGTCAATGCCGTATTGCGCAGAACGTCATTCATATCAACAGAACCAATCGTGCCCGATGCCGACGATTGGCTAAAATCTCTCTTTTGATATTTAAACTGCCCCACTACGCGGACCTTTTCGGAGTACTGCCAGCTAGATGCCACGCTCAAACCGTGATTCAAAGAGTAGACCGTGGATAAGTCATCCACCGCACCGATTTCCCTCCAGGCAGCGACCGTGAACGCGAGACTATCGGTCGGTAGCCAATCCGCAGAAACGCGGGAATTGAAGCCCGAAAAATCGCGCACGGCAAATGCATCCTGTTTTCTGCTGACCCATCCGCCCAGGAAATGAAGACGGGTTTTAGCCGTTACCAACCAGTCTATCTTTGCTTTGATTTCGTCCTGGTTATAGCCGTTGAATACAGCAACGTCACCGTCTTGCTCAGGATTGGGAAAATCGGCACGTGTATGGCGTAATTGAAGTCCGATGGTGCTTCCGCTGGCAGCGAGATAGTCGAGCCCCAGTTCGGTTTGATTCTGCGAGTTATTACCGGTCTGCTGCGATGCCAGGTCGTACCACAATTTGGAATGCTGCAGACCCGCACGCACTCGCCAACTCGGATGAAACAGCCAGGCTCCGTTGACGTACGCGCTCTCCTGCGTACGTATATTCGCTTCCAGTAAATGGAAGTCGATGAAAGGCGTCAGGCCTTGAGAATAAGTAATACCGGCGTTGCCCTCAACGTGATCGCCAGCATGCCAATTCCAATTGGCGGATACATTTTTATCAAGATTATTCAACTGATCGAATCTATCGTATTCCACATTCGTAACATTCAAATTCGCCGTCAAATGCTGCTGACTAATACTTTTATCAACGGCCAGTCCAAACTGCGCGCGGCGGGTGACGTCCGATAAATTGCTTCCCGCACCCATTGCCTGCGCGGCTGCCGAATTCTGTAGCCTCAGTAAATTGTCGTCATAACTGACGCCATAGCCGACATACGGGGTGACCGAATCGGCAGGCGGCGTCATGACATCCGGAAGCGGAATGATTTCCGTCGGCACCAGGTCGCTGGTGTCCGCCAGTGCAGCAACGCATGAGCACATGGGTATCAATAAAATGACCTTCAAACGGAACCGGGCAAACTCGGTACGATGTTTTAAACTTTTATTCATTACATATCTTTCTGGAACGTCAAAGCGCAGTCCGGAGACGGCAAGCCAATGCTCGCGAGTATTTTTAGCTGTTTATTCAGGTTTTTTCAACGCAAAATACGAAACAAAAAAAACTATCTAAAGTTATTTTTTAACTAAAAATTTTTAACGGCGATCGAAATAATGAATTCTGTAAAACTGTTTTTTAACAAACTTCGCGCATCGAAACTGATAAAAACTGAATCAAAATCAGAAAATGGGGGAGCGGCTAATACAGAAAGCCATAAGAAGAAAGCAGAGGATATGGTTTTATAGGAGGGTGTGAAACACGTGCGCAGGCCGCGTTGCGTGCGGCGTTCGGGACGCGCCAGAATAACTGGCACGCGGAGCGCTGCAAACGACCTTCACACGTAGCATGCGCGTCAACTGGACGCACTGCATTGGAAGCGAAACACCGGGTTTCGCTTGATATTGGGAACTGCAGTATTGTATTTTTTTGCATCTTTAATCTTTGAAAAGTACTATTTGCACTAGAGGCTTCCTGCGCTGCCCAGATGTCGAAGGGCCGCCGATGAACCTTCCTCGCGTCCAGATATTTTTTGGACAAGAGAAATGTATTTGTTAACTTTTCCTGTGAGCACATTTATGTTGTGGCACAGCATAAAGACCTAAGATATTTCTGTAAGTTCATAAGAAAATTCTTTTGTTACATTTATTTTTTTTCCTGCCTAACGTATCGGCCAGATTTTTTTAGCACCAAAAAATCATCTTACAAATACGTTAAATAAAAAATAATTGAACCTCTTCTCTGGCATGCTCCTAGCCATTCCGATAACTAACCTCAAAAAATAAAGAGACAGGGAATCGTGAGTAAGTAGACGAAACTGAATTTATTTAGACGCGATAAGTAAGCGGCGGCAAAGGTCAAAATTTTATCGCTAGCCATTTGATGCGTCGCAACAAGCCCATATAAAAGCAGCAGAACGTTCAGATCATTAGCGTTTTATTTCGATTCGAAAATGTCAAATACATAACGCGAGTTATTCGAAAGAACACTAGCCCCTCCCTTACTTTTGGTGTTGCAAGGGAGACTGGATCCGCCGTAAGTGCCAAACAAAACTGAATAAAAAATCCTGCATTCATGCGACCTTGAACTAATTTTCCGTTGTATTTTTGAAAATGCCCTAAATCATTCGTTCAAAAGGAAGCAAAGCCTATAAATCATCTTGACAGTCAGCGGCCTTATTCTATATCGTGCATATACATCGATGTATATGCACGATACAAAAGGAGGGCTGGATGAAAAGTGAATGTAGTTGCTCAAAGCTTCGTCAGTTGACACGTAAGATGACCGCTATCTACGATCATCATCTCGCCGCCGACGCATTGACCATAGGGCAATATTCGTTGTTAGCACGCATCGGTAAATTTGGCCCAACAGGAGCGATACCTCTTGCAACCAGTATGGGAATGGATCGCAGCACGATGAGTCGGGCGCTCAAGCCATTAATTAGCGCAGGATGGGTGAAAACCGTGGATTTACCATTAGAGATGTTGACCGACAAACGATCGTTCGGTGTCAGCCTGAGTGCTGAGGGGAAGCGAAAATGGCGAGACTCTCAGCCTAACTGGCACAAAGCACAGGAAGAAATTAGTGCGATATTAGGAAAACAAAACCATCAAAATTTGATGACCCTCGTTGATGAGGCAAACAATAAATTTCTACATATTTGAAAATATTTATGAACAGCACAATCCAATCCATCATGGCACGCACACGTTTTAGTTATGTGTGGGTAGTCGTTGGTATTACCTTTTTAGTCCTGCTTTCGGCGGCGGGAATTCGCGCGACACCCTCTGTCATGATACTGCCGCTCGAACATGAATTTGGCTGGAGCGTCACGACGATTTCGTTTGTCATTTCGGTCAACATTGCGCTGTATGGATTAATTGGCCCATTTTCTGCTGCAGCCATGCAACGATATGGAATCCGTCCTATCGTTTTAGGTGCGTTGGTTTTACTTGCAGTTGGAACTGCGCTCAGCACCTTTATGACAATGCCCTGGCACATGGTGCTGGCGTGGGGTATTTTGGTCGGCGCGGGCAGCGGCGTTGCCGCCAACACGCTGGCAGCCACGATCGTCAGTCGGTGGTTCGAAACTCGGCGAGGATTGGCGATGGGATTGCTGACCGCTAGTTCAGCCACTGGACAAATGGTGTTTCTGCCACTGATGGCGTACATGGTTGAGCATTTTGGCTGGCGTTCCGTGGCTATTTTAGTCGCCAGTGTGGCGGCGTTAGCGATTCCGTTGGTGGCGATATTTTTACCAGAGCGTCCTCAGGATATCGGCTTGAAGCGCTACGGGCAATTCGAAGACCTTCATCAGGAACCTGGTGCCACCAAAAAAAATCCTCTGTCGATTGCATTTGATGCTTTGCGCAAAGTCGTAAAAGTACGTGATTTCTGGCTACTGTTTTTTAGTTTTTTCATTTGCGGGATGAGCACCAATGGCTATATCGGCTCACACTTTATTGCCATGTGCGGAGACTATGGTATTTCAGCGGTCGGAGGTGCCAGTATTCTTGCCACCATGGGATTGCTTGATCTGGTGGGGACAACTATGTCGGGCTGGTTATCCGATCGCTTCAATCCACGTGTGCTGTTATTTTGGTATTACAGTTTGCGTGGCGTCGCGCTCATTTTCTTGCCGCATGCGTTTGGTCTTAGCTATTACGGCTTGCCGATTTTCGCAATATTTTACGGTCTGGACTGGATCGCTACGGTGCCACCAACGGTCCGCTTAGCCAATGATGTATTTGGCCGACTTGCCGCACCGATTGTATTTGGCTGGATCGTCGCTGGGCATCAATTGGGGGCCGCAAGCGCCACCCTCCTGGCGGGATCGTTACGCAATAGCCTGGGTACCTACACGGCATCATCGATGATAATGGGGGCAGCATGTCTTATCGCAGGCGTTTTGGTGCTGAAGATAAAAGGGCATCGGGTTGATGGCGGTTTAGTCACGCCGGCCCCGGCAATGAGCAGTTAATAATATTTCCTTCTCCCCAAGCGGACCGGACCACGTTGATTTGCATTCAACTGGCTGAGTCCGCTTTCGATTTACTAATAGTCAAACATTTCGGTGAACATAATGGTCATAGATAGCATTGAAGATGAAACTGGCATCCATTGCGTAGACTTAGCCCAGGATGCGAACGGCGCATTCAGTTTTAAGGTATTCCGTAAAGATCCGGAAGATCAGGGAAGATGGACTTTAGTTGCCGACTATTCCCACACTATTTACGCGACCGAAGCAGAAGTATTGGAGGCAGCGGCCGGGAAAATACCTTGGCTAAAGGATGCAATCCCAAAGCGCCGAAAATAATCCTGACCGTCTGCCTCGGGTGACGCGGCCTGAATTTAATCCACCACTGCCATCTGACCACATAGCGACAGAGGCTATATTCGCCGCCTGGCATGTTTTATAGATCAGGCAAAGCGGGAAGCCTCTGGAACTCCGACGAAAGCGCAGCAAGCCAGATCAAGAACAATGCCCCGCAATGTTCAGCTCATATGTTATGCAGATATCGTATATCTCGTATTAGAACTCGAAATTGGGAATACATCGAGCGCAACTTTATACTTCGTGCATCAACATTTTCTTCGGAAACTATCATGACCGCACAAAACATTTCACTATCCGCCCACTCCTTCAAAAAAGTTGCCGATAGCGCAGCGCAGCCTGCCAATGAAGTTGTGGTCAAACAAAGTCTTCTGCAGAAAATTTTCCTGCTCTGGATTAAGCCTTACGAAAATGCGGGCGGTTTCATTCCCCACATTTAAGTCTGCCCGGATCGACATTTATTTGTCGATCTTCAATTCCAGGCTTTTGCTAATATTATTGATGCATAAGGCGCTGAGAATCTGGCGAATACGCCAACAAGGATTAATAAAAAACCGCGCAATTGCGCGGTTTTTTTTTCGTCCAGGCGTCTAAATTATTTGTAAACCGAGAGATTCGATTATCAGCGACAGCCTTGGTGCCGCCGTTTGTTTCCGTAATCATTACTTAACCTTTACCCCAAAAAAAAATCGGCGAGCGCCAATATATCGCTGGCCTCCTCCGATTTTTTTTTGAGTTAGCCATCGCATCAGGCGGGGGCCGAACTCAGTACACTATCGATTCAGTAACGTGTACTGAGGGGGTTTTCAAGAAACTGGCAGCAATTCAACACCGGCCCAACCGCGGCATCAATGTCCGTCAAATAGTTTCATGATACTGCGTTTCTCATCATCTTCTGCCGTTGCCGGCGTTCCATCTTCATTGGTTCCGGCACCTCCGCCACCTACCCCCAGTGATGCAATAAAGCCGTTGCCGGGTGTAAAGTTATCGAAGAACAATTCGTTATTAATCGTGCTAACTCCTTCTGGCATTGGCATTTGAACCTGTGGCACACCGCGCAATGCACGTCCCATATAGCTGACCCAGATCGGTAACGCTAGTTGCGCGCCAAACTCGCGGCTGCCGAGCGTCTTGGGCTGATCGAAGCCCATCCACGCAACCGCAACCAGCGAATTTTGATATCCGGCAAACCAGCCATCAAAAGCGTCGTTCGTAGTTCCGGTTTTACCCGCAATATCAGTCCGGCCCAACACGTTGGTGCCGGCACCGGTACCTCGTTGAGCAACGGTCTGCAACAAGCTCGTCATGACATAGCTATTGCGCGCATCCAACACCCGGGTGCCATTTTGACCGGCAATTTCGGGCTGGGCACGAGACAATGCTACGCCGCGTGCATCGACTACTTCTGAAATTAAATACGGATTAACGCGGTAGCCGCCATTCGCCAACACAGCATAGGCACCGGCCAGTTGCAACGGCGTGGTTTGACCCGCGCCGAGTGCAGTCGGCAAATAAGGAGGAATTTTGTCACGATCAAAACCGAAATGCGTGGTCACAAAATCTTGAGCGTACCTGGCACCTATAGCATCCATCAAACGCACTGTCACCAGATTCTTTGAGCGCTGCAAGCCAGTCCGCATAGGCATCGGTCCATCGGGCGTGTCGTCATCCTTCGGTTCCCAGTTAGGCTGTCCCGGACCACCCGGAAATGAAACGGGGGCATCGTTGATGATTGAAGCTGGTCCGAAACCTTTTTCGAGAGCGGCTGAATAAATGAAAGGTTTAAACGTTGATCCCGGTTGCCGCCATGCTTGCGTTACATGGTTGAACTTATTTTGATTGAAATCAAAGCCGCCAATTAATGTCTTGATCGCCCCACTTTGTGGCGTCAGCGCAACCAGTGTCGCCTCGACCGATGGCAACTGGGTGATTTGCCAGCCTTTAGGCAACTGAATGACGCGAATCACCGAGCCTGGCTGAATGCGCATGTTTTTTGCTGCTTTAGAACTCAAACCTGACGCAGCAAACCGTAACCCTTCACCGCTGACGGTGACGATGGAATCGTTGCGTAGCATCACTTGCACCTGTTTGGCATCCGCGCTCAATACAACTCCAGGGACGATGTCATCGTTATCTGGCTTGTTATCCAGCGCATCTCCGACCGCTTCCTCGCGCTCGTCCACATTTGACGGCAATGCGATCAACGCTTCCGGGCCACGGTACCCATGACGACGATCGTAGTCCATTACGCCCTTACGTACCGCCTCATAACCAGCCTGTTGGTCCGCCGAATCGAGAGTTGTTGTCACGCTTAACCCCCGAGTATAAATATCATCTTTATATTGGGTGTAGAGCATCTGACGGACCATTTCGGTCGCATATTCTGCGTGTACGCTATAAGTGTTACCGGTTGTCTTTACCTTAATATCTTCAGCCAGTGCCTGATCATATTCTGGCTGGGTAATGAATTCGAGTTGCAACATGCGCTTTAAAATGTATTCCTGGCGAATACGGGCACGTTTAGGGTTCACTACAGGATTGTAAGCCGATGGCGCTTTCGGAAGGCCGGCAAGCATTGCGGCCTGTGCCAACGTTATATCTTTTAGCTCTTTGCCGAAGTACGCTCTGGCGGCCGCAGCGAACCCAAATGAACGTTGTCCCAGAAAAATCTGGTTCATATACACTTCGAGAATCTGATCCTTGGTTAATGCATTTTCAATTTTATAAGCCAGCAAAATTTCATAAATTTTGCGCGTATATGTTTTTTCGCTGGATAGAAATACGTTACGCGCCACTTGCATCGTAATCGTACTGGCACCTTGCGAAGCGCCGCCGTGCACGAGGTCTGTCCCGATTGCTCTCAAGATGCCGATAAGATCGATTCCGCCGTGTTGATAAAAGCGCGCATCCTCAATCGCCAGAACCGCGTTCTTCATATTGGCGGGGATATCCTGCAGCTTCACCAGGCTGCGTCGCTCTTCGCCAAACTCGCCAATCAATACATGATCGGCGGTATAAATACGCAGCGGCACTTTAGGACGATAGTCGGTGATAGCACCAAGATCAGGTAACTGCGGCTGCATAACTACGAGCGCGTAGGCGATCAACAATCCACCAATGACGGCTCCGGCCAACACCACGCCCCCAATGGTAAATAGCAATCCGTGCAGCAGCGTGCCGTTCTGTTTTTTTGGCTTGCAGAGAGGAGCTGAAAAAGGAGCTGAAAACACTGCCGTTTTCGCTAATTGGGTCTTGTCAGCTGGAGTATTCAAATTAGTCTTACGAGGTTTTGATGTAAATAACATAACGATATTGATTGGAATTAGCCCATATCCTACAACATGCTGCGTCAAGTACCCAGAAACGTCTGTAAGAAGAAGTAACTTATTGGAAAAAAAGCGAATAACCGGGCTAGGAAAAGAGAAAAAATGCGTCACAACCCGTGTAATTGCAAATTGATAGCCTCGAAATAGGCAAGAATCGGGCGTTTCTATGCCAAAAATCGGAGCTTTATCAAAACTTTGTCAGGACTTCAATAATGACTGGATCATTTCATCGGTCGCCTTTGCCGCAACCTGCGGGGTCTGCAACGGAAATAAATGGTCGCCCGGAAGCAATTTTATGCGTGAACCGACCAGCCGCCGGGTCGCCATCATGCCGGCCTGTCGGCACTCTATCGAGTCAATGCCTCCGACAAACCCCACCGGTACCGGAAAAGGCGATTTCACGACCTGGCCTAAATGATGTGGCAAGGTCAGATACACCGCTGTTTCAATCTCGCGCCTGAAACGCAAAGCGACGCCGCCAGAATGGGCTACAGTGCCGTGCTCAACATAATCACGCAAGACTTCTTTGGGCCAATTGGCAAACACCTGCTTGGTAGAGAAATGCTGATAGGCCGCCTCCGCATCCGGCCATTGATTGCGACGCCGCTCCGAAAAACGGGCTGGAGACCAACGACGATCAAGTTTGAACGCTTTCGCTAATCGAAATACACCCGCTCTCCATCCCACGCTCACTGGTGCGTCCAACAGCACCACGCAACGCACCAGCTCGGGACGCTGTCTGGCGACCATCAAGGATAAGATCCCGCCCAACGAATGCCCTACCAAAATTACGGGCTGTTGATAACGCGAGAGTAATTCCTCAATTAACTCCTGCACCAGTGCCGGCCAGCCATCGGTTACCGGGTAGGCAGGATTATGTGCATGCATTTCTAACGCATGCACATCATAGCTTTTGGATAAAAGCTCTAAAAACCGACGATATGTGCCGGAAGGAAAACTATTTCCGTGCGCAAAGTGAACGACGGGAAGATTCGACAGCAGCGGGCATGCCGGACCTCGAGTATGCGGTAATGTGTTTAAGTAGGTCATTGAGGGCAGTTAAAAGTGCTGATCCAACACGCGGAGGGTTAATGATCCTATTTAAAGCGATAAGCATTGATTCTTACAATCCAAATTTTAGAGCGGACGTTCAACGACCGTACCAATAACGCTTATGCTGTTGGCGATACTCTGTGACTTCGAGCGTGCGGCCAAATCGCAAAGATATCGCCCCTGACTGATCGTTTCGCACGGATCGAATCCCTAATTGCCGGTAACGTTCCAGCACTTGTGCCTGAGGATGCCGAAAACGATTACGATAACCCACCTGAAACAGCGCCACGGATGGATCGACCTCCTTCAAGAAGTCCATCGTAGACGATGTGCCGCTTCCATGATGCGGTGCGAGAAGCACGGTTGACTTTAATATGCTCGCCTCGGAATGATCCGTGGGATTCGCCCCTTTATCCCTTATCAACTGCCGCTCCTGGGCTTTTTCTATATCGCCGGGGAGCAGAATCGAATACTTTCCGTTGGTAATTTTTAAGGTACAGCTCATAGTGTTGGCACTGCCTGATTTTCGATCCTTGCGTTCATTATTTTCATAGTTCTGCGCGGCTGGAAACAGCATATCGAACTGCACGCCGTCCCAGTTCCATGACTGGCCGTCCTGACAGCGGGTATGGTCCGGCGCGGCGGCAACCATTCGGTGGTCTCGCGACAACGATGAATAAACCCGGTCGACGTTAATCGCATGAAGAACGGACAAAGCGCCACCGGAGTGGTCACTGTCTGAGTGCGAGATCACCATTGTATTTATAGAGGTGATACCTCGCGCCTTTAAGTAGGGAACGATAATACGACTACCGGCGTCTGACTCCGGCGAATAATATGGCCCGCTGTCATACAGCAGGCGATGCCGGGAGGTTTCGATCAGCAGTGCCATTCCCTGCCCGACGTCGAACGCGGTCACGTTCATTTCACCCTCTTCCGGGCGGGTGGCGGAGTTCAGTAACAGCGGCACCCAACCAATGAGCGCCAACCAACGGAGCGGCCAGCCGCGTGGTGCCAGCAACCATAAGGTGGCGACCAAAGCGATCACAAAAGTCCAGGTGGGCGGCAGTGGTGCTTGCCACACCGCCAGCGGAAATTGGCTGAACCATGTCAAGATTGTTGCCAACCAATCCACCAAGGTATGTGCTGTCACCAACACCCAGCCGGAGAGCGGCGCTGGCAGCATACTGCCGATCAACGCCATGGGCGTCACCAGCAGACCAACAAGAGGAATGGCGATTGCGTTTGCCAGCGGGCTTACCAGCGATATTTGACCGAACAGCAAGATCGTCAGCGGCACCAACCCAATTGTCACGACATATTGTGTATAAGCGCTTGACTTCAACGCCTGCAACCACGCTTTGCTCGGTGCCGCAGGATGCAGATCAGCGGGATCGATCAGTGGTTGAGTCCGTCCAACGCTAGCGTACAAGATCGTGCCGACCGCACCGAAGGATAACCAGAAACCAGGAGCAAGCACGGCCCAGGGATCGCGTAGCAAGACCACCATTAAAGCCACGCATAAAACATGCGAAACGCTGGCGATGCGACCGCTCCAGAGCGCCAATGCGACCATCAGCAACATATATAAGGTACGCTGAGCCGGCAACCCAAACCCCGCTAACAACACATACATCAAGGCGGTCACTGCACCTGCTAACACTGCGGCCTTCTGTGCTGGCAAACGCAGCGGCAAAGTAGTGCCAATAAAAAATGAACGCCGCCAAAGCGCCGACACGATGGCCGCAAACAGGCCCGCTATCATGGTAATGTGCAGGCCCGAAATAGAAATCAGATGTCCGACCCCGGTACGATTGAAAATCAACCAGTCATTTTGATCTACCGCCCGCTGATCGCCGATGACCAAAGCGACCAACACTCCGGCATATTTTTTTCCAGGCAAAGCGGTCAGGATACGTTGCCTGACCCAGCCACGCACCGCTTCCACACAATGACCAAAAGTAAAAACAAAACGCGCCAATTCACGGTTATTCCGTGGAATATTCGTGACCGAGGTCTCTACTGCCGAGGTATCCACCGCAGCAGTATTTATGGCCGATCCATTCGGTGTCTCTGCGCCGGGGGACGACACTTTATCAGCGCGCACGTAACCTGTTGCACGCAGGTTTTGTTCCAGTAACCATACCTCGTAATCAAATCCATGCGGATTTGCACTGCCGTGCGGGCGCTTTAAACGGACCGTCAATTGCCATCGAGCGCCCGGTTTGACCTTCCCAATTTGAACGTCTTCGGTAGTTGGTTGCGCGCCTTGGCGATTGAATGGGCGATACCACGAAAGCGCCAATGTGGAGGGTATGGGCGGCCGTTCTCCATTTTGCGGCAAAACTTTTTCTACCGCAAAATTAAACCGGACACCTTGCGCAAAATGCGTCGGCAAATTCGCAATGGTGCCGATCACAGTAACGTCGCGCCCCTCCCATTCGACCGGGAGTTCTTCCTGCAGATAAAAATACGCGAATAACGCCGCCCAACAACAACCGAGCAACGCACCGCAGACTGCTAGTACAAACAACTTCCCCAACCTATGCAGAAATCTGTGGGCAAAAAACAGCCCGGTTCCCGCTACGAGACAACAAATGCACAGTACCCAATAGGAGGGCAATTCCCCTTGCGTCTGTAAGAAACAGACGCCGATCAAAAAACCAAGAATAAAACTCCGCATCCGAGAGCTACTTAAGAAGCGCTAATCGTGGCAGCGCAGCGCATGCATTGACACTCGTCGCCACGGCTAATTGCGCCAATGGAATGCCGCGTAAATTGGCGAGCACCTCAGCAATCAAGGGAATCTGTGCCGGCGCATTCTTTTCCGGATGCAACCAGGCTGGCGACATATCCGGTGCGTCGGTTTCAAGCACCAGAGCGTCTAGCGGTAAAGTTGCCGCCAGACGTCGAATCTGCAATGCTCGCGTGAATGTCATCGCTCCGCCGAAGCCTAGCTTAAAATTTAATTTGATAAAAGCCTCCGCCTGTTGAAAGCTGCCGTTAAAAGCATGCGCAATGCCGCCTCTGACGTTGATCCGACGCAGGTATTTCAACAACGTATCCTGTGAACGCCGCACATGTAGTAAAACCGGAAGGTCGAAATCGCGTGCGAGTTTTAATTGCTCGACGTAAAAATGCTCTTGCTTCTCTCGAAGAGCGCCCTCACCCAAGCCCGGCACAAAGAAATCGAGACCAATTTCACCAATCGCGACAAATAAAGGGTCGTCCATTGCCAACGCAATCGCTGACCGAAGCGCCAACAGATCCGATTCTTCCGCCTGCGGTACAAAAATAGGATGTATTCCGAGCGCATAGGTGCAATTTGGTTGCCGAGCCGCAATCGCTGCCACAGTGGCAAAATTTGCGCGCTCGACGGCAGGAATCACAATCCAGTCAACTTCCCGTTGCGCTGCCGCCGTCGCAAAGGCGGTCTGGTTGCCATCAAATTCGGCAGCATCAAGATGGCAGTGGGTATCGATCCACATGTGTGTGTCCTCTGGGGCAGATTAATGGGCTTGGCCAACTACAGCAGCGCGCTATCTTGCTGGATTGGCAGATTAATATCGTAGCATGCGGTAATATCTGTTAACCGACTGGACATCTAACAGTTAGGGATTTTACGGATGTTCGAATTTATCGCTTATGTACGTATTTCCTTTCGTTTTTAAGTATCCACCCCACTTTCACACGCCATTAGCCATAGCAGGCATGCCGGTTACCAGCGCATCCCATCGGTGCATTCGTCCCGACCATAGCCTGATAACATGCTGATCGAAGAAAACTTGAATTAAAATCCGATGGACATACAAGAAAACACACCGCTAGCGGGTAATGAAACGCTCGCAAAAATATTTGATCAACGGGAATATCGCAATGCGCTGGGAACGTTCACCACCGGCGTGACCATCATTACGGCTTGCCGCAGCAATGACCATCCTGACGATGACCTTGAACACCGCGTTGGTATCACTGCAAACAGCTTCAACTCGGTTTCACTCGATCCACCGCTGGTTTTATGGAGTCTGGCGAAATCATCGAGCAGCGCGCCAACTTTTGAAAAGGCAGAATTCTGGGCCGTGCATATTTTGTCGCACGATCAGGACGCCCTCGCAAATCGCTTTGCCAAGCGTGGCGTAGCTAAATTTGCAGGACTGGAAACCGAAAAGGGACTTGGCGGTGTGCCGTTGCTTCCAGCGTGCACCACCCGTATGCAATGTAAAACGGCTTATCGTTACGATGGCGGCGACCACATCATTATGGTTGGCGAGGTGATGCACTTCGATCATTCGGACACGCCTCCGCTCGTGTATCAGCGCGGCAACTACGCCATCGCTACCCGCAAGGAACTTGCAGACGAAGCTGAAGCCCTGATCAAGGCCACCACCGGCGCACGCATCTTCAACACCAGCACCATGAGCCACCTGCTTGGAAGCGCTTACTTTCAGCTATATGGAAAACTGCGGGAATATGGCGCACAGCAAGGCCTCAACGATACCGAATTTTTTGTCCTCAATACGCTGGCGGCCCGCGACGGCCTGAGTATTGGAGAGTTAAACCGTTTGTTCGCCTACGCCGGTCATTCGCCGCTCTTCATTGTGCTCGATGACATGACAGCACGCGGATTGCTGCAAGTCGTGGCTGATCACGGCGAAAATAATGGTAGTGGGCTGTTCTATCTCACCGGATTAGGTCGAGAACTAACGCAAAAGATTGCCGCAGCCGGCGTCGACATTGAAGCTGAAATGATGGGAAAAATGGGCACAGTGGATGCCATCGCTTTGCGCACCTTGCTACGCCGCTTCATTAACATTCCGGATGATCGCCTGGATTTCGAAGACTAAAGCGTATTTTCCGCGCTTTTTTTGCGTGTTCTAAATAAAATCGTCACCTCTCCGGTCAACGCCCTAACGCCAGTCTGGCTACTTGCTGGACCTCGCCGGTGGTCGCATTTTGCACAAACGTCACTATTCCAAACTGATTGGCAGGAATATCGCCGCCGAAACTATCAAGGGCAATATTCTGTTGAATGGTGACCGTCCCCCCTTTCAACGCAAATGGTCCCAGCCAACGCCGCACAACGTATTCGTGATGAAGTGTGACACCGCCATTTTCGCCAGCGGCCACTTTCGATACCAATTTATTCTGATAGACGGCGATATAGGCGTTTTGTGGTTGTTTGGAATCGCCACTGGCGTTATTAGTCGCTCTAGCGGTCAATTTATAGGAGCCAGCTCCGTTGGCAGCATTGCTCGTGACCTTGATCCCGATATCAACAGATGATATTTGCGATGTGATTTGTTGCAGGACATTCCTGGCCTCGCCCGGCGTATTCCACCTTCTCAGTTCACGTCCGCCTGCAAACACTTCAGGTGTATACACCACCTTGCTATTGGCATAGTCGGCCAATGCACGTTGACGCAACGTAAATGCATGATCGCCAAATCGGTCCTTCCAACCCAAGCTGTCCCAGTAATCAACATGCAATGCCAGGGGGACAACTAACTCCGGACTCACTTCCGAACCAATTTTCGCTAACCATGCATCGGCAGGCGGGCAACTATTACATCCTTCGCTGGAATAAAGCTCAACCAACGCCACGCGATGAACCGGACTTTTCGTGCTCAATCCGATACCTTGCGCCATCGCGTTTGGACCGACAAATACTGCCGCCAACAACAGCGCCCACTTTCGCGTGATTAATGTGGCATTAAAGGTATTCACGTGCGACTCCGAAAAGATGATATTGTCAGTTGGTCGCTGAGGCGGTCGCTTCCTTACAGTGACATCCCAAATTCAGCACGCTGGTCGCTGCAGCAGAAACTTCAAAAGTGTCAATTCAATCAGACGGCGGAGATCGATACAGATTTACCACGTCCCGATCGACGCGAACCAGATTTTGCCCTGCATCGACGACAAATTCGGTGCCGTTGAACGACGGCCGCGTCAGCAATAGAATCGCCTCGGCGATCTCCGATAACGGCGCCACATACCCAAGCGGCGTTGAACGCTCTGATGAATATTCAAAATCTGCCTGGGTCTGATCCCCACTTGGTGTCATTAGCCCGGGATAGAGTGCGTTAACCCGCAATACGCTTCCACCGGAAATCGCTAACATGGCGGTCATATTTCCTAGCGCAGCCTTTGCCACCGTATAACTAAAATCCTCTGGATGAAAATTTGCACGTACCTTTTGATCGACGACATTCACCACGACTCCCCGTTGATCGCGCTGGCGGGCTTGCTGGTAAAAAGCCTGGGTCAGCAACAGCGGAGCACGGCAATTGATTTGCCAGGAGCGCTCCAGATCCTCAAGCGAAAAATCGGCCAACGTGTCGGGAAAAAATATCGCCGCACAATTGACGAGTACATCCAGGCGCCCGAACCTAGCATAAGTTGCCAGAATCATGGCGGACAACTCGGAAGGAATGGCCAGATCTGCGCGATGGGAGATGGCTCTATGGCCAGCCGCTTCCATCGACGCGACTGTCTCAAGCGCCTCGGCTTCCGAGTTTCCGTAATGCACCACGACGGCATAGCCAGCCTGGGCAAAATGCTCGGCAATCACACGCCCGACACGTTTGGCAGCGCCGGTAATCAGTACTACAGGTTGCGTCATGTTGGTGATCGTTTCAAGTAAGTTTTTTATGTGCATGGGCGGCGACTTGATCCATAAAGTGGGCCATTCGCATATCCAGTTCAGTGACGCCATTCGCGTCATGAGTTGCCAGCAGAACAACTACACGATTATAAACATTTGACCATTCAGGATGGTGATCGATTTTTTCTGCCAGCAAAGCGACTTGCGTCATGAACCCAAACGCGGCGTTAAAGTCGGCGAACAAAAATGTCCGTTCGATAGCATCCCGCCCTTTCGCCACGGACCATTCAGGAAGATTTTTCAAGGCTGCTTCCGCGCCAATGTGTGATGGTCGAGTCATAAACGTTCTCCGTATCTAAAAACACCAATTTTATAGCCAGAAACGTTGGTGGGTAAAACCGGCAATCTTTTGAAACTTATGTGACCAGAAGGCCCCAGGTCGCCGGTTGTTTTTGCCTAAGCCCGCCTATTATAGATTGTGTCAAAACGTTGGTTACGCCGGGACTTTGTAACGAGTTGAATCGTTTCTTGTGTGTAATTTTTTTAAAGGTATAGTTTGCCTATATTTAAATTTTAAGGCACATATGAAACGCCTCCTCTGTGCGGCCATGCTGGTCGCAATAAGTTGTACCGCCTTTATTTCCGGACAAGCGAATGCGCAGGTCGGGGTCAACATCACCATAGGCTCACGACCGCCGCCACCGCGTTATGAACGTGTTCCGCCGCCCAGAGTGGGCTATATCTGGGCACCGGGCTATTGGAACTGGTCGGGTGGTCGACACGTCTGGCGACAAGGTAACTGGGACCGGGCACGTCCCGGATACCAATATCAACGGCCTCGTTGGGAGCAAGGCAGACGCGGCTGGCAGTTAAACCGCGGTGGCTGGCAACGAGGAGGCCATGGTTACGGCCGACCCGGCTATCAGGGCCACGGACGCCCGAATTACAACAATCATCATGGCGGCGGTCGCCCGAATGGCGGACGACATGACAATGGCCGCCACGAAGGTCGCGGCGGTAATCGTTAAAAACTAGACGGTCGCGGAAAATCGATGGTGAAAAAATCCTTGCTCGCAAATGCGAACAAGGATTTTTTCGTTGTAGAGTCGTTGTCACCAAAATCACGAATGGAATCGACCGTAACAAAATCAAATCCGCGGTGAAGATCAAGTCAACAAAATCGAAGGGATGCGACTGACATTTTTTTAAGGTATTGCCGCACCTTGCAGGATGACCCATTCATAAAAATCTGACATCGCGCTTTTCTTACGTTATCTTGATACAAATCAATTTGTAAAAATCTCGCATGCGCGCTAATCATGGCGATGGGGCCAGCGAGTCCTTATCCTGAACAGGTCGAAGTGAACTGACGGCCTGACCACCATTTTTTTATGCGAAGGATGACACTTGCTTTTACATACCATCTATCTGGTTGCTATCGTTGCCGAAGCAATGTCAGGCGCAATCATGGGCATGCGCCGCGACATGGATCTTTTTGGAATTTGCCTGATCGGGACCGTCACTGCGTTAGGTGGTGGCACGATCCGCGATGTGCTGTTAGGTCACTATCCGTTGAGCTGGATCGCCAACCCTGAATATTTACTCTTCACCATCGGCGCAGCGATCGTCACGGCAGTGGTTGCACGTGTTCTGCATCATGCAAGGACGGTATTTCTAGTCGTGGATGGCTTAGGGCTGGTAGCATTCACCGTTATAGGCTGCAACGTTGCCATGTCCAGCGGAATGGCGCCGGGAATCGTGGTCGTGGCCGGACTCATTACCGGGATTTTCGGTGGCGTGTTGCGAGACGTCTTATGCAACGAGATTCCATGGGTCTTGCGGCGCGAACTCTACGCTACGGTGTCTCTGCTAACCGGCGGGTTATATGTTGGCTTGCTGTCGTTGAAGATCGATATCAATATCGCATCGCTGGTGGCCATCGGCGCCGGCTTTTTGTTTCGATTGCTGGCAATCCGGTTTCACTGGCGATTGCCAAGCTTTAATGGCGCCACCATTCGAGGGCTGGATTAATCGTCACGGCGGCATGCAACTACGCTATTGAATTGGGATGCATCAACCTAATCGCTTTAATAAAGCGATCGCGCCATCAGGGGCGCGTTCTTTGGCGCCATTGATGAAAAACAAGAACACATCGCGCGCCACGTCCTGCTTGGACTGAGCGGTTATATTAGGGAAAGCCTCCCCGTCAGCCGGCTTTAATCCATCAACAATGTTTTTTACCCGGGCGGCCCATGCATCGAGCGCCTTCGGAGGATAACCTGATTTTGTTTTGGACTCACTGCACATTAATCGTATGTAAACAAAATCGGTACTAAAATCTGCGAAGGATGGATAGTCTGGCGAGTCCGTAAAAACGCTGGCTACTTTATATTTTCGCGTCAGCTTAAAAAAATCGGGCGTCATAAAACTATCGTGTCGCACGTCCAGAACGTGACGCAGTTTTACACCATCAATTTTCGTCGGAAGCAACGCCAGAAAAGCTGTCATATCGGCGATATCGAAGTGTTTAGTGGGCGCAAATTGCCATAAAATTGGTCCCAACTTTTTCCCGAGCTCGGCGATGCCACTGTTTATAAAACGCTCGACTGATTCACCAGCCTCGGCCAAAATCCGTCGATTTGTACTGTAACGCGGCGCCTTCACGGAAAAAATGAAGTCATCCGGGGTTTCAGCGGCCCACCGCGCGAAAGTAGCAGGCTTCTGGGTGCTGTAATAGGTGCCATTAATTTCTATTGCCGTGACCTGGCGGCTGGCATATTCCAATTCACGGGCATGAACCAGATCGGAAGGATAAAAGTTATCGCGCCAGGGGGCATAGGTCCATCCGCCTATACCGACGCGTATAAAGCATGTGCGACTTTTCATCTCCGCTCCTTCGCAACGACGATGTTTATATAATACCAAGATATTAAGACAACGGTGCGCGAAGCAAAAACAGAAGGGAAGTTCCGGTATGAACGAAAATGTAGCGTGAAGCGCAGAGGGCCTCACAGCGCTCCGAGAATTGCCCTCCGAAAAGCAAAAACCGCTGAACAGCGAGGCTGAACAACGGTTTCGACTTATTGGTTGCGGGGGCAGGATTTGAACCTACGACCTTCGGGTTATGAGCCCGACGAGCTGCCAGACTGCTCCACCCCGCGTCTGTACTTTACAACAATATCAGGATATATTCTGATATTTTACATCTGGTTGCGGGGGCAGGATTTGAACCTACGACCTTCGGGTTATGAGCCCGACGAGCTGCCAGACTGCTCCACCCCGCGTCTGTACTTTTCAAACAATGCCAGGATATTTTCTGACATTTTAAATCTGGTTGCGGGGGCAGGATTTGAACCTACGACCTTCGGGTTATGAGCCCGACGAGCTGCCAGACTGCTCCACCCCGCGTCTGAGGAATGAGAGTATAAGCCGGTTTGATTAATATAGCAAACGATATAGTGAGAAAACGCATTTATATGGGGCAGTGATACACTTCGGTGTCTGATAAAAAACACGCAGCTGTAAACTCGTTGCTTAAAAACACGCTAGTTATAGACATGTTGTTTATAGTCAGTACTTACGCAAAATCGTCTCAGCAACGGACTTGCCAACTATGCTGCTGAACGGTCGCCACAGCGACCTGCAAAGCACTGCAAGGCCGCGGCGCGTTTGCCGAAGTCCTGATAATATCAATATCAACTCCTTTCAACGCACAATGATGCCTCCGGAACATTGTGCCAGACCTTTAATTCGCTACCTATGAAATTCTGCTCCGAATGCGCACATCCTGTATCTCTGCAAATTCCACCAGACGACACGCGTCCTCGCTTTGTCTGCAGCAATTGCGGGACGATCCACTATCAGAATCCGAAGATGGTGGTTGGGTCAATTCCAGTATGGGAACATGAAGGCGAAACGCGTATCTTGCTTTGCAAGCGGGCGATAGAACCTCGACTCGGGTACTGGACGCTTCCGGCGGGGTTTATGGAAAATAACGAGACCACTGAAGATGCTGCCCGCCGCGAAACCGAAGAGGAGGCCGGTGCCAAGATCACATTGCATGGACTTTTTTCCATGATCAACGTCCCACACGTTCATCAGGTGCATTTGTTTTATCGGGCCACCCTGCTCGACCTTGACTATGCCGCAGGTATTGAAAGTCTTGAGGTGGAGATGTTTACTGAAGCAGAAATTCCATGGGAAGATATTGCCTTCCCTACAGTTGCTTATACGCTAAAGGCATTTTTTAGCGATCTCAAATTAGTACAAAAAAACGATGCGAAATTTGCCCTGCATACCGAAGACATCTATAAACCAATGCGTAGTAACTGAATGACCGAAGCAATTAACGCCATCTTGCGTCGAGCACGGCACTGTCCGTTTAACTGTACCGTCTACGGAAATTACCCAGCGACTCCACTGGCCAATTTCACCAACTGGCTGACTCTAACGGGGTCGATGTAGTGCGATCAATGCATCAAGCGACATGGGCCGACCTAATATATATCCTTGAATTAAATTACAACCGTGTTGACGCAGAAAGTCTAATTGCTCGTCCGTTTCAACACCTTCAGCGATAACACGCAAATTCATGTGCCGGCCGAGCTCGATCATCGCCCGCACGATAGCCTTGTCTTCCGTTACGTGCGGTAAGCCCCGCACAAAGGAACGATCGATTTTAACGGACGAGATGGGCAATCTTTTTACGCGCGAAAGCGACGAGTAGCCAACGCCAAAATCATCAAGACTGATTCCCACGCCAAGCTCGCGCAGCGCCTGCATCACGGAAATCACTTTATCGGGCTGATGCACCAACATTCCCTCGGTCAGCTCCAGACAAAGATGATGAGGCGAAATACCCGACTCTCGCAAAATTGCGCTGACCTCACCCGGCAAATCGGCAATCATAAATTCTGGCGGTGCCGTATTGACGTGCATTTCCAGATGACTGAATCCCGACCGATGCAAGTGCGCCAGATCGGCACATGCCCGACGCAAGACCCATCGTCCGATATTTATAATAAGGGTGCTTTGCTCCGCTATGGGAATAAATATTTCCGGACTGACGATGTCCCCGTTAGCGCGACGCCAGCGTATGAGCGCCTCCACCGCGTGCATGTGCTCGCCATTACCATTGAATATCGGCTGATACTCCAGGAAAAATGCATTGTCAGTCAGCGCCTGATGTAATTCAGCTTCCATGGTCATTCGCTGCGCCACGTCGGACTGCTGCACCGCTAAAGTATGCGAAGTGCTGTCCGAGAAAAAACTGTGCGCATTTCTGCCATTCTTTTTAATTCGATACATGGCAGTATCGGCGCCGCGCAATAGTTCTGGACTCGTCATGCCATTTTCAGGAAAAACGCTGATGCCGACACTGGCCGACACTGTCATATCATTTCCGTCAAACAGAAAAGGTATGCGCGCCGCCCGCAACACGTTGGCAGCAACCGTATTCAATTGTTCGCCAAGCGGCAATGTCGTGTTTTGCGGAATCAACAAAATAGCGAACTCATCTCCGCCAAGTCGTCCGACATAACTTCCGATTGGCGCAAGCGCTTGCAAACGTTGTGCAAATTCGCGTAAAACCACGTTTCCAGCCTCGTGGCCGAATGCGTCATTCACCGGTTTGAAGCGATCCAAATCAATAAATATCAAGCCAAACGACTTAGTCGATGCAGTGGAATTCTCACAGGCCAGATCAAGCATGTGATAAAAATAGGTGCGGTTCGCCAATTCGGTTAAACCATCTATTTGCGCTAACTGGCGAATGGTCTCCTGTTGCTCCAGGCGTTGCGCCGTCTGCGCAATCAACACGCCAATCGTCGCTGAAAGTATCGGCAACTGAGCGTCACGCTGACGCGATAGTCTGCTATAAAATTCCAAGACCCCCGGACTATGCCTGTGGCCGTCATCCGTCACATAAACGACCGGAAATACGTAACCGGACTGTAAGCCCGAATTCGCCGCACCGTTAGAGCGCAAAAAGCCGGGTGCGCTTCCCAAATTTTCGATCCAACGCGCTTCGCCGGTCTGCCACACCTGACCAACCGCACCAACCCCCGCTGCCATTCGCATGGTAACGCTGTCGGCGGTAAATATATCGAGGGAATAAGCCGGGTCGTGCCAGAAATGTTTACATGAAAGTTCCTGCAACGCCGTCGCGCTGGGTTCCACTGCCCAATACGCGCCCCATTCCCAACCTAAATTTTCACACACTAGTTTGATAACTTTGGTTACGGCGTTGCCGAGCGTGTCCGTGCGCAACAAAAATTGTGTGGATTCAAAACTCAGTCGTTCGCGGACGGCAGTATGCTTCGCTGCAGTAGTTTCCAGGATGAGGCCACTGCGCACTGCATGCTTTCGGGCTGACTGAGGCGACGATATCAGGCTAAACCAATGCATTCCGTGGATTTCATTAACAACCCGAAATTCACATTCGACCGAGCCACCCTCCGCGCTCTCTGATTTTAGCGTCTCCTCCAGCATCGACAAGTCATCGCGCAATATGTGAATAAAGCAACTTTTTAGCGTCGGATACCATCTCGATTGCACCCCTAGCATACTTGCCGCATTTGACGATAGCACCACCTGATCGGTTCTAAAATCGTACCACCATCGTCCGAAGGACGCAGCTTGTTCGACAAAATCGGGGACGACTGCTTCGGAGAGGGCAGTCCGTAGGGATGGAGTTACCAGAGTGTTATTCGGCGCTTTGGCCAAACCAAACGGTGCCAAGGGAGATAGTTCATGCATAGTGGCTATATCTCTATCACTTGGATAATGTTAAGCGTGCTTTGTGAATGAAGCTTTGATTGCAGCATTTCTATACAGCAAAATTCGGGCCAGCAATACGCGCACACCTTGAGCCCGAATTAGCCTTTGCAAACTGGTAATATAAACTGGTACGCACCAAAAAAGTGCGAATCACATTTAACGCACCATACAATACTTGCGTACGTCGATTTCGACCAAATATCTGTTGGGTGGAAATGACTAACATGGAAAATTGATGGAAACCTCAACGCCCGGCCAAAGAAAAGAGTGAGTTTTACCTACGTTCCACGATATAAACAGTGCTGTACAGATACATACTAACAGTTCAGAAACATTACTTATGAACATTTTAACTATTGCGCTGTGGAGTAGTTTTGACAGCTAAATAATTTACCATGAGAACAATGGTCCTTTACGACAGTTGCTTGCCGAATACAACGACAAGGCGCACGTCCTTCGACGCTTGGGAATGGCTATGATTCCCTGGCTTGAAATCGATACGCCCTTTCCCGATCCATCGGAGGCAATGGGCCCGGAAGACGGCGCCCCTGGGCTATTAGCCGCAGGTGCGAATCTTTCCCCCCAGCGGTTGCTTAGCGCTTATCGGCGCGGGATATTTCCCTGGTTTTCTGAAGGCCAGCCAATTCTTTGGTGGAGTACGGACCCGCGCATGGTGCTCGAGACGGCTCGCTTTCAAATTTCCGCCAGCTTGAACAAAACCTTAAAGAAAATCCACCGAAGCAAGTCTGACCCGCGATGGCAAATTCGCTTCGACTTTGCATTTGAGGAAGTAATGCGCGCGTGCGCCGCTCCGCGCCGCGATGGTCAAGGCACGTGGATATCGGATCAGATTATCGAGGGTTATCGTGCGCTCCACCGGTTGGGCTATGCCCACTCGGTCGAAGTCTGGCTGGATGGAAAATTGGTCGGCGGCGCCTATGGCGTCAGTATCGGGCGCATGTTTTATGGTGAATCGATGTTTGCCCGCGTCACCGACGCGTCCAAAATCGCACTAGCCTATCTGGTGAAATTTTTGCTCCAGAACGGTGTCACCATGATTGACTGTCAGCAAGAGACCCCGCATCTTGCCTCGCTGGGCGCTACTCCTATTTCACGCGACGAGTTCATGCGCCACTTAAGTGAGGCCATAAAATATCCACAAATTCAACACTGGCGTCCGATACCAATATTCACAGATTAAAATTGCTGGAGCAAAATAGTCAACCAAATGGCCAATTAATAAGGACAGGTAGCAAGTTTTTTCTGGAGTTGGATATGATGCAGTGCGCGTGCAAAAAACACGGTGTTGCGCTTACGGTGTAAATTACATCTAAAGGACTTCCGCAAATTTGTCGCAATAATGGGCTGGCCAACCCAACTCGCCCCGACAATCCGTTGGAACGGCCGCTTGACCGGCAAGACAGGTGCAACGCCGTTGAAGCAGCAGGAAGCCGGATTGGCTAATTGGCTATTAAGGACTTATGCACATGACGCATCTAAAAGATCTTCCATTTTCCGCTCTCCAATTTTACGCAACGGCGCCGTACGCTTGCAGCTATCTGGATGGTCGTCAGGCCCGTTCTTTGGTGGCAACTCCTTCCCATCTGATTAACGCAGACGTCTATTCGGAACTGGTCAAAAATGGCTTTCGGCGCAGCGGAATTTTCACCTATCGCCCCTGTTGTGACGGCTGCCACGCCTGCACCCCGGTGCGCACGCTGGTCGACGAATTCGTCCCGAACCGCAGTCAGCGTCGGGCATGGGAAAAGCATCACCAATTGATCGGTCTGGTGACCAATCTCGCCTACGTGCACGAGCATTACGAACTTTATCTGCGCTATCAAATTTCACGTCATGCCGGTGGCGGCATGGATCAGGACAGTCGCGATCAATACGCACAATTTTTGCTGCAAAGCAAAGTCAATACCCGCCTGGTTGAGTTTCGCGAACCGGATGGTACCCTGCGGATGGTCAGCATCATTGACGTACTTAACGACGGACTGTCTTCCGTATATACATTTTATGATCCGGACGTCATCGGTGCATCTTTTGGCACTTACGGGATTTTATGGCAGATTAAACAAGCGCAACAACTCGATATGCCGTACGTGTATCTGGGCTATTGGATCAGGGACAGCGTTAAAATGGCCTACAAAATAAATTACAGGCCGCTTGAAGCGCTGCGGGAAAATGAATGGCGTACGTTAGAATAGCGCGATACACTGCCTTCGCCGCCGCCAGCTAACAAATTGGCGCTATCTCTGCTCTGGCCGCCGGACCTGCCAATAGAGCCCATACAACCGTTACCGTTCAACTACCGTGCCTTCCAAACTCTTGTATCAACTTGCCCGCCCCGCCCTATTTTCCCTGGATCCAGAAGCTGCCCATCATCTGACGATGGCCGCACTACGGCGAGCGCAGTCAATGGGACTTACCGCGCTATTTCCAAAACCGGCGCCGGACCCACGTGTCGTCATGGGTATCACATTCCCAAATCCGATCGGTCTGGCTGCAGGACTTGATAAAGACGGTGCCACGATTGACGGCCTTGCTGCCCTTGGATTCGGCTCGATTGAAATCGGCACCGTAACGCCGAAAGCGCAACCGGGCAATCCACGTCCACGTATGTTTCGCCTCCCGGCGGCCAACGCCGTCATCAATCGCATGGGATTCAACAACGGTGGCGTGGAAGCCTTCATCAGGAATGTGCAATCGTCGAAGTTTTATCAGGAGCGTACCGGCGTACTCGGCTTGAACATCGGCAAAAATGCTTCAACACCAATTGAAAATGCCGCCGATGATTACCTCTTTTGCCTGGAAAAAGTCTATCCCTACGCAACCTACGTCACGGTTAACATCTCCTCACCGAACACCAAAAATCTACGTCAATTGCAAGGCGCATCCGAACTCGACGCCCTCTTGTCGCAACTCAAGCAAGCGCAACAGAAGCTGGCCGATCAACACAAACGTTACGTCCCTGTAGTCTTAAAAATCGCACCGGACATCGACGCGGAACAAGTTAAAACCATCGCCGATGCTTTGCTCCGACACAAAATGGATGGTGTCATCGCGACGAATACCACCATCACGCGTGACGCGGTGAAAGGCCTTGCACACGAAAATGAGGCAGGTGGTCTGTCGGGTGCACCGGTGTTTGAATTGTCTAATACAGTCGTACGACAACTGCGTTCCGAGTTAGGCAACACGATCCCGATCATTGGTGTAGGCGGTATTTTAAGCGGTGCCGATGCCCAAACTAAAATGACCGCAGGGGCAGCATTGGTACAGCTGTACAGCGGACTGATTTATCGTGGGCCAGCCCTGGTGCGCGAATGTGCAAACGCGTTAAGGAAAGTTTAGTTAAAGCGCTGAACATTGCGCGGAATCTTTTTAACACAATTAAAGCGATCAAACCATCAACCATCAGCGTGTCATGGCACGTCGTAACAGGAAGCTGATTCCGTCGACCGCTGCGACCATGAGCAGCATGGCAACAATCACGCTGGCTGCCTGCTGCATCTGAAACAGCGACAGATGGTACTTCAGCATCTGTCCCAAACCACCGGCGCCGACCACCCCCAATATCGCCGCTGCGCGAATATTGTTTTCCCACCTGTATAGGGTGTAAGACATCATCTGCGGTAAGGTCTGGGGCATCGTGGCATATAAAAATGCGGGGATCGCACGAACGCCGTTGAGTCTTAGGGTGTCCTCGGGCAACGATGAAGTATTTTCATAAGCATCGGCAAATAAGCGACCAAGTACGCCCGAGGTATGGGCCGCCAGGGCCAGCGTACCGGCAAACGGTCCCAGCCCAGCCGAAATCAAAAGAATCGAGGCCCAGACCAGCTCCGGGATTGATCGCAGCACATTTAACAGCGTGCGCGTCGCAGCGCGGGCAGCGTCACCGAAACGGCCACTGCCAACCAATCCCAATCCGACGCCGGCAATCGCCGCCAGTACCGTGCCAAGCGCCGACATTGACAGCGTTTCTGCTGTGCCGATCGCAATTTTCTTTAAAAAGGAGACTGACAAATCGGGTGGCGCAAAGCCGTGTAAAAATTCCCCCGTGGTCCGCACCGCCTCTTGCGTAAAAAAGGCGCTCCAGCTTAAGGAGAGCGAAAGAAAACTGGCAACAATCAAGGCCAATAAGCCGCACAATAGCGCCACCGTTGAAAAACGCCAATGTGATGGTTGCGGCAATGTATTGGATAACTTTTGGTCGGAAGACTCATGGCTATGCGCAGCTCCTCTCATTCAAGCCTCCCGCGCAACATTTTGCTGACGCCGTCGGCTCCGGCGACCAACAACACAAAGACCAGCAGCATTGTCGATAATTCGTCTCCGGCCATCATTTTCATCGATTCGTCCATCCGCTGACCAAGGCCGCCTGCGCCGACAAATCCCATCACCACCGAGCCGCGGATCGCACATTCCCAACGATAAACGGTGTAACTTACCAGTTCAGCAGCTGATTCCGGCAGCGCACCATATAACAGCGCGCTCAAACGTCCGCTGCCATTTTTGAGCAGCGTATCGGACGCATGGGAATCGGATGATTCAAGTATTTCGGCGTAAACCTTTCCTAGCATTCCTGAATACGTCAGCGCAATCGCAATCACGCCAGCAGTCGGCCCGAGACCCACAATTCGCACTAATAATAAGGCCCATACCAGTTCCGGCACACTGCGTAACAATACTAGCAACCAACGCACGATTTGGCGAACGGACTGCGCCAGCAAACCCATGCGCCCGGTACCGATGCGGGAAATCGATAAATGCGCGGTCACTACCATTGTCATCGGAATGGCTACCAGCATCGCCAATGCCATCCCGACCGTTGCCATGGCGACGGTTTCCCATGTGGCACCGACCACCATTTTCAAAAATGCCAGTGAATGGGCCGGAGGTACAAAACTCGCCAGAAATTTCCCTGTTGCGCTCAGACTTTGCGCATCAAGTAATGTCCATGGTTTGAATTCGCTGAGACTTAACATCGGCCACAGGAGCAGGAGCGCCACAACGGTGATGACGACCCGCCCTCGCCATGCAGGATCGCGGCATGAATCGCGGGCTGGATCGCGGCCCGGTTCACTCACGTGTCCCCCGTTTTGTTGCGTTGAAATCGCTGTTTGTCTTCGCATGACTTGACTTAGCAACGCGGTACAAGTGCAGCTGGGACCAACGCAGATATCGCCGTGGAATGATCGTCATGCTGCGATCCAAAGTCGGCTATATTTGGCGCTTCTTCACCGCTCACGGGATTTATCGCATCGATCTTTTCGCCGGCGTGCCGATAAAGTGCATCGATCATTGCTTCGGTCACCTTGTCGCGCGCTGCATCGAATACGATATGTCCGTCTCGCAGGCCAACAATACGCGGAAAATGTGCTCGGGCCAGTGCCACCTGATGCAAACTACAAAGCAGCGTTGCACCCCGCGCGCTAGCTTCCTGCTGTAACACCGCCAGAGTCTGTAGCGACAGTGCTGGATCTAACGCGGATAAGGGCTCATCCACCAAAAATAACTCGGCTCGACTAATCAGCAACCGTGCGATACCGCAGCGCTGGCGCTCCCCGCCGGATAAGCGGTCGACCCGCGCATACAATTTATCCTGCAGATGCAGCCGGGCCAGAGCCTTGAATGCTGCGACTGGTTCAACCGGTTTAATTAACGACCTTATCGCCCGCCACACGCTCCATTGCGGCAATAAACCCGCCAACACTGCGCTCACTACACGCTGGCGCGGCGGCAATGGGGGTGTTTGCGGTGCCAGAAAAAGACGCCCACGCATTGCATGCCGGTCTGGGCTGCTCAATTGCCATGGGTCGCTACCCAGCAGGGTAAAACCTCCCTGCTCTGGTTTCAGTGCACACGCCAAGGTATGCAGCAACGTTGTCTTACCGGCACCGGATGGCCCTATCAGCGCGATTTGCTCGCCCTTTTCGACAGACAGCGTCAGGTCATGCAATGCCAATGTGGCGCCAATGGCGCGCGGGTGACGGACAGACAAGTTGGTTAAGGAAAGTATCATGCAAAAAAAACTTAAAATAAAAAGGTCACACTGAAGTCATGCAAAGGTAAGCCGGGCGACGGTTTTACTTCAACAACCCGGCGTTACGGGCCGCAGCCTCGATAGAAGTGTAATTCTCTGCTTTGGTTGGCACAAAACGCGTGGTGCGCTGCAAATCCAAAATTTCTTTGTCTTGTGGATTATCTTTGTTCAGTGCCAAAAATGCGTCAGTCAATTTTTGACGCACGACTGGATTCATATCCGAACGCACGCTCCAGTTGTAGTCGTAATATCCGGGCGTAGTATAAAATACACGCACCACTTTTGGATCAACTTTGCCTTCTGAAACAAGTTTTTCCCATACAGAGATATTTAGCGCACCCGCATCCACTTTTCCGCCAGCGACCGCAGCAACAGTCGCGTCATGGGCACCAGAAAAAGCAATCCGCTTCATATCAACATCAGGATTGATGTGTGCCGCGAGCAAATAAAAGCGCGGCATCAAATGACCGGACGTGGATGACTCTGAACCGAACGTAAAATTCTTACCTTTTAAATCTTCCAGTTTGGTAATCGACTTATTAGTCGTCACAAAAACCGATTTAAATTTTTGATCTTCTTCACGCTGAACGATCGGAATCACTTTACCGCCACTGCGCGCATTTGCCTGCACGAAAGTAAATCCGCCGAACCAGACCATGTCAAGTTTGTTATTGATCAAACCTTCAACCGACGCTGCGTAGTCAGTTACCGGCGTGAATTCAACCTTCATATTCAGCTTTTTCTCCAGGTAAGCCCCGAGCGGTTTGAACTTGCGTTGCAATTCGGTCGGTGCTTCGTCCGGAATCGCCGATACACGCAACACCTGCTGCGCATACACCAACCCTGTGACGCTCAGCGAAACTACGGCAACCGCGCTTGCTAACAGTGCTCTGAAATTGGACAACGAAGAAAGACGGATCATGAGGCGGCCTTATTTTTTTGGTTAAAGTAAATTTTCTGACAATTATGATTGGGAAGGTTGTGGGTCAAGCCAATACATTGATTCCAGCGGGTCCCGCTTGCATCTCACCTACAACAGCCGCCTCGCCAAAGCCGTCCCGATGAAAAATTGCCAATACAGCATCGACTGCCTCGGGCGCACAAGACACCAACAGGCCACCCGAAGTCTGGGGATCTGATAACAGCGCTTTTTGCACTGAAGTGATGGATTCGCTTAGATTGACTTCATGGCCATAACCATCCCAGTTACGTCCTGATGCACCAGTAATATAGCCCCGCTCTGCCAATTGCCGCACGTCTGGCAGTAAAGGAATCTGATGCATGTTGAGCCTCGCCGTGAGTTTGGCTGCACGCGCCAGTTCCAGCAAATGTCCTAACAGGCCGAAACCGGTCACATCGGTCAGCGCATGAACCCCCGCCAGGTCGGAGAGAAGTTTACCCGGCTTATTCAGTTTGGTGGTGTTTTCGATCAATGCGGCATAGCCTTGTGCGTTCAGAGCGTCTTTTTTCAACGCTGCGGAAAGTATGCCTACCCCAATCGGTTTACCCAAAATGATCTTGTCACCCGCTTTTGCGCCAGCATTACGCTTGACCTTGGATGGATGGACTAAACCCAGCACCACCAGGCCGTAGATCGGTTCGACAGAATCAATCGTATGACCGCCTGCAATCGGAATGCCGGCTTCAGCACAAATTGATTCGCCGCCTTTCAGAATCTTACCGATTACTTCAATTGGTAATTTATCGATTGGCATACCGACCAACGCGAGCGCCATGATCGGCGTTCCGCCCATGGCATACACGTCGGAGATCGCGTTGGTAGCAGCGATGCGACCGAAATCATAAGGATCGTCAACAATAGGCATGAAAAAATCGGTAGTAGCGATCAGCGCTTGCTCGTCATTCAGTTTGTAGACGGCAGCATCGTCAGCCGTTTCGATTCCCACCATGAGTTCCTTGGGCACCGCGAAGCCGGTGGAGTTTTTGAGAATCTCTGCGAGTACCCCCGGCGCAATTTTGCAGCCGCACCCACCGCCGTGAGAAAACGACGTCAGTTTGATGGTCGGCGCGAGGGCGAACGGAAGGTTTGTGACAGCGTTGTCGGTAATGTTATCGGTCATAGTGGTCCTGGCAGTAAGTGTTCTGCTTTTAAGTGTGTTACTTGCGTCATTGGATCGGCAAATATTAAGACGAACTCATGCATTAACATTCAGCATCAATGGCATCAATGGAATCAACATCGGACATCAATATCGCGCATTGGTCCATGGTCATCAAGTCGCCTGGTGCAACGTTCGCGCGGCATTCAAAAAAGCCTCGTCCGAAATATCCGGCAACTCTAATAACTGCGCTTCTCCAAACTGGCCGAAATTACGCTTGATCGATTGCAAGTAAGCGGGATCATAATGCTTCACCAATAACGCCTCGACCAATTCTTGCATAGCGCCATCAATTGCCATCTTTTGCCAGCTACCAATCGTCTCTCGGCCATGTAACGCAGTCAGACAACTAAGTTGCGTATTCAACAAGGCCGGATCCGCGACAAAATGCAAGTAATCGTCCATCAACAACTTGACCCGGTCGGAGTGTGCGAGCGCGAGCGCTATACAGCGAGATCCGCGAATTTTTTCCATTAGCGTATCCGGCACCCGCAAATTACCGACTTTTTTGCTCTCGGACTCAACAAACACTGGCAACGCAGGATCAAACTGACGGAGTAGGTTCCAGATGCTACTCTCAAATGCTTTTTGCGATGGCTGCGGCGTGGTGGGTAAATTTCCAAGCACTGAACCGCGATGGGCTGCGAGTTGCTCTAAGTCGAGAACTTGTGCACCTTGCGCTGCCAACACCTGCAATAAACGACTTTTGCCACTGCCAGTCGGTCCGCACACCACGGTGTAAGACAGACGCGACGCGTGTTCTGCCAAGGTGGCACTGACGTGTCGCCGATATTCTTTATATCCGCCATCCAATTGAATCACCGGCCAACCTATTTTTGCCAGTATGTGCGACATCGCACCACTTCTGTTGCCGCCCCGCCAGCAGTAAATCAGCGGCTTCCAATCCTTCGGCTTATCAATAAACAACGCTTCGATGTGATCGGCGACATTTCTGGCAATCAGCATTGCACCTAACTTTTTAGCCTCAAAAGTATTGACCTGCTTATACATCGTACCAACGCGCACTCTTTGGGCATCGTCCAGCACAGGGCAATTAATCGCGCCAGGAATATGGTCTTCAGCAAACTCAGACGGGCTGCGGGCGTCGATAATCGCATCAAATTCACCTAGTCGCGGCAGAATCTCGGTAAAAGGAAGAAGGGCTGGATACTTCATGTAGCGCTTTTTTTCCGTAGCATAATGGGGTCACGGTGGTTATCTGGCATGGTCTGGTGTCTGGAAAGTCGTATCTGAAAAAAATTAAGCTATTTGCCAAGCGATGACGAACAAAAAATGCATAAACCGATCGCCTTAATCATATTCTGTGCCCGCAGTATACAGTCTCTCGGGGCGACTGCGAGTACGACGCCAGCGGGTACGAAAAATCATCTCTAAATGATTAATAAAACAACCATCGCAGCGAACGTGCCCGAACAATACGGACGCACAGAATGTCTATTACACTTAAGGCCTGTCGGATTTTAGCCGCCCAACCTTACAAACGATGCTCTCCCCGAAAGCGACTATCCCATGCAAGTAAGACGACGTAATTTCATAAAAGCGATGTTAACGACGGCTATCACCGGCACCGCCTCAGTCGTCGGCATCAGCGCTTCGAACACAGCTAGCGCCGCCTATAACGTTTGGACCAATGATTACACGTTGCCATTAACCGTTTTACAACGTGCGATTGAACAACAATTCCCAAAAACGCTGCAGTACGCGCAGGTATTTGAAGTCCATTTAAGCAACCCCCGCCTGACGATGAATGTTGCGGATAATCGCATTGTTACCTTGCTAAACTTAAAGGTCATCAGCAATCTTCTGCTAGCGACGCCATTGAATGGGACAATTACCCTCAGCAGTCGCTTGAAATATGATTCGCCTACCAAAGCAATTCGGCTTGATGCCCCGAGCGTTGATAAGATCGATGTCGGCGGTATAGGCGCACAATACGGTCAACAACTCAACGCGATGGGCGCGGTCGTGGCCGAGCAGGTTTTAAACAATTATCCCATTTATACATTCAAGCCGGAAGAATTGCGAATAGGGCAAAAGACATTTGAGCCGGGCACTATCACCATGCGAACAGACAGCATCGTCGTTCAGGTTCAAGAAACTTGATCGGAGGCGATGCGTCCGGACAGAGCATTCCCGTAATTTTTTGCACATACTCACACATGCTCGCTCATCACTTAACCAAGCGACAGCCGCACACCACGCGGCAAGTGCACATTGAAAGGTACAACATGACAACGCCAATGAAGATAGATTTTGTGTCCGATGTTTCATGCCCATGGTGCGTGATTGGATTGAATTCGCTACAAGAGGCGATCCTCCGTTTGGGTGATGAGATCGCTGTCGACATCCATTTTCAGCCCTTCGAGCTCAATCCGCAGATGGCTGTTGAAGGACAGGATATCAATGAACATCTGATCGAAAAATACGGATCAACGCCGGAACAGCGCGAGCAGAGCAGCAACATGCTCCGCGAACGCGGTGCACAAGGTGGCTTTATTTTTAATATGGATCAGCGCGGTCGCATCTATAACACCTTTAATGCGCATCGTTTGCTACATTGGGCCGAACTGGAAGGTAAACAGATGGCACTCAAGCGGGCTTTGTTCGCGGCCTATTTCACCGATGGCAAAAATCCGAGTGACCCTGGCGTGTTGGTAGCATTAGCCGAATCCGTGGGCCTGAATAGCGAAAGAGCCAGAGAAATTTTATCGTCGGACACGTTCGCGACAGAAGTACGGGCGCAAGAACGCCTCTATCTCGACAACGGAATTCATTCAGTCCCGGCGGTAATCATCAATGAACGTTACCTGATTCAAGGAGGCCAGCCAGCGGACGAATTCGAACGGGTGTTGCGAGAAATCGCCGTTGCCGTCTGAGGCAACCTCTACTGCGTCAAGCGAGGTTAATTGCTTGCGATGACCAGTAAGATTCGGTGCCGCATCTGACGGTTCGATGTGCACCTTTTACATCCCGCATGCCGACCCGGTGCATTGAAGTCAACTGGAAGGCAGGCACACGCAAAAACTTCTTTTCAGCCGTGATACCCATTCATCCAGACAATGGGAGCAATTAACCCTTGCGTGAAAACTTAGCGGTCAACTGATTGAGCTTCTCGGCCCGTTGCTGTGCTTCGACTTCAGCCACGCGCGCCGCTTCTTCTGCGATACGCTGGGCCTTGCGGTGGTCAGCATTTTTCTTGAAACGCTCACGCAAAATCTCGGAAGCGTGGGTGCGGTGAACATCCGTGACCGCGTCTGAAGTATTGCCGTCCAGATCAAATCTGACTGTCGCTTTTTCCATTCCCTTGAGGTAACGCAACGAATTGACATGCATTCCCAACGCCATCCGCATCACCTTGCGATTGAGTTCAGGGCAACGCGCGATCAGTTGTTTGTCGATACCAATCGCCAACGGCATATATTCGCGAAAAGCAGCAAATTTTTCTTGTAAATCCTTGAGCAAAATACGAGCATTTTGAGCGGGAGCAAGAGTGACAGGAGTGATTGAATCGGAGGCAATATCAGGGACGGGGCTAAGAGTGGGGCTGGGCATATTTTCTGAAAGCAAAAAGACATTTATATTTTCAAGCGCCTAAGGATATCACGGAGAAGCACTTTCTAACGATTTCAGCTGCTTTTCTGCCACAGTCGGTATATCCGCAGAGCAACCTGGGCGTCGTCGGCAGCATAGAGGATCTGGCGGTCCGACAGTGGGGAATTAGACCAATTACTGGTAGATGTCTTCTTGGACTTTCTTAAACGCTGGCCAAAAAACCGGGCCACTGCGCTTTTGGCGCCGACATCATTACGGCTTTCGTGACGCAATGCACGGGATAAATCCAGAATATGGACAGACGTAATCCCCAATTTTTGTTGCAAACGCTTCACATCATCGCGCAGCCCGAACCCCACCTTCAAAATGTGTGGCGATTCGAGTACCGTTTTCAATACCTTTTGATATGCAGGACTGACATGCCCCCGCCCTATCGGAAATAAGAAAACGGCGTCTCCCGCAGCCAGCTGAATGAGATGTGGACCGTCCGATAACTCGCCCTTGTTAAAGGTCGGTTTAGACTCGGTATCGAAGCCGATCACATCGGTCGCCATCATCGCCGCAAGCGCCAGCGCCGCGTCATGCGCCGACTGAATCACCCTCACTGATGCAAGCGCAATCCCTTCGTAGGCGGGCAGCAAGGCCGGAATTAAGTCTGGGGAGTCCGCCTCCAGCGGCTTGATCGCCATGTTTACGTCGTCAATGGACATGCGCAAAATTTCTATTTTGTGGTTTATATGCATCCGATTATACGTGGAGACGTCATCGAAGCCGGGTTGACCCGACCACTTTATCAAATAACGTTATCAAAAAAGAAATATACGGAAAATTATGGATTTTACTCAAAATCGCCACCACAACGGACCTGCTAACCTTGCGATGAATAAAGATGGCGGTTGGATCGGATCGCCCAGATTAGACTTTCTCAATGCGTTTCTGATTGAAGGGCTTCAAGAATATCCGCCCGCTTCAACTGCGGCGCAAACTGGAGAATAAAATCCATCGTATATGAGCGTAGATATGCCCCGCGTCTAACCGCAAGCCGCGTCACATTAGGAGCGAACAAATGTGCAACCTCCAATGTTTGCAGTCCGTTTTGACGGGTATGTTCGGATGCCATTCCTGCGACGATTCCAACCCCCAGTTCAAGTGAGACATATTGCTGAATCACGTCGGAATCCATCGCCGTCAACACGATGTCAGGCGTGATTCCCGCGGCACGAAACGCGGCATCGATATGCCCGCGCCCGGTAAATCCGACATCGTAAGTAATCAATGGATACGCCGCCAGATCGCTTAAGCTGATCGGCCGCTGCACCAATAATAACGGGTGGTGTTGCGGCACAACGACCACGTGGCTCCATTCATAACATGGAAACGAGATCAGTTCTTTAAATTGTGACAAGCCTTCCGTTGCGATTCCCACATCGGCCTTGCCTGAAATGACCCATTCGGCAATGTGTTCGGGTGAGCTTTGTTGCAAGGCGATTCGGACATCCGGAAAACGGGCGCGAAAGCCCTGTACCACCCTTGGCAACGCATAACGCGCCTGTGTATGTGTTGCGGCGATAGTCAGGGTACCGGTGGTTTCCCCGGAATATTCCTTGCTGGCCTGACGTAAATTTTCGGCTTCCTGCAATAGCTTTTCAACTATCTGCAAAATCCCCTTACCAGGATCGGTCAGACCGATCAATCGCTTGCCGTTGCGCACAAAAATATCGACGCCTAACTCTTCTTCCAACTCGCGAATCTGCCGACTGACGCCGGGTTGCGAGGTGAACAGGACGTTCGCGACTTCGGTTAAGTTAAAGCCGCAACGTGCCGCTTCCCGGATCGATCTTAATTGTTGAAAATTCATCTGGCATCCTGGTTATTATGAGAAGGTTGGTTCACGAAAACATGCAAGCGACGCGGACGCACTACCAGTGTTTCGCCCTCTTTTAAATCAAGTCGTCTGAAACGTTCTGCGGAAATAACAGCTTCAATCAGCTCTGCATTATCATCACGTTCCAACTCTAATTGGGCCAACGGACCAATCGCGTGCGCCCGTTTGAGCTGCACCACGATGCCTTCCGCACCCGCGGTATAACGGTCGATATCGAGATCATGTGGGCGCACATAGCCAATTCCGGCGACATCATCTGCTTCGGCGTGATTTGGTGCATCAAAACGCTGTCCACCGGTATCCAGTACGCCTTGATTGACGCGACCGTGGAACAAATTAACGTTCCCCAAAAATCCATACACAAAAGGCGACGCAGGATGTTCATACACCTCCTGCGGTGAACCGATTTGTTCAACAGTTCCTTTGTTCATCAGGACGATTTGATCTGCTACTTCTAACGCCTCTTCCTGATCGTGCGTCACGAAAATACTGGTCACGTGCAATTCATCGTGAAGCCGCCTTAACCAACGTCGCAACTCCTTCCGCACTTTCGCATCCAACGCGCCGAAAGGCTCATCCAGTAACAATACCCGTGGCTCGACCGCCAGGGCACGGGCCAGTGCAATCCGTTGACGCTGGCCGCCGGACAACTGCGGCGGATAGCGATCCGCCAACCAGTCCAGTTGCACCAACTCAAGCAATTGTTTAACTTTTTCGCGGATCACGGTTTCCGATGGTCTGAGCGCGCGTGGCTTGACCCGAAGGCCAAAGGCGATATTTTCAAAAACCGTCATGTGTTTGAACAACGCGTAATGCTGAAACACGAAACCAACCTGACGTTCGCGCACATGGCTGGCCGAAGCATCCTCGCCATCCAATAACACCTGACCGGAATCCTGACCTTCCAACCCGGCAATAATCCGCAACAGCGTTGTTTTACCACAGCCCGACGGGCCTAAAAGTGCCGTTAACTCGCCGGTCGGAAAGTTTAGGGAGACATTGTTCAGCGCTGTAAATTGACCGAATTTTTTATTGATATTGTTGACTTCAATGCCCATGGCATTCTCCTGATAATGTCGTCTGCATCATGGGTGGACCACTGCGCTGTTGGCGTTCACACCGGAAGTCTCATCCCGCAAACGCCATTCAATAAAGGACTTCAGTGCTAATGTGACCAACGCCAGAAATGCCAGCAGTGAGGCGACCGCGAACGCCGCCTGAAAGTTATATTCGTTATACAAAATTTCGACTTGCAAAGGAATGGTGTTGGTCTCGCCCCGAATGTGTCCGGATACCACCGACACCGCGCCAAACTCACCCATGGCCCGTGCATTGCACAGGATCACGCCGTATAGCAAGCCCCATTTGATATTCGGTAAAGTCACGTACCAGAAAGTTTTCCAGCCGGATGCGCCGAGCACCAATGCAGCCTCTTCTTCCTCGCTGCCTTGCGCCTGCATCAGCGGGATCAATTCACGCGCCACAAATGGGAACGTAACGAATACTGTCGCCAGTACGATGCCGGGCACAGCAAATAAAATCTTGATGTCATGATCGCGCAACCACGGCCCAAACCAGCCTTGCGCACCGAACAGCAGCACATAGATCAAACCGGAGATTACCGGCGATACGGAAAAGGGCAAATCGATCAGTGTCAATAAGATGTTCTTGCCGCGGAAGTCAAACTTGGCGATGACCCAAGAGGCAGAAACACCAAACACAAGATTGAGAGGAACCGCAATCACCGCGGTTAATAAAGTCAGCTTGATAGCGCTTACTGCATCCGGTTCTATGATCGCGGCAATGTAGGCTTCCCAGCCTTTTTTAAAGGCCTCGACAAACACGGAAACCAACGGTACGACTAAAAAAAACGTCAAAAATAGCAATGCCACCGTGAATAGCACAGACCGCACCCAAAATGGCTCTTGCGTTGCGTGCGGCACGTGAATTGGCTCACCCTTGGCATGCAGCGTAACCACACCTTTTTTACGGGAGGCAGTGGGTGCGGCGCTCACTGCAGGATTGTCATTTAATGGAATGGCACTCATAGCGACTTAAACTTTCTCTTAAACTTTTTCCGATTGACCACGCTTGCGGGCCCAGGCCTGCAAAACATTAATCGTCAACAGCATCAAAAAAGAAGCCGTCAACATCACCACGGCGATCGCGGTCGCACCGGTGTAGTCGTATTGTTCCAATTTTGTGATAATAAATAAGGGTGTGATTTCAGAGACCATCGGCATATTGCCAGCAATAAAAATGACGGAGCCATATTCCCCCGTGGCGCGCGCGAAAGCTAAGGCAAAGCCGGTCATCAACGCCGGTAATACGGTGGGGAAAATGACTCTGGCAAAGGTCTGCCAGTTATTGGCACCAAGACTTGCGGCGGCCTCCTCTAACTCGCGCTCGGCATCCTCCAGTACCGGCTGCACCGTGCGCACCACAAACGGCAAACCAATAAACGTCAACGCCACCAATATTCCCAAAGGCGTAAAAGCCACCTTTATCCCTAACGGTTCCAGATAACGACCAAACCAGCCATTGGCGGAATATAAGGCCGTCAGAGCGATACCGGCGACCGCAGTCGGCAACGCAAACGGCAGATCAACCAACGCATCAATCAGTTTTTTACCCGGAAATGAATAGCGGACCAGCACCCAAGCCACGATACCGCCAAATACGACGTTCAACAGCGCGGCCAACAGCGATACGCCGAATGTCAACCGATAAGACGCCATCACTCTAGGCGATGTCACGGCGAGCACAAAGTCCGCCCAGCTCATCGTGAACGTCTTGAGAAATACCGCTGATAGCGGAATCAACACAATCAACGCTAAATAAAATAGCGTGACACCGAGGGACAGGCGAAACCCCGGCATTACCCGGAAAGGCGTGGCAGATTTAAGCGAATGTGGGGCAGATAAAGTGGCTTGACCGGGCATGAAATCAGTTCCTTATTACAAATACAGCTAACGAACGAGGATATTCGCATCTGTTTGTTATAAAGCGAACTAACTTTTTTGCATGTTGATAGACTGATTTCGCATAAGCAATGCTGTAACGCAAAATCGACCGCCGAAGGTCCCGGAAAAATGGCCTATTTGCAGGACACGGTGGCGTTACGCGCCACCTCAACCATGGTGAGTGACGACCATAGTTTGAATTAATTTATTTTAGATGTTTTATCGGCACCGGCGGTTTGAACCAACCGCTCCAATAAAGCTTGCCCATCAACCCAGTCACCGAGCTGCGAATCCGCGTTAATGTGCCCAAGAGCGCCTGCATCAATATACTCAGATCCCCATAATTTCGCCCATTTGACCGTTTCGCTGGCCTCCATCCACGGGTCATTCTGACTGCCCACTACGATCGATGGAAATGGCAAACTGGCACGCAGTTCTGCGCTTATCCCAAACTTTTCCGGGTCTGCGGGTGCTACCAGCAAAGCACCGGCGACGCGCTCTTTTATAAGCGGAACGTGCGCTAACGTGCTATGAATCGTCGTCAGGCATCCAAAACTATGGGCTATTAGTAATATTGGTCTGTCCACCGGCATTTTTTGAAATAATCCTTCCTGCAGACGTTGTGACCATCTTTGCAAATCTGGGCGATCCCATTGTTCCTGTTCGATCCGCACGCATGTTGGAAACAGATGTTGCCAGCGAGATTGCCAATGTTGCGGTCCGCTGTTATCTAACCCCGGTACGATCAATACCCGGAAATCCGACAATGACTGGGATAACGATATGTTCTGCATAATTAAGGGGCATCCCACGGGGCAACCCATTTAAAGGGGGGCTTGCTGCGACGGCGAAGCCATCGCTGACTGATTTACCCGAACGGATGCTGAAAACACACCCAACGAAGCTTGCGGCCGATCCCAGAAGAATCCTTGACCCGCAATTCGTGCGCCGGTCAAAACAAAGGATTGTTCGGCCAGTTTTTGCACACTTTCAAAATCCCGCAGTTTTTCAAGGCGCTTAAAAATAACCCGAATCCCACGCTTTTGAGTGATTTCGAGCAAACGTTGGGTTTCAGCGTCGTTGATTAAACCCCGCCCATCAATCTTGAGGACATCTGGTCGGACCCGTTCCAGCAAACCATGCGCCTGCGCCACGGTATCGGCATTCACTGCGAGTCGGAATTGATTGCGTCGATAATTGTCGAGAACATAGTTTAATAACCAACTTTGTGTCGACGTAATCGTTGGCAACTGCAGCACGATATTTTCATGCGGCAATCCCAGTAATCTCAAAATTCGACGAAATGCCATGCCATGATTACTATCGACAGCCGCCAACAGGCGCGCATGCACGCTGAGGTAGAGATCGGCATTTTGGGGAGATTGTTCGGCCTCGCTGCCCTCCTTTGACTGGCGGTAGAAATTGATCGAATGTAGCATTCGGCATAGGCGGTCCAGTTCAATCGACTCGTCGTCGCTGGCAGCATGGTCGAGAAGCTTCCATAAGTACAACCCATTGTCATTCGGCGAGTAGCTATGTGCAAAACCTTCATAACCGACAATTTTGTGGGTGTCCTTATGAGCTTCCGAAATATCAATACTGTCGGTGCTGGTCGGACTGTTCACATCCTCTCTACTCACTGCAATCTGACGAATCGGCTGGAAAACGCTCGTCAGGGTCGTGTTGAAATAAGTACCCTGCACACGGCCGTCAGAGTCCAGCCAGACGCGATTCGCCGGATTTCGGCTCATTAATTCGGCATCGTCTGACTGTTCTGACGAAGTTGCTTTGGGCAACGTGGTTTCCTGCAAGCGCGCCAAATAGTGTTCCAGAGCGGGAAATAACATGGTCAGCCTATATTTTTAAATCTTTAAATTTTCGCGATGGATACTTCTGTGGCTTTTACCAATGCCACTACTTCAGTACCGATAACAAGGCCCAAATCTTTGACTGATCGGGTCGTGATCACAGAGGTCACTATTCCTGCGGGAGTTTCTACATCAATTTCGGAAACGACAGTGCCCTCGATGATTGCTTTAATGCGACCTTTAAATTGATTGCGTACATTGATGGCTTGGATTGACATGGTATTTCCTATGGATAATTTAATTGGGTGACGGCTAACGGGAAATTCGTAAGGAATGTTGCTATCTAAAGCAACGACAACCTTAACTTCAACTTCAACCCCGTGATTTCTACAGATTACTAAACACTAGGATAATTTTCCAATCGATACTTCAGTCGCTTTAATCAACGCGACAACTTCCGACCCGACGACTAGCCCCAGGTCTTTAACCGAACGGGTTGTGATGACGGACGATACGATGCCAATCGGGGTTTCTATGTCTAGACCTGAGAGGACCTCGTCTTCGACGATACTGATAATTTTTCCTCTAAATTGATTCCGAACATTGATTGCTTGAATACTCATGATGCCTCCTGGGCGTTGAAAGTACGGGTAACGCGTTAAGTACGGATGTGGTTCGGCCTAAATGGCCCAACTAACCTGGCTTACGGTGCGCAGCAAAGAGATATCTCCCAATGTCGCATCGGTTTCAGGGGCTGGATGTTTTAATACCCGCGCGAGAATTTTTTCTTCCAGTTGGGCAAATAGTAAGTTGCCGCGTGCCCGTGGACGCGGCAAATCAATGCGTTCGTCGAGCGTGATTTCACCTTCTTCGATGAGCAGAACACGGTCAGCCAGCGCGATTGCTTCCTGCACATCATGGGTGACCAACACGGCGGTGAAGCCGCTGCCCTGCCATAACGATTCGATCAGATGCTGCATTTCAATCCGTGTCAACGCGTCGAGTGCACCTAGCGGTTCATCCAGCAATAACAGTTCAGGGTCATGCACCAACGCTCTCGCTAAAGCGACACGCTGTCGTTGCCCACCGGACAATACCGCAGGCCATTCTTGTGCGCGATCTTCGAGCCCGACCTGCCGCAATGCATTGCCAGCGGTCACCGCCGACAACTTTGCCGGTAAGCCTAATGCAACGTTGTTTAATACCTTTTTCCAGGGAAGAAGACGGGAGTCCTGAAACATAATGCGAATTTCCGGCGCTTGTTCAGCTTTGCGTCCGGCCCCGAACTGAATTTCGCCAGAGGACTCACTCTCCAAGCCTGCGATTAATCGCAAAAGCGTACTTTTTCCGCAACCACTGCGCCCTACAATCGCCACAAACTCGCCGGCCCCGATTTCAACGTCCAATGATTTCAAGACTTCCCGACCGGCGTAGGATTTCGATACCGCCTGGATGGCGATACCAATCCCGCGTCCCGACCTCGCACCGTGCTGCGCGACGGCCTTTACGTGAGCATTTTCAACAGGATCAATTTGCATATTCAACTCCATTGCAGTGTTAATTTTTTGGGCGTCGTGTCATTGATATCCGGGATGCCAGCGCAGCCAGTAGCGCTCTAATCCCCGCGCCAGCATGTCTGCCAGTTTCCCTAACAAGGCGTACAAAAGAATGCCTACCAGCACAACGTCGGTCTGTAAAAATTCACGAGCATTCATGGTCATGTAGCCTATGCCAGCCTGTGCAGAAATCGTTTCCGCGACAATCAGCAGCACCCAGACCAGTCCCAGAGAAAATCGAACGCCGACCAGAATCGATGGCAATGCCCCCGGCAAGATAACGTCCCGATACAACGGCCAACCCGACAGGCCGTAACTCTTAGCCATCTCGATTAATCCTTTGTCAACCGAGCGGATGCCATGAAAAGTATTTAAATAGATTGGAAAAAATACGCCAATTGAAACCAGAAACAATTTTGATGACTCATCAATTCCGAACCACAAGATGACCAGCGGAATCAGTGCCAACGCAGGAATATTGCGCACCATCTGAATCGTTGTATCCAGGAGTGTTTCGGCGGTCTTAAAAGTTCCGGTCAGCAAACCTAACAGCAAACCACAACCACCGCCAACCACAAAACCTGAGATTGCCCGCCAAGCACTGACCGACACGTGCTTCCATAGCTCGCCGGACAGTGCCAACGACCATGCCGCGCGCCCGACGGCGAATGGCTCTGGCAAAATACGGCTGGAAAGCCAGCCAACCCTCGCCGCCAGTTCCCACCCGGCAATCAGCAAAATCGGTACTAGCCACTGCATTAGCGCCGCGCGCCACGCTGTCGCACGTGTGCCAATGGCCTTCCGCTGTTTTGGACGGATTCTGGCATTGGTGAATCGCGGCGCGACTGACTGATTAATAACGGTGCTCATCATTATTTCCTTCCATCCATTGGATGTGCGGTGATCCTTTGTACTGATAAAGTCGTGTGTTGACGTGGAGGCCGACCACAGTTCTGAATACTTTGATCGAGCTGCCTGCTCAACATGCATTCAGCCATTTCAGTTATCGCGTATTACTGGACGTTTCTCGAGTGATTTGCGCTTGCGGGAACAAATTGTTCGCCATCACTTCCCCAAACGGCCCACTCAAAGAGTGCTCGCCATCAGCGGCATGGCCTTTCCCTAACAACGGAAATATCAACTCGGCAAATCGGTACGATTCCTCCAGATGCGGATAGCCAGAAAAAATAAACGTATCGATTCCCAGTGCTTCGTATTCTTTCATGCGCTCAACGACTGTTGCAGCATCGCCCACTAAGGCCGTTCCGGCTCCCCCGCGCACCAAGCCGACGCCGGCCCATAAATTGGGCGACACTTCAAGCTTGTCACGCTTGCCGCCATGCAGCGCTGCCATTCGGCGCTGCCCTTCAGAGTCCATCTTCGAGAACGCGGCTTGCGCCCGCGATATAACATCATCATCCACATAACTAATGAGTTCTTCAGCTGCTTTCCAGGCAGCCTCGTTGGTCTCGCGGACAATCACGTGCAGACGAATGCCGAAGCGCACGGTGCGACCGTATTTGGCGGCCCGAGCACGCATATCAGCGATTTTTTCTGCTACCGCTGCCGGCGGTTCGCCCCACGTCAGATAAACGTCCACTTGCTCCGCTGCCAGTTCGTGTGCGGGGGCCGATGAACCACCGAAATACAATGGCGGATAGGGCTTTTGAACCGGCGGATACAGGGTTTTTGCACCTTTTACGGTGATATGCTTGCCATTGAAATTGTATCCTTCAGCGCCGCCCTCACCCGCCATCGCGGCACGCCAGACGCGCAGAAATTCGTCCGAAATTTCGTAGCGTTCGGTATGCTCAGCAAATACGCCATCGGCTTCCAACTCGCCTTGATCACCACCGGTCACGACATTGATCAAAAGACGACCGTTGGATAGTCGGTCAAATGTCGAAGCCATCCTTACCGCCAAGCCCGGACTGCTGAGACCGGGACGAATCGCCACCAGGAATTTAAGTTTTTGCGTCGCCCCAATAAGACTGGAGGCGACCACCCAGGCGTCTTCGCAAGAGCGTCCGGTCGGCAATAGCACGCCGTCATACCCAAGCGTATCGGCAGCAACTGCCACTTGTTTCATATAATCGTAATTGACCGGACGGGCACCTTGGGTAGTACCAAGATAACGACTATCACCGTGCGTTGGGATAAACCAGAAAACGTTCATTGCAGATTCCGTATTAAAAATACAAACTGATGTTATAAAATGTGGATACTATTTTGCTGTCGCCAAAGCGGTCCCTGGTGGCTGCCACACAATGTCGGCGACTTTGATCGCCTTCGGAATCAGACCGATCTCTTTAAAGCTATCCGCGACACGCTGTTGATCTGTCACCATCGCCGCATGCAATACAGTGGTCGGTGACGGGCCCGGGCGCCGCGCCAAAAATAGATGCACGGTGGCCAAATTCAAACCGCTCAAATCAGCAATGCTTTGCGCGACTTCCTTTCGATGCGCTTGCACATATTGATCAGCTTTTGTAAGCTCATCCAACAAAATCAACACCGTGTTTGGATAGGTTTGCGCAAAAGAACGCGATGCCAGATAGAAAGAATTATTATTTGTCAGCCCTTTTCCAGTTGTCAGTACGCGTGGTTTAAGCGCTAATTCTGCTGCGCCGTAATAAGGATCCCAAATAGACCAGGCATCAACACTGCCGCGCTCAAATGCTGCTCGAGCATCTGCGGGGGCCAGATAAATAGGCTGAATATCAGTCCATGTCAAACCGGCTTTCCTGACCGCCTGTACCAAAAGGAAATGCGCGCTTGAGCCTTTTTGAAGCGCAATTTTCTTACCCTTTAAATCTGCTAAAGTCCTGATAGAAGAGTCGGAAGGTACAATAATTGCCGAACTTTCCGGCTTGGGCGACTCTGCGCCAACGTACACCAAATCTTTATTGGCAGCTTGCGCAAAGACCGGTGGACTGTCGCCGGTCAGACCAAAATCCAGACTGCCGACTGATAGCGCCTCCAGCAATTGTGGACCGGCTGGAAATTCCAGCCAGACTATCTTGCTGTTCTTAAAGCGTTGTTCCAGAATATTGCGCTGTTTCAAAACTACCAAATTAACCGCGCTTTTTTGGAAACCAATGCGGATTTGCTCAGGCTCCTTTTTATCAGCGGTCGCCATGGCTGACGCTCCCACCAAGGAGAAATTCGCAAACAAGATCAGCAAGATAAACTGGCGCAGCACCCTTGTCAGCGCCAGGCAACCGAATTTCCGATGGAAAAAATGTTCACTCTTCATCGTATCTACCTATACCTTGGCGGCTGGCGCAGCTAACACCGCATCACGCGTCGAGATTCTTCTCGGAATCAACTTCAGCTCGAAAAAGGTATCTGCAATTTTTTGTTGCTCCTCCAATACTTTGTTGTCAATAGGCTTGTAGATATGTGCGTAATTTTTTAAACCAATTTCGATAACGTCTTTGTCCAAACCTTGGATCGGCGCCAGTTGTACCGAGGCTTCTTTTACGTTTGCGCGTATCCACTGTCCTTCTTTACCCACTTCGTCGAGAATCGCGCTGATGATTGCTGGATTTTTTTCTGCGTATGGGCGCGCACTCAAAAAGAATTGATGATGGCTGACGACGCCCGCGCCACTCGCTAACACCCTGGCATTAAGTTGCTTGATTGCCGCAGTTTGAAAAGGATCCCAGATCGCCCACGCATCCACCGCGCCACGTTCAAAGGCGGCGCGCGCGTCTGCCGGTGCGAGATAAATCGGTTGAAATTCGGAATAAGAAATATTTGCTTTTTTCAGGAGGCTGATCACCAACCAGTGCACATCCGATCCTTTATTAAAGGCAATCTTCTTGCCCCTTAATTCCGCTACGGTGTGTATCGGCGAATGCTGCGGGACCAGGATGCTTTCTGCTAGCGGTGTTGGAATCTCATAGCCGCTATACACAAAATTGGCCCCCGCCGCCTGGGCGATGATCGGTGGCGCTTCGCCAACATACCCAAAATCAACCGATCCAACGTTCAAAGCCTCCAATAATTGCGGCCCGGCTGAAAACTCTGCCCACTTTACCTCGATGCCTAACCGTGCCAGATGCCTTTCCAAAGTACCGTGTGCCTTCAAAAGCACCAACGTGCTGGCTGCCTTTTGATAACCGATACGCAGCACGCGTTGGTCCTGTGCCCATGCACACTGCGGCACTAACGTGGTGACGGCACCAGCTGCCGCGGCAGATAACATCGCCAGCGCACGGCGACGCGTAAGTAGTTTGTTTTTAAATTCGGTCATATCAAATTCCTGAAAATCGTCATTTTTAGACGAAGCCCTCCCCAACCCGATTATTTGGGTTCTTAAAGCATCGTCATACGATGCGGTTGGGGAAATAAACTATAAATCGTTCGATCAGGGCCAGATGCTGAGCGTCCACCCCGTTCATGTGTCACGACGCGTACCAGACGCGCCGGATAACACCCGACACAGGCAATATTTAAACGCTACATCGAATCTGGGAGAACGGAATGGCGGTAAAACCACTACCACTTACGTTCTGGTGTGCCAACAGACTGTTAGATAACTGCTCGACACCCTCGTTAATCCGATTGACGATTTCTGCCGCCAGTACGAGACCGTCCTCTTCCGACCAACTCACCTGCGCTTCCGTCGCATAAATACTTTGCAATACATGCCTTGGTCCCAACGATGACAATACCGGGCGCAAGGCATAGTCCAAAGCCAGCATATGTGACTGGCCGCCACCGGTCGCGAGGGGCAACACCAACTTGTCCTGTAAACCAAATTGCGGTAACAAATCCAAAAATGCCTTCAATGCACCGCTGTAGGCGGCTTTATAGACTGGAGTTGCCACTACGACTGCGCTAGCTGCGGCGACCTGAGCCAATGCGCTTTGAATTGCCACATTGCTGAAATCGGCATGCATCACGGCATCACCCGGCAAATCCCGAATGTCCAGCTTGGTATATCGATGTCCTAACAACGCCAGTTTTTCCCCGATATGATGCAAAACCCGGGTGGAACGGGATGGTGCCGAAGGGCTGCCGGCTAATAAAAGGATAGTCATTTTTTTCAAACTTTTTAAACGATGTTCTAAACCGAAAACAAGAGCAACGCAGGTGACCTATGCCGGGCCTACATCACCTGACTAATCACCTGACTATCATTGATGCCGCCAGCGGGGCAGCCTCCAAATCCGTAAATATGATTCTTATTTTGCGCCAGGCTGGTAAATTTGATCAAACACGCCGCCATCGCTAAAGTGCGTTTTTTGGGCCTTCTGCCAGCCACCGAAAACCGTATCGATGGTGAACAGATTTAATTTTGGAAAACGTGATGCATACTTGGTCGCGACCTTTGGATCGGTCGGACGATAATAGTTGTGTGCTGCGATTTCCTGGCCCTCAGGCGAGTATAGATATTGCAGATAAGCTTCAGCAATCTTACGGGTGCCGCGCTTGTCGACTACCTTGTCGACGACAGCAACCGGCGGCTCTGCCAGAATACTACTGGATGGGAATACGACATCAAATTTGTCTTTGCCGAATTCGGCTTGCACCAGATAGGCTTCGTTTTCCCACGACAACAAGACATCACCAACACCGCGTTCAGCAAACGTGACGGTTGATCCGCGCGCACCTGAATCCAGCACCGGAACGTTTTTATACACACGGCTAATGAAGTCACGTGCCTTCGCGTCGTCGTTGTTATTCTTCTTCAGAGCATAACCATAGGCGGCAAGATAAGCCCAGCGTGCACCACCGGAGGTCTTTGGATTAGCGACGATCACGGATACGCCAGGCTTGGCGATATCATCCCAATCCTTAATCCCTTTTGGATTGCCTTTGCGCACCAGCAAAACAATGGTCGAAGTATAAGGTGTGCTGTTATGTGCGAGGCGCTTTTGCCAGTCGGCCGGCAACAGTTTAGCTTTGGCAGAAATCTCGTCAATATCATACGCCAGCGCCAGTGTGACTACATCAGCGTCCAGACCGTCGATAACCGAGCGCCCTTGCTTACCGGAGCCGCCATGGGAAGCTTTGATTGTGACGTTATCGCCGGTTTTTTCTTTCCAGTATTTGGCGAACGCTTTGTTATATTCCTGATAGAGCTCACGGGTCGGATCATAAGACACATTCAGTATCGAAAAATCCGCCGCGCGTACGATAGGCGCGATGCCAATTTGAGCCACTAACGCAATGGTGATTGCCGTTCGGACGAGTTGTTTCAACATGATCTGCTTCCCTGGACTTTTTTTGTTTTGGAGAAGACAGATTAATCAGAGTGGAGAAAAAAAAGAACGAATTCTTTCTTCTCTCGTTATGCGGAAAACAGATAAGCATGGACAACCCCAATGCATAAGGGGCCGCCATTTCTATCAAAATAACGGATAAAGAATCACTATCCATGTCGCGAGCGCCAGGATACAGGTTAATAACACCGCAGCACTGCCAAAATCTTTCGCATTTTTTGATAAGGGATTGCGTTCTAGCGAAACCCGATCCACTACCGCTTCAATCGCTGAATTAATTAACTCGACGATAATGATCCAGACCAGCACCGCAATCAGGAGCAATTTTTGGAGCGCTGAGACCGGCAGAAAAAAGGCAATAATAATACCCGGGACCACCACCATTAATTCTTGCCGAAATGCGTTCTCATTTTTCCAGGCTGACTTTAGTCCATCATAGGAGTAAAACAACGCAGAAAATATCCGCTTGAGACCTTTGGTGCTTTTAAATTCGCTAATAGGTTGCTCAACTGCCAGCTTTTTTTCGCTCGTACCGGATGGTGACTTTGCTGAGGAAGCCGATGATGGATTCTGTGTTTGTTTGCGCATGCTGAACTTCACTTCAAGTCTGATTTTTGGCAAAGGTCGCCGATGAAATGGCTAGACGTTTATGGTGCTGCTGGCGAATTTTAACAGCCCCATATGACAAGCTTTACCGTTAGCGGACAAAATTCAGCTTTAAAGTAAAAAGGTTGTTGTATGGCACGCACCTAGCTTGAGGCGCCTTATTTCGTGCTACCAGCCACTGTCTGCTCTGTAACAGGTTCGTGCCAGTCGCCCTCGTCCGCGACGGTCCAGTCAGCCTTTACTTTACCCGGCGCATTTTGATCTTTGCGCTCCCATAATCGAAACCCGCCCAAAAAAGCGAAAGCGTTGTCGCCACGTCGCGTGTGAGGCGGCAAGCGCTTAAGATGGACGACATTGCCGCCGCCTAATACCACGTAATCTGGCAATAACGCTTTGCGAAAACCCTTCACGACGTCTTTGACCAGACCACGCCATTTTTTGTTGCCCATCTTTTCCCGGCCCAGTTCGCCCAGATAATCTTCGTAAGTACGTCCATCCGTATAAGGTAAGTGTCCCAATTCCATCGCCGCTATCACGCCGTCGACAATGAATGCTGAACCAAGGCCAGTCCCCAAGCCAAGAAACAGCATTTTCCCACCTTCGTAGCCACCCAACGCCTGCATCGCAGCATCGTTAATCACCTTTACCGGTAAGCCAAAGGCCGCCTGAAAATCGAATCCGACCCAACATGGTCCGAGATTTTCGGGTTCGCGTACGATCCGACCACGCCTGACCACGCCAGGATAGCCCATCGATACTGCATCGAATTCCCAACCTTTAGTAATGCTGAGTATGCCTTTGACCATCAACTCCGGCGTCATCTTTGGGCCTGATTCGAAATTAACTGGGGTTTTATTGTCAGTTGACACACACTTCACGTGGGAGCCGCCAACGTCGATAACCAGTATTTTCATAGGTTTGTCCTTTCTCTGATTTGTCATCTTTGTCATAGTTGAAATACTCACGATGTACGCGTTACCGATCCGGGCCGCTGTGCGGTATCGCCTACGCGAGTCGCTTGCTGTACCGGGATGGATAACAATCTGGCCGTATTAATCAATGCCATGTGGGTCAACGCTTGCGGGAAATTGCCCAGCATATGGCGTCCCGGCACGTCGTATTCTTCCGATAGCAAGCCAACGTCATTGCGCAGGTCAAGCAGACGCTCAAACAATGCCTCGCCCTCTTCTCGACGCCCCATTAACACAAGACTGTCGGCGAGCCAGAATGAACAGGGCAGGAATACGCCCTCCCCTGGCGGCAGCGCATCCACATTGGTACCGGTCGAATAACGCAAGACGAGCCCGTTCACCATCAGGCTGCGTTCGATAGCTTCCACAGTCCCACGGACGCGCGGATCATCACAAGGCAAAAAGCCAACCTGCATCATCAATAACAAACTTGCATCAAGATGAGATGAGCCGTAAGACTGCACGAACGTATTGTTGATGGCGTCGTATCCTTCAGCGCAAACCTGTGCATGAATCGTGTCGCGCACCTCGCGCCAGCGCGCAACCGGACCTTCAAGTCCAAACACTTCAACATCCTTAATGGCCCGATCAAAGGCAACCCACGCCATCACTTTGGAGTGGGTGAAATGCAGGCGCGGACCGCGAATTTCCCAAATTCCTTCGTCCGGTAGCTGCCAGTTCGATTCTAGAAAGTGTAGCAACGCAACTTGAATCTTCCAGGTGCTGAGATCGGATTCCATGCCGGCCGAACGGGCCAGATGCAAGGTATCCATTACCTCCCCGTAGACATCAAGCTGAAATTGTTTCGATGCGGCGTTGCCCACACGCACCGGCGCAGCATTGCCATAACCCGGCAACCAGTCCAAAACTGTTTCATCAAGGCGTCGCTCACCGGTAACACTGTAGAGTATCTGTAAATCCTCGGGACTACCCGCGGCGGCGCGCAGCAACCACTCGCGCCAGGCGATCGCCTCATCCTGGTATCCAGCCAGCAACAGCGCATTCAGGGTGAAGGTCGCATCGCGTAACCAGCAATAGCGATAATCCCAGTTGCGAACGCCACCCAATTGTTCCGGCAAGGAAGTCGTGGGCGCCGCAATTATGCCACCGGTAGGCGCGTAGATAAGCGCTCTTAGCGTGATCAGGGAACGCACTACGGCGTCGCGCCAGCGCCCCTGATAGATATTACGCTCGGACCATTTACGCCACCCGCTTTCAGTGATCTTTAGCGACTCCTCGGGATCGACGATAATCTGAGTCGCCTCATAGGAGGGCCGATAATTGAGGGAAAATGGTACACGCTCGCCTTCATTAACGTGGAACTCGGCGACACTTTTCATGTTTTCGCCGTGGACGTCCACGGTCGTGCGCAGCTCCAGCGTATGCGGCCCGGCCGTTGCTAACAACACGTCATCCACTTGCTGCACCCAAGGCACGATGGACCCATAGTCAAAGCGGATGATGAGCTCCATGCTCATCGCCACTCTTCCGCTCACGCCCTCAACAATCCGCAAGACATCCCAACGCTCATCCGACACTGGCATGCAATCGATGATGCGGACGACACCATCGTCGGTTTCAAATTCGGTTTCTAAAATCAGGGTGCCATCACGGTATTGCCTTCGCGTGCTGCGTATCGCAGCTTGCGGTGCGATCAGCCAGCGCCCGTGTTCAGGCGCGCCTAGCAATGCCGAGAAACAGGCGCCGGAATCGAAGCGCGGCAAACAAAGCCAGTCAATGGAGCCATCGCGACCGACCAACGCCGCAGTATGGCAATCACCGATCAGTGCATATTCTTCAATGGGAAGTGGCATCAGCAAACCTTATGTTGGTTAGCAGCTTTCGCCGCAGGCATCATTCTGTCTTATGTGTCCGCTTATTTGAATATCCCGCCACGCTATGGTGACCGGATGCAACTCAGTTTCATGATACCCCGTTTCTCAAACGACATTGCGGTGCGGGTAAAGCGTGGGAGCAGAAACGAATCTCCCCGACGTTTCTGGTTAAAACCAGCAATGATGGTCGCAACTGCTCACCTGATAAATAACAACTCGCAAAATTAATAATTTTGACATCCTGATGTTTATTGCATCAGCGAAATGCTTCAGAATAGCATTCCTCAATTTTTCACATTGTGATATAACATATCATTTCGCCGTCAATCAGACAGAAATCACCTATTCTCATGAAACCAGCCCCCGCAGACGATCTTGGCAAGACTTCCATTCAGGTCATTGAACGCATGATGTCATTGCTGGATACGCTTGCGCTCTACCCTGATCCGGTCAGTCTGAAGGAACTCTCGGCGGCAACCAGCCTGCATCCCTCTACGGCCCATCGCATTCTGAATGACCTGGTGCTCAAGCGATTTGTGGATCGCTCTGAACCGGGGACCTATCGGCTCGGTATGCGCTTGCTGGAACTTGGTAACGTGGTTAAAAGTCGCCTTAACGTGCGCGAAGCAGCGCTAGACTTTATGCGTACTCTCCACCGGAAAACTAATCAAACTGTCAATCTTTCGGTTCGTCAAAGTGACGAGATCGTGTATATCGACCGTGCATTCTCGGAGCGCTCAGGGATGCAGGTAGTGCGCGCAATCGGAGGTCGTGCGCCATTACATCTGACCTCGACCGGGAAGCTTTTTCTGTCAATAGACGATCCTAAGTTGGTCCGTGCCTATGCAACGCGCACCGGCCTGGCGGGTCATAACAAAAATTCGATCACCGATCTGAGCAAGCTGGAACGTGAACTAGGGTTAGTTCGCTCGCTAGGCTATGCGCGTGACAATGAAGAGCTCGAACTCGGTGTCCGCTGCATGGCAGCAGGCATCCGTGACGATTCAGGCAAACTGATAGCCGGTTTATCTATCTCGGCTCCTGCGGATCGTTTGCAGGAAGAATGGGTCGCAGATTTGATGACGACCGCGCAGCAAATTTCGGCCGTCTTAGGATATGCTGTGGCCGCGGATAGCTGAAGCACGTCACCCGGGCTAAATGCTTTTTAATGCTTTTTAATGCTTTTTAATGCTCTTCAATGCTTTTCGTCGGGCTGCTCGTTAAGGGTATCAAATAACGCAATTTGCAATTTTGAGTGAAGCTTAACAAAACGCTGCCATAATAAAAACGCCAGGCCTGCCGCTGCAATCAAAACCAAAATAAGTAAATTGGTGGTCGGTAAAATTCGGCTACTGAGGATAACGATTAGCAACATAATACCAATGATCGACAAGGCCGGAATCACCTCGGCAATCACGCGCCGGACTGCGTAAGTATGCAAACCGGCATGCTCCGGACGCACCGCGATTTCTGCCAACAACATGCTCAGCGCTTGCAATTTGCGATACGTCGCGATCAAAAACGGCAATGAGATCAGCAAAGCACCGCCCCAGACGACTGCTTTCTGAATTTGTATATCTGCGATCCAGCCCGACATCCAACCGCCTAGCGTATCCGAGAAGTATCCACAGATAATAAAGATTGCAGCAACCATTGCCAGATTCACTGTAACTTGCAACAAGATACGTCGAATGATTTTTGAAAGCTCGGCACGGTCACCCTGCGGTTGCAAGCTCTCCAGCCAAGTCGAATACATGCCGAAAACTGATGCCAGTTTCACCGGCATCGACTTCGCGAGTCGCGCGGACAAAGGGTCAGCCAATTTGATCAGATAAGGTGTCAACAGGGTCGTCATGACCGATACAGCGACGACAGTCGGATACAGAAAATCACTGGTCACTTTTAAACTGACGCCGAGCGCGGCGATGATAAAGGAGAATTCACCAATCTGGGCCAGCCCCATCCCGACCCGCATGGAGGTTCTGCCGTTATGACCTGATAGAAAAGTGGCGATGCCGCAACTCACCAGCTTACCCAATACAACGGCAATCGTGATGACCAGGATTGGCAGCCAATATTTCACCAGCACAGTTGGGTTAACCAGCAGTCCGATAGCGACGAAGAAAATCGCACTAAACATATCGCGTATAGGCTCGATCAGGCGTTCGATCTGAGGCAAGTGGCGCGACTCGGCCATCACCGCGCCAATGATAAAGGCACCCAATGCGACGCTATAGTTAAGCTTCATTACCAATAAACAAAAGCCGAAACAGAGACCCAGTACTGTAATCAGGAACACTTCTTTGTTCTTGAATTGCGCGACGTAGGCCAGCAGGCGCGGCACAATCAAAATCCCTAATACCAGCGCCACAATCATAAATAATAAAAGACGTCCAACCGTTCCCGCAACCTCGATTGCATTCACAGAGCCAGTCGCAGCAATCCCGGACAGCAAGGCAATCATGCCGATGGCGAGGATATCTTCGATGATCAAAATACCAAAGATCAACTGCGCAAACTTTTCCTCTTTCATCTTGAGCTCAGTTAATGCCTTGACGATAATCGTGGTTGACGAGACAGCCAACATCGCGCCGAGAAAGACAGCGTCCATGGTCTTCCAGCCGAAGTAGACACCGATCTCATAGCCAACCCATAACATCAAACTGATTTCCGCTAAAGCCACTAAAAATGCCGTTGCCCCGACTTTCCCCAGCTTTTTGAGACTGAACTCGAGCCCTAAAGAAAACAGTAAGAAAATGACCCCAAGCTCTGACAGAATGTGAATCGTGTGTTCATCCTGAATTAACTGGAACGGCGGCGTGTAAGGACCAATGATAATACCCGCAACGATGTAGCCGAGTACAACGGGCTGTTTGAAGCGGTTAAATACCACCGTTACCACTCCGGCTATCAGCATGATGACTGCCAGATCCTGGATGAACAACTCTACTGCAGGCATCGTGAAATTTTCCTTTAAAATGGGTACAAGCGTGTTGGAATCAAGGAAAATATAATGAGACGATCTAAAAATTATTTCCCTGATTCAACTGATCATCTCGGCATAATAGCGTATCGACCGGCGTATCGACCGCGATAATTTCATTCGGAACGCACAAAAGGCAGCCAACTCAATTCTCTTGTCACAGACCGTAACGGCGATATGCGCAAAAAAAACTACCACCATCGGATAGCCTATCAAGGTCGATAACGAGCCGAGGCACCCGAGGCCTTTCAGCCCTGACGCTGCCGCCGTCGTCGACGCCGATACATTTCCATTAGCGGGGTCGCGGAAATACCATGCATGACGATGGACATTGCCACAACCGTCAACACAATAGAACTGATACGCGGTGCTAACGCTTCCGCTTTATATCCGGCGGGGGCAATCCATTGGTATTGCAGCGCAAACGCCAGATAGTAAATCGAGCCAATTCCCTTGATGCCGAACCAAGCCATCAGACGTCGCTGCAGAGCCGTCACATTGGCACCGACCAGCGCGATGGCAACTGACAACGGACGGATGACAAAAAATAGAAGTAACGCCAGCACGACGCCATAAACCGAAAAGCCGATATGGGATAACAAAATGCCGGTGAGTATCACCATCAACAATTCTGCAAAATTCTCCAGTTGCTGATTAAAACCCAGTACCGTTTCGGTCATGTAGGCCGATGCTTTCGCTGGATGCGTGGCAAGTTCTTCATCCCCTTTTACGGGCAGTTGATAGACTGCTTCATCAAGGCCACGATCAGCACGAAGTTGGCCGCTATTGGTAGACTCAATCCGTCGCATCGCCAGACCCGCGGCGAATACTGCTAAAAATCCGATACCGTGAATCAGCTCGGTTGCACCGTACGCCAATGCAATGAGGCCGATGCCAAGAAACTCTTCCATGCCCAGAGCCAGTCGAAAACGCCGTCGCAATCCAATCACCACGCGGCCCACCAGCCATCCCAAAATCCAGCCACCGCCGAGCCCTGCAATAATGCTCCACAATACATGCGACACGGTATAAATGTTCGCAAAAGCCCCTGCTGACGGGACCCCCAACCAGGCCAGTCCAAGCATCACAAATGGAAATGCGGTGCCGTCGTTGAGGCCACCTTCCCCGGTAAGGCTGAAGCGAATCCGATCGCGATCGCCGAGATCTTTTATCTGAACGTCGGACGCTAACACCGGATCGGTCGGTGCCAGGATTGCTCCCAACAAAACCGCCGCGCCCAATGGCAAGTCACATAGAAAAAGACCCGCCACCGTAATGAGCGGAATCGTTACCAGCATCGCCAGAACGCCCAGGCGTAACGGAAGCCGCCAAATGCTATCACTTAAGGGCATACGTAACTTTAGCCCGACCGTGAACAACGATAGTAACAGCGCGATTTTGGCTACCGTTGTCAGCAATAAAGCGTGCTCGGCTGGCACAAATGTAATCAAGCCGCTGACCGCAGGCCCCAATATATAACCGACAGGCAGATAAAACATAGCGGGGCTGACCGGCCAGCGCTCCAATAGCGATGCCATTAAACCCATCGACAATAACAAAATGCCGACGATCAGATACCAGATAAGAGAGTGATCGATGGCAATAACTCCTCGCAGTTAAGGTGGGTCAGGCGCGTCTACTAAAACTAGCAGAGAAGAAAGCGATTAGGAGGGCGTTAACGGAGCGAATCCAACCGAATTTATCAAGCTAATTGAAAGCGTATTCCCGTATGCACTCTCAAGCGACTTACTGGACGGCGGCGGCTTTGCTACAATTGCGGTGATTGCGTTAATGCGCAACTGAAAGGCTTTTAGAAAATATATGTTGGACGCTGCCTCATAGCACGTATACCCGCACCAGAAAATAGCGATCAACTCTGCTGTATAGAGTGTTTTGATGGAATGAAGTTCATCCAGCATCAAACGCTAATCGCATTATCACCGTACAAGCTTGTCACAATTTAGTGACCATATGCCCTGTCAAAGCGCTTCCTGCGTTGAGCGGCAAACGACGAGCGACCGGTATTGAGGCCAGCGAGAACAATGCAATAACGAGGAATGCTGGCCAAAAATCGGCAGCGACTACCGTAGCATGGCCTTGCAAGCGGCTTGAAAATATAATGGCCAGCCCACCGATGGTGACGCCGAGACCTAACGAAATTTGTTGCACCACGCTCGACAGGCTGGTAGCCCGACTCACGTCCGCACTATCCAGTTCAGCATACGCCATCGAATTGAAACAGGTAAATTGCATCGAAGGGAAAAAGCCGCCCAGGAGTACCACCGCAAGCATTACCAGATACGGTGTGTCTATTGTGAACAGGCCATACGAGGCCAATGCCAGTGCGGCGAGTAATGCATTCCAGATTAATACAGACCGGAAGCCGAAGCGGCGCAATACATTGCCGCCGATAGCTTTCATGAAGATCGCCCCGAAAGCCGACGCGCAAGTAATCGTACCGGCGTGAAAGGCGGTCATACCCAGACCGATTTGTAACGATAGTGGCAGTAAAAACGGCACCGCCCCAAGGCCGATCCGGAATAAAGAGCCAGCTAGCACACTCACCCTAAAGGTAGGAATTCGCAGCAAGCTCAAATCGAGTAGTGGAAAAGGCGCCGTGCGTGCGTGCCGCAGGTACAGCAACAAGAAAAGTACGCCAACCGCGCACATGCCGGCCGCCAGCTTCGCAGAGACCAACTCACCGTCGATCAGGGACAAGCCCAACATCAACATCGTGCTGCCGATTGCTGAAAGAACAAAACCTTTTACATCCAGTGGTTGCTGCTCATCCGCCCGGAAGTTCTCAATAAAACGACCCGCCAGATAAATGCCGAGAAGACTAATCGGAACATTGATAATGAAAATCCAGCGCCAATGAAAGTAAGTGGTGATGAACCCGCCTAGCGGTGGACCGATTACCGGCCCCAGTAACGAGGGTATTGTCAAATAACTGATCGCCGTCACCAGATCTGAACGCGGCACCGATCTGAAAATAACAATCCGCCCAACGGGCACCATCATCGCCCCGCCTATTCCCTGTAAAAAGCGCGCAGCAACAAACGCAAGTAGAGAACTCGATACCGCGCACAATAACGATCCCGCCATAAAGACGCCGATAGCTGCACGAAATACGGGCCGAGCGCCAAAGCGATCCGCGACCCAGCCACAAATGGGGATAAACACGCCGAGTCCCACCACATAAGCAGTAAGTGCAAGCTTAAGGGTGATAGGCTGCTGCCCCAAATCATGCGCCAACACCGGCAACGACGTTGTAATCACCGTTGCGTCCATGTTTTCCATGAACAACGCACAGGCTACGATAAGGGGAATGAGGAAAGTACGGCGCACTGCAGTCAAGGGAAGAAAACGCTATTTAATAAGCTGGTTAAAAAAGTAGAGCACAACAACAATGAAGCCAGACATAAAAAAGCGCCCTACAGGAAGAGCGCCTTTTCAATCATTTATTGCTCAGCTTTGACCAGAGGCGATCTTGGCAGTTAAAGTCGGCAACGTTGAATTATTTTCTGCCAGCCATTTTCGCATCCGGTCTGCGTCTCCCTGACGCGAGTATTTCCCACGTCCGTCCAGAAATACCATGACCATTGAGCGGCCTTCCAGGTTTGTTTGCATCACCATACAACGACCTGCTTCGTTAATGTAGCCAGTTTTCTGCAGGCCAATTTGCCATCCCGGATTTTCAACCAGGTGATTGGACGTGTTGTATTGCAGCGGACGACCACCCGGCTCTACCAGATATTTGGAGTCGGTAGAGTATTGACGAATGATCGGATGCTGATAAGCGGCAATCACCAATTTTGCCAGATCACGTGCACTGGCCACGTTCAAATGGGACAAGCCTGTTGAGTCAACATAGTGCGCCCCGGTCATGCCGAGTTGTTTCGCCTTCGCATTCATTGCAACAACGAATGCCGGCAAACCGCCCGGATAGTTACGGCCGAGTGCCGATGCAGCGCGATTCTCTGAACTCATCAAAGCGATATGCAGCATATCAGTGCGACTCAATTGCGACCCAATGCGCAGGCGTGAACTGCTATGCTTCTCACGATCAATATCATCATCGGTGACGGTAATGATCTCATTCATGTCTTGCCGTGCTTCGACCACTATCATGCTCATCATAAGCTTGGTCAGCGAAGCAATCGGCAACGCCACCTGCGAATTTTTGTCGAATAAAATCTGACCGGTAGTTTGATCAATCACCAACGCGACGTTCGACTTCAGTTCCAGCGGGTCACGCGTCAAATTTAACCCGGCAATCTCTCCGGCGGACAACACGGGAGGAAGGATGACCGCTGGCGGAGCATAAGAAGCACGTTGAAAGACGACCTTACGATGCCCTTTGACATACACCACTTTTCTCACCACACCTTCGCGTTGCTCCAGCGATGCGAGGTTATGCTGACGGGTTGACTTTTTTCCGGATGCCCGACTGGCAACGCGCTCGCGTTTGGCTGATGTGCTTGCGATCGCGCCTTTAACATTCTTTGAACGAACCGCCTTGGTCGCGACCGCTTTTTTCGCGACGGCGGATTTAGCAGTCCCTTTGCTGTTGACGCTTTTTGCGGTAGCTTTGCCTGAACTTGCTGTGGAATCGTTATCCGGCGCCGCAGATGCTGTTGCAACTGCAAAGAATAATGACAATAAAATAACTAGCGCGGATTTGGCCATGGACGGCTCCTGTTTCACAAGCAAATAATCTGTCAAAGTGTAGGCATATCGAGCAAAAATCGCAAGAGAATTAAGGAGTTAGCTGCCGCAATTAAACACTTTTCTCATTGCAAATTTCCGTGCGCACGAAAATATTGTGCAATTATTATCGAAAAGATCATTTGTATTACTATTCGACCTATTACCATTTTATCCAAACTTGTCTATTTTTCAACTTCAATTAATACCGAATCAATCGAAAAAGAATAATCCCCTTCAAGCTTAAAATAACTCTGCACCTCAGCGGGAGCGCTGTCCCACAGTGATTTAATCGCAACGATACGTTCCGGTGGCGTCCGCATTCTGGAAACCCAACTATCGAATTGCAATGGCAGCTTCCAACTTTTATCCGAAATCAACTTGAAGCCCGCTTGATTTAACAACTCTTGCCAGGCCGGGAGACTACGATTGCGCACATGTGACGCGTCACGCAGCAACTCAATTGACTGCAAATACGTATCTGACAGCACATTATCCGGAGAGGCGGTATCAATAACGATGCACCTTCCACCCGGCTTAAGCACCCGCCTCATTTCGGCCAATGCCAGCGGTAGATTAGTCCAATGATGGGCGCTATAGCGCGTGCATATCAAGTCAAATGTTGCATCGCGGAACGGCAGTTGGTCAGCGCTGCCCTGGCGGACCTCTAAATTAGCCAGACCGCGCTTACTTGCCTCGGCAGCCACCACTCGCAACATTTCTTCCGACAGGTCGTAAGCGATCACTTTGGCAACGTGTGGGGCCAGCGCGAAGCTGACGTGACCGCCACCACTTCCGACATCCAGGGCAAGTGGATGTTGAAATTCTTTCGCGTAAGCAGCAACATCCTGCAAATCCGCACCTTGCGAATGGACCGTGCTGGTTAAATAGGCCGCTGCAGTGCTGCCAAATTGTTCTGTCACCACTTGATCGTGGTTACGCATTGTTGCACCTGCGTCGCCTGTATCAATACTTCTCATTTTTATCTTTCTTGAAAGTAACGCGCCACCATAGAGAGTTTAGCGGACGCGCGGAGGTCTCGGCAAAGATTGAGGCTTACTTTTTTACAACGAAAACAACACCGGCAATGGCTACCAGCATTCCGATAATTCCTAATAGATTAAAGGCTTCGCCGAACATTACCCATGCCATTACAGCGGTCGTCGGTGGCGTCAGATAAAGCAAACTTGTGACGCTCGTCGCAGCGCTTCTCCGGATTAAGGTAAACAGTAAAAAGATGGCACCGATCGATAACGCAAATATTGACCACAGCAGAGCGCCAATAAAACTCGCTGTCCATTGCACCATCGGCAATCCTGGTGAGAGATGCTCAAAAGCAATCGCAAATGGCAGGATAACCACGAATGAAGCGCTGAACTGAATGATCGTGCCGGTGCGTAAATCGAAATGCGGACAATGATGTTTTTGGTAAAGAGTGCCTAGTGTGATCGAAATAAGCGCCATCACAGCGAAGGCAATGCTGACCCAGGACAAACCCACCAGACTGATTTTAGCCGCCACCACCAAACCAACGCCGCCCAAACCCAATAGCAGGCCGATCCATTGCCGCGGACTGACCGCTTCGCCAATCCACCTTGCCGCAACAGCGGTTAGTATGGGCTGCATGCCGACGATGAGTGCCGATATGCCGGCAGGCATCCCCAATTTGATCGCGCACCAGACTCCTGCAAGATAACCAGCCTGCAATAGTAGTCCTGCAACTGCGATGTGCCGAATTTTCCCCACCGGCCATGGCGCTTTCAAAATCAATACCAGCGGTACCAACACGATCAGGACACCTGCAAATCGCATTAACAAAAAAGTTAATGGTGGTGCATAAGGCAGACCGAATTTGGCGACGATAAAACCGGTGCTCCACAACAGAACGAACCCCATCGGCAAAACGAAAAGCAAGCCCTGTAAAAAGCGACTTTCGAGTGGCGTTACCGCTGGCTTAGCCAAATTCAAATCGTTTGATTCCATCTGGGAAGAAGTAGAAGAAACGGGGATAGAGGGCGTTCTGGCTGGCTGCATGAAAAATTTCTATCCGAAGTTAAGGGGCGAGACATTAAAAGGCAAAACATTAAGAGGCGATACATCGCCAGAAGTAGCTAAATAGGTGACTTGCCGATGGGCGTGACGCGCCGCCAAAGCGATCGTTTGTAAATGGACCGACACTGTATCCTGAACGTTTTTCCCATAGCCACCGGCCATTGTGACCGCGAGCGGAATGGCGCGCTGTCCGGCAGCTGAAAATACCATTTGATCGCGCTGGCCCAAGCCCTCCAGACTAAGTTTCAAACGCCCCAGCCGATCGCCCTCATGTGGGTCCGCGCCGGCGAGATAAATGATTAATTGCGGCGCAAAACGGAGGAACATTTGATCCAGCGCTTGCTGTAACGCTTGCAGATAATCATCATCGCCAGTACCGTCAGGCAAGCCGACATCCAGATCGCTGCATTCTTTGCTGAACGGGTAGTTGGCTGCACCATGAAGCGATAACGTAAATATAGAGTCATCCCGCGCCAAAATGGACGCGGTCCCGTTGCCCTGATGCACGTCAAGATCAACGATGGCAACGCGCTCGACCCGTCGCTCAGCCTGCATCAGTCGTGCCGCTATTGCCGAGTCGTTAAATACGCAAAAGCCGCCGCCATGATCGGCATAAGCGTGATGGGTTCCCCCGGCCAAATTAACCGCAATCTGATCGCTCGTCGCTAAGGCCGCACGGGATGCAGCGATCGTGGCACCCACCGAACGCCTTGAGCGCTCCACCATATTTGTCGACCACGGAAAACCAATTTCTTTTTGTGCCGCGGCAGTCAAACTACCTGCAGAAACAGCCTCGATATAATGCGGATGATGCGCCAGCGCGAGAACACCGTCCCTGGTGGTGGGCGCTTCCTCCAACACAACACCAACGTTTTGTGCCTGTACACCTTCGCGTATCAGGCGGTATTTTTGCATTGGGAAGCGATGCCCGGCAGGCAGAGGCAACACAAAATGGTCACTATAAAAAGCTTTCACGTGGGGGCGACTGATCGTGCGATAAAACGCATAGTTTAGCAGTTTACGCCAAGCCCTTCTTGTCTCGAACCATGAGAAGATTTCATTGTTAAATATTTGGGTGGAATCAAATTAAATAATTTCTTACCGACGCTCCTTGCTGCGGCGCACAACAATTGCTTGACAGAGAAATGCAATCGGAATAAATTGACTTTATTGCATCGCACAATGCAGAATTGCTTCGGTACAATGACCGTCACTTAAGCATTATAGTTAGCAGCGCTTGCAATAAACTGATTTCGGAACCGTAGTTTTAGCTAACGTTATCCAGATAAAAAGTATGCCGGGAAGAAAAGCCGTACGCAGGTGGGTACGGAAGTATCACGAGTGCAACTTTGGTGCGTGGCAATTTTCGAAAGAGGTTTAGTATCCACTTTGTTCCTCACTCACACTGTATAGCACTTTTGGAGAAGCTCTAATGTCTACACCCGCCGAACAATTCTCGTCCGCAGCGAAAGCTAATTTTGAAGCCAACCTGGCACTCTTTAATGATTTCACAGCGAAAGCATTTAGTGGTGTGGAAAAATTGGTCGAGCTCAATGTGACCGCCGCAAAAGCCTCCTTTGAAGACTCCAATGCAACGACAAAAAAGCTATTTTCAGCAAAAGATCCTCAGGAATTTATCTCGCTGAGCTTGGCTCAAACGCAACCAAACACCGAAAAAGCGATTGCCTATAGCCGTCATTTAGCCAATATTGCTTCGTCGACCAAAGCCGAACTCACTAAGACTGCAGATGCTCAGGTCGCCGAAACCAAACGTAAAGTCCTCGAACTATTCGACCAGGTAGCGAAGAGCGCTCCAGCGGGAAGTGAAAGCGCGATTGCTTTTGTTACTTCGGCAATCGGGAATGCTACCGCTGGCTACGAGCAATTCACCAAGAGCGCCAAGCAAGCGATGGATACCATCGAAAGCAACATCAATAGCGCTGTCGAGCAGTTATCGCAAACCGCAGCCAAAGCGTCTGCTATCACCCTAAAGAAATAATACAACTGCTCGGAACGGCTAATGTAACTAATGCAGCCAGGTCTTGCTTTACAACGGTAAGTTGAAGTAGCAATAAAAAGAAGGAGGTGTCAGATGATATCTGGCACCTCCTTCTTTTTTAGTTTATCCAGATCCTTTAGGTATTTGAAATACCTTCAATTTCTGCCCTTTTTTTCTACGCTGCTGCCAGGTCCTGCGCGCCTTTAACGGACATAATCAGATGCTCTGCCCGTTCACGGGTAACATAATCCATCAACGCTGGCAAACTACATGCTCGCAATAATTGATCGCTGCTGCTGACACCTGATGAACCAGCTTTCAATGCCGCTTGCAATACCTCAACCTGAACCTGTAGTCGCTCCCGCGTCAATGTGGCAGGACTATCAACCCCAGTAACAATTTCTGCGCGCAGTAATTCTTGCAAAAGCTTTTCACGGTTATTCTCAAGCGTCATCAGATACGCGTCAATCGCTGGCCTCTCTGCAACTTTATGTAATTGAAGGGCGGTATCAAACCGGCTACGCATCGTTTTTTCGAACACGTTCGGCAGTGCCGGCATGGCCCGCCAATTTGCATCCCATAGCGCGGGATTTCCTTCGGTCCCAGGTTCGCCATCTAATCCAAGGCTCACCTCAACCAGTTGACAAAGTGCTAATTTGTCGCACAGCGCATGGGCTTCGGCGATCACCGCATTGTGTCTTTCCGCATCGATCACTGCTTGCACGTTAGCGACGGCGGCGGCGTGACGCACTTCCAGTTGCGCTTCTGCCCCACGTGGCACTGCTCCCGTGCGGCTCCAATCTTGCTGGCTCTGACGCAGCACCGCAGCCAGGGATCCCGGCTTGATACCTGTTTGTGCGATAGCAATTTCAAGATCGGCACACAATGTCTCTTTAACCAGTAAGTTTTGGCGACGCTCTGTATCGGCGGTCGATGCAGCTTCTTTACGTTGCGCAAAAATCGAGTCACAAGCAGTTCGGAAGCGCTGCCATAATAATTGTTCGTCCTGACGCGACAAAGGCAATGCCTTGGCCTGCTCTTGCCAGCGCTGCTGCAATTCGCGCAGGCGGTCCGCCGTGTCGCGTTGGTTCACAGGCAGTTCAGAGGCCTCGGTGATCAGTTTTTCACGCCGCGTAATTTCACGCTGCTGTTGGACCATCAGAGGCGCCAACAATTGTTGGCAAGCGTTGGCGAATGATTTGTCCAGCGACTTTTTTTCGCTCCGGTTAATTGCCCCGATACCCTTCCAGGCTTGTTGCTTCTGTTGACAGAATTGTGCGATAGCCTTCCAATCGGGTGTGATGGCGGCGGCACTATCAGCACTATCAGCACGGTAAGGATCGGTATTGGAGGCGTCCGCGGCATCGACCTTATTCAGTGCGACCGCCGCATACTGATGCGTCTCATCAATGAGCAACAACGCCTTGATCTGGTTGCGCTGGCGCTCTTCGGCCAATTGCTGAAAGTGTGCGGCGACCGGCAGATAAGCTGCACTACAGGCGGCATCGAATCCTTCCCATAAACCTTTTGGTGCAGAGCCAGCAGAAACATCCAATGATTTCCAGCGCGCGCGTAAGCTTCCAATTTTTTTAGCTAGCTCGGTCACCGCCAACTCTTGCGCGGTCAATTCTTGTGCGGCTTTCATCAGTTCTTCACGCGAGACGTTCCCGCCCCAACGCGCCCAACCTTGCAAGCGCCCTAATTCACCACGTGCCTGCACTAGTCTTGCGTTTTGTGGCGGGGTTATTTTAAGTGCTTTGAAATCCAATGCGCGCAAGGTTTTGTCGCAATCCATCGCGACCTGCAAAGCCCCCTCTTCCAGCGCAACCTCCAGGCCATCCAACGCCGCGGCGAACTGCTGCTGTGTGACGACTTTATCCGCACCCGCCGCTTTTGCCGCGACTGGTGCCGATGTTTCTCCCTCCGGAGTTACATCGTTTTCAGCCGCTCCTATGGCCTCGGTCACCTGCGCCGCTTTAGTCACAGCAAGCGTTGACCTCGGAGCGTTACTTAACTGCAGTAAAGCCGCATAACGTTGCTCCGCGATCTCATCAGCCGCTCCGGCAAGCTCAGTTATCGAACTCGCGGTGCTCCAGCTACGCCGCAGCAGTTCAGGCTTCAAATCTTCGGCTGCCATCGATTCCCATTGCGTCAATAGTTCAAGTCGCGCATTCTGCGCTTGCTGCGCCTTCTGCAACCGTTGAAGACGATTGTGCAAATCTTGCACAGCTGCTGCATATTCCAAGGCAAGATGTTTTGGCAAGGTTATCGCCTCCACATTACTTTCATGCTGTTGCATTTGTTCTGCTATTTGCGCGGCGTGAAGTGCGACGTCGTCTGCAGTGTGGGCCAGGGGATCGGCACTGATTTGCGCATTGAGCTGCCGCAAACGCGCCAGCAATCCCAATATTGCCCTCTGCAACTCAGCCTGTGCTAACAGACGGTTTGCCAACGCCGCGCTGATTTGCTGAAATTCCTGCAGTTGAGTCTGAACCGGATTGTCGATCAGTTGCCAGGCGCGATCAAGGTCTGCGACCTGATTTGGCAATAACTGCTTTTGAAGCAACAAGTGTTGCGCTTGCTCCAAACAAAGCGCTGCTTGCGCCGAGGTTTGTTGCAGGCGACGCAAGCCATCCAGTCGGGATTGCATCAATTTTGCTACGCGGCGGTCAACGTTCCGCGTCGCTAGCAGGACCTGCTCCAAACCGACCGCGCTTTGCACCCATTGCGCCGCTTGCAATCTGGCGTCTGCAAACCCTGCTTGCAATATAAAAGCAATTGCTGAGGATTCCTCTGTCAACGCAGCCGCTTGCTGCAACGCATTTTGGCGCGCATTGTCCGTTGCTTGCGCACTGGCAACCCGGAGTTCTGTCTGCTGAAGTGCTTTCTTTACCACCTCTGACTGTGCCGCAACGGCAGAGCGATCTGCACGTTTAAAAAGAAAACCAAACATAAATTAAGTACCAATCAAATATTGACGGAACAGATCACTGACGCAATCAGAAACCTGAAAAAGAGAAAAGAAAAGACAGCAAAGTTCAGACACAATGAACAAAAACATAAAACAATAAACGGCCTACCGGCAGACTTAACATAGCGACTGGCTGTACCCACCAGCAATAGACGCAACAAACGCAACAGCTACCGAATAACAAAATTCTATGCAGAGTCAGACGATCCGAGGAAAGGCACTAAAAATTCGCTCACTCTCGGGCCACACCTCAGGCCACATTCTTACGACTAACTTCCGCCTAATTAATTGATCGGTAATTTATCTTCAGTTGATCCAAACCTGCCAGCATCTTGATAAACGCCGCAGCACTTTGCGTTGGGTCGCCCTTCACGCCGAGATCAATATGCCGCTCGGTCTCGGCATCGCCGACATGTGGCAGACTGAACACCTTTACCAAAGGAAATTCGATTTCGATCGCTTCCATCAAAGGCGTTAACACCGACTCCATCGCACCAAACACAAAAACGGATTGTTCCAGTTGCGGATTCTGATGGAATAAATCGGCGTAATAGGTATCGAGGACCCACTCAAACATGGGCCATGCCATGACCGGAAAACCCGGTGCAAAATGATGCATACCCGGGTTCGGTCCCTGGCCAGACGTGCTCCCATTGTTTCGAAATGAAAAACCTGGAATTTTGTTATACGGATTGGGAATTATCTCGGCGCCTAAAGGAAACTCCCCCATTTTTAAGCGGTGCAAGTTGTCCGCAGTTTCATAATTCGGTTCGACCCCCGCTTCACGCGCGGTATCTGCTACCCGCTCACGAATTTTTTGACGTGCCTCAGGGTGCAAAACCAGCGGAACGCCGAGGGCCGCCGCCGCGCATTGGCGGGTATGATCGTCTGGCGTAGCGCCGATACCACCTGTACAAAACACAACGTCAGTACTGGAAAAGGTACGTTTTAATGTCGAAATGATGCGCGCCGGTTCATCACCCACATACTCCGCCCAGCTTAACGTCAAGCCACGGGCGGTCAACATTTCGAGCACTTTAGGAAAATGCTTATCGACCCGTCTGCCGGACAGGATTTCGTCGCCGATGATGATTAATCCGATTGCCATAAGGGTATCTTTGCGATGAAAAAAAAAGTTGACGGAAATTTACCTAACCACAGGGAAGTACACAGAAAATCAGGTTAACCGCTGTGATCGGTCGCCGGTAAAATCGAGCGGCTCGTTACATGTTCACCTGCCTTGGTGCTCCCGCTATTAACAGCGTCGGTGCCGCGTTCAGCAATAATAATGGAAGCTAATTTAGCTGCCCGATACTTGCTCAGCGCTTCCAGGCAATAATATTCGAACCATAAACCCGTAAACACGAACACAAGAACGTATAACCAGATTGAGCCGGCCGCCATAAAAGGAAGCACGATCAACCACAACGCACCACCCAACCATAATAAGGTTGGCGCTGCGCCTAACATGCCCGTAATAATACCGATTGTCAGCAGCGGCCAACGGTGGATCTTTAGAATTGCTTTCAGCTCCTCTTTATCAGCGTATTCGGACAGTGCATCATAAGCGATCACCCGGTAGGTCAACCATCCCCAAAGCAAAGCGGGGATGATAAAAGCCAAGGGTGGTATCAACCATAACGGCAATGTAATCAGCCACAAAACGCAAAACAATATAAACGATGATCCAGAGATCCAGATACTACCGATGAGCGAACCGCCCTTGCGCTGCTCAAGGCCGGCGTAATGACGTCCTCCGACATGGCGTGCAACTGCTGGCAACGCGAACAATCCGACGAATATCAGCGCGGTAAGGATCATCATGGGTAACAGCAACCACAATGCCATCCATGGCACGATTACCGCTTTTAATGCCCCCAAACCGAGCCAACTCAGCGCACCGCCCGCCGCGTTCATCCCGGTACTGCCGACCAGATAACTTTGCAGCCAGTCGACTAATGGTTGTAAACCTAGCCACAACGCCAAAGCCCAAATTAGCACCGATAAGAAAAACGGTAAAAAAGTCAGCATCAACATGCGCAAATGCAATTGCGACAACAACGCCCGACCGAAAGCGACGATAACGGGACGCATCAGCGACCGGTCTTTCTGGCGAACCTAACCATACGCTTTAAGCCGAGCCATTGTTGCTCCCAGAAACGTTCACCATAGTTACGCTCTACTCCAAGCGGAACCGGCAACTGATCTCGAATGCCCGTGCGTTCAAACGTCTTACCAAAGAAAGCAGTCCTGAACAGCACATCCCAGAATGAAAATAAAACGCCAAAATTGTGACCGCCGAGCGACCCTTTACCCTTACTTTCGTGCCCGATACCAATCGCATGATGCCAACGATGAAAGCGCGGCGATACCACCAGAGCGTCCCCTACACTGCCGAAATGAATCCGGACATTGGCATGTTGCAAACTTTGAAGCATGCGCGAAGCAGCAACCAGCAACACATATTGTGATGGTTCGACGCCAATCGCTATGGCGACCAAGGCCATGAAGATGTCATGAATCAAATCGTCCAGCAGATGATTGCGATCATCTGACCAGAGATTCATGTTCTGCTGACTGTGGTGCAAACTATGCAAACCCCACATCCAGCCGAAACCATGTTGCGCACGGTGATACCAGTAATCAAAAAAATCCAACACCAATAGGTACACCAAAAATGTCATTACCGGTCTGTCCGTTACGCCCGGCCAGAGATTTTCAAGGTTAAACGGGTGCACGCCCTCCAGATGAAACCACTCCGTTACCTGCGCAACTACCGGATCAATCAGAAAAAATATTAATACCGAAAATGCGCCAAGACGTTGAATCACGGTGTACAAAAAATCGATCCAACGCGCACGTTTGTCAGTGATCGGGTGAACCGGGATGGCGGCTTCCAGCGGACGCAAAATGATGAACAACACAATCAGTTCACATACTCCGATCAAAAACCACTCAACGCCATCAAACGCATCTTCAATGTATTCACTAAATCCAAGGTGAAACATTAACGGTTGCACCGCCACTTGGAAAATCCAGGCCTGCACCGTAGAAAATAGATTGATAAGACTATCTATCATGATGCCGATTGCTTTCTGCCGCTACTCACGCTAGCGGTATTATCAAAGGGACCGGGGCTTTTGCCTTTTGCCTTTTCTGCAGTGGCCTTATAGGCGGGATGTTCTCTCAAAGTAGCAAAACAAAATCCTTTTTTCTCCAGGCCGCTAATCAGCGGTTCAAGAACGGCCGGTGCCCAAGAATCCTTGCGCGACCAGATGCCGAGATGGGCAATCAGAATGTCGCCACTCTTGACGTTTTTTAACTCACGTTCCAATAACATCTTATTCGGCCACCGGTCGCTCGGCAGTTCGTCACCTGAAAATCCGGCATCCGCCCACGCCACATGCGAATAACCGCAAGCCTGCCCGGCTGCCAGAGTATGTGGCGTCAGATGCCCACCCGGCGCCCGCCAGAAGGGATCAAGATGTGCCCCGGTCAAGCTATGAAAACGCTGCTCTACGCGATTAATTTCATCGCAATATTGTCGTGGCGTCCATGCTAATAATTTGCCGCCATTGGCGCCAAATTGCGGTTTCATTTCAATTTTCCCATCGGGCAAGTCACGTTTGGCATACACGTGATCAAAAGTGTGGCTCCCGAAGGCGTGACCATCCGCTACCAGCGACTTCCAAAACGGTGCCCACGAAGGATCGAGCGAATAATCTCCATTGATAGTTTTTTCATTAGCCATAAAAAAAGTGGCTTTAATGTGATGACGACGTAGCGTCTGGGCGATAAATTCTGCTTGCGACTGGCTTCCAGTATCAAAGGTCAGATACAGCGTACCTTTACAGGCCGCCGCAGGCGCTGCATCTTGCGCCTGCGCTTGCGACAAGATGCCAACACAGCTTGCGGCCGCAATCATCGTCACCAACAGCCGACGCGGCCAGAGGGAGTTCATCGGATAACTAGTCATCACAATTCCGAAGCCCGGTCAGTAAAGTAAATACCGTGCGGCGAGCGACCAACGGAGATCGTCTTTATCACTTTACGGCTGGCAATATCGACCACTGAAACCTGTTTGACCCAGCGCTGTGTGACCCACATGGTTTTGCCATCTGCAGTCACTTCCATGCAATCCGGGCCACCTGGCACTTTAATTTCCCCCACGTTTTCGAGGGTATTTAAATCTAAAATATTGATCGTGCCTGCAACTCGGTTCGACACAAATACATGGCGCTTGTCACCTTGCGGACGAAAGTTATGTGCGCCATCACCGGTCTTGATTTTCTTGATAATTTTTTGCGTGCGCCAATCCACTACGGCAACGTAGTCGCTACCCATGACACCGACCAATAAATACTTATTGTCTGGCGTCATATAAATACCAGCAGGCTGCTTCCCGATCGGCATTGTCCACTTGACGGTTTGGGTCGCCAGATCAACGGCCGCGATTTCATCTGTGCCTTGTAATGTGATGAACGCTAACGAACTATCGGCGCTGAAAGTCATGTGACTTGGCATCTTCGGTAGAGGCAACCTTTTCGCGAGCTTTAAAGTCTTGCCATCAAAGCCATAAATATCGATCCGATCAAGCCGCAAACCGTTGGAGACAAACCATTTTTGATTTGGCGAAAAACCGATTTGATAAGGATCGGCAATATCTTTTACCTGACTTTGGATTTTTCCCGTTTTTGGGTCCAGAAAATATAACGCATTACCTGTAGCAGCGGCCACAATCAACGACTTATTGTCTGGCGTAGGCATCAGATGATGCGGTTCCTTGCCGACCGGAAACGATCCGATCTCCTTATATGTATTCTGGTCTATCAAACTAATAGTGGCATCGCGGGAATTCAACACCACGACGACGGTAGGTGCAGCCGCAGCCGGGGCACTAGGGGGAAGAACATCCGCCGCCAGTGAGGGCAAGGCAAACCCTGCCAGCAAGCCGCAGGCTGTGGCTATGGAGCGGATAAAACGCGTGGTACGACCAGCAAAATCGGACATGGCAACATTCAGAAGAGCGAAAAAGGATATTTTACCGCGCATGCCGCACCGATGCCGCGCCCGTTGATGTAAATACCGAGATAAAGAACGTTACAAAACAAAGCTTGATTACAATCCCGTAAATCTCCACTTATAGACTGTTACACCAATACTTGGTTCTGTTAAATCGTTGATTTTGGTTTACACTGCCACCCATATTAACCACTCAGAGAGAAAAGCAATGTCCACTACTACCGTTTCTGGCCTGCAATACGAAGATACTACCGTCGGCACCGGCGCAGAAGCCAAAGCTGGCGACCACGTCAGTGTGCATTACACCGGTTGGTTACAAAACAGCGATGGCAGCGCGGGCAAGAAATTCGATTCGAGCAAAGACCGCGGCGATCCATTCGAATTTCCACTCGGCGCAGGACATGTCATTAAAGGTTGGGACGAAGGCGTCCAGGGCATGAAAATCGGCGGCGTCCGCAAACTGGTCATTCCAGCAGCAATCGGCTACGGCGCACGCGGTGCTGGCGGTGCGATTCCTCCAAACGCCACACTGATTTTCGAAGTAGAACTCCTCGGCGTGTAACGAAAACGTTATTTTCTGACCATTCTGACCACTATGTCCACTCCCTTTTTACAGGTTGCACCTGGACTTGCGTTGAGTACGATCCTCGCATCGACCTTCTTTTTAGCCCCATTCGGATTAAGCGGTTGCACTGTGGTCAGTGTGGCAACCACGGCAGTGGGTGCCACGGTTGCAGTTGGCTCCGCCGCTGTCAGCGTTGCGACAACCGTGGTTGGTGGTACGGTGAAAGCAGTGGGCGCAGTGGTTGATTAAGAGCGATATATCAATTTTTACCGGGGAACCGTATGACTCTGCAAACTGAATTCGATCAGGCGTTAGCCGATTCAAAAAATCTCGCTGAACGCCCTGATAACATGACCTTGCTAAAAATGTATGGCATATATAAACAAGGAAGCCTTGGCGATGCGACCGGAGATCGCCCCGGCATGACCGATTTCGTGGGTCGTGCCAAATGGGATGCATGGAATGCTTTGAAAGGCACCTCCCAGGACGTTGCAAAACAACAATATATTGATTTCGTAAAAGACCTGCAAGCTTGATTCTGCTGCCATTTAGTCCGCTGCGATAATCATAAAAAAGGCCGCAACACGCTTCGTGCTGCGGCCTTTTTTTCAGTGGTTGTAAGCGATCCAACGACTGGAAGGCTCGCCTCAGCAAAAACGTCTTACATAATCGTAAGCCGTTAATTTACGTAATGAAGCCAATCTCAGCGTCAATTCGAACTTTCTTAGTTTCGAGGTTGCTTACTGTCGACTAACCTTTACCTCTGGATTTAGCAGATTCGGTGGCAACGCACCGTCCGCCGCTGGCAACAACGCGGCCAGCATATTCGCCGCAGCGCATGCCGCCATCGCGCGGCGTGTCGGTTCTGACGCGCTGGCAATATGCGGTGTTAATACAACGTTAGACAGTGTCAGAAAGTCAGGATGCAGCGCCGGTTCATTCTCAAACACGTCCAGCCCTGCCGCCGCAATTTTATGATCGCGCAATGCAGCGATCAATGCCACGTCGTCTACAATCCCGCCTCGTGCCAGATTGACCAGGGTCGCGCCCGGTTTCATCATGGCCAGTTCGGCGGCACCGATAGTATGGTGTGACTCTTTTGAATAAGGTAACACCAGCACGACATGATCGGCCTGACGCAGTAATTCTTCCTTACTGACCAAACGCGCATTGTTGGCACGCGCCTCCAACTCGGGCGAGACCCGTGAGCGGTTATGATACAGAACTTGCATATCAAACCCCATGGAGCGACGCGCTATGGCCTGACCGATCCGCCCCATTCCTATCACTCCCAGCGTAGCGCCATGTATGTCGGCACCGAGAAAACTATCGAAGCGCCATTGCTTCCAGTTACCCGCCCTCAGCCAGTGCTCCGATTCAGTTATCCGCCGAGCACTTGCCATCAAGAGCGCCCACCCGAAATCGGCTGTGGTGTCGTTGAGCACGTCCGGAGTATTAGTCACCATTACCCCAGCTCGGGTCGCTGCTGCGACATCGATATTGTTATACCCCACCGCCTGGTTACAGACTGCTCTGAGGCGCGGGCAAGCGCTCAGGACGGCAGCAGAAACTGGTTCGCTTCCGGTGGCAATCAGACCGTCCTTATCCTGCAATTTTTCGGTTAATTCAGTCGGACTAAAAATGCGATCCACTTGATTCGATTCAACCTCGAAATATTGCTCCAGATGGGTGATAACCTCTGGGAAAATGGCACGTGCCAGTAAAATTCTTGGTTTTTTTGATGTATTCACTATATTCACGATGGGAACGTCCTTAATTTATGCCTGATCTCCATGTCGTTCAGACATGAGGTTATACGCGGAAGAAAATAAAACTCATGATAGCGAAAAGTGGCAATAACACAATGCAAGCCCAGCCCATATAGCCGAAGAACGAAGGCATACGAATGCCGCGTTCTTCCGCAATCGCCTTGACCATCAGATTAGGAGCATTGCCGATATAACTATTTGCGCCCATAAACACGGCCCCGCAAGAGATCGCCGCCAGTGTCCCCGCCAGTTTGCCCATTAATTCGACGGCATCGCCGGACGCGGTATTGAAGAACACCAGATAAGTTGGCGCGTTGTCGAGGAAAGAAGACAATATTCCGGTGACCCAGAAATACATCATGTTATTCGGTTGGCCGTCAGGCCCCGTCACCGCCGCCACAATTGCCCCGAACGGGCCATCCGCGCCAACCCGTAACATGGCAATCACCGGTGCAATCGTTATAAAAATCGCAGCGAACAGTTTGCCGACCTCCAGCATAGGCTCCCATGTGAAGTTATTACCTTCTCGGGCAATTTTCGGGGTGAGCAAAAGTGACGCCACGATCACCACCAGCAGCAAACCATCCCTTAATAAGTTCTGTAACTCAACCGGCGTACCGTAAATATTGTAGGTAATGCCCGACTTCCACAAGCCACTCATCAATACCAAGCCGATGACGACAAGCAGCAGGATAAAGTTAAACTTTCCCTCAAAGCGCAACTTTGGGTTGTCCGGCGTAGGATCCTGAAGCGGCGGTAATTGCTCTTCACGATTGTGAAAATAATGGCGATCCAAAATATAGAAAATCACTAGAAGCGCGACCCACATAAACAAGGTTTCTGGCAAAATATTCTTAAAGGTCCAGCTAAAGTCGACACCCTTCAAAAAACCGAGAAAGAGCGGGGGATCGCCTAATGGCGTCAGGGCGCCACCCGCATTTGCCACCAGAAAAATGAAAAAGACAATAATGTGAACGGCGTGTTTGCGGTTATCGTTTGCGCGGATCAAAGGGCGTATCAATAGCATCGACGCGCCGGTGGTTCCCATCAGACTTGCCAGCACGGTTCCTAACGCCAGCAATCCGGTATTGAGTGCTGGTGTGCCGGGTAAGTTGCCGCGTAAACAAATACCTCCTGCCACAACGAACAACGCGGTGAGCAATATGATAAACGGAAGATATTCCGCCATAAAGGCGTGCACCACACCTGCCGCCGCTAACGGAACGCCAAACCAGATAGCACAGGGAATCAAAAATGCGGCAGACCAGCCCAGCGCGATTTTGCCAAAGTGATGATGCCAAAAACCGGGGATCAGTAACGGCCCCATGGCAATCGACACCAATAGCCCCATAAAGGGGATACCCCACCAGACGGACAATTGCGCACCGTCAAGTTCGGCGGCGTGGGCGGCAATGGGAAGGAAACTGGCTAGCGTGATGAGGATCTTTTTAAGCAATTGCATCTTTCGAATCAGATAAAAGTGCCTCATTTTAAGCGGGTTTAACTTGTACGAAATTTTGTGATTAAAAGAATATCACCTTATATCAACTTTTTTCATAATGACTAATAGCATTTATTACACGATGCCATTATGGGACAAAGTAATGCTTACCCGCCTCAACCCGTTTCAACACGTTTCTACCCTTTGTCTATCCCTTGTTTAACACATCAGCAATTTCAAACACTTGCCGCAAATAATTCACATACGCTGCATCTTCACACATATTTTTTGATGGCGTATCCGACAATTTGGCCACCGGTTGGCCGTTGCAACGGATCATTTTCATGACAATTTGTAATGGCGTATAACCCAAATCATTGGTCAGATTGGTTCCGACGCCGAACGCGACCCGCGCGCGATCCTTGAAACGTAAATATAAAGCGGTGACTTTGCTAAAATCCAGACTATCCGAAAAAACCAGGGTTTTAGTCGCAGGGTCAACGCGATTGTCCTTAAATTGTTGTATTAATCGTTCACCCCATTCAAATGGATCGCCCGAATCGTGGCGTGCGCCATCAAACAGCTTGCAAAAAAACATATCGAAATCGCGCAGAAAGGCGGTCATTCCATATACGTCGGATAACGCAATTCCCAAATCTCCCCGATATTCTTTACCCCACATTTCAAAGGCATAGATCTGGGAATCGCGAAGACGCGGTCCCAGCGCCTGACAGGCCTGCAAGTATTCATGCGCCATTGTTCCAAGGGGAATCAAACCAAACTTCATAGCGAAATAGACATTTGACGTACCGGCCAGATGGTCAACGAAATCGCGTTGCATGGTTTGCACCACCTCCTCGTGCCAGCTCCGCGAAAAGCGGCGCCGGGTGCCGTAATCCGCGACCTTGCAGCCCGCCATCGCAGGATCATCCCGGATAAGGGCCATTTTGTTATGCAAGCGCTTTCGGCCTTCCGTTATATCTGGCGTGCGTTGCGTAGCGCGAAAGTACACTTCGTTAACAATTGCCAATACCGGCACTTCGAATAAGATCGTATGCAGCCAAGGGCCTTTTACGGAGATATCAATTTCACCGTTGTTCGCCGCAGAAGGTTGCACCGTGATGTATTTTTGCTGAAGGTGAAAGAGACTTAAAAAATCGACAAAGTCGCTCTTTATAAAGCGCAAACTCAGCAAATATTCAAGCTCTTCCTCCTGAAAGCGTAGCCGACACAGGCCCGCAATTTCGTCGCGAATTTCATCGACATAAGGCGTCAGATCAATACCTTCGTTGCGGCATTTATACCGATACTCCACATCCGCAGCCGGGAAATGATGCAAAACCACCTGCATCATGGTGAATTTATAAAGATCGGTATCGAGAAGTGAGCGAATAATCATGGTGAGAAAATAGAAAGTGGTGTGGGCCATCCGATGATCTGCGATGTGATCTCCGATGCTATCTTTATTAACGGTCAAAAAATTAACGCACGAAACCAGAATGATCGTTTGTAACCTTACAAATCGGCGTTCCCGGCATTTAGGGATAGCTCGACAATTCGTTCTCCGGGGCGTCTCGCGGCGGTTTCTTCCGATCCGGCTCAAAAAAGCACCACACAACTTGCGGCCAGCGTGACTGAATGCCGGCTTCGATATCGTTGATGGCATCCACAAGCGCGATGTCCGAAGGTTGCGGTCGCATCTCGGCCTGAACTGCGATCATTATCTGGTGGCCCCATTGCATCGAAATCAAATTCATCACATTATCAATCGCCGCATGACCTTCGATATGCGCTTTAATCGCAGCATGGAGTTCAGGTGCAGCCGATTCACCCGTCACCATCGCCTTTACCTCGCGCATCACAATGATCGCAACGATCATCAGCAACAGGCCGACTGAAATTGATCCACAGGCATCCCACAGTGGATTACCGGTAATGACGGTGAGTACCACTGCGACAAATGCCAATGCTAGTCCGGCTAACGCTGCGATATCCTCCCCTGCTACTACCATTAGTTCCGACTGGCGGGTTTCACGAAACCAGCGGAAGAAAGATTGCCCGTGGGAGATTTTCCGAATTTCAAGCATCGCGCCACGCAGTGAAAACGCTTCCAGCACCACGGAAATGCCGAGCACCCCTATCGCCACCCATGGATTACTGATTGGCTCCGGATTGTTCAGATGTTTGATGCCCTCCATGACCGAAAACGCGCCACCGACAAAAAACAACAATATCGCCACCATCATGGCCCAGAAATACACTACCCGTGCGTAACCCATCGGATGGGCGTCATTCGCGGCCTTTTTTGATTCTTTCAATCCGATCAAAAGAAAAACCTGATTGGTGCAATCTGCCAGGGAGTGAATCGCTTCCGCCAGCATCGCGCCGGAACCGGTAAATAACGCAGCGACGAATTTCGCCAGGGCAATACCGCCATTAGCACCTAATGCATAAAAAATCGCCTTGGTTGAACCTTCGGTATGAGTTGCCATATTTTTCACTGCCACTTCATAAAATATATTCGTAAAATAAACGTGCGGACAAATAGTTAGCCGTCATTCAAAGATGCCACAAAAGTTGACACCCTAGCTAATTTTTCACCCCGCCGCAACCGGAAGTGGCTTTTATTGCTATGCTCCAATAAATGCGCGTTAAAGGCAAAAATAAGCGGTCCTCGCTCCGGTCGTCGTTTCATTAATGGCTGCATAAAGCCATTTCCGGGGTTGCCAAAAGGGGCTAAACCGAAATTGTGAATTTGCTTATATGAATTCTATATAACCGCAGTTTGTAGGAAATAGGGAATTACCTTAAAATACAGTGCTTTGCGACTATGAGCTTGTTAGAATTATGCCCGCACGGTTTCCGTTAGAATTTTTTGGCGTAACCGGCGTAACTCTTTGACTCGCTTCCGCTTCAAGTAATACTTACAGATTGGACTGTTGTTATGACCCACGTTGTGACCGAATCTTGCATCAGCTGTCGCTATACCGATTGCGTGGATGTTTGCCCGGTTGATTGCTTCCGCCAAGGCCCGAATTTCCTATCAATCGATCCGGATGAGTGTATTGATTGCGCCGTCTGTGTTGCTGAATGTCCAGTGAATGCGATTTACGCAGAAGAAGACGTTCCCGCCGATCAACAGCAATTCATTAAAATGAATGAAGACCTGTCACGCTTCTGGCCGTCGATCACCAAGACCATTCCGCCATTGCCGGACGCTGACGATTTCAAAGACGTGACAGAAAAGTTGCATCTTCTACAGCGTTAATGTGAAAAGCGATCAAACGCGAACAAAATAAGGCCATTAGCAAGAGTGCTGCTAACCGCCGTTATTTAAATGTTTTAGGCATTTTTCGCCAAATACTCCCTTCTGCGAAAGACGGTCCCCCGCAGCAGGGAGCTAGCCAAAAAAATGCGATAGATAGCCGAGGCGACACTGCAGCGGCTGCGCCACAACTAGCCAATACCAGTCGCCATTGCCTGCAGTGACGGTTGGGGGACCAACTCAAACAGGAATCAGATAGTCGTATGGAAACCAGCGCCAAGATGGATGCATCTACTCTACCTATTATCAACAATAGCCACAACGCACCGATAGAAGCCGATGCCGTCATTATCGGCGCTGGCCCGGTCGGCCTGTTTCAGGTATTCGAGCTCGGTCTGCTTGAGATCAAAGCGCACGTAATCGACTCGCTGCCTGTGGTTGGCGGCCAATGCGTCGAACTCTACCCAGACAAACCGATTTATGACATCCCTGCAGTGCCGGTCTGCACCGGGCAAGAATTAACCGACAATTTGCTAAAGCAAATCGCCCCCTTCGACCCGACCTTCCACTTAAGCCAGGAAGTCACCGTGGTGGAGCGTCGCGAAGATAATCGCTTCAACGTAGAAACCTCGGTCGGCACCCGGTTCATCACCAAAACCATCTTCATTGCTGCTGGCGTAGGATCGTTCCAACCACGCACGATCAAGAGCGAAGGAATCGACCAGTTCAACGATTCGCAACTGTTCTATCGTGTAAAAGATCCGCTTCAGTTCCACGGAAAAAATCTGGTGATTTGCGGTGGTGGAGACTCGGCGCTGGACTGGGCGTTGAATCTGGTAGGTAAAGCAGAATCCGTTGTGCTGTTGCATCGCCGTGAGGACTTCCGTGCTGCGCCGGCCTCAGTTGCCAAAATGAAGCAGCTGTGTGAAGAATTCGAAATGCAGTTCCTGGTCGGTCAAGTCACTGGTCATGAAGTCAAAGACGGCAAACTGTCCGAAATTAAGGTCACCGGCCCCGATGGCGTCACCCGTCGCATGCCGCTGGACACACTGTTGGTTTTCTTCGGCCTGTCGCCAAAGTTAGGCCCTATCGCCGAGTGGAGCCTTGACATCGAACGCAAGCAATTGAAAGTCGTCGATACCGAGAAATTTGAAACCAATATCCCCGGCATTTTTGCGGTCGGTGATATCAACACTTATCCCGGTAAGAAAAAACTGATTTTGTCCGGTTTCCACGAAGCCGCACTGGCTGCGTTTGGCGCTGCACCGTACATCTTCCCTGACAAGAAGATCCACATGCAATACACGACCACGTCACCTAAACTGCACAAAATCCTGGGTGTTGAGTCGCCGGTATTCGATTGATTTGTATTTGAATCACCGCTGAAATTTGCCATAGGTCTGAGCATAAAGCGAGACCTGAAGGTAACCTCAAAACAAAAAACCGCCTTGGCTAATCTCCTGGCGGTTTTTTTATTCTCGCTCGCATTCCCGGACCCAACGACCAGTAAAATTCGAGCAAAAAAAAACCGTCCGAGATGCAAACAGCATCTCGGACGGTTTTTAGAAAGCTAAAGCTAGTTCAGCCTCTTATACAGCAGGATCAGCATGCGTTGGTGCCGAAGCAACATCGCCAGCTTCCTGAGCCGCCTTCATCGACAATTTCAAACGACCACGGTCATCAGTTTCCAGGACTTTAACTTTGACTTGCTGGCCTTCTTTCAGATAGTCAGCGACCGCATTGACGCGCTCGTTGGCAATCTGGCTGATGTGCAACAAGCCGTCTTTGCCCGGCAACACTTGAACGATCGCGCCGAAGTCCAGTAACTTCAATACTGTGCCTTCGTAGATCTTGCCAACTTCAACTGAAGCTGTCAGTTCTTCGATACGGCGTTTGGCTTCTTGACCGGCGGCAGCATCAACTGAAGCGATGGTAACAACGCCTTCATCGCTGATATCGATCTGAGTACCTGTTTCTTCTGTCAACGCACGAATTACCGCGCCGCCTTTACCGATCACGTCACGGATTTTTTCCGGATTGATCTTGACCGTAATCAGACGCGGTGCAAAGTCAGACAGTTCCGATTGGGAACCGCTTGGCACTGCTTTTTCCATCTCACCCAAAATATGGATACGGCCGACTTTAGCTTGCGCCAAAGCGACTTGCATGATTTCCTTGGTGATACCCTGGATTTTGATATCCATTTGCAACGCGGTGATACCGTTTGCAGTACCAGCAACTTTGAAATCCATGTCGCCGAGGTGATCTTCATCGCCCAAAATGTCTGTCAACACTGCGAATTTGCCGCCGTCTTTGATCAAACCCATAGCGATACCAGCAACGTGGCCTTGCATCGGCACGCCAGCGTCCATCAATGCCAGACATCCGCCACAGACCGAAGCCATCGACGATGAACCATTAGACTCAGTAATTTCTGACACCAGACGTACGGAGTAGCTGAAATCTTCCGGTGCTGGCAGTGCTGCCAACAATGCGCGCTTAGCCAAACGGCCATGACCAATTTCACGACGCTTCGGGGTGCCTACCCGACCTGTTTCGCCAGTAGCGAACGGAGGCATGTTGTAATGCAGCATGAAGCGATCTGAGTACTCGCCCATCAACGCATCAATTTTTTGCTCGTCGCGTGCAGTACCCAACGTTGCGATAACCAATGCTTGCGTTTCGCCACGAGTGAACAAAGCGGAACCATGCGTACGTGGCAATACACCGGTTCGGATCGTGATTGGACGCACAGTGCGTGTATCGCGACCGTCAATACGTGGTTCGCCATCCAGAATTTGCGAACGAACGATTTTAGCTTCCAGATCAAATATGATGTTGCCGACTTCGGAGCTGTCCGGTGCTGGAGAATTGTTCGCAGCTGCGATGCCGGCTAATGCAACATGCACTTTGCTCACAGCATCTTTAAGCTGAGCGGTACGCGCTTGCTTATCTTTAGTTTGATAGGCCAAACGAAGATCGGCTTCTGCCAAATCTGTCACGCTAGCGATCAGCGCTTCATTCTTCGGTGCCGGGCTCCATTGAATTTCTGGTTTGCCACCATCGCGTACCAGATCATGAATCGCGTCAATAACCGCTTTCATTTGCTCATGGCCGTAAACAACCGCACCCAACATGACTTCTTCAGACAATTGTTTGGCTTCTGATTCAACCATCAACACTGCTGCTTCAGTACCGGCAACAACCAGATCCAGCAACGATGTCTTCAATTGTGTCGTGGTTGGGTTCAGAACGTACTGACCGTCGATGTAACCGACGCGTGCAGCTCCGACCGGGCCTGAGAATGGCACGCCAGAAACGGACAATGCAGCCGATGCACCGATCATCGCAGCGATGTCAGGATCGATTTCAGGATTGACCGACAGCACGTGAATGATCACTTGCACTTCGTTCATGTAACCTTCTGGGAACAACGGACGGATCGGACGATCGATCAGACGCGATGTCAGTGTTTCTTTCTCTGAAGGACGACCTTCACGCTTGAAGAAACCACCTGGAATACGACCGGCAGCGTAGGTTTTCTCAACATAATCAACAGTCAACGGGAAAAAATCTTGACCCGGTTTGGCATCTTTACGTGCAACCACGGTAGCCAGAATAACGGTATCTTCAATGGATACCAATACTGCGCCAGAAGCCTGACGAGCGATTTCGCCGGTTTCCAACGTCACTTGATGCTGGCCGTACTGGAAAGTCTTAGTAACTTTATTAAACACGATATTTCCTCTCTAATTTTACCGACAGATTTTCAGGGGCTGTCGTTCACCTCACCACAGACGATTACCTCACTTCTTATTGACAGTAAAAAAACGTCTCGTTGCGAATTACATCCAGATAAGACGCGTTATTCGATCAATGCGCTTAATTCGCTTAAATCAAACTTTGCGACAATCTGGCTTCTTACTCCTGCATTTGCGAACAAAAACTCCTGACCAATAGCAAAAATGCCCGCATCAGAGACTGACGCAGGCACTTTACCTATCGTTCGACCAACAACGTTGTCACGAAAGATCGAAACAAAAGATTGGAGATCGATGACAAGCCTATTAACAAGCCTATTGGCCTATTACTTACGCAAACCGAGTTTTTCGATCAGCGAACGGTAACGACCGAGGTCCTTACTTTTCAGATAAGACAACAGGCTCTTACGACGGTTAACCATCATGATCAGACCGCGACGGGAATGGTGATCCTTGGCATGGGCTTTAAAGTGACCATTAAGGTCGTTGATACGTGCTGTCAACAAAGCGACTTGCACTTCTGGCGAACCAGTATCATTTTGCGCGCGTGCATTGTCAGCGACAATAGCGGCCTTAGCTGTTTTTTCGATAGTCATTACTTACCTTTCACAAGCGGTGTACAGAGTGAGAAACCCCATATACCGTGATTACAATATTAAAAATGGCCTACATAGACCAGAGGCGCAGTATATAGCAAAACCTGTTCAGGTTCAATGCCCCAGCGCAGGAATCCGTTGCACCTCATAATGTCACTCAGGCATTATCATATTGGTACTTCCGCTCCCTTTTTTAAAGCTGATACGCCCATTGAAACATGCCCGGAATTAAGCGCAATAAAGACGGTCCTAATTATATTCGATCCCATAAATCCAGCAATCTTCGAGGAAGCCAACATGAAAAACCTTTCCCAAGCCCTGCTCGTCGGTTTATCCATTACGCTAGCTGGCTGTGCAGTTCCGGTCAACCCGGGCGACCCGGAATCCCAGGTAATCAGCCGCCTCGGCAAACCGAACGCAACCTATCAGGAAGGCAATGAACGCCTGTTAGAATATGATCAGGGTGCGTTTGGCCAGGAAACCCATATGGCAAGGATAAGCCCAGATGGCCGCTTAATATCTTATAAGCAAGTATTGACACTTGAGCAATTTGCCACTATCAAGGTAGGTCAGGCGACCAAAAATGATGTCCTGCTCATCGTTGGACATCCGCTTGATACCATTTTTTACAGCAGAGTAAAACTTGAAGGCTGGAATTACGGCTTCAAAGAAAGCGGCGTTTGGAATTCCCTGATGACGGTGTACTTCGATGAAGCCGGCATCGTCCGCAAGCTTGAAAATGGACCGGATCCGCGTTTTGAACACTCGCGCTTTGGACTTTGATGTCCATCGCTGGAGTGAGAGAGCGCAGCAAAAAGCAGGCAGGAAGCGTAGATTAGCCGAATTTAATGCACTATTTTTCGACCGGGCGTGGCTTTGACGAGAGAAATAATCAACAAGCGTTAGAGAACCGCATTCCATGGACGACATTGCATCAGGCAAAAACCATGAAACTTCATCTAAAATCTCTGATCCCTCCTCGCATACGCGCCATGCTGATCAGCACGGTTCAAGAGTCTCTGCGGCAACGGTCTGGCAGCAAAGGCGCAGCGTTGGCGTTCTATACTTTATTTTCCATGGCGCCGGTTCTGGTTCTGGTGATCGCCATTGCCGGTGCCGTGTTTGGGCAGCAAGCTGCTCAGGGTGAGATCGTCGGTCAATTATCCGGCCTGATTGGCCCAACCGGCGCAAGTGCGATTCAACTTCTGCTGGCCGCCGTCCATAGCAGTCAATCAGGCGTGGTTGCAACAACGATTGCAACAATCGCGTTAATAGTCGGTGCAACCACCGTTTTTTCGGAGTTAAAAGATAGTCTGGACGAAATCTGGTACGTAAAACGCACTCAGACATCCGGCTTCATGACGTTGATACAAACCCGCTTGCTATCCTTCGGGCTGGTCTTGGTTCTGGCTTTTTTATTACTGGTGTCGCTGGTGATTAGCGCCGCGCTAGCAGTATTACAAAAATACTGGAGTAGTTTTTTGGGTGACATCCCCATTATCCTGCCCTTTATATCCTCCCTTTTCTCGTTCGCTGTCATTGCCACGCTGTTTGCCTCCATTTACCGCCTGTTGCCGCAAACCAAATTGCCCTGGCGCGACGTTTGCATCGGCGCAATCGGCACTGCCGCACTATTCATAGTGGGTAAGATGCTGATCGGGGTTTATCTGGGCAACAGCGGTACCGCGTCGAGTTATGGCGCAGCGGGTTCAGTGATGGCATTACTTCTCTGGATTTATTACTCAGCGCAAATTTTCTTTTTTGGCGCGCAGTTCACGCGTCAATACGCCCTGTATTTCGGTAGTCTGCGTGATCAACTGGTTGTCGTCCCCGAGCAATCCGAGCGCCCCGATCACGCCAACAATGGTGATCCATCTGGCCAAAACAAACCCCTGATCAAATGACGGCGCACCGCGACCTCAGAAAATTAATGCCTCATCGGCATTAATCAACATACGGCTCTAAACCGTTGTCAGACAAGCGCAAAATACGGCCGCAACGTCGTGCCAGTTCAATGTCATGGGTAACGATTACAAATGCGGTTCCCATCGTTTGCGACAATTCCAGCATCAAATCAAAGGTCATTTGTGCTGTGGCGCGATCCAGATTACCCGTCGGCTCATCGGCCAGCACACAGGCTGGTTGTGTGACCAAAGCCCGCGCCAGCGCCACGCGCTGACGTTCACCACCAGACAACTCGCCAGGAACATGAATCACGCGATTAGCCAAACCCACCCGCGACAACACGGCATGTGCTTGCTCTTGCGCGTCTTTTCGGCTGAGACGGCGAATCATCAACGGCATGGCGACGTTGTCGAGTGCAGAAAATTCAGGTAACAAGTGATGAAACTGATAGACGAAGCCCAGCGCAGTATTGCGCAGATCACCCCGCGCTTTCTCGCCCAGATTGCTCAGATCTTTGCCTAACAATGTGACACCGCCGGTCGTCGGTGTATCCAGCCCGCCCAAAAGATGCAGCAAGGTGGACTTGCCCGAGCCAGATGCGCCCACGATAGCGACCTGCTCACCTTTCACCACGTCGATATTAATGCCACTCAACACCTTGACCGAGTAGCTGCCTTGGGTAAAGGTTTTTCCCAAGCCGCGGCTCGACAAGATAATTTCGTTCATGCTGTGACCGTTATCGTTGGATTGAAGAGAGTTATTCATAACGCAGCGCCTCCGCTGGCTTTACCCGTGCAGCCCACCAACTTGGGTACAACGTTGCCACGAACGCCAATATCACGGCTACACCGCCAATAGTCCAGACGTCCGGCCAACGCAGATCGGATGGCAACTCGCTGATCACATAAATGCTCTTCGGTAAAAACTGCACATGCAAGGCGTGCTCTATTGCAGGGACGATCACATCTATATTTAACGCGATCAGCACGCCAAATCCCACTCCCAGCGCGGTGCCGATCAGGCCGACCAAGGCCCCCTGTATCATGAAAATTTTCATGATCGAGCCAGGCGACGCGCCCAGTGTCCGCAGAATAGCAATATCCGCCTGTTTTTCAGTTACCGTCATGACCAGCGTGGAAACCAGATTAAATGCCGCTACCGCAATGATCAGCGTCAGAATGATAAACATCATGCGTTTTTCGGTCTTCACCGCAGCAAACCAGTTGCTGTTTTGTTGTGACCAGTCACGCAAATACAGATTGGCGGGCATGGTTGTCGCCAGTTGCTGCGCCACTTCCGGCGCTCGCAGCATATCGGTAATCTTGAGACGCAAACCCGATGGCGCAGTCAGGCGGAACATTTTTTCCGCATCTTCCATTTGAATGAAAGCCAACGACGAATCAAATTCGTAATGCCCCGCTTCAAATATTCCAACCACATTAAACTGCTTTAACCGCGGTACCACACCAGCTGGGGTCACCTGCCCTTGCGGCGCTAACATAGTGACCTTGTCACCAATGCCGGCGTGCAAACCGCGCGCCAACTCGCTGCCCAAAACGATATTAAACTCGCCAGGTTTCAACGCATTGAAATCACCTTGTTTGATTTGCTTGGTAACGTCTGAGACCTTCGGCTCTTCTGAAGGCATAACGCCGCGAATGCCAACGCCGCGTACCTCACCGTCACGCGTCAACATGGCTTGCGCTTCGACGTAAGGTGCAGCGCCGATCACCTCTTTGTTCTTGAAGGCCTGCCTGGCGACATATTCCCAATTTGGCATTTCGCCCGAACCATCGAACACTTCGATGTGCGCCAGCACCGATAGCATACGGTCCCGCACCTCTTTTTGGAAACCGTTCATCACTGACAACACAACAATCAGTGCCGCCACCCCGAGGGCAATCCCTGCCATCGAAATCAGCGATATGAAGGAAATAAAACTATTACGGCCACTCCGTTTGCCAGCGCGGGTATAGCGTATGCCGACCAGCCACTCAAACGGTAAATTTTTTAAAATGCTCAATGCAACGCTCCCGAAATCAGCAAGCAGTTTGCCATAATTCAGAAGCCTTATAACGTTTTGTAACGAAATCAAACACTTAATGCCGTTAGCTAAACAATTTGATGCGACTTTAATAAGTCAATCGACAATTTTTGATTCAAAAATACCAAGAAAAATCCATCCCTGCCATGGTATTGGCATCAAGGCTTAGGCGAGTATTGAATATTCGAAGGAATTTTTGCTGCCTCAATCACATCCGAAACAATCTTCAGTGAATTGATTGAGGCAATGGAAGAACAAATTAGGTGTGTGTCAGAGTGAATGCGTTGAATCGGACGGTTTGCATGAAAACAAGCATTCTTTGCGTTCGTCGGTTCATACGGAAGCGACTATTAACCTTAATTAACATTACGGACGACACTTTCTTCCTTAAGCCCGACCACCTTCATACAATGTCTTGATAAGTAAATCTTCCGTACTTAAGCCGGGCACCTCTTTATCGCCGCGATGATAAATAAGCGCGCCAACGGCAATCATGCGATAAAGTTCATCTTCTGACAACTTATCGGAAATGTTAGCTATCTCGGTGGCCAACATTTCCACTAAGTCATCGAAAGTTGCCCGCGGTATCTGGCGACCCGTGCGGCTCCACATATCTAATATCAACTCTGATCCCATGGTTATCTCCTCCAAATTTACAGTATAGGAAATTTGCCAGAATTCGCTAGTGGTGCCGACCGACACATTACAGCTAAAGCCAGCTTCACAACGCCGCAGGATGATTGGGCATAAGTCCTCAAAGATAAAGGACATCGTTTTTCCACCTCCCGTTCAGAGATGCCCTACAATTCGGGCATGAAATATCTCGACATTCTTCTCCCCTTCGGCTTGCCACCCGCCGAGCTGACACGCGACATACTGCGTGAATTAAAACTGCCAGCGCTGAGTACGCTCGTCGCGCGCGCCAACGGCGGCAGTCAGCGACGCACTGTTCTGGATGAATTTTCCCGGGCGCTGCCGCATGAAACATGGTTGTCGCAACACTTCGGGTTAAGCGTCAGCTCAGCTCCCAATGCGAATAAGCCAGACAATCCCACTTCAAGCCCGCCCATTGCCGTTGCCGCCATGCACGCGTTCGGCCTGTCCGCCGCAGACGGTCACTGGTTCATGCTACAACCGGCGCACATACATATAGCGCGCGATCATCTGGTATTAACCGATATTCGCCAGGTCACTCTCACAGAAGAGGCTGCCCGTGCACTTTTCGACGAAGCCAAACCGCTATTCGATGGCGAGAACCGCACCCTCTGCTATGGCGATGCCAAAACGTGGTTTATGCGCGCCGATGACTGGCAGCACTTAAACACCTCCACCCCCGACGCGGCCTGCGGGCATAACGTCGATATCTGGATGCCGCAAGGCGAAGGTGCCCGCGCCTGGCGCAAGCTGCAAAACGAAGTGCAAATGCAATGGTTTGAAAACGGCGTCAACGAGCAACGCGCTGCGAGCCGCCAACAAGCCGTGAATGCGTTATGGTTGTGGGGCGGCGCCAGCGCAGAAGCTACCAATGCACTGCAAGCCCCTCGCTATAGCCACGCTTTTAACCTGCACGGCTGGGCCCGCGGGTTCGGGCAAGCGCTGCCCGCCGATGCCAACGTCAGCGCTAACGTTAATGCAGAAAAACTGATCGGCACCAGCGGTGAGCATGGCTTTTTATTGCTGGATCATTTAATCGCCCCCGCGCTAACCGGCGAATGGTCCGAATGGATACAGGCGTTTCAAGCAATGGAGCGTGACTGGTTTGCACCGCTATTGCAGGCTTTGCAACAAGGCAAACTTAAACAGCTGGCTTTGACTTTTACCGACAATACCCGGATCACCGAATTGACCACGACCCCGCTCTCACTCAAAAAATTCTGGGTAAAGCCATCCTTAAACGCGACCTTTGCAGCACCTGCGGAAGAGCCAATTCAATGACACGCATCACCACTCGCCCTTATCCGTTTCGCGATTCAGAACGTTTGCGTCAAAGTGGTATTCACCCGGTTTTGGCCCGCGTCTATGCCGCACGTGGCTTACTGGATGTAAAAGAACTGGAAACCGAATTAGGCTCATTGATTGCACCGGGCGGTTTATTACACATTGATGCTGCAGCCATCTTTCTAGCCGACGCGATCGCGGCTAAAAAGAAAATGGTGATTGTTGCCGATTACGACTGCGACGGTGCAACTGCCTGTGCGGTCGGCCTGCGTGGGCTGCGCTTGCTCGGTGCCAATGTTGACTTCATCGTGCCGAATCGCTTTGAATACGGCTATGGACTGACCCCGGAAATAGTCGAACTTACCGCCCGGGAAAAGTCGCCAGACATCATCGTTACCGTCGACAACGGCATCGCCAGCATTGATGGTGTCGCCGAAGCCAATCGGCGCGGTATCGAAGTCGTCGTCACCGACCACCACTTACCGGCCGACACCTTACCGGCCGCGCGCGTGATCGTGAACCCGAATCAACGCGAATGTGGCTTCCCGAGCAAAAATCTCGCCGGCGTTGGCGTCATGTTTTATGTATTGTTAGCGTTACGCGCCGAAATGCGCAAACGCGGCATATTCGATGCACAAACCCAACCGAAGCTCGACGTTCTGCTGGATTTGGTCGCGCTCGGAACCGTTGCCGACGTCGTCAAACTGGACGCGAATAATCGTATTTTGGTAGCGCAAGGCTTAAAACGGATGCGCGCCGGAAGAATGCATGCCGGGATCGCCGCCCTGTTTCGCGCAGCAGGACGCGAAGCACGTCGTGCCACGCCGTTCGATCTCGGCTTTGCAGTAGGGCCGCGCCTGAACGCCGCCGGACGACTGGCCGACATGGCGTTGGGAATCGAATGCCTGACCACCGACGACGAAGGCCGCGCCTGGGTTATCGCGCAGCAACTCGACACCATCAATAAGGAACGCCGCGAAATCGAGTCCGGGATGCAGGATACAGCGCTCGCCCTACTGGATAACTTTAGTCCGGCCGATAGCAATACCATCAGCGTATTCGATGCCTCGTGGCATCAGGGAGTCATCGGTATTGTGGCCTCCCGCTTAAAGGATAAATTTTTTCGACCGACGATCACCTTCGCTCCCGGCAGCGACGGCATGATTAAGGGTTCGGGTAGATCGATCCCCGGCTTTCACTTGCGTGACGCACTGGATCTGGTCTCCAAACATGCCCCAAGTCTGATCGAAAAATTCGGTGGTCATGCGATGGCCGCAGGACTCACTATCCGCGCGGACGCGTTTGATACTTTCTCCGCCGCGTTTGAAAAAGTCGGTAGCGCCTGGTTAGGGAAGCATCAGCTTGAACGCATCATCGAAACTGACGGACCGCTGGAGGACGCCTATTACACCACCCAGTTTATTGAACAGATGGACGGTCAGGTGTGGGGCCAAGGCTTCGCAGCCCCGGTATTTTGCGATGAATTCAAAGTTATCAGTCAACGGATTTTAAAAGAAAAACATTTAAAACTCTTACTGGAAAGAAATGGGATTCGTTATGATGCGATCTGGTTCGGACATATCGACGCCCTCGGTAGCAAGGCCAAAGTTGCTTTTCGGCTAGACGCCAACGAATACAACGGCGTCACCAAAGTACAGTTAATGGTGGAACATGCTGAGGCGCTTAATTAATTGACTATGGGGTTCCGCTAGGTGTTCCAAGGTGATTACACCGATGTGGACAAAAATCCAGCATGGCGCTGACCAAAAATAAGATGAACCTCTGTTAATATTAATCTTCCTCTGAGGACCACAGTTGCGTTTTTGAGACAAGATTTTTGAGACAAGGTGTGCTGTGAAGGTTTTTGGAAGCTGTGTCCCCGGCAAAGCCGGGACGGTGTTTTGAACATCATGGACCAAACCACATCCTATGCACAGAACACGCCCGCCCCTGCATCGCATACAAAAGCCCTCGATGACGAACGGTCGCTTAAGACTGCTGATTACTGGTGGCGTTTTGCTCGCAGCTGCCCTGATCTGGCTGGCTTTCGTGATTCTGAGACCTGCGGTCCAACGCACTATCGTCATCACGGCCGGTGCAGACGGCGGTATTTATCGTGGTTTTGCGGAGCGCTATGCGAAAGTATTGAAACGCGAAGGAATTACCCTTGATATTCGCAATTCATCCGGCGCGGTCGAAAACTTTAAGCGCCTGAAAAACCCCGATACTGAATATGAAGTCGGCTTCATTCAATCCGGCATCGGCGACGCCAGCAGCGCGCCAAACTTGCAAACCATTGCCGCAGTATCTTACGAACCCATCTGGGTATTCTATCAGGCCGCCACCACCATTGACCGCTTATCCCAACTGCAGGGAAAACGCGTATCGATTGGCATTCCTGGCAGTGGCTTGCTGATCGTCGCAAGTGATCTTCTTAAACAAAATGGCATTACCGAGCACAACACCAAGCTACAAGAATTGGCTTCGGTCAAAGCCTATGAGGCATTAAAAAGCGGAAGCCTCGATGCCGCGTTTTTTATCGGACGACCTGATTCTGCAATGATGCAAACGCTGTTGAAAAGCGACCTCAAGTTGATGAACTTTGTTCAGGCCGACGCGCTGGTAAGGCAATTTCCCGCGCTCTCCAAAGTCACCTTTCCGCGCGCCTCAACCAGTCTGGCCGACGATTTGCCGCATACCGATGTGACCTTATTGGCGGCTACCGCGCTGCTCGTGTCAAAAGACACCCTGCATCCGGCCCTGGCCTATTTATTGCTGGACAGCGCCAATGAAATTCACGCAGCACAGGATTACTTTACGCCACGCGGCTACTTCCCCAATCAGAATGCGGAAGACTTTCCCATTTCCGACGAAACCAAACGCTATTTCAAATCTGGCCGCCCGTTCTTACAACGTTATTTACCGTTTTGGTTGGCCAACTTCATTGAGCGACGTTTCATTATTCTGCTGCCTTTTATGGCATTGTTGTTTGGATTACTACAGGTCATTCCGCGGATCTACGCAGCCACCATGAGAAAGCGGCTGGTGGTCTGGTACCGCGAAATAAAATCATTGGAGGATGAAATCTGGGCGACCAAAAATCCAACGCTCGAACGCGTCAATCAATGGCGCGATGAAATCGAAGAAATAGATGCCAACGCCAATCAAATTAGTATTCCGCAACAATATTTCGGTGACGTGTATGCGTTGAAACAAGCCATCAGCGTGGTGCGCGCCCGCATCATCAGCGTCGCTGCAACAGTCCGTCGCGATCCGCCCAGCGCAACTTCTGTCGTGGCGACAGATCAATTCTAGGCAGCACCGAAAACTCCGTTACCGCACCGGAAGAAATTGCAGGAATGTGCCACCCACCAGATTCTGCACGTAACTGATCCCCGCGCGACGATATTTTTCTGTGATCACCACCGCCAGCAAATCAATGCGGCCGATCACCTTGCCAAACTCACGCTCAAAACTCAGGTTGTGTTCTTGCTCAGAGATATCGTTCGACAAGAGCAACAACTGCCCGGCAGAATTGCGCCGGCTGCTGAGTATCCATGTCGCAACTTCAATATTGCGGGCAGCGTTATACAAAAATTGCGCGTTGAGTCCGTCAATCAGATAAAAAGTGGTTTTACCGCCGTGCGCGGTAATAATCATATCAGCGGTGGCGGCAATAAATGCCGCTGCGCGATCACCCTGAAAACCCGGATCGAGAGCCAGCGATAACGCTGCGATGTCATGCTTCCCCTGCAGGTCCGGCCACGACTGGCGCGCCTCGATTGCGGATCGGACATGCTTGATCGCCTCTTCGCGGCTGGAGGCCGTCTTTTTCCACTCGGCGGGATTGCGCCGATACAGTTTATCTAACAACCGATATAGGCTATCAAGATTGTCGCGCATCGCCAATGTTGCCACCCGGTTCACATCCGACTGCGCCACCTCGGCCGGACTGACCGGCGCGCCCTGCACCTCACCACGCGGCGCAGGTGTCGGGGTAAAAATGCCACATGCGGTGAGGGACATGCCGAAGCCGAACCCTAGCACCGCATTGCTTAAGGAAAGTCTTAATGATTTTTTTAACATCATTCGAATTGCATTCCTGATGTTCAAAAGGTGAGAAAAGCAGGAAAAACCCGATGCAAGATTGTTCAGTGCTGAATTCAGAAGTAAAAGTAATTGTAGATTGCTGACCCTCTGAGACCCGGAATTTAACAAAAGTTCACATTAACCCAACGCAGCAGGGTTAATTGGCGCCACCTAGTAGTGAATAATAGCGAACGTTTATGGTTTTACAGTCGAAAAGCGATGGCTCGCGTATAATTTAGGGTTTATCGCAAGAGACATTATCATGGAAGCCGAACGCTTAAATTCCCTGCACTCCCTGCTGGCCGACCTCACCTCGCGTGAGATCGAACTACGGAGGTATCTTTGACTTCGATACGAAGGTAGAAAAACTCGATCAAGTCAATGGTGAACTCGAAGATCCGGACGTCTGGAGTGACCAGAAACGCGCTCAGGAACTCGGGAAAGAAAAGAAATCATTAGAATCAATCGTGGTCACCCTGACCAAGATTGAGGCCGACCTGCGCGACACCACTGACCTGTTCCAGATGGCACGCGACGAGCAGGACGAAGAAACGGTAGTAGCCGTGGAGGCCGATACCGAAGCGCTCAAAAAGCTGGTTGAAGGCATGGAATTCCGCCGCATGTTCAACAATCCGATGGACCCGAACAACTGCTTTATCGATATTCAGGCAGGCGCGGGCGGTACCGAAGCGCAAGACTGGGCATCCATGTTGCTGCGCCAGTATTTGCGCTATTGCGAACGCAAGGGCTTCAAAGTTGAGATCATGGAGCAGTCCGACGGCGAGGTGGCCGGTATCAAAACCGCGACCCTGAAAGTCGAAGGAGACTACGCGTATGGCTTTTTGCGCACAGAAACCGGTGTCCATCGCCTGGTCCGTAAATCGCCGTTCGATTCCGCCAACGGCCGTCACACGTCCTTTTCCAGCCTGTTTGTTTATCCGGAAGTGGACGACTCGATTGATATCGACGTCAATCCTGCCGACGTGCGCGTCGATACTTATCGCGCATCCGGTGCCGGTGGTCAGCATATTAACAAAACCGACTCCGCAGTCCGCTTGACGCACGGTCCATCCGGAATCGTTGTCCAATGCCAGAACGATCGCAGTCAACATCGTAACCGCGCCGAAGCGTGGGACATGCTGAAAGCCAAATTGTATGAGCTTGAGTTACGCAACCGCATGACCGAGCAGCAAAAGCTGGAAGACTCCAAAACCGACGTCGGCTGGGGTCATCAGATTCGCTCGTATGTACTCGATCAGTCGCGTATTAAAGACTTGCGTACCAACTTTGAGAGCGGCAATACCAAAGCCATTCTCGATGGCGATCTGGACGACTTCATTGCCGCATCGCTAAAGCAAGGCGTTTAAAGAGTAATAAACGCATCTGCCGTATCAAGAAAGCCAACGTTGTGTCTGGTAAGTCATCATCGGACACAACGCGCATCTCCCGGCAAAGCAAGGCGCGCCAACCATTTTTCCGCTTCATTTTCTATCCGCTTCATGCGCCATTGCTGCACCCGCTACCTCACAGTTCCAATCAAAAAGAGCCAGACATGACGACAGATAATCAGCCGCAACCTGTCCCACAAGACGAAAATAAAATCATCGCCGAACGCCGCGCCAAGCTCACCGCCCTGCGGGCCAAAGGCGTGGCATTTCCAAACGACTTTCGACCGCAGCACAAGGCTGCAGACCTGCACGCGCAGTATGCTGACATGGACAAAGAAGCGCTCGACGCCGCGGATGTCAAAGTGGTGGTCGCCGGGCGCATGATGCTGAAACGTGTCATGGGCAAAGCTTCGTTCGCGACCTTGCAAGATGCATCGGGTCCAAAAGCGGATGGCCGCATCCAGCTGTTCATCACCAAAGAACTCGCTGGCGAAGAAGAATACGAAGCCTTTAAGCATTACGATCTGGGCGATATTCTGGGTGCAGAAGGCACATTATTCAAAACCAAAACCGGTGAATTGTCGATCAAGATTAGCGTCCTGCGCTTACTGACCAAATCGTTGCGTCCGCTGCCGGACAAGTTCCACGGTCTGTCCAATCAAGAAACCAAGTATCGCCAGCGCTACGTCGATTTGATCATGAGCGAAGAGACGCGCCGCACCTTCAAGGCACGCACTGCCACGATGTCCTCGATCCGCCGCTTCATGGAAAAGAACGACTTCATGGAAGTCGAAACGCCGATGCTGCATACCATCCCCGGTGGTGCTGCTGCGAAGCCGTTCATCACGCATCACAACGCGCTCGATATGCAAATGTTCCTGCGTATCGCCCCCGAACTTTACTTAAAGCGTTTGGTGGTGGGCGGTTTTGAACGCGTGTTCGAAGTCAATCGCAACTTCCGTAACGAAGGCGTATCGCCGCGTCACAATCCTGAATTCACGATGATGGAATTCTATGCTGCGTATGTCGACTATCAATGGCTGATGAGCTTCACCGAACAAGTCATCCGTCAGGCCGCCATCGATGCCCATGGCACCGCAACGCTGACCTATCAAGGTCGGGAACTCGATTTGAGCAAGCCGTTTGAACGTCTGACAATTGTCGGCGCGATCAACAAATATGCGCCGCATTATGAAGATGCGCAGCTGCACGACGCCGACTTCATCAAAGCAGAACTGGCAAAATTTGGGGTAAAGCCATTCGCTACTGCCGGACTGGGCGCGTTGCAATTGGCACTGTTTGAAGAAACCGCAGAAGCACAGCTATGGAACCCGACGTACATCATCGACTATCCGGTCGAAGTATCGCCGCTGGCCCGTGCATCGGACACAGTAGCGGGTATCACCGAACGTTTCGAGTTATTCATGACCGGTCGCGAAATCGCCAACGGCTTCTCGGAATTGAATGATTCCGAAGACCAGGCAGCACGCTTCCAGGCACAAGTTGCCGCCAAGGACGCGGGCGATGAAGAAGCTATGTATTACGACGCTGACTATATCCGCGCTCTGGAATATGGCTTGCCACCAACCGGCGGTTGCGGCATCGGCATTGACCGTCTGATGATGCTGATCACCGATTCGCCGAACATCCGTGATGTCATTTTATTCCCGCATCTGCGTCGGGAAGATTAATTTCCGGCAACTAAACGGGTGTCTCAAAAAAATTGCCGCCAGCTTATACTGGCGGCAATTTGCGTTAACCAAAGGCGCATTGTTGAGATAACAAACAAATTTGTAGAATCACAACGGTTTTGTACATTATGTTACAAGCAATTACATCTGAAACACACTGGTGCTAAAATTGCATCAAAGAATCAATCATAATGAATACATTGAATAGAAATCGCCAGAGGAGATTAAAATGACTGATCCAATCAAACGCCGCATACATCCCCTTGTTGCAACCGCTGCCGTTGCTGTCACACTGGTCTGCCTGGTTGGCGTTGCCGCCATCACTGGCTTGATCCCAACGTCTCATAGCAGCGCGCCGCCGGTGGCAGCGATGTCAGCGCCAGCGAACGGAGTCGATAATCAATCAGCCCCGCTCCCGCCAGACGTCGCCCCTGTTCCCGCTCAAGCGATGAACCAAAACAATTATCCTGCGCCTCCTCCGCGATCCAATATGGTAGCGGAGCAGCGCCAGGCACCGCCTCCACAGCGTTATACCAACGAACAACAGTCCCCTCCGCCAGCACCCGTCTGTTATAGCTGTGGCCACGTCGAATCGATTCAGGCCGTGCAACAAGCAGTGAAGCCTAGCGGTTTGGGCATCGCTGCCGGTGCGATTCTGGGTGGCGTCCTCGGGCATCAGGTCGGACACGGTAACGGCAATACATTAGCGACCGTCGCAGGCGCAGTCGGCGGTGGTTTCGCCGGTAACGAAGTCGAAAGCCGGACGCGTACTTCCACCAGCTATCGGGTCGAAGTACGGATGGAAAACGGCAAACTGCGCAGCTTCCCACAGTCGGCACAGGAATGGCGCGTTGGCGATCCGGTACGCGTAGTGAATGGCCATTTAGAAGGCCGAGGCTAATCGATTAAAGCAGTGCCGCATTAAAAAAACCGCTGTCGCTACGAAAGGTAGTGACAGCGGTTTTTTTGCATCTTGCAAACCTGATTAAACTAAGTTTGCCTCATCTGGACCGGGCCTTCATTATTGTGCTTCGTCAATCCACGCCAACTGAATCGCTTCCAGAATTTTTTCACCCGAGCGATTAGGATCATCGTCGAAACCATCCAGTTCGCAGACCCAACGATGCAGGTCCGTGAAGCGAATTGTGGTCGGATCGGTATCCGGAAACTTGTCATACAACGACTCTGCAATAAGCAGTGTATCTATCCATTTCATTGCGCTCGTCCTTTTTTAAAACCTGCAAACCGGTTGCGACGACATGTTCCTTCAAACACAACTATCACGGCAAATCGATCACTCCCGGCAAAACCTGTTAATGGTTTTCACTAGCATGATTAATGGTGTACTTAGGTATCTCGACCACCAGATCTTCTTCGCCGACAATCGCCTGGCAAGACAGACGCGAGGTTGCTTCTAGTCCCCATGCCATATCGAGCAAATCTTCTTCCTTGTCATCCAACTCATTGAGCGAGGCAAAACCCTCACGCACGACAACGTGGCAAGTAGTGCAAGCACACGATTTTTCACACGCATGTTCAATGTCGATGTCATTTTCCAACAAGACATCACACACCGTTTTACCAGCGACGGTCTGCAACACGGCGCCGTCTGGGCAGTAAGTAGGATGGGGTAGTACGACAATTTGGGTCACGGGAATTACCTCTACAATATTGGGTGTTTATGGACTAATTCAAAACAATACGGCAACAAAACTTATGAAACCTGATCGAGTGTCTTACCGGTAAGAGCATCATGCACGCTACGATCCATGCGCCGCGCTGCAAATTCTTCAGTGCCACGCGCTAACGCATCGACCGATGCCTTGATCGCCAGATGATCGTCACCCTGCGCCTTGGCGCGAACCGCCACGATCAACGCGGCAATCGCCACCGCTTCCTCCTCTGACAATAAGGCGGCGTCGCTGCTCAGAGCCGACTCGGTCGCCAACACAATACGCTCGGCTTCGACTTGTTCTTCACGCAACGCACGTGACTGCATGTCGACATCGGCCGAAGTGAATGAATCCTGCAGCATTTTTGCAACCTGGTCATCTTCCAGACCATACGACGGCTTTACGTTAATCGACGCTTCGACGCCTGAACGCAACTCTCGCGCGGAAACCGATAACAAGCCGTCCGCATCAACCTGATAGGTCACCCGTATGCGCGCTGCACCCGCCGCCATCGGCGGAATACCGCGTAACTCAAACCGTGCGAGAGACCGACAATCGCTGACCAGTTCACGCTCACCCTGCACAATGTGCACGGCTAAAGCAGTCTGGCCGTCTTTAAAAGTGGTGAATTCTTGCGCGCGTGCACAAGGGATGGTCGAATTACGTGGAATAACTTTTTCAGCCAGCCCACCCATAGTTTCAATTCCCAGCGACAAGGGAATCACATCCAGCAACAGCCAGTCATCGCCGGGAGCGCGATTGCCAGCCAACAAATTAGCTTGGATAGCTGCCCCTAATGCCACAACTTTGTCGGGATCAATATTCGCCAACGGAATAGTCTTGAAAAAGTCACCGACCGCCTTGCGGATCGCAGGCGTCCGCGTGGCGCCACCGACCAGCACAACACCGTCAATATCATCGGCGGTAATATCGGCATCGCGCAATGCTTTTCGGGTGGGCGTCAAGGTTTTAGCAACAAGGTGCGCCGTCAGCTCACCGAATATTCCGGCCGTCAACGTCAGATGCACCTGCTCCCCTGAACTCAAGGCTGCGTCAATGGTGACTTCGGTTTTCGAGGATAGCAATTCCTTGGCTTCACGGGCTTTGACCATCAACACACGGGTGTCGCTGTCCGACAGCGGCGCCAGTTGAGATTCCTGGCTGATCCAGCAGAAAATCCGATGATCGAAATCGTCTCCGCCGAGTGCAGAATCGCCACCCGTTGCCAACACCTCAAACACACCTTTGGTCAATTTCAAGATGGAAATATCAAAGGTGCCACCGCCCAGATCGTAGACGACGTACACGCCTTCCGAAGCATTATCCAAACCGTAAGCAATCGCCGCAGCGGTCGGTTCGTTCAACAAGCGCAGAACGTTAATGCCCGCCAATTGCGCGGCATCTTTGGTCGCCTGACGTTGCGCATCATCGAAATATGCGGGTACGGTAATTACTGCCCCGACCAGATCGTCGCCTAATGCGTCTTCGGCCTGCTGGCGCAAAGTCGCCAGAATCTGAGCAGAAATTTCCACCGGGCTTTTGATACCGGCAATCGTTTTAATTTGCACCATGCCCGGCGTATCCTGAAAGTCGTAAGGCAGATTTTCAACATACGCGATGTCTTTGAGGCCACGACCCATGAAGCGCTTGACGGACACGATGGTATTCTTCGGATCAGTGGTTTGCGCGGCTTGCGCTTTATAGCCAATATGCGCGTGACCGTTCGGCAAGTAACGCACGATTGACGGCATCAGCGGCCGCCCTTCTTCGTCGTTGAGTACTTCCGGGATGCTGTTGCGAACCGTCGCCACCAGCGAGTTAGTCGTGCCAAGATCGATCCCTACCGCTAACCGATGTTGATGCGGTGCGGTGGACATGCCTGGTTCAGAAATTTGAAGGAGAGCCATAGTTTTATTCCGGGAGAGCGATGCGGATACCGAGGGCGATAAACGCCGAGCCAGCCAATCGATTCAGATAAGTGGCGGCCGATGCCTTACGTTGAAAAAAAGCCCCGACCATGCCAGAGAAACAGGCGATCACGCTAAAAATAGCGAGCGCCTGCAAAATAAACACCGCCGCAAGCAACAGCATCTGCGCTGGAATATGGCCAGCGCGTGCATTCACAAATTGCGGTAAAAATGCGATAAAAAATAAGGTCACTTTAGGATTCAACATGTTCGCGATTACACTCTGCCAATAAATGCGAGACAGTTTTACCTTGCTGGCAGGCGCTTGCAAATGAATCGCTGCGGTCGAGCGCAAAGTACGTACGCCAAGATAAATCAGATAGCCAGCGCCTGCATATCGCAGCAACGCGTAAGCCGTTGGCGACGCTTTAATCAATGCAGCAAAACCGAAGACCGCCAACATTGTATGGAAAATCAGGCCCGAACTAAAACCCAGAGCTGCCACCAAACCGGCTTGTCTACCCTGTGAGATACCACGGGTCAGAACGTAAATATTGTCCGGACCGGGAGCGAGTGTAAGGGTCATTGCCGCAAGTAAAAACAACCAGATTTCAGGCATACTGGCTTTCTGTTCGGATTATAAACATGATCAATTGCGCGTTATAGGTTTCAAAACTTGGTTTCAAGACTTAGTGGCGGAACTTAGTGTCGGGACTCAATATCAGGGCTTGATGTCAGGACTCGAGTAGCGAAAAAGTATTTCCTATTTCTTCGCCGAACTTTTCAAGAAACATTAATTGCCGCACATATTGCGCAGCCTTTTCAAAATCTTGCGCATCCAGGGTTGCGGCAATCTGAATCAGGTCTTTGGCCCGCGCTAAACGGAGTGCCTTATCAAGTCGCTCCAGAGCCTCAATATCCCTGGCGTCACGCGCGTCTTCCAGCGCCTCACGCCATTCCATCTGCTGCATCAAAAAACTACCCGGCATCGCCGTATTGGATTCAGCCTGCAAATCAACGCCGTTAAGCTCGCACATATAGGCGGCACGCTTGAACGGGTTTTTAAGAGTTTGATAGGCCTCATTCGCACGCGTCGCCCACTGCATGGCGACACGTTTTTCAGCGCCGGTAGCACTGGCAAAACGATCAGGATGGATTTGATTTTGAACCTCGTGATACGCCTGCTCGAGCGCCGTGAGGTCAAGCGAAAACGTCTGCTGAAGATGGAACAGGTCGAAGTGATTTTGCATATTTACTTAAAACAAAAGCCTGTTCTACTGCAACAGGCTTAATTAGTCCACGGGGCACAGCATCAATAAACGCAACCAGCAGCAATCCAATGCGCGGCGGGTAATGCCCGCCCGCTCACATCAAATGGTAAAACTTTCGCCGCAACCGCACTCATCCTTGACGTTCGGATTATAAAACTTAAAACCTTCATTCAAGCCTTCACGGGCGAAATCCAGTTCAGTGCCATCAATGTAAGGCAAACTTTTAGGATCAACAAAAACCTGAATCCCATGCGACTCAAACACCGCATCTTCAGTCGTCTTCTCGTCAACATATTCCAGCTTATAAGCCAGTCCCGAACAACCAGTGGTGCGCACACCAAAACGCAAGCCAATACCCTTACCACGTCTTTCGATGTAGCGATTGATATGCTTTGCAGCTTTTTCAGTGAGAGTAATTGCCATAACCTGTCATCTCTTTTCGTTACTTTTTAGTTAGTCACTGCTATTGTCCCGAGAAATGCATGAAATTGCATTTCTCGGAATCAACCGCAAGCCTACACTGGACTTACGACGGATCATCCCAGCAAGGCGTGCCGACGCAGACAGTATGTGAGTGCCGGGCCGCGTAAGGCGGCAAGGAAAGCACAACGCCGCTGAGGCGACTTTGCGTAAGCCGAAAATTAGGCGGCTTGCTGGTGCGCTATGATTCCGTGTTTGGCTTTATAGTCTTCCACCGCCGCTTTGATCGCATCTTCTGCCAGAATCGAACAGTGAATCTTGACCGGTGGCAACGCCAACTCTTCCGCGATTTGCGTGTTTTTGATCGACATCGCCTGATCCAGCGTTTTACCCTTGACCCATTCGGTCACCAACGAGGATGATGCAATCGCCGAACCGCAACCGTAGGTTTTGAATTTCGCATCCAAAATCACGCCATCAGCGCCAACCTTGATTTGCAACTTCATGACGTCGCCACAAGCTGGCGCGCCGACCATACCGGTACCGACAGTGTCATCGCCCTTTTCAAAGGCACCAACGTTGCGCGGGTTTTCGTAATGATCGAGAACTTTTTCTGAATAGGACATTTTGCTACTCCTTGTTATGGACCTTGCGGCTACGCCGCAAAAAATACTAGAATCAGCTGGCTTTCAACTAGCGATTAGTGGGCTGCCCACTGGATCGAACTAATATCGATCCCGTCTTTATACATATCCCACAGCGGCGACAAATCGCGCAACTTGGCGACTTTTCCTTTTATCAGCTCAATGGTGAAATCGATTTCTTCTTCTGTCGTAAAACGACCGATAGTGAAACGGATCGAACTATGCGCCAATTCATCGTTGCGGCCTAGTGCGCGCAAAACATACGATGGTTCCAGACTAGCCGAGGTACAAGCAGAACCGGACGATACAGCGATGTCTTTAATCGCCATAACCAGGGATTCGCCTTCTACGTAATTAAAGCTGATGTTCAGATTGTGCGGAACACGATGATCCATATCACCGTTGACATACACTTCTTCCATCGTTTGCAAACCCGTTGCCAGACGGTCACGCAATGCGCGGATACGCACCAGCTCAGTGGCCATTTCCTCTTGTGCAATCTGGAACGCTTCGCCCATACCTACAATTTGATGCGTCGGCAAAGTGCCAGAACGTAAACCACGCTCATGACCACCGCCGTGCATTTGCGCTTCCAGACGGACACGCGGCTTGCGACGGACGTACAACGCGCCAATACCTTTAGGACCGTAAGTTTTATGCGCCGTGAAAGTCATCAGATCGACTTTCCAGTTTTCCAGATCGATTTCAACCTTGCCGGTTGCCTGCGCCGCATCGCAATGGAAAATAATTCCTTTTTGACGACACAATTCGCCGATTTCCTGAATTGGCTGAATCACGCCAATTTCATTATTCACCAGCATTACCGATATCAAAATCGTATCCGGACGAATCGCCGCTTCCAATTGTGCAACGGTAATCAAACCATTATCTTGCGGTTGCAGATAGGTTGCTTCAAATCCCTGGCGCTCCAATTCACGCACGGTATCCAGCACTGCTTTGTGCTCGGTCTTGACCGTGATGATGTGCTTGCCCTTAGTCTTGTAGAAATTCGCTGCGCCCTTGAGTGCAAGATTGTTGCCTTCAGTGGCACCCGAGGTCCAGATGATTTCACGCGGATCAGCCTTCACCAGCGCAGCGACTTGCGCCCGCGCATCTTCAACCGCTTTCTCTGCAGTCCAGCCATACATATGGCTGCGTGATGCTGGATTACCAAATTGCTCACGCAAATACGGGATCATTTTATCGGCAACACGCGGATCAATCGGCGTGGTTGCAGAATAATCCATATATATAGGGAAGTGCGGTGCCTTCAGTGTATCTATCAGGCTTTTTTCCAGGGGTGCGTTCATACTTTTTCCAAGCTCCAATCAAGCAACCAGGTGGGAACGATGCATTACCACCACATTTTGTTCAGGGTTCTTCGGTTTCTGGTGGGCAATTTGCTGATCCACCAAATCTTTTAATGATACCGAATCCAGATATTCAACCATTTTGGCGTTCAATGTTGACCAAAGATCATGCGTCATACATCGACCACCGCCTTCTTGCGCCGGGCTATGGCAATTCTCTTTACCACCACACTGCGTCGCATCCAACGGCTCGTCGACGGCAATAATAATATCGGCAACAGTGACATCTGCAGCAGGCCGGGCCAGGTTATAACCGCCACCCGGTCCACGGACTGATTCCACTATCTTGTGGCGACGTAACTTACCGAATAACTGCTCCAGATAGGATAACGAAATTTCTTGCCTCTCGCTGATCGCTGACAATGTGACAGGGCCGTTACCTTGGCGCGATGCCAGGTCGATCATTGCAGTTACCGCAAATCGGCCTTTCGTAGTCAAACGCATGGAATCTCCGATCCTAAAACATTCTTTATTTCCTTATTCGGAATACCTGAATAATTTTGTCTAGTATAACAAACTTGAGTGAATCCGTCAGGTATTGCCTCATTCCACAAAATTTACATAGACTTCAAACACTTACGTGCTATATCTACGGTAAAATCTAACTTTATTTAGAGACGTAACCGAGATTTTTCTGTAACCTACCTAGATTGTTCTTGCCTGCAATGCTTGCTCTGTAATTACATGGCTCCTACATGTCACTGTCATTGCATGAATCTGCTCGATAAAGACAAAAAAGATACGCATTTCTTTGAAACAAGGCAGCAAGCATGCCCGCGATAGAACTATAATGTCGCCCCTTCCGGTATAAATATTTCAGAACCACAGACGCATGGCCACTCGCAAATCCAAAACACCGCAGTCACCGACACCCAGAGCCGAGAAGAAACGCGCCGACATTTTAAAATCGGCCGGAAAATGCTTCCGCAAGACGGGCTTCCATCAAACCTCCATGCAAGAGATTTGCAATGAGGTTGGCCTTGGCCCGGGTGCCGTTTATCGCTACTTCACCGGCAAGGACGCGATTATCGCCGCCATGGCGGAAGACGAAAGACGCCAGGCACGCACCCTGCTGAGCGAATTTCATGACACCGATAATTTGCCGCAAGCACTATCCGCCATTACGCACGCGTTTGCGCTGCGTTACGCCGCGAGCAGCGATGCCGGACTGATGACAGAGATCTATGCGGAAGGCCTGCGCAACAAAAAAGTCGGCGCCATCATCAAGAAGGCAGAATCGGAATGGGTCGACGGCCTTGCCGACATGCTCCGCACGGCACAAAAGCGCAAGCAAATCGATCGCAAGCTTAATGCCACGCAAGTTGCACTACTGCTAACAGCCATGTGGGACGGCCTGGTGATTCGACAAGCCTATACGCAAAATCCGCCAGAAGCGTTGCTGAGCCTGTTCGACAACATGCTCACCAGCTGGCTCACGCGGGACGCAACGCAAGACAAACCCGCCAAAACCGCATCGGACCAAAAAGCTAAACTTCCGGTGGTGCGGCCAGTGACAGAAAAAGCCGCCCAAAAAGCGGAGGACGAGCTGCGGCAATCTAATTTGTTTAAGCCAGAAAAAAAGAAATCCGTGAAGAAAGTGATTGAACCGGAAGTCGCCCAATCCGCGCAACCGCTTCTTCTACCGCTTACCGAACTGGAAGATTCGAACGAGAATGACGAAAGCACGATTGAAACCGATCTCCGTCAAATGAGTCTGATTTGAACGATCATTCAATACCTAATCAGCAATAGCATTAAGCGGCAAACAAGCCTTCCGCAATAACTGCATCGGCCCGAACAGGGCTTGCATACTTGCATTTCCAATAAAGCTCAGATTATAGGGATGCTCTGCAACCAACTTTGGAAATGGTGCCGCGACAGCTAGCGCATTAACCTGCTCAGCGATTTTTCCCCACAACACCAATGTCGGCAACCACCCTGAAGCAGCGCCGGCCTGCAATCCCAAACCCCGCAAGACCACCTGCAAAAATGGTAACCACGGCTTGGCTTCCTTGACTGGCGGCACGGATGAACGGAAAACCAGCGTCGCATTTAGCAACAAAAAACCCTTCGCCGTCAGGTTTTCCTGCAACTCAGGCAAGGTCTGAATTGTCGCCGATCCAGTCTCTGAACCACCAATCCCCTGCGCCCCATTTTGCGCCCGCAATGCAACTTCCGCCATCGCATCACCGGTTGTTCTCGCAATATCTAACTGACCATCCGCAACCAGCAACATCTTCACAAAATTACGCAGTGAGGTCGCCCGATTAACCGGCTTTGACAAACCCTTTTCAGACCACAATGCGCCCACAGCGCCATCCATAAAACAAACCCCTGTCGCGCTCGCGTCACGCGGATAGGGGCCCTCACCGACCAGCACGTACCTTACCGCGTCGACCGGGAGCGCAAAAGCCGCAAACAAACGCCCTTGCGTCGGCAAAAATTCAGAATTCACCAGGTCAGGCAAATAATCAGGGTATAGCGCCGCCATCTCCGACAGACCCTCAATCAAAATTGGCCGCCAGGATGGATGCGCCACCTCCAGCGCCGAATGAATCACCGAAGGAATCACCGAAGGAACAACAGCAGAAGACGTATCAAGCATAAGCATCCGAAATAAGCACCATCAATTTACAAAAACCGCATCAACTCGCAAACTAAAAATATTAAATAATTACTAAATTTAAATCATTTTTAGCTCTAATTTTTGAATGAACGATCAAATTACCATTATTAAATTCGAGTAAAATAAAATCAATGAAACGGATCGTTAACTCACAACCCGCCGATCCCCACCAACACCACCAACACCACTACCAATACCAATCGACGACCAATCAGGACGGCACCACGTTATCCACTCCCGGCGCACCGAACAATTGCTGCTTCAATTGATGCATCTGATCACGCACTTGCGCCGCCTTTTCAAATTCCAGATTTTTCGCATGGTCGCTCATCTGCTTCTCAAGTCGCTTGATTTCCTTGCTCATCTGCTTCTCGCTCATCGACTCATATTTCACGCGATCTTGCGCCGCATGCAACTCTTCCCGCGCGCCCTGAGCACTATAGACACCATCAATCAAATCGCGAATTTCCTTCCGAATCCCAACCGGCGTAATGCCGTTTTCCAGATTGAAAGCCACCTGCTTGGCACGCCGCCGCTCGGTCTCATCGATCGCCCTGCGCATTGAATCCGTCATCCGATCCGCATACAGGATTGCCGTACCATTCAGATTACGGGCAGCACGACCAATAGTTTGAATGAGGCTTCGCTCGGAACGCAAAAAGCCCTCCTTGTCCGCATCCAGAATCGCCACCAAGGACACCTCAGGAATATCCAACCCCTCACGCAACAAGTTAATCCCAACCAACACATCAAACGTGCCCAAACGCAGATCGCGAATAATTTCGACGCGCTCGACCGTTTCAATATCACTGTGCAGATAACGCACCTTGATACCGTTATCACTCAAGAAGTCAGTCAATTGCTCCGCCATACGCTTGGTCAGCGTAGTCACCAGTACCCGCTCGTTTTTCTTGATGCGAGCGTTCGCTTCCGTCATCAGATCGTCGACCTGGCTCAACGCCGGACGCACCTCAATCAACGGATCGACCAAACCAGTCGGGCGCACCACCTGTTCCACCACCTGATCGGCGTGCTGATTTTCGTAATCGGCCGGTGTCGCCGACACAAAAATCGTCTGCCGCATCTTTCCCTCGAACTCATCAAAGCGCAGCGGCCGATTGTCCAGCGCCGACGGCAACCTAAATCCGTAGTCCACCAGATTGGTTTTGCGGGCGCGGTCGCCGTTATACATCCCGTTCAGTTGTCCGATCAGCACGTGCGACTCATCCAGAAACATCAACGCATCTTTTGGCAAATAATCAACTAATGTCGGCGGCGGCTCCCCTGCTTTAGCCCCGCTCAAATGACGAGAGTAGTTCTCAATCCCTTTAGTGAAGCCAATTTCCTGCATCATTTCCAGATCAAAGCGCGTGCGCTGCTCGATGCGCTGCTCTTCGATCAGCTTGTTTTCCCGACGGAAGAAATCCAGTCGCTCGCGCAACTCATCCTTGATGGTCTCAATGGCCCGCAACACCGTCCCGCGTGGCGTCACATAATGCGAACCCGGATAAATCGTAAAACGCGGAATTTTTTGTTTCACGCGCCCGGTCAGCGGATCAAATAGTTGCAGACTATCAATCTCGTCATCGAACATCTCGATCCGCAGCGCCAACTCCGCATGCTCAGCCGGAAACACATCCACCGTATCGCCCCGCACGCGGAAAGTGCCGCGCCCAAAATCGATCTCATTGCGGGTGTATTGCATCTGGATCAAGCGCGCAATCAAATCACGCTGACTCACCTTGTCGCGGACCCGCAAGGTCAAAATCATCTGATGGTATTCGCTCGGATTACCGATACCGTAAATCGCCGAAACGGTTGCAACAATCACAACATCGCGTCGTTCCATTAACGATTTTGTGCAAGACAATCGCATTTGCTCAATGTGCTCATTGATGGAGGAATCTTTCTCAATGAACAAGTCGCGCTGCGGCACGTAGGCCTCCGGCTGGTAATAATCGTAATAACTCACAAAATATTCCACCGCGTTCTGCGGAAAAAATTCCCGGAACTCACTATATAGTTGCGCCGCCAACGTCTTGTTCGGCGCAAAAATGATCGCCGGTCGCCCCATCCGGGCAATCACGTTCGCCATCGTATAAGTCTTGCCCGAGCCGGTTACGCCCAGCAAAGTCTGATAAAACAGGCCGTCTTCAATGCCCTCAGACAACTTATCAATCGCCGCTGGCTGATCGCCCGCTGGCAAAAAGGGCTGGAACAATTTGAACGGTGAATCGGGAAACGTCACGATTTTAGACTCATCGATCTTGTTCGTAACGGTTGTAACTTGTGATTTGTCAGCCATGGGCTTCGACCTTTGGTAGAATAAGCGGTATTAATTTCGCGCCGAGTCGATGTTGATCCGGCACAGCATTTAACCTGGAGTCCGTCGGACTATGGGCGTCGAAGCGAGAAATGGGCTGGGCGAGGACAGATTTTGCCGGATTCGCAGCGCCAATAGCGAGCTCTTAGCTATTGGTTGAGAAGCTGGTGAAACAGGCACCTCTCAGGTCATTTTGTAGCCGACTCCCACAGTCCGGCAAACTCCTAAGCTGCAGACATACTGTTAGCAGCCAACTTTTAATGTTATCACGATGAACGCTCCCCTTTCAGCCTCCCTCTTTACTGCCATCGAAATGGCGCCACGCGATCCTATCCTTGGCGTCACCGATGGATTTAATTCTGACAAAAATCCGAACAAAATCAACCTCGGCGTTGGCGTCTACTCCGATGACGATAGCAAAGTGCCGCTACTGCAATGCGTACGCAAAGCCGAAGCGCAACTGATAGAAAAGCTGTCGCCACGCACTTACCTGCCTATCGACGGTCTGGCCGCATACGATAAAGCTGTGCAAGAACTGGTATTTGGGGCCAACAGCGCCGTCATTCAAGAGAAGCGCGCCATCACCGTGCAAGCCATCGGCGGCACCGGCGCACTAAAGCTCGGCGCAGATTTTCTGAAACGCTTTTCAGCAGACAACACGCAAGTCTGGATCAGCGATCCAAGCTGGGAAAACCATCGTGCCCTGTTTGAGTTCGCTGGCTTCACCGTCAACAACTATCCGTACTACGACCCTGCAACCCGCGGCGTCAACTTCGCGGCCATGCTCGGCGCATTGAAGACAATGCCACGCGGATCAATCGTGCTACTCCACGCTTGCTGCCACAACCCAACCGGCGCCGACCTCACCAGCGACCAATGGACCGAAGTCATTCAAGTCGTCACTCAAAACGGCCTGGTACCTTTTCTGGATATGGCCTATCAAGGTTTTGGCGATGGCATTGACGCAGACGGCGAAGTCGTTCGTCGCTTCACTGACGCTGGCGGCCCGCTGTTCATTTCGAACTCGTTCTCCAAGTCGTTCTCACTGTACGGCGAACGCGTGGGTGCATTAAGCATCGTCGCCACCACCGCAGAAGAAGCCGGTCGCATCATGTCGCAACTCAAGCGCGTCATCCGCACCAACTACTCCAACCCACCGATTCACGGCGGTCAGGTAGTCGCTACAGCCCTCGCATCGCCAGAGCTGCGTGCATTGTGGGAAGAAGAACTAGCTGGGATGCGCGTCCGCATCCGCGAAATGCGTGAACTGCTCGCCAAGAAATTGAAAGAACAAGCACCAGAGCACGACTTCAGCTTCGTCACCAAACAGCGCGGCATGTTTTCATACACCGGCCTCACTAAAGCACAGGTAGAAAAACTGCGCGATGAGTTCTCAATTCACACCATCGATACCGGCCGTATTTGTGTTGCTGCATTAAATACAAAAAATATTGATTATGTTGTAGCGTCAATCGCAAAAGTCCTTTAATATAGCGGCTCTTTAGGACGAAGACGATGTTGGTTTTAAAACGTTTTCGACCGAAAAAGATTGCAAATTAAATGACGAAATGTTTGACAGTATGAATGTTTCGAGACTATAATTCTGCTTCTTTCTTTTCCCTGATAGCTCAGTTGGTAGAGCGACGGACTGTTAATCCGCAGGTCCCTGGTTCGAGTCCAGGTCGGGGAGCCAGAATACATAAGGGCCTGCAAGCAATTGCAGGCCCTTTTCGTTTGTCCTTTTAGACTGTTTGTTAGACAGTTGTCTAATACTCCTTCCAAAATACGGTCGTTCGACCATTTAAAACCTATAGCCCAACATTCATTTTCATCTCGTGCCAAAAGTTCGCCAATAAATTCCGAATAAATATTTAGAGCCATAGAATTCTTAATGGGTCGGTCGTGTGTTCGAATCACAGACACCACCCCAAAGAGTGCATATAAACAAACATAGGTTCCAATCAATTTTCCGCAAAGCACCTGCCGCACGTTGAACAGATATTTCCAAATGGATTAACGAATGGAGCATCCCCAGGCAGTGGTTTCGAATAGATATATTTATGGCGGCACCAGTTGCGCACCTTTCTCCTTACGAAACCTGCAGTCGGCCCAGAATTTTCGACACCGCCAGAGCTAACGCGCAGGCCGGTCGTTTCGGTCACTGGGTGGGCGCGGCCTATCTGCGGAACATTCAAAACATTCGTTTATACTAAACGTATGTGCGGACGAATTACTCAAACCAGAGCAGCGATTGCTTATGCCAAAGAAATGGGCTGGGTTAATGCTGATTATCGTAAATATGACTGGGCACCCAGTTGGAATGTGCCACCCGGAAGTAGCCCTCTCCTGATGCATCAACTGGATGGTAAAAACAATATTGACTCTGTACCGTGGGGATACCGCCCGCAATGGGCAGTCGACAGAAAAATTCCGTTAATGATCAACTCCCGCCTCGAAAAGGCCGCGACAGGTCCGATGTTTCGAGGCATGTTCCGCTCGGGCCGGTCGATCGTGCCTGCGGACGGATGGTACGAGTGGACCGGCGAAAAGGGGCATAAGCAGCCTTGGTATATTAAGCTGAAGTCAGATCAACCTGTTTTCATGGCCGCGATGACAGACATGCGGCCAAATAAAGAAATTCAACCCGGTTCCGGCTTCGTCATCGTGACTGCTGCAGCCGAGGGCGGTATGGTTGATATCCACGACCGCAGGCCGGTGGTGCTCACAGCCAGTGACGCGGCGCTGTGGATGGACAACAGTCTATCGCCCGCTCAGGCCGAAGAGATAGCGCGTCAGATGGCCCTAGGACCAGAGTATTTCGAATGGTTCAAAGTGTCAACTGATGTGAACAAGGCTGGTCAAAGTGATCCGCATATGATCGAGGCAATCGATAACTAATTATTTAGCGACCGGCGCATTCAGGCTCATGATCGTAATAACCCAGTCTTGTACTTCAAGCTGAAACGCAGCACCAAACGTCCCTGCGTTCTCGGTCAATAAAAAGTATGTGAGCCGATGGCCACCGAGCGTTTTCTACTCCATGCCCACGCGCTTCGCCAGCGTACGGTTTGTTAACATCAGGTTTAACCTTATATCAAATCATTTTTTTCCCTATGGCGTTGCCTTGCGTTATCGGTGATCATCCCCTGACAATTTTTTATAAAAATATGCCTAAGCAGCGGGCATCAAATACGGGAGAGACAAATGTCAGCGCCTTACGAACAACTCTTGATTACCTTTTATGCATCTAAAGTGCAACGTATAGCGGACCGAGCATCAGAGCAAAATGTAGCGACGGAACTGCAGGCGATGATAAAAGAGGCTTGCGATTGTTTTTTGCTGGCCATAGATAGTGATCCGAAAGAAAGCCGCGAGGCATTGCGATCAAAGCTAAGGCTGTTCGCTTCAGTGGCAAACCCCACACGTTCCCAGTTTAAAGGCGGTCTCCTCTATGCGGCCTCGCTCGTGGAATAACCTTTTCTCCTATTGGTATCATCCATAAAAACCCTTGGCGCTGGGACTAGAATTTTTTATGATCGCCCATGAGCGCCCATGAGCGCGCGTCGCTAAGCTGCTCAAACTTGGGGCGTCGTATAAGTCCCGTTGCACGGCTTTCACCGGCGTCGTCATTCCTCTATAGCGACACCCTCCGTGGTGCCAAAACCCACCGTGGTTAAGTCGCCCGGTGCGAAACGCTTGCATAAGACGCGGTTACGCGGGTGCAGTAATGGGCTGAGTTTTCATCGCTTTTTTCCTCCGTACAAACCTTGGCGTCAGCCGAGTGCATGCAGGCGGAAATCTCAGCCTAATCTTCACCAAATTGGCTGGCGAGTGCCCTGCTTTCCTCACGCAGGCGCTGGCTAAACTTGTCCATCAAATGCGCGACGCATTCAATATCGATCAGGGCTTCTTTTTGCGCGTATTTTGGCTTCCATTTTTCGACCGGATAGGTTGCATCAAAAGGGATGGCACTTTCCAGCATGGCGGTTTTAAACTGCGCGTACATACCTTTTGATAACGACCACGCATGGCGGTTGATACGGCTTTTTAATGCGGAATGCGAAGGCGCGAGTGGATTAGGGGGCGATGCCAGCCCCGCTTCCATGCGATTGAATGCGTCGATGTAGGCCCGTTTACATTGCAGCGCTTTTTTGCCGGTGAAACCCATCGTCAATAAAGTAAAGCCGTCTCTGGCGATCTGAAATGTACGCTCTTTACGAGTGGCACCCTGACCGATTGCTACCTCAGTTAACGTCTCCTCAAAGTTGAGGTCATGCCAATCTTGGGGGCAATCTTCTTTTAAAAACGCAATTGCGCTGAGTACCTTGTCGTGACGTTTATGAAAATGTTTCGCTACTTGCGAACTGGTTGCGGTGATTTTGCCCGAGACGACCGTTAAGTTCGGGACGAACGGAATGGCGGCGATGGAGGGGAAATTAGCCATGAAGTGCTCCTCTTTGAGACTTATGAAAGTCCAACAATCCGTTCTTAAGCGAATTGGTGGGCGCGAGTGTTAAGAACTTGTAAAGAGCCAAGCGAGCAGTATTCCCCTTGCGGGTCTTGTATTTCTGCTCCACCGCGCCCATAGAGAAGCTATAGACGTAAAAAATGCCACTGACTGACGGGGTGACATTCCGCTCTTATTCGTGTTCTTAAGCACTTAACCGGAATATACGCCGGGTCTTCGCTGCTTGTCAATTGTAGTTCACATTTGGTGATGGCAATGGATTCACCTCCTGAAAGCTGTGTTCATCAAATGTGACGATGGCTGCTGCTGCGCGAGAAATGCCTGTAATCCCGCAACGCTTATTAGCAGTGAAATGCACTAGGCTTAAAAGAGAATAAGCCGGAGCTTTTATCGTTCCAGGATAGCGAACGTCCACCATAGCGACTTAAATCGAATTTTCCACCAGGAAAATAAGATAACTAGACATAACGAATGTCCAGTCGCTCCCCGAAATTGACGGAAGTTTAAAAAATCGATCTCAGGGCTCTGGTCCACGGTCAGAAATTAGGCACTCCGAATCGTTCTGCCAACATTTCGGAGCCAGTGTCGATCGTGAATAATCCTAATATGCGGAAGCTCACCATTGATAATTTCATTCTTCGTCAATTGAGATAGCTTCTCCCAATCCTGTTTGAAAACGTAGGTTGCATTATTGAGATAACCGCTCTCAAGCAAATAAATGCCCTTATCTTCAAATCCATATACAAAGTAAGCATTAAAACCGCCCTTACCAATGGCAAGAAATCCAGGTTGAAAACCCGCAATAGTGCTCATTCGATACCGAATAAGCTCCTTACCTGAATCATCGAGTGACTTCGTATTATTGGCTACGATAGGGCCGGCTTTTCTCCAGGGATATTGCCCTGCAGGCAAAATTTCCCACTGAAGATTTTTGAGCTTAGTTCCGATTTTAACTCCGGTATTAGCATCTATTATTTCAAATACGCCAAAACATTCGAGCATGAGATTTGCCAGATGTAACACGCTCTCCTCACTCTCTACCAGCATATTAATTTCACGAGTGCAAATTCTCATATCTCGATCATGGCCGAGCACTAAAAAGAATTCAGATGGAGCCTGGACATATTCGCGAGGATAGATATCCATGGTCCGGTATTGTATTCCGCTGTGCTCTTTCCCATGCCAGTCTTTCCAAGTTCGAAATGAGGGGTAAGACATGGGGACCTTGGGCAAATCCCTTCGGACAGTTTCCTTTCCCCGGGCATTGAATGCGGAGACCTTAGCGATGCCCGCAGGGATCAATGTCTGATTCTGCTCCAAGGTTTCGTTGAATCCGAGTTTGGTCCATGTTTCAGGAACCATATCTGTTGCATCGAACGTGAATCTAATTATGGGATGCCTGCCCGTAAAAGCAAGAATCTTAGTCAATGCCCTTATTACTTTTCCTTCAATTCTCATATAACCGCCTCATGAACTGTACGTATCTAATAAGTTAAAAAGAAAAGGCCCCAAAAAGGGGCCTTACACTTACTTTTTAGCTTTACTTGGTTTTGCTATATGCACATTCATAATCACCGTAGTGGCTGGATGGGCCTTAGCAAACTCCTTAGTAACGATTCGTCCAGTCTTCGCGCTTATTGGCATTTCTTTGGTTGTCGGCTTAAGGGCCATATATTCAAATCACTTATAAAAATGCCTCCCCCTCAATCCTCTTATTTTCGAAATTGTAACAACCCTTGCCCATACTGAGCAGATGGCTATAATCTCGGTCTGTCCTTAAGGTGAACTGAAAGGTTGGCCTTATTGCAATAATGACACGCATTTACTGGATGCAGTGTCTCGAACGCCGCACTCAACTATATATTGAGATGCGGCTTTTGGCATTATACTACGCATACTGTGAAAATACACAGTATATATTTGACATTATTGTGATAAGGGTTCTGCAATCTATCGAACTCTTTAAAAGTAGATACAAAGTCTGCTCAGCCCCCTCGAAAAAGTTAGAACGTGAAAATTTGGCGACTCTTGGCGAAGCGTGACGAGCGAAGCGAGCCAATAATCAATTAAATCAAGGGTTTAACAAAACTGTTAATCTGCAGGTCCCTGGTTCGAGTCCAGGTCGGGGAGCCAGAATACATAAGGGCCTGCAAGCAATTGCAGGCCCTTTTCGTTTTTCCTTTTAGACAGTGTCTAATACTCCTCCCAAAATACAGCTCCTCCATACTGAGCCAGCCTGCGAGATGGGACTGTCCGAATCCTCAACTAGTTCATACCTATAACATCTCGATAACGTATGAATACATCAGTATTCTGCTCCTCCTATAAGATAAACTGCTGCAATCAGTAAAGTGATGCCACCTATCCAAGCAAGCCAACTGCCCTGATACACACGAGGACATTCTTCACTATGGCTGACAAAAGAAGCCTTTCCGAACGCGACATCTGCACCAAGTACATCACACCGGCCGTGACAGCCGCAGGTTGGGATCTGCATACTCAGATTCGCGAGGAAGTGAGCTTTACCAAGGGGCGCGTAATTGTGCGCGGCAAACTGCATACGCGTGGTGAACAAAAGCGCGCAGATTACATCCTGTATTACAAGCCAAATATCCCGCTGGCAGTCATCGAAGCTAAGGAAAACGGTCAAAGCGTCGGGGCTGGTATGCAACAAGCTTTGAACTATGCCGAAACCCTCGGCATACCGTTTGTGTTTAGCTCCAATGGCGATGCTTTCCTGATGCATGACCGTACTGGGCTGGCTGAAAAGACCGAGCAGGAACTGGCCTTGGATGCTTTCCCCTCACCCGCGGAACTGTGGCAGCGCTACTGTCAGTGGAAAGGGCTAGAAACATCCGACGCCCGTCGAGCTGTGGAAATGTCGTATTACGATGACGGCGGAGGCCGCGCTCCGCGTTATTACCAAACTAACGCCATCAACAATACAATCGAGGCCGTCGCAAAAGCGCAGCAACGCATTTTGCTGGTAATGGCTACCGGCACCGGTAAGACCTACACGGCATTCCAGATCATCTGGCGCTTGTGGAAATCCAAAACCAAAAAACGCATCCTGTTTTTAGCTGACCGCAATATCCTGGTTGATCAGACCAAAAACAATGATTTCAAGCCGTTTGGTGCAGCGATGACCAAAATCAGCAAGCGTCAGATAGACAAGAGTTACGAAATTTACTTGTCGCTGTATCAGGCCGTCACCGGCAACGAAGAAGAACAGAATATATACAAGCAGTTCTCCCCCGACTTTTTCGACTTGATTGTGATCGACGAATGTCATCGCGGCAGCGCGGCGGAGGATTCCGCGTGGCGCGCCATTCTGGCGTATTTTTCTTCCGCTACGCACATAGGCTTAACGGCCACGCCGAAAGAAACCAAAGAAGTCTCCAGCATCTATTACTTTGGCGATCCGGTGTACACCTACACGTTGAGACAAGGCATTGAAGATGGCTTTCTTGCTCCGTATAAGGTTGTGCGCATCGACATCGACAAAGACGTGCAAGGATGGCGTCCTGACAAAGGGCAAGTCGACAAGCATGGTCTGCTGATTGAGGACCGTGTTTACAACCAGATTGATATGGATCGCAAGTTGGTGTTAGAAAAGCGCACCGAATTAGTCGCCAGAAAAATTACCGAATTTCTCACCACCACCGATCCCTACGCCAAGACCATCGTATTTTGTGATGACATCGATCACGCCGAACGCATGCGCCAGGCTTTGGTCAACCTGAATCCCGAGCGCGTCAAAGAAAACCGCAAATATGTGATGCGTATTACCGGCGATGAGATAGAAGGCAAGGCCGAGCTGGACAACTTTATTAACCCAGAAGAACGTTATCCGGTAATCGCCACCACTTCCAAGTTGATGACGACGGGTGTCGATGCACAAACCTGCAAACTGATCGTACTGGATCAACACATCAAATCGATGACCGAATTCAAGCAAATCATCGGGCGCGGAACGCGCATCAATGAAGATTACGACAAGTTCTGGTTCACCATCATGGATTTCAAAAAAGCGACCGAGCTTTTTGCTGACCCGGACTTTGACGGCGAGCCAGTCATGATTTATGCACCCAAAGTGGATGAATCACCAGTGCCGCCAGATGACGATGAGCAGGAAGTTATTTTTGATGAAAACGGCAATCCAATACCACCAGGCGCAGAAGATACTGGCGTCACACCATCGGGGACGGATGAAGATATTTTTGGCGGTGACGCACCCGGCGCAGGTCGCGTCAAATATGTATTGGCCGATGTGACGGTGTATGTCGTTGCCCAGCGCGTGCAATATTACGGCCCGGACGGTAAACTGATCACCGAATCCATCAAGGATTACACCCGTAAGACAGTGCGTAAAGATTACTCCTCACTCGATCAATTTTTACTGCGCTGGAGCAAAGCCGAGCGCAAGGCCGCCATCTTGCGTGAGCTAGAAGAACACGGCGTGCTGCTGCAACCTCTAGCCGAAGAAGTGGGAAAAGATTTTGATGCATTCGATTTGATCTGCCATGTGGCGTTTGATCAGCCACCATTAACGCGTCGTGAACGCGCCGAAAATGTAAAGAAGCGCAATTATTTTGTAAAATACGGCGAGCAAGCCCGCAAAGTCCTGGAAACACTACTGGAAAAATACGCCGATACCGGCATTGAAAACATTGAAGACATCAAAATTCTCACCCTCGATCCGTTCAAAAATATGGGCACCGCCAGCGAGTTGGTCTCAGCCTTTGGCGGCAAGCCAGCCTACGTAGCCGCACTGTATGAACTAGAGAAAAATCTCTACGCATAACGATTTACGTTCACATTTACCTTTACCGAAAAGTTGTCCGCATTATGAGTATTTCTTCTACTATCAAATCCATCCAAGACATCATGCGCAAAGACGTTGGGGTCGATGGCGACGCCCAGCGCCTTAGCCAACTTGTCTGGATGTTATTCCTTAAAATTTTTGACGACCGCGAGAGTGAATGGGAACTGCTGCAAGACAATTACCAATCGCCGTTGCCAGAACAATACCGCTGGCGCAACTGGGCCGCAAACGCAGAAGGCATGACCGGCGATGCATTAAAGCAGTTTCTGGATAACGATCTGTTCCCTGCTTTGCAGCAGTTAGAGGCCAAAGGTGGCGATCAGCGCGCCTTTGTCATCCGCTCGGTGTTTGAAGATGCGTATAACTACATGAAATCCGGTCAATTGATCCGACAAGTAGTCAACAAGCTTGAGGAAGGGATTGACTTTAACAAGGGACAAGAACGACATTTATTCGGCGATATGTATGAGCAATTGCTACGCGATTTGCAAGCGGCAGGCAATGCGGGTGAATTTTATACACCGCGTGCGGTGACTGAATTCATGGTGCGCATGAGCAACCCGCGCCTCGGTGAAAAGGTGATGGACCCTGCCTGCGGTACCGGTGGCTTTCTATCTTGCTCAATCGAACACATCCGCGCCCAGGATGTCAAAACGGTGGATGACGAAGTGCAATTGCAAGCCAGTATATTAGGCATCGAGAAAAAGCCATTACCGCATTTGCTCTGCACTACCAACATGATCCTGCACGGCATCGATGTGCCGATCAATATTCGCCATGACAATACCCTGTCCTATCCATTAATCAGTTGGGGACCAAAACAACGCGTCGATGTGGTCATTACCAATCCCCCTTTTGGCGGCATGGAAGAAGACGGGATTGAAACCAACTTCCCGGCAGCATTTCGCACCCGTGAAACGGCCGATCTGTTTCTGGTGCTAATCATGCAATTGCTGAAAGCGAATGGCCGTGCCGCGCTGGTGTTGCCGGATGGTTTTCTGTTTGGCGAAGGTATCAAAACCCGTATCAAAGAAAAGTTGCTCACTGAATGTAATCTGCACACTATCGTACGTCTGCCGAACGGCGTGTTTGCACCGTACACCGGCATCAAAACCAATTTGCTATTTTTTAGCAAAGGCGCACCGACGCAACACATCTGGTTTTATGAACACCCGTACCCACCCGGCGTTAAAAGCTACAGCAAAACCAAGCCGATGAAGATCGCTGAATTTGATGTAGAGGCGGCATGGTGGGGGGAAGAAAAAGACGGCTTCAAACACCGCGTAGAAAATGAACAAGCGTGGAAAGTCAGCATAGAAGATATCAAGGCGCGTAACTACAACCTTGACTGCAAGAATCCACATATCGGTGAACAAGAAATTCACGACCCTGATTTGTTGCTGGCGCAGTACGATGCGATGCAGAAGGATATTGCCGCATTGCGCGGGCAGTTGAAAGGCATTCTGGGAGAAGCGCTGCAACGTGGGGTGGCGTCTTGAGCGGTATTCAGCAGTTGTTGACCGAGCATATTGATATCTGGTCTGCTGCCGATAGTGGTAAAAAATCTGGGCGTGGTCGCGCTTCGAGTAATGCTGGGAGTGTGTATGGGATTAGGAAGCTGCGGGAGTTGATACTGGAGCTTGCCGTGCGTGGGAAGCTGGTGCCGCAAGATGCTAATGACGAACCGGCCTGTGTATTGCTCAAGCAAATACAGGTTGAGAAAAATAAGTTGATTGTTGACGGAAAAATCAAGAAAGACAAACTACGGCCACCGATAACCGAGGAAGAAAGACCGTTTGTATTGGCGCAAGGATGGGAATGGACAACACTGGCGTCTGTATCGCTAGTTAACCCTAGAAATAATGCGGAAGATAATTCGCCTGCGTCGTTCGTAACAATGACGATGATTGACGTAAGATTTAATTCTTTACACGATCAAGAGACTCGTCTTTGGAAAGAAATAAAGCAAGGGTTCACCCATTTTGCAGAGGGTGATATTGGGGTTGCAAAAATAACGCCGTGTTTTGAAAACAGTAAAGCATGTGTTTTTTCTGGTTTACTGAATGGGGTAGGCGCTGGGACGACAGAATTACATATTGTGAGGCCAGTCAGTACAACTCTCGCCCCTCGCTATGTCTTGGCTTATTTGAAGTCGCCACAATTTTTGCTGGTCGGTGAGACAAGAATGACTGGTACTGCTGGTCAGAAAAGATTGCCAAAAGAGTTTGTTGAGTCTAATCCATTCCCGCTGCCTCCGCTTGCAGAACAGCACCGCATCGTCGCCAAGGTCGATGAACTGATGGCGTTGTGCGACCAACTGGAAGCCCAACACATCGACGCCGCCGAAGCCCACGAAAAACTCGTGAGCCACCTGCTTGGCACACTTACACTATCGCAAAACGCTGAAGATTTCAGCGCCAACTGGCAACGTATCGCCGCGCATTTCGATACTTTGTTCACCACCGAAGCCAGCATCGATGCCCTCAAGCAAACTTTGTTGCAATTGGCGGTGATGGGTAAACTTGTGCCGCAAGATCTTAAAGATGAGCCGGCTAGTGAGCTACTTGCCAGGCTTAAGTCAGAGAAAAGTAAGTCGATTCCGTTAGGTCAAATCAAAAAAGAAAAGCCGATATCTAATGATGAAAAGCAATTTCGGTTGCCTGATGAATGGGAATGGGTAAGGTTAGAAGATTTAATGCCGGAATTTCAGAATGGGGCATCAAGCCGCGGTGATTCGGATGGAAAGTCGGTCGTGGTATTACGTTTAGCTGACATCAAAAATCGCCGAATTTCACTTGATGAACCCAGAGAACTTTTAATTTCGTCAAATACGATCGATAAATATCGGCTATCGACGGGCGATATCTTGGTTGTTCGTGTAAATGGAAGCGCCGATTTGGTTGGTAGATTTATTGCGTGCGAGGAAAAATTTGATGGGATTTATTGTGACCATTTTATCCGCATGAGAGTCGAACAAAGCATAATGAATCCCAGATTTCTTGCATCACTTGGTGCTTCACAGCTTGTTCGTAATAAAATTAAAGACTTGTTTATTACAACAGCAGGCCAAAAAACGGTTAATCAGAGTCATATTGGATCGCTGATAATTCCATTGTTAAGCCTTGCCGAACAACTACGCATCGTCACCAAAATCGATGAACTGTTGACACTCTGCGACCAACTAAAATCCCGCATCACCGCAACCAATCAGCTACAACAAAAAATAGCAGACGTCATGGTCGAACAAGCCGTGGCGTAATAAACGAATTCAACATTTAATTCCTATCAATTATCACGGAGCGAGCGATGACAGAACCAACAATTACCTGCCCGAGCTGCAAGACCGAGATCAGGCTGACAGAGTCGCTCGCAGCGCCATTGATCGAAGCAACGCGTCAGCAGTTTGAGCAAAAACTCGCGCAGAAAGACAGCGAGATCGTCAAACGCGAAGAAGACATTCGTGAAAAAGAAAAGCTGGTCGCAGAAGCCAAACGCAATTTGGATGAACAGGTTACAGACCAGGTCGCCGCGCAACTGAAAGCAGAACGCACCCGCGTAATCGCCAAAGAGTCCAAAAAAGCCAAGCTGGCAAGCGCGGCAGAACTGGACGCCAAAGCACTGGAACTAACCGAACTGCAAGAAGTGCTCAAAACCCGTAACGAAAAACTGGCCGAAGCTCAAAAGGCGCAAGCCGACTTGATCAAAAAACAGCGTGCGCTGGATGATGAAAAACGCGAACTGGAACTGACCATCGAAAAGCGCGTGCAGGATGGTTTGAGCGAAGTGCGCACATTAGCCAAGCGCGAAGCCGAAGATGGACTCAAGCTCAAGGTCATGGAGAAAGATCAGACAATAGCCGCAATGCAGCAAAAAATTGAAGAGCTTAAGCAGAAGGCCGAGCAAGGCTCTCAACAATTGCAGGGCGAAGTACAGGAATTGGAACTGGAAAATCTGCTACGAGCGAAGTTTCCGTTTGACGCGATAGAACCAGTTGGCAAGGGCGAATTCGGCGGCGACATTCTGCAACGGGTCGTCAGCCCTAGCGGTCAGCCCTGCGGCACGATACTCTGGGAATCCAAGCGCACCAAAAACTGGAGCGATGGTTGGCTGAGCAAATTGCGCGAAGATCAACGCACTGCGAAAGCCGAAATTGCCGTCATTGTGAGTCAGGTCTTGCCCAAAAACGTGGAAGCGTTCGATGTGATTGATGGGGTCTGGATTAGCAGTCCGCGTGCAGCACTGCCGGTTGCAACAGTGCTGCGCCATTCGCTGCTGCAGGTGAACATGGCAAGGCAAGCTTTAGAAGGACAGCAAACCAAAACTGAGATGGTGTACGAATACCTCACTGGACCGCGGTTTCGCCAGCGTGTTGAAGCTATCGTCGAGGCATTCTCCTCAATGCAGATAGATCTGGACAAGGAACGTAAAGTCATCATGAAGCAATGGGCAAAGCGCGAAGAACAGATTGAGCGCGTCATGGGGGCGACGGTCGGTATGTATGGCGATTTGCAAGGTATCGCTGGCAAATCTTTACAGGAAATCGAGGGTCTTGAACTTCAAGCGTTAGAGTCTGACAACAGAATAGCAAAGGTGTTGACCAATTCATAAGATGTGCCTGAACGTGGATGTCGCATTTCCACGGAACTCGGACGGCCAGGTGGGTTTCTTGAGCGTCCGCAAGACAGCGGTAGTTGTCATTAGCGCTCTATGACCCAACTATTGATGACGGTCTCTTTGAGTTGCGCTTGAAAGCGCTGAAGGTAACGCTCGCGTCTTTTACTGTACTGTAATTGGCCGCGAAATTTGTATGTTGCATAGCTCCGTAAAAAAGACACAAAAAACACCCCTGAAAGTGAAACGTATTGCAGAAAATCGCATGAAGGAATTTAAAAATGGCATCTAATCATTCACTATCAACTATGACTCACGCACAACTCAAAGCCAAAGCCCTTGAGAACCCTACCATTCGTGCGGAATACGAACGACTGAATCGAGAAGAATTCGCTATCTTGGATGAGATTCTCGCTGCTCGCAAATCGGCAGGACTGACCCAAGCGCAGATTGCTGAGCGCATGGGAACCAAAGCGCCAGCGGTCGCCAGATTAGAAAGTGCACTGGCCTCAGGCAAGCACTCTCCGAGCCTCAGTTCCTTGCGAAAATACGCCACCGCGCTTGGCAAACGTCTGGAAATACATCTCGTGTAATACCTATCGCAATATGCAAAATATAAATCCGACTATAACGTCGAATTTATATTTTGTAAGCTGTACCGACTCAAAACGCAGGTCCCTGGTTCGAGTCCACATCGAGGAGCCAGACTAAAAAAGGGCCTGCAAGCAATTGCAGACCCTTTTTATTTGTCCTTTTAGACTGTTTGTTAGGCGGTTTCTAATACTCTTCTAAAATACAGGCGCACTATTACCTCAAACCTATCTCGCAACGTTCATTTTGCGTTTATCGAAGCATCTATCGATAAAAATATTAATGGCTTTATTTGCAAAGCGACTCAATGAACATAATGCTTTGGATGGGTCGGACAGAACGGCACTTCTTGGCTACCGCGATCAAAGCTGAGATCGGGAGGTAATTGTGCCAGTAAATCTTTCGACAGCTGCAGATGCAAACGAACAGCACTATTAATTTGGTCCAGCGCAAGTAGCTGCCGCTGCGCAAGCGCCCTACCGAGATCACAGCTATCGACAACGAGCTGCGCTCTGGCTAAATCAAGTTTACGTGGGAACCCGATGAGAGCGCGATGAGCGATTTGTCCTTTAATGTGCTCACGCAAAACCTCATAAACCTCGGACAACATTGAGGATGCTTTACGATTGATTTGCTGGTGTAGTTTTCGCGGCAACGGAATTGAGAGTGCTGACAAGCCTTCAGTCATAGCGGCATAAACATCAAAGTTATTCGCTTGGGAGACCTTATTATTCCTCCTGTCCAAAACATCAAGCGCCCAGCGACGAAACTCTGCTGCTACCTTAGTACGAGCAAACATGGCCAACAAATGCGCTCCCCGCAAACTAAAAATTTGGACAGCGCGCTGCTGGACCTGCTCGGGCAATTTAATTGAGCAGGCCATACTATCGGTGAACTCTGTCGACCGTCGTACATAAATTCGGTTAATGCTACTTTCGCCAATGTAGCCCAGAGCATGAGAGATTTCGTCGGCGCGAAGCCACGGTTGCCCCAAATGATTAATGACATTGAACTTAATATTTTGAAAAATCAGTATGCTCATAGTGTTGCTCCTTGTTTTTGAGGCTGAACCCGTTTTGAAGCGGGTGGGCGGGAGGTTCAAAACCGAAACAAGACGGCTGACAGTATTCCCCTTGCGGGTATTGTATTTCTGCCACAACCCGCCCATAAGAGCACTACACACTATGGACGTAAAAAATGTCACAGACTGACGGGGTGACATTCCGCTTGTTTTGGCGTTTTGAAGCGCCGACTTGCAGAATATCCCCACTGTCCCTCCCTGTCAATTCGTGTGTGCGCACCAATAAAATAATTAATAACAAATAACTATACTCAATTCTGTTCAGCGGTCGCCCGCTTGGGAAGTGCACTGGCAAAAGGCAAGCACTCCCCAAAGCCATAGAGCCTTACGAAAATACGCCGCGGCATTAGGCAAACGTCTGGAAGTACCGATATAGCCGATCGCGTTATCGCTCCTGGCGTTCGGCAAATATGAATCGAGACTACTGATAGAGAACAGATTGGGACCGAGCACATCCCAATGGCAGTCGGTTGTTTGTGAAGCCGGTGGCTTACAGCAGGTCAGGCAAGGAATTGAATATTTCACTCGGAAAAGATTAGATAGGAGTAAACACCACGCCTAGGATATTATCAATTTTGATAAGTCATTGATCTAAACGAAAAAGAGATCTGTCGCAGCGAGCAAAATACCTCTATTCCTCCGCGGGTGCCAACTCTTGCGCAATAAAATCCACGAAAGTACGAATACGATTCGACATCTGATGACGCTGCAAATAGACTGCAAAAATATCCGCATTGGGCGTATCGCAATTGGATAGCACCCGAACCAGCCTGCCGTCGCTTAGGTATTGTTTAACATCCCATTCAGCACGCAACAAAATTCCATGGTCATCGAGCGCCCATTTCACTGCGATTTCACCATCGTTGGTGGTCAGGTTGCCGCGGATCTTCACGATCTCGGTCTTCCTGGCCGACCCGCTTCCCGTCGTCAGGCGCCAGACGCCGTACGCTTCATCTCCCTGCCTGATACCTATGCAATTGTGCTTCGTCAGGTCGTGCGGCGTGTTTGGCGTACCACGTCGCGCCAGGTAAGCTGGCGTCGCGCATAGCACTCGGCGATTGGGAGCTAAACGCCGAGCGACGACGCGCGTATCCGGCGGTTCGCCGAATCGGATGCAGACGTCGAACGTGTCGTCGGTGAGCGGTGGCGGCATGACCGAAAGTTGTAGTTGTACCGAGACTTGCGGATAAGCGGCGACGAATTGAGAGATCGCCGGTGCCACATGGCTTCGACCGAATCCAAGTGTTGCGTTGACACGCAGCAGACCCTCCGGCCGCTTCTTGGCGCTGCCAAGCAACTCCGAAAGCTCGTTGATTTGATCCAAAATCCGGCGCGCATGCTCTAAGTAAAGCTCGCCCTCCGGTGTGAGCATCATGCGCCGCGTTGTCCGATTCACCAGCGGTACGCCAGCCCGGCTCTCCATTTGTGTTAAATGCTTGCTTACCGCAGCCGCCGTTAAGCCTAGCTCGCGAGCGGTGGCGCTGAGGCTTCCAGAAGCTGCGAGGGTGGAAAAAAAGCCTAAATCTGATGGCAAAACAGTATCATGCATGGCGTCTCATTTGTGAATAATAGTTAAGAATGCTTTAAGTTTAGCACCGGTTTTTGTCAAAAAACGTAGGTAAAGTGCAATCACACTTAACATTTTTGAAGGCACCTGACATGAAAACCTATCGCATCGCAACTATTCCAGGTGACGGCATCGGCAAGGAAGTCGTTCCGGCAGGTCGGCAGGTGTTGGAAGCGCTGGCCAAAACGAACAAGACGTTTGCATTCGAATTTCAAGATTTCGACTGGGGTGGCGACTACTATCGCAAGACCGGCGCGATGATGCCTGCTGACGGCCTGGATGCGCTGCGTGACAAGGACGCGATCCTGTTTGGTTCGGCGGGCGACCCGGATATTCCCGATCACATCACCTTATGGGGCTTACGCCTTAAAATCTGCCAGGGTTTCGATCAATACGCCAACGTGCGCCCGACCCAAATTCTGCCAGGCATTGATGCACCGCTGAAGCGTTGCAAGCAAGACGATCTGAACTGGGTAATCGTCCGTGAAAACTCCGAAGGCGAATACTCCGGCGTCGGGGGTCGTGTCCATCAAGGGCATCCGATCGAAGCCGCAACGGACGTCTCGATAATGACGCGTGCCGGTGTGGAACGCATCATGCGCTTCGCATTTCGTCTGGCGCAATCGCGTCCGCGCAAGTTGCTAACCGTCGTCACCAAGAGTAATGCGCAACGTCACGCTATGGTGATGTGGGATGAAATCGCTGTTCAGATTGCACAAGAGTTCCCTGATGTGAATTGGGACAAAGAACTGGTCGACGCTGCAACGGCACGCATGGTTAATCGTCCCGCAACGCTAGACACAATCGTCGCTACCAATCTTCACGCCGACATTCTGAGCGATCTGGCGGCGGCACTCGCGGGCAGCCTGGGTATTGCGCCAACCGGCAATATCGATCCAGAGCGTCGCTATCCTTCGATGTTTGAACCGATCCATGGTTCGGCATTTGACATCATGGGAAAGGGCCTGGCCAACCCGGTTGGAACTTTCTGGTCGCTTGTGATGATGCTTGAACATCTGGGTGAATATGACGCTGCAAAAAGTGTCATGCAGGCCGTCGAAGCGGTGACCGCCGACACTTCCTTGCATACCCGAGATTTGGGTGGCAATGCCACAACAGTGCAAGTGACTGCTGCTGTTTGCGCGTTCATCGAAAAGGCCACGATTACGTTAGAAAAATCCGCTGCGTAGCCGTAAACTTCCCGGCAAGCTTCGGTCGGAAAAACATAAAAATAGGGAGAGCAACCTTGCTTGCTCGCCTTCCGTCTATCGAAATACATCTGATTGCCACACCTCAACTCGCTCTGGAAGCGGCGGCTAAGCTCCCCACAAAAAGAGGGATCAGTACGCATATCCTCGGTGACGCCATTGAAGGCAAAGCGCGAGACGTCGGCATCCCAATTAGAACGGCAAAGAAAATTCCGCGATTCTTACCTACCGAGTACCAAAAAGAACCGGTGTTAACGGTCGTTTCCTCGGTAGCACTATTCATTTTTTTTAACAATGTAATGCTATAACCTCTAAGGAGGAGACAATGAAATCTGATCTCGAATCACGCGTATCCCGCAAGCTCATGTGGCGCATTATTCCGTTTGTTATGGCGCTTTACTTTGTCAGCTTCCTCGACCGTGTCAACGTCGGCTTTGCAGCAATGACGATGAATAAGGCCATTGGCCTCTCGCCGACGGCATTTGGCTTGGGAGGCGGCCTGTTTTTCATCGGCTACTTCTTATTTGAAGTCCCGTCCAATCTGATACTTCATCGTGTCGGCGCACGTATCTGGATCGCACGAGTGATGGTTACCTGGGGCATCATCTCTGCGCTATCGGCCTTTGCGGTCGGGCCGAACAGCTTCTATGCATTGCGTTTCTTGCTGGGAGTTGCAGAAGCCGGCTTCTTCCCGGGCATCATTCTTTATCTAAGCCTGTGGTTTCCGGTGAAGCAACGTGCCGTCGCGGCAGCCTGGTTTATGGCTGCGGCACCAATTTCTGTAGCGATCGGCTCTCCCCTGTCGGGCGCCATCATGCAGTTGCCACCTATCTTCGGCCTGGCAGACTGGCAGTTTCTTTACATCATTGAAGCGGTCCCGGCGGTGATTCTTGGATTTGTGGTATTGAAATACCTGACTGATATTCCTGCCAAGGCAGAATGGCTGGCGACCGATGAACGTGAATGGCTGATAGCCAAACTGAAGGCAGAAGCCGATGTAAAGCAAACGAATGCGGGGCATACCGCAGGCGCTTTTAGCGCGCTCAAAGATCCACGCGTTCTGGCGCTCGCTCTCATCTATTTTGGCACCTCCGCCGGCCTCTATACGCTCGGCTTGTGGGCACCGCTCATCATTCGTGAATTTGGCTTCACGCCGTTGCAAACCGGCTTGCTGACCGGTGTGCCGAGTGTTGTCGCCGTGGTCGCCATGATCCTGTGGGCGAAGCATTCGGATCGGACCGGAGAGCGCACCTGGCACGTCGTGATCCCTTGCATACTGGCATGTGTAGGCCTTATCTTTGCGGGCCTGGCGAGTACAGCGTTGTGGGTGGTTGTGGCACTGGTCGCGGTGAATGTCGGTATCAGTTCAGCCAAAGCCCCGTTGTGGGCAATGCCAAGCTCTTTCCTATCGGGAGCAGGCGCTGCCGCTGGTATAGCAATGATCAATTCCGTTGGCAATCTTGGGGGCTTTGTCGGCCCGTTTGCGATCGGCTGGTTGAAGAATGTCACCGGCGGATATGCTGCTGGCCTCTATGTAGTGGCTGCAACGCTGGTAGTGTCGGCAGTTGTGACATTGCTGTTAAGCCGGCAGGCAAGGCGAACATCTGCGATTGGCAAGCCGCGTCACGGCCATTGAATGAAGAGGCCCATCCAGGCTGCGGCCGGTCCTCCGCTATGCATTGATCGACCTAATGACGACCATCCACCCGCTTCGGGTCGAATTTCACCGCTGGAATAATGTGGGCAAAGAATGACTTAGTGCGCAATTTACGGACCATTCGGGCCACCTCAAGATGCTACCGGGGTGGTCGGCCGATGGGTAGGGGATGAAGACCCAAGCGTTGCGGGTGCAGGCGACGCAAGGTTTAGGTCAAACATATAGCGAGAGAAAAACCGTTACCCGAAAATCGTAGACCCTACAAATTCTATAAAAAAGTCATGATAAATTTGCCTGCACGCGCACAGTTTAAAGATACCAACGATTATTGTTTAGATTCGTAGGTTTAGAGATTTTATACGGTAGTTTACTTTCAGGTATTTACAAACAAGCCACGTGGGTAATCATCCCCAGATAATTACCCGTGTCAATTTTTCATTCCGCATAATAATGCGAGCGCACGTACAGGGGCCACCACTAAAAAGTGTGCCGAATACCTGACATTATACCCGCCTGATTTTTGCCCGCCCCTACAGTGCCACCGCTATCCAGCGCAATTGCCGCAATGCCACTGTTCTTCATATAACCCAGTGAGGTATAGAGAGCGGTACGCTTCGACAAATAGTAAGTCAGGCGCGTAACCAGCATGTTGGTATCGTTGGCACTGTTTTTTATATTGAGCCGCGCCACCTGCGCATCAATAAACCAGGATGCGGACAACGGCGCGCTCGCGCCGATATAATATAAGTCTGAATTTGTACTCGCAGTGGCGGCATGGGTACTCCGATCGATAATTCCCATGCCAATCTTTACATCGCCCACCATAAAATAGCCGTTTATGGTCGTGCGCCTGTCGCTATTATCACTGCTGGTAAGGCCGCTGGCTGCGCCACTATTTCCGTACATGATGTCATAGGATGCATTGACACCATACCCGGCATTATCGAATCCGATCAGGGTAGTCCATTGTCTGCATGCTTTTGCATTGCCGGCAACTTCACCCGGACAATTCGTCGCTGCAGGACCGCCGGCCGATGAATTATCCCGACCAAAGCTATAAGTCGCTCCTAGCGTAAATTGAGAGAACGTACCGAGATAGCCTATCGCGTTATCGCTCCTGGCGTTCGGCAAGTACGAATCGAGACTGCTTATAGAGAACAGATTGGGACCGAGCACATCTGACTTCTGCGTTGCGAGATAGGTCATCGTCACCTGACGTCCCAGCATCAATTGGCCGTAGTCCCCTTTTAGGCCGACGTAAGCTTGCCGTCCAAATAGACGTCCACCTTGCCCCGTCCCGCCAGCGTCCACAGTGAATCCTGATTCGAGGACAAACAGAGCTTGCATGCCTCCCCCTAAATCTTCAGTCCCCTTGAATCCAAGTCTGGAAGGAAACGACCCCGTTAGCGATGGCATCTTCACCACGGAGTCGCCCCTGGCATCGGCATTGGTGGTATAGGCAATGCCGGTATCGACAATGCCGTACATAATGATCTGGCTTTGCGCGGATGCAACTCCAGCGCTTAGCAAACCTGCAACAATGACGGAATGGCGTATATTTTTTTTCATGTTGGTCTCCCTGATGACTGCTGATTAATTCGCTCCTGTGGGGCGAAAATTCGTCTTGAGCTAACTGGCACTGCGCGTAGTGGCAACACCGGCTATCTTGATATTTTTTTGAGATAAATGCTTACCGTAAGAGTGCGAATCCATGGCACTGTTACCGGTCCCGGGATGTGATCAATAAAAGTGAGTGAGGTACAAAAGTGGGCGCTGAACAAGCGGTCTCAGGTCTGAAGGCGCCTCATCGGATCCATGGTTCTCGCAACCGACGCACCGCTTCGTACCGTTCTATCTCTTGCTGAAACTTCATGGTGAAGGCAATCTCATCGCCACCGTGCAAAAGTAAATTCTTGTCGCGCTCAGAAACGGCGAAAGAGTACGGTTTTCCCTTATCGCCAAAAACAAGTTGTGCTTCCAGGTCAACCAGATATTTTGTACCCGGCGAATCGAAGCTCGCGCAGAACATCTCATCAACCTGGCAACTGGAAAGGACAATAGGAACAATGCCGTTCCTGATACAATTTCCAAAAAATATATCGCCAAAGCTTGGCGCGATAATGGCCCGAATACCGAAGTCACTCAACGCCCAGACCGCGTGCTCGCGGCTTGATCCGCAGCCAAAGTTCGCACGTGCTAATAGTATTGCTGCCTTCTCGAAGACGGGGTGGTTCAATATAAAATCTGGATTCGGCGCACGTGGACGGTTGTCCTCTTCTGGCTCGCCCCGGTCAAGGTATCGCCACTCATCGAACAGATTTTTTCCAAAGCCTGTTCGGTGTACAGACTTCATAAATTGTTTAGGAATAATCGCATCGGTATCGACGTTTGCCCGATCCAATGGTGCTGCAACGCTGTGCAATGGTATGAATTGGCTCATCGTTTTTTCCATCAAGTCAGTTCGTTGGGATCGATGAAATGACCTGCGATGGCGGCGGCGGCGGCCATCGCAGGACTTAACAAATGACTGCGGCCTCCAGCGCCTTGCCGTCCCTCGAAGTTTCTGTTCGAGGTTGATGCGCAACGCTCACCCGGGAGCAAACGATCATCATTCATACCCAGACACATGGAACATCCGGGTTCGCGCCATTCGAATCCCGCGTTTTTGAATATCACATGCAATCCCTCTTGCTCTGCCTGGGCTTTCACCAAACCAGAGCCAGGCACCACCAGCGCAAGCCTCACGGATGCGGCTACCTTGCGACCATTGACCACCGCCGCCGCCGCACGCAAATCTTCAATACGCCCATTGGTACAAGAGCCAATGAAGACCTTGTCAATTGCTATATCCCGCATCGGCAATCCCGGCGAGAGATCCATATAACGCAAAGCACTGAGCATACTGTCGCGGCGGATCGAGTTTTCTTCCATAGCAGGATCGGGAACATTTCCGTCAATCACCGTCACCATGTCGGGTGTGGTTCCCCAGGTCACCATGGGCTTGAGGCGTTCCACGTCCATCATAATTGTGATGTCGAACGTCGCACCAGGATCGCTGGCGAGCGTTCGCCAAAATGTCACTGCATCCTTCCACTGCGACGCGTCCGGCGCATAAGGGCGACCATCAAGATAGGCCACAGTAAGCTCATCGACAGCAATCAAACCAAAACGGGCACCGGCCTCAACAGCCATATTGCATAACGTCATTCTGCCTTCCATGCTCATCTGTTCGATCACCGACCCAGCGAATTCAATGGCATACCCGGTTCCGCCTGCGCTGCCGATACGATCTATCATCGCCAACGCGAGGTCTTTGGGCGTGATATGGCCCGGCAACGAGCCGCAGAATCGCACGCACATAGTCTTCGGCCGCGTCACCCATAAGCATCGCGTGGCCAGGGCATGTTCGACTTCGGATGTCCCCACGCCCCATGCCAAAGCGCCGAACGCGCCATGGGTAGAGGTATGGGAGTCGCCGCAAATGACGGTCATACCGGGAAGAGTGGCTCCTTGCTCAGGTCCGACGACATGCACTATGCCTTGCCGGCGGTCCGACATATCGAAACATTGAATATCGAACTGCTTGCAGTTAAGGTTCAGCGTATCTACCTGACGCTGTGCAAGGCGGTCTGACATCGGCTCTGAACGCGAGGTCGTGGGCACGTTATGGTCCATCGTTGCCAGCACGCTAGAAGGACCGCGTACCGTGCGATTTTTAATTCGCAGTCCTTCAAAGGCTTGCGGACTAGTGACCTCGTAGACATAATGCCGGTCGATCGACAAAAGCGACAAATTGTCTCCGTCATTGGTGATGACGTGAGCATTCCACAATTTTTCAAACAACGTTTTCGATTTTTTCATGTGCGTCCGTGACACCGCTGAAGCAGATGGCTGCATAGGATTTAGGAATGGTTGCGGAACGGAAATTGTTTATCTCTTCACTGTGCGGTTCCATGCGATCGCCGTGGCGGCGATCAATGCTGGCACGATGCCCGCCAAAAATATATATTTGACATCCAGTTGAAGGGTCAGCATTAACCCACCCGCCAACGGTCCGCAAATCGATCCGATGCGGCCGATGCCAACCGCGAAGCCGACACCCGTGGCACGCATATGCGTCGGGTAAATTTCTGTTGCCAGGACATTAAAGCCGGCTTGCGCACCTTGAATTACCACACCCATCAACGTGCTGATGACGACTACGACCAGGTAACGCTCAGACCAGTTCGCTAAAATTATCGCCAGTGCGGCATAGGTAGTCAGTTGCGCCAGCAACACGGTACGGGCGCCGAATCTGTTCATCAGAGGACCTTGTGCCAGACAACCGGCTACACCGCCCAGACTGAATAGCGTGATCGCCTGAATACCTACAGAGATCGGATGGTGAGAACCAATCAACACTGCCGGCATCCAGCTGACAATAAAATAGAGCACCACCAAATTCATGAAGTAAGGTATCCAAAGCAAGATGGTGTCGACCCAGCGTCCATTACTGAACAGCTCGCCGATCGGTACGCTGTTGGATATCTGTTGCGGCGCATGGTAAGTTTGCTTCGGCGGTAGATCGGGGGCGATGCGCCGCATGATCGCATGAAGACGCGTTTTGTTCCCTCCGCGAGCGACGAGAAAACGCGCCGATTCGGGCATGAATCCGAGCGCGAATAGCGCCACGGCGACAGGAAGGAAGCCACCTACTATAAACACCGAATGCCAGCCATGAATCGGCAATAAAATCGAACTCACCATGCCACCCAGGACGGCCCCCAGCGGCATGCCACACATTAACGTTGCGACAATTGTGCGAGAAAATTTCTTTGGCGCGTATTCGGCCGCCAGAGAAAGCGCGTTGGGCAACGCGCCGCCCAGGCCGATACCGGTGATAAACCGCAAAACCAGTAACTGATCAAATGAACCTGCGTAGGAGGTGGCGAAAGAGAGGCTGCCGAACAGCAACGAAGACAGCACGATCATGGTCTTCCGACCAAACCGATCCGCCAGAGGGCCAAGCACGACGGCACCGAGCAGCATCCCGACCAGGCCTGCGCTGAAAATCGGCCCGAAAGCCTTGATCGGTATGCCCAGATCTTTTGACATGGCTGGCACCAGCATGCCGATAGTCTGAGTGTCAAAGCCATCCAGAACGACGATCAGAATGCAGGTAATGATCGCAGATAATTGCAGGCGTCCTAGCGGTCGGGTATCGATGACATCGTGGATGAACAACGACGAAGATGGTTGGGTCATTTATGTCTCCTGACGTGCGATGCATTCCGCACTTTTTAATTATTGATGGAATATTTCTAAGCTGACCACCGAATTACAGGGTCGTCTCCATTTGCTCTTCACGCCAGAGACCGAGGACTTTCTGTGCCGGACGATCAGAAAAACTGAACAGGACCGCGTCTTGTTGAACTTCATGGATTACCGCGCTCCATGAGGGCACCATGAACACGTCGCCAGCTTCCCATGGGACTAATGTCCCCCCGATATGGCTAACGCCACTGCCCTGCTTAACACAAAAAACCGACGCATCAGTTGACCGATAAGGTCTACTGACGAAGCCTGCCTGATATAGCTGAATGAAGGCGCCCATAGTTGGCATCGCAGGGCCTCCTGTGGTCGGATTAATATATTGCAACTTCACCCCGTGCCAAGGATTAACCGGGCCGTTGCGGTAAAGAGTGTCCAGGGCCGCACGCGCGGTCGAATAGGGATAATGAAAGAGTGGTGACGATGTGCTTGTGTGGACATATTCAACTGGTGCCAGGCCTTGACTATAACGGGCGCTGGCATCGTTCTCCGGCCGTGTTAATGCCTGCACTTCTCCGCCAGGGTACCCTTGCGCAAAGCTGGCATCGAACAGGTTGACCATGGGGACATCCAAACCGTCGAGCCAGATGACCGGGGTATCGCCGTTATTCCCGTGATCGTGGAACGTCCAGGATGGCGTAATAATGAAGTCACCGGGATGCATCGTGATGCGCTCGCCATCGACGGCAGTATACCCACCCTCACCTTCGATGACAAAGCGCAGCGCGGACGCGGCGTGCCGGTGGCTGGGGGCAATCTCCCCCGGCAATATCATTTGCAGACCCGCATACAGGCTTTGGGTGATTTGAGACATACCACGTATGCCAGGGTTCTCCAAAATCAAAACGCGACGCTCAGCCTCCTTGGCGGAAATCAATCCTCCCGCTTCGAGCAGCAGGCGACGCATCACCTGATAGCTCCAGACAGCAGGAACCGAGGCAGGTTGCGGTGTGGCGGTCACCAGCTTGGACATGACAGACCACAGCGGCGCGGTTGCCACCTGATCTAGACGACTGTAGAGATCTTGTCTTTTCTGAACCAGTTCGTCGGACAAAAATGGTTGGTCAAGCATGTGACACTCGGTTGCCGTTGTCCGCGGCGCGTACCGCGACTGTCATCTCGCCGATGCCGTCCATGCGCGCCACCATAATATCGCCTGGCAGAATCGGGGAAACACCTTCGGGGGTGCCGGTGATGATCACGTCGCCGGGTTGCAATGTATAAAACGATGAGGCAAATTCGATCAGCTGCTGAACACCCAAAATTAAATCGCCGGTGTTCGAGTTTTGCCGGATTTCCCCGTTGACCGAGATGGAAAAATCGAGCGTTCCCGGATCTGTCAATTCGTCAGCCGTCACCAGCCAGGGGCCGAGCACCGTATAGGAGTCGGGTGACTTGCGGAAGCTACGATCTTCCGGACCGCGTATTGTGATATCCAGGCCGATGCAATATCCTGCGACATAGTCCAGCGCGGCAGCGCGAGTAACGTTGGAGGCTGCACGGCCGATCACGACGGCGAGTTCCACCTCGTGATCGTTACGCCGGTCCAGCTTGCGCAAGGCTACCCCTTCGGACGCCCCGACGACAGAACTGGTCGCCTTAAGGAACAACCCGGCGCGCTCAATATGATTAATTTGATTGTCATGATGCAGGTTGGCGTCGTTCAGGACCTCCTTCAAATGTTTCTGATAGTTGACCGGCGCGGCGATAATCTTGCCAGGATTCGCTACTGGCGACAGCAGATGTAGTTTTGCGTCAGTCACGATGGGCGCGCTGGCACCGATCACCAGGATGCGAGCACAAATCGCAGCCAGATTCTCGATCAGGATGTCGTGCTTAGGAAATGGATAAGTTTTTGGTGCAAGAATATCCAGTGCCGCCGTGACATCGCGTACCACGTCGCCATCCAGCCAGCCCAGGCGGTTATCGCCAAATCGACAAATTTTCATATTCACGTTCTCCAGAAAAACAATGTATCTCGCCTAAGCCGCGCAGTTGCACGGCCAGGTCCTCTTTTTAGATGCCGTTGTACAACCAGGCCATACTGTCGAGCGTCTGATCTAACGTTCGTCCTTGCAAAAATTGATTGCGCAGTTCACGGTTGACGCCGGAGGCGTGATAAAACTCGCCATACATACGCGCACTCATTTGCACCTTGCCGGTTCTCAGGTAGCGTCGTTTCTGGTAGCGCAGAAACGCGGACTTAAAATCTTGCTGTTCCGACCCGATTTCCTCAGCCAGGACGACCGCATCTTCCATCGCCATGCAGGCGCCTTGCGCCATGTATTGCAGCATCGGATGTGCGGCATCGCCCAACAGCGTGACGTTTCCTGAAGACCAGTTCTTGATAGGATCGCGATCGCACAATACCCACATCCTCCAGGACTCAATTTTGCTCAATAAGGCCTTGACCGGGGCAGCCGCGTCGCGAAAGCGCAAGTGCAACTCATCCGGATCGCCTTTGGTATCCCAGCCTTCCTCGTATTTATCGCTGTGGAATACGGCGACAAGGTTGTACAGTTCTCCACCGCGCAACGGATATTGAACGAGATGGGTTTTAGCGCCAGCCCACAGGGTCATGGCATTAGTGCGTAACGCCTCCGGCACTTCGCTGATAGGCAGCACCGCACGGTAAGCGACGTGCCCGGAAATCCGGGGAGCACCATCGCCGACGATCTTTTGCCGAATCGTCGACCATAGTCCGTCGGCACCGATCAGTGCGCGGCCGTGAAAGTCTCCCTGATCGGTATGCAAGGTGACCGATTCGCCGGCGTCGTCAAATCCGGTGACCTTGATGCCGGTGGTGACTTGAATGTTTTCGCAGGCGGCACAGGCATCGACAAAAATACGATGCAAATCCGCGCGATGAATGAGGGCGTACGGATACTGGAACCGTTCCAGAAATTTACTATCCAGCGGAATGGAAGTCACTTCTTCGGCGCTGATGCCATCCATCATCGTCAGCGTCAGCGGCATTGAAGCCTTGGCGCGTACGATATCAGTCAAGCCCAGACGCTCGAAGATATGAAATGCATTCGGACCAATCTGGATACCAGCGCCGATTTCCTTGATTTCCTTTGCTTGTTCGAACAGGTGAACTTTGTACCCTTTCCGGCTCAAACACAGGGCGGCTGCGAAGCCTCCGATTCCTCCGCCAGCAATCAGAATAGGGGTTGTTTGGTTCAGTGATGTCAAGATTGATCTCCTTGGTTCCTTGATATGCGCTCGATTCCCATTCCTTGTCCGATGGCCAGGATATAAGCGCGCTGTATAGATTTTTGAGTGAGTCTATGAGCACGACAACTATCAATCAATACGTATTCAGTGATACTATTCATCAAAATAATTGATAATGTAAAAAATGGACAACGTCGATATCAAAATGTTGCGTATTTTTGAAGAGATTTATCGCACGCAAAGTATTTCCCGCGCTGCAGAAAATCTCGACCTGGGCCAGCCGGCAGTCAGCATGGCGCTGGCAAAATTCCGGCGGCACTATGGCGATCAACTCTTCGTCCGCACTTCCAACGGCATGGAGCCCACCGCCCTGGCCGATGAGATCATCGATTCTGTAAGGTTGGGTTTGAGTACGCTGACCTCCACCTTGGAGCACCGCGCAAACTTCGATCCCGCTGTGTCTGATCGAATGTTTAGAATCTGCATGACGGACGTGGGTCAACGGGTCATGATGCCGACGCTCCTGGCCCATTTCAAAGTGGCAGCAGCGGCGATCCGAATTGATCTGACTTACGTTTCGGAGAAAACAGCGAAACATCTGGAGTCGGGAGAACTTGATCTTGCCTTGGGATTCTTAACTGGGCTGGGACATGGATTCTTTCAGCAGGCGCTGTTTACCGAGCGCTTCGTCTGCCTGGTGAGTAGCGATCATCCCAGGCTCAACGGAGACAAGGTCAGCATTAAGCAGTTCGAGGCTGAATCCCATCTGGTAGTGTCGACTCAGGGTACAGGCCATAGCGTAGTTGAAAAAATGTTTGAAGAGCAAGGAATCCGACGCAAGATCGGCTTACGCATTCCAAATTTCCTCGGCGTGCTATCTAACATAATCGACACCGAGTACCTGGCAATCGTACCCGAGCGTTTCGGCAAAATAGTTGCTGCGAACAATTCTATGAAATTGCTGGAACTGCAGTTCGATTTACCCGACTATCGCGTCATGCAGCACTGGCATGAACGCTACTCTAATGACCCGGGTGTAACGTGGCTCAGAAACACGGTAATGGAACTATTTTCGTCGCGAATTTGATAATGAGGCCGCTCACAAAGCGGAAGATAAAGCGCCTGTAAGACGTGAAGTTGCACGCTTTTTATTCTTCCCCGGTTCTGCTCCGAAAATTTAACCACCAATAGGTAGATATAGTACCGCGATACGTAAAGCAGGACCGCGGATGCTGACCAATTTTCTCCTGTAGCACGACCACTGCATCGTGATTCAGCGGGACGCCTCGCGACGCCATTTTTTTGGTGAGATTCAACTACGCGGTATTCCGGATTAAATTCAGGAACAATACGCTGGCATAAGACGCAGTTACGCGGGTGCTGTAATGGGCTACCTGAAGTTTCATCAGATTTTTTCCTTCGTACAAACGTTGGCGTTAGTGGAGTACGGGCGGGCGGGAATCTCATCCTGATCTTCACCAAATTGGCTGGCGAGTGCCCTGCTTTCCTCACGCAGGCGCTGGCTGAACTTGTCCATCAAATGCGCCATGCATTCAATATCGATCAGGGCTTCTTTTTGCACGTATTTTGGCTTCCATTTTTCAACCGGATAGGTTACGTCGAAATGGATAGCACTTTCCAGCATGGCGGTTTTAAACTGCGCGTACATACCTTTTGATAATGACCACGCATGGCGGTTGATACGGGTTTTCAATTCGGAATTTGAAGGCGCGAGTGGATTAGGGGGCGATGCCAGCCCCGCTTCCATGCGGTTGAATGCGTCGATGTAAGCCCGTTTACATTGCAGCGCTTTTTTGCCGGAGAAGCCCATCGTCAATAATGTAAAGCCGTCTCTGGCGATCTGAAATGTGCGCTCTTTACGAGTGGCACCCTGACCGATTGCTACCTCAGTTAACCTTTCCTCAAAGTTGAGGTCGTGCCAGTCTTGGGGGCAATCTTCTTTTAACGATACAATTGCTCTGAGTACCTTGTCGTGACTTTTACGAAAATGTTTCGCTAGTTGCGTACCCGTTGCGGTGATTTTTCCCGAGACGACCGTTAAGTTGGGGACGAACGGAATGGCGGCGAAATTAGCCATGAAGTGCTCCTCTTTGAGGCTTATGAAGTCCAACAATCCGTTCTTAAGCGAATTGGTGGGCGCGAGTGTTAAGAACTTGTAAAGAGCCAAGCGAGCAGGATTCCCCTTGCGGGTCTTGTATTTCTGCTCCACCGCGCCCATAGAAAAAGCTATAGACGTAAAAAATGCCACTGACTGACGGGGTGACATTCCGCTCTTATTCGTGTTTTTAAGCACTTAACCGAAATATACGCGGGGTATTCGCTACTTGTCAAATGCAGTTCACATTTGGTGATGCAAAGGTCAGCAGCTTTGCCATCAGGAATAATCGTTGGGGGATGGTTTAAATTTGAATGGACTGCATCGCGAAAATGCGCAGACGGAGGCGCAACGCAACGGCATCGCGTTGCGCGCAGACTTCTTTATGAGGAGGGTTGTTGCAGGATTGTGGCTAGTTGTTGCGCTACTTCAATGACTCAAACTACCACTTTACGGCGACTGCTAAAGACCATAAGTCGACACCTGTTCAGGGAGCGTGGTAACGCACAGCTTGTGGTTGCAGACGGCCGCTTTGGACCCATTGCGTCAGTTCACGTTTGAGAATTTTTCCGCTTGGGGTCATTGGAAACTCTTCCACCACCATGAAGTATTCCGGCATTTCATACTTGGATAAACCTTGTTGTGCGAGATGCAGCAGTATCTCGTTAGCCGCAGGGACGCTTTCATGAGCGATGATGGCGAGGCAGACCTTTTCGCCTAGCCGGGAATCCGCTACGCCGAATGCAACAGCCTTCTTTACGCTCTCGTGCCGGTGCGCAAAATCTTCAATGTGGGACGGATAAATATTGTATCCGCCGCGTATGATGATGTCTTTCTTGCGCCCGATGATTTCCAGATTACCCTCGCTGTCGAAGCGCCCGAGGTCTCCGCTCATGAACCAGCCGCTGCTATTGAAAGATGATTCGGTTGCGGATTGATTGCTAAAATAACCTAACATGAGCACGCCTCCGCGGCCGCCAATTTCACCGATATCACCGGGCACCGCTTCTAAATCCGGATCATCAGGTTGCCACAATCGAATTTCGTAGCCGGAACACGCTTTGCCGCAGGTACCGGTTATCACGCCAAAAGAGTCGGACGGTTTGGTGTACTGATGCGAGCCATTTTCGGTCATGCCATAGACATTTTGAGGCTTAGCGCCGAGCGAAAGTAGCTGGCTTGCAGTTTTATTCGGGATGTTTGATCCTGCCATGTAAAACACCTCGACGTCGCCAATGCGGGTAACGCCGCGCCGTTCAACTTCCTGCAACAAATCGATTGCGTGAGTCGGTACCCCCATTACATACGTGGCCCGGGTGAGTTCGATCCAGTCGAGTGGCGCGATCCCGGCCAGCGGATCGTACATGACTAGCTCACATCCCGTCACCAGCGCTTGCTCCAGCGCAACGATGGCGACGTGGTGACTCATCGGACTTAAGGTCAGCACAATGGTCTTATGAGTCGGTCCCCAGTCAGCCACCAATGCGCGACCGTTAGCCAACAGGGTGTTGTCGCTGTGCATGACCGCCTTCGGCATTCCGGTGGTGCCGCTGGTAAATGCGAGGTACACTATTTGATCCGGGTGGGTACTCGGTAGCGGTAGCGGGATACGTGACGGTTGGCCAGTTAACGGCATGAGGTACGCGCCAGGCGGCATATCTGTCTCGGATGCAAGTAGCGGCGGTAATGCATAGACCTGTTTCATCCCGCTTAGCGCGATGGCCTGCGAGAAAATATCTGAGGACGCAGCGTCTGCTCCCCATCCGGGTTGCGCGAAAAGGGCCCGGCTTTCGATTCTTGTCAGCAACGTGACGATCTCTGCGACGGTGTAGTTTTGGTGTAATGAGGGATTGCAGATATACCCGTTGCGCGAACAGGCCAGCAACACGACCACCGTTTCCACCCGGTTTGGTAACCAGATCGAGACGCGATCACCGCGTCGCAATCCACTGTCGTACAAATTAGCTGCCGTGGCGTCCACCCAAGCGATCAGCGCGCGCCAGGTCAACCGGCGCGTGCTGTCACGCAGCGCGTAAGCATTGCCACACTCCGTCGCGTTGCGGCTCGCCAGGGAATACAAAGTGTCCGTCTGCCAAACGCCAGCGAGATAATTCTCCCTGGCAGCGGCCGGGTCATGCAAGGTAAGAAGATGTGACATGTTTGTGTCCTCCGAAATTCGCTCTTCAGTACCCGAAATGGGTTGAATCAGGTATGCGGTGCCTGACAAATAGTGAAGCCGACTGGTCAGGCTGGTCGATGTCGCTGGTCCTTATTAAGGCCCCTGAAAACAAGTCTCACGCCGATCTGACCGACGGCCTTTTAAGCATGCGTGGGCGGCTAGACGTATCCTGGGTAAAGCTGGCGCCCTCGGACGACATAAAACTACCTCATCAGATAATGCATTTTGTACGCAGGCGATCCAGTTCTGTACTATCGCTATTGAGCCAGGAACGCAGGATCAGGTCGGTATGCGCCCCAAGCTTGGGCGGCGGCATCTGCGTGCCTTCCGAACGTCCGTCAAATCGGATTCCCAGACCGACTTGAGGAATAGGGCCGTCTTCTCCTTCGGTTTGGTAGATGAAACCCGACTCGCGCAGCGCGGGATCGCTGGCAACGTCACCTACCGTATTGAGTGGTCCGGCCGGAACGCGGGCACGCGTGAGCAAATCCAACCATTGCGCACGAGACTTGCTAAGCAGTATCCCTGCTATCAATTCGACGATTTCGGCGCGCCTCGCACAACGCAACGCATTGCTTGCGAACTCCGGAACGAGGGCCACCTCGGGCCTATCCAGCGCTTCCCAGAAACGCTTCCAGATCGCGTCATTGCCTAAGCCTAGCGTGATGGGTTCATCCGCTGTATCGAACACCTGATAAATAGCGATGACACTATCGCGGCCACCAGATCTGCGGGTAAGTTGGCCAGATCCGAGGTAAGGCATCAACCTCGGCCCCATGAAGCGCGACATGCTTTCCACCATCGATATATCAATTTCGCAGCCGGTACCATTCCGCTCGCGACGCAGCAATGCCGCCAACACGGCCATTGCAGCATCATGCCCGGCCAGCAAATCCGCTGCGGGCGTACCCACCTTTTGCGGGGCGCTGTCCGGCTCGCCGGTGAGATCCATGACGCCAGAATATCCTTCCGCGATCAGGTCATAACACGGCATATCCGCACGTGCTCCGAGGAGACCAAAACCTGTCACTGAAACATGGATCAGGCACGGGTTCCACAAGCGCAGCGATTCTGCATCTACACCTAATTTGCGCTGTACTCGCGCGACCAGATTAATCAGAATCACGTCGCATTCGGCCACCAGTTTGCGCAGAACGTCCCGTCCTTCCGGTACGCTGAAATCCAGGGTAATGCTATGTTTGCCCCGATTAACGCTCATAAACCATAGCGATTCGCTGTGCAGAAAAGGAGGTCCCCAAGCGCGTGCATCATCACCTTTCCCGGGCTTTTCCACCTTGACGACGGTAGCGCCCATGTCGGCAAGCAACTGGCCAGCATAAGGGCCGGCAACCGATGAGGTGAGATCGAGAACTTTCACTCCGGCCAACAGATCAAGCGCCGGTGTCGACTTCACAGGCAGATCATTCATAGGCAATTGTTTTTGTAGTGTGGACATTATGTTGCTCGCTCAGGCGTGGATATTTGAAGTCCTTCAGCAAACTCTGTGCCATACCATGGTGAGTGTCTCACGCTAAATGGAGACTGGCGATAGCTGGCCCTGCATTGAGCTGACCTGATCGCAAAGTAAGTCTTTGGGTGTCTTTACCGAAGACAAACGAAAGACTATTGCCCTCGTTGCAGACATAAGAATTGCGTCGTGGGGACACGTGTTATATCTTTGAATTGTGCCTCTGGCATGTGTCACCTTCGGGCGAACCCAACGTTCCCGGCAGATGGAAATTTTCCTTGCTGAACGGGCGAATCAACCTGCCAACCAGCTCAGCGGCGGTCAGCAACAGATCGTGGCTGATGAAATCAAGGAATTGGCTTTGGCTGGGGAATATTTATAAGCGGTATTACGAAGCATTATTATAAAGCGGCGCAAAGCAGATTCCGGGTCGATGACAACGGTGTGATAGAGAGTGATCGCTACCCATGTTTAGTTTAGCCTTCCGACTCTGAAACATGCATTTGCGCCAGGCGCTTATAAAGATAGGAACGTGAGATGCCGAGCTCAGTAGCAACCTGCTTTTTGTTACCACGGCAGCGCGCCAATGCCTGACGAATGAGTTGTTCTTCCACTTGTTCGACAGCGCGGCTGACGCGCATCGGTTCTGCCGGTTCCGCAGGTTCTGCCTTTGGTTCGGGTGCAATCTTATCCTCGAACGTAAATGAAGGTGCTGCCTGGGACACTTCGGAAGCATCTGAATCAATGTGTCCGAAATCGGCAGGTTCGATCACATCGGACTCGGTAAATATCGCCGCACGCTCTACCATATGAATCAGCTGGCGTACGTTACCAGGCCAGCGTTGGCCTTTCAAGAATGCCAGTGCCTGATCTGAGAGTGTCTTCGGACGTTGTCCGTGTCGATCTGTAAACTGCTTAAGCGCCATTTCAGCCAGCAAAGGAATGTCTTCAAGCCTTTCCCGTAGTGACGGAAGCCGAATCGTGACAGCACCGATACGGTAAAAAAGATCCAGCCGGAAAGTACCATCGGCGATCATCGCCTCGAAGTTCCGATTGCTGGCCGTGACGAGCCGGAAGTTCGAGTGATGCGACTCGTTCCCGCCGACCCGTTGAAACGAACCGTCCTGCAAAACGCGTAGCAACTTTACCTGGACTTCGGAGGGCATATCGCCCACCTCGTCGAAAAACAGCGTGCCGTTATCAGCTTGCTCGATCTTACCTTTTCTGCCTTTGCGCTCTGCACCCGTAAACGAGCCGGCCTCATAGCCGAACAGTTCGCTCTCGACCAGCGTAGCTGGCAGTGCGGCTGCGTTGACCATTACCATTGTGGCATCGCGTCGGGGGCTCAGCTTGTGGATGGCATGCGCAGCGAGTTCCTTGCCGGTGCCGCTTTCCCCTGTAAAAAGGATAGCAACATCCATTGGTGCGACTTTCACGATTTGCTGCTTGAGTCGCTGCATAGCCGGGCTTTCGCCGACCATCTGGTCCAGCCCGTAGCTGCGGTTCTTCAGGTCACTTAACTCACGACGATAAAAGGCGGCTTCAGACTTGACCTTTGCCAGTTCGCCCGATAAAGCCCGCAGTTGTTCCGGGCCCTTGAACATGATCTGTCCGATAGCCCCAACCATTTCTCCCCGGCTGTTACGTATCGGATTGCGCGTCACCACACGAGCCACGCCACGCATCTCCTGAATTAACCCGATTTCGGCCTTGCCTGTTGCGGCGACGTGATGCAGCCTGGTGTTCTCAATGACATCGGTCACGTGACGCCCTGCAGCGCTGCCCGCCTTAAGACCAAAAAATCGCTCATGCACCGGGTTCATATAGCGCAGCACACCTTCCCGGTCGACCACGGTAAGAGCTTCAAACGGATTCGTAAGCAGATGGGCGAGGATGTCGCCCCCGAAGTCTATGGAGGCGACCAGTTCAAACAGTGCGTCACGACCCTCGCGCTGCATCGCTACCAGTATCGTCGCGTCAGGAGTCGGAAGAACGACCACAACGACATCAGAACCATCCGGGCCATCTATAGAAAACAGGTGTTGTTGATTGCGACGTGCATCATGCCATCCACGGACGATACGAGCGGCCATTTCGCCCTCGGCGGCGATACCGCCTGCAGCCAGTTCTTTTCCATCCGCACCCAAAATTAGTACGCCGCGCAGGGAATTCGGCGTCGAGCCTGCGGGGCTTATGTCTGGTATTTTCATTTCAAATATTATACGTCTATTTGAGTTGCCCTTGCCGCAGGGAGCAACCACCTTTCACCGAACAAACGTAATTACTCGGAATACTAAGTAAATTGACGTGACCGGTGGCTCATTCGATTTATGCCGCATCGCAGCATCCAGTGTGTTACATCACAAAGTGATTGCTTACGTCGTGCACAATCCCTTACATCCAATGAGATAATTCGATGCGCTATTTACCAGCCAGGCAAGCGGATTTGGATAAATTTTGGCTAGATTTTGGCTAAATTTCGTCAGGTAAATCCGTAAAAATTGTTTTACGATTACCTGACGAACGTGGTCCGCCAGGGCAACCACACCGAGGTGTCAGAGCAGATGAGTTTAGCGGCAGAATCATTACCCACCGAAATCCATTGAGCGCACGTTCAACTAGCCGCTTAATACGCGCTCTCAAAATATAATGATGGCGAGCGCTTCATTATCAAAGCTCTCCGATCAACGCCGCATTACTTTCTCCAAGCTCAGGCGCACCCGCCGCTTGTATATGTCGAAATACACTGCATATTGGTACTGGCAGCGCTGGAATCGAACCGCCCCTACCGTCATCCAGCGTCTGCGTGAATAGTCCGCGTCCGATGAAATGCGGATCGGTGACCGCGTCCTCCAGATCGGCTACCAATCCGGTACATACTTCCCTGCCCTTGAATTTCTCTAACCAGTAATCTGCTGAATGTTGGGCGATGACAGAGGCCACCCGTGCGATAGCTTGCTGATCGTCGGCGGCGAGTTCCTCCTGCGGTATCCCGATGATTTCCGTGAAGTTAGTCCAAAATTTGTCCTCAAGTGGTGCCGCCGCAAGATAACGATTGTCGCTGGTACGGTAGACCTGATAACGCGCCGACCCACCGGTCACCAGTTCCTTGCCGCGCTTCGGCCACTGACCAGCGCTGAAACCGCTACCGAGCCCCCAGTACATAAGGGTAAATAAATTGTCGGCCATGGCAATATCAAGATGACATCCGAGACCGCTCTGGGCGCGCGCTTGCAACGCCATCAAAATATTCATCACCGCCGGATAAGCACCGCCGGCAATATCGGCCACCAGCGCTGCCGGCAATACCGGTGCGCCGTCCGCGCCGGTCGATAGCGCCAGCATGCCGCTATCGGCAACGTAGTTCAGATCATGTGCGGCGATCTGTGCTTTAGGACCGGACTGGCCGTAACCAGTGATAGAGCAATAGATAATCTTCGGATTAATACGCGAAACAGTTTCATAATCGAGGCCAAGACGTTGCATGACACCTGGACGAAACTGCTCAACGATGATGTCGGCGCTGCGCACCAGTTCTTCCAGACGCGCGCGTTCCGATACCGACTTGAGGTCGATCGCAATCGATTTCTTGGCGCGGTTAAGCAGAGCAAAATTAACGCTATCTTTACCGAATTTAGGTGTATAACTGCGCATTTCATCGCCGTTGCCAGGGCGCTCGATCTTGATTACTTCAGCGCCCGCCTCAGCCAGCAGCAGCGTCGCCATCGGGCCAGGTAACAGAGTACTGAAATCGAGGACGGTGATACCGTGCAGGGGCTGATGGTGATGGTGAGGCTGTCCCATATTCAATCTCCCTGACTGTGCGCCATTGCCATCTGTGCTGCACGCGCCGGTGCATAGGGTTCCTGGCGCAATGCCTGGTAAAGCTGCTCGCTGACCCGACAATGATCGGCCAGACCAGTACGCTTAAGTAGCGCTATCGGACCCTCCGGATAACCGAGACCCAACCTTAGCGTCATATCCATATCCTCGGCACTCGCCAATTGCTCATCGAGTCGACGCAGCGCCGCGTTGTAATAAGGCCGCACAAGACGGTTGACGATTCTGCCGGGAAAATCCCCACACACTGCGACGACCAGTCCGGCTGCTTCAAACGCCGCCTTTGCTGCCGCCACCGCGACCGGCGATGTTTGCGGAAGACGCACCAGTTCAATCAGGTTACTGGGCTCAGCATCGCCCAGGCGAAAACGCGCGATACCAACCACGTTAGTCGGAGCGGTGGAAGCATTTGTATCGACGTGCACACCGAGACATTCGATATCGAGTTCAATAGCGATAAAAACAGCCTCAGCTACCGTTGGCGCAGCCCTGAAGGCGGCCCCGGCCCGAGCGCCCAAATAGACTGTCGCCACGGCATCGTTATCCGCTTGCGCAATGAATGAATGGTCGACCGGAAACGAGCGGCTGATGCCGGATGAAATAATACAATAAGGTGTCTGCATAGGTGTTTCCATCTCAAGCTCCAAACATTTTAGTATTGGTATAGTTGAGGAAGCCCTTACCGGATTTTTTGCCAAGCCGACCGGCAGCGATCATGCGTTTGACCAACGGCGGACAGGCTGCGCGTGGTTCGTTGGTCAACCCGTACATTGCCTCGCATAGCAGCCGTTGGGTGTCCAGACCCACCAGATCAAGCAACTCCATCGGTCCCATCGGATAGCCTAGCGCGGTCTTGATAGCCAGATCAATATCGGCGGCCTCAGCCACGCCCTGTTCAACTAAACGGATCGCATCGTTGTGATACGGAATCAAAAAATAATTCAAGATGAAGCCGGGCGTGTCCTGAGTCCGTACAGGCTTTTGCCCCATGGCCTTACTAAACTCCCAGGCTGTGGAAAATGTCTCTTCGCTGGTGTTCATGCCGGCTGACATCTCCACCAGCTTCATCAATTGTGCAGGAAGGCAAAAATGCATCCCGACAAAGCGATCATCTCGGCCACAACCGCCTGCGATCTCGGTAATCGAGATGGTCGACGTATTCGAAGCAAAGATGGTATGAGGCGGGCAAACCGCATGCAATCGCTGGAATAACTGATGCTTGACCGCCAGATCCTCAAATACTGCTTCAATGATAATGTCGCAATCCGCCATATCTGCGGCATCAATGGTGCCAGACCAGTTCTGCATGATCTGTTCCAGTTGCGCCGGTTCCAGCTTCTTGCGTTGCACCGATTTTTCCAGGAAGGCGAGCGTCTGCTGACGCGACCGATCCAATGTTTCCTGTTTTGTATCGAGTACCTTGACACGAAAGCCTGCGCGAGCGGCCACAATCGCGATGCCAGTTCCCATGGTGCCGCTGCCGACCACGCCAACGGTTTTAATTACTGTCATGTCTGTCCCTATTTCAAAAGAAAACTGCGGCCAATAAGTTGGCGATGTACCTGATTGGTACCTTCCCAAATTTGGGTGATTTTGGCGTCACGCATGAGCCGCTCAACGCGATAATCCTTGCAATATCCATAGCCGCCCAATAGCTGCACGGCCTCGGTGGCGATGCGCATCGCTGCATCGCTGGCGCGCATCTTTAATATCGATGCCTCGGTACCAAAATCTTTTTCTCCGGAATCGACCATTGCTGCCACGCGCCACAACCAGGATTCACACATCACCAACTCTGCAGCGAGGTCAGCAAGTAAAAATTGAATCCCCTGAAACTCGATAATTTTTTTGCCGGACTGCTTGCGCTCATTAATGTAAGCCACCGCATCCTCGAAAGCCGCGCGCGCGATGCCCAACGCATGCGCCGCAACACTAGGGCGCGACCTGTTTAGGGAACCAAATAGTATTTTCAGTCCGTCGCCAGGATTTTGAAGGAGATTGGCGCGCGGCACACGGCAGTTATCAAAAGCCAGCGAGGCGGTACTGGAGCCACGTGTGCCCATCTTATTCTCTGTACCGATCACGCTTAATCCTGGCGTGCCCTTTTCAAGGATCAACACCGAGATCGCTGCCTTTGGATCGTTAATTTCACTCCATTTTCCGAACAGCAGATACTGGTCAGCAACGTCACCATTGGTAATGAAAATTTTGCTACCGTTGATGACGATGTCGTCGCCATCGGGACGGAACGAGGTTTTCATACCGGTCGCGTCTGAGCCCGCCGATGGTTCGGTGATGGCAAGAGCGGCCAGCGCTCCTTCTGCAATCTTTGGCAGGAATCGCGATTTCTGTTCGTGATTGCCGAACTCGATCAATGGCTTGATCGCATGAAAATTAGTGGCCCAGATGATGCCGGTGGAAGCACACGCCTTGGAAATTTCTCGTACGCAGGCCAGATAGCAGGTGAACGACAGCGGTGCGCCGCCGTATTCTTCCGGAATGAACATCGCGTTAAGACCGAGTTGATTGATCGCGTGGACGTTATCCCAGGGAAACTCTCCACTTTCATCGACTTCTGCTGCTCTTGAGGCAATTTCCTTACGTGCGAGTGCCTGCACGCTATCGAGGATCATTTTTTCATCTTCGCTCAGGGGTAAGCGACCATCTAATCTTTCCAGCACATTCATAGCGCGTCCTTCTCTTAATGTGCGACGCCTTGCGCGCCGTCAATATAAATTGTCTCACCGGACATGAATCCGCCAGGCATGTTAAACAAGAGGGCGACCAGTGCACCTACGTCATCGGCTGTGCCTGGCACCCCATTTGGAATGCGTTTTTCAAGAAATGCGCGCAGCGGGCCTTCCGACATGGAGGCACGGTTTAGATCGGTAACGATATAGCCGGGAGCAACGTTCATTACGCGCACGCCAACCGAAGCCCATTCGACAGCCAGGCAGCGCGTAATTGCACCGACTGCCGCCTTGGAGGCGCAATAAGCGAGGTTGCGCTTAACCCCCATTTTGTCAAAAAATGAACCTATATTGACGATCAGCCCGCCCTGGTCGCGCAAATACGGAAACACACTCTGGCAGCCTATCACTACCGAGTTAGCATTGGTTTGCATCACCTTGTCAAATTCCTCCAACGGAAGCGACGCTGACTTGCCTTCCATATGGATGCCGGCATTATTCACCAGACCGGCAATCGGGACACTGCAACGAGACTGAATGTCGGCGATGGCCGCACGTACCTGGCTGGCATTGGTCACATCGCAAGCGGCACTCAACCAACGTTGGCGTACTTGCTCCGAAGCATCGGGCCGTTGCGGAAGATCGCCTGAGCGTGAGAGGCAGCCAACCATGAAGCCGGCCTCGGCCAGACTTTCGGCAATTGCCGCACCGATCCCACGACTGGCACCGGTTACAATAATACAAGACTGTTTCATTGCTTATTCATCCTTGAAATGAGGGGCCCGTTTGTCAATGAAGGCCTGCATGCCTTCACGTGCGTCGGCGGTTTGAAAAGCCAGTGTGGACAAGTCCGATTCGATGCGCAACCCGTCGACCAGCGGCAACGCTGATGCGCGCTGAATAGCTTCCCGCGCGAACAACAGCGCACAGCGGCTAAAGCCGATAAATTGCTGCGCGTAAGTACAACCGATCGTAATCGGGTCAGCTGGTTCAACCACCAGATTGACCAATCCAATACGCTCTGCTTCGACCGCGTCTATGGTCTTGCCAGACAAGATGATTTCAAGCGCTTTGGCTTCGCCGACTAAACGTGGAAGGCGCTGAGTGCCCCCATAACCCGGGATCAGCCCGAGCTTAATTTCCGGCAATCCCATCTTTGCCTTTGGCGTTGCAATCCGAAAAGTACACGCCATTGCCAACTCCAGTCCGCCACCAAACGCATAGCCATGAATGACGGCAATCGATGGAATCGGGAGACGGTCAAGTTTGGCCATCACGCTTTGGCCCAGTTCGGCACCTTGCTTTTGCGCTAGCAGGCCGCGACCCTGCAATTCCTTAATATCGGCGCCAGCGCAAAAAGCTTTTTCACCGCTACCGACAATTACTAATGCACGCGCATCGGACGCCGCGACCTGATCAATCGCCTCGCCAATCTGACGCAGCACATCGAAACTCAATGCGTTCAAGACTTGCGGCCGATCTATCTGCAAAATCGCACAGGATTCCCGATAGGTTAATTGAATAGTCATGCCGTTTTTCCTTCACTGATCGTTTTTTCGTCACTGATTAAAGACTGACCGGCTAAAGGCTGACCGGCGCTTGCACTTACCCGTACCGCTTGCGGCACCAATTTACCGGCACGCGTCAGTTCGACTAGCTCACGCTTGAGTATCTTGCCGCTGGTCGTCATCGGAAAGGCATCCATTTCAATGAAATGTTCAGGCAAGTCATACTTCGAAAGCCCGGAATCAAGGAGGTATTTCAGGACTTCATCAGCACGTAGTGCGACACCATCACGCGGGATAACGGCGAGACAGACCTGCTCGCCCAGACGTTCGTGCGCTACCGGATACACCGCTACCTTCAGAACGCCGGGATGCCGCTGCGCCAGTTCTTCGATTGTGACCGGATAAATATTATGACCCCCGCGTATGATCAAATCCTTCTTCCGACCAACGATACGCAAGCCGCCATTTTTATCGAACTGCCCGAGGTCACCGCTGAGAAACCATCCACTGGCATTAAATGAATTTTCGGTCGCTTCTTGATTATTGAAATAACCGAGCATCAACAAGCCACCGCGCCCGCCGATTTCGCCGATCTGTCCTGGCTCAGCTTCGATATCCGGATTTTCCTGATTCCACAGACGCACCTCATAGCCACGACAGGCGCGACCGCAGGAAGCAACCAGCGTATCAATTTCATCCGCAGGCAATGGATATTGATGCGATCCATTTTCTGTCATTCCGTAGATATTCTGTGGTACCACCCCGAGCGTCAGAAATTGCTCAGCAATTTTGCGCGGAATCAAGGTCCCCGCCATGTAAAAGGTCTTTACTTTTCCCAGATGTTGTAAGCCTTGCTGTTGCAACGCAGCCAGCAAATCGATCGCATGCGTCGGGACGCCCATCACGTAAGTGGCACCGGTCTCAATAATCCAGTCTAATACCGACTTGCCCGTTCCCGCATAATGCAGTGCCAGTTCACAACCCGTCACCAGCATCTGCTCGCACGCAACCGTAGCGATATGGTGACTGACCGGACTGAGCGACAAGATAACTGTGTCCGGCCCCTGATTCCAGTCACTGGCAAGCGCTCGACCATTAGCAAGAAGCGTGTTATCGCTGTGCATTACGCCCTTAGGCATGCCGGTAGTACCTGACGTAAATGCCAGATACACCACCTTGTCGGGATTCAAGTCGGGAGGTGATGAAACCGACGCCGCATCAGGCTTCGGAAAGGGCCGACTTTTCGCAGGCAGCATCCCTTCCACGCTATGAGAGGGGAAGACCGCGAAGACAGTTTTTATCGACGGCATCGTTAATGCCCGCGTAAAAATTGAATTCTCCGATGCATCGGCACCGTAACCTGGCATCGCGAACAGTGCGCGGCATTGCACCCGCTCAAGCAGGACAGCGATCTCCTCCACGGTATGATTCTGATGCAACGACGGCACGCACACATAACCGTTGCGTGAACAGGCAAGAAAAATGACGACTGACTCGACCCGGCTGGGCAGCCAGACCGCGACCCTGTCACCACTGTGCAGGCCGGCCTCAGCCAGGCCTTGCGCTACGCTATCGGCCCAATCTACCAGTGCACGCCAGGTCAGCCGGATCTCGGTATCGCGCAGTGCCCATAAGCCCGGACGCGTGCTTGCATGGTTTTCGGCCAGGCTGTACAGGGTGTCACGCTGCCAGACCCCTGCCATGTAAAACTCGCGCGCCTGCTGCGGATTATGTAACGTTAAAACATTCTGCATGACAGCTTTCTTTGCAAGAAATCATTGGCCAAATTTGGACGCGTCAGGGCTGCGCCGCTCTGCGAATGCAGATGCCAGTTCGGCATGTTCTTCGCTGTTTAGATAGCCTGGAAGCAACAAGTCATGCGCCATGCGCGCAAGGCCGCTCACCCCACCATGGCGGGCATTGAACGCAGCCTTAATGGAAGCCAGTGCAAATGCGCCGCGATCGGCGATTTCCAACGCCATCTTGCGGGTCTCTTCCTTTAGCATCGCATCCGGAACTACCTTATTGATCAGTCCGATCGACAGCGCTTCCTGCGCTGTCATCTTCGGATTGCGAAACCAAATTTCTTTAGCGCGCTTCTTGCCGACCAGGTCTTCAAGATACCAGGTGCCATAACCAGCATCAAAGCTGCCGACCATCGGCCCCACCTGGCGGAATACGGCGCTTTCCTTAGCGATGGTCATGTCGCATACCATCTGCAACACGTTACCGCCGCCGACCGCGTAGCCGTTGACACAAGCGATCACCGGTTTTTGCAGCCGGTCGATACTTTCATACATATCCAACGTGGGTAACATACCGGCATATAGCTGGGTGTCTTCCATACCTTCCTTCTTACCGCCGGTACAAAAAAACTTATCTCCGGCACCGGTCAGCACGATGACCCGGGTCCGGGTCTCGCGCCGGATGGCGTTGATACAATCACGAATTTCTTCGCACATCAGCGGCGTAAACATGTTGCCGTCATGGGGGCGGTTCAGGGTAATGGTTCCAACCGGACCGTCTTCTTCGTAAGTAATTTCCTGAAATTCCACGTTATTTCCTTTTATTTAAGACTTAAATTGGTCAGATGACACCTGCACTGCGCAACGCATTGATTTTCGCTACGCCGATTCCGCTACGCTCACCTCTGCTCGCGCAGACACTTCTGATTCAGGCTGGTCGGGCGGCAGTGCTGGCATGCGGCGGATCGTCTTAACGTTGTCATGCTTAGGCTAACAGCAAATTGCATGCCCGACTATCCGTCAAATGATCGTCAGGCCACGCGTAGCAAATCCATTTTGGAAAGCTGCGGTCAAATCGCAAACATGTGTTTTTCCGCTTTACTGTCCGCGCCAAATACTCGCCATACAGCTGACTGTCCGCAAGGCGCACAAACCCCGGTGCGGGCAGCGTGAATACGAATCGATCTGGACGATCGTGCTGAACCGGCCGCCGCACCACTCAGCCAGGTAATGAAACCGCTATTTGGCTTTATTAAAGTACGGTTAATAATCGCTGGCGAGGGCTTTGACGTTATCGATCAGGCTATCTGGTACCGGATTCGTATTGCCCTTGACCCAGCCAAAAACTATGCTGGTTATATAGGTAGCAGCATCTGGCGGGACGACTGCATGACCGGTAGGATAACTGAAATTTTTTTCCTGTCACTGGGCGGCCGATGCTTATGCCTATGCCTTCAGGTTAAAGCGATGTCAGGGCGCGAGATGTTCAGCCCAAGCGGTCCGGCGCGGTCAGCGGCAGTGATAAACGCGCACGGCGCACGAGCCATGGCGATGGGCGGTAGCGCTGATCGCCGAATGTGGCATACAGCCCCTGGAGGACTTCCAGTATGTGTTTTGCACCCAACTGATCTCCCCATTCGAATGGCCCGACCGGATAGCCCAGACCGAGGCGGACGGCGACGTCAATATCGGCAGGCGATGCAATCCCCTGCTGGGCCATCTCGCACGCCAGATTAACGATACAGGCGATAACGCGCGGCGCAACATACCCTGGTGAATCTGCAATTACAAAGGTCGGAATCAATTGCGCGGCGAAAATCGCACGGGCCGCGTCGACAGTAGCGGCAGTGGTACCGGGGCTAACCATCAATGTGACCCCGGCTTTTCCACTAAAAAGTGGATCGATTGCGACTGCTTTGGACGGATCTAGTTGCAAGTCCGCAACGGTTGTAGAAAGATCGCGGCCCAATGGTGCCAGCAGAATGACGTCGGCCTCACTCGCATCGTGCACTCGGCTCACAGATGGAAGCAATGCAAGAAGCGAATTCGGTGGGGTGACAGGACTATTCTCCGGCCACCAGACAGCGACTACGGCCGCCGCCGCGGTCTGCTGCGATACCAATTTCGGTGTGGCATTTTTTTCTTGATAACAATAGAAGCCCTGGCCGCTTTTTCGACCCAAGAGACCGGCCAGCAACCGGGTGCGAGCGAGTGCCACCGGGCGGTAGCGGTCATCGCCATAATATTGGCTATGGATAGACTCCATCACAGGAACCGAAACGTCCAGACCGGTGAGATCAAGCAACTCGAACGGCCCCATTCGAAAGCCCGCGCTTATGCGCAGGATGGTATCGATAACCGGATGTTCGGCGACGCGCTCAGCTAACAGCTTCAGCCCTTCCGTGACAAACGCGCGACCCGCATGATTAACCACGAATCCGGGTGAATCAGAGGTAACAATAGCGCGATGGCCCACACGTTGGGAAAGCGCTACCAACGCGTGCACCGCTTCAGGCTTGGTACGCGGCGCTTGTATCACCTCTACCAACTTCATGCGCGTCACGGGATTGAAAAAATGCCAACCGACGACCCTTTCGGGTAAGGCGCAAGCTGCCGCGATCGCCGTCACGCTGAGTGAAGATGTATTGGTAGCAAGGATGCACTCCGGCCTGACCACCGCTTCCAGCTCCCGCATCAAGCTCTGCTTAGCGTCAAGATTCTCTAGGATCGCTTCCACTATCAAGTTGCAATCACCCAGTTCCTTCACATCATGGGCGGGGAAAATACGACTCAGTGCGGCAGCCGCATCGGATTCGGAAATTTTCCCTTTCGCTACTGCCTGTCCCAGGTCTGCGCGCACAAATGCGATTGCACGCGATACGGCTTCCTCCGCCCTGTCAAATAACCTGACCTGACAACCAGCCAATGCGCATACCTGTGCGATGCCACGCCCCATGGCACCGGCACCGATGATTCCAATATATTGGATCCCCTTTCCGGCTTCTTTTTCCTCTTGATTTGGTGCTCGATTAACCACTGCATTGACCACATTAGGCTCCGGTTTCAAATCTCGTCTCGATTGTAGTGAGGCTTCGGCCGCTCAGCCACTCCGGCCTGTATCGGCACCGAACCTTCCATTGACGACCTATATGCAAACCACGTGCCAGGAAACGGTCAACCACGCTTCCTGTCATTGTTCCTCCATTGCTTCATCGGTTCAAACGAGCGCTTCGCAGTGTGGCTGGCAGGGCTCGGCGAAGCCTTGATGGGATGTCAATCGCGAGGTAGCAGCTACGTGAGTGAAGGAAATATGAGCGAGGGAGGCACGACAAAGAATGGAAGCCGAAGGCCAGGACAGCGGTTTTAAGCAAGCTAATGCAAAGCATGAAACGTGGTTTTGGCAAACGCGAAAATGGTGACAGCTGCAAGAGCTTACTTGAATTTAACCCGCGGGGCCGCTAATGACTCACCCATCTTAACGTGGCCGGTGGTTCCGACACGCACCACAAATCGTTCACCTTTATTCCGGATCAGCAGTCATGCTGAACCGGAACCTTCATTTAGCCAGTCATATTTGGGGGACTGATCCAAAACCCGGCAATTATTTTTCCAAGGCTACAACAATTACTTTTTCACCAGTGAGCAAGATCCTTCACTCATCGGCTGATATGCCTTATCGCCAGGAATAGTTTTTACTATTTTCATCAAATCCCAGTCAGACTTGGATTCCGACGGTTTTTTGGCTTCTGCCAGGTACATGTCATGCACCATTAGGCCATCTTCGCGAATCCGGCCTTTCTTCGCAAAAAAATCATTGATTTCGGTGGCCTTCATCTTTTTCATCACTGCTTCCGCATTATCAGTACCTGCCGCTTGAACTGCGTTCAAATAATGCATGGTCGCGGAATACATACCGGCTTGAACCATAGTCGGCATCTTTTGTTGCAGTGCGTAAAAACGCTTGGACCATGCACGGGTTTCATTATTCATATCCCAATAGAAACCCGTTGTAAACAACAGTCCTTGCGCGAGAGGAAGGCCCATACCTTTGAGGTCTGTGTCAAAAATCAACAGGGTTGCCAGCTTCTGGCCACCCTTAGTCAAGCCAAATTCGACGGCACCGCGTACCGCGTTTTGCGTATCTCGACCAGCATTAGCAAAACCGATAATCTTGGCTTTCGATGCCTGGGCTTGTAGCAAGAACGAAGAAAAATCTGATGCGTTAAGTGGATGCTTAATCGAGCCTAAGACTTTCCCTCCCATTTCATTAACGACCTGACTTGTATCTTTTTCGAGCGATTTTCCGAAAGCGTAATCAGCAGTCAGGAAAAACCAGGTATCGCCGCCTGACTCTACGATAGCGCGGCCCGTACCGGTTGCCAGCGCGTATGTGTCATATACATAGTGGACGCCATAGGGGGAGCATTCCTGATTGGTCAGCACAGTTGACGCCGATCCGGCAAATAACATCACTTTCTTTTTAATTACTCCCAATTTTTGCAATGCAATAGCGGCGGAAGAGTCGGTCGATTCAATGATCATATCAACCTGATCGCGATCAATCCATTCTGATGCGCGTGCAACGGCGATGTCTACTTTGTTCTGGTAGTCCGCTGAAACCATTTCAATCGGCTTGCCGGATACCTTGCCGCCGAAATCATCAATTGCCATTTTTACCGCGGCGACCCCTCCTGGCCCTCCAATGCCGGAGTAGACACCGGTTTTATCAACAATGACACCGATTTTGACGCTGTCACCCGTAAATTGCGCCATGGCATTACCGGCGCTCAAACCAATGATGGACGCACTAAGAACGGCAACGGCGATTTTGGACAAATGCATTGTGTCTCCTATTATAGATTTAGGTAAATCAGGTTGAGTCATCGAAATGGCGGGTACAACAGGAAAAGCAGGTAATAAAGCTTCCTTGTTGCGCACGCGATGCCGTGTACTTTGCTAACAACTAGCAAACATCGCGCCATGCTGAATCACGGCAATTTATGGCAACAACCTTATTTGCTTAGCTATCGAAGAGGACCGCTATCATATGGATCAGCCCCGGTGTCGTCACGACGCACACAAGATGGCCGTGACAAACACAAAGGACAGATTGGAATGGTCATTTCACGCGTTTGAACCAGAGACGATTCGGTATGGGACTTGCTCCTGACGAATCCTGGGTTACCGGAGCGGAGATCTACTTTCTTGATCGCGTTATGCCATGCGGTGTTGATAACATCCCACCGGAAAGGATTACCGCGATACGTAAAAAAGGACTACGGATACTCGCCCAATTTTCTTGTAACACCGTGACGGCGTCGTGATTCAGCGAACCCGCAAAGCGGCAGGACTGACCCAAGCGCAAATTGCTGAGCACATGGGCACCAAAGCGCCAGCGGTCGTCAGAGTGGAAAGTGCACTTGCATCAGGTAAGCGCTCCCCGAGCCTCAGTACGTTGCGAGAATACGCCAGCGCACTCGACAAACGTCTGGAAGGACATCTTGTATAGTACTTATCGCTAAATAGAAAACAAAAATCCGACGTTACAATCGGATTTTGTTTTGTGCGCTGTACTAGCTCAAAATTGACTCCACATAATTTGTAAGACGAGATTTCTCTTGCGTCTGCTGCCCGTACTTTATCGTATTTTCGCAATTTTTACGGATCGTCGCCAGGCCCTTGTCGAGCGTTTCCTGTTTGTTTATGAGCAGGATGATGGGGGTGCCTGTGCACCAAATTCATCGCGATGCCGCTACCCATGGTGTCAGCACCGATCGCAGGCGCAATTCACCCCACGATTGCCTTCGCAAATTCCAGAAAATGCCGTGCCAGTGGCGTCACCGCGTTGGTTCTATATGCGATGCCGAGTCCGGTAGTGCCATCCCGTTGATCGGAAAGCGGACGGAGGGCTACCGAGCGTCCCGCCATGAGTTCCCATAGTTTGGGTACGAGAGCGACGCCAAGTCCGCTCTCGACCAGCGCGATGATGGTTTGCGCCTGCGAGCCTTGCTGAACAATGCGAGGAATGAACCCGGCCTGGTGACAAGCCGCGAGCACGCAAAGATGCGAGGTTGGGGTCATGCGCTGCGAGGGAAGGATGAAGGGCTCATCACGCAATTCTGTCAGCTTGAGTGTCTTGCGCCGGGCGAGTCGGTGATTCTTGGGCAGTGCCGCGATATAGCGATCGCTTAGCACGGGCTCCATGGTGATCGATGCCAGCTTGGGCGTGGGAAAGCGCACGACGCCGATATCGGAGTCCCCGACCTCGATGGCCTTGAGTATGGCTTGTGTATCCGCCTCGTATAAATCCAGTTCCGCTTTGGGGAAAGTCGCGTGAAAGCGTTCAATCGCACGCGGGACAAACGCCAGCATCGACGAAGCAACGAAATGCATGCGCAAGGTGCCGGTGGCATTTGTGTTGGCGAGCGCTATACTTTCGCGCACCTGATCCGCATGAAACACCGCATCGCGCGCGTGTTCAAGCGCGGCTTGACCGGCGGCTGTCAGCACGACCCCTCGCGTGGTGCGATCGAACAGCGCCGCACCCAGCGACGTCTCGAGACGGCGTATGGCCATGGAGAGCGGCGGTTGCGCAATATGCAAGCGCGCAGCAGCCTTATGGAAGTTTAGCGTTTCCGCGACGGCGAGAAACTGGCGAAGCTGGCGAAGTTCCATAGCGATACTCTTATGATATTAGAAACGATAAAACTAATATTAGACCCGAACGATGTCGGCGTATACGATTACCTGAGTGACAAAACAAAGGAGACCGGAATGGCTGACACAGCACGAACGAGCGATGCCGCGCCACTGGCGGGCTTACGTATCCTTGATCTCACGACAATCATGCTCGGGCCGTTCGCCAGTCAGCAACTCGGCGACTACGGTGCCGACGTCATCAAGATCGAAGCGCCGGGCGGTGATTCCACGCGCCGCACCGGACCGGCTCCCGAGGCGGGCATGGCGGCCGCCTTCATAGGCGTCAATCGCGCCAAGCGCAGCATCGTTCTCGATCTTAAGCAATCGGCAGCGCGCGATGCGCTGTTCACTTTGATCGACAACGCCGATGTCCTGCTGCACAGCATGCGGCCACAAAAAATGGCGGCACTCGGCTTCAGTCCCGAAGCGCTGTTGGCACGCAATCCTCAACTCATCGTTGTTGCCGCGCATGGCTTTGGTGAAGACGGTCCCTACGCCGGACGTCCCGCATACGATGACATCATTCAGGGCTTATGCGGTCTCGCTGGCCTCTCGGCCGACCAGGGAGGCGAACCCTCGTATGTACCGAGCGTGATTGCCGACAAAATTTGCGGTATGTTCGCCACCCAGGCAGTGCTGATGGGACTCGTCAGGCGTGCCCGCGAAGGCAGCGGCGTCTATGTGGAAGTGCCAATGCTCGAATCGATGGTGCATTTCACGCTCATCGAACATTTCTACGGCGCGCACTTCGTCCCGCCCCAAAGTGAGGCCGGTTATTCGCGCCTGCTGACGCGCTGGCGTCGTCCGTATCGGACGACTGACGGCTATGTTTGCATCGTTCCTTATACCGATCAGCATTGGCGTCTTTTTTTCGGTGAGGCGGGGATTCCCGAATGCGCCGACGATCCGCGCTTCATCGGGATCGGCAGCCGCACGCTTCATATTGATGCGCTTTACCGCTTGGTCGGTGAACGTATCGCATTGCGTTCGAGCGCCGAGTGGCTGGCCGCTTGCGATCGACTCGATATTCCCGCAGGACCGCTGAATCGGTTGGCGGATCTGGAGCGCGACCCGCATCTGATGGCCGTTGGCATGTTCCCTACGGTGGATGACGCGGCACTTGGTCAACTGAAACTGGTCGCGGCGCCGATGCGCTTCAATGGCAAGCGGCCGTCTGTCACGATGCCGCCCCGGCTGGGTGAACATACCGACGAGGTATTGGCGGAGGCCGGCATTGACGCGGCCGCCCGGCATGCACTGTTAGCCAGCGGTGCCGCCATTCAGTTTCATCCTCGCACAGCGGCTTCCGCGATTTCTGGAGTGACACTATGAATTTTTCCTTAAGCAATGAACAACGCGCTATCCAGGACGGCGTGCGTCAGGTATGCAGCGATTTTCCGGCCGAGTATTGGCTCGATCGTGACCGTAACGGGGGCTTTCCGCTTGACTTTCATGAGGCGATTGCGCGCTCGGGCTATCTTGGCGTGTGCATGCCCGAGGCCTATGGCGGTGCCGGACTGGGGATCACTGAGGCGGCCCTCATGGTGGAAGCGCTATCCGGCTCGGGCGCAGGCATGAGTGGCGTGTCCGCGATCCACATGAATATCTTCGGCCTGAATCCAGTGGTGGTGTTTGGCACGGAAGCGCAAAAACAGAGAATTCTGCCGCCGCTGATTGCAGGTAAGGAGAAGGCTTGTTTCGCGGTGACGGAACCCAACACTGGCCTTGATACCACGCGCCTCAAGACCTTCGCGCGACGCGACGGCGATCGTTATCTGGTGACCGGCCGCAAGGTATGGATATCCACTGCGCAGGTCACTGAGAAGATGTTGTTACTGGCCCGTACGACACCGATCGAGCAGTGCCAGAAAAAGGTCGATGGCCTGAGTCTGTTCTACACCAACCTCGATCGCCGATATGTGGATGTGCGCGAAATCGAAAAGATGGGACGCAAGTGTGTCGACTCGAACGAATTGTTCATCGATGATCTGCCGGTACCCGTAGAAGACCTGATCGGCGTCGAAGGTCAGGGCTTCCGCAACATTCTTCATGGGATGAATCCTGAACGTACCTTGGTCGGTGCCGCTGCGGTCGGCCTGGGCCGTGCCGCGTTGGCACGCGCAGCCAGTTATGCCAACGAGCGGGTCGTATTCGATCGGCCGATCGGTAAAAACCAGGGCATCCAGCATCCGCTTGCCCAGTGTTGGATGGACCTCGAAGCGGCATGGCTGATGGTGCTGCATTCGGCCTGGAAATACGATCAGGGTCTGGCCTGCGGTGCGGAAGCGAACGCAGCGAAGTATCTGGCTGCGGAAGCCTGTTTCCGCGCTTGCGAAGCGGCTGTGCTAACGCATGGCGGTTTCGGTTATGCGAAGGAATATCACGTCGAACGCTACTTCCGGGAAGCGATGTTATTACGGATTGCGCCGGTCAGCATGCAGATGATCTTTTCGTTTATTGCGGAGAAGGTGCTCGGACTGCCGCGATCGTACTGAGACACAAAAGCTTATGGGCTACTGTCACACTCTTGAGGAAAAAATTATGATGGACACGAATAGAAACGAGGGCGCCGATCTTGGTCGGATTGGAATCGGCATGATGTGGGACGATTTTGTACCAGGCACGCGCTGGCACACAGCCGGGCGCACGATCACCGAAACCGACCTCGTCTCCTTCATTAACCTCACCTGGTTCACCGAAGAACTGTTCACCAATCGACACGATGAAAGTGTCAATGTGATTGGCGGGCGGCCGGTGCCCGCCGGTATGGTCTTCACGATGGCCGAAGGATTGGTGTCGCCGTCGCTTGATCGTACCGGCCTCGCCTTCCTGCATACCGACCTCGACGTCAAGCACCCGATCCACATCGGTGACACGATCTATGTCCATTGCAAGGTCATCGAGCGGCCCGCATCAAAGAAGCTGGATCGTGGCCTGGTGCGCACCGAGAACACAGTTGTTTTGGGCGATGGCACTGAGCTTCTCGTGTATCGCCCGCTACGGCTCGTTCGGCGTCGGCCCGGGAGTACCTAAGCTGACACGGCATAAGCCATGCGCAAATAAATGAAGAGTCATGCGGTATCGATCGCATGGGTGCATCAATAAGCTGGAGACAATCACTATGTTAAACACGCACACAGATGCGTCACCATCGACCGAAACCGTCGCTGTCATCGTATCGCCCACCACCAGGGCACTGATCGCCGGCTGCGTCGGCAATGCTCTTGAGTGGTTCGACTGGCTGGTCTACACCGGCTTCGCGATCTTCTTTACGAGGCAGTTCTTTCCCAGCGACAACGAGACGGCGTCTCTATTGTCGACCTTCGCCGTGTTTGCGGTCGGCTTCAGCATGCGACCGATCGGCGGTTGGCTGGCGGGCGTGTTTGCTGATCGTTACGGACGCCGGACAGCGCTGGCTTTGACTATCGGTATGATGGGCGGCTCTTCGCTGTTGATTGCGATATTGCCGACTTTTCAACAGATCGGTATCGCCGCGCCGATTGCGCTGACCATCCTGAGAATGTTGCAAGGCCTGTCGGCCGGGGGCGAATATGGTGCCTCAGCCGCCTACATGGCGGAATCCGCGCCGCCGGCAAAACGCGGTTTTTATGCCAGCTTCATGTACGTGGGTGTCGCCTCGGGACTTTTGCTGGCCTCCGCATTAACCTGGTTAATGACGTCTTTCGTGGAAACTGCAACGCTGGAAGCATGGGCTTGGCGCGTTCCTTTCTTCGTCGGTGGCTGCGCCTCTATTTTTGGCGGCTGGTTGCGCCACGGCATTCCCGAAACCGATGCCTTCATTGCGATGCGCGCACGAGGGATCAAACGGCGTTCGCTGTTGTGGATCTGGCGAAATCATCGGCGGGAGATCTTGCGTCTACTCGGTATCGCCGTGCTTGGCGCACCCAGTTTCTACCTGTTCGTCAGCTACGTACCGGTCTACGCGATCCGCCATGCGGGAGCCGTCCCGAGTGTCGCATTTGGTGCGGCAACTGCCGGCATCGCGGTATTCCTTATCTCGCAGCCTTTCTTTGGAATGCTGTCCGACCGCATTGGTCGTCGGCCACCACTCATCGCGTTCGCGCTGTTGCATGTGTTGTTTCTGTACCCGGTCGTTATGTCGATCGGCGCAAATTTCACGTCGGTTTTTTTGGTGGAATGCTTCGGCCTTTTAAGTTATGGACTGTATTCTGCAATCGCCCCGACGGTCATGGCCGAGGTCTTTAGCGCCGAGGTCCGGGTTACCAGTATCGGCACAATCTATAACCTGGTTGTTGCGCTGATCGGCGGCACCACACCCTATTTGATGACGTATTTCGAGTCACAACACCATCAAGCCTGGTTTCTCGTTTATGTGATTTTTTGGGCGCTCATCAGCCTGATTACTTACATCATGATGCCGGAGACGCGTGGCATTAGCCTCGATCCCGGAAAGTAACTAGCAGAATGATTCGGTGATGTGATTCGGTGATGTCATTCGTGACTTGATATATCTATGAGCGGCACCAGGCGGCGCTAGTCGCCTGGCCTACTCTTTCTGACCTCTGACTACCATGATACTTTCCAGCGAAAACAACTACCATTCGACCTCCGATGCACACGTCAGCGTGACAACGCAGGGTGAGGTTGCCGTAGTGACGATCGATCACCCGCCCGTCAACGCACTTTCACGTTCCGTGCGACGCCAGTTGCTCGATGCCTTGTCGGCAGTCTGCGCCGACCGGCAAGTAAAGGCGGTCGTTCTGGCCTGCGCCGGGCGCACCTTCGTCGCAGGAGCGGAGATCGGCGAATTTGCGGATCGCAGCGGTGTACTCATGACCAGCGAACCGGACCCGAACGAAGTGATTGCCGCCATCGAACGATGCGGCAAACCCGTGGTGGCCGCACTGTTTGGTCATGCTTTGGGTGGCGGACTCGAGTTGGCAATGGGCTGTCATGCGCGCATCGCCCGCGTCGGTGTCCGTATCGGCTTACCCGAGGTCACGCTGGGGGTGATCCCCGGAGCCGGTGGTACGCAGCGCTTGCCACGTCTGGTCGGCGTCGCACTGGGGCTTGAGATGATCGTGACCGGCAAGATGCTTGGGGCGCAAGAAGCACTCGCCGCAGGATTGATCGACGCGCTTGTTCTCGCTGAGGATGATTTGATAGCGCAGGCAGTCGCTTACGCTGAAAAGCTTCTCGCGAGTGAGACATGGACCTTGGCACGGGACCGTCAGATCGACGATAGCGAACCAACGAAGCGTTTATTCGCTATGGTACGCACAGAGAAGCCGCGGAACCGCGCCCAGACCCGCGCGCGCAGCGCGGCCATCGACGCTGTAGAAAAGGCATTGACATTGCCGTTCGATGAGGCGCTGCGGTTTGAGCGTGAGCAGTTTGTCGCCTGTAATGCAAGTCCCGAGGCAGCGGCATTACAGCACGCCTTTTTTGCGCAACGTGCCGCGACAAAAATTGACGGCGTGAGCGGCGCGACGATGCGTCGCCCGCTGGCATCGGTCGGTGTCGTTGGCGGCGGCACGATGGGGCGTGGTATCGCCATGGCCTTTGCGAACGCCGGTTTTCCGGTCATCTTGCTGGAAGTCAGCGCCATCGCGCGCGACGCGGCGCTGACTGGGATTTCAGCCGAATACGAACGCGCGGTGAAGGCTAATCGGATTGATGCCAAGACGGCTCTCTCCTGTATTAAGCGCGTGACGGGAGCGCTAAACGATGCGGCTCTGGCGACTTGCGATCTGGTGCTGGAAGCCGTATACGAGAACCTCGATGTCAAGTTAGCCGTGTGCCGGCGGCTGGGCCAGATCGCAAAGCCGGGAGCCATCATTGCGACCAATACATCGACGCTGGATGTCGATGCGCTCGCGGCGGCCACTGGACGTCCCCAAGACGTGGTCGGCCTGCATTTTTTTAGTCCGGCGAACGTGATGAAGTTACTCGAGATCGTGCGCGGCAAAGCGACCTTACCCGATGTGTTGGCGACGGTCATGGCATTGGCTTCCCGTCTGGGCAAGGTGCCGGTAGTGTCGGGAGTTTGTTACGGCTTCATTGGCAATCGGATGCTCGAAGGTTACCTCCGCGAAACCGAAGCCATGCTACTGGAGGGATTGACGCCGCGCCGCATCGATACCGCCCTTGAGCAATTCGGCATGGCGATGGGACCTTGCCGCATGATGGATCTGGCGGGAGTCGACGTCTGTGCCAAGGTGGTGGACGAGCGCGGCAAGGAAGGCAAACTGCCGCCCGATCAGACCTATCGCATTGTCTGTCGTGAACTGGCCGCACTCGGCCGTTTCGGCCAGAAGTCCGGCAGTGGCTTCTACCGCTACGATGGACGCACGGCGCGCGACGACGCCGTTACTGACATCTTCACCAGACTTGCGACACAAGCGGGTATCAATCGCCGCGACGACATCACCGATGAAGAGATTGTTGAGCGCTGCCTACTGCCGCTGATGAATGAAGGCGCGCACATTCTCGACGAGGGCATCGCTGCGCGCAGAGGGGATCTCGATATTGTCTGGCTTGCCGGCTATGGCTTCCCGCCCGAGCGCGGCGGCCCGATGTATTACGCCGACACACTGGGCCATCAGCAGGTGGCCGAACGGCTGGGCTATTATGGCCGCCGAAGCGGCAACCATTTCGGCTATTGGACGCCGGCGGCATCGCTAGCCAGCTGATTCGGCCGACAACCCTCACCCCGGGCGCATGCTTGTCGGCACAGCCCTTTTTTGGAGTCAGATATGAGAGAAGCACTGATTGTTTCCACGGCGCGCACGCCGATCGGGCGGGCTTTTAAAGGTGCGTTTAATGCGGTCCATTCGCCGACCCTGCTGGGACACGCATTGCGCCACGCGGTTGAGCGCTCGGGAGTCGAGGCTGCGGAGATCGAGGACTTCGTTGCCGGTACCGTACTCGGCGCCGGTACCGCCGGGATGAACGTGGCGCGTAATGCGGCTTTTGCGGCAGGACTGCCGGTCACTGTGGCGGCGCAAACGATCGATCGGCAATGTGCTTCGGGGTTAATGGCGATTGCCATCGCCGCCAAACAAATCATCGTCGATAGAATGGATGTTGTCGCTGCCGGTGGGCAGGACAATATTTCTGCGATCCAGCAACGTTACTTCGACTGGATCAAGGAAACACGCGATCCGGCAGTCGAGGCCTGCGTGCCGCAAGCCTATATGCCGATGTTGCTGACGGCTGAAAACGTCGCTAAACGATACAAGATCAGTCGGGAGGCGCAGGATGCGCTGGCGTATGAATCACAGCAACGGACGGCGGCGGCGCAGTTGGCCGGTCGGTTTGCAGCCGAAATCGTGCCATTAACCACGACGATGACATTGACCGACAAGGCGACCGGCGTCGTGAGTCAGCGCGAGCTTACCGTGGCCCGTGATGAAGGAAACCGGCCAGAGACGACCCGTGAATCTCTCGCTGCGCTGACTGCGGTCGTCGAAGGCGGTTCGGTCACCGCGGGCAATGCGAGTCAATTGTCGGACGGTGCCAGCGCTTGCGTGCTGATGGATGCAGGACTGGCAGCACGTCGCGCGGTGGTGCCCCTCGGCATCTATCGCGGCATCGCAGTGGTGGGCAATGCCCCGGAAGAAATGGGCATCGGTCCGGTCTACGCAGTACCGAAGCTGTTGAAGCTGCATGGACTGACGATCGACGATATCGATCTCTGGGAGATGAACGAGGCATTCGCGTGTCAGGTTGTTTATTGTCGCGACAGGCTGGGTATCGATCCAGCGCGCTTGAATGTGAACGGCGGCGCTATTTCTATCGGACATCCCTACGGTATGACGGGCGCGCGCATGGTTGGACATGCCTTGCTGGAAGGACGGCGGCGCAACGCAAAATTCGTCGTAGTGACCATGTGTGTCGGCGGTGGCATGGGTGCTGCCGGTTTGTTTGAGGTGCTGCCATGAGTGCCGATAACCATGCTGATACCGATGCCGAGCTCACCGTCAGCAAAGACGGCCATGTTGCGACAGTGACCATCCGGCGGCCTCCTTATAACTACGCCAATACCGACATGATCCGCCGCCTCGCGGACCTGTTTGCCGAGCTCGATGCGCAGACTGATTGTCGCGCCATTGTGCTCACTTCCGAGGGCAAAACGTTTTGTGCCGGCGCTGATTTTTCCCTTAACTCGGGAGGTGCCGGTGCGATTGATCCTGCGCTCTTCTATCATCAGGCCATGCGCTTGTTTGACGTTCGCAAGCCAATTGTTGCGGCTGTACAAGGCGCAGCCATCGGGGCCGGGGCCGGACTGGCATTGCTGGCGGACTTCCGGATTGTCTGCCCGGAGACCCGCTTCAGCTTCAACTTCAACCGGCTTGGGTTTCATCCAGGGTTTGGCCTGAGCCATACCTTACCGCGATTGATCGGCATACAGAAAGCATCGCTGTTGTTTTATACCGGACGTCGCATCGACGGGACCGAGGCGGTTCGCATTGGCCTGGCGGAGGAGTTGGTGGCAAAGGATGATGTGCTTTCGCGCGCCCGGCAGCTTGCCGGGGAAATCGCAGCGTCCTCCCCAGGGGCCGTGCAAAGCACCCGTCAGACTTTGCACGGGGATCTGGCGGAGCAGGTGCGGCGCGTGAATGCAAGGGAGCTGGAAGTTCAGCTGAAGCAATTCGGTTCGGCAGATTTTCAAGAAGGGGTCCGGGCCATGGCCGAACGTCGCCTGCCTGTTTTTCAATGATGGCCATCCCACCGGGATTGGCTCAGGAGTGTCGATGAACTTTCAACTTGAAGAAGAGCACCGGATGCTCAAAGATCTGGTCGCCCGATTCGTCAGAGAAGAATTGATTCCACGTGAAGCGGCGCTTTTGAGTCGCGCCGCGACGGGAAAGCCGTGGGAATTGCTGCCCGATGAGCGCGAACAACTAAACGATGTGTCCAAGGAACGCGGACTTTGGGGTTTGGATGCACCGCTTGAGATGGGTGGCTTCGATCTACCCGTGGTGGCGATGGTCGGCGTGAACGAAGAGCTGGGAAAAACGATCACACCTTACGAGCTGCCGCCGGATTCTCCCAATTTGCGCATGTTGCTGACATCGGCTAATGAAGAGCAGCGGATCCGATACCTGGCACCTTACGCCCGCGGCGAAACCGTGTCCGCTATTGCCATATCGGAGCCCGGTGCGGGGGCCGATCCCTCAGCGATGACTACACGCGCGGTGCGCGACGCAGACGGCTGGACGCTGAATGGCCGAAAGATCTGGATCAGCCGAGTGGCCAGCGCCGACTGGACTATCGTCATGGCGGTAACCGACAAGACGAAAGGCGCGCGCGGCGGGATCTCGGCTTTGATTGTCGACAAAGGAACTCCTGGCTTCAAGGTAGACCGTCGCATTCCGATGATCGGCGGCGTGTCGACGTATGAAGTGCTATTCGACGATTGTCGGGTATCGCACAGTCAGCTCCTTGGAAAAGAAGGTCAAGGTTTCGCGCCGATGCAGGCGCGGCTTTCCACCCGTCGCGTGCAGATCGCCGCATGGTGTATCGGTCGGGCGCAGCGCGCGCTCGACATGCTGTGCGAGCACGCGGGTTTGCGTCACACGTTCGGCGCGGTGCTGGCTGAACGCCAAACCATCCAGTGGTGGGTCGCCGACGCGGCGACGCGTATTCATGCTTGCCGCCTGATGACCTACGAAGCTGCGGCGCGCATCGACAACGGCGAGGAAGCACGGTCACAGGTATCGATGATCAAAGTGTTTGCAACGGAAATGGCCTGGGATGTAATCGACAACGTGATGCAGGCATTCGGCGCAATGGGTATGACCTGCGAGATGCCGCTGCAACAGATGGCCAACGAGACGCGGCTCATGCGAATCTACGAAGGACCGAGCGAGATTCATCGCTGGGTAATCGCCCGGGAGTTGCTCGGATTGAAGCGCTGAAGCTAGACTGCCCGGAGGAATTCATGCATTCGCCTACACCATCGCAGGACCGCCCCGATCTCCCTGATCTTCAGGGACCCTTGAGCGGTATTCGCGTGCTCGACATCACGTCGGTTGTGCTCGGGCCTCTCGCCACACTCGTACTCGGCGATTATGGTGCCGATGTCATCAAAATCGAAAGTCTCACAGGTGATCTGATGCGCGCCAATGGGGTTTCGCGCAATCCTGGAATGAGTTCGGTCTTCCTTGCGCTCAATCGCAACAAGCGCTCGCTGGCACTCGATCTGAAGAGCCCGAAAGGGCGAGAGATATTTCTGGAGTTAGCCGCGAGCGCCGATGTGATTATCCACAACATGCGTATTCCCGCAATTGAACGGCTGGGTCTCGGCTACGACGTCGTTCGCGCCATCAAGCCGGATATGGTCTACTGCGCCGCGACCGGTTTCGGTCAAGACGGTCCTTATCGCTTCAAACCGGCTTTCGACGACATTATCCAGGGCGCATGTGGCATGGCAAGCCTGGCCGGACAAGCGAGCGGAACGCCTGAGTATGTCCCCAGCTTAATCGCCGACAAGACCGCCGGTATGGCGGTAGTGAATGCGGTTCTGGCCGCATTGTTCCATCGTGAGCGCAGCGGTCAGGGACAGTATATCGAGGTACCGATGTTCGAAACTCTCGTCGAATTCACGCTCGCCGAGCATCTGGGCGGCTTGGCGTTCGACCCCGGGCTGGCACCGGCCGGCTATGGACGCATCATGAGCGGCGGCCGCAAGCCCATGCCGACCGCGGATGGTCATGTCGCAATGTTGCCCTACAGCCCTGGCCATTGGATTGCCTTGTTCCAGCGCGTCGGCCGGTCCGACCTGGTCGAAACCTACGCTATTACCGACCGACAAAAGCTCAACGCTGTGGTTCGTGACCTCTACCGTGAGCTGGGCATCATGACGTTGTCGAGGACCACCGCTGCGTGGGTAGCGATATGCGAGGAGCTGGACATTCCTGCCACACCGATCTATTCGCTCGACGACTTGCCCGACCATCCGCATCTACAGGCTATTGGCATGTTCCAATCGATGGATCATCCGAGTGAGGGCCGGCTACGCTATGTACGGCCGGCCACGCGATTTGGCGCGACACCTGCCAGTGTACGTCTGCCGACACCCCTGCTCGGCCAGCATTCGACAGAAATTCTGGGTGAGCTTGGATACTGCCCGCAAAAGATCGAGCGCCTACGAGAAGAGGGGATCATTGTCGCAACGATGGGTTCTTCGCCGCCTCCGAATACTGCTGTTGGTAAGGAAGACGGATAATGTTAGGTTCTATCGCATGAACATTGCGTGTATCAGATGGCTCAGAACAATGTTCTCAGCTTCATGGCCACCCCGCTGGCAAACACGCGCCGGGTGCCGAAGCGATCGGCCAGCCAGCCGCTCAGCGGGATGCAGGCCGCCAGACCAAGGATCTAACGGGAAACCACGGTTTTCATGCTCAGGGGCGTCACATGCAAGCGCGCAGCCATACTGAGAATGGCCGTGGAAACGACGTCCAAGCTTTCCTCACCCCGTTGGGAAAGCATAATCGATGAACTGTTCGCGCAACTTGTTTTTCAGCACCTTCCCGGTGGCCCCCATGGGAAGCGCGTCGACGAATACCACGTCGTTGGGGGTCCACCATTTGGCGATCTTGCCTTCATAAAAAGCAAGCAATGCATCGCGGTCCAGAGCGATACCGGGCTTCCGGACAACCACCAGTAGCGGACGCTCATCCCATTTCGGGTGTTTCACCGCAATACAAGCCGCCATGAAAACCGCCGGATGCCCCATCGCGATGTTCTCGAGATCGATCGAGCCGATCCATTCGCCCCCCGATTTGATGACATCTTTGTTGCGGTCGGTGATCTGCAGATAGCCATCGGCATCAATATTAGCGATATCACCGGTCGGAAACCAGCCATTACCATTAGTATCCATCTGGAGGCCGGCATCACCTTCATTTCTGAAGTAGCTGTTTGCAACCCAGGGTCCGCGCACCAGCAATTCCCCTGCCGTTTTTCCATCCCACGGCAGCGCGTGCCCGTCCTCGCTGACAATTTTCATATCGATGCCAAACACCGCACGGCCCTGCTTCGCCTGAACTGCATAGCGTTCTTCCGGACTAGCCTTTAACTGCCGGGATTTGAGTGCACAGACGGTGCCGAGCGGACTCAGTTCGGTCATCCCCCACGCGTGCAACACCTGCACGCCGAAGTCGTCCTGAAACTTGCGCAACATGGCGGGTGGACAGGCCGCGCCGCCAATCACCGTGCGCGTCACCGTCGAAAAATTCACATCGTTCGTTTCCACGTAACTCAGCAAACCTTGCCAGATTGTCGGCACGCCTGCCGCCATCGTCACGTGTTCCGTTTCAAGCAGCTCATAGAGTGATCTGCCATCCATTCCTGCCCCTGGAAACACCAGTTTGGCACCGACCATGCAAGCAATATAGGGAAGGCCCCAGGCATTCACGTGAAACATCGGAACCACTGGCAAGATGACGTCGCGCGCAGAACAGTTCAGCGCGTCAGGCAAGGCGGCTGCATAGGTGTGCAGCAGGGTTGAGCGGTGACTGTACAGGACGCCCTTCGGGTTGCCGGTCGTGCCAGAGGTATAACATAAAGTAGATGCCGTATCTTCGTCGAAAGTGGGCCAAACATAATCATCTGATGCGGCTTCCATCAAGTCTTCGTAGCACAACAGGTTGGCAATCCCGGCGTCCTGCGGCATATGCGCGCGGTCGGTCATGGCGACGAACGCCTTGACCGTTGGGCAACGCGCTGCGATCAATTTAACCATCGGCAGGAACGTTAGGTCAAAGAAGAGATACTGATCTTCCGCGTGATTCGCAATATAGGTCACCTGCTCCGGATGCAAGCGCGGATTGACGGTGTGAATGATCGCACCCATTCCGGATATCGCATAGTAAAGCTCCATATGCCGATACCCGTTCCACGCCAGTGTCGCCACCCGATCGCTACCCTTGACGCCTAATCCGGTCAGTACGTTGGCCAGTTGGCGCGTACGACGGTGACAGTCGCGGTACGTGTACCGATGCATATCACCCTCGACCCGACGCGACACAATTTCGGTATCGCCGTGATGACGATCCGCATGCACAATCAACGAGGAAATCAGTAACTTCCCGGACATCATCAAGCCATTCATACTTCTCTCTTTAATAAAGGTCACGGAGCATGACCATCTTGTATAGCGATATGGCAAGACACTATTTTTTAAGCAGTGTCATCTGGATCGAATCGGCTCAGCTCGCTTCAGCATCACGCATATCAAGGACTGGCTTCTTCACCATGACAGTGAGGAAACCTCAACCATTGATCAAACGAGGCACTTACGTCCTCACTTCGATTACCTGGGTGCGGATTCGATCAAGGCCCTGTCCACGCGGGTAGCAAGTGCTGCCCGTATCCGACCTGCGGCCTTGTCGAACCCGACTTAAACAATCTGGCAAAACGTCGACAAATGCCGGCTTTTTGCCATATTTCTATTGATACAACAACGCCCTCATCGTTTCTCTCAGACGAAATCAGAAAGTATGGGAGATGCCCAGTGCGATCGCTTTGACGGCAGCACCGGGTGCCGCTGCTGCGACGGTGGCGTCACTCGCTGCCAGCGCGAAGGCCGCCGTGGAGCCATTCTTGACAATGCCTGATGACGCATAGACGGATGTCCGTTTCGATAATGGATAGACATAACTCAGAGCGTAGATCGTCGCCTTCGGCGCGGCCCCAACTGCCGCGTCCAGGCGCATGCGTTGGAAGTTCACCAATACGGTACCGTTGCCCAACTGGGCGGTGCCTCCCAGCCAAATGTCGCTGGCGTCAGTATGCGCGACTGGTTGCTTCGTATTAAAGTAGCCTCCCGCCACCGAGTAGTCGCCAAAGACATATTTGGCACCCGCGACGATATCCTTGCGCGTCCCGGTGGCACCAGTGAAGCTAGCCGCCGTCCCTGTACCGGCGACCGTCGGCAGTTGAATCTGTTGGTAGGCACCAGTAATAGTCAATCCTGCGAGCACGTACTCGCCAGAAATGCCCCACATGTGGTTCGCATCTTTTGGCGCAGCACCCACTCCGCCGGGGCTCTCTGAACCCAGACTATACATAGCGCGCCCCTGGAAACCGTCAAGCTTGGGCGACACATAGAACACCGCGTTGCTGGCGCGTCCGAAGCGGTCGGACCCCGTGCCGGATAGTTGTACGATTTCCTGCACGTTGCCGTACAAGCCTAACTTTAGCGGATCACTTCGATTAATGGCCCAATACAGCGGGGTATAGTCACGACCAACGAAAACGCCGCCGAAATTTCCCTCTAGTCCAACATAAGAACGCCGATTGAAGAGGCCTGATATGGAGGCACCGCCCGGTGCCGCCGGCGTGGCCGTGGAAGGGTTGCCCGAATAAGTCTTCATGGCACCAGTATCCGCATCAAAACCTGCCTCAAGCTGAAATTTCGCCTTGAGTCCGCCACCGAGATCCTCTGTACCTTCCATGCCCCAACGCGAAGACGCGAAAATTCCTGAACTAACCAGGACCGTGTTCGAAGGCTTTGGAGAAGAAGCACCATTGTTGGTATAAGCAACGGCCTCATCTACCGTGCCATAAAAGGTAACATTCGATGTCGATTGCGCATAGGCAGCAGTCGAAAAAATGGAAAGAACGGCTAAGGCTAAACCTGTTTTATGCATGATATTGTCTCGTGAATTATTATAATTTTTTGTGAGTGGAAGGTGCATGCGCGCAAGCAACTCCACTAAAAACTGCGTCCGGCGGGTGTGAGTGATGTATCAGTTTTCTGCACAGACTCCTTCGTAAGTTATTTCTTTTTTAATTGATATTTCAATTTTTTTTAAGGGATATCTCCCCGGCAGGACTCAGATCGATTCGAGCGCCAGGTCTTTGGTTTTCGGCCCAAGGAATCCGATGGCAAGCATGACCATCCCCATGCATGAAGCAATAAGGATGAAGACCCCCGAGACACCATAACCATGCAATGTGAACGCGACCAGGAAACCGCCCAGTGCACCCGAAAGGCGACTCCATGAATAAACGAATCCTACGGCCATCGCTCTGATACGCGTAGGGTAAAGTTCAGCTTGATAGGCGTGAAAGTTGTACGCCAAAATCGCTGCAGCCAGTGTCATGACGATTCCGCTTGACACGATAATAATGGGATTGAGAGTGTGCCCAAATATCAGCCCGGCAATCGCCAATACAAATGCCGATATGACCATCTGCCATTTTCTCTCCAGCTTGTCGGCGAAGAAAATAGCCAGCGCCGGTCCAACCGGCATGGCAATCGCTATCGCCAGCGTGTAGCTCAGGCTGGTCGTGAGAGTGATGCCCTGCTTGACCAGGAAAGTCGGCGCCCAATTGACAAAGCCGTAAACTCCAATGCTTTGAAAAACGTGAAAGAGAACGAGCATCGTCGTACGGGGCGCATATTTACGGGTCCACAAGTCTTTAAATCCGGATTTTCTATGTTCCTCAATTCGCCTCACAGGCTGTGCAGGAGGCAACGGTTTACCGCTCTCGGCAGCGACTTTTTTCTCAAGCAGGGCAACGATCTTTTGCGCCCGGTCGACTTTCCCGCTCGCTGCCAGCCAGCGCGGGCTTTCTGGCAGGCCCTTGCGGATGGCCCAAATCGGCAGTGCCCCAAACGCACCTGCCAATACCACCCAGCGCCAGCCATCAATGCCGAAAGGCTGCAACGGCACCAACAACCATGCCATCAGCGCCACCGTCGGCCCGGCTAGAAACTGGATCGACGTGGAGACCGCGAAAGCCCGGCCGCGGATATGCCTGGGCACCATTTCACTCAAATAGGCATCGATGGTGACCAGTTCCAGTCCTAGACCAATGCCGACCATGAAGCGCCAGAAAAGCAGACTCTGTGCATCGTTTTGAAATGCCATTACGGCAGCGGCGATGGAATACCAGAGCAATGCGAAAGTGAAGACCGAGCGCCGGCCAAATCGATCCGCCACTGAGCCGATAACACAGGTTCCCACAAACAGGCCCGCGAAATTTGCCGCAATAAAAGCGGCCAGGCCATTCAAGCCAAACAGCTTAGCGGTGCTCGCGCTGAGGATGCCGCTTTTGATCATGCCAGGCGCGATATACGCAGTAGAAAGCAGCTCGTAAATCTCAAAAAATCCACCCATCGAAAGCAGGACTACCAGCGTCCATACTGCCCTCGTCGCCGGAAGGCGATCGATCCGGGCGCTAATCATGTCCTCCGCCGCAATGGTATTGTTTGCACCGGCCATGTCGTGCGTCGCACTTTTCGTGTTAACAGAAGTCATATGCTGCCCCAATAATCGTAATTTCTTTTTTCCATTGCCTGCAAACTCAGGTTGACCAGCTGATTCGTTTGATGCTTTTTTTGAAAAGTGACTCTCATCAGTTCGTCCTGTTGACTTACCCGATCAAAATGCCGTCAAGACTTTCAGTATCAGCAGAAATCCGGGCGCAGTCGTCCATCCATCCCCGGCAGGTGAGATGAAGTCCCCGTTTATCCTGCTTAGTGAATGCTCTGGCAAGCGCCCGGCGCTTGCCAATGGTCATGTCCTCAAGGCTGAAATGCGTCAGCGCGGTGTATCACCGCGCGTCGGAACGGGAGGCGGTGCCCGACGCACGAATGCCGCCGTGGAGGGGGCACGCGCTTGACCCGATTCGCCAACGGGTACCACCGTAACAAATTGCGTATCAGGTTCGAACTTTGCGCCAAACGCCAGACTCGCTTCTGAAAGCTTGAGTAGCATCTTCGATTCTTCATCAACAGTGCAGCGAACCGTCTCGTTCACCGCGCTGTGCCGCACAAACTGGAATGCCGTACGTGCTAACTTGCGGTCCTCGATTTCAGCGCGGATCATGAGTCCGACCCAGTCACCGTGCTGTATTCCCTCGTGACCCGTGTGGAAGCAAAAACTTCCGAGCCCGTAGAAAATCGGCTTGTCTTTGTAGTAGCCCACCGGGAGCGGATTATGAGGGCCGTGGCCCATCACGATATCGGCACCGGCATCGATCGCCGTATGCGCAATTTCAGTCATGTAATCGAATACTTCTCCTTGCAGTCCCCAATGGCAGGACGCCACCAGCACGTCCACCTGGCTGCGCAAAGCGGCGACTTCCTCGGCAAAAGTGCGGAGATATTCCGGGTCGCACCATGTAACGACCCGCGGAGGAATGCCGGGCCGATTGAAAGGGGCCATGCCGCGGCGATCACGGTACATGGGAACGTGATAAGCCGTATGGCCCATGATGACGGCAATACCAGTATCTTCGTCGCCAGCCTCATGGTTGGTTGCCCAGTAAACCGAACTGCGCTGCAGGAAACCATAACGCACACCGTCTCGCTCCACGATGATCGGGGCGTTGGCCGCCTTCCGATTCACGCCAGCGCCTGTATGCGGGATACCCAGGCGGTCGAGTTGTGCAATCGAGGCCCGAATTGGTGCCTCGCCGTAATTGACATTGTTGGCGATTCCCACTGCGCCAATCCCGGCGTCTATCAGTGCGGCACCACCAATCTCGGGATCGGCAAAGAAACCTTCTTGTTCAATGGACTGCCCGTGGGGCGGATTGTAAAGCGAGCACTCCAGGTTTGAGAACACCAGGTTGGCTGACCGAAGTTCGTCGCGCACATTGACAAACGGATTGTCACCAGGGCCAACGTTCATCAGGTTAATGTCGCCGGTAAGAATAAGCGTCTGGGTAGGCATGGTTATTACTCCTCTTTCATGTTGTTGATCGGCTGATTTAAATTTTTTTCAGCGCGTCAGTCCTGCATTTAGTAATACACAAAACCATCAAACAAGCGGCGGGCAGTCCGATACACAGAGCCCCGCACGGCATGCAAGGTCCCTTGATTTTCGGTTACCTCCGAGTCAACCACGATGACGCCGGAAGGATGGGCAAGTCGAATTGCATTGCCGTTGGCAGCGGAAGCCAGGCGATGTGGCAAGGTGCCTGGTATGCGGGCCGCAACGGCAGTGCAGACTGAGCCTGTGCCGGGCAAGGCCCTATGCGGCTGGCCACTCGAGAGCATGCGAATACATAGCTCGGCAGCGTCGGCTGGAATGCTGGTACCCGACAGAGTCGTGGAAACTTGTGCCCTCGAAATGATCCCGATCAGGGGTAGGTTTTTCAGCCCCTCCCCGAACGTCGCACTCAGTCCCATCGCGACGGAGGCCTGTGCGCCGATCGCATGCAAACGCGCCAGCGCCGCCAGATTCCGCTCAAGTGCCTCCGGTGACTCTACACCGGTCAGTCCCTCACCTGCCGCGTCCACGAATACACAGGGATTGGCCGCGTCCACCATGGACACTTCAATCAAACCAAATCCCGGCACGTCCAGCATGTCAAACGGATTTCCAGATGGTAACAATTTGCCGGTCGCGGAGCCGCCCGGTTCAAGAAAATCCAGACGAATCGGAGCGCCCGTCCCTGCCACGCCTGGTATTGCCAGGTCGCCGTCGATCGCCGCTTTGCCGTCTTCCACTAAAATGGTCGAACGGATGATTTTCTTTGTGTTCGTATTGTGAATACGTATTTCCGCACCTGCTCCGTTGACAGCAATCAGCCCCTCGTCTACTGCAAACGGACCCACTGCGGCCGACATGTTGCCGCAATTGCCTGCATAACTGACCCGTGCCTCCTTGACCATCACCTGGGCAAAAGTATAGTCAACGTCCGCATCCGGGCGCGATGAAGGGCCAATGACGCACACCTTGGATACCGAGGTGACGCCACCGCCCATTCCGTTCAGTTGCCGTCCACTGGGATCAGGACTGCCCATCGCCGCCAGGAATATCGCATCCCAATCGGCGCGCTCGGCAGGCAGATCGCGCGCATGAAACATGATTGCCTTGCTCGTGCCACCACGCATGAACACGGCTGAAATTTTTCCATGTGGCAAATATGATTTTTTCATTTTTTCTTCCACTTAAATGTATGTCAGGAAAGAGCGCTATTGCTGTTGTCCACTTTGCCCGCTTTTGGGATCAAAACGACAGATCCCTGACGCAAAAAATGGCGTCGTTATGCAAAGGCGGCCGCTACTTTCGGTGCCAACAGTGCGATCAATTCTCCGGTATCCGTCAGTTCTTCCAGTGCGAGCACGACCCGCACGATTTCAGTCTGGCGCGCGGGGGTGATCAAGCCGTCGGTCAAGTGACAAAATTTCGACACGATTTCTTCCTTTGACAGCGGTTGCAAAATAGAACGCGGCGCCATGCGGAATTCCTCAATTTGTGAACCATCGCGGAAGAAGACCCGTACACGCGTCTGGACGCGCCCGGCTGGACCACCTTTGTCAAATTCAGGTTCGTGGCGCGCCACGATGCGGGGAATTAGCGCCCAGACGTCATCCTGATTGATACGCTGTGGCGTAAACTGCGGCACCAGTGCAGCGCCATCGAGTATCGCCACGGCGAGAGCGTAGGCGATGTTCATCTGCGCGCCGATCGGCGTAATTGGCCGTTCAATTTCCCACCAGCCATGGTGGTAGACCGCATGCGACAGATCAACTTCGATGCGTTCGATATCGTCGGCATGCAAGGTGCGCTGCGCATTGATCGCGAACAATGCATCCAGAGGCGCGTGCAATCCACCCATCGCCGCATATTGTTTAATGACGATGCGTTCTATTTCCCAGTGCTGGCCCAGGCCATTGGTGATCTGCGTTGCGTCAGGCGCGTGCCCTTCGCCAAAGGTCGACAAAAAACCGCCGTACTCGCGCTCGAATACGCGTTTAATGCCGGTGTAGCCACCGGCCGCCAAAAATGCCGCATACAAGCCGTTGCGCGAACTGAAGCCGTGGTGCATGCGCTTCGACATGGCTTCATATTGCGCGGCCATCAATCCCGCCGACTGCGTTCCCGCCAGCCCCAGCGCATCCTCGAATTGCGCCGGATTCAGTTGCAACAATGTGCCGGCAGCCGCCGCGCTGGCATGGGTGCCGAATACGGAACCGGAATGCCAGCCGCGCGACAGCATTTGCGTACCGTGCAATGCGAGACCAACACGCGGCCCGACTTCATAACCAGCGACCGCGCCTTGCAACAGCTTTGCGCCGCTGATGCCGCCCAATTTTTCGGCGCTCGCCAGCAGCGATGGAATCACCAGCGATGCGCTGTGCAGCGGTGCAGCCAGGTGAAAATCATCAAGTTCGAAACCCTGAATAAAGGTACCGTTGAGCAGTGCCGCCGCCGGTGCGCTGGTCTTCATGCCCCAGCCAATTACCGTGCTCTCGCCTTGTCCTTCCAGGGCCGTCACCAGTTCGACTGCCTTGCGCGACCAGGGCAGTTGGGCGCCGACGATGGCGCATCCCAGGCCGTCAAGTGTCAGGTATTTAGCCCGATCCCGGATGTGCTGCGGCACGTCGTCGAGTTTCAGATTAGCCAGCCAGGTGGCAAGCTGACCAGTGGTGCCGTCTGGATCCGTCGCGGTATCGCGGTTCAAGTCTTGTGTGGTGTTCATTTTTTTCGTGCTCCAAAATTAAGGGCTTCAGTTTTGTAGTGTTGTTGGGCGCATTATGGCTACGCTAGGCCAGGCCCAGATCAATACGCTCCGTTTGCGGATCATTGACTTTCCAGACCCAGGGACGCCGCGTGCGGTCCGCAGTTTGCCAGGCAAGAATAAGAGCGCCGTCACGCAAGGTCAGGCCAATTTCATCGAGCCCTGCCAGCAGCGATGCACGGCGCAAGGTATCGATGCCGAAATCAAGAGTGTAGCCGTCGGCAGCGATAATTGTTTGTTCCTCCAGATCTATCGTAAAGGCCTGGCCGTTCGCGGCGCGCGCCGCAAGCGCATCGACCTGAGCTTGCGCCAGCACGATCGGCAACACGCCATTCTGAAAGCAATTGTTTGAAAATATATCGCCGAAGCTAGGTGCGATGACGCAACGGATTCCCATCGCCTGCAAAGCCCAGACGGCGGTCTCGCGGGACGAACCGCAACCAAAATTTACTCCGGCAAGCAGAATCGGCGCACCGCGAAACGGCGGCCGGTTTGGCATGAATTCAGGATCGTCGCTGCCATCAGGCAAATAGCGCAGGGCCTCGAACGCATAGGGACCAAGTTGCTCGCGCGGCATACTAAGCCATTCAACTCTGATGATGACGTCGGTATCGATATTGGCGCGCATCACAGCGGCAATGGGCCCGCCGACGGTGGTAAAGTTTTGCATGGTCATAAGCTCCGGACATCAGTGATGAAACCGGTCACGGCGGCGGCGGCGGCCATCGCGGGACTGGCCAGATGGGTGCGTGCACCCGGGCCCTGGCGACCAACGAAATTGCGATTCGAGGTGGACACGGCGCGTGCCTCAGGTGGCACCCGCTCACCGTTCGCCGCAACACACATGCTGCAGCCTGGCTCGCGCCATTCAAAACCAGCATTTTGAAACACGTGCTGTAAGCCTTCGGCTTCAGCCTCGCGCTGAACCTGCAGCGATCCCGGGACAACCCAGGCGGTGACGCCAACGGCGACCCGACGCCCGCGTACAACATCGGCCGCGGCGCGCAGGTCAGACAAGCGCGAGTTGGTGCACGAGCCGATGAATACCCAGTCGACCCTGGTACCGGCGATAGCCTGCCCCGGCGCTAATCCCATGTATTCGATTGCCTGCTGCCAGGCGTCACGGCTGACCGAATCAGGCGCTAGCGCTGGATCGGGCACCACACCGTCGATGCCAATAACGTGTTCCGGGCTGGTACCCCAGGTGATGGTCGGTCCGACGGCGCTGATATCAATGATTTCTTCCCGGTCAAAGACGGCGTCAACGTCACTTTGCAGGGTACGCCAGTGTGCGACAGCTTGCTCGAACAACGCACCGGCGGGGGCAAACGGCCGCCCTTTAAGATAGGCGAAGGTCGTTTCGTCAGGCGCGACCATGCCGAACTTTGCACCGATTTCAACTGACAAATTGCAAATCGTCAAGCGCCCTTCGATACTCATTGTGCGAATCGCCGAACCCGCATATTCGATCGCGTAACCAACACCGGCCGCAGCACCCAGGCGGCCAATCAGATGCAAAATCAAATCTTTCGGGGCAACTCCCGGCGCCATGGTGCCTTCGAAACGCACTCGCATGCGCTTCGGCTTTTGCTGACGCAGGGTCTGCGTGGCAAGTACATGGACGCTCTCGGACGAGCCGATGCCGAAGGCCAATGCGCCAATAGCGCCATTGGTACAAGTATGGCTGTCGCCGCACACCACTGTGGTGCCGGGTAACACAATGCCGAGCTCGGGTCCCATCACATGGACGATACCCTGACCGGTCTGGCCAAGGTCAAAATAGCGCACACCCGCCTTTTCGGCACCGCGCTTGAGTCCGGCCCATAGAATCGCACCGGGAGCAAAAGTTTCGCCGGTGCGGCCTGGCGCGCTCGATACCACATGATCGGGCGTAGCGAAAGCCAGTTCTGGATTTTGCAGTGACAAGCCGCGCGAAGCAATATCAGCCAGCGCGGGCGCGCCGGACAGATCGTGCAGCAAATGGCGATCGATGTGCAGCAACACCCAGCCATCGCCCAACTCGCGCACCACGTGCGCATCCCATAGTTTATCGAACAGTGTACGGCTCATGTCACTTGCTTTCCATCATGGCACCGGCGTTGAAACGCGTGCGCACGGTGTCCCATTCGTCGGCACCGAAACGGCGAAATATCTGGGCCACGGTGCCTGTCATGGGAGGCGTCATGTACGTGGCCTTGAGCTGCGCCAACGCTGCATCGCCAGCTTCGATCGCGGCCATTAGCATCAATCCGGGCAGAATCGCCATCTTATAGCCCATCGCTTCCGCTTCACGCAGATCGAAGATCGGAGTGCGGCCACCCGGCACTACGTTCAGCAGGCAGGGGCCGCGAACGGCCTTGGGCACGGCGGCTACTTCTTCCAGTGTTTGCATGGCCTCGAGGAAGACCATATCGGCTCCGGCTTCGAGTGCTGCATTACCGCGCCAGATGGCTTCATCCAAACTCATCATGGCGCGCGCGTCGGTGCGCGCGATGATCACGAATTCTGTTGTGCGGCGCGCTTCAACCGCGGCACGAATCTTCGATATGAATTCGACCCGCGAGATAACCTCTTTGCCGTCGAGGTGGCCGCAGCGCTTGGGTGAAACCTGATCTTCGATGTGAATACCGGCCACGCCGCGTGCCTCGTATTCCCGTACCGTGCGCGTCACGTTGAGCTCGTTACCGTATCCGGTGTCGGCATCTGCGATCAGCGGAATTGCGACAGAACGCGCCATGCTGGCAGCGTTATCGACCATCTCGCTCATGGTAAGAAGACCAAAGTCAGGATAGCCACGTGCGGCCGAGGTGCCCGCACCGGTCATATAAACGGCTTCGAAGCCAGCCTGCTCTATCAGGCGGGCACCGATCCCGTCGTAGGCACCCGGGACGATCAACATGCTGGGATTTGCCAGCCGTGCTTTAAGAGAGGAAGCTTTCATATTAATCCTGCGAAAAAAACTAACCGGGTAAAATTTCGAGCGACCCGGAATGCGCACCGTTTTATGTTGAGAATCTGGTCGGCCGTTGTTACTGCCGCGTTCTCGTTCTTTGCTGCTGGGTCAGACATCTTAGCTACCCTTCGGTGAATTTGTCAATATGTGATTATACTAATATTACAACTGAAAACTTCAAACACCGCGCTCTGCACTTCTGCTAAAGCAATGCATTCGCTATCGAGACGGTGAATTTCAATTTCACTAAGAGCTGAGCGCGGAGGCAGCGGTGGCTCATCTGCAAGTGGCACTCGTGCCGGTGGCGGGAAAATCGACCGAAACTGATCCCGATCTTCCTCTGAAAGGGAATGTCTCTCAGCACAGCCTATGACCCATCCACCTGGCGTAACAAGAGCGCCAGGCCGACTTACGATTGCCTTGGTTTGATAACGGTCGACGCATCGACGCCTGTCTCGACTGGAATTTCAATAGCCTGTGCATCAAGCGAACGGCCCGTCATATCAATACCAAACAACGCCATGATGATCGCCTGCGCCAACATCAGTCCGACAATAGCGAACATTACGCCGCTTACGCCGCCTTCATAGGCATACAGAATACTGACCGCCTGAGGCGCAAGAATGGACGCGACGCGCCCCGCTGTACTCGATATGCTGGTTCCACGCAGCCGCAGCTCGGTTGGAAATAGCTCCGGCACATAAGTGGAAAATGATAATGTGCCCATGCAATATATCGATGCAATCAGGGTGATTCCGATTAACGCCGTTGTTTCGATCGACCCTGCATGGGAGTACCACCAGCCTAACCCAGCGGTAATGACGGAGAGCGCGATAATCCCTTTCTTGCGCCCCCATTTATCGGAATAACGACCCGCCAAAAAAATGCCTATCAGGCTACCCGTGTTCATCAACGCCGTGTGGCCGAGAGAGGCCGTCACCGACAGTCCTTGTTTGACAAGAAATGTCGGAAGCCAGACGATGAACCCATACACGGCACTTAATGGGACGATGTTCAGCGTCATACCCAGCAACGTCGATCGCAGCAGTGGCGGTTTGAACAGGTCGATCAGGCGATAGTGCGCTGCTGTCGGCGCTTTAGCAGGGACGGGAGTAGATACGGGTACGGAAAGAATATGTTTTTTTGATACTTCCGCTTCGATCTCGTCAAGGACCTGACGCGCTTCGGCATGTCTGCCTGCGGATTCTAGCCAGCGGGGCGATTCAGGCATTTTTTTCCGCAAATACCAGACCACGAATGCGCCAGTCCCGGCGATGACGAACATCCAGCGCCAACCGAAATGCGGAATCACCAGATAGCTGACGAGACTGGATACCGGCAGCGCGGAAGTCGCAATGAAAAAGATAATCGCGCCCCACTTGCCACGTTTTTGTGGCGGAACAAACTCGGATATGGTCGAGTACCCGACAACCACCTCGGCACCCAGGCCAATTCCCATCAGGAAGCGGCAAACGATGAGCCATGTCATCGATGGCGCGCAGGCAGCGGCAATCGACATGGTGCCGAATAAGAGCAGATTGAATTGGAAAGCGAAGCGCCGTCCAAACTTGTCACCCACCCAACCGGCGAGTAGAGCACCGATCGATGCACCGACCGCTCCCGCCGACGCAAACTGGGCATTCTGCGCCATCGTGGCCCAACCCGAGGTGGACAATGCCATCATGACGCCGCTTGCCAAAAACAAATCGAACGCGTCAAAGAACAATCCCGCTCCGATCAATGCGGCCAATCGGCGGTGGAACGATGATTCTGGAAGGCGGTCCAGTCGCTGTCCTGCGGTGTATTTCATGCTTATCTCCTGTTTTTGTGTATTTTTTTGGTCGTGCCTGCATCGCTGGCGTCGCCGCGAATCGCATTCCTGCTGTTCTTTTCGTGTGGAATAGCCGCAAAGCGCATGGGGGTTGTTCACCAGAATGTGCCAGCACTAAGCTTTATCTGAGGCCCGGTCCATCAGCAAGTCGAAATTCCGACGCTGTGCATCTTTTTACAAATATTTCTGGTAAGGCCTGGTTTTCCAATGCGTGGGCGCCAACCCGTCAGTCCACTAATTTGACAGCGCGGGAAGGAAAAATTGACATCGCTCAGAGCGGTAATACATCGGAATCGCAAGGGGACCGGCCGCACATCAAACAACGATGGTCGCGACCATTCAGCATCTACGGTGTCGACTGTAGAGGTAGCTTTACTTGCTATATTGCTTGAATTCATGTGTCTCCTGCTAGCGGGGGCCGACTGGTTGGCACTCTTTGTGGCACCGTAAAGCTGAGTGTATCACATTATAAACACCATACAATGCTATAAATATTCTCTACAAATTTGATACGTGTCCCAGCGGAAATAAACGAATACAGCGCAGCGATTGAACATTGATACACCAAGGGCGGATAACGACCGTTTTTTGGAACAGCCTTGTAACGCCATGCGGTGAATGCGAAATGCAATAATTAAAGCCGCACGGTTTAAGCTTGCGGAAAATTGTGACCGAGTGGCCTGAGAGGCGCACATGGTCAAGCGTCATCTGGCGCTGAAATCTCTGCCCATTACGTGCGTAAAGTGAACAGGGAAATTAAACTGGCATGGTACGAAAGATGTTTGAGAGCGGCAGCCTACAGCCCATCCCGACTGAATTCCGGTGACGATCGCGTATCGCCAGAGTGTGGAGCGGGATATAAAGGCGGACAAAGTCAACTGCGCTGTAGGTATACTTTCAATTGGCGTAGCCACTCGAATCGGTACAAGGCTTCGAAACGACAACAGGCGAACAACTCGAGGTTGACTCGGTCGCCTGTATTTTCTGTCATTCTCCGGAGGCGGCGATGCGTGCTTCCGCAGTGCTCTTTAGTCGGGCCCATTTTGGTCGGGGCCGTCGATAATAATTTGTCCGGCGAATAACGTATTAACGCTATCACCCGGGATTTCCATCAGTATCCGAGCACGATCGGCTGGCATGTATGCTGTCAGGTGCAGCACCGGGCTTGCATCGAGGTCGTGCATCAGACGCACCAGTTTTAATAACGGCGCGCCGACTTCGGTTCGCAACAGTCGGGCCCGCTGCGGATCACACGCAACTGCGGTAGTTTCTTGCACTACCCTTCCGAACTGAATACCTTGCGCAATCAGGATTTCGTACAATGCTTTTTTCTTGAGCGCCGCCTCGGTAACCCGTCGCCCGATCGAAGCAGGCACCCATGCGTCGGTTATCATGGCGGGGGCACCGCTGCTATTGAAGCGAAGCCGCAAAGCGTGGACCGCCTTTTCATCTGCCGGTAGCAGTAAAAGTTTCGCTACGTCGAGCGGTGGCACATCTTGCACGACCTCTAGCACCTGCACCACCGTTTCCATCGCGGTTTTGCGGAGGTCGTCGATAATACTTAGGCTAGGTGCCGGACGTGCCTGCGATGGGCCACCGACTATGAAGGTTCCACGTCCGTGCCGCCGTTCGACTACGCCGAGCGCTGCGAGATCATTCAAGCCGCGCCGCACCGTAATGCGCGACACGCCAAAGCGCTCGCACAGCGTTTCTTCTTTAGGTAGCGCGCCATCGGGGTACATACCGCGCGAAATTTCGTCGCGCAACACCAGAAATATCTGGCGATGCAATGCGATGCCCTTCGTGGCAGAAAGAGGTGGAATAATAGTCGATAAGGTCATATACACGGAATGTAAGATTGGTCTGTGATTATATCGTAATAATGTCAGGATTACACATCGCGTGAAACAGCCTTCACCGCCAAAAAGGATTCAACTACACCGGATGTTAGCTTCCTTGTAAAGTGTTTAAATCTCGCTTTTAAACCGCGCATTGAGGCTTCCGTCACCGAACTGGCAGATGGAAAAAGCACCTGAAAAAGTATCAAATATGTTAGGTTTATCAGATGAAATAATCGATAACCTACTGTGACGAAGACGTTCAATCTGAAACCATGTCCTTGCCAACCGGCCGAGCCGCACACGAAAGCGTTTTGCGACGGAACGTTTCAGTTGCGGTTAAAAGGAGCAGAAGGCATAGCGCGTTTTTTTAATGCACGATGACTGGGCAACAGATTGTTATGCTACAGCTTTATATAATCCACAGAAAGCAAAAAATATTGCAGCGTTTTATTTTATGGTGATATTGGTATAGACTATGATTTCAATAGGCTGAACTGAAAATACATTTTAGATTTGGGCTTTCAGCGGCTACCAATGCATGCGCATGGGCATACGCTAACGCGGTTTGCATCACCTTGGTGTTGCCCCGTTCCCGCCCCTTCCACCGGAGCTATCTATGTCATCACTCGAATACCTGGGCAACGCACCTGTTGCTTGCGACCACAGATCGCGCCCCATGTCACCCGTAACACGCGACGGCGACGTCGTCTGTATCTCCGCCCTGGCGCTCACCGATGCCACCCTGGCCTATGTCTGCAAGACCGCAGTGAGGCTGGACGGCGCCCGTTACTTCGGCAGGTTCAAGCCTGTCCGCATGAACGACTTCCCCGGCGGAGAGCTGGCACCCCCGAGCACCGAAGCGTGGCTGATGGTCAATGCGAAGGTTCAGATCAATGTGGCGCCCTGCAAACTTAAGGTCTGAACACTATGGCACGTATTGTTAAAGTAGCGGCCGCTCAGCTTGGCCCAATCGCGAAAACCGAAACCAGAGAGATGGTTGTCAAACGCCTGATCGCCCTGCTTGAGCAAGCCAGTATCCGTGGTTGTGACCTTGCGGTGTTCCCCGAACTGGCGCTCACCACCTTCTTTCCACACTGGGAGGTCACCGACCCGGTGGAGCTTGACAGCTATTACGAAAAGACCATGCCTGAAGGACCTGTGGTCGCGCTGTTTGAGGCGGCGAAACGTCTCAGCATCGGATTCTCCCTGGGATACGCCGAACTGGACGGTCAACAGCGGTTCAACAGCTCGGTACTGGTCAGTAAGGAGGGGCAAATCGTCGGCAAATACCGCAAGGTGCATCTGCCGGGGTACAGTGAGATCCATCCGGAGCATCCATTTCAAAATCTCGAGAAAATGTATTTTGAGGTGGGTGACCTCGGTTTTCCCGTGTTCGACGCCTTTGGCGGGAAAGTTGGCATGGCAATCTGCAATGACCGACGCTGGCCGGAAACCTACCGCATACTTGCGCTCCAGGGGGTGGAGTTGATCACGCTCGGCTACAATACGCCTTTGCTCAATCCAGGCCAGACACAAAGTCCAGCTCAGCGCCTGTTTCACAACCGTCTTTGTATGCAGGCGGGCGCTTACCAGAACAGTACCTGGGTCGTGGGAGTTGCCAAGGCGGGGCTGGAAGAAGGTTGCGACATGATGGCAGGGACGTGCATCATTGCACCTACTGGTGAGATTGTCGCCGAAACTTCCGGCATTGGTGACGAGCTCGCGGTTGCCGAGTGTGATCTGGATGCGTGCCTGCCCGGCAAGGAGGGGGAGTTTAATTTGAAACTCAATCGGCGTCCGGAAAAATATGGGCTGCTTATTGAAGTTTTGTGATCTACGAAGCTTGGGTCAAGTGGCTGCTGGCCCAGCCTTTTAGATACGCCAAGGTCAGAGACGCCGACAAAAACGCATTCATGGGCAACGTCGAGGACAGATTCAATGCGGCGTGGCTCGAGATCAAGTACACCGTTGCTTCCGATAATATTGGAACGCTTGGTTGACGCTTCCTCAAGAGAGGCTCTGGAGCGCGTCGCGAACGTCCACGCGCAGAGAATAAAAATCACCGCATTAGCCACCAATAACGTGCCGGTCACATCACAAACCAAAGCAAAGCAAAGCAACCCTTGAGTTTCCTCCGGAGATTCATGCAACAAAGTCGATCAATTGGCAAACGCCGCAATGCCGGTCTGGGCGCGACCCAATATCAGGGCATGCACATCATGCGTGCCTTCATAGGTATTCACGACTTCCAGATTCACCATATGACGTATCACCCCAAACTCATCCGAGATGCCATTGCCTCCCAACATGTCGCGTGCCGTACGGGCGATATCGAGCGACTTGCCGCAGGAGTTGCGCTTCATCATCGATGTAATTTCAACCGCGGCAGTACCTTCATCCTTCATGCGGCCCAGACGCAAGCAACCCTGCAAAGCCATCGTGATCTCGGTTTGCATGTCGGCCAGCTTTTTTTGAATTAACTGGTTAGCAGCCAGCGGACGGCCAAACTGGATACGGTCCATCGTGTACTGGCGCGCAGCATGCCAGCAATACTCGGCGGCACCCAACGCACCCCATGCAATTCCGAAGCGTGCCGAATTCAGGCAAGTGAATGGTCCTTTTAAGCCTTCGACATGCGGCAGCAGATTTTCTTCCGGAACGAATACTTCATCCATCACGATCTCGCCAGTCACCGAAGTTCGTAGCCCGACTTTCCCATGAATGACCGGTGCTGACAGGCCTTTCCAGTCTTTTTCCAGAATGAAGCCCCGGATCTTGCCATCGTCGGTCTTTCCCCACACTACAAACACGTCGGCAATCGGGCTGTTGGTAATCCACATCTTCGCACCTGAAACTGCGTAGCCGCCCGGTACGGTTTTGGCGCGCGTAACCATGCTGCCGGGATCCGAGCCGTGATTCGGCTCTGTCAGGCCGAAGCAACCTATCCACTCGCCGGTTGCCAACTTGGGCAAATACTTCTGTTTTTGCGCTGCGCTGCCGAATTCGTTGATCGGCACCATCACCAATGAACTTTGTACACTCATCATCGACCGGTAACCGGAATCGACTCGCTCGACTTCACGGGCGATTAAACCATAACTGACGTAATTTAAACCGGAGCCACCGTATTCTGTGGGGATCGTGGCACCCAGCAAACCAAGCTCGCCCATCTCTCGGAAAATTGCCGGATCGGTTGTTTCGTGCCGAAAGGATTCCAGTACGCGCGGTGCGAGTCTACCCTCGCAATAGGATTGGGCAGCATCGCGTACCATGCGCTCATCGTCCGTCAATTGTTCTGTCAATAATAATGGGTCGTCCCAATGAAAAGGGGCTTTGGCATATGTCATATAAATCTCCTGAATAGATGGATTGGGTTTTAGATGAGAATTAATTATCCGAGTGACGCAACGACAATCCCAATTGGGCACGTCGCATCAACCAGGGACTGGGCCGATAGCGCGGGTCTCCGGTGGTTTGATGCAGGTTCTTCAATATGGTCAGCACCTGATCTGCACCGATATGATCGCCCCATGCTAATGGCCCACGCGGATAAGCCAGGCCTGTCTCGACCGCGCAATCGAGATCCTCGGGGGTGCATATTCCTTGCTGGGCGATGTCGCAACCAATGTTGACCATGATGGCCAAGACCCGCTGCAGGATAAAACCGTAGCTATCCTTTATCAAGGTAACGGCTTGCCCGCTCCGCGCTAATAACGCTTGCGCCTGTTGCGCCAGCGCCCTGTCGGTCGCTGGGTTGCTCATCAGTGTCAAGCGCCCATAGCAATCCGTCAGCGTGTCGATACCCAGCGTTCGCGGTGCATCAAGCCTTTCGCGCAAGACACAGGTACTGACGTCTTCGCCCATCGGTACTACCAGACACAGCGCCGCAGCAGAAGGTTTTTGTCCTGTTTCCAGGATTGCGCCACAGCGCGATAGCAAGGCCTCTATCTTTGCTGAGGTGCGTGGGTCTGCACGCGCAACCCACACTGCTCCGGACCATGGTTGCGCTGGCGCTTCGACCACAGGGACCGCGTCTTTACGGATCACGCCATTTTCATAGCAATAAAATCCACGACCACTTTTGCGTCCCAACAAACCGGCTCCCAGGCGTTGTGCGGTGATGACACTGGGACGATAGCGAGGCTCGTGATAATACTGCTGGTAAATCGACTCCATTACAGGATGCGAAACATCCAGCCCGGTTAAATCTAATAGCTCGAACGGTCCCAGGCGAAACCCGGCAGCCTCGCGCATGACTTCATCAATTTGCGCAAAGTTAGCGGCATTCTCCTGGACTATCCGCAGCGCCTCAGTCAAATAGCCCCGGCTCGCATGGTTGACAATAAATCCCGGCGTATCCGTCGCGCGAACCGGTTTATGCCCCATCTTGTGGACAAAATCGATCAAAAATTGTACCACCGGTTCAGCGGTAAGCAACCCAGGAATGACCTCGACCAACTTCAACAATGGCACTGGATTGAAGAAATGAAGGCCGGCAACCCGGTCGGGATGCGTGGCAGCGGCAGCAATCGCCGTCACCGATAATGACGACGTATTACTTGCAAAGATGCAGTCGGGCCCGACGATACCTTCCAGGCAGCCCAGCAATTCACGTTTGGCATCGAGATTTTCGACGATCGCTTCGATAACGATATCGCAATTTTGAAATGCGTCCAGCGTATTGACCCGCGCAATGCTGTTAATGGCGGCATCCACCACCAGATCGGTTAGCCGGCCTTTTTCCTGCAATTTACGTAACTGCAAGGTAATGAGATGATGTGCATCGTCGGCGGCACCCGCTTGCCGGTCGTACAACTTGACCTGTATGCCGGCTATGGCAGCAATCTGAGCGATGCCCCGCCCCATTGCTCCGGCGCCGACAATACCCAGAATAAGAGATGTATTCATCGGGATCGCTTATTCCGGCACAACTGCGGTCACTTCTATCTCAACCCGCGCCCGATCTTCAATCAACGCCACGACCTGTACTGCCGTCATGGTAGGAAAATGGCGTCCGATCACTTCTCGATAGGCGATACCGATCTGCCGATAGGCTGCGACGTATTCTTTTTTATCTACGACGTACCAGGTCATGCGCACGATATGCTGCGGTGAGGCATTCGCTTCGGCCAGCACAGCGACAATATTCAAGAGCGCCTGCCGCACTTGCCCGGAAAAATCATCGGTATGGAATTTTCCATCACCATCCCAGCCGACCATGCCACTGATAAAAACATATCGCCCTGTGGCAGCAATGCCGTTGGAATACCCTTTGGCGCGCGCCCAGCCTTGCGGTTGCAGGAAGTCCATGTTGATCCTTTTTTCAATTGATGTAGGTAAAGTCATTTTTTTTTACGCTGATGACTGAGCGGTACAGAACCTTGCGATACGACTGCGCATTAGTTCCGGCAGGCGCACGGCGCTGCGTTTTTGTAAGTCCAGCATTACCAGCACTATCGTGCAACGGACCCGAATGCTTTGGTCCGGACCAGATAATCGGATGTCTAATGTGAGCGAAGAGCTCCCCATTTTTTTTACCACCAACTCGGCGCGCAAGATTTCACCAAGTTCACTGGCGGCGACAAAATCGGTCTCTACGTGCACCGTCGGCAAACCCAGGCCTTGCTCCATGTGCAAGCTACGAAAACTGTGCCCTAGCCCGATCGCACACCAGTCTTCCACCAGGTTATTAATCATTTCAAAATAGCGCGGATAAAAGACGATTCCAGCCGGATCGCAATCACCGAAGCGCACCGCTATGCTGGTCGCGAAAACAGGTTCGGATGATTTCATCGGATGGGCGCTCAAAGCGGAATCGCCTCACGCAACATTTCCCGGGCGATGATCAATTGTTGCACCTCGCTGGCCCCTTCATAAATGCGTAACGAGCGGATCTCGCGATACAACCGCTCCACCGGATGTTCGCTGACGACACCGAGGCCACCGAACATCTGGACGGCTGCATCAATGACTTGCTGCGCTGTTTCGGTTGCGGTCAATTTCGCCATCGCTGCTTCTTTGGTGACCCGTTGGCCTTGATCACGCAGCCAGGCCGCGCGATAAGTAAGCAATGCAGCAGCATCGATCCCCGTCGCCATTTGGGCTAACTTGGCCTGAGTCAGCTGGAAATCGGCCAAAGTATGACCAAACATCTTGCGCAAGGTGGCATGTTTCAACGCCTCATCCAGTGCCCGCCGGGCAAATCCTAGCGCCGCTGCGGCCACGGAAGTGCGGAAAATATCCAGCGTCGCCATGGCAACCTTAAACCCCTGCCCGGGTTCGCCCAGACGATGAGAGACAGGCACACGACAATTGACAAATTTGATGCGTGCCAGGGGATGCGGCGCGATCACATCGATCCGCTCGGCAATCTCGAACCCCGGTCGGTCAGCTTCCACGACAAAGGCGGTAATACCACGCGCGCCCAGCGCCTCACCGGTGCGCACAAAGACAGTGTACAGGTCGGCGATGCCGCCATTCGAAATCCAGGTCTTTTCACCGTCCAACACATAATGGTCGCCATCCAGTCGCGCCGCACATTGCATGGCTGCCACGTCCGATCCTGCTTCGGGCTCAGACAAGGCAAACGCGGCAATCGCGTCACCACTGGCGACCCGCGGAAGAAACTGTCGTTTCATGGCGTCGCTACCAAACAACGTGATGGCGCCGGAGCCCAGCCCCTGCATCGCAAAGGCGAAATCGGCCAGACCGGAATGACGCGCCAGGGTCTCGCGTATCAGACAGACGGCACGCGTATCGATCAGTTCGCTGTTGCCACCGTATGCGCTACCGCCGATCGCATGATGAAGCCAGCCCGCATCCCCTAACTGGCGCACCAGGCCGCGGCACGCAGCATCTAGATCTTTGTCGTGTTTTTGCGAAATATGCGCGCTGGCCCATGCATCGACCGCCGCTTCCAGCGCACGATGCCGAGGATCAAGAAAAGGCCATTCCAAATAATTTTTATCTGCCATGGTGTTTTTAATCCCCTTCGAATACAGGTTTTTGTTTGGCGACAAAGGCATGATAAGCACGATGAAAATCATTGGTAGCCATACAGATGGCTTGGGCCTGCGCCTCCGCTTCGATGGCTTCGTCCACCCCCATGTTCCATTCCTGCTGTAGCATTTTTTTTGTCATGCCATGGGCAAATGTCGGCCCGTGTGCCAGTGCATGGGCGAATGTCTGGGCATCGGTCAATATCGCTTCCGGCATGCAAAGACGGTTAAAGAATCCCCAGCGCTCCGCCTCCTGCCCTCCCATGCTTCGCCCGGTGTACAGCAATTCTGCCGCCCGTCCCTGACCGATCACACGCGGCAATAGCGCGCACGCCCCCATATCGCAACCAGCCAGTCCAACACGCGAAAACAGAAATGCAGTTTTGCTGCGCTCAGTGCCAAAGCGGATGTCGGAAGCCAGCGCCAGCAAAGCTCCGGCGCCGGCGCAAATGCCATCTATCGCTGCGATGATCGGCTGCGGACAGGCACGTATTGCCTTCACCAGATCACCGGTCATCCGTGTAAAGGTCAGCAGACCTGGCATGTCGAGTTTGGTGAGCGGTCCGATGATGTCATGCACGTCACCGCCGGAGCAGAAATTCTCGCCGGCGCCGACGATCACGACTGCTTTCACGTCGGCCGCGTAGGCCAGATTACGGAACAGGTCCCGCAATTCGCTATACGAATCGAAGGTTAGCGGATTCTTCCGTTCAGGACGGTTGAGCGTCAAAGTCGCTACGCCCTCCTTTACATCGAAACGAAAATATCGTGCCTGATAATCCGATAAAACGGTCGTGTTGCCGGGCAGACTCTGTGCCTCACCTGGTAAATAGCGCATATTTTTCCTTATTTCTGATGTTCAGGATCGGGGTTATTTAAATGTTGCTTCACTTGCGACAGTATTGCGATCAATTGTTCTTTATCCGGGCCGTCGATACCACTGAGCAGTTCCGCAATCCAGCGCTCGTGGACCGACGCCATGCGCCTGAAGGCACGACGGCCTTCAATGGTAAGTTTGACGCTATAAGCGCGACGATCCTTTGTATCCGGAACCCGTGTGACCAGACCTTCCTGCTCCAATTGATCGGTAATCCCGGTGATATTGCCCCCGGTGACCATCATCCGTTTCGACAGTTCCCCCATGCGCAAGCCATCCGGATGCCGCTCCAGTTGCGCCATCAAATCAAAACGCGGCAAGGTGATGCCGAATTCCGCGCGCAAACGACTCCGGATTTCTCCCTCAATCAATGCAGTGCAAGACAGCATCCGCAACCATAGCCGCAAGGGCAAATGGTCGCCCTTGGTCAAACGCGTTTCCATATCGAATATCTGCGCCGATTGCGATTGCAGCACAGGCGCTTTAGTGACGGTCTTGCTGGTCATTTTCAGGTCCTGCGTCCTGATCGGTTTTCTTGTCATACTTAATCCTTTACGCCATTTATCAATCATGCGGCCCATTGACTGTCGGGGTTCACCATGTCGATTTAAAAAATGGATCTACATTACTTCACCGCCGGCCACCGCCAGCGCTTGTCCGTTCATTGCAGCGGAGCCTGGCAAACAAAGCCACGCAACGGCATTCGCAACCTCGTCGGGTTCCACCAGCCGTTTCTGCGGGTTGTGTGCGGCAAGTTCGGCCTTTGCCTGATCTTCACTGAGTTGGGTTTTGGCGACGATATTGGCGACCGCATCTTTGACGATATCGGTTTCGGTATAACCGGGACAAACGGCATTCACCGTGATTCCCTTGGTCGCCAGCTCCAGCGCCAGCGCACGTGTCAAACCGATCACACCGTGCTTGGCTGCGCAATATGCTGCTACGTAGCTGTATCCAACAAGCCCGGCGGTACTAACGACATTGACTATCCGGCCCCAACCCGCCTCCAGCATGGATGGGAGTGCTGCCTGGGTGCAATGGAACGTTCCGGTAAGATTGACCGACAACATTTGTTGCCACAAAACCTCATCCGTTTTAGCGAACGGCGCTGAATGGGCCTGTCCCGCGTTGTTGACCAAAATATGGATACAGCCAAAAACGTCAACAGCCTGCGCAAATGCAGCCATTACCGACGCTGAGGAGGTGATATCGGCCACGACATAATTGAGCTCATAGCCGGATCCACCGAGTCCTTTGAGGGCTTGAACGGTCCCGCACAGGCTTTCTTTATTGCGCCCTAGCAATGTCACGCATGCGCCCTGCGACAACAACGTCCGCGCAATCGCAGCCCCTATACCGCGGCTGCCACCCGTCACAAGCGCGTGTTTTCCGGTAAGCAGTTTGTCAGAAATCATCCTCAGCCCTCCAGCAGTTTTGCCGCAACCTGTTGCGGTGTCATTCCTGCATTCGCCGCTGCGACTTGTTTATCCCGTTCGAAATTGCGCTCCATTTGCAATTTTGCAGCGTAATATTGCCGAGGCCATTTCATTCCCGAATAACCGATTTTTGCCGCTTCGGTGTGAGTCCATGCAGGGTTAGCCAAATGCGGACGTGCCACCGCACACAAGTCGGCCCGGCCCGCGGCGATGATGCTATTGGCATGGTCCGCTTCGAAAATAGCGCCAACGGCGATAGTCGCAATCCCCGCCTCATTGCGGATACGATCAGAAAACGGCGTCTGGAACATCCGGCCATAGACAGGCTTTTCTTTCTTGCTGACCTGCCCGGAAGAACAGTCCATCATGTCTGCACCAGCTTGTTTAAACAACCTCGCGATGGCTACCGCATCATCCGGCGTGATCCCGCCTTCGACCCAATCGTGGGCCGAAATCCGGACGCTGATCGGCCGCTCTTGCGGCCACACCGCACGGATCGCGGAAAACACTTCGAGCGGGTAACGGCAGCGATTTTCCAGGGAGCCGCCATATTCATCGGTGCGGTGATTGGTGAGTGGTGAAATAAAGGCTGAGAGTAAGTACCCGTGCGCGCAATGTAGTTCGAGCCAGTCGAAGCCAGCTTTGGTAGCCTCTTCTGTAGCGCGCACAAAATCGGCCAGGATGCGGTCCATATCTTCACGCGTCGCTGCACGCGCTATTTGTGATACGCCCTCAACATATTGTTGCGAAGACGCGGCAATCAATGGCCAATTGCCGCTCTCCAGCGGTTGGTCAATCCCCTCCCATGCCAGTCGCGTCGAGCCTTTGGGCCCGGCGTGACCCAGCTGCACAGCAATTTTGGCATCCGAATTGGTATGAAAGAATGCCACGATGCGTTGCCATGCTTGCGTATGTTCTGGCGTGTACAGACCGGGGCAACCTGGCGTGATACGGGCGTCCGCCGACACACAGGTCATCTCCGCAAACACCAGGCCCGCGCCGCCCATCGCACGGCTGCCAAGATGGACCAAATGGTAATCGCCGGCCACACCCTCAAGCGCAGAGTATTGGGCCATCGGTGACACCACGATACGATTTTTGAGGGTCATGCCGCGTAGCTTGAACGGGGTGAGCATCGGTGGCACCGCAGGTTGATGTCGGACATCGTCATCGGCGACGGTCAAATCCGCGCTCGCCCAAGCCTGTTTTGCAATCCAGTTCTCGTACCGTGCGATATAGCCTTTATCGCGTACCCGCAGATTTTCGTGCGACAAGCGCTGGCTACGGGTGAGCATTGAATAAGCAAATTGTTCAGGGCTCATGTTGGTATAGCGGTCCACGTTTTCGAACCACTCCATCGAATTGCGCGCCGCGCTTTGAATTTTTAACACTTCGATTGCGCGCACTTCTTGATAAGTGGCCATCACGTGTTCCATGCCAGCGTCTGCGTGCAGGTTGAAACAGCGTGCCAGTTCGATGGCGTCTTCCAACGCCAGCTTGGTGCCGGAGCCTATCGAAAAATGCGCGGTATGTGCAGCGTCGCCCATCAGCACCACCGGCACGCGCTTGCCTTGAATATCATTCCAATGCACCCATTCGCCACAGATGATCCGTGGGAAATTGATCCATATCGCGGCCCCCGTAAGGTGCCTGGCATTACTCATCAAACAATTGCCGTCAAGCTGTTTGGCAAACAGTTTTTCGCAGAACGCGATGGACTCATCCTGGCTCATTTTGTCGAGGCCACTCTTGCGCCATACGTCTTCCGGCGTCTCGATAATGAAAGTGGCTGTATCGCCGTCGTACTGGTAGGCGTGGGCCTGGAACCAGCCGTGCTCAGTCTGTTCAAAGGCAAAGGTAAATGCAGGGAACAATTTTTTCGTTCCCAGCCAAACAAAGCGGCATTTGCGCGTTTCGATATCAGGCTGATAGGTATTCTGATAACGCGTGCGCACCTTGCTATTAAGTCCATCACAGGCAATCACCAGATCGGCATCATAATCAACGGCAATCTGCTGATCATCGGAGACGTCTGTTTCGAACACGAGCTTGACGTCCAGTTCCAAACAGCGCTCTTGCAGGATATTGAGCAGGCGTTTGCGGCCGATGCCGCAAAAGCCATGTCCGCCAGAGGTAATGACACGTCCTTTGAAATGGACATCAATATCATCCCAGTGATTGAAGGATTGCAAAATTGTGCGCGCGGTTTTTTCATCAGCATTCACCAGATTGCTCAGCGTCTGATCCGAAAACACCACGCCCCAGCCAAAGGTGTCGAAAGGACGATTACGTTCGATTACCGTGATCTCGTGCGCCGGATTTTGTTTCTTCATTAGCAGGCTGAAATACAGGCCCGCGGGACCACCTCCAATACAGACGATCTTCATTGTGACTCCTTGTTCGGTTGCTTGAAATGATTCAATTTAAACATTCTTGCTGCGTATCCCTGGAACACAGGATGGTTTGCCTGAGCATTTGATCCATACGAAAAATTCTTACGTCTTCGGCCAGGGACATCAGCCGAAAACTTCTTGAGATGGGTTAGCCGTTTAAAGTAATAAAGCCAGGCACAAATATTTCACGAAATTAAAAGCTTTGTGTAATACCAGCACCAACACCCGTGACTGCGTTGCTGATTCCAGGGTCAGTAAATTTGGTACGTGCAATGTCTGCATACAAGGACGTGCGTTTGGATAGCTTGTGTTGATAGCCGATTGCCACTTTTTGGAATTTCTGGTGCAGGCCGGTATTGGTGATAGTGTTATCTCCACCGTATTTGGTCTGGTTATAAGCAGCTTTGATCAGACCATTACCGATTGCATAGGTAGTGGCGACAATGAAGTTTGTGCTCACAGGTAGATTGGCCGCGGTCTTGTCGTCATACTGGTCATAGGCGATAATAATTTTAGCCGCGCCAATGATATAAGTACCGGCAGCGCCCCAATTGACCGAGTTATTTGAATTGGCAGCTTCGCCATAACCTGCGCTGAGGTGGATCGGTCCATTATCGTAACTACCGGCAACCGTATAACCGTCGTTGTATTGATTGGCGATATGAGAAGTGGGTTGCTCCGAAAAAATATATTGCGTTTCGATACCGAAGCCATGTACGGCCGGTGAATAATACGTAACCGTATTATTGAGGCGCGGAAGGGTCAGCGCATTCAGGCCGCCTATTCCATCTCCTTCGAACGGATCGACTGAAGGCGAATCTGCATTGCCAATGGTATTCCAGTTACGGCCTAGTTTCACCGTCCCAAAACTACCTTTCAGACCAACCAGATAAGGGCCTGTACTCTCCATCCCGCCATTTTGTACGCCATCGTCGGCCGTAAATCGGTTTTCCATTTGAAATAGCGCAGACAAACCACCACCCAGGTCTTCGACCCCCATGAAGCCGACCCGACTTTGGTGGTTTTGTTGCATCTGCACGGCATTATTGACGTTAGCGCTGTCACCAGCAAATTTTGTAAGACCCAGATCCACCTTACCGTAGATGGTGACGGACGATTGCGATTGCGCTTGTACTGCGCTGGCAACTACGCTAAGGGCCGCCAGTGCGATCAGAATTCTTTTCATCTAATACCTCATAAATTAGGTGTTACGCCAGTAAGCCGGCTGCTTGCACGCATCAGGAAGGGACCTAAGCGCGCGTTGGGGCCGGTGATGGGCATCGGGCTTTTTTAAGTTGCTGAAGACACCAGCGCCAACACCCTGCATGGGCTGCCTGATCCATTAACGATCTTTAGCGGTGGCGTGATCAGAACCGCACCGGTGGCTGGCAATTGGTCCAAATTAGTCAGACTTGCTAAACCGAAACGGTTCGCTCCGTGCATGATGCAATGACATGGAAATGGTGGCGTGGACGTGAAGGCTTGCCCTGCATCAGTACCGACACTTTCCCCGCCCCAGCCGATCACATTGCGCTCCCTGACCAGGAACTGCACCAGGTCCGCATGCGGCCCCGGAACATGGGAGCCACCCTCATCCATGTTCAGATAATCTTTGGCGCCTTTGCGCTTACTCCAGTCGGTGCGCATCAATACCCAAGAACCTTCCGGAATTCTGCCGTGCTCTTGTTCCCAGGCCTCGACATGTTTCTGCGTGAGCAAAAAGTCGGGATTGTCTTTTACCTCTTGCACTACATCGATCACACAGGCAGGCGCAATGAATTGGTCGACAGCGATCGTGTCCGTCGCATTGTGGGCGTGATCCTTGCCGCTCACCCAATGAATGGGCGCATCAAAGTGCGTTCCGGTATGTTCGCCACAAGAAAAATTATTCCAATACCATGCGGGACCTCTGTCGTCGTATCTGGAGATTTCTTCGATCTTGAATGGCCATGACTGACCGAACTCCGGAGGTAGCGGCAGGATCGGCGTCGTAGGTTCTAAAGTTTGCGTAAGATCAATGACACGAATTGTTTTCGTTGCGATGGCTTGCGCGAACTGCATTAACAGGTTGGTACTCATGCTTACTCCAAGTTGGATCTGAGGTGTATTGCTGAGCAGCGCACTCCCAGATTTTCTGTGATAACTCTTTAATTGGGTGCCCCGAAAAGAAAAGGACGAAGCTCCGCTAACATTGCATCGTTCGCAACCGTTCACTTCAATTTCAGAAATAGTCAAAAACCGCGCATGGATGGCGTACGTAGTGTTTGCACGTAGCCTTCTATCTACGCTCTGGGAGAGAACCGGCGGGCGTCCTGTGACTACCCAGGTGACCGCTACGCCCGGCCTCCGCTCAGGTCATGCTTCCTTCCTGCTCCCTGGCTGCGAGGTTCCGCCCGATACGCTCCCGCCAGAAATACACGAGCGTCAGAAAAACTACCCAGATCGAACCGGAAATGATACCGACGTTCCAAAAATCCTTGTCCAGTCCCATGGTCACGAGTACCGCCACCAACAAGAAAATACCGACGTACTGTGCCCATGGAAACCAAGGGGAGCGAAACGACAGCTTTGCGCCGCCTTGGCTGACCCAGCGCTTTCTGAAGGATAGGTGACTAAGCAAGATAATCAGCCAAACCAGGATCCCGCCGCCCAGTGCTATGCCGAATAAATAATTGTATGCAATAGGGCTGACCATGCTGGTGACTGCTGCAATCAATACACCAATGCTTGATACCAGCGTCGCTTTGCGTGGTGTGCCATGTGAGCTCAATTGCCCAAGCGTCTTAGGGGCAAATCCGCCTCGGGCCAATGAAAATATCATGCGTGAGCACAGATACAAATTGGCATTCATGCTAGAGAGCGCGGCTGTGATCAACACGAAATTCATCGCGGCCGCTGCGTATAAAAAGTGGTAGTTGGAAAACACTTTCACGAACGGACTCTGCGCTACGCCTTTGGCACCGGCATCGGCCCAAGGCACAACCGCTAACATGATGCCTATTGACAGGACATAAAAGAGAAACAAGCGCAAGATCATGGTACGCATGGCTCTCGGCACCGCCTCTTGTGGATTCTCTGCTTCCCCTGCGGTAACGGCGATAATCTCAATACCATAGAATGAAAAGATCGCCATCAATACGCCCATCCACACCCCGCTGAATCCGTGAGGTAAAAAGCCCTGATTGGCAGTGTAATTATGAAAGCCGACTGGCGTATGTCCGATACCGAAAACCAGCGCCAGACCGAACAGGATAAATGTACAGATCGCAAATACTTTAATGGTGGAGAGCCAATATTCCAGACTACCGAAACTAGAGACTGAACGGGTGTTGACGTAAATGATCGCAGCGCCGAACCCTGCGGTCCAATACCACAAAGGTATTCCCGGAAACCAGAGCGACATGTAGAGCCCGATTGCCACAGCCTCACTGCCGATTGCAATCGATTGTGCAGCCCAGTATGTGTACCGAACCACAAAGCCAAACCACCGATTCAAATACAATTCGGCATAGGTGCCGAACGAGCCAGCGGTAGGATGCGCTACTGCCATTTCGGACAGGCTCCACATCATGATGACGGCAATCAGGGCCGCAATCAGATAACTGATCAGTACCCCGGGACCGGCATAACCAATCGCTATTCCGCTCCCCATGAAGAGGCCCGTCCCAATCGCACCACCTAACCCGATCATGGTTAATTGGCGTTGTGTCAGCTTGCGCTGCAATCCTTGCTCTCGGGCGATAATGTCCTTATCGGTGTTCATGTCATCTCCATATATTTTAGATTTTCTGTTACGCACCATGGCTTTTGCCCATGGATTTATTTTTTATAAATTCAAAACCCGATGTCGCTTTTTTTTCACCGGTAATGCCGAGGCCTTTTATACTGCAGAAATATGTCAGAATTTGGTCCGCATACCGACGCGGTAAATTATTTGGCTGCTTCCGGATGATCCGGGCATGCTGATGATATCGGCGGTGGCACCGGCGCTTGTCGCCTGCTGGATAATTGCCTGTACGTAAATATCGGTGCGCTTGGATAAAAAGTGATCAGCGTTCAGGTTAAGCTGGCCGTATTTGTTTCCCCCTGATAGCGTCGTGTAGGTGTAGCCGACGGCATACACGTTGACTTCCGTCGGCGCGTACGCGAAACCGAAATCATAATTGTGAAATTTAGCGTACTGTGCAGGCAAAGAGCCAGCGTAGGTCGCCTGCGAATACGCACCATAGATCGTCACCTTGCTAAACGAGTATTTTGCGCCGCTGCCCCAGACCTGTTGATAGTCGCCGCCCACATTCACCGCCGACACCGAACCAACGATCGGCGCGATGTCAAGCGTCTGGCCGCTAACGTCTGTGTATGCGGCTCCCATGCTGAACGGTCCATTGGTATAGATAGCATCGAAGCTGTAAGTGCGATTCGTGCCATTAAAGTTTCCGGCGCTTTCCGAGAGTCCGACCATTGCACCGAATTGCAGCCCGCTATAGACCGGTGACAAGTATTTCACCGAATTATTGACGCGCTGCCCGCTCATACGGTCGTTATCGAGAGGATGATTTGCGTAACCGCCCGCGCCCCAGGTCGCTGTATAAAATGCTTCAAGATCCGTCATGAAATCATATTGGCGCCCGACCAACAACGTGCCTAACGCCTGGTCTGTTAACCCAACCCAAGCCTGGCGGCCGAACAGGAATCCACCCTGCCCCATAGCCCCGTTATCAAGTGAAAAACCATTTTCCAAGTCGAATATCATCTGGGTCCCGCTTCC